>CAVYMH010000002.1:0-921432 GCA_963769645.1 uncultured Actinomycetes bacterium | reverse complement strand
TGCGCGATGAGTTGGGCCCGCTCCTCCTCGGTCCCGCTGTCCAGCACCTGCAGGTCTGAGGGGTCGGCTCGGAAGTAGACGCCGGCGGTTCGGGCATTGAGCCCGGGGTCGCGATCCGACCGTGTCGTCCAGTACCCGGTGGCGCGGTCGATGGTCTCCACCCTGATCTCGCCGGTGCCCTCGAGCTGCGGAGCATTCGGGTGGCGAGGGCGCTCGCCCTTCCAGAAGTAGAGGATGCCGGCCGGATCCCTGCGCTCCTTTGCAGCCTCGCTCCAGTAGCGAGCCGACAGGGTGCCGTCCTCCTGCCAGGCCCGGCCGTTGACGGTGAGCCCACCGTCCCGGTCCCGCGAGATGCGCAGGAGGCTCACCGCCGACGGCTCACCCTCGCTCCGTTCGGTAAGCGAGAGCTGCCACCACAGCCCCTCGACCGGGCCGCGGCGACCCTCGGCCTCGATCGCCTTGCGGAGCTTCTGGTTGATCGCGCGAACCTCCGCCGGGCTCGTGGCCGGGTCGTAGCGGACCGAGGTCAGCCCGAGCAGGTCGCTCGGCAGCTTCGAGCCGTTCGCGTGGAGGATGAACGTACGCCGGATGCCGAGCGCGCCGCCGAACAGCCCGGCCTCGAACACCACGTTGTCGCGCGGCGACGCCTCGCCGGTCTGGGAGGCATCCGTCGTCGTCCAGTCGTCCTGGGCGAACACGAACGCGGCGAAATCGACCTCCTGGGAGAGCTCGACGAGCCGATCGAGGGTGGACCGGCCAGGGTTGAACGTGGTCGTCCAGGGCTCGACGTCGGCGACGTCCCCGAGGCCGCGCGTGATCGCCTCGAGCAGTTTCGCCTGCTTGCCCGACGACCCGAGGAAGATGCGCGGCTTGTTCATGCCCGATTCACCTTTCGCTCAAGAGACGATGGCCAGCGTACTCAACCACGTAAACCACCCCTATGGCGCGGCGCCGCCTGCCACGGATCGGCGCATGCCGCCCTTGTCCGCTCTCGCGATCTGAAGGCAACAGGACTAAGATCGCCCAAGGAAGAGGAGAGGAGGCACGATGGCCAAGAACGTTCGCGAGGCGATGACCGAGGATCCCCGCTCGATCGGCACGTCGGCGTCGGTGGTCGAGGCCGCGCGGTTGATGCGAGAGCAGCACATCGGCTCGCTCCCGGTCATCGAAGACGAGCGGCTCGTCGGGATGATCACCGACCGGGACATCACGACGAGAGTGGTCGCCGAGAGCGCGGCCCCTGAGACGACGTCAGTCGGCGACGTCTACTCTCGCGACCTGATCAGTGTCGAGCCCGACCACGACCTCGAGGAGGCGCTCCAGCTGATGGCCCGCCACCAGGTTCGACGGCTGCCCGTTGTCGAGAACGGCAGGCTCGTCGGCCTGGTCGCGCAGGCTGACATCGCGCTCAAGGAGAACGAGAGAACCGGTGAGCTCGTCGGGGCGATCTCCGAGCCCTCGGAGGACGAGCGCAAGTAGCTCCAGGAGTCCGGCCGGAAGCGAGCGGGCCGAACGTTCGCTTGCGGCGTGTGCGGGCGCCGACGGCGTCTCACATCGGCGCCTCGTGTGGATAGCTCGTCGTCGGCTCTCTAGGGTTGGAGGACCTTCCTTTGCGACCGAAAGGAGCTCGGCATGGCGTCTATTTCGGAGCGGGAGAGCAGGGAGATCGAGGCGGCAAACGCCTCCGGCGCGACTCCGGTCGTGTTCATCCACGGTCTCTGGTTGCTGCCAAGCAGTTGGGCCAACTGGGCGGACCTCTTCAAGCAGGCCGGTTACGCGCCGCTGACGCCGGACTGGCCAGACGATCCGGAGACGGTTGAGGAGGCGCGGGCGAACCCGGCCGTCCTCGCCAAGAAGACGCTGAACCAGGTTGCCGACCACACGGCCGACGTGATCGGCAAGCTCGAGAAGAAGCCCGCCGTCATGGGGCACTCGACCGGCGGATTGTTCGCCCAGATGCTCGCCGGCCGTGGGCTCGCGGCAGCCACGGTTGCCATCGACCCGGGCGTGTTCCGCGGCGTCCTGCCGCTGCCCCTCTCCACGCTCAGGACGGCCGGACCTTTCCTGTTGAACCCCCTGTATCGAGGCCGCGCCATCACGCTCACCTTCGACCAGTTCAAATACGGCTGGACAAACGCCCTCGACGAGGACGAGTCGAAGCGCCTCTACGACACCTACCACGTGGCCGGGTCGGGGATCGCCCTCGCCCAGATGGGCAACGCCAACCTCAACCCCTGGACCGAGTCGAAGGTCGACACGAAGAACCCCGATCGGGGCCCGCTGCTGATCCTCGACGGGGAGAAGGACCACACGGTTCCGTGGGCGATCGCCAACGCCGCCTATAAGCGGCAGAAGCGCAACCCGAGCGTCACCGAGATCAAGAAGATGCCCAACCGCGGCCACTCGCTGACCATCGACCAGGGCTGGCGGGAGGTCGCGCAGACCGCGCTCGACTTCGTCAAGCGGTTCGTCCCGGCCAAGCCGAGCTAGCCGGGTTTCCGGCGGATTCGACCCGTTAGCCGATCTGCTCCGCTAGCTCGATGATGACGGCGTCGATGTCCTCGACGGCGAACGCGATGTGCCGGATGCCCGGGGTGTTTCGCCGGCGCGTCCCGGTTGCCGCGTCCGTGCGGGTGTAACTTGGGCTGTCGACCCCCACGGGAAGGAGCGGTTCATGGCCGCCACACCGGACACGATCGTGCTTATCCACGGCTTCTGGGTGACGCCGCGAAGCTGGGAGGACTGGAAGGCTCGCTACGAGAGCCGCGGCTACCGCGTCCTGACTCCTGCATACCCCGGTTTCGAGGTGGAGGTCGAGGCGCTGAATGCTGACCCGACGCCGATCGAGGACCTCACGGTGCCGGCAGTCGTCGAGCATCTGGAGTCTGTCGTCTCGCAGATCGAGCCGGCGCCGATCCTGATGGGTCATTCGGCCGGTGGCGTCTTCACACAGCTGCTGATGGATCGGGGCTACGGCGCCGTCGGCGTCGCGATCAACTCGGCGCCGACCGAGGGCGTCAAGCGCCTGCCGCTGTCACAGATCAGGTCGAGCTTCCCCGTCCTCAAGAACCCCGCCAACCGGCACAAGGCCGTCGGGTTCACCTTCGAGCAATGGCGCTACGTGTTCACGAACACGTTCAGCGAGGAGGAGGCGCGAAGGCTCTACGAGCGCTACCACATCCCCGCGTCGGGCCGCGTGTTCTGGAGCAGTGCGCTCGCGAACATCCATCCGGGACCCGACGACACGCACGTGGACTACAAGAACCCCAACCGGGCACCCCTGCTTTTCATCTCCGGCGGAGAGGATCACCTCATGCCCCCGTCGATCCAGCGCTCGAACGCGAAGCACTACAAGGCTGAGGGCACGATCACCGAGGTCGTCGAATACGAGGGCCGCGCGCACCTCATGCCCTCGCAGACCGGCTGGGAGGAGATCGCCGACTACGCCCTCGACTGGGCGGTCGAGCACGCAAAGGCACCTGCCACGGTGTCGGGAACGACGACGCAATAGCCGTGCTGAGACGGGGCGGCGGATCGAGGTCCGTCGCCCTTGTTCTCGGCGAGCTCAGGCCGGCTTGCGTCCTCGACGCGCTCGGTTGGCGGAGGGCGTTCGTCGTCGGTCATTCGTGGGGCGGGCACCTCGCTCTCCACGTCGCGAAGGCGATGTCGGAGCGGCTCCGTGGCGTGCTTGCCGTCGACCCTTCGGCTCGGGCCTGGGAGAATGGGAAGCCGTGGAGGACGTCGGACCGATCCAGATGCTCTGCCTGTCCTTCGACGGCAATCGCTTCAAGGGCGAGATCCTGCCCGAGCTCGACCGCCTGAAGCGCGAGCACATCATCCGGATCATCGACCTGCTCCTCGTGCGCAAGGACGAGGAGGGTCGGGTGCTGGTGATGACGTCGAGCGACCTGAACTTCGAGGAGGCGACCTCGTTCGGGTCGTACGTCGGCGCGCTGGCCGGGCTCGGCGCCGGGGGCCCGGAGGGGATGGAGCGCGGTGCGATGGCCGGCGCGGCGGAGCTCGCCGACGGGCACCTGTTCAACGAGGGCGACACGTTCCGCGTCACCCAGTCGCTGCCCAACAACATGTCCGCGGCGCTCGTCCTGATCGAGCACCTGTGGGCGAAGTCGCTCCGCGACGCAGTCGAGCGCGCGGGCGGACGCGAGCTCTCGAACGAGTGGCTCAGCCCGGAGGAGATCCTCACGGCCGGCCACGACGTCCGCCCACGAACCGACCACGACTAGCGCGGGTAGGACCGATTAGTTTTCGCCTGCGGCCTGGTCTATCCCCTGAGGTTCACGAGAGCAACGTGAGGAGGGAACGATGAGCAAGGTTCGCCTGCTCGTGGGCACTCGCAAGGGTGCCTTCGTGCTGACCGCCGACGGCACCCGCGACGACTGGGACGTCAAGGGCCCGTTCTTCACCGGCTGGGAGATCTACCACGTGAACGCGTCGCCGGCCGACCCCGACCGGCTGTACGCGTCGCAGACGAGCGGGTGGTTCGGGCAGGTCGTCCAGCGCTCCGACGACGGCGGGGAGACGTGGGAGCCGGTCGGCAACGAGTTCGCCTACGAGGGCGAAGCCGGGACGCACCAGTGGTACGACGGCACCCAGCACCCGTGGGAGTTCGCGCGCGTCTGGCACTTCGAGCCGTCGCCCACCGACCCCGACACCGTCTACGCCGGCGCCGAGGACGCCGCGCTCTTCAAGTCCACCGACGGCGGGCAGACGTGGAAGGAGCTCGCGGGCCTCCGCACGCACACGACGGGCGAGCAGTGGCAGCCCGGCGCGGGCGGGCTGTGCCTCCACACGATCCTCATCCATCCCGAGAACCCCGACCGGATGACCGTGGCGATCTCCGCGGCCGGCACGTTCCGCACCGACGACGGCGGCGAGACCTGGCAGCCGATCAACAAGGGCCTGCGCTCGCGCGAGCTTCCGGACGAGGAGCGCGAGGTCGGCCACTGCGTCCACCGCATCGCGATGAACGAGTCGCGCCCCGACGTGCTCTTCATGCAGAAGCACTGGCACGTGATGCGCAGCGACGACGGCGGCGACTCCTGGCAGAAGATCAGCGGGAACCTGCCGTCCGACTTCGGCTTCCCGATCTCCGTCCACGCCAACGAGCCCGACACGGTCTACGTCGTCCCGATCGAGAGCGACTCCGAACACGTTCCGCCCGAGGGCAAGCTCCGCGTCTACCGCAGCCGCACCGGCGGAAACGAGTGGGAGGCGCTCACGAAGGGCCTGCCGCAGAGCCACTGCTACGTGAACATCCTTCGCGACGCGATGGCGGTCGACAGCCTCGACCCGTGCGGGATCTACTTCGGGACGACCGGAGGCCAGGTCTACGCGTCCTCGGACGCGGGAGACAGCTGGACGCCGATCGTGCGCGACCTCCCCGCCGTGCTCTCGGTCGAGGCGCAAGTGCTGCAGTGATCCGCGTCGCGCTGCCTTACCACCTGCGCACGCTGGCGCGTGTCGACGCGGAGGTACAGCTCGAGGTCGAGGAGCCGCTGACGCCGCGCGCCGTCCTCGACGCACTCGAGCAGACGTATCCGGTCCTGCGCGGGACGATCCGCGACCAGCGGACGGCCGAACGGCGCGACTTCATCCGCTTCTTCGCCTGCGGGCAGGACCTCTCGCTCGAGCCCGTCGACGACCCGCTGCCCGAGGCGGTTGCGTCCGGCGAGGAGCCGTTCCGCGTGGTCGGCGCGATGGCGGGCGGCTGAGGATCCAGCACGACTAGCCTCCGCGAAACGGTCTCGACACGGAGGTGCGCATGAGCTCGGAGGCACGGCTCGTCGAAAAGCACGGCGGTCTCATCCCCGCGGAGCAAGGCTGGTACGTCGTCAACGCACGCGACTCGCGCTGGTGGGGCAACGAGAAGTTCGGCCTGGTCACGTCGTTCGAGGGCGACGACGAAGCCGGCTTCAAGGAGTTCGGGATCAACATCCGCGTGCTCGAGCCGGGACAGCCGAACTGCCTGTATCACGGCGAGAGCGCGCAGGAGGACTTCCTCGTCCTCTACGGCGAGTGCCTGCTGCTCGTGGAAGGCGAGGAGCGCCCGCTCAGGCAGTGGGACTTCGTGCACCTCCCGCCGATGACGCAACACGTCGTCGTCGGGGCCGGCGAAGGCCGCTGCGCGATCCTCATGGTCGGCACCCGGCCGAACCCGGACGAGGTGATGCTGTATCCGGTCGCCGACGTCGCGCTCAAGCACAAGGCCGGCGTGGAGCAGGAGACTGCGTCCGGCGACGAGGCGTATGCCGCGACCCCTGACTGGGGCGGCGGCAGCTTTCCGGACGAGGTCTTTCCGAGCTCGCGGAGCTGAACCAGCAGGGGCGGCCGCCGGTTCAACTAGGGTGCCAGCGCCCGATGCGCCGCCCAGTGCTGATCGCCATCCTGCTCGCCGCCTTCTGGGCTCAGAGCGCGCACGCCACGCCCGGCGTGAAGTACGGCATCCAGGACGACAACTACCTCCTCAACGGGCCCGGGAAGCTCGGACAGCGGCTCGACACGATCGATCGGCTCGGCGTCGACGTCGTCCGGTTCACGCTCGAGTGGAACAAGATCGAGACGGCGCAGGACCGGTTCCGCTGGGGGCGCACCGACCAGATCTTGCGCGGGCTGCAGACCCGCGGCATCCAGCCCGTCGTCACGCTCGTCGGCACCCCGGGCTGGGCGAACGGAGGCCGCGCGCCGCGATTCGCTCCTCCGAGCGGCGTGGACTTCGCCTCCTTCGCGGGCGAAGCAGCCAAGCGCTATCCGTTCGTCCGCTACTGGCTGATCTGGAACGAGCCGAACATGCGGCGCTGGTTCGAGCCGACCGTTCCGGGCACGTACGTCCGGCGGCTCCTCAACCCCGCCTACAAGGCGATCCACCAGGCGAACCGCCGTGCGCTCGTCGGGGGCGGTGTCACCGGGCCGCGCGGGAACGTCGGCGGGGTCTCACCGCTCGACTGGCTCCGCGGCATGAGGAAGGCCGGCGCGCGCCTCGACGCGTACGCCCACCACCCCCACCCGGGAAGCCCGTTCGAGTCACCCACCGCGGGCGGCTGCTTCGGTGCCGAGTGCAAGACGGTCACGCTCGCGAACCTGCGCCTCCTAGTCCAGGCGGTCCGCAGTGCCTGGGGTGGCGGGAAGCGGATCTGGCTGACCGAGTGGGGCTACCAGACGAACCCGCCTGACAAGTTCCTCGGCGTCTCGCCGCGCCTCCAGGCGCAGTACATCGGCGAGGCCGGTCGGCTCGTCTACCGAACGCGCCAGGTGGACATGCTGATCCAGTTCCTGTACCAGGACGAGCCGCAGACCGACCGCTTCCAGAGCGGACTCCTCACGTGGCGCGGCCGCGCGAAACCGGGGCTGCACGCGTTCTCGTTCCCGCTCGCAGCGACGGCCGACGGCACGGTCGCCCGCCTGTGGGGTCAGATCCGACCGCGAGCGGGCCGGCAGCCGTATCGGCTGCAGCGGGTGACGAAGAGGAGCAAGACCTGGCTCACTCCGATTCGGCAGACGGACCGCCGCGGGACGTTCGCGGTCTCCGTCCGGGTCCCGATCGGCGCGGTCGTCCGCGTCTGGTCGGTGCGCGACCGCCGCTACGGGGCGCGCTCCGCCCCCGCTCACCGTTGAGTGATCGTCCGGTTTAGAGTCGCCCCAAGCCGTCTCGATGGGAGGTCCGACATGACCCGATCCGCAGGGATCAAGTTCGCGCTCGCGCTGCTGACGCTCGCCCTTGCTGCAACCGCATCGACGGGCGCAGCCAACACGCACAAGCGTGCACCGAGCCTCGAGTTCCGCGGCCAGGTGATCTTGCCCACCGGCACGACCTTCGCGGGCACGCAGGTCGGCGGGCTCTCGGGGATCGACTACGCCGGCCGCAGCACCTTCTACACGCTCTCCGACGACCCGAGCCAGTTCGGGCCTGCACGGTTCTACAAGCTTCGCGCCGACATCCGCGACGGTCGTCTGACGCCGGGCGACATCACCTTCACGGGCGTGACGACGCTCAAGCAGCCCGACGGCACGCTCTTCCCGACCGCGAGCCTCGATCCCGAGGGATTCGCGCTCACGCGCGATCGCAAGGTCATCGTCACCTCGGAGGGCTTCACCACGCGCGGGATCGACCCGTGGATCCGCGAGTTCCGGCTCGACGGCTCGCACCACAGCTCCCTGACCGTCCCGGACCAGTTCCTGCTCGGCCCGGGCAAGGGTGTGCGGCAGAACCTCGGCTTCGAGACCGCCGCCTTCTCGAAGAAGAGCCTCTGGACGGGCAGCGAGGCCGCGCTCACGCAGGACGGCCCAGCCGCGAGCCTGACGGAGCGGAGCCCCGCGCGCCTGCTCCGCTACGACAAGCGGGGCCGGCCCGGCGAGCAGTACCTCTACTTCACCGAGACGATCGCCGAGCCGCCGGTGCCCACGACGAACTTTGCGGTCAACGGCCTCGTCGAGCTCCTACCCCTCGACAAGGACTCGTTCATCGCGATGGAGCGCTCGTTCTCGGTCGGCGCGCCGGGCACCGGCAACAAGATCAAGCTCTTCCGCGTCGAGCTCAAGCGCGCCGACGACATCAGCCGCTTCAGCAGCCTCGCGGGCCTCTTCGGCCGGATCGACCCGGTGCAGAAGACGCTGCTGCTGAACCTCGACGTGCTCGGCATCCCGCTCGACAACGTCGAGGGCATGACGTTCGGCCCGAAGCTGCGCGACGGCCGGCGCACGCTGCTGCTGGTGAGCGACAACAACTTCGCGGCCACGCAGTTCACGCAGTTCCTGCTCTTCGCGTACGGGTCGCGCGACCGCGACGACTGAACGCCGCTAGCCGTCGAGGGGCTCGTCCACCGCGTCTTCGGTGGGCGTGCCCTCGACCGCTTCGGTGTTGCCGTCCGCGGCTTCCTGCTTCCGCGCGTCCTTGCGCTCCTGCTTCAGCGCGCGCTTTTCCTTGACCCGCCGCTCGCGGGCGAACTTGGCCATCGTGGTTTGCCGCTTGGAGCTCGAACCCATGCCAATACGGTAGCTGGCGACCAGGATCGATGAGTCTCCATCGTCGTCACGGTCTAATCCATCGACGCAACGACCAAGGAGGAGAGCCCGGTGAGGAAACTGATCGAATCGACGTTCGTGACGCTCGACGGCGTGATCGAGAACCCCCAGAACTGGAGCGGGCCCTACTGGGACGACGAGCACCACGACTACGCCCGCAAGCTGCTCTGGGAGGCCGACGCGCTCCTGCTCGGGCGCAAGACCTACGAGGGTTTCGCCGAGGCGTGGCCGGCGCGCGCCGGCGCCGACGAGTACACCGACCGAATCAACGCGATGCCGAAGCACGTCGCGTCACGCACGCTCGAGGACACGACCTGGAACGCGACCGTCCTGGACGGCGATGCGGCTGAGGCCGTCGCCGACCTGAAGCAGCAGCCCGGCGAGAAGCCTCTTGAAGTTCGGAACGGGCGAGCTCGACCGAACGCTGCTCGAGCACGGGCTCGTCGACGAGTTCCACTTCTGGGTCTTCCCCGTGCTCGCGGGCGGCGGCCAGCGTCTCATCGACGGAATCGACACGACACATCTCGAGCTCCTCGACACGTCCACCTTCAAGTCGGGCATCGTCGTGCACGTGCTCGCTCCGAAGAGCTAGGAAGCAGCGGGTACCGACGTCACCTGACCGTCCACGCCACCGCCTCGACCTCGATCAGCAGGTCGGGGTGGAAGAGCCCGGCGACCTGGACGAGCGAGCTCGTCGGCGGGTGCGCGGTGTCGACGAACTCGTCCCGGACCGCGCGGATCGTCGCCAGCTCGGCGACGTCGACGACGAAGAGGGTCAGCTTGACCACGTCGGCCCACTGGGCGCCGGCCGCCTTCAGGGCCTTGCCGACATTCTCGAACGCCAGACGCGTCTGCTCCTCCCAGCCGACGTCCGAGGCGATGCTCCGCTCGGCGTCCATCGCCACCTGACCGGAAGTCCAGACGAGCCGGCCGGCGGGAATGCTGACGGCGTGGCTGTAGCCGGACGGCGTGGCGAGGTCGTCCGGTGACGTGAAGACAGGGCGTTCGGACATGGCCAGAGATCCTAGAAGCGTCCGACCGGACGCCAGGACGCGGATGGGTGGAAGAGCGGCACCGCCGCCTGCCACCCGGCACTGAGCACGGCGACCAGCGAAGGCGGCGTGATCAGCTCGGCCCGGCGCCGCACGGGGCGCGGCCGGCGGGAGACGTAGCCCGCCGCCGTCCAGCTCAGCAGCTCCTCACGCAGTACGAGGCTGGGTGCCCCGTCTGCGAGCACGAACGCGCCGTCGGGGAGCTCGTCGAGCGCGGCCTTGTGACGGCGTTGCGTTCGGTTGCGGTCGAGCCGCTCCTCGTGGAGCTGCGCGTCGATCGCGTCGGCTCCGGCCTGGTCCGGATGGAGCTCGCTCCAGATCTCGCCGAAGCACACGTAGTCCTCGCGGCGGCAGAGCGCGCAGGGCCGATGGCCGGCGGCGAAGGCCGTGGCCTCGTCGAGGAAGAACAGCTCGGTGAACCGGCCAGGCTGCAGAAGCGGCTCGCGGTGCCAGCCGCGGAACTCGAGTCGGCAGGCGATCCAGCGCTTGCCGTTGTAGCGTCGGTGAATCCGTCCCTGCTCGTCGTGGAGGCAGCCGCGGTTGCCGTAGACCAGGCCACGTGCCGGATCGGCGACCAGCTCGCCGAGCGGCGTGACTCGATTCCGTAGCGGCACCGCCTAAGTCTGCGTGACCGGATGGGGTCGATCCGGTGTCCGTTCGGCCCGCACGTTGACAGCGGGCTCCGAGTCCGGTAGCTAGCCCTCGACACGACCAAGGGAGAGACCCACATGCAAAGAGGCAAAAGGACGCTGCGGCTCGCGGCGACACTCGCCGTGATCACGGGCGCGATGCTCGTTCCGACCGCATCGGCGGACCGCGACCGCAACGATCACGACAGTCACGGCAAGGCGACCGTACGGTTCGCGACCTTCAACGCTTCGCTGAACCGAAACAACCTCGGCCAGCTAGTAACGGACCTGTCGACGCCGGCCAACGCCCAGGCTGCGACGGTCGCAGAGATCATCCAGCGGATGCGGCCGGACGTGCTGCTGATCAACGAGTTCGACTACGACTCGTCCAACACGGCACTGCGGCTGTTCCAGGACAACTACCTCTCGATCCCGCATAACGGCGCGTCACCGATCCACTACGGCTATCGCTACACGGCACCCTCGAACACCGGCATCCCGTCCGGGCACGACCTCAACAACAACGGGGCCGTGGGCGGGCCTGACGACGCGTTCGGCTTCGGATTCTTCCCGGGCCAGTTCGGGATGGCTGTCTACTCGAAGTACCCGATCAAGAGCCGCGACATCCGGACGTTCCAGCTCTTCCGGTGGAAGGACATGCCGGGTGCGCTCCTGCCGGACGACCCGGCCACGCCTGCGCCGCGCGACTGGTACTCGCCGGCCGAGCTCAACGTGTTTCGGCTCTCTTCGAAGAGCCACTGGGACGTCCCGATTCGAATCGGCGACGAGACCGTCCATTTCCTGACGAGTCACCCCACGCCCCCGGTCTTCGACGGGCCCGAGGACAGGAACGGAACGCGGAACAACGACGAGATCCGCTTCTGGGCCGACTACATCTCACCGGGCCGGCAGAGCCGCTACATCTACGACGACGAAGGTCACCGCGGCGGTCTGAAGCCGGGCTCCAGGTTCGTGATCGCCGGCGATCAGAACTCCGATCCGCTCGACGGCGACAGCATCCCGGGGTCGATCCAGCAGCTGCTCGACCACCCGCTCGTCAACACGAGGAAGACGCCGTCGAGCCCCGGTGCCGTGGAACAGAACGCGCGTCAGGGTGGGGCGAACCTGACTCATCGAAGCGATCCGAAGTACGACACGGCGGACTTCAACGACGCCGCGCCGGGCAACCTGCGGGCCGACTACGTCCTACCGCGGAAGAACCTCAAGATCCGCGATGCGGGCGTCTTCTGGCCGTTGATGTCGGATCCGCTCTTCCGCCTCGTCGGCGTCTTCACGCCGTCGCTGCCGGGCGGTTTCCCGAGCTCCGACCACCGAGCCGTCTGGGTCGATCTGGCGGTCTCGGGCAAGCACGACGACTGAAACCTTCTTTCCGGGGCGGCCGTTCCCATGCGGCCGCCCCTCTTCCATCGCATGCCATTGGCCGAGCCAACGCTCCGCGTCGCAACGCTCGACGACGAGAGTGCGGTGGCGGTGCTGATGAAGAAGTCCGCCGCGGCACTCTTTCCACGCTTCTACGACGAGCAGCAGGCCGCGAGCGCCGTTCGCCACGTCGCGCAAATCGACCCGATGCTGCTCGCCGACGGGACGTACTTCGTGCTCGAGAGCGGCGGCGAGCTCGTCGCGTGCGGCGGCTGGAGCAGGCGAGACCGGCTGTACACGGGCAGCGGCGACGCCGAAGGCGATGCGCGAGTGCTCGATCCCGCGACCGAGGCCGCGCGCATCCGAGCGATGTTCGTTCGTGACGACTGGACACGCCGAGGACTGGGCCGACGCATCCTCGAGGCCTGCGAGGCAGCGGCCTGCCACGAAGGCTTCCGCGAGCTCGCTCTCATGTCAACGCTTCCCGGCATACCCCTGTACCTCGCCTACGGCTTCGAGCCGCTCGAGGACGTCCGGATCCCGATGCCGGACGGCGTCACGATCGCGGGCATGTCGATGAGGAAGACGCTCTCGCGCCGACGCTGAGATGATCACGCGGTGCGCGACGACGACGTGCGGAGTTCGTGCTTCGCCTCGCTCGACGTTCTCTGCGCGAAGTTCGGCGAGGACCTCCCTTACGTCAGCGGTCTCGACCAGGGCTTCCCGTTCCGCGGCCAACGGGTGCCGTTCCTCTCGTACATGAAGGGCATTCACCGAGCGGCCGCGCAGCGCGGGCCTGCCGCACTTTCGATCAACACATCCTCGGCCTCGCCGTACGGCGACGAGGAAACCACCGAAGGCGTGCTCTACGCCTATCGCGCCGGGGACGTCGACCAGCCGGACAACCGTGCGTTACGAGCCGCCTACGAGCTCGGAGTGCCGATCGTCTATTTCGTCGGCACGAGACCCGGCTGGTACAAGCCGTTCTACCCCTGCTTCGTCGTCACCGACGATCCGATCGCCAAGCGCGTGCTCGTCACGAAGGGTGACATGGTTGGCCCCGTCGACGAGCGCGAGCCGGTGCTCGCCGAAGACCCGATCGAACGGCGCTACGCCGTCCGGGAGATGCGCGTCCGCGTTCACCAGGCACGCTTCCGCGGTCGCGTGATTCCTGCCTATCGATCCCAGTGCACGATCTGCCGGCTCAAGGAGGTCCGCCTGCTCGACGCGGCGCACATCATCAGCGACGCAGATGTCCTCGGGGAGCCCTCGATCGACAACGGCCTCAGCCTCTGCGCCATCCATCATCGCGCGTTCGACCAGAACCTCGTCGCGGTCACCCCCGACTATGACGTCGCCGTCTCGCCGCGCCTCCTCCAGGACGAGGACGGCCCGATGCTCGACCTGCTCAAGGGCTTCCACGGCGCGGCGATCGTCTTGCCGCAGCGCCGGGCGCAGCGGCCCGACTCCGCGCGGCTCGGCCTTCGCTACGAGCGGTTCCTCGAGGCCGATGCCACCTACGCGCTAGGCAAGTCGCATCTGACGTAAGCGTTTGCTTACACTTGACCGTGAGACTCGCGAGCTCTCGATCGTCGACGCTCGCGCCGGCGGTCTCCCAGCACCTGAACGTTCTCAAGGAGGCGGGGCTCGTGAGCGAGCGACGCAACGGCGCTCGGCGCCTCTACCGGGCCGGCCGGACGGGCTCGCCGCCCTGAAGCACCTTCCTCGACGAGCGCTGGGATCCGCGCCTCGCGGCGCTCTAGCGTGAGATCGAACGAGAGGAGAGGAAGCAGCATACCGCAACGCAGCGCAACTTCCGCGGCGAGCGCGAGCTCCTGACCGACGTCCGACCAGGACGCGGTCGGCATTCCTACCGTCGCCTCGTCGACGAGCGCGGCGGGGTCAAGACGCTTCGCCCCCCGCGCCTGACCCGGTGCGAGCGCAAGGTGCAGCAGGTTGGCCGCGTAGTTGTAGCTCGCCTGATACCACGGAATGCGGAGCTCCGGCGAAGTCTCGCGCCGCTCTCGCTTCAGGCGATCGCTCATGCCAACCCCTCTGCGTACAGCAGCGCCCACAGGAACATCTCGACTCCATCGGCCGTGACAATCTCCTTGCACTCGAGGTTCCCGAGCGCGAGCCACGCCCCCACGTTGCGTCGGTCGATGTCCCGGGCTGTGAGGTAGAGGCGCTTGGCGCCTGAGTCGTTGCCGTCGCCTTCGACCAGCAGGCCTGCCTCGAGAAACGCGAAGCTCGCTGCGCTGTCGGTGAGCGCCGAGAGCCGAGCGCCGCCAAGACGGCGCATCTCGAAATGCGTCCAAGCCGCGAGCACCAACGCGAGGTCGCCGACCGGCTCGCCGGTCGCCGGCGGCTTCGGTGCGCCTAGCGCCGCCGTCGACTTCACCGACCCTTTTTCTTCGAGGGCGGCGGTGACCGCAGTGCCCTCCTCGCGGAGCGCTCCTGATAGCGAGAAGCGCCGTCGCGGCCGAACCTGGGACATGAGCGAGACGAGCGCGCCAACCGCCTTGAAGGGTGCGGCGGCCTCGCCAAGCGACGAGATGGCAGGCCCAAGGCCGCCATACGGGGTGACGCCGTCCACGGACGCACGTCTCCTATCGCGGCCGGCGATCCTGTACAGGGCGCTTCTCACGGTTGACGTGAACGAATCCGCGTCAGTCTCACCGGTCGCCTTGAAGTCCGCGAGCGCGATCCTCGGCGCAAAGAACGCTCCGAAGAGAGGGCTTCGATGCAGCATGTCCGCTACGCCAGTCGGACGTCCTGCGACCAAGAGGAACGCGAGAGCCGTGGCGGCGAACAGCGAAGCTGCGCCCGCGACTGCGGCGACATCGGCGGTGAACTCTTTGGCGCGGTCCGAAGCGTCGCGCCTCGAGCTGTCGGCGGACGACGCGAACCGGTTGTTCGTGATGAACGCGCTCAGCGTGAGCGCCCTCGACGTGTTCCTGCCGATCTGCGAGACGAGCCCAGCGGTCACCTCGCGCGCCTTCTGGCGGTCCTGCCACTGGTGGCTGAGCGCCGGGAAGAGCCAGGCCGTCAGGAGGGTCAGCCCAACCGTGACGGCGACCGGCTTCGCGAGCCACCGCGGCCAGCGAAGGCGGGGAAGCGCGTCCGGGCGCGAGGAGCCTCAGGGGCATCCATGGGGCGATTGAACTCCCGTTGGCGCGACAGATTCAACTGTCTGGCTCGTTCGGCGAGCCCTGCCGGACCCAAAGCGTCACCAGGCGCGCCACCATCGTGACCAGGAAGACCTGACCGAGCAGCGCCTCCAGCACCGTCAGAGCCTGCGGGAGCCCGACCGACGGCGAGAGGTCGCCGAAGCCGAGCGTGGTCAGGGCGACGAAGCTGAAGTAGAGGTATTCGGACTGCTCGTGCGGACCCGGCTGCACGAAGAACGGACCGTCGCGGAGCTCGTGGACGGCGAGGTAGAGGAAGGCGAACAGGAGGCCCACCAGGACGTACGCGCACAGCGCTCCCAGAACTGTCTCGTGCGTCACGCGCCGGTGGTGGAGGACGCGGCTGATCGTCACGGGCAGTGTGGCCGTCACGAGCAGTGCCGCCGGCAGCAGGTAGGTCAGCGCCAGGAGCTCCGTCGAGTTGACGAAGAGCACGAGCGGGGCGAGCGCGACGCAGGCGGCGATCTGGATCGCGTGCCGGCGTGTGATCCGGTGGCCGGATTCAGGGTCGCTGATCGCCACGACCAGTGCGAGAGCAGCCAGCAGCGTGCTTCCGATTGCGCCCCAACGCGGATCGTCGACCAGCTCGAGCAGGAAGAAGTTCGCCAGCAGGAGCACGAGCAGGCTGGCGTAGCTGTCGAGGAACCGAATCACGTCTCTGCGAGCGGTAGCCCTTAGCTCCACGGGCGAGACCATAGGGATTCGTTGACCGGCGGCGGCAGGGGTTGTAGCGTCGATCCCGTCCGTGGAACGGACGACGGCCACCCCGCACGATCGGGCCGCCGAGCGGCAGCCGACCGGTGCGCGCCGACCGATGACCGGAGCCGAGGCCATCCTCGCGCTCCAGGCGAGCGCAGGGAACCAGGCGGTGGCGCGGGCCCTGGCCGCCCGTAACGGCCGCACTCTGGCGCGCTGCGCTGGGCGCTGCACCTGCGGCGGCTCCTGCGGCAAGGAAGAGCAGCTGGAGGACGAGCGCAAGCCGCGACCCGTCGTCGCCACGAAACGCGGCGTCGCCGACCCTTTCTCGCTGCGCCGGCCGCTGTAGCTGCGGAGGTTCCTGCGGCGGCAGCAGCGAGCTGCTGGAGGACGAGCAGCGCCGAGCTCTCGTGGCGCGCTCACCCGCCCGCACGTTCCCGGCTCGCCCGCGGGGCCGATCTCCCCCGGCCCGGCTCTTGCAGCGAGACGTCGTTGGCGACCTGGTCGCCGGGGGCGATCAGCTGATCAACGAAGGCAAGAAGCTCTTCGGCGAGAGCGAGAAGGACATCGCTCAGATTTGTGCGCGCCTGAACACGGTCGACTCGGGCGCGCCGACTCCGTGCGCGAAGAACAAGGACTGCCCGTCGGCATTCTGCGTCCCGCTGCCGAGCTGGGCCGAGGCGATCGCCATCCGCAACCTCGTCCGCGTGCCGCTCCTCGCCGGGATCGCGGCCAAGGTGAACGTCCGCGTCGTTCCGTTCTGGAACGCCTACATGGGGTCGGGCTTCTCGAACGGCGGCGACTCCACCGTGCGAGACCTGAGCGCCCAGTTCGGAACCGAGTTCACGAGCTCGAAGTCGACCGCCAGGACGACGGACTTCATCTTCAAGCAGCTCGAGGCGAGCCTGAAGCGAAACCGGCCGGCTGTCGCACCCGGCGCGACGACGACGATCGACATCCCCTCGCGGATCCCGGCAGCCGTCGCAGCGATCAACTCGCCGAAGAGCAACGACCAGATGAACTTCAACCACCCCGAGGAGACGCCCGGCAACCTCGTCGGCGGTATCGGTGCGGACGAGGCCTCCTGCCCGGTCGGTGCGCATCCTTCGCCGCAGGACGACACCCGGCAGTTCACCGGCACCGCCCAGGTGACGGGGAACGCCGACGGCTCGCTGACGGTCGTTCCCGACATCACCTACGAGGTGCACGACACGATCGACCTCTGCCCCGGCGACTGCGGCAACAAGCTGGAGCAGTGCGCGACGGTCATCCTCTCGCGCCTCGAGGCGAGCGGCGTGTCCGGCGACATCGCGCTGAAGGCGGTCTTCCCGGCGCCTCGGCGTGCGCCCATCCAGATCCCGTCCGGCGCGCCGAAGCCGCCGCCCACGCCGCCGAAGCCCCAACCGAAGCCCAAGCCCAAGCCGAAGCCCTCGCCGAAACCGAAGCCGGGACCCAAGCCCGGTCCGAAGCCGGCGCCGAAGCCCGGACCCAAGCCAGGGCCGAAGCCGTCCCCGAAGCCGAGCGTCAAGACTCAGCTGGTCTCACCGCGCTTCCACGGCCCGGACGGGCAGCCGATGCCGAAGCTCCAGGCGTGCCTGGAGAACACGGCCCGCCTGGCCGAAGGCTCCAGAGGCGAGCCGGTCATGGCCGTCCAGCAAGCGCTGGTCGACCTCGGCTACGACCTCGGGCCGATGGAGGCCGACGGCAAGTTCGGGCAGTTCACGGCGGCGGCAGTGAAGGCGTTCAAGCGCGACCAGCAGCTCGGCTTCGAGACCTACAGCGACGTCGGCCCCCGCACGATGGCGCGCCTGGACGAAATCTTTGCAGGATCTGTTCCAGAGTTCGGCGGCTGAGCGCTAGACCCCGGTCGAGGAGCGCGCCAACGTTGGCGGAGTGCGGCGACTGCTCGCGATCGGGGTCGTGGTCGTCGCCTCGGGCTGCGGCGGCGGTGACGACGGCCCGACCGCAGTCGAGAAGGAAGGGCTCGCCGTGTTCAAGGACAACTGCGCGCGCTGCCACACGCTCGAGCAGGCGGGCGCGCGCGGGATCATCGGGCCCGACCTGAACGAGGTGAAGCCCGCCGCCAAGCAGGTGCGCTGGCGCGTCGACTTCGGCGGCGGGCGCATGCCCTCGTTCCACGGCAAGCTCACGCCGGCGGAGATCAACGCGGTCGCCGTCTACGTCTCGCGCGTGACCGGCGGCGACAAGAAGCCGTTTCCCTGAGCGCGCGCGAGGCGCCGGTAGCGCGCGGGCGTGACGCCCACGTGGCGCCTGAAGGCTTGCGTGAAGTGGCTCTGGTCGGCGAAGCCTTCGTCCGCGGCGATCTGCGCCACCGGGACATCGGTGAGCACCAAACTCGCGGCGGCGCGATCGAGTCGTAGCTCGCGGAGGTACGTCGAGATCGAGACGCCGTAGTGCCGGCGGAAGACCCGGCCCAGATGATCCGGGTCGATCGCGACCGCTCTCGCGAGGTCGGCGACCTTCCAGCTCGGCGGGTCGCGGAGGAGCTCGAGCACGCTTCCGAACCAGGCCGGCCGAGCGCGCGCCTGAAGGGTCGGCTCCGAGCGAAGCGCAGCGGCGACGAGCTGAAGAGCCAAGCCCTCGACGGCGACCGGCCCGGCCGCATCCTCCGAGGTCAGCTCGGCGGCGATGCGTCCGCCGAGGACGGCCGCGCCGTCCGCGCTGCGCACGCGGAAGTGATTCAGCAGCGGATTGGACAGCGCGGGCGGCGGCTTGACGACGAGGACGCGACAGCCGTCGGCGCCGAAGAGCGTCTCGTGCGAAGCCCGCGCCGGCATCGTCGCCAGCTCGCCCGCAGCAAGCGGGAACGGGCCACAGCCGAAGCACTTGGTCATGCCGCCCTCGAGCACCACAGCGAGGTAGCCCCGCGGGGGCGTGAACCGTGGCTGCACGTAACCTGGCGGGAAGCGAAGCTCGGTGACCTCCACGCTGCCGGCCCGCGCCTCGCGCACGGCAACGTCGTCCTCGACCCGGCTCGACGCCCAGGTGCCCATTGGCGAGTAGGACCGCTAATGGCTCCAGAAGTTGAGCTTGTGATAGATCGACGGCCCGATGACGAGGCGGATCGCGGACGAGGAACGGCGGGCCAGGCTCGCACTACGCCACCACCTCGCGGAGGCTGCCGAGGCCGACGACCCCGTCGACGTCGCGACGAGCCTGGTCGGGCTCCATTCCAGCGACCCCGCGACGGTCTTCCTCGCCGCCATGGCGAGGCTGCGCGAGCCGTCGCTCATTGCCGTCGAGGCCGCGCTCTACGACGACCGCACGCTCGTCCGCATCCACGGGATGCGCCGGACGCTGTGGGCGCTTCCAGTGGAGCTCGCTGCGATCGTGCAGGCGGCCTGCACCGACGCCATCGCCGTCCGGGAACGTCGACGGCTGGAGAGGCTCCTCGCCGACTCGGGCATTCCGGACGGCTCGGGGTGGATCGATGAGGTCGCGCGCGCGACCCTCGAGGTTCTCGAGGCGCGAGGGGAGGCTGCGGGAGCCGAGCTCTCGCGAGCCGTCCCTGCGCTCGGCACTGCGCTCGACTACGGCCCCGGGAAGTGGGCCGGCGAGCAGCCCGCCACGAGCCGCGTGCTCTTCCAGCTCGCGGCGGAGCGGCGGATAGCCCGCGGCCGGCCGCGAGGCTCGTGGACGAGCAGCCAGTACCGCTGGGCGCCCTTCGAGTCGTGGCTGCCGGGCGGCCTGGCCGGAGTGGCCGGTCGAAGCGGCGCAGGCCGAGCTCGCGCGCCGGTGGCTCGCGGCCTTCGGGCCGGCGACGGTTGCCGACGTGAAGTGGTGGACCGGCTGGACGCTCGGCGAGACGAGGCGAGCGCTCGCCGCGACCGACTCGGTCGAGGTCGAGCTGGACGGCGGCCGGCCCGGCCTCGTGCTCGCCGACGACCTCGAGCCCGTCGCACCGCCCGACCCCTGGGTCGCGTTGCTGCCCGGGCTCGACCCGACGGCCATGGGCTGGAAGGAACGCGACTGGTACCTCGGAGAGCACGCGCCGCTGCTCTTCGACAGCAGCGGGAACGTCGGCCCGACCGTCTGGTCGGACGGACGCATCGTGGGCGGCTGGGGACAGCGGAAGGACGGCGAGGTCGTCTACCGCCTGCTCGAGGACATCGGCTCGGACGCGGTCGCCGCCACGACGCGGCCGCGGCGACCTTGGCCGAGCAGCTAGACGGGACGCGCGTGACCACGCGCTTCCCGACGCCGCTGTACCGGGAGCTGAGCGCTTAGTAACCCAGAAAAGTTGTATTTGCCACTAGAAAGGCATCTAATGAGGAATCGCGTGCGGCGCGCACTCATAGTGGGGCTGCTCTGGTCGCGAGGGGGCCGCGTCGCGGCTGTCGCCGGCGTTGGCCTCGGACTGCTGGTCTGCGGTGGTCCAGCGTCGAGCGCTGTGCCGCCGGACAACGTCCTGAAGATCGAGTTCACGACCGACATCGACTACGTCGATCCGGCACTGAGCTACTTCAGTCTCTCGTGGCAGATCGAATACGCGACCTGCGCGAAACTCCTCAACTACCCGGATCGCCCGGCACCTGAAGGCGCGCGGCTCCAGCCGGAGATCGCGAGCGGGCTGCCGCTCGTGTCACCCGACGGCAAGACCTACGAGTTCGACCTGCGGCACGACTACACGTTCTCTCCGCCCTCCGGTCTGCAGGTGACCGCGGACCACTTCAAGTGGACGTTCGACCGGATCCTGAGCCCGATCATGGCTTCGCCGGCGCAACCCTTCTTTCGCGACATCGTCGGCGCGGAGGAGGTCATCAACGGCACGGCTTCGACCGTCTCGGGCGTCGTCGCCGTCGACGCGGACACGCTACGCATCACGCAGATCAGTCCCGATCACCGCCGTCCGCCGTTCCCTTCGCCGGCGCGTACTATGTGAGTCGGACTCGAGGGCTCGTTCGTCGGAGAACCCGAGACTCGGGACGCGACCCCAAACTTCGACGAGATCCAGTATGCGATCGGCGCTCCGCTTGCGACATTGGCCCGTATCGAGAGCGGAGACACGGATGCGACATCTCCGCGGCTGCGCACGACGCCTTAGCTACCCAGTAGGAGTCCGGCAGCCTTGGCCGGGCGGCAACGGTGGTTTGCGCACCCGTCTCCGACGGTCTTCTACCTGGCGATGAACCAAGCGCCCGCTGTTCGGGGACGATCCCGCGGCCTGACTCGCTCGGCAACGTGGACCTCAGCAGGCCGTCAACTTCGCGATCGACTGGCCATGATCCAGCGGCGCGGTCTGACCTCCGGCGCCCCGACCGACCAGCATCTCCCGGCCGGCGTTCCCGGCTTCCGCGACGAGGCCATTTATCCGTCCCAGCCGAACCTGACGACGGCGCGGACGCTCGCCGGCTGCACCGGCACCACCCCCGACACCTGTCCGGCGCGGACGAGGCAGTGACTGCCCGAACCAGGGCCCGCGCGTTGATTGCGCCGAGCGGCCGACCAGCTCCTCGAGGCGTCTGGCGCTGCTCGACGAGAGCCTCGACATACGCTCGAGGGGTGGCACGCGGACTACCTCGACCCCCTCGACTTCCTCTTCCTGTTCGACGGGAGGACGCTCCGTCCGTTCAACAACTTCAACTTCGCGTACTTCAACGATCCGGTCTTCAACGGGAATCTGGATGCCGCCAACGCGCTCGCTGGAAGCGCCCGGTTCGACGCTTTCGGCGACCTGGACGTCGACCTGGCGCGCGATGCGGCGCCGTGGGCGCCGTACATGGTGCCGAATGACCGCTACTTCTTCTCAGATCGCATCGGCTGCCACACGTACGTCCCGGCCTACACGATCTCCCTCGGTGCGCTCTGCCTCCGAGGGGACACGACGGGGGCCGACCCGCCCGCCGGCGGAACGGTTTCGACTGACCCGGAAGCCGACGGCGCCGGGCCCGCGGATCCGCTCGAGACAGCGGTGACGACGCCGGTCGCAGGTCACGTCTCGATCGAGGAAACGCCCTCGGGGACGCCGGTCGCCGGCTACAACATCCTTGGCCAGCAGGTGTTCATCCAGGCGCCGGCTGCGACCGCAGCGAACCCGCTGCGGCTCGTGTTCGTCATCGACGGATCGCTCGCGCCGTCCTACTTGGATGTTCAGGTCTTCCGCAACGGTGCGGTAGTAGCGAACTGCACCGGCGCCGTAGGGGAGGCGGTGCCCGATCCATGCGTGTCTCTGCGGGAGCAGGTGTTCGGAGACGATGCTCGGCTAACCGTCCTCACCTCCGGGGCGAGTCGGTGGAACTTCGGGTACGCGAACCCGACACCACCACCGCCGCCACCGCCACCGCCACCGCCACCGCCACCTCCGCCACCGCCTCCTCCGCCACCGCCACCTCCGCCACCGCCACCTCCGCCACCGCCACCTCCGCCACCGCCACCTCCGCCACCGCCACCTCCGCCGCCGCCCGCTCCGACCCCCACCACCGCCGCCTTCACCGCCCACTTCGCCACCCGTCAAGCCCAAGCCGAAGCCCAAGCTCACGACGCTCTGCCACAAGGGCAAGACGATCAAGGTCGTCAAGTCAAAGGTGAAGGCTCACCGCAAGCACGGCGACAAGCTCGGTCCGTGCAAGAAGAAGCCCAAGAAGAAGTCGGGCAAGCGCTAGGGGACTCCGCGCCGGCGGAAGCGACCTAGGTCGCGGGCTGCGCGACCGCGACGATGTTGCCGTCGGGATCGGCGAAGTACGCGGCCTCGTGGCCCCAGCCCCGCCTGGCGAGCGGGCTCAGCGCCCTGGCGCCCGCGCCGCGAAGCGACTCCATGGCTTCCTCGACGTCGCCAACCTGGACGTAGAGCTCGGCGCCCGCATAGCGGCCGCGCTTGAGCTCGTCGACCGGCGCGCCGGCGCTCTCCGCGAAGCCGTCCTCGCGGTAAAGGCCGAGCCAGTCGTTGTCCGGCAGCTGGAGCTCCGCGTACTCACCCGGCCACTCCAGATGCGGCTTCCAGCCGAACGCGTCGTCGTAGAACTGCTTCGCGCGATCCACGTCGCTGACTGCGAAAACGAGATGCATGGCGCAAGTCTGGCACCAGGGGCGCGGCGACGCCAGGGGTCTAGGCCGGGTTGACGAGCTCGGTGCGGAGCTCGTGGCTCTCGTCGCGTAGCGGCGCCTCGTAGTAGAGGCGATAACCGCCGGTGCGGAGCGGGAGGACGTCGAGGTAGCGGACGAAGGCGACGGGCTCGTCGGTGGTCTGCACGAGTCGGCCGGGCTCGCCGGAGGCCCGCGCGAGCCCAGTGCACTCGGCGAAATTCTCCTCCTTCGTCGCGCGGCCGTCGTACGCGGCCCGGCCGTCGGGTAGGACAGCGGTCACGCGGGTGCCCCGGGCATCCCAGGTTGCCGGCCGGGGAGCGAGCGCTGTGCCATGCCACTCCCAGGCGAGGCCGTCTTCGCTCGTGGCGTAGGCCGTGGTCATTCGATCCTCCTCGTCCGGCTCGTCCAGTGGGTGGCAGCAGATCCATGCGTGCCAGCGGCCCTCCCCGTAGCGGATGACGGGATCCTTGACGCCCGTGCGGTCGTCGCCCGGGAACA
This sequence comes from uncultured Actinomycetes bacterium, assembly GCA_963769645.1. Lineage (GTDB taxonomy): Bacteria > Actinomycetota > Thermoleophilia > Gaiellales > Gaiellaceae > DATFQE01. The sequence goes on along the minus strand of CAVYMH010000002.1, from coordinate 897,906 downwards.
CGGTGCGAGGGTCGGCCTCGGCGAACCCGGCGGGGTCTTCGGCCTCGAGCACGTCGATCCACCAGTGCTTGCTGCCCGGTGTGGCGCAGAGAGACGTAGAGGCGCCAAAGGCCGGCTTCGGTTCGGACGAGCGCGGGCCGCTCGAGCGATTCGGCGCCGAAACGAGCCTTGTCGAGCGCGGCGACGGTGGTGAGCTGCTCACCGTCGCGCGAGCGCGCGATCACGGTGGCGGCCCCGCGCTGGTCGACCACTCGCAGGCGGTAAGCGATCACGAAGGAGCCGTCGTCGTCGAGCGCGGCGCTCGACGCGCCCGCCCAGCTCCCAGCCCCAGGCGCGGGCGCGGGCACGGCGACCGCGACCCGGCCCGTCCCCGGCAACGGAAACGCGGTCACTGCGTGAACCTACTTGACAAACCCATCGATGATCGTCTATACATCGACAGGATTCGATTTGAGCACGCTGCCCGTCATCTCCTGTTGCGCGCCGCTCGCCACCCCGAGCCTGTCCGACGACGAGGCACAGGCCACGGCGACGCTCTTCCGGGCGCTCTCGGATCCGGCACGCGTGAAGATCGTCAACCTCCTGGCCCGCAGCGACGAACCGGTCTGCGTCTGCGAGTTCGTGCCGGCCGTCGAGCTCTCGCAGCCGACGGTCAGCCATCACCTGAAGAAGCTCACCGAGGCCGGCTTGCTGGAGCGCGAGGAGCGCGGCAAGTGGGCGTTCTACTCCCTTTCCGGCGAGGCGCTGGATCGCCTAGCCGCCCTAGTCGAGTTCAAGGAGGTCGTGAGATGACGACAGGCGCCGAGCAGCTGAGGGAAGAGGTGCGGCAGCGGTACGCGGAGGCAGCGCGCTCGGTCACGGACGGCGGCCCCGATCGCGGCTGCTGCACCGACAAGTCGACCGACGCGAGCTTCGGCGAGGCGCTCTACGCAGTCGAGCAGCGCGGCGAGCTCCCGGACAAGGCCGTGCTCGCGAGCCTCGGCTGCGGCAACCCAACTGCGGTGGCCGACCTGCACGACGGCGAGACCGTCCTCGACCTCGGCTCGGGCGGGGGCATCGACGTGATCCTCTCCGCCAAGCGTGTGGGCCCCACCGGCCGGGCGTTCGGGCTGGACATGACCGACGAGATGCTCGCGCTCGCGCGGCGCAACGCCGAGGACGCGGGGATCGGCAACGCCGTCTTCCTGAAGGGCGTGATCGAGGAGATCCCGCTCCCGGCCGAGTCGGTCGACGTGATCATCTCGAACTGTGTGATCAACCTGTCGGTCGACAAGCCCGCCGTCCTGACCGAGATGGGTCGGGTGCTGAAGGCCGGCGGCCGGCTCGGGATCTCGGACGTCGTCGCCGAGGATCCGCTGTCGCCCGCCGACCGGGCCGAGCGCGGCTCCTACTGCGGCTGCGTCGCGGGGGCGCTGTCGAAGAGCGAGTACGAGGAGGGCCTGAAGGCGGCGGGCTTCGAAGACGTCAGCGTGGAGTTCACGCACCAGGTCGCCGACGGGATGCACGGCGCGATCGTGAAGGGGGTCAGGTCGGCGCAGGCCCCGCGGCGCACTGAACTGGCGGTCGTGGCCGCTTCAGACGGCTGCTGCTAGCCGGCGACGCACTCGCGCGACTCGTTCGCGCCGTCGTCGTCGAGCGAGAGCCCCGCGATCGCGGTGCCGTCGCGCCAGCTCGTGTGCTCCTTGGCGATGTCGTCCACGGAGTAGATCGCCTCGGCGCCGCCGGGGCTCGTGGTCGCCCAGGTGCCGACGTCGCCCGGATCCTCGAAGCCGGGCCCGTCGAGCTCGGCCGACACGTAGTAGATGTCGTCGTGGTCGCTCGACTTCACGACCTGGCCGTTGACGAGCCGGTCCTGCTCGTTGGTCAGCGCGTTGCTGAGCGGAGTCATGATCGCGGACGTCGCGGCCTCGCAACGGCTGTCGGCGGGGGGCGGCGGACGAGGTCGCCTCGTCGTCGTCGCCACCGCAGCCGGCGAGGGCGAGCGCGACCACGAGGAGCGCGGCACCGCGTTTCACCCCAACGCCTCCATGAGGAGGACGACGGTTCCGAAGACGCCCGCGGCCGCCGCGACGACCCCGACCGCGCGAGGCGAGGGACCGCCGTGGATGCCCGTCGCGTGGACTACGGCGTGGCCCTTGCCGCGGGCGAGCAGCCAGCGGTTGACCGGGTAAGCGGCCGCGCCGGCGATGACGAGCGCAACGGCCAGGCTGGCCCAGAACATGAGGTCGCCGAGACCTGCCTCCATGGCTCCCGGGATGATCAGGATGATCGCGTTGTCGACGATCTCCATCGTCGCGATGCTCAGGGTGTCCGACGCGAACGCGATCGGGATCACGGTCGCAAGCGCGAGCCCCGAGCGCAGAAGCGGAACGCTCGTGAACGTGTAGCCGAAGAAGAATGCGAGCCCGATCGCCAGCGCGATCGTCGCCAAGTCCGACCAGCCGAGAGCTGTGCCGATCACGATTCCCAGCACCTCCCCGAACGCGCAGCCGGTCAGGCAGTGCAGCGTCGCGCTGAGCGCCATCGCGTCGAGCGCCCGACCCGAGGTCGGCATTTCGTGGTGATGGTGATGGTGTGATGATCGTGCTCGGCATGCTCCATCGCCGGGGAGCGTAGAGAATCCGAGTTGTGACCGAGAGCCTTGCCGCTTTCCTGGCCGTCTCTGCGATCGTGATCGTCACGCCCGGTCAGGACACGGCGCTCACGATCCGCAACTCGCTGCTCGGCGGTCGTGGGGCCGGGCTCGCGACCGCGCTCGGCGTCTCGGCAGGGCAGGCGGTCTGGACGCTGGCCGCCAGCGCCGGGCTCGCCGCGCTGATCGTCGCCTCCGAGCCGGTTTTCCTGGCGCTGAAGCTGGTCGGCGCCGCGTATCTCGTGTATCTCGGGGGGCAGTCGCTGCTCGCGGCGCAGCGCGGTCGTCACCGCACCCACACCGGGTCCAAAACCGCCGCCCCGCACGCCGCCTTTCGCCAGGGCGTTCTCAGCAACCTGGGCAACCCGAAGATGGCCGTGTTCTTCTCGAGCCTGCTGCCCCAGTTCGGCGGGACGTCCTTTGCGAGCCTGCTTGCGCTCGGGCTCGTGTTCTGCACGCTGACCCTCGTCTGGCTCGGCATCTATGCCCTGGTCGTCGCAAGGGCCGGCGACGTCCTGCGCCGGCCGCGGATCCGGCGGACGCTCGACGCGGTCACGGGTGTCGCGCTGACCGTGTTCGGGATCAGGCTCGCGACCGAGCGGCGCTAGCGCTTCCGGAGCCAGTCGCGGACGAGCGGGAAGAGGCCCGGCGCGAAGCGGTCGGACGCGAGCATCTCGGAGTTGAGGCCGGTCTGCGTCTCGACGAGCGCATGGTTGGCCTTCGGGAACTCGCCGATCGTGAAGTCGCCGCCGATCGCCTGGAGGCGCCGGATGGAGAGGCGGGTGGGCACGACGTAGTCGAGGCGGCCGAAGAGCCAGAGGCTCGGGACGCGCAGCGCGCGGAGGGCGGGCATCGGCTCGTAGCCGCTCGAGCCCTGCCTCATCACGTCGGCCTCCATCTCCTCCTCGCTCTGGGTGGGCGGGGAGTCGCCCGCTCCGGCGACGTCCGACCAGTGGTCGGTCTCTCCCTGCGAGAGCGAGGGCCCGGCGAAGGCGACCACGAAGCGGACAGCCGGCTCGCGGGATGCTGCGAGCGGGGCGATCCAGCCACCCTGGCTGTGGCCGGCGAGCCCGAGGCGCGCGCGGTCGATCCCGGGCTGCGCGGCGAGGAAGCGCGCCGCTGCCTCGGCGTCGCGGGCGAGCGCACCGATCGCGCGCTCGTCGGCGCGATCGCCGGGGAAGACGCCACCGGACTGGCCGATGCCCTGCTTGTCGTAGGCCAGCACGGCGAAGCCGGCGTCCATGAAGATCGCCGGGAGGTCGGGGAAGTAGTTCCGGGTCTGGATGCCCGCACCGTGAACCCACACGATCGCCGGGTGGGGCCCGCCGCCCGGGGGCAGGGTCAGCGTGCCTGCGAGCGTCACGCGGCCGCTCCGGAAGCGCACCTCGAGCTGGCGCGAGGGGACGCGCGTGGCACGGCCGGCCGGCAAGAGCGCGCCGGTAGCGTCGAAGCTCGCCGTTCCGCGCGCCGGTGCGCGCGTGGCGAACCCGGCGCCGACGTCGAATCGCTTTCCGTTCGGAAACAGGCCGTGTACCTCCCCGGTCTCGAGGTCGAGAAGCCGGCCCCCCACGACCGCATACCGGTGGCCGCCGACGTCGTAATGGCCGCGCGCGAGCAGCCCGGGCGCGGAGCCGCGACCGAGCGAGAACGTTCCCCGCAGCGCGCCCTGCCTGACGGCGCCCACGAGGCGGCGACCACGGAGCTTTCCGTCGAACGCAACCGGGGGAACCCCCGGCAACGAGAAGCGCACTCGTCCGTTGCGGACGCTGGCGCGGACGGTCTGCCGGCCGGCGTGTCCGGGCCCGAGCGCCACGGTCGCGCGGCCGCCGCTCAGCGTGAGCGTGACCGAGTCGAGCCGTCCCAGCGTGTACGTCCCCGTCCACGAACCGGTGGGCGACGGCGCGGTTCCGGCCGCGCTGCCGAGGAGAAGAAGCGCGAGGGCGATGATGACGGCGGCTCGAGACATAGTGCGTGGACGCAGAATCTAGCGCGTACACGCACTACTGTCCACTACGCTCCGTGCGGATGACGGATCGGCACCTCATGCTCGACGTCTACCGGCTCTCAGAGCTCACGAGCGCGATCGTCGAGCGGCAGCTCAGCGAGATCGGACTGCCGGCCTACCTCTTCGGCCTGCTCTCGCAGATCCGCCGCCTGGCGCCGGTGACACCGTCCGGGATCTCGCGGAGCACGGGAATGGCGACGACGACGCTGCGCGACAACATCCAGCGGCTCGTCGATCGAGAGCTCGTCCGCCGCGCACCGAACCCCGACGACGGGCGCTCGTACCTGGTCGAGGTCACGGACAAGGGACATGAGCTGGCGCGGGCGGCCGACGCGCCGCTCCTCGAGGCGTACCAGGCGCTCGAACGGCGGCTCCCGCGACCGAGGACGGAGTACGAGGAGCGCCTCGCCGAGCTAGGGGACGCTCTCGCGCGCGTCCTGGAGGAGGAGCCGACACGGGTATGGAAAGGTTCGCGCGATGGGAGTCCCTGAAGCCGAGATCTCGGAGGGCGAGCACGGAGCCGTCGTCGAGTCGGCGGGCTGGTTCGTGCTCAACGCCGCCGACGCCGGCTGGACGCGGCACGAGCGGAGCGGGCAATGGGTGAACTTCGAAGGGCCCGAGCATCCGTTCACGGAGTTCGGAATCGGCATCCACGTCCTACAGCCGGGCCAGCCGAACGGCAAGTACCACGCCGAGGAAACGCAGGAGGACTTCCTCGTCCTCTCCGGCGAGTGCATCTGTCTGATCGAGGGCGAAGAGCGGCGCCTGAAGGCCTGGGACTTCGTCCACTGCCCACCCGGGACGCTCCACATCTTCGTCGGCGCCGGCGACGGGCCGTGCGCGATCCTGATGGCCGGCACCCGGCGCGAGGGCCGGTCGCTTCACTACCCGGCCGACGAGCTCGCCGCCCGGCACGGCGCCTCGGCTCCGGAGGCGACGGACTCGCCGCCCGAGGCCTACAGCGACTGGCCGCCGCTCTTCGAGCCGGTTCGCGGCGACTGGCCGCCGAGCACGTAGCGGATCACGTCGGCCTGCCGTCCCGCGATCGAGATCTCGCCGGGGAGGAGGCGGTCCCGCGTGAACCCGGCCCGCTCGACGACCCGGCACGAAGCCTCGTTCCACGGCTCGACCAGGGCCTCCAGGCCGCTCACTCCCGGCTGCGCCAACGCCCAGGGCGCGATCAGCCCGACCGCCCGCGAGGCGAATCCCTTTCCGCGAGCCGGGCGCACGAGCCAGTAGCCGAGGCCGTAGAGCCCCCGGCCACGATGGATCGCGAGGACCGCGCCGACCGCGCCGTCGTCGGAGGCGGCTGCAATCGCGAGCGAGAGGCCGACGCCGCTCGTCTGGCGGTCGCGCTGCCGTCCCAGCCAGCGCTTGCCCGCGCCCTTGGTGTACGGCGCCGGCACGGACGTGACCTTGGGGATGTACGGGTCGCGACTCGCCTCGACGATCGTCGGGAGATCGTCGTCACGCCACGGGCGGAGCCGAATCAGGTCGTCGCCGAGCGGCGGCTCGGGGTAATCCAGCGGCACACGACAAGTGTGGCGGGGCGGCCGCTCGCGCGCGGCCGCCCCGCCTGGGGATCAGGACGTCTTCTCGACGAAGGGCGCCAGGACGACGTCCCAGCCGGTCTCGTAGTTGTCCCGCATCCCGGGGGCGGACTCGCCGGCCTGCTCCCAGTTGCGGTGCTCGAGCTCCACGCGCGTGCCCTCGCCCTCGGGCGTGAACGTGACCTCGATCTCGGTCGGCGCGTCGGTGTTCGGGTTGACCTGCCACGCGAGCACGAGCCGACTCGGCGGATCCCAGGTCGTGACGCTGGCCCAGTGCTCGCGCCGGCCGCCCTCGGCCACCTCGTACATCTCGCCGCCTTCGCGGGGCTCGAGGACGACGTCCGTCGACCTTGTCCTCGTGGATCGAGTAGACGTCGGTCGGCCACCAGCTCGCGACCTCGCCCGTGAACACCTCCCAGGCGCGATCCGGGCTGCAGGCCAGGGTCACCGTCTTGCGAACCGGTGCGATCGTCGCTACCTCGCTCATTTCTTGCTCCCTTCTGCCTCGGCCGCCCGCTTGAAGGCGTCGAGCGCATCCGTCCAGAAGTCCTCGAACCAGGTGCGCACCTGGCCGAAGCCCTCCGGGTTGACTTCGTAGAGCCGCCTCGTCCCGACCGCCTGGTCGCGGACGAGCCCCGCCTCCTTGAGGACGCGCAGGTGCTGCGACACGGCCGGCCGGCTCACCGGCAGACCGCGCGCGAGCTCGACGACCGGAAGCGGCCCGGAGCGCAGCCGTTCGAAGATCGCCCTCCGGGTAGGGTCGCCGAGCGCGTCCATGGGGTGACCGTAAGCCATGACTTACGATAAGTCTAGACTTACCAATGAGCCGGTGTCAAGGGAGCGGGTGGTCACACCCGCTTTCCTTCTGGTGGCCGCCGCCACCTTCTTCGCGTTCCTCTCGATCGGCGTCGTCCTGCCCGTCCTCCCCCGCTATGCGGAGGGCCCGCTCGGTGCCGGCGGCATCGGCGTCGGGATCGCGATCGGGGCGGCGAGCATCACCGCACTGCTCGCGCAGCCCCCGGCCGGGCGCCTGGGGGACCTGCGGGGCCGGCGGCCGCTGATGCTCGGCGGGGGGATCGTGATGGTCGTCGGTGCGGCGGGTCTCGTCGTCGCCGGGCACATCGTCCCCGTCGTCGGCCTGCGGCTGCTCACCGGGATCGGCGAGGCGCTCTTCCTGATCGGCGGCCTCAGCATCGTCAACGACCTCGCACCCGAGCATCGGAGAGGCGAGGCGCTCAGCCTCTACACGCTCGCCTCCTACAGCGGCCTGGCGATCGGGCCGGTGATCGGCGAGCTCGCGCTCGGCGACGATCGCTGGGACGCCGTCTGGCTGCTGGCGGCCGGCGCGGCGGCCGTCGCGGGCCTGCTCGGATTGCGGGCGCCGGAAACGCGGCCGGCCGAGGCAGCCTCCGAAGGTGGCAGCTGGCTCCCGCATCGCCTCGGCCTGCTCCCCGGCCTCGTCCTCGCCATGGGTCTCTTCGGCATGGGCGGGTTCATCGCGTTCGTCGCCCTGTACGCGCTGGAGATCGGCCTCGACGGCGCGGGCCCGCTCCTGGCGCTGTTCGCCGTCGTGGTCGTGACGATCCGCAGCCTCGGCGCGAAGATCCCCGACCGGCTCGGGCCGGCTCGAACGGTCCGGATCGCCCTGATCGCGCTCGCTGCAGGGCTGGCGACGATGGGGCTCTGGCAGGACCCGGTCGGGTTGTACGTCGGCACCTTCGTCTTCTCGATCGGACAGGCGCTCGCGTTTCCGGCAGTGATGACGCTGGCGATGTCACGGACGCCCGCCGGAGACCGCGGGGCCGTGGCCGGCACGGTGACGGCGTTCGTCGACGTCGCGATCGCATCGGGGGCGATCGTGCTCGGCGGGGTGGCCGACCTCGGCGGCTATTCGACCGTGTTCCTCGTCTCGGCCGTGGTCGCCGTGGGCGGGCTCGTCCTGCTTCAGCGCGTCGAAACGGCTAGTCCCGCAGCCGACGCCAGAACGTGAGCGCCCGCGTGCCGAGGAAGATTGCGGCGCCGACGGTGACGACGAGGTGGAACGCCCGGCGGCCTGCGAGCTTCGACTCGCCGCCTCCGCGCTCACGCATGTTCACGGGCACCTCCTCGACCCGCAGGCCTGCCTCCCCGAGTCGGATCAGGCCCTCCACCTCGGGCGCGCCGCTCGTGTACGGCTGCGCGAGCAGCTTGGCGGCATTGGCGTTGACCGCGTACAGGCCGCTGGTCGCGTCGGCGATGCCGCCCTCGACGCGCAGGCGCATCAACCGGCGCAGCAAGGCCGTGCCGAACGCGCGCTCTCGGCTCGGCCGGTAGCGATACGGCGCGTAGCCCTCGCCCGCCACGAAGCGCGACCCCACGGCCGCGTCGGCAGCGCCGGCCTGCACCCGTTCGAGCAGCCGCCTCAGCTCGGCGGCCGGATGCTGGCCGTCGGCATCGAGCCGCCCGACCAACTCGTAGCCGTGCTCGGCCGCGTAGCCGTAGCCCGCCGCGATCGCTGCGCGGAGGCCGCGGTTCTCGCCGAACGAGAGCACCTGGACGCCCGCCTCCCGCGCGAGGTCGGCGGTTCCGTCGGTGGAGCCGTCGTCGACCACGAGCACCTCGACGTCGGGCAGCTCGGCGCGCACCTCTGCGAGCACGGCCGGAAGGTTCTCGGCCTCGTTCCAGGCCGGGATGAAGACGATCGTCCTCACCGCTTCCGCCACGCCTTGACGGAGGCTGCCAGCCAGCGCGGGATCCGGCGGCGGGAGGTGCGCAGCGCTTCCTCGAGCGCTTCGGCCGCGTCCGGGCCGTGGACACCCTTGCCGTGCCCGCAGAGCACGTGCTCCGGGGCGAGGCCGCTCAGCTTCCGAGGAGGCACGAGCCGAAGCAGCGGGTGCACCGCGATGCGCTCGCCCTGCGTGCGGAAGTAGCGTGCGGTGCCCACCGCGTCGGCGACGACCAGAACGCGCTCCTGCGGGAAGAACGCAGCCGACTCTCGCCAGCGCGGAAACCGGACGACCCGGATCGTGGAGAAAGCCGAACCGGCCGCGGAATGCGGGACGCCGAGCCGCTCGGCCACGACGGCGCAATCTCGCCCGTGGCGGTCGAGCAGCTGCACGACGCCGGCCGGCTCGCCGAGCTCCCGGACGCGATCGTCGAGCCCCTCGACGTCGAGCGCGTCGAAGAGCCAGACCTTGCCGCCGCTCGCGACGGCATGCGACGTGCGCTGCATGAACTCGGGCTCGTCGGGCTGCCAGCCGAAGCCGGCCTCGAACTCGTCGACGATGCGCACGCCCCGGAGGCTAGCGTTGACGGCGTGCAGGAGGCTCTCGAGCGCGCCCGACAGCGTCTGGACTCGCTCCGCCTCTATTCGCGGCCGGTTCGCCTCGAAGGGGTGCGGGTGGTGGTCGCGCCCTGGTTCTTCCGTCTGCCGGGCCTGCGCCGCTACCACGGCTACGCGCTCTGGCGCACGATCCTGCTGCGCAGCCCGGACGCCTCCGAGCAGCTGATCACGCACGAGCTCTGCCACATCTGGCAGATGCAGAACCGGCCAGTGCACGTGATCTGGGCGTGGCTCACGCACCGTTACCGGAACAACCCCTACGAGCGCGAGGCGCGCCGGGCGGTCGAGCTGACGCGCGGGTGAGGGACACCTGGACTCGCGTCGGCGGCTGGGCGATCCATGGGTGGGAGGCCGGAAGCGGTCCGCCGGTGGTGCTCGTCCACGGGCTCGGCGTCTCCGGCCGCTACCTCCTGCCGACCGCGCACGAGCTAGCGGGCGATTTTCGCGTGCTCGTTCCCGACCTGCCCGGCTTCGGCGCGAGCACACGCCCGCGCCGGCCGTTGACCCTCCCGGAGCTGAGCGGCCTCCTCGACCGCTTCACCGAGGCGTCCGGCATCGGACGCGCGGTCTTCGTGGCGAACTCGTTCGGCTGCCAGGTGATCACACACCTGGCCGCCACGCGTCCCGAACGAGTCGAGCGCCTCGTCCTCGCCGGACCGACCGTGGACGACTCGGCCCGGGACCCGTTCCGCCAGGGCTGGAGGCTGCTGCGCGATTCGCTGCAAGAGCCGCCCGAGGTGGTGCGGATGGTGGTCGCCGACTACCTGCGGGCCGGCCCGGTGACGGTCGCGTCGACCGCGGCTGCGGCGCTCCACGACCGGATCGAGGAGAACGCGCGTGGGGTGGTTGCTCCGGCGCTGGTCGTCCGCGGCTCGCGTGATCCGCTGGTGCCTCAGCGCTGGGCCGAGCGCCTGGCGGCCGCCTTCCCCGACGGATCGCTCCACGTCGTGGAGGGCGCGCCGCACGCGGTCAACTACGTGGCCCCCGAGGCGCTGGCGGCGCTTGTCCGCGGAGGAAGCCGGCCAGCTCTCGATTGAGCTCGTCGGGCGCGTCGAACATCGGCACGTGACCGGCCCGCTCGAGCACGACGAGGCGTGCGTCCCGGATCTCGGCCCGGAAGACCTCGCCCAGCGCCGCCGGCAGCAGCGTGTCGCGACCGCCCCAGAGGACGAGGGTCGGCGCGACGATCGCGCTCAGGTGTGCCCGCAGGTCCGCTTCGAGCACCTCGCCCGCCGCGCGCCACAGCGTCCACGGCCCGGCGCGGACGGCGTCCCGTGCGAGCAGCGGCAGGAGCCGCGGTGACGAGTGCCGTACCGCCCGCAAGAGCGGGAGGACGTGCCGTACGCGCGAGCCGGGCGCGACCCCGACCGGCGCGATCAGCACCAGACGACCGACGAGCTCGGGGTGGTCGGCTGCCAGGCGCGCACAGATCAGGCCGCCCATCGAGTGGCCGATCAGGTCGACGCGGTCGACGTCCTCGACGACGAGTCGCTCCGCGAGCCATTCGGCCGCCTCTTCCAGGCTGAGACGCGGCGGCAGGTCGATGAGCCGCACGTCGTGCTCGCGCTGGAGCTCGGGCACGACGTTGCGCCACCAGCGGCCGGAGCCGGACAGGCCGTGAACGAGCACAACCGGGGTCGCCACGGCTAACGGAAGAGGTCGCGCTCGGGCGGCATCACCAGCTCGGCGGCCGAGCCGTCGCCCGCCACGTCGAGGCCGCGGACGACCGCAACCGGGATCCCGTCGAGCTTGCCCATCACGAGCTGCGCCGCACCCGCGATCTGGTCGGCGACCGCGATCACGGTCGCGTGGAGCTCGTAGCCGACGCGGTCGCGCTCGCCTTCGAGGTCGACCAGCGGCGCGAGCCCGGCGCAGCCGATCGCGACGTCGGTCGTGCCCTGCCGCCAGGCGCGGCCGAACGAGTCGCTGACGATCACGGCGACCTCCCGTCCGGCCACCTCGCGAAGACCTTCGCGCAGTCGCGCGGCCGAGGCGTCCGGGTCGACCGGCAGCAGGACGAGGCTGTCCGGCTCGGGCGCGTTCGACGCATCCACGCCGGCCGACGCGCAGACGTAACCGTGGCCGGTCTCCGCGATCACGAGCGGCGGGCGCAGCCGCACGATCCGGGCGCTCTCGCGCAGGATCACCTCGATGCGGCGAGGATCCTCGCCGCCGGCGAGCGCGACGCGCGCGCTCCGACGCGCTCCACCTCGGCCAACCGCACCGTCCTCCCCTCGGCCTTGGAGACGACCTTCTGCGCGACGACCACGACGTCGCCGTCCTCGAGCGTCGGTTGCCTCCGCGATCAGCCGCGCGAGGTCGTCCCCCGGCTCGATCTCCGGAAGCCCTTCGACGCCGAAGACGTTCATTCCAGCCCGGTGACGCGAATGCCCGCGTGGGCGCGGTAGCGCTTGTTGATGTTGAGGATGATCGCGGTCAGCCCCTCCAGAGCCCGCGCATTGGCGAGCGGGCCGGCGTCGAGCGCCCGGCCCGCGACGAGCCGGTCGGCGAGCTCGAGCGCGATCCGCTTCGCCCCCAGGTCGTCGCCGCAGATGAGCGCGTCCTGGTCGGGCGGGTCGCGCTGGGTCAGATGGACGGCCGCGAGCGACTGCAGGCCGGCGACGACCGGGGCAGTGAGGATCGCCGCGACCTCCTCGGCAAGCGACGTGCCGAGTCGGCCCGGGAGGACGCCCTCCTTCTCGAAGCGCAGGTCGCTGGCCACGCAGAGCACCGGGGTCTGGCCGATCGCGTCGGCCAGCTCGCGGGCGGTGTCGAGCGTCGCGGTCGACTTGGTCGCGAGGACGACGAGGTCGACGTCGCGCACCGCGTCCGACGTTCGCCTTGCCCTCGACGCCGTAGACCGCGGCGAGCTCGGTCGCCCGCTGCTCGTCGCGGGAGCCGATCACCACGTCGTACCCGAGCGCGGCCAGCCGCTCCGTGAGCGCCTTGCCGAAGCTCCCGGTGCCGCCGACGATCGCGACCTTCATCTCAGCGCCACCGCTCCCTCGAGCGCGGCCTCGGCCACGCGGAGGCGGCCCTCGGCGTCGTCCATCAGCGTCCGGGTGACGATCGTCCGCACGCCGATGTTCGCCCCGTCCGAGTCGGCCTCGTCGATCACGAGCGCATCGATCAGCCCCTCGTAGCAGCCGGCCACGTGGGCCGGAGTCGTCCCGCCCGCGAGGCGCGACATCATCGCGTCCGCCGGGCCCTTCACCGCCCGGCCGCCGATCAGGGGGCTGACCGCGACCGCGGGCGCACTCCTCGCCTCCAGCGCCTCACGGATCGCGTTGACGGCGAGGATCGGGCCGATGCTGACGAACGGGTTGCTCGGCGCGACGAGGATCACGTCGGCCTCGGCGAGCGCGGCGAGCACCCCGGGTGCCGGCTCCGCGCTCGTCGGCGCCGTCGAAGCGCAGGCGGTCGACCGGGTCGCGGTGCCCGCGCGCGACGAACCACTCCTGGAACGAGAAGGCGCCCGCCGCTGTCTCGACGATCGTCCGCAGCCGGTCGTCGGTCGCCGGGAGGAGCCGCAGCCCGACTCCGAGCTCGGCCGCCAGGCGGGCCGTCACGGCCGAGAGCGGCTCGCCGCCGCGCAGGGCCTCGGTGCGCACGAGGTGCAGCCCGATGTCGCGGTCGCCGAGGCGGAACCAGTCGTCGCCGCCGAGCTCGGAGACACTTGCGAGCGCGTTCCAGGTCTCGTCGGCGCGGCCCCAACCGCGCTCCTCGTCGGAGCGGCCCGCAAGGGCGTAGAGGACGCTGTCCAGGTCGGGCGAGACCGAGAGGCCCAGGATCTCGAGGTCGTCGCCGACGTTCCCGATCGCGGTGACGTCGGCCGGCTCGACCGCCTCGACCACGCCGCGTAGAAAGCGGGCTGCGCCGACCCCGCCGGCCAGGACGGCGACCTTCACAGCGTGTCGAGATCCTCGGCGATCCGGGGCAGGTCGACCGCGACGGCACCCCGCTCGCGGAAACGCCCGGCGCTGCCCGGGCCGTAGAGAGGCTCGAACAGCCCGGGCTGGGCCAGTCCGAGCGCGTTCGTCGTCCCGTCCGCCGCCGCCACGATCGCGATTCCGTTCTGGGGGATCGCGGCCAGCAGCGCGCGGAGGTCGTCGGCCTCGACGTGCGGGAGATCGGCGTTGACGACGAGCGCCGGCGCCTCAGCATCTGCGAGCGCGGCGGCCACGGCGGCACCCTGTCCGCCGCCCGGGTCGGCGACCCAGCGCGGCGCGAAGGATCGCGCCTCCTCGTCGTCGGTGACGAGCACCACCTCTCCCACCTCGGAAGCGGCCGCGAGCACGCCGCGGAGCATGGACAGGGCCAGCGCGCGCCGCTCGGGCTCGGGCAGCGCCAGGCGGCTCTTGCCGTTCGCGCCGCGGAAGGGAACGACCACGGTGGCCATCGCCGGGAGACTATCCCCGCATGCTCTCGAACGCCGAGATCGCGGAGCGCCTCGACGCCTTCGCCGTTCTGCTCGAGCTCGCGGGCGCGCAGTCGTACACGTCCCGCGCGTACAGGCGGGCCGCGGACATGATCCGCGAGACGCCCGCACCGATCGTCGAGCTCGTGCGCAAGGGACGTGTGCGCGAGCTGCGCGGGATCGGCCCGGGGATCGAGCGGCGGCTGCTGGAGCTGGTCGAGACCGGGGAGATCCAGGAGCTGACCGAGCTCGAGCGCTCGGTGCGGCCGGAGCTGATCGGGCTCGGGCGCTACCTCGGCGTGAGCCCGAAGCGGGCGATCGAGATCGGCGAGACGCTCGGCGTCGCCAGCGTCGACGAGCTGCGCGAGGCGGCCCGCGCAGGGCGGCTCACCGAGGTGCCGGGAATCGGGCCGAAGACGGCTGCGAAGCTGACCGAGGCACTGGAACGCGGGACGCCGACGCACGCGGCGCGGCTTGCTGCTCGGGCAGGCGCTCGCGCTGGAGGCGAGCCTCGCGGAGGCGCTCGGCGGCGAGGCCGCGGGCGATCCGCGCCGGATGCGCGACCTGAGCGAGCGCTTCGCGGTCGTCTGCCGGACGCGAGCGGCCGGCCGAGGTCCTCGAGCGCTTCGAGGGCCTCGGCCAGGTGGTCTCGATCGTCGAGCGCGAGGAGCGTCGAGCCGTCGGCGTCACGGTCGAGGGCGTGCCCGTGGAGGTGGTCGCGGCCGAGCCCGGCCGCTTCGGCACCGAGCTCGTGCGGGCGACCGGCTCGGCCGCGTACGTCGCGGCGCTCGAGCCGCTCCCGGACGCGCCCGGACGAGGAGAGCGTGTTCCGCGCGCTCGGGATCCCGTGGTGCCCGCCCGAGCTGCGCGAGGCGCCCTTCCGCGGGGAACCGCCGCCGCTCGTCGAGGTCGCGGACGTCCGCGGCGACCTCCACTGCCACACGACCTGGTCCGACGGCAAAGCGACGGTGCTCGAGATGGCCACGGCAGCCCGGGACCGGGGCTACGAGTACCTGGCGATCTGCGACCACACGAAGGCCGTCGGGAGCCGTGCCGGGCCTCGACTCGGTCGACGTCCTGCGCCAGGCCGACGAGGTCGCGGAGGCCAACGAGCTCCTGGCGCCGTTCCGTGTCCTGCGCGGGATCGAGTGCGACATCCTCCCCGACGGCTCGCTCGACCTGATCGACAGCGTGCTCGAGCAGCTCGACTGGGTCACGGCGAGCATCCACGCGGGGCAGCGTGCGCCCCGGCGGGAGATCACGGCGCGCACCGTCGCCGCGCTCCACCACCCGGCGGTGCGCGCTCTCAGCCATCCGACCGGCCGGATCATCAACCACCGCCCGCCGAACGCCGTCGACCTCGAGGAGGTGATCGCCGTCGCGCTCGAGGAACGAGTGGCGCTGGAGGTGAACGGCCTCGCCCCGCGCCTCGACCTGCGCGACGAGCACGTGCGCCTGTGCGTGGAGGCCGGGCTGCCGATCGTGTGCAACACGGACGCCCACTCCACGCGCGGCCTCGGGAACATGCCTCTGGCGGTCGGCACGGCGAGGCGAGGCTGGGCGACCGCGGCGGACGTCCTCAACACGCGCCCGCTGGACGAGCTGCTCGCCTGGAAGTTCAAGTAACAGACTGTTACTTGAACCACGACCGCGCATTTGATGCGCCTTCTCGAGCTAGTAACAGACTGTTACTTGGCTATGGAGCGCCCGGGCCCGCGCGCAGCCCACTCGCGTCAGGTCGAACCAATGCGTCGCTCGCAGCGCCTCGGCCACGCCTTCGTCGGTGTGCTCCGGGTTGAAGACGTGGCGCTCGAGGTCGCAGCAGATGGCGACGTCGTCGAGCGAGACGTCCGTGATGTTGGCGAGCGCGTCGCCGGGAAGCTTCGCCTCGGCGACCGTGTAGTGCATGAACTGGAGATCGGGCGCGACCTCCATCAACGTCGGCCAGTCGGGGCAGGTCCGGGAGCTCACCGCGCGCCTACTTCGCGCTCCGCCTCGACGAGCCTCCAAGAGCCTTCCAGCCGGACCGTGCCGCGCGTGTCCTCCTCGGG
Source organism: uncultured Actinomycetes bacterium (assembly GCA_963769645.1). Taxonomy (GTDB): domain Bacteria; phylum Actinomycetota; class Thermoleophilia; order Gaiellales; family Gaiellaceae; genus DATFQE01. Next base: position 881,929 of record CAVYMH010000002.1, on the reverse strand, counting down.
GACGACCACGAACTCGGCCGCCCGCTCCAGGTGGTGCAGGACGCGGCCGCTCTCCGGATCGGTCAGGCCGACGCCGACCTGGAAGCGGCCCTCGGCGAGCGGGACGCGGGGAAGCTCGTAGACGAGCTCGCACTCGCCGCGGGCGCCGGCCCAGCCGAGCTCGCCCAGGTCGGCGACCGCCGACCCGACGAGCGGGCCGGTCGAGTCGCGCAGGTCGAGCGTGAGGCGCGGCGGCGAGAACGACTCCTTCGCGCCGACAGCGTCATCCGCACGATCAGCGGCTCGCCCGAGAGGTACTGGCGCCGCTCGGCGCCGTCGGTGTCCTCGAGCCGCAGCTCGGTCACCCGCACGTCCCCGGTCCCCCACTCCTGCAGGCCGGCGTTGCGCTCGTCCGGATCCTCGTCCTCGGCGAGCAGCCGGTGGTAGGCGGCGATCGCCTCGTGCGTCTCGCCGTCGTGCAGGACGCGCCCCGCGCGCAGCAGGATCGCCCGCTCGCAGAGGCTCTCGACCGCCGCCGCGGAGTGCGAGACGAAGACGATCGTCCCGCCCCGGGACTTGAACTCGAAGATCTTGCCGAAGCACTTGCGCTGGAAGGCCTCGTCGCCGACCGCGAACACCTCGTCCAGCAGCAGGACGTCGGTGTTGAGATGGGTGGCGACCGAGAAGCCGAGCCGCATGTACATGCCTGCGGAGTACGTCCGCACGGGCAGGTCGATGAAGCGCTCGAGCTCGGCGAAGCTGACGATCTCGTCCATCCGCTCGCGCACGTAGCGCGCGGCTCAGCCCGTGGATCGCGCCGTTCAGGAAGACGTTCTCGCGCCCGGTGAAGTCGGGGTGGAAGCCCGCGCCGATCTCGAGCAGCGAGCCGACCGTCCCGCCGACCTCGATCCGGCCGCCCGTCGGCCCGAAGATCCCGGCGATCAGGCGCAGCAGCGTCGTCTTGCCCGAGCCGTTCCGCCCGACGAGCCCGACCGCCTCGCCGGGCTCGACCTCGAAGGACACGTCCCGGAGCGCCCAGATGTCCGTCGGGCGCAGGTGCCGCGCGCGGACGATCGCCTCCTTGAGAGTGACGTGGCGCTTCGGGATAGACGCGGAAGCGCCGGCTGACGTTCTCCGCGACGATCGCGCCGGGTTTCACGGCGCCGAGGGTACTGAAACGGCTTCTCCGTACCAGCTCCGCGAGAGCGGCGACGAACGCGGGGTCGTCGTTCAGCGACCGGATGCGGTCGAGCTCGAGCCCGAGCTCGGCGCGCCGTTCGCGCGCCTCGACGTCGAGGTCCCAGAGGATCTCCAGGTGGTCGGAGACGAAGCCGATCGGGCAGACGAGCACCGAGCCGGACGCCCTCGTCGTAGAGGCGGTCGAGCTCCTCGAGGATGTCCGGGCCGAGCCACGGCTCGCCGGTCGCGCTCGCGCTCTGGAAGGCGAACGACCAGCGCGCGAGCCCGGCGCGCTCGGCCACCAGGCGCGAGGTCTCGAGCAGCTGGTCGCGATAGGGGTCTCCGTCGCGGAGGATCCGCTCGGGCAGCGAGTGGGCGGTGAAGACGACGTGCGCCTCGGTTCCGCGCACCCGGTCGGCGAGGACGTCGAGGAACGGCTCGTGGTCGTGCCAGCTCTCGACGAAGACGAGCTCGGCGCGGCCCGCCAGGGCGTCCTCGAGCCGCGAGCGGTAGCCGGCGATCGACAGGCGCGAGTAGTGCGGCGCGAGCACGAGGCCGACGATCCGCTCGGCGCCGCCCGCGAGCGCGGCCTCGACCGCCTCGGCGATCCGCGGCCGCCAGTGCTTCATCCCCGACGTAGCACGGGGAGGCCGAGCGCCCGCTTCGAGCGCGGCGCGCTGAGCCTCGGTGAGCTCGTCGAGCGGCGAGCGGCCCCCGATCCGGCGATAGCGCTCGGTCAGCTCCTCGACCGCGTGCTCGGACACCGGCTTGCCCTCTCGGATGTCCGCGAGGTAGGCGGGGATGTCCTCGATCGCCGACGGGGCTCCCGTAGGCCATCAGGACGACCGCGGTCTTCAAGCTGCGACGGTCGCGGTGCGCTCGTGCACGAGCTCGACGAGCCGCCCGAGCACGGCCGGGTCGGTGCCGGGCAGGACGCCGTGGCCGAGGTTGAAGACGTGGCCCGGGCCGTCCGTTCGGCGCGCTCGAGGATCCGCTCCGCCTCGGCCTGGACGCGCTCGAACGGACCGAGCAGGACGGTCGGGTCGAGGTTGCCCTGCACCCCGCGGTCGTGGCCGACGAGCTCCCAGCCCGACGTCGAGCGGGATGCGCCAGTCGAGGCCGATCACGTCGCCGCCGGCCTCGGCCATCGTCGGCAGCAGGTGCGACGTGCCGGTGCCGAAGTGGATCGTCGGCACGTCGACGGCGCCAGGATCCGGCCCGAGTAGGGCGCGACGAACTCCGAGGTAGTCGTCCACCGAGAGCGCGCCGACCCAGGAGTCGAAGAGCTGGATCACGTCGCTGCCGGCCGCCTGCTTGGCGCGCAGGTAGCGGACGAAGGTCTCGGTCAGCTTCTCCATCAGCGCATGCCAGACCTCGGAGCGCGCCGTACATCAGGCCTTTCGTCTTGACGAAGTCGCGCGTCGGCCGGCCCTCGACGAGGTAGCCGGCGACGGTGAACGGCCCGCCGGCGAAGCCGACCACCGCCTGGTCGTCGCGGAGCTCGACGCCGCACGATGCGGACGGCCTCGAGGATCGAGGGCACCGCGTCCTCGGGCTCCGGCACGGTCAGCCGCTCGACGTCGGCCATCGACTCGATCGGCCGCTCGACCACGGGGCCGACGTTCTCGACCAGCTCCACCTCGACCCCCATGCCGAGGACGGGGAGCATGATGTCCGCGAACATCACGGCCGCGTCCACGCCGTGCCGCCGCACCGGCTGGAGCGTCACCTCCGCACAGAGCTCCGGCTGCCGGACGATGTCGAAGAGGCCGTGCCGCTTCCGGATCTCGCGGTACTCGGGCAGCGAGCGCCCGGCCTGGCGCATGAACCAGACCGGCGTCCGCTCGACGGACTCGCGGCGGCAGGCTCGGACGAGAAGCGGCTCCGGCACCTTCCTACACTAGCCCGTGACCCCCTCCGTCCCCGCCGGACCGCTCGCCGTCCGCTGGCTCGAGCGCGAGCTTCCGCCGCAGCGTGCGGGCGGCGCGCACGACGGTCACGGTCGAGGTCGAGAACGCCGGCACGCGTCGCGTGGCACGGCGAGCCCGGCCCGCAGCATCCAGCATCTCGTACCACTGGCTCGACCTGCGCGGAAACCCGATCGTCTGGGCCGGGCGTCTTCACGCCGCTCCCCGACCGCGTAGCCCCCGGGCGAGCGCGCCACGCTGCGCGTTCCCGGTCGATGCGCCGATTCCGCCCGGCCGCTACCGCCTGTCGCATCGACCTCGTCGACGAGCGGCAGCGCCTGGTTCGCCGAGCTCGGCAACGAGCCGATCGAGGTCGAGGTCGACGTCGTGCCCCGGGCTGTCCGCGCGAGCCCTCGCGGTCGCGATCGAGGACGGCCCGCGACGAGCTCGTGGCAGCAGACCCGAGGCCGCGCTCGCCGCGCAGGAGGAGCCGATCGCCGACGGCGAGGCCGAGGCGACCGCCTTTCTCGTTCCGGGTGCCGCCCGCTCCCGACTGGAGCCGCCGCATCCTCGACGCGCACGCCGAGGGCTATGCGGCCGTCGCGGGCTCGGTCGCGGTCGAGGGCAGGCCGCTTCTGCCGCCGCGGCGCCGGCCGCGAGCTCGAGCCCTGGAAGCCGGGCTTCGGACGCTCGCCGGGCTGGTCGCTGCCGCTCATCTTCCCGTCCATCGTCACCGAGGCGCATCGAGGCAGCGCCGTTCGCCGAGCCCGTCTGCGGGCCTGCCGGCGCTCGAGCCGTCCGGCTCGAGCGAGCCCTGGCTCTGCGACGGGAGGATCCGCGTCGCGGTGGCCGGCTAGAGCTCTGCAGCGAGCTGGTCGTCGATCCGCCTGAAGACGAGCGCGCCGACGCGCGAGCGAGACGGCCGCCACCACGAGCGCGTAGACGACGTCGGTCGACCGCGGGCCACTCGCCCGAAGAAGAGCGGGTCGCGGATCGACTCGAGGATCGGGACGAACAGGTTCGCGTAGTAGAGGAGATCCCCGATCCACTCGCGGCCCTCGAGGCCGGGGAGCGCGTCGAACGTGTAGAAGATCGGCGTGAGGAAGAACCAGGGCAAGAAGCACGGCCGCCACGATGTGCTCGACGTCGCGGAAGAGCACGTTCGCGCACGCCACCACGAGCGCGAGCCCGGCTGTGAGGCGCGACGAGTGGAAGAATCATCGGCAGCGCGACGCCCAGAACGTCGTGCGCGTCTCGGGGAGGAGGACGAGCGTGAACGGCAGAATCACGACCAGCATCGCGAACAACGTGACCAGGTTCGTCCCCACGACCGAGAACGGCGAGCAGCTGGCGCGGGAAGCGCACCTGCTTGACGAGGTTCGAGTGACCGACGAGCGTCGTGGTGGCCGTCTGCACCGACGCGCTGGAAGAACACCCACGGGCAGCAGGCCGACCAGCACGAACAGCGGGAAGTACTCGATCGACTCCGCCTTGAGCAGGATCGAGAACACGAGCGTGTACGCGGCCATCAGGACGAGCGGATTGATCAGCGTCCAGAGCAGCCCGAGCGCCGAGCCGCGGTAGCGCACCTGCAGATCGCGGCGGAAGAGGTGCAGAAAGAGCTCGCGAAAGCGGAGGACGTCGCTGTAGACCGCCACGGCCGGGGAGTGTAGTGAGCGCCCGGTGAAGTGGCCGCTCGCGCAAGCGAGGAGCGGCCGGCTGCGACCCTCGGCCACGACCACGACGCCGGCCACAGTCGTACGTCGAGAAGCATCGAGCCCGGGGGCGCGGCTCTGGCTGCGCACGAAGCCCTTCAGCGTGCCGCCGACCGACGAGCTCGCAGCGCTGCCTGCACACCTTCGCGCACCTGGTCGACCGGTTCGACCTTCGGGCTGCGCGCCGCAGGTGCTCGACGTCGGCTCGCGGCCCGGGCTGGCTGAGCGAGCTGCTGGCCCGCTGCGGGTACTGGGTCACCGGGCGTCGACATCTCCGAGGACATGATCCGAGATCGCCGCCGAGCGGATCGCGGCGCATCCCGACGGCCGATCGGCGAGGCGCATGAACGAGCCGCTGGCCGAGTTCCACGCCATGCCGGTGCGCGAGATGCCGTGGAGCGGAGCGCTTCGACCTGCGCGGTCCTCTACGACACGATGCACCACTTCGACGACGAGCTGGAGACGCTGCGGGTGATCCAGCCGGACGCTCGCGCCCGGCGGCTGGATCTACATCGAGGAGGGCGTCCGGCCGCCGCCCGGGCTCCGAGGCCGAGCGCCACCTGATCGAGGAGATGGAGCAGCACGGCACGCTCGAGTCGCCGTTCGAGCCCGAGTACCTCGTCGAGGTCCTCGAGCAGGCCGGCTTCGAGCAGATCACGCGCTACGCCCGGGTCGACGAGCTGTTCGAGATCGGCGGCGACGCGCGACGCGCTCTCCCTGCTTCGGCACCAGCTCCGCTACCCCGACCTGAACACGGTGGTCGCGCGCAAGCCCGGCGGCGGAGGGCGCTGGAGCCGTTCCGGGCGCGGGTCGAGTCTCGGAACGGCTCGTCCGAGTAGCGGGACGACGAGCTCGGTGCTCCGGCTCGCGGTCACGAACGCCGGCCGGAGCTGGTGGCCCGCGCGCGAGCATCCGTTCCCTGCCCGGAGGAACGTGTCATGGTCGGCCCGTACGCTGGAGAGCCGGGCGGCGGCGGGTCGAGCTGCCACGGACGCAGCTGCCGCACGGCGTCCGGCCGGGCGAGACGGTCGAGGTCGACATCGTCGCTGCCCGAGCACGCCGCTGGCCGAGCGCCGACCGGCTCGACGGTCGACCTCGTCCGCGAGGGCATCGCGCTGGTTCTCGCGAGCTCGGGCTCGGAGCCGCTCGATCGTGCCGGCTTCCGCGCTAGCCGACGTGCGGATCGTCGTCGACGTCACCCCGTTGTCGCTGCCGCGCACCGGCATCGGCAACTACACGGTCGGGATGCTCCAGGGCCTCGTCGACGCCGAGGGCCAGCACGAGATCGTGGCGTTCGCGCCGGTCGGGCCCCGCGGTGCGCGCCGCGTCCGCGAGGCGCTGGACGGGCTCCCGGTCGAGCGGCGGATCGTCACCCTGCCTCCCTCGTCGCACACCTGGCGCACCGGCTGGAGCCGGCTCGGGCGGCCCGCCGTCGAGCGGCTCGTCGGCAAGCTCGACGTCTTCCACTTCTCGGACTGGATGTACCCGGCGCAGCGCTCGGGCGTGCGCGCGACGACCGTCTACGACCTCTCGCCGCTGCACCACCCCGAGTGGGTCGCGCCTCTCACCGCACGCATGCACGGCCGCAAGTACGAGGAGGCCGCGAAGACCTGCGACGTGCTGTTCGCGATCTCGAGCTACACGGCCAGGGACGTGACCGAGACGCTCGGACTGCCTCCCGACCGCGTCGCGATCGCGCACCCGGGCGTGCACTCGCGCTTCTCGCCTGAGGGGCATCGCGCCGACTTCGGGACGCCGTACGTCCTCTCGGTCGCGACGCTCGAGCCGCGGAAGAACCTCGCGCAGGCTCGTCGAGGCCTTCGCGCTGGTGCGCGCACGCCGGCCGGAGCTGCAGCTCGTGGTCGCCGGTGCGCCGGTCTCCTGGGCCGAGCAGGACCTCGAGGTCGAGGGTGTCCGCGCGCTCGGCTTCGTTCCCGACTCGGACCTGCCCGCGCTCTACCGCGGCGCGGCGGTGCTGGCCTACCCGTCGCTGCTCGAGGGCTTCGGGATCCCGGTGGTCGAGGCGATGGCGTGCGGGACCGCCGTTGTCGCCTCGTCGCACCCGTCGCTCGACGACGCGGCCGGCGAGGCCGCCGTGCGCGCCGATCCGAAGAGCCCCGAGGCGATCGCGTCGGCGATCGAGCGGGCGCTGTCCGAGCGGGAGCGGCTCGTCCCGCTCGGGCTCGAGCACGCGCGCCGCTTCACGTGGAAGGCCTGCGGGGAGGCGCTGCTCGCGGGCTACGAGCGCGCCCGCTCCTGAGACACTGACGCGAGTGCGAGTCGGCATCGACGTCTCTCCCCTGGCGCTGACCCGCGCGGGGACATCCCGCTACCTGACCAACCTGCTGGCTGAGCTGGAGCGCGATCCCGAGCTCGAGCTGCGGCGCTACTCGTTCGGCGGCTCGAGGCGGCTCACGCGAATCGTCCGCGACACGTGGTGGTACCTGTCGGCCTTGCCTCGCAGGGCCAATCGCGACCGCGTCGAGGTGCTCCACTGCCCGGGGATGCGCGCGCCCGTCCGCCCGGCCGTGCCCCTGGTGGTGACGATCCACGACGTGGCCGTCCTGCGCGAGCCGCGCTCATTCAACCGCTGGACGCGCACGTACTCGAAGCGTTCGCTCCCGCGGGTCGCGCAGGCGGCGCGCCGGATCGTCGTGGGCTCGCAGTTCACGGCGGACGAGGTGGTCGAGCTGCTCGGCGTGCCCGAGAGCAAGGTGCACGTGATCCCCTACGGCGTCGGACCGCCCTTCACCGCGGACGGCCCGGCCGCAGAGGGCCGCTACGTGCTCTCGGTGTCGACGCTCGAGCCGCGCAAGAACCTGCGGCGACTGCTCGAGGCCTTCGACCGGGCCGGGCTCGACGGTCACGAGCTGCGGGTCGTGGGAGCGCGCGGCTGGGGCGGCGTGCGGGTCGGCGGCGATCGCGTCCGCTGGCTCGGCGAGGTCGACGACGAGGAGCTCGCACGCCTCTACCGGGGCGCGGCCTGCGTCGCCTACATCTCCCTGTACGAGGGCTTCGGCCTGCCGGTGCTCGAGGCGATGGCCTGCGGGGCGCCGGTCGTCGCGCCCGGACGTCCGCCCTTCACGGAGTTCGCCGACGGCGTCGCCGTGTGGGTCGACCCGCTCGACACGGACTCGATCGCGGCGGGCCTGGCCGAGGCCGTCGAGCGGCGCGACGAGCTGGGCGCGCTCGGTCCGGCACGCGCGGCCCGGTACGACTGGAGGCGCGCGGCGCGGGAGCACGTCCGCGTCTACCGTCAGGCCCTGATGTGAGCGAGCCGCACGGATCATCATCGACGCGGACGTCCTCGGCCGCCAGCGCACCGGTGACGAGAGCTATGTCGCCAGCCTTCTGCGCGAGCTCCCTGCCGTCGCCGACGGGCTGCGGCTGGCGGCGGTGACGAGACGCCCCGATCTCGTGCCGGCCGCCGTGGAGGCCGATCTCGCTCGCGACTCGGAGCCAGCCGCTGCGGATGGCCATCCGCCTGCCCTTGCTGCTGCGCCGGTTGCGGCCCGCGCTCGCCCACTTCCTGCACGTCGTCCCCCCTGCCTGGCGCGGACCGTCGGTCCTGACCGTGCAGGACCTCTCCTTCGAGCATTTCCCCGAGCTGATGAGCCGAAGCGACCGCTTCTTCTTCCGCACCTTCGTCCCCCGCTCGGCCCGCCGGGCGGACCGCGTGCTGACCGGCTCGGAGTGGACGAAGCGCGACCTCGTCGAGCGCTACGGCGTCCGGCCCGAGCGGATCGTCGGTCACGCCGTACGGCTTCGACTCTGCGTTCAGGCCGGACGGACCGCGGCGCGAGGGCGAGCCGTACGCGCTCTTCGTCGGCGCGCTCCAGCAGCGGAAGGAGCCCGACCTCGCGCTTCTCGCGCTGCAGGGCGTGGACGACCTCCGGCTCGTCTTCGCCGGGCCCGACCGCGGGCTCGGGGACGAGCTGCGGCGCCGGGCCAGGGCGCTGGGACTCGAGGACCGGGTCGAGTTCGCGGGCCACGTTCCGCGCGACGAGCTCGCCGGCTCTCTATCGCGGCGCCGCCTGCCTCGTGTTCCCCTCCCGCTACGAGGGGTTCGGACTGCCCGTGCTCGAGGCGATGGCCTCCGGCACGCCCGTCGTCGCCACGCGGTCGTCGTCGATCCCCGAGGTGGCGGGCGAGGCGGCGATCCTGGTCGAGGCGGACGCCGAGGAGCTCGCCGCGGGAATCGAGCAGGCCGTCTCCGAGCGCGAGCGCCTGCGGGCGGCCGGGCTCGAGCGGGCGGCGCAGTTCAGCTGGGCCGAGACCGCGCGGCGCACCGCAGAGGTCTACCGGGAGCTCGTGTGAGCGTCGCCGCAGTCGTCGTCGTGCACGATGAGGGCCCGGAGCTCGCCCGCTGCATCGCCTCGCTCGAGCCGCAGGTGAGCGAGCTGGTCGTGATCCGGAACCTCGTCGACAACGAGCGCCCCCTCGGGTTCGCCGCCAACGCGAACCGCGGGATCGCCCGGACGACGGCGCCGTTCGTCGATCGTCGCGAACCCCGACACCGAGGCGGCCCCGGACGCGGTCGAGCGGCTGGTCGAGTTCGCGGAGGCCCATCCGACGGAGCGGAATCACCGCCCCGGCGCTGCTGAACCCGGACGGATCGCCGCAGGCTTCGCGGCGCCGCTTCCCGACGGTCTCGGGGACGCTCGTCCGGCGCACGCCGCTCCGGCGCGTCCTGAAGGCCGAGAGTCACTTCTATGCCGATGCGCCGATCGAGCCGGTGCAGGCCGACTGGATGCTGGGAGCCTTCCTGCTGCTGCGGCGCGAGATGCTCGAGGAGCTGGGCGGCTTCGACGAGGGGTTCCGCCTCTACGGCGAGGACATCGACCTCTGCTACCGCGCGGCGAAGGCCGGCTGGGAGCGGTGGTACGTCCCGGCCGCCCGGGTCACGCACGCCCATGCGGCGGTCACCGACAAGCGCTTCCTCACCCGGCGAACCCTCTGGCACTGGCGCGGGATCCTTCGCTTCGTCCGAAAGCATCCGGAGCGGCTGCGGGCGCTGTGAGGATCTCGGCGATCGTTCCCGCGACGAACGAGCCGCCGACTTTGGCTGCCTGCCTCGAAGCCCTCCGCGCGGCTTCCTTGGCGCCCGACGAGATCCTCGTCGCGACCGATCCGCGGCGCGGGCGGCCGTCGGAGGCGCGGAACCGCGCCGCCGCGCGGGCCGCGGGAGACGTCCTGCTCTTCGTCGACGCGGACGTGCTGGTCCATCGCGACGCCGTGGCGCGGATCCGGGCGGCCTTCGAACGCGACGACGAGCTCGCCGCCGTCTTCGGCTCGTACGACGACGAGCCGACCGACCCCGGGCTCGTCTCGCGCTTCCGCAACCTGCTGCACCACCACGTCCATCAGTCCTCGCCGGGCCCGGCTCGCAGCTTCTGGACCGGGCTCGGAGCGATTCGCCGCGATGCCTTCGAGCAGGCCGGAGGGTTCAGGCCGGTCCGGCAGCTGATCTCGGTCGAGGACGTGGAGCTCGGGATGGAGCTGGCCGCGCAGAACCGACTGATCCGGCTCGACACCGGGCTCCTCGGGACGCACCTGAAGCGCTGGACGCTCGCCGGGATGGTGCGGACCGACTTCCAGCAGCGCGGGATCCCGTGGGTCGAGCTGCTCCTGCGCCGGCGCGAGCTGCCGACGACGCTCAACCTCGGCTGGCGCCACCGGGCCAGCACCGTGGCCACGCTGTTCGCCGTGGGCGCAGCTGCCGGGGGCCGCCCGCGTCCGGCCGTCGCCGCCATCGCAACCCTGGTCGCGCTGAACTCACGCTTCTACGCGCTGCTCCTGCGCCGCGGCGGCCCTGCACTCGCGGCGGCGGGCATCGGCCTGCACGCACTGCACCTGCTCACAGCGGCAGCCGCAGTACCCGCCGGCGTCGGCGCCCACTTCGGTCAGGCGCGGAGCTCGAGCTCGAGCGCGTCCAGGAGCGGCCCTTCCTCGAGATAGTCCCCGTCGGCGTTCACCGACCAGACGTCGTGCCCGGCGCCTTCCGCGAGGTTGAGCGCGGCGAGGGCGCCGGTCCACATCGAATGATCCTGGTTGTTGTAGCGGTGGAGGCCGTTCCTGCCGCAGGTCTCGAGGTTCTCCAGACCCGCGAGGAACCCGCGGATCTCGGCGACCGCAGCCCGGTAGCCGGCGTCGTAGACCGGATAGGCATCGGGCACGCGGATCCTGGCGCCGCCGACGACCCGCTCCGGGTCGACGAGCCCGATCCGGCCGAGCTCCCGGCGAGCGAGCGCGATCGCATCCGCCTCGGACATGCTCCAGAGCTCGTCGCCCTGCTCGCAGAAGTACTCCACACCGAGACACGACGTGCCGGGGCGCACCATGTCGGGGCTCCAGGCACCGAAGTTCTGCACCCGACCGGCCCGGATACTCGGGTCGTGCAGGTAGATCCAGTTGTCCGGGAAGGGGTCGTCACCCTCGGCCATGAGCGCCACCACCACCAGCGCTCGGTGGCGCAGGCTGTCGGCCGCCGCGAGCACCGACGCGGGCGGCGGCGGGTCGAGCGCGCGCACGAGGTCGCGCAGGGGGATCGTGGAGACGACGGAGCCCACCTCCCGCTCATCGCGGCCGGCGCCGTTGCTGACGACCAGCGAACGTACGCGCCGCCCGTCGTGGCGAAGACCCACGCACCGGCTCTCGAGCCGCACCGGGACCCCGCGCTCCTCCAGTCGGCGAGCGAGCTCCTCCCAGAGCTGACCGGGACCGAGCCGCGGATAGTGAAACTGCTCGATCAGGGTGGGCACGTTCCGGCGGCCGAGCCCGACGGAGCCGAGCAGCGCGCGCAGCAGCGAGAAGTTGCGGATCCGCTGCGCCGCCCACTCCGCGCGGATCTCCGAGCCCGGGACGCCCCAGACCTTCTCGGTGTAGGAGCGGAAGAACGCGTCGTAGAGCCGGCCGCCGAACCGGGCTGTGACCCAGTCCTCGAAGGTCTCCGCCTGACCCTTCGAAAGCATGCGCGCGCGGAGATAGGACGCGGTGCAACGGGCGGACTCCAGAGGCCCGAGGCCGGCGAGGACGTCTCGCGCCTCCAGCGGGTAGGCGAAGAAACGGCCGCGGTAATAGATCCGCGAGAGCCGCCGACGGACGAGGAAGTCCCCGTCGAGCAGGTTCTCCCAGAGCTGCTGCACCGGGGCGAGCTTCGTGTAGAAGCGATGGCCGCCCAGGTCGAAGCGGTAGCCGTCCAGCTGCACCGTCTTCGCGAGACCGCCGACGGTCGCCTCCGCCTCGTAGACGGCGGCCGGGTAGCCGCGCAGCGAGAGCACGTGGGCGGCGGTGAGGCCCGCGGGCCCCGCGCCGAGCACTGCCGCACCCGCGTCCGCCCGCTCCACGTGCCGAGTCTATTCCCGTCGTTAGGATCGAGCGTCTGGACGTTCTTCGCGTCGGACTGGTCGGCTGCGGCCGCCTTGCGCAGCTGGGGTACGTGCCGGCGCTCGAGAGCGTGCCCGGGCTGCGGCTCGCCGCGGTCGCCGACCCGGACGAGGGTCGCCGCGCTTCGCTGGGGGTCCCCGGCTATCCGGGCGCGGAGGAGCTGGTCGAGGCCGAGCCTCTCGACGCTGTGCTGATCGTGAGCCCGGTCGAATCGCACCTGACCGACGCGCGGGCAGCGACGGCAAGAGGCCTGCCGTGCCTCGTGGAGAAGCCGCCCGCTACGAACGTCTCGCGAGGCACGTGAGCTGGCTGCGCTCGATCCGACCCCGTGGGTCGGCTTGAACCGCCGTTTCGATCCGGAGCTAGGGCAGCTGCGCGAGCGGTCGGCCGGCGACGGTCCGCTCGAGCTACGCATCGAGCTGCTCTTCCGGTCGCGTTCCTGGGGCGCGTACACCGTCGACGACGACGTGCTGCTCGACCTGGGGCCGCACGCTCTCGACCTCGTCCGCTGGTTGGCCGGAGACGAGCTGGAGCGCGTCCGGACGACCTCGCACTCCCACACGCGTGCCGAGCTGGAGGCCGAGACCGCCCGTGCCCGGGCGTCGATCACGCTGGCGACGGACGCCCGCTGGCTCGAACGGGTCGTCGTTCGCGGACGCGGAAAGCTCACCCGCGGCGGGCTCGTGAACTCTGTGATCTCGCGCCTCCCCGGCCGGCCCCACGTCCTGGTGGAGTCGCTTGCGGGTCAACTCTCGGCTTTCGCCGACGCCGTGTGCGGCCGCCCCTCCGGCCCGCTGGCGTCGGCGGTTGACGTCGTCGGCGTGATGAGTGCAGTCGATGCGGCGCGACGCTCGGCAGCGGATCGCGGCGCCTGGGAGACCGTCTAGATGCTTGCCATCGTCCAGATCGACGCAGTCTCGACGACCCGCCTGGAACGGCTCCTCGCCGAGGGCCGTTTGCCCGCGCTCGCGGCCCTTCAGGCCGAGGGCACCGCCGTCAGGCTCCAGACCCCGGCCACCCATCTCGCCGCGTCGAGCTACGCCACGCTCTTCTCCGGGCTCGAGCCGGGCGACCACGGGATGTACTACGCGCTCCAGTGGTCGGCCGGCGAGCAGCGCGTGCGTTTCCGCGATCGCCTGGGGCCGCCCGAGCCCGTCTGGGGGCCGCTCGACCGCGCGGGAAGAGCGAGCCTCGTCGTGGATCCCTACGAGACCGGGCCGCTGCCCATGCAACACGGCCTGGTCGTGAGCGGCTGGCAGTTCCAGCACCTGATGGCGCTGAGACCCTGGTCGGTGCCCGGAGGTGAGCGGCGCCGTCTGACCCGCCGCCTCGGCCGGGCTCCCCGCCTCGACGAGACGTTCGGCCGTCCGACCCCCGCCAGCCTGCTGGCGCTGCGCAGGACCGTCCTCGGAGCCTCGAATCGAGTCGCCGACGCCGTGCTGGGAAGCCTCTCGGAGCGCTTCGACCTCGTGTGGGCCGTCCTCCTGGCCACGCACCTGGGCGGCCACTGGTTCTGGGATCTCTCCCAGCTGGAGGAGGCGCGCCTGGACGAGGGCACGCGTGCCCTGCTGGCGGAGACGCTCGACCAGGTCTACGTCGAGGCCGACGCCGCACTCGGACGAATCGCCGCGGCCCTTCCCGACAACGCCGACCTGATCGTGCTCTCCCCGCTCGGCATGGACGTCAACCGCAGCCGGGCCGACCTCGTGCCCGGGATGATCTCGGCGGTGCTCGACGGCCGCGCCGCCGGGCAGGGCGGCGCCTGGGCGCTGCGGGCCAGGATCCCGACCCGCGCCCGTGCGGCCGTCGCCCGTGCGCTCCCGGACCCGCTCGCCCTGGCCGTCTCGGAGCGAACCCAGCTCGGGCGGGTCGACTGGAGCCGCGTGCGTGCGTTCGCCGCTCCGAGCGACCACGGCGGCTATGTCCGGCTCAACCTCCGCGGTCGCGAGCGTGACGGGATCGTCGATCCAGCCGAGGCCGACGCGCTGCGGGACGAGCTCGCCGCCGGGCTCGCGAGCTTCCGAGACCTCGACGGCGGGCCCGCGCTCGCCGCGGTCGACCGGCGGGAGGACGTGATCGAGCGCGGCGCCCGCTTCGAGGAGCTCCCCGACCTGATCATGCGCTGGAGCAAGGCGCCCGCAACCCGGTTGCGGGGCGTCTCGTCGCCCGAGTTCGGCGAGGTGCCGCGCCTGGGCGTCGGCAGCGGCCGCTCCGGGAACCACGACGACGACGCCTGGGCACTGCTCGTTCCGCGCCGGGCTCGCCTTGCGAGCCCGTCACGCCCGGCCAGGCTCGTGGACATCGCCGCGACCGTCGGCGAGCTGTGCAGCGTCGAGCTCGACGGTCGCGGCGAGCCGCTGCTCACGCGCGCCTGAGCGCCTCGCGTGCGAACCCGGCGCGTCGTCGCCGCCTGCGACGCCACGACCGCGAGACCGACGGCCGCGCTGCGGCGAAAGCCCTCCGAAGAAGCGAGCGGTGGAATCCCGGCGCCCGCTGCGCGAAGCTCCGCCGCTGCGCACGCGCCTGTAGCGGCAGGCGCCGCGGCCGTAGCGGTAGTGGCGAGCCAGAAAGCCGACGGCGCGGACAGCTCCGGATGGTGCTCGACCACGGCCAGGGGCTCGCACGCGAAGCTGCGACCGCGTCGCGGCCACGCGCGCGCACCACTCGCGGTCCTCGCTCACGAGGAAGCGCTCGTCGAAGGGCTCCGCGAGGAGCAGCTCGCGTCGGCACGCCAGGTTCATCGTCGGGAAGAACGGCTCTCGCTCGGCGACGAGGTCGACCACGAGCTGCGTCGCCTCGTCGAGCACCCGCGGCCGGGAGACGGTCCGGCCGCCGACGACGTCCGCGCCCTCGAGGGCGGCCGTCAGGCGCTCCGCCCAGTCGGCGCGCGGAACGCAGTCGTCGTCGGTCATCGCGACGACCTCGCCTCGCGCGCGGCGGACGCCCTCGTTGCGCGCGGCCGCCGGGCCGCGGCCGTCGTGAGTCGTCGACGACGACGACCTCGACCGCGATCGTCTGCCGCTCGAGAGCCGCCAGGCACACCGCGAGGCCCGGGCGACCAACCGACGGCACGATCACCGAGACCACGGGAGCCGAACCCTAACGGAGCTTCGTCAGGGCCGAAACTACAATCGCCCGCGTGACGGAGAGCCCACCCAGCCCCGACGACACGCGCACGAAGATCGCGGAGCGGATCCGCTGGCAGGTCCGCGGAGCTCTGCCTCCGCTGCTCGCGTCCGAGGACGGCTGGGCCGATCGCCTTCCCGATCCGCCCACCGCCGAGCTGGAGGCGCTCGTCGACACCGATGTCGACACCGAGCTGGCAGCCGCCATCCAGGATCTGAGAGGAGCGGCACAACGTCGCCGCCCCGAGCTGGCCGGCCGGCCGAGGCGTGCTCTCGCTCCCGCAGCCGGCTCCTGCGCCGGCTCGTGAGCCGCTCGCTCCTGCCCGTGCTCGCACAGCAGGCCGAGGCGAATGCGGCGACGGCTCGCTCTCTCGCCCTGATGCGAGACCGCAGCGCGCAGCTGCGCGACCTGATCGTCGGGGACGCGGTCTCGCTGCGCCAGGTGGAGCAGCGCCACGACCGCGCGCTGGAGGATCTCCGCCGGTCGGTGCGGTCGGTCGAGCGCGCCTCGAGCGGATGCGCGCCGCCGAGGCGACCGTGCCGCTCGACTACTACGGCCTCGCCGAGGAGTTCCGCGGCTCGGAGGCCGAGATCACCGAGCGGCAGCGCCGCGTACGTGGGCCTCTTTCGGGGAGCGGCGCCCGTCGTCGACCTCGGTTGTGGCCGCGGTGAGTTCCTGGACCTGCTCCGGCGGGAGGACATCCAGGCGCGTGGCGTCGACGTGAGCGCCGCGATGGTGTCCCGCTGCAAGGAGAAAGGCCTGGACGCAGAGCGCCGCGGCGCGGCGGAATACCTCGCGGGCCTGAAGGACGACTCGCTCGGCGGCGCGTTCTCGGCCCAGCTGATCGAGCATCTGCACGTGAACGAGGTGGTGCGGCTCGTCCGCCTGCTCAGGAAGCGGCTCCGCGCCGGCGGCGTCCTCGTCGTGGAGGCGCCCAACCCGCGGAGCTTCCGCGTCCTCAGCGACTTCACGCTCGATCCGACGCACGCGCGGCTCCACCACCCCGACTTCATGCGCTGGCTGCTCGAGCACGAGGGCTACGACGTCGATGACGTGCTCTATTCGCTGCCCGAGCCGGAGAACGAGGCGCAGCTCGACGATCCGCTCAATGCCCCGCAGGCCTACGCGATCGTGGCCCGCCGCAGCGGCGAGGCGCGCCCGACCGGAGGCTCGAACCGCTGAGAGTCGTCGTCGCCAGCACGTTCGTCCCGTTCATCTCGGGAGGCGGAACGGCGATCGTCCACGACCTCGAGCGAGCCCTGCGCGAGCACGGGCACGACGTCGACACGGTGATGCTGCCGTTCTGGTCCGACCCGGCCACGATGCCGCAGCAGATGCTCGCGCTGCGGCTGCTCGACCTGTCCGACGCGGGCGACCTGCTCGTGGCGATCCGGACGCCGAGCTACATCCTGCGCCACCCGCACAAGGTGATCTGGTTCATCCACCACCACCGACCGGCCTACGACCTCTGGGCGACCGAGTTCGAGCACGCTCCGACGCTCGAGAACGAGCGTGTGCGCGAGGCGGTGATCGAGGCCGACAACGTCTTCCTCCGGGAGGCCGAGCGGATCTACACGAACTCCCGCATCGTCGGCGAGCGGCTGCGCAGCTACAACGGAATCGACTCGGACGTGCTGTACCCGCCCCTGGGCGATCCCTCCGGCTACCGCAGCGACGCGTACGGCGACTACGTCTTCTACCCGAGCCGGATCACGCCGATCAAGCGCCAGCATCTGCTGGTCGAGGCGATGGCACACGTGCGCAGCGACGTCCGGCTCGTCGTGGCGGGGAAGCCCGACATTCCTCAGCACCTCGAGCGCCTGACCGAGACGATCCGTCGCCACGACCTGGACGACCGGGTCGAGCTGCGTTCCGACTGGATCTCCGAGCAGGACAAACGCGACCTGTACGCCAACGCCCTGGCCAGCGCCTACACCCCCTACGACGAAGACTCCTACGGCTACGTCTCACTCGAAAGCTTCCACTCCCGCAAACCCGTCCTCACCTGCACCGACTCCGGCGGCACCCTCGAGCTGATCCAAGACGGCGTCAACGGCCGCGTCCTCCCACCCGAGCCACAAGCCATCGCCCAGGCGATCGACGAGCTCCACGCCGACAAGAAACGCGCAGCCGCCATGGGCGAAGCCGGCCTACCAACGCCTGACCGAGATGCAGATCAACTGGGACACCGTGATCGAAAAGCTCACCGCATGAAGGTCGCCGTCGTGACCAATCAGGCGCCGTTCGTGCGCGGCGGGGCGGAGCTCCTCGCCGAGTGGCTCGCGCGCGAGCTCCGCGAGCGCGGCCATCGAGTCGGAGATCGTCCGCATCCCCTTCCGCTGGCACCCGCCCGAGCGGATCCTCGACCACATGCTCGCCGCTCGGCTGATCGAGCTGGGCAACGCCGACCGGGTCGTGGCGATGAAGTTTCCGGCCTACTACGTCCGCCACGAGTCCAAGGTGCTCTGGCTTCTGCACCAGTTCCGTCAGGCGTACGAGCTGTGGGGCACGCCCTACCAGGACCTTCCGTCCACCCCCGAGGGCGAGCGGGTCCGACAGGCGATCGCCGACGCCGACAACCGCTTCCTGCGCGAGCCGGAGCGCGTGTACACGAACTCCAAGATCGTCGGAGAGCGGCTTCGGAGCGCCAACGGGATCGAGTCGGAGGTGCTGTATCCGCCGCTCGGCGACTCGGATGGCTTCCGCTGCGACTCGTACGGCGACTTCGTCTTCTACCCGAGCCGGCTGACGGAGGGGAAGCGCCAGCACCTGCTGGTCGAGGCGATGGCGCACGTGCGCGGCAACGCGAGGCTGGTGCTGGCGGGCAGCCCCGACAACCCCGAGTACCTGGAACGGCTAGAGGAGACGATCGAACGCGCCGGGGTCGGCGACCGGGTGGAGCTGCGTTCCGACTGGATCTCCGAGCAGGACAAACGCGACCTGTACGCCAACGCCCTGGCCAGCGCCTACACCCCCTACGACGAAGACTCCTACGGCTACGTCTCACTCGAAAGCTTCCACTCCCGCAAACCCGTCCTCACCTGCACCGACTCCGGCGGCACCCTCGAGCTGATCCAAGACGGCGTCAACGGCCGCGTCCTCCCACCCGAGCCACAAGCCATCGCCCAGGCGATCGACGAGCTCCACGCCGACAAGAAACGCGCAGCCGCCATGGGCGAAGCCGGCTACCAACGCCTGACCGAGATGCAGATCAACTGGGACACCGTGATCGAAAAGCTCACGCGCATGAGGATCGCCTGGTTCACGCCTTTCTCGCTGCGGAGCGCGATCGGCGAGTACAGCAAGCACGTGACCGACGAGCTCGCGCGCCGCTGCGAGGTCGCGGTCTGGTCGGCCGACGAGGAGGAGAGCAGGCCGACCGATCTCCGGCAGGTCGACTTCGCCCGCAACCCGGAGGCGCTCGCCGAGCTCCCGGACTACGACCTCGCGGTCTACAACCTCGGCGACCACGCCGAGTATCACGGCCAGATCTACGAGGTCGCCCGCACCCGGCCGGGGCTGGTGATCCTGCACGACCGCACCTACCAGAACCTGTTCGCCTCGCACTGGTTCTCGAGGCGAGAGAGCAATCGCTACGTCGAGCGGATGGAGGCCTTCTACGGCCCCGAGGGGCGTGACGTGGCCAGGGATGCCGTCGAGGGCAGGCGGCCGAAGGTGTGGTCGTCGGACGACGAGTCTCTGAGGTTCCCGCTGTTCGAGGAGGCGCTCACAGGGGCGCTCGGCGCGGTCACCCACTCGGTCGGCCATGCCGAGACGGTGCGCCGGCGCTGGTTCGGGCCGGTGCGCCCGCTCGAGTTCCCCTCGTACGCGCGCATGCCGGAGGCGCCCACCGCAGACCGCGACCCAGGCGAGGAGGACCGGGTCACACTCCTGACCCTCGGGTACGTCAACCGCAACAAGCGGATCGACCGGGTCGTCGACGTGCTGGCGCGGAACCCCGACCTGGCTCAGCGCGTCCGCTACCTCGTGGTCGGCCCGCACAACCCGGCCAGCCCGTACCTGGCCGAGCTGCAGGCGCTGGTCCGGAATCGTGGCGTCGAGGGCAGCGTCCAGCTACTCGGGTACCAGCCCGACGAGACCGTCGACCGGCTGCTCGCCGGTGCCGACGTCTTCGTGAATCTCCGCTACCCGTCGCTCGAGAGCGCGTCGGCTTCCCTCGTCGAGCAGCTCGGCTACGGTCGGCCGATCGTCGTTTACGACACCGGCTCGTTCGCCGAGCTCTCGGACGACGTCGTCGCCAAGGTTCCGACCGACGACCCGAAGGCACTCGAGGCGACGCTTCGTCGGCTGGTCGACGACCCCGAGGCCCGCAGAGGGATCGGCGCGGCCGCGCGCGAGGAGGCGGAGCGCCGCTCGGTCGGCCGCTTCGCGGACGGCTTCCTGGGCTTCGTCGAGGAGGTCCGAGCGTGGCGGCCGCGCGTCGAGCTCTGCAACCGGGTCGCGACCGAGCTCGCCGGCATGGCGGTCGACCCCGGTTTGCCGGCCGTGGACGCGGTCTCGCGTGCTCTGGACGCGATCATCGGAGGCAGGTCGGCAGCGGAGAGCGTGGAGCTGCGCGAGGTCGGCCCGGCCGACGCCGACGCGCTCGCGCGGTTCTTCGAGCGCAACGACCATCCGGACGTGGTGGCCGGCTTCGATCCCTTCCCGCTCACGGGTGAGGTGGCGCGCAAGATCGCCCTCGAGCCGAGGCGGGACCGGTTCTACGCGACGGTGCTGGATGGGCGGGTGGTCGCGATGTCGATGCTGCGCGGCTGGGACGAGGGCTTCGACGTGCCGAGCTTCGGAATCGTCGTCGACCGACGCCATCACGGTCAGGGGCTCGGCTCGCAGCTGACGGACTTCACGATCGCCGAAGCCGCGCGCCTCGGCACCGAGCGCGTTCGGCTCTCGGTCTACGGCGACAACCCGGTGGCGCGCGGCATGTACGAATCGCGGGGGTTCGAGGTCACCTCACAGGATCCGGTCACGCACGACGGCCGCTCGACCGAGCGCCTCGTGATGGTCAAGGAACTAGGCTCCGGCCGGTGAGCTCACCGGCCCGCGCGCCCCGGCGCATTCCGGTCGCCGACCCCGCTCTGGTGGGTCGCGAGAAGGAGTACGTGCTCGACTGCCTCGAGTCGACGTGGATCTCGTCGAGCGGCGAGTACATCGGCCGCTTCGAGGAGACTTCGCGGAGTTCTGCGGCGTCGCAGCACGCGATCGCGTGCTGCAACGGCACCGTCGCCCTCCACCTCGCGCTGCTGGCGCACGGCGTCGGGCCCGGCGACGAGGTGATCGTGCCCGCCCTCACCTACGTCGCCACGGCGAACGCGGTCGCGCTACTGCGGCGGCGACGCCGGTCTTCGTGGACGCCGAGCCCGAGACGTGGAACCTCGACCCGGAGCAGGTCGCTGCGCCGATCACGCCGCGCACGAAGGGCGATCGTCGCGGTCCACCTCTACGGCCACCCGGCCGACATGGACGCGCTCGCGCGAGATCGCGACGCGCCACGGGCTCTTCGTGGTCGAGGACGCTGCCGAGGCGCACGGCGCGCAGCTACCGGGGCCGTCGCATCGGCTCGATCGGCGACGCGCGGTCTTCAGCTTCTACGGCAACAAGATCATCACGACCGGCGAGGGCGGCATGGTCGTCACGGACGACGACGAGCTCGCCGCGCACGTCCGTCAGCTTCGCGGCCAGGGCCAGGATCCGCGAGCGCCGCTACTGGTTCCCGATCGTCGGCTTCAACTACCGGATGACCAACGTCGCGGCCGCGATCGGCGTCGCCCAGATCGAGCGGATCGACTGGCACCTCGGGCGACGGCGCGAGGTCGCCGGCTGGTACCGGCAGCGACTCGAGGCGCTGCCGGGCGTCACCTTCTCCCCGGAGCTGGAGTGGGCGCGGAACGCCTACTGGATGAGCTGCGTCGTGCTCGAGGACACGATCGCAGCAAGCGCGCGACGAGATCGCCGCCCGGCTCGACGAGGCGGGTGTCGAGACGCGGCCGTTCTTCTACCCGCTGCACACGCTGCCGCCCTATCGCGAGCACGGAGGAGCGTTCCCGGTCGCCGAGCGGCTGGGAGCCCGCGGCCTGAACCTCCCCTCCTCGGCGCTGCTCACCGAAGACGACGTCGGCTACGTGTGCGAGGCGCTCGCCGATGCCGTCGCGGGCTGAGCCCGGCGAACGCGGCCCTCGATGACGGAGATCGCCCGGCTGCTCGCCTTCGCGGGCGGCTGGATCCTCTTGCTCGCGGCCCTTGGAAGCGGTCCTGCCACGCTCGTCGGCGGACGCTACCCCCGCATTCTGCTCGCTCCGATCCTCGGGCTCGCAGTGGCAGCGAGCCTCACCGCCACGGCCTCGCTCGTCCTCTCGATGAGCACGGCCGCCTGGGTCGTCCTGCTCCCTGCGGCCGTTCTGTCAGTCGGAGTCGCGGCGCTCGCCGGTCGAGGAGGCCACGGCGTCGAGCTCCAAGAGCTCCTGCCGCCGGTCGCGGTCGGGCTCGCCGGCCTGCTCGTCGCCCTCGCGCCTGGCCTCGAGCAGCGCAGCGTCGGGCCGTTCGTCTACGCGGTCGCCGACGTGTGGGGAGCCGTCACGAAGGGCATCTGGCTCACCGGGCACGACATTCTCGCGGACGCGCGCTTCGAGGAGCTCCGCGGCAACCTTCCCGGATGGGCGGGCTCAGTGGGCCTCGATGCACCGCAACGACTGGCCCTGCCTGCGCTGAACGCGGCCGGGGCGGAGCTCGCGGGGACTGGTCCCGAGCAGACCTACTTCGCGCTCAGCTGCGTCGTCTTCGCGCTGCTGCCGCTCAGCATCTGGCTCTGCGCTCGGCGGCTGGGTGCGTCGCGCCCGGCCTCGGCGATCGGCTCCCTGTACGGGGCCTCCGCGGCGACGCTCACGCTCGTGGTCGACGGAGGAGCCGAGAATCTCGGCGGGCTCGTCCTGGCGCCGCTCGCGGTGCTCTTCACGGTCGAGGCCGCGACCGAGCGGGGTACGGCGCCCGTGATCCGAGCTGCGCTGGCCTGGGCCGGCCTCGTCAGCATCTACCCCGAGCACCTGCCCGCCCTCGTCTTCGCCGCGCTGCTCGTCACGGCCACCGTGGCTCGCGATGCGTGGAGATCGAACGTACGGCGGATCGCGCTCGTCGCGGTCGGCGCATGCCTGCTCGCGCCCTACTCGGTCGTGCGGGCCGTCGACTACTACGCCTGGCTCGGCGATCCGTCGTTCACGGGCGGGCCGGGCCGCGACCTCACGCTCGCGACGACCGGCGCCTGGGCGTTCGGGATCCTGCACCTGTACCAGCTGCAGAACTTCGAGCTGCTGTCGGCGCTCAAGCAGACCGTCGCGGTCGGTTTGCCCCTCGCTCCTGCTCGCCCTCTTCTGCGTCGGCGTGGCGCGCGGTCGGCCGCCGGCCGGGGCGGTCGTCGGCATTCCGGCGGTCACGTTCGCGGTCGCCGCAGTGATCCTGTACCGGCTCGTGAACGACCAGGAGTACGCGCTCTGGAAGCTGCTCCTGCTCGCGCTGCCCTTCGTCGCGGTCGGCGTCGGCCTCGGGCTCGACGCGCTCGGGCTCGGAGCCCTTCACCCCGGCGGTCTCGCCGCGGCGGCCGTCGCGGTCGCAGCGACCGGAACGATCGCCTACGGCGACGTCGAGCTCACGCGCCTGCTGCGACGACCGGGCCGTGTTCGTCTCGCCGGCGGCGCGCAAGGCGGCCTCGGCCGTGACAGAGCAGCCGCCGTCCCCGGACGTCTTCCTCGAAGGCAGCCGAGGCGATGCCGTATCCGCTCGTCGACTACGTCGGCCTCTACACGGCCGCCTCGGCGTCGGGCGCGCAGGTGGGATACGCCGCGATCGGCGCCCCGGCCGGTCAGGGGAGTCAGCTGCTGGGCGGCCAGCCGCCCGAGGAGGGCTACCTGCGGGAGCCTTATCGGTACGTGCTCACGACGTTCGGCGGCCTCGAAGGACGTCGACCGCTCGCCAGGGCCGGGCGGTACGGGCTCTTCGCGGCCGCCCCGGTGGACGTGCTCGTCGCCGGCGTGTCCGCCTGGACCGGTTCGGGCGGAGGCACGCTGCCGTACGCCACCGGTCCCTTCGAGCTCTGGGTGTCGTCGCCGCGCCGCGGAGTGGTCGCACTCGAGGTCGGCCTGGCGAGCGGCCCCGGCTCGCTCGCCTTCTCAGCTGGCAGCAGACTGCCCGCCTCCGAGTCGCGCGGCACCTGGTGCGCTGCCGTGCCGGTCGTTCGAGGCACGACTCGCGTGAGCGTCGTGCCGATGACCGACCGCCCGACTGCCCCGCTCGGCGGCACGTGGGAGAGCGATGCCGACCGCATCGCGGGGCGCCCGCCGCCGGCCGCCGCGGCGGGACTCGCGCTCGCACGCGTCTCCGCGTCGTGGCGCGGGTGCTAGCTGCGGCAGAGGCCTGCGGGAGCCGTGACTGCCCGCTCGGCCACCGCGAGCGCCTCGTCCGACAGCTCGGGGCCGTCGAAGCTGATGTGGATCTCACGCGTGTCCGACGGTGGCGTCACGAGCCGCGGCGCATCGGTGCTGAAGACGATCGTGCTCCGGCCGGGCTCGACGGAAAGAGAACGCTCGACCCGGATCGGCTTCGACGACACCGTGAGCCGTTCGCGACGGCCGTCGGGATAGGCGATCGTCAACCGTGAGCGCCGGTCCGTCGGAGTGTGGACGCCGGTCGTCAGCCGGATACGGCGCCGATCGCGCCCGGGATTGTCGATCAGCACCGTGGCGCGATCGTCCGCCCACCTGTAGGTCACCGGCCCGCTGACCTCCTCCGGCCAGAAGCCCGGCCCCCAGGCGAGCAGAAGCGGCCGCAACGTCGCGGCTGCAAGGTCGCTCGTCCAGCCCTCGGGATATCGCTCACGCTCGCAACGGGCCAGCTCGCGGAGGTCGAAGAAGGAGAAGCGCTGGTCCTTGCTGACGAGCGGCTGCGTTCGGAGCAGGGCGCGTAGCTGCTCCTCCACTTGAGCTCCCGAGTCCGCATAGCCGAAGCGGTCGATCCAGACGCCCTCGAAGCCCGAGGCCGCGACTGCTGCGGCCGTGAGCCCCGCCGGCTCGTCGGCGAGCTCCGCCTGCCAGTCCGCCGGACGACCACGCATCGCCCCCCAGCTCCAACGGAGGTCACGCGAGTGGATGTACCCCCGCGCGCCCTCGTACGCGTCGATGCGTTGGAGCACCTCCTCCGGAAACGGCACGTACGGAAGCTCGAAGACGTCCGAGCGCTCCGGAAGCCGCCGCTCGATCGCCCGCACGAAGTCCCGGTCGTTGCGGTACTCCGTCGCCGTGCGCTCGTAGGGCGGGATCAGGTCGTTGCTCGTCTGATCGAGCACGCCGACGACGAGCACGAGACCCAGAGCGCCCAGGTAGAGGAGCCGGCCGTGTCGCGCCCGGTCGAAGCGCGGACGCGCTGCGCCGAGGAGCAGGCCGACCGCCAGCAGGGCCAGGAACGCAACGAACACGGCCAGGCGATACCACGCCCGCAGCTGAGGTGTCAGCGCGTAGGCGATGAGGGTCGAGGCGCCGCCGATCGTGATGGTCAGCATCGTCACGAGCGCGATGGCTGCGGCGTGCCGCAGCCGATCGCCCCATACCGGCGGCCCGCGCACCCCGAGCGCTGCGGCGAGGAGCGCCGCCAGCAGCACCGCGAGCCCGACCGTGGCAACGGCCCCGAGCGCCACGCCGTAGTACCCCGGAGCCGGCGCCGTCGTGTCGTACCGGGCCCGCGCTTCGGCGACACGGTCGATGCGGTGACCCGGCACGGGAAGCACGAGGTGGGCGAGCTTGAGGCTGAACGCCTCGGACTCCTGCGGGAGTCGCGCGCCGACGGACGGATTGGAACCGTTGGCGATCCGGTAGACGATGGTCGGCGAGAGGTTCAGCACCAGGACGGCGAGGATCGCGCCGCCCGTCACGGCCGCGACGGCCAGCGGCGCCCACGTGCGGCGCACGGCGGCGGCAAGCGGGCCCGCCACGGCGAGCAGCATCACTGTGAACACCGCGTAGTAGATGCCCGACGACGCGATCACCGCGCACAGGACGAGCGTCAGCAGGGTCGTGCGGGAGGCGTATGCCAGCGCCCCGCGCGCACCGGGCCGGCGCGACCACGAGCGGCTGCCCGGCGAGCACGGACAGAACGAGGTAGCACCCGAGCGGCACCGCCCAGTAGGCCCCGAGGAAGAGGTGGCCGCTGAACACCCGCACGAAGTGATACGGCAGCAGCGTGAAGAGCACCGAGCAGACGACGGCGGGAGCGGCCGGGACCCCGAGCCGTCGAAACCCCCACAACGCCGCCAGCGCGGTGAGCGGGAAGGTGAGCAGTGCGAACAGGTTCATCGCGACCACGGGATCGCCCCAGAAGAATCCGAGCAGCTTGAGGAGCAGGAAATGGAGGTTGTCGCCGCCGAAGATCGCGAAGTCGTAGAGCTCGAGCCCGAAGGGCGCACCGACGGTCGGGTTCTCGAGGAACCAGCCGTGCTCGATCACTCCCTTCACGAGCGCGGTGTTCAGGTTCGCGTCCGAGGCGTAGCCCGTGAACGGCACTGCGAGATCGGCACGCCAGAGCCTCATGACCGGCACGAGCGCGGCCATCGTCAGCACGACGGTCGCGAGCCAGGGGGCGCCGAGGATCCGCACGATGCGGTCTCGAACCGGGGTCTCGGCAACAGCTCGGCGCACCTGCACGCAGGAGGGTAGAGGCTCGGCGCCGGCGCGCGGACGGCGAAGATGTACGCCGTGGCCGAGGCAGTCGATCGTGCTCGTCGCGCCCGGCCCTCGGTCGGCGCGCTCTCCGCCCCGCGGGCCGTCGAGGCCGCCTGGGCGACGGCGGCGGCCGGACTCTCACTCGCCGCCGCCGCGGTGACCCTTCGCCTCTGGCGCGCCGACCTCGGCGTCCCGTTCGACTACTCGGGCGACGCGAACTACACGTCCGCGACGCTGAAGGGCGTCCTCGAGCACGGCTGGCTCGGGACGAACCCGAGCCTCGGGGCGCCGAACCGGCAGGAAGGGTGGGACTTTCCGGCCTGGAACGGCGACCTGCTGAACGTGGCCGTCATGAAGCTGTTCGGCCACGTGCTCGGCAGCGCGGAGGCGGCGATGAACGTCTACTACGTCCTCAGCTTCCCGCTCGTCGCGTTGGTGGCGTACCTCGTGCTGCGGCGACTCGAGTGCTCACCGCCGGCGGCGACGGTCTGCGCCGTCCTGTTCAGCCTGCTCCCGTACCACTTCCTGCGCGGCGAGGACCACCTGTTCCTGGCCGCCGCCTACTCCGTGCCGCTCGGCGCCTACCTGGCGCTCACGGTGCTTGCCGGCGAGGAGCTCTTCGAGCGCCGCCCGGACGCCCGGGCCGGGAGGGTGGGCCACCCGGAAAACCCTCACGACCGTCGTGCTCTGCGTCGTGATCGCGACCGCCGGCGTCTACTACGCGGCGTTCACCGCTCGTGCTGGTGGCCGCAGCCGCGCTGCTCGCCGCGTTCCTGCGGGGGCCGCGCGCGCTGGTCGCGCCCGGCAGTCCTCTGCGCCGCTCGTCGGCGCCGTGGTGCTGGCCGCCTTCTCGCCGACGATCGCCTACCGGGCTCAGAACGGCGTCAATCCGGCGCTCGAGCGCCACGCGTTCGAGACCGAGGCGTTCAGCCTGCGGCTCGCGCAGCTCTTCCTCCCCGCGCCCGGGCACCGGGTGGACGCGCTCGCCGACCTCAAGCAGCGGTACGAGGAGAAGGTCGGCGTCACGGAGGCCTCCTTCGCCGCGCTGGGCGTGGTCGGCTCGCGTGGGGCTCGCCTGGCTGCTCGCGGCCGCCCTTTTGAGCATCGTGGGGGGCGGTGACCGCGCCGCGCCGCCGCGCGTACGACACGCGGCCGCACTCGCGTTCGTGGCGTTCCTGTTCGCGACGACCGGCGGACTGGCCGCTGCCGTCAGCTACCTCGTGACGCCCCAGTTCCACGCGTGGAACCGGCTGTCCGTCTTCATCGCGTTCTTCTCCCTCCTCGCGGTCGCGGTCGCCCTCGACGCCGCGACGCGGAGAGCACGGGGCCGACGCGCGCTCGCCGCATCGCTCGCGGTCGTCGTCCTCGCCGTCGGGATCCTCGACCAGACGACTCCGTCCTTCACGCCGGCCTACGGCGCCGTCGAGAGCGAGTGGAAGAGCGACGAGGCGCTCGTGGAGCGAGATCGACCGCCGGCTGCCCGAGAATGCCGCGGTCTACCAGCTGCCCTACATGCCCTTCCCCGCCGCCGGATCGATCCGGCACATGGTCGACTACGACCCACTACGCGCCTACCTCCATTCGGACGACCTGCGCTGGAGCTACGGCGCGATCAAGGGCCGCGCCCGAGGACGTCGGCGACGACCTCGCGCCGCTACCGTCGGCGCAGCTCGTTCCTCGCCTGCGGCAGCTCGGCTTCTCGGGCGTCTGGATCGACCGGGACGGCTACGCCGACGACGCAGCCGCGCTGGAGGCCGAGCTGCGGCCGCTGCTCGGCGCGCCGATTGCGAGCCCCGACGGACGCGTCCTCTTCTTCGACCTCAGTGAGCCGGCCCTGATGCTCGGATTCCCCGCCGTCTGGGAGCTCTCGCGTCTCGGGCTCGACTGCGACCTTCGGGCTCTATCGCCGGCGGGAGCAACGGCTCCCCGACTGGGGTCTCCTGGAGGGCGATCCGAGCCTGCTCGACATCGGCTGCGGGATCGGCCAGTACGTCGACGCTCACCGCCGGCGACTACCTCGGCGTCGACGTCAACTGCGCCGTACGTCGACCACGCGCGCGACGCCGCGGCAGAGCGCGCCGTCGTTCCAGTGCCTCGACGCGGTCGACCTCGCGCGCGAGGACGAGCGGTTCGACCTGACCCTGATGGTCGACTTCCTGCACCACCTGCTCCGACGAGACCTCCGTCGCGGTCCTCGAGGCCGCCGGCCGCGCTCGCGCCGGGGGAGCGTCGTCTCGCTTCGAGCCCGTGGCCGAGCAGCAGAACCGCCTCGGCCGGTGGTTCATCGAGCACGACCGCGGCGAGCACATGCGCCCGCACGCGGAGCTGCTCGGCCTGTTCGAGAAGGCGGGCCTCGGCGTCGTCGCCGACGAGCCGCTGCGCCTCGGCCCGATCGCTACGCGGGCGATTCGTATCGTCCCGGCGGCGCCTCCGTCCTGAGCCACTCGAGCGTGCGCGCGAAGGCCCTCCTCCAGACCGATCCGCGGTTCCCAGCCCAGCTCCGCCCGGATCCGCGCCGGGTTCGCGACCCAGGTGTCGGTGTCCCAGCCGCGGTCCGGCATCGATCCCCACTGCGGCTCGGCCTCGACGCCCGCCAGCCGGCGCGCGCAGCCTCGACGACCTCGGCGATGCGTCGTCTGGCGGCCGGTGCCGACGTTGTAGACGCGCGCCGGGCTCGGCGCGCTCGGCGCGCCGGCACGAACGCCTCGCAGACGTCGTCGACGTAGACGAAGTCGCGCGCGACCTCGCGGCGACGACGAGCGGCGGCAGCTCGCCCGTCGAGCGCGCGCGCCGAGCAGCGTCGGGACGAGCCGGTTCGGCTCCTCCCACGGCCCGTAGACCGAGTAGAGGCGCAGCGTACGACGGCGCCGTCGCGCCGCGCGCGGCGTAGCAGTCGGTCGCCGCCGCCTTGCGCGACGGCGTAGGCGCTGTTCGGCTCGAGCGGCTCGTCCTCGCCGGGCGCGTGCGTCCTTGCAGCCCGTACTCCGACGACGAGCCGGCGTGCACGACGCGCGCGCCGTGCCGCGCAGCCGTCGAGCAGGTGCGCGGTGCCGAGCGACGTTGGTCTCGCAGGATCGCCGCGGCGTCCGTCTGCCACGAGTAGGCGCCGTGCGCGGCGAGGTGGAAGACCGCAGTCGGCGCGCACCGCGCGACAGCGGCCGACCGGCGTCGCGCACGTCGGCCTCGACCGACCTCGACGTCGAGCCCGTCCAGCCGCCAGGCGTCGCCGCCCGGCCGGACGAGCGCGATGCACGTCCGCGCCGTCGGCCAGCAGCCGGCGCACGAGGTTCGCGCCGACGAAGCCGGCCGCGCCGGTGACGAGCGCGCGCGTCAGGCCTAGGAGGAAGTCGTCGTAGCCGAACGCCTCGAGGTACGGCCACGCGCGCGGCGCGCGACCTCGTCGCGCTCCTCGGCGCGAGAGCTCCTCGCGCGGTGGCGCGGTTCGCCTCCGGGCGTCGGCGTGCGGATCGTCCCCCACGGATAGACCTCGCTCGAGCGCCTTGCCGTTCCAGCTCGGGCGCGTCGAGCGCGTCGGCGGCGCTCGAGCCCGAGCGCCTCGCAGACCGGCGCCGAGCGTCGGCGACCGGAGTCGGCCATCACGTCCTCGGTGCGCACGATGTGCATGCGGTCCGGGATAGCGCTCGCGCGCAGAGCAGCGCGTAGTGCTGGTTGAGCGTCCAGCCGAGCATGTAGGTCGCGAGCGACAGCGGCACCGGGCGCTTCTTCGTGTCGGCGTAGGCCGACCACGGGTTGCGGACGACGTGCAGGAAGTGCGCCGTTCGGGAGGTCGTCGAGGATCTTGCTCGGCGTCGACGACGATGATCGGGCTGTAGCCGACGTAGACCTGCCTCGCTGCCCGCTGCGGTCGAAGTCCTTCCAGGCGTCGAACGTCGCGCGGAAGAACGCGGCGACGTTGTTCGCCGCGCGAGCGGCCGGTCTCGCTCGACGTGCGCGACGTAGAGCTCGCGCCGCTCGTCGTCGTCGAGGTCGAACGGCTGGTCGCGGAACTTGCTCACGTGCGGCGTGCGCGCGCGGACCTTGCCCTCCTCGTCGATGATCGCGCGGTAGTCCTGCTCCGGCGTCGCGTCGAGCGCGAACACCGGCCAGCGGTACTTGACCGGGAACATCGACGCGAGGCGCGTCGTTGACGAGCCGCGTCCCGAGCTGCGACTCGAACGGGTAGACGAACAGCTGCGGGTGGCCGTCGAGGAAGCGGTGGGTCGTGTTGCCGCCGTTCTCGTACATGGCGCCGATCATCAGGAGCCGGAAGTCGTGCTCATGCTGGATCTCCTCCGGGTCGCGTCGGTCGAAGGCTGTAGAAGAGGTCGCGCTGGGCCGCGCGGCCGCCGGCGCCCGGCGCGGAACGGGAAGCCCGAGCGTGAGCGCGCGCGGAACGCGCTCGACCGCGAAGATCTGGTTGCCGTCCGGCCACGTGAGCGCTGCCGAGCACGTCGCCCGGTGCCGGCGTCGACCGCGTGCGACGCCGCAGACGCTCCGGTCGACGTCGAGGCCGGGCGCGTAGCTGCGCGGAAGCGCGGGATCACCCGCGAGGTGCCGACGAAGGCGACGTCGCCCGCGAAGCGCGAGGCCGCGCGTCCAGCCCGGGCAGCCGCGCGACGGCCTCGAAGCGCGCCGTCCGCGACCGCGCCCGACCTCGCCGTAGCCGCTGTTGTCGACCCAGAGCTCGCCGCCGTGCAGGCGCGCCGAGTGCGGCCGCGTGAGGCCGCGCGCGACCGGCTCGCGCGTCGCGCCGGAGAAGATCACGCCGCGGCGGTCGACGGGGAAGTTGCGGTGGCCGGGCCGGCGCGCCGACGGCGCGGTCGGCCGACGCCGAGAAGAACGAGCGCTCGAGGTCGCGCCCGGCCGCGATCGAGTTCAGCTGGAGGTAGTTGCGCGTCGAAGTCGGGCCGGCCGTCGCGTCTCGATCGCACTTCGGCCACCAGACGCGCTCGAGCGCCGCTCGTCGGTCGAGGCGGACGACGGCGTTCTGGCCGACGGCGTTGGCGTGCAGGCGCGCCGCCGACGAGCGCCAGGTCGTGCAGGTAGAGGCGCCCGGGAAGAAGCGCGAGCGCACCGGCACGAGCGGCCGCCCGGCGAGCTCGGCGCGGCCGCGTCCGCCGCGCGCGAGCGCGCCGGCGACCGGCGCGAGCTCGAAGACCTGGTTCGGGTTGCGCGTGCTCGCGACGTGGACGACGCCGCGCCCGCGCGTCGACGGCGATGCCCGGACGGGTGCGGCAGCGGCAGGTAGCGACGTGCGGGGCCGGCCGCCGGCGACCGTCAGCGCGACGCACCAGGTGCTCGTACTCGCGCGTGACACGAGCAGCGTGAGCGCCGGCCGCGTCGAGCGGCGTCCCAGAAGGCGCCCCGCGGCCCGCGCCGCGCAGCAGCGCGGGCTCGGTCGCGCCGCGCGTCCTCCCACTGGCGCGACGACCTGCGCCGGGTCGCGCCACGCGCGCGTCGTGCCGGCGCCAGAGCGTCGGCGCGTCAGCTGCCGAGCCGCTCATCGCGCGAGCCGCGCGCGCAGCCGGTACGCGCCGCAGGTACATGCCGCACCGCCGAGCCGTAGTTCGTCGTCGACTCGCCGCCGTGGCGCTCGGTCGCGAGGATCGGCACCTCGATCATCGGGTAGCTCCTCGCGCCGGCAGACGACGATGAACTCGAGCGTCGATCAGGTCGTCGTCGCGCGTCGAGCTCGAGCAGCCGCGTCGAACGCGCGCGGGAAGACCTTCGGCGTGCCGTTGATGTCCCAGGTCGGCGAGGTCGAACAGCGCGCGGCACTCGAGGTTGTAGAGCAGCGAGCCGAGCCGCCGCTGCCAGCTGTCGCGGATCGTGCGGTTCGCCTTCAGCACGACCTTCGGGTACGCGGCGGCGTACGACGAGCATCAGCGTCAGCATCTCGCGGCGTCGTGCGGGCCGAGTTCGTGTAGCAGAGCAGGTCGCCGCGCGCCTCGCGCGAGCCCGGCGCGGACCGCGCGCCCCCAGCCGCCCTGCTGCGAGCTCGACGCCAGCGCACGCTCGGGTCGCCGTCGGCGAGGCGCGCGCGCAGATCTCGGCCGAGCCGTCGCGGCAGGCGTTCGGGACGCAGCACGAGCTCGTACCGGCTCGTCGCAGGCGGTCGAGCGCGTCCAGGTAGCTCGCCGACGACCTCGCTCGAGGTGGTCGCGCCTGGTTGTGGACCGGCAGGACGATCGAGG
This sequence comes from uncultured Actinomycetes bacterium, assembly GCA_963769645.1. Classification (GTDB taxonomy): domain Bacteria; phylum Actinomycetota; class Thermoleophilia; order Gaiellales; family Gaiellaceae; genus DATFQE01. The sequence goes on along the minus strand of CAVYMH010000002.1, from coordinate 849,725 downwards.
TCAGGCGGTCGGCCACGGTCGGACGCGTCAGCGCCGGCCGGCGCAGTGCGCGGACGGCCGTCGGCGAGCGCCGCGGCGGAGAGGCCGTGCTGCTCGCTGCAGGTAGCGCGCGGCTGCCCGACCGGCCGCGTCGGCATCGTCGCGCACGCCGCAGCGGACGAGCGCGGCAGTCGAGGCCGCGCTCGGCGACGACCTCGGCGACGAGCGAGCCGAGCCCGCCGGTCGACGTAGTGCGCCTCGACGGTGACGCGCGAGCGGCACGCGCGCGAGCAGCGTCGGCGAGGTCGTCGATCGGGCGCGGGTTGCAGGCTCGAGACGACCGCGACGCGTGGCGTCGACGCCCTGCTCGCGCGAGCAGCTCGGCGGCGCGCGACCGCCTCGACGCGCGATCGCTGCCGAGCGCGACGAGCGCGACGTCCGTCGCCGTCGCCGATCAGCTCGGCGCGGCCGAGCTCGAAGCGGCCGTCGAGGCCCGGCAGCACGGCGTGACCGTCCTTGCCGAGGCGGAAGTAGACGGGCCCGGTCGAGCGTCGCCGGTCGCGCGCAGCGGCGGCGCGCGCCTGCGTCGGGGTCGGCGGGCGCGATGACGGTCATGCCCGGCTGCAGCGCGCATGACGCCGATGTCCTCGAGCGCGTAGTGGGTGAGCGCCGTTCGGCGCCGTAGTCGAAGCCGCCGCCGACGCCGACGATGCGCACCGGCAGGTCGTGCAGCGCGGCGCCGTTGCGGATGAACTCGTACGGCCGCAGCGTCGCGAAGGTGGCGATCGAGTAGACGAACGGGCATGAAGCCGGCCTCGGCGAGCCCGGTCGCGACGCCCGACCATGTTCTGCTCGGCGACGCCGACGTTGAAGAAGCGGTCGGGGAAGCGCTCGGCGAACGGCTCGAGCACCGTGAAGCCGAGGTCGCCGGTCAGCAGCACGACGCGGTCGTCGCGCTCGGCGAGCTCGACGAGCGCCTCGGCGAACGCGCCTCTCGCATCGCGCCGCCTCGAGCTCCGCGAGCGCCTGCGCGTACTCGTCGTCGGACATCGGCAAGTAGTGCCACTTGATCTGGCGCTCCATGAAGGAGACGCCCTTGCCGAACGTCGTCTGCGCGACGAGCACGTGCGGCGGCCGCTCGCGGTCGTCCAGGCCCTCGACGAGCCGCCGCGAGCGCGTCGACGTCGTGGCCGTCGACCTCGTGCGACGTCCCAGCCGAAGGCGCGCCAGCGCTCGGCGAGCGGCGTCGAGGTCGAGCACGTCGCGCGGTGTAGCCGAGCGCCTGCTGGCCGTTGAGGTCGACGATCGCGACGAGGTTCGCGAGCCGGTGGTGGGCGGCGAACATCGACGGCCTCCCAGACCGAGCCCTCGTTGCACTCGGCGTCGCTCAGCGAGCACGAAGGCGCGCCGGTCCGAGCCCTGCGAGCCGCGCGGCCAGCGCGGCGCCGGCGCCGATCGAGAGCCCGTGGCCGAGCGAGCCGGTCGAGAAGTCGATGCCCGTGCAGCGCGTGCTCGGGATGCGCGCCGAGCAGCGTGCCGTCGCCGCAGTACGTCTCGAGCTCGCGCGCGCTCGAGCCGGCCGGCCAGCGTGCAGCGCGGCGTAGAGCGCGAGCGCGGCGTGGCCCTTCGAGAGCACGAAGCGGTCGCGGTCGGGGTCGTCCGGCTCGCCGCGGAGGACGCCGCCGAACAGCGCGGCGAGGATGTCGGCGATCGAGAGCGCCGAGCCGATGTGGCCGACGTTGGCGCGCTTCGACTGCTCGAGCACGAGGCGTCGCAGCTCGGTCGCGTCGATCTTGGAGGCGATCTCCGGCACGGCGCGATAGTGAATCAGACGCGCCAGGTAGCGACGTAAGCTCAGCGCCCGATGCGCTCCACGCGCGGCCCTGCTCCTCGTCGTCGGCTTCGCCGTCTCGGCGGTCTTCCCTGGCTCGCGGCGCGCGACGTCGACTCGACCTCTTCTGGGAGGCCCTGCGCGAGAGCGAGCTACCTCTGGCTCATCCCCGCCCTCGGCGCGATCGCCGTGGCCGTCGTGATCCGCGCGCTGCCGCTGGCAGCTCCTCTTCTATCCGGAGACGCGGCCGCCGCTTCGGCGCGGTCACCCGAGCGATGCTCGTCGGGCTCCTGTTCAACTCGATCCTGCCGGCGCGGGCCGGCGAGGCCGCCCGCATCGTCGTGCTGCACCAGGAGGCGCGCACCTCGCGGGTCGAGGCTCTCGGCACCGCCGTCGTGGAGCGCCTCTACGACGTGGTCGCGCTGCTCGTCCTGCTCTTCCTGACCGCGCCGTTCCTGCCCGAGGTCAGCTGGCTCCGCCGCGCGGCGATCGCTCGCCGCGGCGCTCACCGCCGTCATCGTGGTGCGGCGTCTTCGTGGTCGACCGCTACGGCGTCCGGCCGATCGCACTTCGTCCTCAGGCCGCTGGAACGGATTCCGCGCGTGTCGGCCGAGCACGTCGAACGCGCCGCCGCGAACCTCGTCCAGGGTCTCGGGGCACTCCACCGGCCGCGGCTCGCCATCCCGGCCTTCCTGCTCACCCTCGCGTCGTGGCTCGTGCTGGCGGCCTCGTTCTGGTTCGTGCTGATCGGCTTCGACCTCGGGCTCGGCTTCGACGCCGGCGTGCTCGTGCTCGTGACCACGACCCTCGCGCTCGTGATCCCGTCCGCCCCGGGCGGCCTCGGCGTGTTCGAGGCCGGAGGCGTCGTCGCGCTGCGCGCGTACGGCATCGACGACTCCGACGGCGCTCTCGTGCATCGTCGTCCTGCACGCGCTGAGCATCCTCCCGTACGTCAGTCGCGGGCTTCGTCGTGCTTCACCGGCACGCCTACCGTCTGCGCGCTGAGCGCGTCGGCGCGAACCCGAACGCGACCTGAGCCCCGAGCTGACGCGCGTCGCGCCTGGCCGTAGTCCGCCGGCGAGAACGTCGGCTCGATGTGGACGTGCGCCCGGAACGGCGGCTTCGGGAGTCGGCAGCCGGAACGTCCTCCGCGAGCGCGAGTGGATCGTCCAGGTCCGTCGGGCGGTCACTTCGCCGATCGCCGGAAGGCCGTCGGTGCCGGCGACGAGCGGCCCGACCTCGATCACGACGCGGCCGGGCTTGTCCGGACCTCGCCCAGGCCTCCCTCGACAGCGAGACCGTCAGCGTCCCTGGCCCGCCCGAATAGCGGTCGTAGGTCGCATCCGAGCCCATCCAGCCGTCCGCGAACACGCCGCCGACCGTGCTCTCCACCAGCAGCGGATCGTCCACCGCGTAGAGGACCGCCTCGCCCGAGGCCTCCAGCCGGCGCTCCGCGAGGTCCAGCGCCTCCTGGGTGAGCACGTAGCTCGCTCCCTCGAGACCCGGTGAGCTCGAGACGATTTCGCCCGTGGCACGGTCGAACGTCGCCTGGAGCTCGGGAATACCGGCCTGTGGCGGCACCCCCAGGCCGTAGACGCCGGCGATGCTGCGGTTCCAGAACTCGAGCTGCCAGAGGGCGACCGCCTCGCGAAAAGGATCGGCAGTGGTCCCGAACAGGTACGGAGCGTCGGCGTCGGGCCCGATGCGGTCGTCCACCCACGACGCGTTCGCCGGCACGAGCGTCCGGAGGTTGCGCGAGTAGTCCTCGATCGCCCCCATCACCGAGTTCGTGGCCACCGCGAAGTAGCCGCGCGATCGCCAAGCGGCAGCACGATCGCGCGCGAGCCGGCGGGGCACGAAGAGGAAGGCGAGGGCTGCCGCCACGCCTCCCGCGAGCATGTAGAGGCGCACGTCGCCCGACGACCTGGTCGAGGCGAAGGAGCGGAATCAGCGCGAACGTGTCCGAGAAGATCGAGACGTTCAACAGCGACGACAGGGGAAGCGCCAGGAGCAACGCCGCCGACACCAAGCGCGGCGACCGCCGGCGAGGACGGGCGGCCGCGGTGCGCCGCGACCCGAGCCAGAAGACGAGCGCCAGCAGCAGGAGCGGCGCGACGTGGAACATGTTGCGCTCCTGGATGCGGAACGAGAAGTGCGACGCGTAGATCCCGACCTGGACGACGACCAGGACGACGGCAGGCACGGCGACGGCGACGAACGCGCGCTCCGCCGCACTCGGCAGCCCTCGGATCGAGGCCAGCCCGGCCAGGACGATCAGCGCCGCGAGCGGAGCCACGCCGACGAGCAGCCCGAGCTCGGCCGCGTGGCGAAGGATCCAACGCGACGCGTCGCCCCAGTCGTACTGGGTGTTCACCCCCGCGTACGAGCCGAGCCCCGACGCCAGGTCGGCGCCCTGAGCTGTCTTCAGGAGCACGTAGGCGAGCGCCGCGCCCACGAGCGCGCCGAGCATGGGCAGGTACGGCCTCACCAGCGCCCTCGGGCGCCCGGCCCCGCCCGGCAGGTCGAGGAGCACCTTGAGCACGACGGCCGCCACCAGGATCGCGAAGAGGACGATCCCCTGCACGCGCACCGCCGCTCGCGACGACGCACGCGCCCAGAGCAAGGCCCTGGTTGAGCAGCGTGGGGCGCTCGAGCGCGACCGCGAGCGCGTACGCGGCCAGCACGAAGGCGGGAAAGAACGCGTTCTCGGTCATCAGCGTGCCCGTGTAGACGAAGTCCGGGAGCAGGAGGACGAGTCGCGGCCGCCACCAGCGCGAACGTGGGGCTGACGAGCCGGCGCGCCCAGAGGTAGGCCGGCACGGCCGCCAGGCTCATCAGGACGGCGTTGATCACCTTCGCGACGCCGTACGTCGTCGCCATCGCGTCGAACAGCCAGGCGGGCGAGATCACGACCGGGTACAGGAGGCTGAGCCGTCCGTACGGGAGCTCGCGGATCAGCAGGTCGCCTCGCTCCGCGAAGCTCTTCGCCAGCTCCGAGTAGAGGAGCTCGTCGACCATGATCCAGGGGGTCGGGATGCGCCAGGCGAGCACGGTCCGCACCAGCACCGAGAGCGCGATCAGCACCCCGAGGGCGAGCGCGGCGGCGCGCGCGTGCTCCGTCGTAACCGGCACCGGGACGGCGGGCCAGCGCGCCGCGCGAGGCTCGGAGGCGATGATCCGGTCGGCGCCGAACTCGCCGCCGCGTATCCGCGCTCAGTCTCCACGGCGCAGGCTCCTGAGCGCGTCCGCCAGATGGCTGAGCTCCTCGGACTGGGCCTCGAGGCCGACCTCGTCCGCGGCGCGCGCGAACTCACCGACGACGGCGTTCTCGACCGCGACTCCGCCGGCGGCCTCCTCGAGTGCCGCCGCGTAGAGATCGGCGAGCGGTCGAGCGCGTGCTCGCTGCGCGCGTACTCGGCTGCCGCCGCTCCCATCCGCTCGCGCCGCGCCGGGATCGCCGGCGAGCAGCTCGAGCTCCGCCGCGAGCGTCAGCACCTCGTCGGAGCCCACCGGAACCTTAGCGCGACCTCGTCCGGCAGCTCGGCGAACCAGCCGACGTCGTTGACGACCAGCGGCCGGCCCGCGGACAGCGCGCGCACCGCGATCCCCGAGGTCTCGCCCATCGTCGGGTGGCGCAGGCTCACGCAGACGTCGCCCACGGTCAGCAGGCCCCACAGCGTCCCCTCGTCGACGTAGTCGAGGTGGACGACGTCCCGGCCGAGCTCGAGCCCCGCGCGGCCGATCTCGTCCGCGAGGTCGAAGCTCGGGGCGGCCGCGCCCGCGAGCACGAGCAGCGCGTCGGGATGGCTGCGCGCGAAGCAGGGCGAAGGCGGCTAGCAGCTGCGGCACGCGCTTGGACGGGTTGACGTTCCCGACCGAGACGATCAGCGGATCGCCGCTCCGCGGCAATTGCGGCGCCGGGTGGGCTCGCGGGCGGCTCCCAGGCCGGGTGGGGCACTCGCCAGACCGGGCCGGCGAAGGTCGAGCGGACGCGCTCCTCGACGTAGTGCGAGTGGACGATCACGCCGGTCGAGAGCGCAACGACGGGCGCGGACAGCGGGTAGTCGTGCGCGCGCTCCTCCCAGATCGGCGGAACGAGCCCGTCGATCACACCGTGCGCGAGCATGCGGCCGATCGCGCCCGCCTCGGCCTGCATCGCGTCGAGGTAGCCGGTGCGGTCGCCTTGCCCGAGGGTCAGCCCTGCCATCAGGTGGTGGAGCACGTAGTCGTGCAGGACGACGACGCCGGGCTCGCGCCGCAGAGCTTCGACGATCCAGCCGTGCGCATCGGCGAGGTTGCCGACGTGGTAGAGCGAGACGTCCGTTCCGCGCGGGGCTCGCTTGGCGCCGTGCTTGACGATCTCGACGTCCAGGCGCTCCCGCAGCGCAGGCAGGAGCAGCGCGCTGTAGTCGGCGATGCCCGAGCGCTCCGGCGGGCAGCGGCGAGAAGTACGCGACCTTCAAGTGGCGAGCAGCCGGTCGATCGTCGTGTCCCAGGTCACGCGCGCCGCCACGTCCTTGCCCACGCGTCCGCGCGCCCGCGCCTCGTCCGGGTGCTCGGCGAGCCAGGCGAGCGCCTCGCCGACCGCGGCCGGCGTCGGCTCGACGACGAGGCCCGTCTCGGGGTCCGAGACGACCTCGAGCGGGCCGCCCGCGTCCCGCGTTGTCACCACCGGCTTCTCGGACAGGAACGCCTCGTAGGGGACGAATCCGTAGTCCTCGTCGACCGGTGCGTAGAAGACGGCGAGGCAGCGCGCGTACAGCGACGGCCAGCTCGGCGTCGTCGACGCGGCCGGCGAACGTCACGCGACCGTCGAGCCGCAGCGAGCGCGCGAGCTCCTCCAGCCGCTCGCGGTCGGGCCCGTCGCCGGCGACGACGACGCGCGTCCCGTCCTTCGCCGCGACGGCCTCGAGCAGCAGGTCGACGCGCTTGGCGCGATCGAGCCTCCCGACCGAGAGGACGAAATCCCCGTAGCTCTCGCAGCGGTAGTCGAGCGGCGGCGGAGGCGGCGGGAGCGGCTCGGCCTCGAGCCCGGTCGACCGCGACAGCCGGTCGGCGACGTTCTGCGAGATCGCGAACAGCCGCTTCGCCTCGCCGAGCGCGACCCGGTCGAGCCGCTGCACGGCGCGCCGCGTCGCCCGCTCCTCGGCCGTGTCGCCGAACTGGCCGAGGTCGGTGCCGTCGAGCTCGTACGCCTGGCGGAACTGGTGCACGAGCCAGACGACCTTGTTCGGGTGCCGGATCGCGTACGAGGGGAACTTCGTCGCGATCACGAGGTCGATCGGGCGGCCGTCGACCTCCTCGAGGTCGAGCATCCGCCAGACGAGCGCGTGCGTCAGCACGCGCGTGCCCGGATACCACTTGAACGGGACGCTGACCGTCTCGGCCTCGTGCCCGCGCTCTCTCGAGCTCGGTCACGAGGTTGTCCGCGAGGATCTCGGCCCCGCCTCGCGCGAACGGGACCTGGGGCAGGCAGACCGCGATCCTCATGTGCCGCGCTGCTCGAGGGCGCTGACGCGCTCCTCCAGGCGCTCGAGCGCGCGCAGGGTCTGCTGGTGCTGCTCGTCCACGAGCCGCAGCACGGTCGCGTTGAACTCACGCTGGTCGGTCGCCAGCGGCTCGACGTACCAGCGCATCGTCCGGCGAAGCAGCGCCTTCAGCGGCATGCAGCGCCGCGCCCCGGATTCGTCCCGCGGTGCCGGGGCGGGCGAGGTAGGGGCGCTCGGCGGTGACCGCCCAGAGGCGGTCGGCCCGGCGTCGGCTCGGCAGGGGCCCGAGCAGCCCGTCCTCCGAGGCGATCCCGCTCGCGCCGAGCTCGTGGCGCAGGCGGACGACGATCTTGTCCAGCTCGCTCATGGCTCGACCCGCGCCTCCGTCCGCTTCAGGCGCTCCTCCAGGATCGCCACCCGCTGCGCCAGGGTGACGTTCCGCTCCGACAGCTCGGAGATCACGGTCGAGTAGTGGAGCAGCACGACGAGGATGAAGAACGACGCGATCACGAACAGCGCCGACGGCGGGTAGGCGATCCCGACCGTCTCCGCGAGCAGGCGCAGCGCGTCGCGCCAGACCGAGAAGAGCAGCAGGACACCGCCGGTCAGCAGCCACAGCAGCGCATAGCGCTCCTGCAGCCGGCGCCGGCGGATCAGCTCGAAGATCACGACCAGGAAGACGAGCACGGCGAGGCTCGCCACGACGGCGACGCGGAAGGGGATCACGGCTCCTCCTCCAGGTGGTGGACGACGGGCCGGCGGAACAGGCTGACGAAGACGGCCAGGAGCACCTTGGCCGCGTACCAGAGCGAACGCGCGAAGGTCAGCGTCGAGGTCCCCTCGGTGCGCTCTCGCATCACGACCGGGACCTCGACGAGCCGCAGGCCGCTCCTGGCCGCGAGCACCGTCGCCTCGACGGTCTCGAGGAAGCCGTGCGGGTAGTCGACGCTGAAGAGCGCGAGCGCGCGCCGGTTCATCGCCCGGAACGAGGAGCTGGAGTCCGTGATCCGGCGGCGGACGACCAGCGACACGATCCAGGCGAAGACGCGGATCCCGGGCCGCCGGGAGAGCTGTGCTCGGTAGGTGCCGGCTCCGGCGAAGCGAGAACCGATCACGACGTCGGCTTCGCCCGCGAGCAGCGGCGCCAACAGCGCCGCGAGCTCCTTCGGGTCGTGCTGGCCGTCGCCGTCGATCTGGACTGCGATCGAGTAGCCGTTCTCGTACGCGTAGCGATAGCCGGTCTGAACGGCTCCGCCGATGCCGAGGTTGAAAGGCAGCCTGAGCACGCGGGCGCCGGTCGCCTCGGCGACCTCGGCGGTGCGGTCGAGCGATCCGTCGTCGACCACGACGACGTCGAAGCCCGGGTCGGCTTCGTTGATCTCGGCCACGACGCGGGCGATGCTCGCCTGCTCGTTGAGGGCGGGGACGATCGCGAGACGCCTGCGGGCGGCCGACCGCTCCTCGACCGGCGAGGACATGGTCTGGACGGCCTCGGCTGCCACGAAGCCAATAGTGTAGATGCGGCCTCGGGTGCCTCCGCCCACTCGATCATGCGCATCTGCCTCGTCTACGACTGCCTCTACCCGTACACCGTCGGTGGTGCCGAGCGCTGGTACCGCAACCTCGGTGAACGCCTCGCCGCGGCAGAGCACGACGTCACCTACCTGACGCTTCGCCAGTGGCCGAAGGGAGAGCACCCGGACGTCCCGGGTGTCCAGGTCGTCGAGGTGGGGCCGCGGTTCGAGCTCTACGCCGTCGAAGGACGCCGGCGGATCTGGCCCGCGATCCGTTTCGGCTTCGGCGTCTTCCGCCACCTGTTCCGCCACGGCGACCGCTACGACGTCGTGCACACCGCGGCCACGCCGTTCTTCGGGCTCGCGGCGGCCGGGATCCTGCGGCGCAGGCGTGGCTATCGAGTCGTGGTCGACTGGCACGAGGTCTGGACTCGGGCCTACTGGCGTGAGTACCTCGGCGGTGTCGGCGGCTGGATCGCCTGGCGGATCCAGCGGGCCTGCACGCGCATCCCGCACCGGGCGTTCTGCTTCTCGCGGCTCCACGCGCGGCGGCTGCGGGACGAGGGCTATCCGGGCACGCCGACGGTGCTCGAAGGGGAGTACGCCGGCCCGACGGACAAGCCCCGGCCCGGTCCGGCCGAGCCGCTGGTCGCCTACCCCGGCCGTCACATCCCGGAGAAACGCGTGCCGGCGCTCGTGCGCGCGTTCGCCCGGGCGCGCGAGAGCGCCCCGGAGCTCCGCGTGCGTGATCTTCGGGGACGGCCCCGACCGGCCCGAGGTGCTCCGCTTGATCGACGAGCTCGGCCTCGACGGCTCGGTGGAGGCGCCGGGGTTCGTCGACTCCGAGCGGGTGGACGAGACCCTGAGGCGCGCGCTCTGCATGGCGCTTCCCTCCCGCCGCGAGGGTTACGGCCTCGTCGTGGTCGAGGCTGCCGCGCGCGGCACCCCGAGCATCGTGGTGGCCGACGAGGACAACGCCGCCGTCGAGCTGATCGAAGACGGTGTCAACGGCGTGATCGCGGCCTCGGCCGAGCCGGACGAGCTCGCAGCCGCGATCCTCCGCGTCCACGAGGCCGGCGAGACGATGCGCGCCTCCACCGCCGACTGGTTCGCCCGGAACGCACACCGGCTCTCGCTCGAGAGCTCGCTCGAGACGGTGGTCGGCGCCTACGCCGGCCGCTGAGACCATGCACGTCGCGCTCAACCTGCTGCATCTGGTCCCCGGCGAGACGGGCGGCGCCGAGGTCTACGCCCGCCGGCTGATCCCGGCCCTGCTCGCGGAGGCGCCCGACCTCCGCCTGACTGCGTTCGCCGCCGGGGCCGCCGCGCGGGAGACGTGGGACGGCGTCGAGGTCGTCAGGCTCTCGTACGACCCCCGCAGCCGCGTCCGGCGCGTCCTGGCGGAACAGACCCTGCTGCCGCTCGCGGTGCGGAAGGCGGGCGCCGACCTGCTGCACAACGTCTTCAACACTGCGCCCTCGGTCTCCCCGGTTGCCGCAGGTGACGACTGTGCACGACGTCAACTTCCGCCGCTTTCCCGAGCGCGGTCTGATCGCCCGCGGGGTCGAGGTTCTCGTGCCCCTCGCCGCCCGGCGGTCCACGCGCGTGCTCACCGATTCCGAGGCGTCGAAGACCGACATCGTGGAGCTGTTGGGCATTGCGCGCGAGCGCGTCGACGTCGCTCCGCTCGGGCCCGGGATCGCCGACGGTGTCAAGGGCCCGTCGCCGCTCGAGATCCGCCGCCGGTTCGACGTGGGTGACGCCCCGCTCGTGCTCAGCGTGCTCGCGAAGCGGCCGCACAAGAACGCCGGCCGCCTGATCGAGGCTCTGGCGCGGGTCCCCGAAGCCGTCCTGCTGATGCCGGGGTATTCGACGGCGCACGAGGAAGAGCTTCCGCAAGCGGGTCGAGCAGGCCGGGGTCGCTGACCGCGTCCGTCTGCTCGGCTGGGTGGACGACGCCACACTCGACGGCCTGTACCGCGCGGCGGACTGCTTCGTGTTCCCGTCGCTGGCCGAGGGGTTCGGGCTGCCCGTGCTCGAGGCGATGCTGCGCGACGCTCCGGTCGCCTGCTCGAACACGACGTCGCTGCCCGAGGTGGCCGGCGACGCGGCGCTCCTCTTCGACCCCCTCGACGTGGACGCGATCGCCGACTCGATCCGCCGGCTCCTCTCGGACAACGAGCTCGCCGAGCGGCTCCGCTCTGCCGGCCGCGAGCGGGCGAAGCGCTTCAGCTGGGAGGAAACGGCTCGACGGACGCTCGAGTCGTACAGCAAGGCGCTCGCCGCTTGACGACGATCGGGATCGACGCCCGCGCGGCGACCGAGGACCGCGCCGGGCGAGGACGCGTGATTCGCGAGCTCCTCCGGGCGCTCGCGAGGCGTGAGGACGATCACAGATACGTGCTCTTCGGCCGCACCGCGTGGGAGGAGGCGCTCGGCGACCAGTTCGAGTGGCGGCTCAGGGGTCTCCCGGATCCCGCCTGGAACGTCTGGGCCGGCCTCGACGCCGGCCGCCGCTCGAAGGCGTTTCTCTCCACGAACAGCTACCTGACGGCGTGGTTCGCGCGAGTGCCGACCGCGGTCATGGTCTACGACCTCGTGGCCTTCCAGCCCGGAATCGCGGGCCGGCGCTCTTCGACGCTGATCGAGCGGGCGACGATCGGGCGAGGCGTCCGCCGGGCCGCGCGCCTGGTGTGCATTTCGGAAGCGACGAGGCGGGACCTGGTGACTCGGCACCCGAGAGCGGCGAAAAGGCCTTCGTCGTGCCGCTTGCCGCTGACGATCGTTTCTCCCGGGAGCGCACGGAGGAGGAATTGGCGGAGGTGAAGTCACGGTACGGGCTCGACCGCCCCTACGTCCTAGCGACCGGAACGCTCGAGCCGCGCAAGAACCTCGTTCGCGTGCATCGATGCCTTCGCCGACCTGCCCGCCGCGATCCGCGCGCGGCGACGCAGCTGGCGCTCGTCGGGCCCACGCGGATGGGACGTCGAGGCAGATCGCTCGCGCCGCGCGCGACTCGCACGCGACCGCGTCCGAGCTGCTCGGCGACGTGTTCCGGACGACGAGCTTGCGCGGCCTCTACCGCGGGGCGGCGGTCTTCGCCTACCCGTCGCTCTACGAGGGCTTCGGGCTACCCGTACTCGAGGCCCTGGCCGCCGGGACGCCGTCCGTGACCTCGAACGTGTCGAGCCTGCCCGGAAGTCGCCGGCGACGCGGCGGTCTACGTCGACCCGCACGAGTGCCGGCGCGATTCGGGACGCACTCGCGCGCCTGCTGGAGTCCGACAAGCGAGCGCGCGAGACTGGCTGCGAGCTCGGCCCGCCGCCAGGCCGCCGAAGTTCTCGTGGGACGCGGACCGCCGAGGGCGTTCGCTGAATCAGCTCGAGTCGGTCACGCCGGTCGTAGGCGGCCGCGAGCCGCTCTGCCGCCGCATCGAGTCGAATAGCGCTGCACGAGCTCCGGCGGGTGCTCGACCCGCTCGGCCGGGCGGCCGGGACAGCGGGCCCTCCGCAAGGAGGCGCGCAAGCTCGGTCCAGTTCTACCGGTGCGAAGTAGCTTGCAGCGGGGCCGGAGTTCCGGGTGCCGCACCCGGAGTCGAGGCGAGGATCGGAAGTCCGGCCGCGAGGGACTCGGCGAGCACCATTCCGAACTGCTCTTCCCAGAACAGCCCGGCGGACGTCGCCCGGGTAGAGACCGACCGGCCGCCGGCAGGCTCGCGAGCACGACACAGGACGCCCGGGCGTAGAGCGCGGGCATGGATTCGTACGGCACGGACCGAATCTCGACGCGACCGGCGAGGCCGAGCTCATCGGCATACGCGAGCAATCGGTCGCCCTCCGGCCCAGAGCCCACGACGAGGAGCTTCGGCCGCGACCCTTCGGGGAGGGTCACGATCCCGCGGTCGAGTGCCGCGACGGCGCGCAGCACGTCCTGGTGGCCCTTCTCCCAGACCAGCCGCCCAGGGACAGGATGACGTGGTCGCTAACGGCATCGGGCGGCGCAGCCGCGGCGAAGCGCTCGGTGTCGATGCCCGGATAGGCGACCACGATTCGATCTGGTGCTTCACTCCCTCGAGCAGAAGCGCGTCACGGGCCCGCCCGCTCGCTGCGAGGAACAGGTCGGTGTGGGCCAACCCGAGCTCGCGCTGGCGACGGGCGCGACCGTTGCGCAGCGTGGCGAGCAGCGGAATCGTCTCCCACACCGTCAGCACGAGCCGGTACCCGAGCTTCTCCTTGTGGGCGGCGGCCTGCCCGGCGAACCAGTACGAGAGCTCCTCCGCGTGCACGACGTCCGTGTCGGCGAACACCCGTTCCGGAGACAGGTAGCGATCGCCGAGCGCGAGGGCAGCGAGCTCGCCGAGACGGCCGCGTGGGAGCGCGCCGCGCAGCGTGCGCGCGGGGACGCCCGGGAGCTCGACCGAGTCCACGTCGTAGGCGTTTCGTGAGCTGAGCAGATACCGCACCTCGAATCGCTCGGGCAGAAGCTCCCACGGGCGCAGCTCCCACGGCGTGGCCTGATGCCCGCGGACGACGAGGACGCTGGTCACCCGACCGCCCCGCGGAACAGGCCCTGACGGCGGCCGTCGACGGCGCGCCGGTAAGAGTCGAGAGTCGCGGCCGTGGTCCGGTCCCAGGTCAGCAGCCGGCTCCGCCGCCGGCCCCGTTCCGAGAGCTCCGCGCGTAGCGCCGCGTCCTCGAGCAGGCGACGAACGGCACCCGTCACCGCCTGCTGGTCGTCCGGGTCGAAAAGGAGAGCAGCTTCGCCCGCGACCTCCGGGAGAGCGGTGCGGTTCGAACAGGCGACGGGCGTCCCGTGCCGCATCGCTTCGAGCACGGGGAGCCCGAAGCCCTCGATTCGCGAGGGCAGGACGAAGCAGTCCGCCGCCCGGTAGAGCCCATTGAGATCGTCGTCCGAGATCCAGTCGAGAAAGCGCACCCGATCCGCGACCAGCAGCTGTCGGCGAGCGCGCGAAGCTCCTGCTCGTGCGGCGTCGACGTGCCGGGCAGCACGAGCCGCACCGCCGGGTCGAGCTCCGGCAGGACGCGAATGAGCGTGTCCAGCCGCTTGTACCGACGCTTCTGGGCGACGGACAGGAGGATCGGCCCACCGCCGAGCTCGAGTCGTCCGCGCAGCTCGCCTTCGGGCGTGCCGACCGGCGGTTCGCCACCGTCGACGCCGAGCAGCGTCACGTCCACGGAACCGGGGTCGAGGCCTCCCGTCTGCAAGAGGTCGTCGCGCGCCGACTGCGAGATCGCGAGCACCCGGTCGGCCGCGCGTGCGCTCGCGAACGACGCGAGCCGCATCGAGGTGCGGGCCCAGCCGGTGAGCCCCGAGTCCTCACCCTCGTGGAGCCAGATGAGATCGAGGAGCGTCACGACCTTCGCCGTCCGCGTGGTCAAGAGCGGCCCCACGTCGGCAGGGCCGTGCAGAACATCGAGGCGGCGGCGCGCGGCGGCGACGGGAAGGCCGAGCATCTGCGTCACGAGCGTGCGGCGCTTCGCGATGTCGACGTCCCAGCGGACCCAGCTCGACCTCGCTCGACCACTCCCGCTCGAGCAGATCGGCGGGAGCGTGCGAGCTGACGAACGCGGTCAGCGAGGCCGAGGGCTCTTCGCGGAGGAGCGCGGGAAGCAGGCCGCGCAGATAGGTGCCCGTTCCTCCCGAGCCCTCCCAGAGAAGAGCAGGTTGAAACCGATCCTCACGATCGCCTCGACTCGGGCCTCAGCGCCTCGAAGACCTCCTCGGGCACTCCGCCGAGCACCCAGAGCACACCGAAGAACACCGCAGTGCCGAGGGTCACCAGCAGCGCCGGCCCGAGGGCCGGGATCAACGCGAGGGCGGCGGCGGCCGCGGTGGCGACGGCGACTCGCCCGACGGTGCCGAGCTCGAGGCTTGAAGTCGCCGCGGGCAAAGAGCGCCCACGCGTAGAAGACCGCGATCACGGCCTCGACGACGAGCGTCGCGACGGCGCCTCCCTCGGCGCCCACCACGGGCACCAGGGCGACTGTCAGCCCGATGCTGATCGTGAGCGCGGCTATCGCGGCGACGAGCAGCACAGCGTGGCGGTGAATCGACACCAGCACGTAGCCGAACGTGAGTGCGACGCACGCGAACGCGGTGGCCAGGCCGTAGATCCGCAGCACCGGAACCGAGGCCTCGAAGTTGTCCCCGGCGAGGATCTCGATCGCCAGTGGTGCGCCGAGCACCGTGATCAGGGCCAGCCAGCACCCGACGATGACCGCGATGTCGAACAACCGCTGGAGCGCGTAACTGAGCCGCTCACGATCGTCTCGCGCGGCCCGCGCGAGTACGGGGAAGGCGGTCGCGATCAGTAGGGACGGCACCGCCAGCAGGATGAGGAAGATCCGGAACGACGCTGCGAAGTAGCCGCTCTCCTGCTCGCTGGCGACGAGCGAGGTCGCAATCACCGCCGCGTAGACGTACACGGTGCCGATCGCCGTCGCTGCGGAGTAGACGGCGGCCAGGCGGAGGATCGCGATCCACTCCTTGCGGTGAAACGCGGGAACCAGCGGGACGATGCCACGCACGAGCACGGCCGTGACCGCCAGCACGAGGAGGATGACCGGGATGGGCGCGGCCAGGAACGCGAGCAGGCCTGCACCGCCCAGGACGAGCGTTACGACCACCGCCACAAGCGCGGCCTGACGCAGGAACTCCAGAGCACTGACCCCAGCCGAACCGGAGCGAGGACGACAACGGCACCAAGATCGTCTGCTGCGTCGTCGTCAGCAGCAGGGCGATCCCCGCGAGCAACGTTCCGACGATCATCGCCTCCTCGTATCCCGCCAGGACCGCGAAGAGGGCCGCGCCCAGCATGCCGATCATCGTCACAGCCACCCGAAGGCCGAGCAGGTTGGCCATCAGTCGGTCGCGATCGAGCCCACTCCGGGTCGAGTACTCGCGGACGGCGATGTTCGACATCCCCGCTTCGCTGATCCCGGCGACGACCCCGATCAGCGACGTCACGACGACGTACTTGCCAAAGTCCTCGACGCCGAGGTGCCTGATCATCAGCGCCGCACTGAGAACGCCGAGCGCCATTCCCGCCACGTAAGAGCCTGTCCGGAACGCCGCCCCGGACTACGTGGCCGCCGGCGGCCGGAGTGTCGAGAACGTCGGTGGGGTCGGGGCCGAGGGTCACCGTCTGCGCCGGGGGGTCATCGTAGTCACCGAGCTGCCTGAGCCCACGCGCGTTCGTAGGACTCGAGCGTCCGCTCGGCGGTCCGGCGCCACGTGAAGAGCTCCTGGCGGGCGCGTTCCGGCCTCGCCAAGCCGCGCTGCGAGCCCACGGTCTTCGAGCAGCTCTGCTATCGCAGCGGCCATCTCCTCGACACTCGTCGGATCGAAGTAGCGCGCGGCGTCGCCGGCCACCTCCGGCAGCGCAGGAGGCGTCGGAGCAGGCGACGGGGACCCCTCGCCGCATCGCCTCGAGAATGGGAAGGCCGAACCCCTCTCGCAGCGACGGGAAGACGAAGCACTCGGCCAGGCGGAAGAGGCCTTCGAGGTCGGCCGCGCCGACGTAGGCGGGAAAGCGAACGGCGTCGGAAAGCCCGAGCGCGTCAGACTACGGCGAAGCTCCTGCTCGTGCTCTGTCGGGTTGCCGGGCATGACGAGGACGGCGTCGGGTACTCGCGCTCGCACGCGCCGGAAGGCCTGGACGAGCCGCCGGAGGTTCTTGTGCGGCCGCTTGCGCCAGACCGTGAGGACTACCCGGCCCGCGCCGAGGCCGATGCGCTCCCGAAGCTCGCCCTCCGGCGTCGGCAAGACACGATTCTCGGCACCAGGCCCGAGCGGCACGGCGTCGATTCGAGCGAGCGGAATTCCCAGCTGCTGGTGGACATCCGTGCGGGTTGCTTCCGCATAGGTCAGGAGTCGCTGCGCCCGGCGCGCGACCGGTGGTACCAGCGCACCCCAGAGCCGGGCGGTGCTGCGACCAACCGCTTGTGCCGGATCGTGCAGCCAGGTGGGGCGCCGATCGCGACGATCAACTGCGCCTGGGCGCCCCGCAGCCGCAGCGGCCCGGTCATCGCGACGCTGTGGAGGAGCTCGACGCGACGGTCGGGCGAGCAGACCGAGCAGGGTCAGCTCCGACAGAGCCCGAACGTAGCGACGGCCGAGGAGCCGATGCGTCACGAAGCTCCACGTCGTGAGCCCAGGGCTCTGCCGCCAGTACGCGAGCGCCGTCGTGGTTTGCGAACACCGAGAAGCGCACCTCGGGGCGCAGCGTCACGAGCTCCGGGACGAGCCGGCGAACGTACGTCTCGATGCCGCCCATTCGCGGCTGGAGGAAGACAGCGTCTCGGACCCGATTCGCGTCAGCTCCGCCATGGGCTCAGCCGCGAGGCTTGTGGAGGGCGAGGGCGACGGACGTCCAGGGCGCGCCGCTCGCCTGGAGCATCACGTGCGGCCACGGCTTCCCGGTTGCCGGCTCCATCTGCCCCGCCCCGCGCCAGCGGATCACGTTCCGCCGCGACTTCTCCGACACCGAGCGGTCGAGCGGCTGGACGAGCTCGAGCCCTGACGGCCGGACGATGAACAGGCGCAGTTCCTCGGGCGTGAAGATCTCGTCTGTTCGGCGCGCCGGTGTGGCAGTCCTGAACAAGCGGCCACGGGTCACGAGGCGGATCGCCGTCTGCAAGAGCCGCGAATGCAGGGGATGTCGACTGACGTAGCACTCCGTCGCGAGGAACGCCACGCCGCCCGGCCGTAGGACCCGCCCGATCTCGCGCGCAGCCTGGGCGACAGCTTTCGGGCCGCCGAAATGCTCGATCGACGAGAGCGAGAACACCGCGTCGAAGCCTCGTCGGGGAACTCGAGGTGCAACGCATCCATGTGCATGGCACCTCGAGTCGCTCGCGGGGAACGGATACGGCGCGAACGCGTCCGGGTCGGACAGCATGGTCGCGTCGGCCTCGCCTCCTGCGAACGATCCTTCGCCGTAGATGTCGGTCGCCACGACGCGGCCGAGCCGATTCGCGAGCCAGAACAGCACCGCCTCGTGCCCGGCGCCTACGGCAGGCGCCTCCGTTCGCTCGTCCAGCTTGCCGGCGTCCTCCAGAAAGAGCGTCAGGAAGGCGTACTCCCAGTACTTGCGGTGGAGCTCCTCTTCCGGTGGGAGGCCCGGCGCGATCTCGCGGATGCGGGCGCGAACCTCCGGATCGTCGAAGTCCCGGATGTCGCAGAGCTTCACGTACCGGCGCACTAGGCCGTTCATGACGAACGCCAAGCCCAGAGCATCCCGTGACCTTCGGACGCATGGAAGATCTCGCTGACGTCGTAGGCGGCGGCCCGCAGCAGGCGTTCGGCGAACGCTCGCGGATTCGGGTCCGGGCACAGATGCGGGTGGTACTCGAGCACGACCACGGTCGCCGAGCCGGCCGCGAAGCGCTTGTCGGCCAGGATCTCCCACTCCCCGCCCTCGACGTCGATCTTGAGCAGGTCGGCGCCGGCCAGCTCCGGGAGGACGTCGACCGTCTCGACCTCGATGCCTGCCTCGCCCGGTGCAGCCAGGTGCGATTCCGCAAAGTGGCCGGTCACGAAGCGGGCTGTTCCGGCACGAGCTCCCGCGGCGGCCGTTCGCAGCTGCCAGCGCCCGTTGGTCTCGTTCGCCCGAACGGTCTTCGCGTGCACCTCGGCATTGGCCGGATCCGGCTCGTACGCCAGCACCGTCGACCCGGGAAAGGCCCCGACGAACCAGGCGCCGGCGAGCCCGACGTTGGCGCCCAGGTCGATGATCCGCGGCGGCTCCCCGATGCCCGCGAGCGCACGGCGAACCGGCTCCGGGGCCTCGTAGAGCCGCTGGTAGAAGATCTCGTCCAGGTTGAGCACGTCGGGCGAGGAGTGGCGAACATGCACGGCCACACCTGAGCCACGCAGCCTGTAGCGCCTGAGAACGCGGCGACCGGCGATCTCGTTGAGTGCGAACCGAACGGTCTCTCGTACGGCGCGGCCGCGCAGAAATGCCGAGACGACGCGCTCGACAGGACCGAGCTTGAGGATGCGGCCCACGAGCGGCAGCCGCGCCAGGGGCCGGGGATGCGAGGGCACGCGGGAAGGCTATTCACGCCGGGCTACACTCGCGGGCCTTGTCGAGGCTTCGCCGCCGGCCGCTCGACGCGAATCTTCGCTCCGGGCCCCAGATGCTCAGTACCGCGCGCTCGCTCGCGATCTCGCGGCGCGCGCTCCGGGCCGGGTACTCGACTGGGGCTGCGGCTGGGGGCAGGTCACCGCGCTCCTGCGCGAGGCGGGCGTCGCAGTCGACGCCTTCGACTACCGCGGCGGCCTGGACGAGCCGGCCGTCGAGAGCCTCGAGCGCTATCCGGAGATCGAGGTGCACCTCAGCTCCGAGCCCGGTGCGAGCTGCCGTTCCCGAGGACGTCCTTCGACACGGTGCTCTCCTGCGGCGTGCTCGAGCACGTGCCCGACCCGGACGGAAGCGTCGCGGAGATCCGCCGTGTCCTCCGGCCCGGCGGACTGTTCTACGTCACCAACCTGCCCAACCGCTTCTCGTACACCGAGCGGCTGCGCGCGTCTGCTCGGGCTCTACTACCACGGCAAGCTGCCGGACGACCGTGTCTACACGAAGCGCTCCGTTCACGAGCTGCTCGCGCCGGCACGGATTCGTCGTCGAGGAGTTCAGGCGCGTGCACATGCTCCCGCTGACGCTCGGCGGGCCGGCCGCGGCCGATCTGGGCGCTCAGCACGGCGCTCGAGCGCGTACCGGGGCTCAACCTCGTGGCGACGAGCCTCGAGCTCGTCGCCCGCTCACCCGGCTAGACGCGGCGCGGCCGCGCGCGAGAGCCGCTCGACGTCGGCGTCGACCATCATCTCGACGAGCTCGCGGAACGAGACCTCGGGCTCCCAGCCGAGCTCGGCCTTCGCCTTCGCCGGGTCGCCGACCAGGTGGTCGACCTCGGCCGGGCGGATGAACGCCTCGTCGGTGCGCACGTGGTCGTCGACCGATCGAGGCCCGCGTGCTCGAACGCGATCTCGACGAACTCGCGCACCGAGTGCTCGACGCCGGTCGCGATCACGTAGTCGGCCGGCTCGTCGTGTCTGGAGCATCAGCCACATCGCGCGCACGTAGTCGCCGGCGAAGCCCCAGTCGCGCTTGGCGTCGAGGTTGCCGAGCACGCAGCTCGTCGGCCAGGCCCAGCTTGATGCGCGCGACGCCGTCGCGTGATCTTGCGCGTCACGAACTCGAGCCCGCGGCGCGGCGACTCGTGGTTGAAGAGGATCCCGGAGACGGCGAAGAGGTCGTACGACTCGCGGTAGTTGACCGTGATGAAGTGGCCGTAGACCTTGGCCACGCCGTAGGGCGAGCGCGGGTAGAACGGCGTCACCTCGGTCTGCGGCACCTCGCGCACCTTCCCGAACATCTCCGACGACGACGCCTGGTAGAAGCGGATCGACGGGTCGACGCGCCGGATCGCCTCGAGCATCCGCGTGACGCCGACCGCCGTGAACTCCGCCGTCAGCACCGGCTGGTTCCACGACGTGGGCACGAAGCTCTGCGCCGCCAGGTTGTAGACCTCGTCCGGCTGCGTCTCCTCGAGCACCGACACGAGCGAGGCCTGGTCGAGCAGGTCGCCCTGGACGAGGTGGACGCGCCCCACGAGGTGCTCGATCCGCTCGGAGCTCTCGGTCGAGGAGCGCCTGCACCATGCCGCGACACCTCGTAGCCCTTCTCGAGCAGCAGCTCGGCCAGGTACGAGCCGTCCTGGCCGGTGATTCCGGTGATGAGAGCTCGCTTCATGACGGGCGCGGAATCGTACGTGGAGGTTGTTAGGTCGGCCTGAACCATCATCCGCACCAGTTCGTCGAAGCCGACCTCGGGCCTCCATCCCAGCTGCTCGCGGGCCTTCGTCGGGTCGCCGACGAGCGCGCGCGCGTCGGTCGCGCCGCGGCCGAGCGACTCGTCGTGCGCGGACGTACTCCTGCCAGTCGAGGCCGACGACCGAGAACGCGGCCGCGGCCAGCTCGCGAACGGTGTGCGCCTCGCCGGTCGCGACCACGTAGTCGTCCGGCTGCTCGGCCCGCGCCATCAGCTGCATCGCCCGGGTGTAGTCCCCGGCGAAGCCCCAGTCGCGACGGGCATCGAGGTTGCCGAGCGCGACATGGTCCTCCAGCCCCAGGCTGATCGCCGCCGCGGCCCGTGTGATCTTGCGGGTGACGAAGTGCTCAGGCCGCCGAGGCGACTCGTGGTTGAAGAGGATCCCGGACGAGGCATGGAGCCCGTACCGGCGGCGGAAGCTCTGCACGACGTAGAGGCCGTAGGCCTTGGCGGCGCCGTACGGGGTCAGCGGGGCCGGCAGCGTCGTCTCGCTCTGCGGCTCGGTGTCCGTGCCCGCGAAGATCTCGCTGGAGGAGGCGAGGAACGCCCGCGTCTCGGGCCGCGCGCGGCGCAGGCCCTCCAGCAGAGCCGCCACCGCCGCCGTCTCGGTGCGCGTGAGCCCGACCGGGTCCTCCCACCAGGCGGGCACGAACGAGACGGCGGCCAGGTGGTAGAGCTCGTCGAGCTCCAGCTCCGAAGCCGCCTGCCCCGCGGCGTCCGCGTCGGTCAGGTCGAGCTCGACGAAGCGGATCCGGTCGCGCACGCCCTCGAGCCACGGGTAGTCGGCCGGCGACCCCAGCACGGTCCCGGCGACCTCGTAACCGCGGTCGAGCAGCTGCTCGGCGAGGTAGGAGCCGTCCTGGCCGCCGATTCCGGTGATGAGCGCCCGCGCCACGGGCGCGATGCTAGGCGACGCGCTTCGCGGGGGCGTGCTCGTCGCGATGCTCGGCGAGCTCCGTCTCGAGCAGGGCGAGCCGCTGGGCCAGCACCTTGTTCGTCTCGGAGAGCTTCGAGATCACCGTGGAGTACTGCAAGAGCACCACGAGGAAGAAGACGGCGGCAACCGCGAACAGCGCCGACGGCGGGTAGTGGACGCCGATCGCGCTCGAGACGATCCCGAGCAGGTCGCGCCACACCGCGAGCACCAGGATGACGCCGCCCGTCAGCAGCCAGAGCAGCGCGTAGCGCTCCTGCAGGCGGCGGCTGCGGATCAGCTCGAGCACGACGCCGATCAGCAGGATGGCCGCGAGCGCCGCCACGGTGGACGCGCGCATGGAGGTCATCGAGCCTCCAGGGCCGGGTAGCGGCGGAAGAGGCCGACCATCAGCGCGAGCGAGACCTTGACCATGTAGTAGGCGGAGCGCGCGGCGGTGATCGAGGAGCGGCCCTCGGTGCGGTAGCGCATCAGGACGGGCACCTCGGTCAGGCGGAGCCCGTGCCGGCGGGCGAGCACGGTTGCCTCGACCTCGGGGTAGTCGTGCGGGTAGTCGGCGGCGAAGAGGCGGATGCCGCGCCGGTTGAGAGCGCGGAAGCCCGAGGTCGTGTCGGTCACGCGCTGGCGCACGATCACCGAGACGAGCCGCGCGAACATGCCGATCCCGAGCCGGCGCGCGAACGAGGGCCGGTAGCGCCGGTCGCCCGCGAAGCGCGTGCCCACGGCGACGTCGGCGTCGCCTGAGAGGACGGGCTCGAGCAGCGCCGCGAGCTCGGCTGGATCGTGCTGGCCGTCGGCGTCGAGCTGGACGGCGACGTCGTAGTCGTGGCGGCGCGCGTACTCGAAGCCGGCCTGCATCGCGGCGCCGATCCCGAGGTTGAAGGGGAGGCTGACGACCCGGGCGCCGGCGGCGGAGGCCAGCTCGCGGGTGCCGTCGGTGGAGCCGTCGTCGACGACCAGGATCTCGAAGCGCGCGTCGAGCGCGCGGATCTCCGCGACCACAGACGCGACCGAGGCTTCCTCGTTCAGAGCCGGAAGGATGGCCAGGCACCGCAAGGACGTGCTCTCTCCCACGACCCCGTTATCGGCGCCGAGGCCGCTGTCCTTGAGTCTCCGTAGGCTTCCTACGGTGCCCGCGGGCGAGCGCCCAGACCATACGTCCACGCTCGCACGGCACACGCTCGCCTACGGGCTCTCGGGCTTCGTGGTCCCGCTCGTCGGCGTAGTCACGCTCCCGATCTACTCGCGCGTGTTCAGCCCGTCCGAATACGGCCTGCTCGAGCTCGGCTTCGTCCTCACGGGCATCGGCCTCGTGGTCGCGGACGCGGGCCTCTCCGCAGCGGCACAGCGCGAGTTCTACGAGTACCGCCCGGAGCAGGCCGCCGAGCGGCGGAACGTCCTGTTCACCGCCCTCTGCGCCACCCTCCTGCTCGCGCTGGCGGCCGCGGGCGTCCTGGCGCTGCTCGGGGACACCGTCTCCAGCCGGGTGCTCGAGCGGCCGGGCGAGGACACGCTGGTCGTGGTCGTGGCCGCGACGATCCCGGCGATCACGCTCGCGACCTACCTGCGCGAGGTCATGCGCCTCGGCTTCCGGACGAATCACTACCTCGTCTCCGCGACCCTCACCGCCGTGCTGACCGGAGTCCTGGGCGTGCTGGCGGTCGTCGCGCTCGACCTGGGCGTCGAAGGAGTCTTCCTCGGCACGCTCGTCGCCAGCCTGGTCGCAGGGGCGTATGGCGCCGTCGCGATCCGCAGCGACCTCGCAGGGCGCTTCTCGCGGCGCGAGCTGCGGGCGCTGCTCGCGTTCGGGCTGCCGCTCGTGCCCGCGGCCGTCGCCTCCTGGGCCCTGCTGCTCGTCGACCGCGTGATCCTGCGCCGGCTCGAGGACCTCGATGCCGTCGGCCAGTACGCGATCGCCAGCAGGCTCTCGGGGATCCTCGTGCTGGGCATGACCGCCTTCGTCCTGGCGCTCGGCCCGTACCTCCTGTCCGTCTACTCGGAGCAGCCGGACCAGGAGAAGCTCGTGCGTGGCCGCACGCTCACCTACCTGGCCTTCACGCTCGGCCTGGGCGCGCTCGTGCTGACCCTGTTCGCCGGGGAGCTCACGCAGCTGCTCGCGCCCGACTACGACGAGGCCGCCGACGCGGTCGGCCCGCTGGCATTCGGGGCGGTCGGGTTCGGCGCCGCCGCGGTGCTCCTGACGGGAATCGGCCTGGCGAAGCGGACGATCTACGTCGCGGGGCTGGCGAGCATCGCCGCCGTCGCCAACATCGGGTTGAACCTCGCGCTGATCCCGCCGTTCGGCATCGTCGGCGCGGCGCTGGCCTCGACAGGCGGGTACTGGCTGCTCGCGCTCCTCTACTACTGGGCGGCCCAGCGCGTGTACCCGACCCCGTTCGAACCGGTGAAGGTGCTCGCGATCCTCGCCCTCGCGATCGGGGCGTCGTTCGCCGCGGCGCTCCCACTCGACGGCGTGCCCTTCGTCGCGGCCAGGCTGGCGGCGGTCGCGGCCTTCCTCGCCGCCGTCGTCGCGTCCGGAGCGATCCGCCGGGACGACCTGCGCGAGCTCGGCCGCTTCGCCCGCGGGATGATTCCTATCCGGCGATTCGCTCGTACAGGCTGAGCAGCCGCTCGCCCTCGGCTTCCCAGCCGAAGCGCGTCGCGACCGCCTCGCGGCCACGGGCTCCCATCGCCTCGGCGTTCGCGGGGTCGTCCAGCAGCGTCTCGATTGCGGCCGCGATCGCATCGACGTCGTTCGGGTCGACGAGCACGCCCGCCTCGCCCACGAGCTCGCGCCAGAAGGGGAAGTCCGACGCGACGACGGGGATTCCGGCCGCCATGTACTCGAACAGCTTGATCGGCAGCGACTGCAGGTGCGCCTCGACGGGATGCAGGACGAGGAGACCGACGCGCGCCTCGCGGAGGACCTCGGCGACACCGTCCCTGGAGAGGCGGCCGCGCAGGTCGACGCGCTCGCCGGCGAGGTCGAGCCCCGCGTCCACGGGCCCGGCGAGCACGAGCCGGGCCGGCTCACCGACGCGTCTCGATCGCGGCCGCCATCTCGTGGGCTCCGCGGATCGCGGTGACGCCGCCGAGATAGAGGACGTTCGGCGCCCGCTCCGCGTGCGGGCCGCCGACGAAGCGGGCGGCCTCCTCGCGGGTCGGGTAGTTGCGGACGACGATCGTCTTGCGGTCGGGGAAACGGGTGGCGATCGAGGGCGTCGCCGCCACGATCCCGTCCGCGGTGGCGCCGATCACGCGCTCCGCCGTCCTCCACGTCAGCGCGAGTGCGCTCCCGAAGGCGGGCCGGTCGGGGTGCATCGCGCGCACCTCGAGCGGCGTCTCCTCGTGTGCGTCGTAGACGACGCGCGCGCCCCTGGCCTTGAGCGCAGCCGCAAGCGGGATCAGCTCGGGCTCGTGCAGGTGGTAGACGTCCGCGCGCAGCCGCCGCGCGACCCGCCGGGCCGCGCGCAGACGGCTCGCGAGGCGGCCCAGGCCCGGCTCGGGGCTTGCGCCCAGGTCGTGGAAGTGGACGCCGTCCTGCTCGCCGCGACCCCCGGGTGCGACCACGTGCACGTCGTGGCCCGCGGCCGCGGCGGTCCGGGCCTCCTTGACGAAGATCCGGACGTCGAGCGGCGCGTGCAGCGTCGTCAGGTGCGCGATTCGCAAGGAGGAGGAAGCTCCGGACCGTATCCTGGCTGCAGATGTGCGGAATCGCCGGCTTCGCGGGCGGCGCCCCGCCTGATCCGGCGCTGCTCGGGCGCATGGCCGGACGATGGAGAACCGCGGCCCGGACGGCGAGGGCTTCTGGGCCGACGACGACGCCGGCTTCGCTTTCCGGCGCCTGGCGATCATCGACCTGCACGAGCGCTCGAACCAGCCGCATGCACCTCGGGCCGCTGCACCTCGTCTTCAACGGCGAGATCTACAACTACCGCGAGCTGCGCGAGGAGCTGCGCGGGCTCGGGCACGAGTTCGAGACGGAGGGCGACGCCGAGGTGCTGCTGCACGCCTGGGCCGAGTGGGGCGAGGGCGCGCTCGACCGCTTCAACGGCATGTTCGCGTTCGCGATCTGGGACGACGACGAGCGGCGCCTGATGCTCGCGGCCGACCCGTTCGGCGAGAAGCCGCTCTACTACGCCGCGGCCGGCGAACGGCTCGTCTTGGGCTCCGAGATCAAGGCGATCCTCCACGACCCGGCCGTGGCGCGCGGTCGCCGACGACGAGCGCGGTCGCGCTCTTCCTGACGCGCGGCGCGATGCCCGAGATCCGACTCGCAGCTTCTTCGCGGGCATCGAGCGGCTACCGGCCGCCCACGTGCTCGCGTGGCGCGACGGCGAGACGACGCTGCGCCGCTACTGGAAGCCGCGAGCCGGTCGAGGTGCCCGCCTCGCTACGACGAGGCGGTCGAGCGCGCTCCGCGAGCTGCTCGCTCGACTCGATCCGCCTGCGGCTGCGCAGCGACGTGCCGGTCGGCACCTCGCTGAGCGGCGGGATCGACTCCTCGACCGTGGTCATGCTCAGCGCGCAGCTCGCCGGCGATCACCGCCGCCATGCGTTCACCGCGCGCTTTCCCGGCTTCGAGCGCGACGAGTGGCACTTCGCGGCGCGAGGTGGCCGAGCGCGCCGGCGTCGTCGAGCACCACGCCGTCGAGCCGACCGCGGACGACCTGCTCGGCGACCTGCGACGCGGCTCGTGCTCGACCACGAGGAGCCGGTCGGCTCGCTCAGCATCTACGCGCAGTGGCGCGTGATGGAGGCGGCGAAGCGAGGCGGGCGTCACCGTCCTGCTCGACGGCCAGGGCGGCGACGAGCTCTTCGCCGGCTATCCGACCGCCGTCGGCTTCGCGCTGCGCGCGCTCCGCTCCGCGTCGCCGCGCGCGAGCTCGCGGGCGCGCCCCGGACGGCGGCGCTCGTCGCCCAGGCGTTCGCGATCGACCACCTGCCCGAGCCGCCCGGCGCCTGTACCGGCGGCGGACGGCGACGGTCTACGCGGCCGCGTCCGCTCGTCGAGGACTGCGCGCCCAGATCCGTCCGTTCGCGCGCCTGGACGGCCCGAGCGGCGGCCGCTCGCGCGCGCAGCTGCTCGTCCAGACGTTCGACGACCAGCCTGCCGAACCTCCTGCGCTACGCCGACCGCAGCAGCATGGCTTGGAGCCGCGAGGTGCGGCTGCCGTTCCTCGACCGGCGGATCGCCGAGCTCGCGCTCTCGCTGCCGGCCGTCGTTCCTGTACGCGAACGGGGTCACGCAAGCGCATCCTGCGCGACGTCGCCCGCGGGCTCGTGCCCGACGGCGTGCTCGAGCGGCGCGACAAGGTCGGCTTCGAGCCGCCGCAGAAGCGCTGGCTCGCCGAGGCGGGCCTGCGCGACCTCGTCGCCGAGATACTGCTCGACCCGGTCGCGCGACCGGCGCGGCCTCTACGACCGCGCCGCGATCGAGGCCGACGTCGCCGCGGGGCGAATGGCGCGACAAGGACGGGATCTGGCGGGCCTTCAACGTCGAGCTGTGGCTGCGCGCCCTGATCGACTCACCTCGTCGATGAGGGCCCCGAGCCGCCGGGCGACCGCCGGGAACGAGTAGGTCTCGACCGCAGCCGGCTCCGACGGCGGCAGCGGGTCGGTCACGAGCCGTTCGAGGGCGGCGGCGATCGCGTCGGGATCGTCGGCGGGCGCCACGATCCCGGCTCGGGCCGAGCGGACGATGTCGGCTGCGGCCGTTCCCTCGCCGAGCACCAGGATCGGCCGGCCCGCACCGAGGTACTCGAAGAGCTTCCCGGTGGCGACGCTCGGCCCGCTCGCGCCCTGCGCGAGGACGAGCAGGGTGTCTGCGCGGCGCTGGAGAGCGAGGGTCTGGTTGCGGTCCAGCGAGCCGACCCAGCGCACGACGCCGCCTCGCTCCGGCGTCGGCGATCAGCTCCCGCTCGTCCTCCGTGAGCGGGCCGGCGAGGATCACGTCGAGCCGGTCCGCCAGCTCCGGCGAGCGGTCGCGGAGCCGTGCCACGCCGCCGAGGAGCGGGGCCGGGCTGCCGCGCGGAGACGGCCATCCGCCCGGTGTGGACCAGCGAGTGCCTGCCCGGGCGCAGCAGCTCGTCCGCCGCCGACTCGTCGACCTGCTCCTCGGGATCGAAGGCGTTCGTGATCACCTCGGCCCGCACGCCGAAGCGGAGCGCAGCGTCCTGGGCGAGCGGCGCGCTGATCCCGATCACGGCGTCCGCACGTCCGAGCGCGCCGCGCTCCAGCGCCCGCGTCGAGCCGTCGCTGCGCGCCGGTCGGGAACGGCGGGCGAGGCGGGTCGTACGTCCAGCCGTCGCGCAGCTCGGCGATCCACGGCAGGCCTCGCCGTTTCAGCGCCCGGCCGATCAGATGGGCCGACTGCGGCGGCGAGCTCGTGAGCACGCAGTCGAACCGCTCCCTCCGGGCCAGACGCAGCGCGGCCGGGAGCGCGAACGGAAGCCAGCCGGCGGCGGCCAGGTCCGGGACGGCCAGCGACTCCAGCCGGCTCGGCCCGGCTGTAGGTCGCCGGCCCGAGCCCGCTCATCGCCTGGAACGAGCGGCGGCGCCAGTTGAGCTGCGAGGCGAAGAGGTCGTGCGTTCGGACGACCCCCTCCGCGCCCTCGATCGCGCCCTCGCCCGAGATCCGGGAGGTGAGCACGGTCACGCGGTGACCGTCCCGGGCGAGGTACTTGACGAGCCCGCCGATCCGCCTGGCCGCGATGATCCCGGAGGGGGGCGCGTGCTGGGAGACGAGCAGGAGCGAGCTCATAGACGTCCCAGGCGCCGCTGCTGGGCGAGCGAGTCCCTGAGCGACGTGAGCCGCGACGCTGCCCGCCGGCGCTCGTCCCGCGTGCGGGCCCGGCGCTCCGAGCGGAGCAGGCGCAGACCGTCGCGCCAGCCCGAGAGGACGGCGCCGGCCGCGGTGCGACTGCGCACCTGGGCGAGCGTGAGCACGTCGAAGGCGGCCGAGGAGGCGACCGCCCGCGCCAGCGCCGGTCCCGGTAGGTGCCGGCCGGCGTTCAGAAGGCGGTTTCGCGACCCCCAGTACAGGCGTGTGCGGGACCGAGGCGGCCCGGCGGCCGCGCCGTGACCGTGGCGGATCGCGCTCGCCGGGTGCAGGACGACGCGTCCCGGCACGCGCAGGGCGAGGTCGGCCTCCTCGCCGTACATCCAGATCGGCTCGTAGAACCCGCCCCAGTCGAGGAACTCCTCGCGCCTCACCATCGTCAGCGCGCCGCTGGCCGCGGTCACGTCCAGGGGCGCCTCGGGCGCCTGCGCCCGCGCGAGCCCCTCGCCGCGGCCGAACGTGGCCATGTTGGGAGCGATCTCGAGCCCTGCCGCCTCGATCGTCTCGCCGGAGACGCTCAGGAGGAGCCCGGTCGCCACGGAGACGCCGGGGTCGTCCAAGAGCCCGCGTAGCGGCGTGTCCCAACCCGGCCTCGACCTCGCCGTCGAAGTTGACGAACGCGACCAGGCGCCCCTGGGCGGCCCTCGCTCCCTCGTTGCAGCCACGGCAGAAGCCGACGTTCTCCTCGAAGCGAAGCGAGCGCGCCCGGGCCCAGTGACGCTCGACCTCGTGCCAGCTGCCGTCGCTCGACGCCGAGTCGACGACGATGCACTCGACGTCGGCGGCCTCCGTGTGCTCGGCCAGCGCGCGCAGCGCGGCCGGGAGGCACTCGGCGCCGTCGTGGTTGACGAGGACGACCGAGAGCTCGGTCACAGCGCGCGCCGCACGAGCCGCCAGTAGGCCTCGACCGCCCGGTTCGCGGCCTTGGCCGGTCCGGGCAGGTCGATCATGGCCGGAGAGAGCGTCGCCGTCAGCAGCGCCGCGAGCTCACGGTCGGACACCCGGCGCAGGCGCTGGGTCTCGCGTCGCTGCCGCGCGAGCCAGCGCGCGTGTCCGGCCACCCAGGCCCAGCCGCGGAGCTTCTCGCGCAGCCAACCCTCGCGCGCGGCGTGTGCGGCCATCGCCAGCTCGGTCGAGAGCAGCACGGGGCTGAGCAGCGCGAGCAGCCGCGGCGAGTAGGTCGAGAGCAGGAACACGAGCCGGTTCCGCTCGAGCAGGTAGTGCTTGGCGACGTTTCGGCCGTACTCGTAATCGTGGTAGACGTCGGCGCCGGGATCGACGACGACTCTGAGTCCGGAGAGCCGCGCCTTCCAGCCGAGCAGGAGGTCCTCCTGGTACATGAAGAGCTCGTCCGTGAAGCCGCCCAGCGCCCGGAAGGTGTCGGCTCGGATGGCCATGGCCGTGCCGCTTGCGGCGGCGACGTCGCGCGTCTCCGCGACACCCTCGGCCGGCTCGCCGTAGCCGCCCGCCCAGGAGAGCCCGCTGACGTGCACCTCCAGCCCGCTCGAGTTCAGCAGCTCCGGCCGGTCGAGCAACCGCAGCCGAGCCATCGCGATCCCGATCGCGGGATCCTCGAGCGTGCGCGCGAGCTGAGCGACCGCGCCCGGCGCGGCGACCGTGTCGGGGTTCAGGAAGACGAGCACGTCGCCCGTCGCCGCCTCGGCCCCGAGGTTGCAGCCCGTGGCGAAGCCGACGTTGCCGCCCGAATCGAGCACGCGGACGCCCTCCCGACCCCGAGCGTTCTCGATCTCGGGCCCGCCGCCTCCGTTGTCCACGACCACCACCTCGTGCAGGCCCTCCTGGCCGGCCAGCGAGTCGAGCAGGCGACCGAGGCCCTCGCCGGCTCTGTAGGCGACGACGACCGCCGACGCGCGCGTCAATACGCGCCGCGGGCGGCGATCACGGCCGGCACGGTCTTGGCCAGGATGGAGATGTCGAGCCAGATCGACCAATTCTCGAGGTAGTAGAAGTCCAGCCGGACGAGGTCGTCGAAGCTCAGATCGGCACGGCCCGCGATCTGCCACAGCCCCGTCATGCCCGGCAGCACGAGGTAGCGCTTGCGGTGCCAGCCCTCGAGGCGCTCGTAGTCGCGCACGGGTAGGGGCCTCGGGCCGACGAGGCTCATCTCGCCGCGCAGGACGTTCAGCACCTGCGGGATCTCGTCCAGGGAGAAGCGGCGCAGGAAGCGGCCGACCGGAGTGATTCGCGGGTCGTCGCGGATCTTGAACAGCGCCCCCTCGGCCTCGTTCGCCTCCTCGAGCTCGACCTGGTGGTCGGCGGCGTCGGCGTACATCGTCCGGAACTTGAGCATCACGAACGGCTGCTCGTTCAGCCCGATGCGTGGGTCGCGGTACAGCACGGGCCCCCGCGAACCCAGCTTGATCGCCGCGGCCACTGCGAGCCAGATCGGGAGGCCGACGACGACGACCAGCACGCTCACCACGAGGTCGAACACACGTTTCACGAGCCAGTCGGAGCCCGCGAATGCAGGCGCCCGGAGCTCGAACAGCGGTGTGCCCTGCCCGGGGATGTACTCGGCCCGCTCGGTGAGCAGCGCGGTCGTCTTCGGCGCGATCCGAACCTGAACGCCTCTGCGGTGGGCCTGCTCCACGATGTCGAGCAGCTGCCGCTCGCCGAAGTCGGAGTCCGTCAGGATCAGCTCGTCGACGTTGTTGACGGCGGCGAGCACCGCGGGCAGGCTCCCGAGGCCGCCGAGCACGGGCAGCTCGCCGTCCCCCGGGCCGTCGGTGACCGCGCCGAGGAAGTCGTAGCTGATCCCGCTGCGGTTGGACCCGACCGCCTGGTGGAGGTGGGCGAGGCTCGAGCTGTCGCCGACGAGGATCGCGCGTCGGCGCACGCCGGCGATTCGCATCGCCTCGCCGCTCAGCACCTCGTAGCTCGCGCGCAGGAGCCCGATCAAGATGACGGCGAAGACGAACGCGGTCGGCACGATCCCGTAGGTGTGGAACTCGTGGTCGGTGCCGATCCCGAAGGCGAGCGCCACGACCGCGACGAGCGCCAGCGAGCCGACGATGCGGCCGACCCCGGCGCGATGGCCGCGCTCGGCATAGAGGCCGGAGCGCCAGAAGACCAGCACCGTGACGAGGCCCAGGAACGGCAGCCAGTCGCTCTCCACCCGCCAGATGACTCCCCAGAGGATCGAGTCGGCGCCGTGGTAGAGCTCGCGGAGGACGAGCGCGGCATAGAGGCCGAGCGTGAGCCCGCAGAGGTCGAGGAAGACGAGAGAGAGGACGCTCGCGGCCCGGCGGAGGAAGGACCGCAGCATGGTGACCGACAGGAGCCAGGGCCGCCCCGAGCGGATGTCGCCGACCGGGACCCGCGGCGGCGGCGGTTTTTCCGCGGAGGCGGGCCGCACGGCTGGCTTGGTTGACACGAGGCGATTCTACGTGCGGGGTTTGACGGTTCTAGCGCGGGAGGCGCTGGAACGCGGCGAACGCGGGCTTCTTCTTCCCGCCCAGCGTCATCAGCCCGGACTGCCAACCGCCCAGGGCGCGCTGGTCGCGGAGCAGGAACCAGAGCATCATGTCGATCCGCGGGTTCCTGCGCGCGATCGCGAAGGCCTGCCTGAGGTAGCTCGCCTGCTTGCCGTAGGTGACGCCGAAGGCTCGGTCCGGCGGCCTCGTCTGGTAGGCGTACTCGGTGATCCAAACACGCTTCTTGCCGTAGAGCCGCGTCAGCTCCTTGATCAGGTCGCCCATGTTGCCGAGCCCGACGGCGGTCCTCGCCTTCGGCCGCGTCGTCGGCGTCTCGCTCGGACGGCCGTAATACGGGTGGTGCGCGTAGGCGTCGAAGCGCTTCATGCCGGCGCGCTTTGCCGCGCGGAGGAACGCCAGCGGCGACACGGACGGCCGACGCGTCCCGGGCGAGTTGTTTCCGCGGGGAGCCGTGACCCCACACCCGACCTTCTCGCCTCTCAACAGGGTCGATTTGACCCCGGAGTAGACCGCGTTGCAGATCTTCGCGTAGTCGACCGCGCTCTGGATGACCCAGCGCCCGTTCCGCTTCCTGTACTGCGTGCGCAGGAACACGGGATTGTTCGGCTCGTTCCAGGCGAGCCACAGTCGAACGGCGGGGAGCGGCGCGGCGTAGGCCCCGTCGGTGCCGGAAGGGCGGAATGTGCCGCTGTACCGCCGCGCCGCCGCGTGGGCGAAGTTGCGGAGGGCGGTCATCGAGGTCGGCGGGACGCTGGGTGCCTTGCCGCGGTTGGCCCAGCCCGGCGTTCCGTAGATTGCGAACAGAACCTTGATCCTGTAGCGCTGAGCCAGACGGACCGTGCGGTCGTAGAGCGACCAGTCGTAGGCCCTGTCGTTTGGATTGGCGGCGTTGGCCGGGCGTCGCTTCGCCACCCCGAGCCCGCTTCCCGTTCGGCCGGCGGCCGAGCCCCAGTAGAGATTCACGCGCACGACCTGTGTCCGGAGGGTGCGCATGAGCGGAAACGCCTTGGTCGGGTTGCCGAACGTCTCCGGCTCGTCGTAGAGGCCAACCTGCATGCCCCTGGCCGCCCCGGCCGCGGGCACGGCGACGAGTGCGGCGGCGAGCACGGTCACCGCCGCGAGCAACGTACGGCTACGCAACGACCGGCTCCCGGCCGTGGGAGCCGAGGCCGAGGGTGCGGCGCAGGCCCTCCTCGAGCTCGATCTCGGGCTGCCAGCCGAGGATCTGGCGCGCGCGCGTGATGTCCGGCTGCCGCTGCTGCGGATCGTCCTCGGGCAGCGCCTCGTAGACGATCTCGCTCGTGGAGCCGGTCAGGCGCAGCACCGTCTCGGCGAGCTCGAGGATGGTGAACTCGCTCGGGTTGCCGAGGTTGACCGGAAGATGCTCGCCGCTCGTCGCGAGCAGGTACAGGCCGCGCATGAGGTCGTCGACGTAGCAGAAGCTGCGCGTCTGCGACCCGTCGCCGAAGACGGTCAGCGGCTGGCTCGCGAGCGCCTGGCGAACGAAGGTGGGGATTGCCCTGCCGTCGTAGGGACGCATCCTGGGCCCGTAGGTGTTGAAGATGCGGACGATCGTCGTGTCCACGCCCTGCTGACGGTGGTAGGCCATGGTCAGCGCCTCGGCGTAGCGCTTGGCCTCGTCGTAGACGCCGCGCGGCCCGATCGGGTTGACATTGCCCCAGTACGACTCGGGCTGGGGGTGCACGAGCGGGTCGCCGTACACCTCGCTCGTGGAGGCGAGCAGGAAGCGCGCGCGCTTGAACTTGGCCAGGCCGAGCGCGTTGTGCGTGCCCTGCGAGCCGACCTTGAGCGAGTGCAGCGGCATGCGCATGTAGTCGATCGGGCTGGCGAGGGCGGCCAGGTGGAAGACGAAGTCGACCGGCTCGTCGACCACGAGGTGCTCGATCATGTCGTGGTTCAGGAAGACGAAGTCGTCGGTGCGGATCTGCTCGATGTTCGTGAGCGTGCTCACGACGAGGTTGTCCACCGCGATCACGCGGTGACCCTGCCCGAGCAGGTACTCGCAGAGGTGGCTGCCGAGGAAGCCGGTGCCGCCGGTGACCACAGAGGTCGGCATTCGGCGGCGGATACTAGCCGTCGGGTATGTCGGCGCCGTAAAGCTCGATTCAGGATGAAGCCTCGTCGCCGGGGTGCGATGGGCGGTGCTAGGCAAGGACGCAGGGAGCGTTCGTATCCGAAGCGATACGGGCGCGACCGAGGACGCCGCCTCGCGCCGTTCAGCGCGGCCCGGCGGCTCAGGCTTCGTTCTGAAGCGAGCTCTGGAGGCCGAGCAGGGCGGGAACCTCGGCCAGCTCGCGCGCGAGGTGCGCCCCTTCGGGCAGCTCGCCGGCCCGCCGCTCGACCCAGACCGCAGCCGCGAGGCCGGCCGCGAGCGCGCCCGCGACGTCGTTCACGACGTGGTCTCCCACCATCGCCACCTCGCCGGCGTCGAGGCCGAGCATTGCGACCGCACGCTCGTACGCCTCCGGGTCCGGCTTGCTCGCGCCGATCTCCTCCGAGACGGCGACGGCGTCGACCTCCTGCTCGATCCCGATCCGCTTCAGCTTCCTGCGCTGGAGCTCCGAAGGGCCGTTGGTGAGGATCCCGATCTTGAGGCCCTGCCCGCGGAGGCCGCGGATCGTCTCGACCGCGTCCTCGAACAGCTCGATCAGGTCGACCGAGCGAACTCGGGCGTCCGAGTAGGCGGCGTAGAGCTCGTCGTCCAGCTCGCCCCAGGGCTCGAGGCCGTGGCGGACGTAGTCACGGCGGTAGGTGTCGTAGTCGATCTCGCCTTTCAGGAGCAGCTCGTAGTGGCCGTCGGCGAACTCGTACGAGCGCGACTCGAACTCCTCCGGGTCGAAGCCGGGGTAGCGCTCGGCGAACCGAGCCGCGACCGGCGGCCAGAGCTCTCGCCAGCCGACGTCGTTGTCGACGAGCGTGAAGTCGAGGTCGAAGAGAATTCCCCGAATTGGCACAACTCCGGCTGACCCTAGCGGCCGCGTCCGGGGTCAGACCCCGGCCATGGCCGACTTCGTGCGCACAAACGCGTGAGCCGCGCAGCTAGCTCGCAATGTCGCCAACCCGCGCCGGCTTGGTGCCGAAACCTGCACCGGGCGGCCGTCTCCGCGGGGCGTGTCCGGGGTCAGACCCCGGCCATGGCCGGCCGGGACGTGCCTAGTGTTCGTCGAGCGGCAGCTGCCGGCTCGCGACCGGTGCCGAGTGGATGATCGAGGTGGTCGTCTGCCCGTACTCGACGAAGCGGTCGAGGATCTCCTCGAGGTCGTCGATCGAGCGCAGGTGCAGCTTGAGGAAGAAGCAGTCCTCGCCCGTGATCCGGTAGCACTCCACGACCTCCGGAGTGTCCCGCGCAAGCTCGGGGATCCGCTGCAGCTGCCGGCTCGCGGGCCGGACGCGGACGACCGCAGCGAGCGGGAAGCCGATCGCCTTCGGGTCGATCACCGCCTTGTAGCCCGTGATCACGCCGCTCCGCTCGAGCCGCTGAACACGCTCCGCGACGGCGGGCGGCGAGAGGTTGACGCGACGGCCGAGCTCGGCCATCGTCAGCCGCCCGTCGGCTCCGAGCTCTTCGAGCACTCGACGGTCGATCTCGTCCAGCAGCGAGACTTCGTAGGCGTTCGCTCGTCTTTGCCGTTGCTCGTTAGGCATCAGAGTCCAAACACCTTAGCTCGTCTCTTCCTGTGCCAGCACCCGCGCAGCAAGCATTTCAGGGATGACGACGCTGGCTGCTGGGAGCGAGCTCGACGCGCGCCCCGCCGGCTGCTTACTTCGTCGGGAGCGCCGTCTTCCACTACCTCGGGCCCGCGTTCGCCGTCCTGCTGTTCGTGCGCGTCGAG
Organism: uncultured Actinomycetes bacterium; assembly: GCA_963769645.1. Lineage (GTDB taxonomy): Bacteria > Actinomycetota > Thermoleophilia > Gaiellales > Gaiellaceae > DATFQE01. The sequence goes on along the minus strand of CAVYMH010000002.1, from coordinate 813,974 downwards.
CCGCTCGGCGTCGCCTGGCTGCGAATCGCCAGCGCGGCCGTGATCTTCGCCGCCTGGCGCCGCCCCTGGCGCGGGCTGGCAGAGCTCGATCGCGAAGGCAAGCGCACCCTGCTCGCGATGGGCGTCGTGCTCGCGCTGATGAACGCGTGCTTCTACGTCGCGATCGACCACCTTCCGCTCGGCACGGTGGCGGCGATCGAGTTCCTCCCGGTGATCGCCCTGGCCGCGCTCGGCGTGCGCTCGCCGCGCAACGCGCTCGCCCTCGGATTGGCGATCCCGGGCGTCTACGTCCTCACAGACGTCCAGCTCGCCGGAGAACCGCTCGGGGTCGCATTCGCTTTCGCCAACGCCGCCCTCTTCGCCCTCTACATCGTGCTCGCGCATCGCATCTCGCGCAGCTCGTCTCTGAACCGGATCGACGGGCTCGCCGCCTCGATGCTGGTCGCGGTGATCGCGATCACGCCGATCGGCCTGTCGAGCGCGGCCCCGGCCCTGCTCGACCCGGCGGTCCTCGCAGCGGGCGTCGGAGTCGGAGTCGCGTCGTCCGTGATCCCGTACGTCTGCGATCAGCTCGCGATGGCTCGACTGGCCCGCTCGACCTACTCGCTGATGGTCTCCTTGCTCCCCGCGACTGCGACGATAGTGGGGATCGTCGTGCTCGCACAGATCCCCTCCACCGTCGAGATCCTCGGGGTCGGACTGGTCGTCGCCGCCGTCGCGATGCACCGCGAGCGAGCGCGATGAAGTACGCGCGACTCGGTTCGAGCGGCCTCGAAGGTCTCGCGGATCTGCCTCGGGATGATGAGCTACGGCGACCCCGCCTCGCGCCCGTGGTTCCTGGACGAGTCGGCGGCGGAGCCGATCGTGCGCAGGGCGGTCGAGGTAGGCGTGACGTTCTTCGACACCGCCGACATGTACTCCGTGGGCGTCAGCGAGGAGATCACCGGGCGGCTGCTCGCGCAAGCTCTTCCCGCGGCGCGACGACTACGTGCTCGCCACCAAGGTCTTCTTCCCGATGGGACCTGGGCCGAACGACCGGGGCCTCTCCCGTAAGCACGTCCTCGCCGCCATCGACGCCTCGCTGAAGCGGCTCGGCACCGATTTCGTCGACCTGTACCAGATCCACCGCTGGGATCCCGACACGCCGATCGAGGAGACGATGGGGGCGCTGCACGACGTGGTGCAGGGCCGGAAAGGCGCGCTACATCGGCGCGTCCAGCATGTTCGCCTGGCAGCTCGCCAAGGCCCAGCACCTTGCCGACGCGCACGGCTGGACGCGGTTCGTCTCGATGCAGAACCACTACAACCTGGTCGTACCGCGAGGAGGAGCGGGAGATGATCCCGCTCTGCCTCGACCAGGGCGTCGGCGTCATCCCCTGGAGCCCGCTCGCGCGCGGGCTGCTCGCCGGCGGCCGCGACCGTCAGACGCACGCGTGCGGGCAGCGACCGGTTCGCCGACGACCTGTACGGCGAGGCCGACTTCGACGTCGTAGATGCGGTGCAGCGAGGTCGCGGACGAGCGCGGCCTGCCGCCCGCGCAGATCGCGCTGGCCTGGCTCCTCGCCAGTCCGGCCGTCACGGCCCCGATCGTCGGAGCGACCAGGCTCGGCCACCTGGAGGACGCGGTCGCGGCCGTCGACGTGACCCTCAGCGCCGAAGAGGTGGCCCGGCTAGAAGCGCCGTACCGGCCGCATCCCGTCCGCGGCCACTCCTAGGCGAGTCGTTTTGCGTACCGGCTGAGCGGGAATTGCGCTGGTGCCGCCGCGTGAGGTGCGGGGCGGCGACCCAAGGGGGGAACATGAGGAACCACCGCAAGGCAGGTCTCGCCGTCCTGGTGCTCGTGCTGGCCGGCGCGTTTGCCGCCGTCGCCGGCCTCGGTACGGCGGCTCGACAGGCGGCACCCGTCAACACGGCGCCGCCGACGATCTCGGGGACCGCCCAGCAGAGCCAGACGTTGACCGCGAGCAACGGCACCTGGACGGGCACCGGCACGATCACGTACCGCTACCAGTGGCTTCGCTGCAACCGAAACGGCAACGGCTGCAACGACATCTCCGGCGCAACCGCCAGGACGCACACGGTCAGAGGTGCCGACGTGGGCAGCACCATTCGCGTGCGGGTCACGGCTACCAATCCGGACGGCTCGACGGCCGCGACGTCGGCCCCCACAGCAGTCGTGACGGGCAGCGGCCCGAGCGCCACGGGCTGCCCGACCGGGACCGGGCCTGTGAGCGTGACGGCGCTGGCACCTCCGGCGCGGCTGACGATCGACGGACAGGCCCTCGCACCGTCGCCGGTCGGGCGGTCGGCGGGGACGCTGACGGCCCGCTTCCACGTCTCCGCGTGCAGCGGGCGGGCAGTCCAGGGAGCGCTCGTCTACGTGACGGCGGTCCCGTACAACCAGTTCAGCATCCCGCCCGAGGCGACGACGGGCGCCGACGGCTGGACGCAGCTGTCGATGAACCGGCTCGGCGGCTACCCGGCCACTCCGCGCCAGCGGCTCCTCGTGATGTTCGTGCGAGCACGCAAGCAGGGTGAGCCCCTGCTCGGCGGCATCTCGTCGCGCCGCCTCGTCTCGTTCCCGGTCAATCTGAGTCGGTAGCGGCGATAACGGGCGGAGGGCGCTCCCGGCGTCCTCCGCCCCGCCCTAGCGCAGGTCGCGGTTCGACTCCATGTCGAACCACATCGCGAAGAGCATGAACTGCGTCCCCGAGATCAGCAGCAGCGCGACCAGGACGATCGTGGCGGTCGGCAGCTCGTTGCCCATCAGCCGCAGGACGGTCTCGACCACGCCCAGCACGAGCCCTGCGAACGTCATCAGGAAGCCGAGCGCATAGAAGAACACGAGCGGGTGGAAGTCGCGGATCACGTACTTCTCGCGCAGCCGCCACAGGAAGCCCTTCAACAGCAGCCACGAGATCCGAGGCACGACCGACCGGTACTTGATGCCCGACTGCTCGCCGACGCCGTAGATCGGTCGCGAAGGGAAGTCACGCACGCGGGCGCTGACGACGTTCAGGTGCACCAGCATGTCGTTGGGGAAGCCGTAGCGGCGATAGATCCGGTCGAGATCGAGCAGCGCGAGTGTGTCCCGCGCGACCGCGGTGTAGCCGGACTGCGAGTCGGCCACGTGCCAGTAGCCGGACGCGATCTTCGTCAGCATCGAGAGCACCGCGTTGCCGAGGTAGCGGGTTCGCGGGATCAGCTCCCAGGCCTGGCCGGTGAAGAGCCGGTTCGCCTTCGCGTAGTCGACCTCGCCGCGCGCGACGGCGCCTGCCAGCGTCTCGAGGTCGGCCGGATCCATCTGGTTGTCCGCGGCCATCACGGCCGTGACGTCGACGCCGTCCTCGAGCGCGCGCTTGTAGCCGCTGACGATGGCGGCCCCCACTCCGCCGCTCTTCTCGTGGCGGATCACCGCGACCCGCTTGTCCCCGGCCGCCTCCGCGGCCGCGACCGTGCCGTCCTTCGAGCCGTCGTCGACGACGTAGACGCGGTCGACGAACTCGGGGATGCCGGCCAGCGTCTGCGGCAGCAGGGTCTCCTCGTCCCGTGCCGGGACGACCACCGCGACCTGCTTCCCCTCGAGCATGGCTACGGCGGTGCGGCGCGAGCTGACGGCCGGCCACGCCAGCGCGGCGATCGCGCCGAGGAGCAGCCCGATGATCCCGCCCACGACGGTGGAGTTCTGAGTCGAGCGCGCCGTCGTCTTGACCGCTCCGGCCCGCTCCACCACGCGCGCCCGCTCGACCTCCTGCGCCAGCGCCAGCTGCTGCGTGACCTCCTGACGCTCCTCTTCCACGATTCCGCGCCGCTGCTCGGCGTTCTCCGTCTGGCTGACCAGCACGAGCGCCTCCAACGGGGTGAGCCCCGGGCTGATCCTGCGCCCGCTCCTGCGCCGCGATCTTCCGCCCCAGCGAGTCGAGCTGCTCGTTCAGGGACTCGAGCCGCCGGTTCAGGCTCGTGATCTTCACGTCGACGTACGAGGAGACGCGCTCCACGACCGAGCGCCGAGAGCGCGTCCGCGGCGCACTCCGCGACGCGCGCGCGGTTCGCCTGCACGGTGAGCTCGACGAGCGGGGTCTGGCCCGGCGTGATCCGGCCGCGCGCGCCCGCCGCGGTGACCGTCTGCGTCGAGACCTTGCCGCGCAGCTGCCCGACCCGTGTCCCGCACTCGGCCGCAGCGGCCTTCAACGACGCCTCCGAGCTGGGCGATCTGGCCGACGATGGTCGGGTTGGTGCCGAGCCCCTGCACGGGCGCGTTCCCGGTCGGCGAGAACGGCTGGCCGAGGTACATCGTCGTCTCCGCCTCGTAGACCTCGCCGCCTCCGACCGCGGCGACGTACCCGAGCAGCGCGCCCAGGACGAGCCCCGCGAGCGGCAGCCACCAGCGCGCCTGCAGCGCGCGCCAGTAACGCCCGACGTCGACCTCCTGCTCGGCGTCGAGCTCCGGCTCGCTGCTTCTTCCGGAGCGGCTTTTTGGCTCGTTTCGCTGGCTCACGAGCGCCCGACTCTACCTAGGAGGCTTATCCCGTTCGCGGAGCGCATACAGCCGGGCGTGCCCGACGAGGTAGATGCGGTCGGCGTCCGCGACCACCGGCGAGTACTTCCCGTCGGGCCAGTCCCACACCTGCTTGCCCGTCCGGGCGTCGAGCCCGTACGTCCGCCCCTTGAGCGTCGCGAAGTAGACGACGCCGTCGATCACCGTCGCCGAGCCCGAGATCGGGCCGTTCGCCTTGAACTGCCACTTGACGTCCCCGGTGGCCGCGTCGAAGGCGTAGAAGCGCCCGTTGTAGGAGCCCACGTACACGCGCTCTCGGTAGACCGCCGGCGAGCCGTAGACGAAGTCGCCCGTGTTGTGCGACCAGCGGAGCTTCCCCGTGGCCGCGCCGAAGGAGTAGACCTTGCCGTCGGTTCCGCCGATGTAGACACGGCCGTACGCGACGGCCGGGGTGGAGTAGAAGCGGCCGCGCGGGCCGAGCCGCTGCTGCGCCTTGGCGCGCCAGATCCGCTTCCCGGTCAACGGGTTCAGCGCGTAGACGTTGTGGTCGTAGGAGCCGACGTACAGGCGGTTCGAGGCGAGCGCGAGCGCGCCCTTGATCTCGCCCTTCGTGCGGTACGTCCACTTGAGCTCGCCGGTGCGGGCGACGTAGCAGTAGACGATCCCGCGCCAGTCGCCCACGTAGAGCAGGCCGCGCCAGAGCAGCGGCGAGGACTCGCTCGGGCCGATCTCCTTGCGCCAGCGCACCTTCCCGGTTCCGGCCGCGAGTGCGACGAGCTCGCCGGTCAGGCTCTTGCCCTTGCGGTTGCAGGGCGGGCGGTTCAGGAAGGTCATGTAGACGGTGCCGCCACGCACGCCCGGAGACGCGGCCACGCACCGCCGCGCGCGGTAGCGCCAGGCGCGCTTGCCGCTGCGGGCTCCGACCGCGAACAGCGTCCCGGCCGCGTTCGCGAAGTAGACGCGGCCGTGGGCGACTGCGGGTGGGAACTCGAGCAGCGTCCGGGCCCGGAAGCGCCAGAGGCCCACGTAGGGCGGCCGCTGGTTGTAGGGCGAGACCCGCAGGCGCCGCTCGTCGTAGCCGTACATCGGCCAGGCGATGTCCGGCGTCTGGACGACCGGCTCGGGCTCCGGGACGTCGGTCGCGACGAACTCGACGGTCGACGAGCCGCGCACGTCGCGGGCCTGACGCTCACGGATGAGCGCATAGGCGAGGATGGCGCCGCCCGCCAGCAGGAGCACGGCGGCGAGCGCCGCGAGGGCTTTTCTCACCGGCGCTCGGCGACCGCGTACAGGCGCGAGTAGCCGTGCAGGAGCAGCCGCGAGCCGTTCCCCGAGACGGGCACGTACTCGCCGTGCGGGAAGCGGAAGAGCACACGGCCGTTACGGGCGTCGGCGCCGACCATGCTCCCGTGCGTCGAGCCCGCGTAGGCCACGCGGTCGACGACGACCGCCGCGCCGGAGACGGGCCCGCCGGCGCCGACCGACCAGAGCACGCGGCCGCTGCGTGCGTTGACGCCGTACAGGCGGCCGTTGTACGAGCCGAAGAAGACCCGCCCGCCCGAGGCGGCCGGCGACGAGTAGACGTACGAGCCGGTGTTCACCCGCCAGAGGTAGCGGCCCCCGGTCGAGAACGCCGTCAGCGAGCCGCCGGTCGACGACGGGACGAAGACGCGGCCGGACGCGAGCGCGGGCGTTCCGTAGACCCGCCCGCCGACGGAGCGGGCCCACGAGAGGCGGCCGTTGCGCAGCGAGATCGAGCGGACGTAGCCGCCGTAGTCGCCGATGTAGAGCCGCCCGCCGGCGATCGCCGCGCTGGAGGTGATCTTGAAGCCGGCTCGATGCGTCCAGCGCAGCTTCCGCCGCTTCAGGTCGAGCGCGTAGACGGTGCCGTTCCAGGCGCCGAAGTAGTCGATCCCGTTCCTGACGATCGGCGAGGACTCGATCGGCGAGCCGACGCCGAAGCGCCAGAGGACACGCCCGTTCCTCCGGTCCAGGGCCCAGACGTTGCCGCGCATCCCGTGCACGATTACCTGATCGCCCACCACGGCCGGCGACGACGCCATCACCGCGTCGGTGCGGCGACGCCAGACGACCTTGCCGGCGCGCATCTCGACCGCCCAGACCTCGCCGCGCTGGTTGGAGACGTACGCGACTCCCTCGGACACGACCGCGGGGAACTCGACCAGGGAGCCGACGCCGCGGCTCCACACGACGCGGAACGGCGGGCGCATGCGGATCCGCGGATGCGCCTGCGTCCGCCCGGCGGTGGCGCCGTACATCGGCCACTGCAGCGCCTTGCGGTAGATGCGAACGGTGTTCTGGCGGCGCCGCTGGAATGGGACGCGCACCGTGCGGGCGAGGTAGCCGGGTGCCTGGACGCGGACGGGCAGCGGCGCGAGGCGGCGGACGCGCAGGGTCGACAGGCCCTTGCGGTTCGCACGGTCCTTCTGGCGGCCGATGCGGGACACGGCCGTTCGGACGCGCTTGCCGGAGTCACCGTCGACCGCGACGACGTAGACCTTCACGCGCCTGGGCTTCGCCGGCGCCCGCTTCGCGACCGTCGCCGTCGTCGTCGCCTCGTCGGACTCGAGTTGAGTCAGCCCGGCGGCGCAGCCTGCGGCAACGAGGCCCACGAGGGCCAGCAGGGCAGCGGCGCGGAGGATCAGGCTTCCCCGGGCTCGCTGGCGATCGGCTCTGGAAGCTCCTCGGCGAACGGTTCGAGCGTACCGGCGTCCCCGGCGGTCAAGCACAGGTGCGAGAAGAAGCGCGTCATCACGACGCCCGTCGCGGAACTCACCCAGGCGTCGGCTCCGGCTGCTCGCCGTTCGCGAGCTGCAGCGCGAGCTCGGGATAGCGCCCACCGGCGGCCAGAGGGAGCGGGAAGCCGCCTCCGAAGCGGGGGTTCACGTCCGTGACCTGGTGGGTGCCGTCGGGCTCGCGGAAGCACTGGACGTTGGCCGGGCCCCAGATCGGCAGCGCCTCGGCGACTGCGCGGCCGTACTCGATCAGGTCCCAATCCTTGATCGTCATGCCCTTGATCGACTCGCCGCCCTTGGACTCGACCATCGTGCGCGGGATCGCGTTCAGGCAGCGGCCCGTCGAAGTCGCAGAAGACGTCGATCGAGAACTCCTCGCCGCGGCAGCAGCACTGCACGAACGACGGCGTCGTGACGCGCGCGAGGTAGAAGTCGAGCTCCTCGCGGTCGTGCGGCGCGGAAGATGTTGCGCGAGCCGAAGCCGCGCCGGGCCTTGACGAGCACCGGGAAGGGCACGTCGTCCGGGAGCTCCTCGGGAAGCCAGCTCGGCGGCGAGGGGATCCCGCGCGACTCGAAGAACGTGTGCGCGAGGTACTTGTCCGCGGTCATCCGCACCACGTCGAGCGCCGGCAGCAGGACGACCGCGCCGAGCGTCGTCGCGGGCCCCGACGAGCTGCTCGTGGTCGAGGTCGGTCAGCGGCACGATCAGCCGGACGTCGTGCGCGAGCACGAGGTCGCGGATCGCGTCGAGGTAGCCGGCGTCGTCGACGCGCGGCACGAGCGCGTAGCGGTCGGCGTGGTAGAGCGCCGGCGCGAGCGCGTTGACGTCGGCGGCGATCGTCGTCGCGCCGGCGCGCCCGAACGCGGACACGATGTCGACGCGCTGGCCGGCGCAGGTGAAGAGGACGGCGGTCATGGCCGAAGAGGGTAGCGCCCGCGGCTGCGCGGCCCTGCGGCCGTCCGGTCAGGCCATGGCCGGGGTCTGACCCCGGACGCGCCCGGAGCAGACAATGCGCGAGCCGCGTTCGAGGCATGGACTCACGGCTGTGGAGGCATTGTCACGGGTTCGGCGCGAGATCGCTCGTTGTGGAGCGATCGGCACGGTTTCTCGACGCTGCCCGGCGTCCGCCAGAAGGCGGAGTCGGTCGCGGACGACCCGCTAGGCCCGCCAGCCGCCGGTCTCGCCCTTGTACGTGCCGCCGAAGAGGGCCAGCGGCGTGCGCGCGAGGATCTTCAGGTCGACCCAGGGCGAGCGGTTCTCGACGTACCAGACGTCCAGCTCGATGCGCTCGTCCCAGGGAAGCGCGGCGCGGCCGTGGATCTGCGCCCAGCCTGTGATTCCCGGCTTCACCTCGAGGCGGCGGCGCTGGCGGTCGGTGTAGCGCTCGACCTGGTAGGCGAGTGTCGGCCGTGGGCCGATCAGGCTCATCTCGCCGCGGACGACGTTCCAGAGCTGAGGCAGCTCGTCCAGCGAGAGGCGGCGGAGCAGACGACCGGCTCTCGTGATCCGCGGGTCGCCCTTGTTGACGGCGTAGCCGGCGCCCGTCGTCTCCGCGCCGACGACCATCGTGCGCAGCTTCAGCAGCTCGAACTCCTCGCCGCCCTGGCCGACCCGCCGCTGCGTGTAGAGCACGGGCCCGCGGTCGGTGAGCTTGATCGCGAGCGCGGACGCGGCGAGGAACGGGCTCGCGAGCACGAGGCCCAGCGAGGCTCCCGCCACGTCGAACGCGCGGTTCACCGCGTACCCTCCGCCTTGTCCCAGACAGCGGGTACGCCCTCGCGCAGGTAACCCGCGAGCGAGACCACCGTGGCCCAGGTGACGAGCACGTAGTAGTACGCGAGCGCCGCCCCCGGTGCGCGTACTCCCGCTTTCCCCGCCGCTGCCAGAGCCAGCAACCCCGCCTGCTTGGCCAGCGCCACGTCGTAGACGCGGCCGCGGCCGGCGAGCGCGACGTTCGCGGCCAGCACGCCTAGGTGGAGCAGCCCGCTCCCGTAGCGCAGGACCCGATGCGAGACGAGCTCGCTGAAATAGACCGGGTCGACGCCCCTGAGCATCCCTCCGCGCAGCGTGATCAGCCAGCAGTGCTCGAACATCCGCACCTTGCGCCGGTACTCGTCCTCGAGGTCGCGCGAGGGCTTCTCGACGGAGACCGCCTCCGGCTCGTACACCGCGCGGCGCCCGCGCTGCACCATCAGGTACGGGAACGCGAGATCGTGCCCGAAGCGCGGGTCGACGTCGACGTAGTCCTCTCGCCGGACCGCGTAGATCGGCCCGTTGCCGCCGGTGATCGAGCCGAGCTGCGACTCCTGCTCGCGGAGCCAGAGCTCGAACGCCCAGTAGGCACCCTCGCGGTTCGTGCCGTCGGCGTCGGCGTACGTGGCCCGTCCGGACACGTAGCCCACGTCAGGGTCGGCGAAGCCGCGGACGAGCTTGCGCAGCGCGTCGGGAGGCCAAGTGGCGTTCGCGTCGGAGAACGCGAGGATCTCCCCGTCCGTTTCCTTCACCGCGAGGTTCTGCGCCGCGACCTTGCCGCCTCGCGGCGCGCGGAGCAGACGCACCCGCGGCTCGCGGGAGGCGATCGCCTCGACGAGCTCGTCGGTGCGGTCGCCCGAAGCGTCCGAGGCCACCACGATCTCGAGCTTCTCGGCCGGGTAGTCGAGCGCGAGCAGGTTCTCGACGCGCCGCTCGATCACCTCCTCCTCGTCGTGCGCGGCGACGATCAGGCTGACCGAGGGCGTGCCGTCGTCTTTCCGCACCGGGCGCGGACGCAGGCGCGCGGCGATCCCGGCCGCGACCGGATACCCCGCATGGGTCCAGACGAGCGCCGCAGCGCCGCCCCAGAAAACGAGCCTCGCAAGCACGACCGGCGACTCTAGCCCCGCAGCGCGTCCTCGTAGGCGCGCAGCGTCTCGGCGGTGGCTCGCTCCCACGAGAGCTGCTCGCGGGCGCGCTCGCGCCCGGCCTCGCCCATCCGGCGGCGGAGATCGGCGTCGCCGAGCAGCCAGTGCAGCGCCTCGCGCAAGCCGGCCGCGTCGCCGGGCGGCACGAGCAGTCCCGTCTCGCCGTGCCGGACCAGGTCGAGCAGGCCGCCCACAGCCGACGCGACGACCGGCCTGCCGTGCGCCATCGCCTCCGCGCAGACGACCCCGTAGCCCTCGCGCCGCGAGGGAACCGCCACGACCGCGGCCCGGCGGAAGTACGGCCCGAGCTCGTCGTTCGGGACGAAGCCGAGCGCCTGGGGCACCTGTTCGCGCAGCGGCCCGTCGCCGACCACGACGAGCGGGATGCCTTCGGCGGCGGCCGTCAGGTCGAGGATGCCCTTCTCGGGCGAGAGACGGCCGACGTAGAGGACGTGCGGCGGCACCTCCTCGGCGCCCTGCTCGGCCGGGATGTCGACGCCGCTCGGGATCACGCGCACCTCGCGGGCGCCGAGCTCTCTCGCGGAGCCTGCGAGCGCCGAGGACGCGCAGATGACGAGCCGCGCCCGCTCGACGACCGGACGGGCCAGCGAGGGCATGCGCCGCGCCAGCTCGACGTCCGTCCCCCAGAGCTGCAGCACGAACGGCTTCTCGGTCGCCATGGCCGCGAGCCCGGAGGGCAGCCAGTGCGCATGCACGAGGTCGGCGTCGCGCGCCCCCGAGCGCGCCGCCCGCCCGTACGCGGCCAGGAAGACCGGCAGCAGGGCCGCGCGCCACGGCTCGGCGCGGAGGTTGTTGGCGATCCCGCCGCCGTAGGCGATCCCGAAGTGGCGGAAGCGCGCCGGAGAGACCACCTCGACCTCCACGCCGGCGGCCTCGCACCCGCTCGACGGCGTCCGCGACGAACCGGCCCGCGACGTCCTCCGGCGAGCGCGGATACGAGGTGGTGAGGACGCAGACCTTCATGCCCGCCGAGCAAACACGATCGGCGCCGCGAGCACGAGGGCCGCGAAGGCGTAGAAGTAATAGAACTGCATCGTCAGGTAGAAGGTGTTCGCCGCCATCGTCCCGACGAGCGCCGCGGTCAGACCCCACGCGAGCGGCCGTACGCGCGCAGCGAGCGGGTCGCCCGCGGCCGCAAGTGCCCGGCCCGAGCCGGCGAGCAGACCGGAGCCTGCGGAACATCCAGAAGAGGAAGAGGCCGAACAGCGCCGTGCCGACGACCCCCGTCTCCACGAGCAGCGCCACGTAGAACGAGTGCGGGCCCCAGTTCGTCCGCCCGGTGACGAACTCGTAGTAGACCGAGAAGTTGTTCAGGCCGAAACCGAACAGCGGGTGCAGGGAGAGCACGTCGGGGACGAAGCCGTAGACGTCGAAGTGGGCCGAGCTCGAGGCGCCGCTCGTCTCGAAGCGCGAGCGCAGGACGACGTCGAAGAAGTCGGCCCGACGGGCGATGATCACCGCGAGCAGGCCGAGCACCGCCGCCAGCGGGATCAGCAGGGCGCGCGAGAGGAGCAGCCGCCGATAGGGCACGGCCAGCACCAAGAGCCCGGCGATCAGCCCCAGCCAGCCGCTTCGCGACAGCGTCGCGAGCTCGATCACGAGGAGGAACGGCAACAGGACCGCGAGTCGCGTCCGCCAGCGGTGGCCCGGCTCCAGCCGGAGGTAGATCGGCGTCAGGACGAGCAGGGGCATGAGCAGCATCACGCCGAGGTGGTTGGCGTCTCCGGTGAGCGCGTTCGGCCGGTACACGTCCGCGCCCTCGACGACGCCGTAGATGTTGATCGAGCTCGCCCCGCCGGTCAGCGGCGCCAGCACGGCCTGGTCGAGATCCTGGCCCCGGTTCGCGGCCACGAGCTGGGCGGCGCCGTAGACCGCGTTGGCGGCCATTCCGGCCGTGAACCAGCCCAGCGTCCGCCAGTAGAAGCGGCTGCCGCGTCTCGTCAGGTACGCGATTCCGGCGGCGAGGAAGGCGAAGTGGATCCCGAACTTGACGAGCCCCTTGACGAACTGCTCGAGCGCCTGACGGGTGTCGAGGTTGAAGAACCCCATCAGGTAGACGAGCGCGAACGCCACCGCGAAGCCGAGCGCGATCACCGCCGTCCGTGGGAGCCGGTCGTCGCTCTCGATCCAGCGGCCGGCGACAAAGATCCCGATGAAGAGCAGGGCCAGGATGTCGGCGAGGCTCACGGAGCCGGCGAGCTCCCAATGCACCTTCTCGAAGGTGACCGAGAAGAGCGTGGCCAGGAAGAAGAATGCGGTGAGGCGGTCGAAAATCAGCGTACGACCTCCTCCAGGAAGGCGGCGTAGTCCTCCGCCCGCGCCCGCCGCGACAGCCGCCGCCGCCACTCGTCGGAGAGCGGCGTCCCGTCCAGCCGGCCGGCGCGCCAGGAGGCCTCGAGCTCCTTGAGCTCCGCACGGATCCCCTCGATGTCGTCGGGCGCGACGACCGGGCCGGCGCCCGTCTCGCGGATCAGATTCGCGGCGGCGCCGTCTGGCGGCACGACCGCGAGGATCGGCCGCTCGGCCGCGAGGTACTCGAAGACCTTGCCCGAGAGCACGCCCTTGCCGCGGCCGCCGGCATCCGGGATCAGCAGGAGCAGCGCCTCCGAGTCGCGCTGAAGCTCGAGCGACTCGGCGCGGGGCGCATAGGGCAGCAACCGCAGGCGGTCGCCGAGATCGAGCTCCTCGGCCCAGGCCCGGTCGACCGAGCGGAAGTCGCCGAGGAAGCGGGCCTCGACGTCCAGCCCGGACTCCTTGAGCGCGGTCAGGAACGGCCGCGGATCGCGCTTCCCGAAGAAGCTGCCGGTGTGGGTGATGCGGAAGCGCTCGCCCCGACGATACTCGAGCCCTTCGAAGTCGTCGAAGTCGGAGCCGTTCGAGATCGTGGTCACCGGCCCCTTCGGCTGCAGGGCTCGAACTTCCTCCGCGATCGCGTCGGAGACGGCCACGATCCCGTCGGCCGACTGAGCCACGAGCCTGGCCATCCACTCCCCGGTCTTCTCCTTCGCCCGAACGAGGCGGCGCTCGGCGCGCCGGTGCGGATGAGCCACGAGCGAGTCGCGCAGGTCGGCCACCCAGCGCGCGCCGGTCGCCTTCCTGACCGCGGCGCCGACGAGATGCACCGACGCCGGCGGCGAGGTCGTGATCACGACGTCGACTCGCCTCCGGCGCGCGATCCGGACCGCCGCCGGGATCGCCGTGGCGTTCCAGCTCACGTTCTCGTCGGGAACGAGCAGCCGCCGGCCGAGTGCGCGAGCACGGACGACCTCACGGCGCAGTCCGGTGACGCCGTGCAGCTCCTCGGCGAGCTTGCGCCCCCTCGGCCCCAGGTAGCGGGCGCGGTGCACCGTCGCCTTCGGCGGCAGCGGCAGCTCCTCGTCGCGATGCAGCCAGCGGGGGTCGTCAGGTGCGAGCACGTGGGTCTCGATCCCGAGCTCGGGCAGGTGCGTGGCGAGCTTCAGCGGACGCTGGACGCCGCCGCCGCCGGCGGGCGGGAAGTAGAGGGAGACGATCAGCACCTTCATCGCGCTACAGACGGTAGAGGGCGTACCGCGCGTCCGCCCAGACCAGGGGCTTGTCGATCTCGAGCCGCGAGCGCGAGCTGTTGACGACGAGCCAGCCCGCGCCGTAACGGGACGTGATGTGGAAGTCGCCGGTGCGGAAGAACTGCTCGACGTCGCGGCGGCGGGCGTAGGGCCGGTTGTCGTGCGTGTCCGCGACGTGGCCCGGCGGCGCGGCGGCCACGTACACGGGCGCCAGCGCGGCGATCCGGTAGCTCGTCTCGACGTCCGAGAAGACCGTGGCGCCATCGGGGAGCTGTGCGTTCAGCGCGCGGACGAGCCCGGGGGTCAGCTCCTGGCCTCGCGGCTCGCGCTCCGACCAGTCCAGCGCCGAGTGCGCCGCCACGGGCGCGACGAACAGCCCGGCAGCGACCGCGGTGATCAGGCCGCGGCGCTCGAGCGGCTCGACGAGGCGGCGGATGAACGGGGCCGCGACGAGGGCGGCCGCGCCGCCGAGCGCGGCGATCCAGACCGCGAGCGCGGGCCCGCCGCCTGCGAACGTGTAGCCGAAGTCGCCGGGATACGCGGCCTGGAGGAGCAGCCCGGCCGAGAAGGCGAGCGGGAGCACCGCGGCGCTGAAGACCTCCGCGAGCACGGCCAGCCCGCCGGCGAACGCGAAGGCGAGCGGGACGAAACCGGCCGCGCGGCGGGCCTGCGAGATCGAGACGACATCCGCGAGGCGAGGAAAGAGGAAGCGGACGAGCGTCACGGCGAAGACCGCGATCGAGCCCCCGAGGACGAACGCAGCCCAGCGCCTCCGCGACGCGAGGGCTGCCAGCGGGATCAGCAGCAGAGCGGCAACTGCCACCGCTCCTCCCCGGCCGAAGACCTCCGGCGCGAGCCGATAGCTCGTCTCCGAGAAGACGTCGATCTGGCCGGCGTAGTGCACGAACGCGCGCCGGAGCTCGCCTCCCGTCGGCGTGTGCGACGCCGTCTCGCGTACGAGCGGAACGATCGCCGCCGCCACGGCCACGCTCGGCACGATCAGCGCGACGAGGGCGGCTCCGAGCGGCTTGTGGTCGGCGTGCGAGAGCAACGCACGCGCCACGAGGAAGCCGCCGAGCGGCAGGCAGAGGAACACGGCGTACGTGGGGTGCACGATCGCGAGCGCCAGCCCTCCGGCCGCGATGCCGGCCAGCCAGGCGAAGCGCGGGGCGATCAGGTGGGCGAAGACGAGCGCCAGCACGGCCGGGACGAGCAGCTGACGGCTCGCCGTCGCCGGCAGGGCGAGAAAGGCATAGGCCCCGCCCTTCCCGGGCGCGAGCCCGATCAGCGCCGCCTGTGCGAGCACGAGCGCGAACGCGATCGAGCGCGAGCGGAAGAGCGCCACCCCCGCCTCGTAGACGAGCGCGAACGCGAGCGGCGCCAGGATGCTCGCCTCGTGCAGGACCACACGGCCGGGCTCCACCCCGGCGAGCTTGGCGACGAGCGCGAGGAACGCGTGCCAGAGCGGGAAGGCGTAGCCGGGATGCAGACCGCCGTCGCGGAACTCCCCGACAGCCTCGAGCGAGAGCTCGTCGAAGGCCCAGAGCTTGCGCGTCCGAGCGAGGTGGAAGAGCGCATCGCCCTCGAGCGGGGCGGCCACCTGCCAGAGCGCGACGCCGAACGCCGCGCCGAGCCCGAGCACGACCAGGCTCCCGGAAGGCAGCGGCGCGGGACCGCGCCACACGGCAAGCGGGAGCGCGACGAGCGCCGCTCCGGCCAGGATCGCCAGCGCGACCTCGATCGACGTGTGCGCGACCATGACGACGGCGAGCGCAGCGGCGAGGAGCGCGAGCGAGAACGAGAGCCCAGCGGCGAGCCCGGGCATCCGCAGCGCCCGCGCGACGAGCAGCCCGGGCAGGAGCAGGCAGAGCGTGGCGGTCGCGAGCCGCAACCCCAGGCCAACGCCTTCGTCCGGCAGCTCCCGCGCCAGCGCGAGCGCGGGCAGCGCGAGCAGGACGACGGGAAAGCGGTTGAGATACCTCATCGCTCGAGCAGCGTGGGCGTGCGACCGGAGGCGAGCCAGCGGGCCGCGCTCCGGTAGGCCTCGCCTCGCTCGCCGCGGAAGACGCGGCCCCGCAACGCTAGCGCGAAGAGCATCAGGCGCCGCGCGCGCTCGGCCTCGCGCTCGCCGCGGTGGTCGGCCAGGAAGCGGAGGTGGCCGCGCACCTGCTCGCGGAACATCGGCCCCCAGTTCTGCGTCGTCGTCGCTCCGCCCACGTGCACCGCCTCGGCACCCGGGAAGAACCACACCTTCCAGCCGGCCGCACGAAAGCGATAGCACCAGTCGGTCTCCTCGCTGAACATGAAGTAGCGCTCGTCGAAGCCGCCGACCGCCTCGACCGCCTCCGGGCGAACGAGCAGCACCGAGCCCATCAGGAACTCCGCCTCACGTGCCGTGTCGTGGTCGAAGCCGCCGGCGTAGAACGCGTTCAGCGCCCGCGAGCGTGGAGCCAGCTTGCGCAGGAACAGGTACTCGGTCGCGATCCGCCACAGGCTCGGGAAGCCGCGCACCGAGCGCTGGAGGCTGAGGTCCGGGTTGAGCAGGCGCGGGCCGACGACGGCCGCGTCGGGATTGGCCTCGGCAAAAGCGACGAGAGCGTCCAGGGCACCGGGCTCGAGCCACGCGTCCGAGTTCAGGAGCAGGTACCAGCGGCCCGAGGCGGCGCGCATGCCCGCGTTGTTGCCGGCGCCGAAGCCCTTGTTCTCCTGCTCCACCACGGTCGCCTCGGGGAAGCGCTCGCGCACGAGCTCCAGCGTCCCGTCGGTGGAGCCGTGGTCGACGACGACGAGCTCCGTCTCGCGCGCGCTCTCGAGCGCTTGCTCCACCCAGGGCAGCGCGTTGTACGTGACGACGACGGTCGAGACCTCAGGCACGGCGAAGCGCCTCCCACCCGAGGATCACGGCGCCCGGGACCGCCATCAGCAGAGTCACGAGGAAGAACAGGAAGCCCGCCGCGAACGCGGGCTCGGCGGCGACGCCGAGGTTCCCGAGGAAGCTGACGAAGAACGCCTCTCGCACGGCCAGCCCGTTGATCGTGAAGGGCGCGAGCAGGACGACGAACAGGATCGGGCCCATCACGTAGTACGGCCGGGGGGAGAGGTCGATCGCGACCGACTTCCCGACGAGCCAGATCGGGAGCACGCGGACTGCCTGCACGACCACGGTGAACGCAAGCAGCGCCGCGAGCAGCCGGGCCTGGGTGCGATAGGTATGCATGCCCTCGTAGACCGCGCGGAGAGGCCGCTCGAGCCGGAGGAACGCGAGCAGCGGGCGCAGGCGCGCGAGCGGGCGGCGGGCGCGCTTCGAGAAGACGACGACGCCGGCCGCCAGCGTCCCGAGGATCAGGACGCCCTCGATCCAGAGATACGCGCCGACGTCGTACTCGCCGACCGCGAGCGCGAACCCGACGGCGGCAAGGACGAGCGTGGCGACGCCGCCGAGCGCGCGATCGAGCAGCACCGAGCCGGTGATCAGCCCGGCCTGCCCGGGGTGGCGGCGGGCGGTCTCGAAGGCGCGCACGGCGTCGCCGCCGATCGAGGTCGGCAGCACCTGGCCGGCCGTGTACGAGATGAAGTAGGTGCGCGTGAGCCAGCCGAGCGGCTCGTCGACGCCCTTTGCCGCCAGAAGCCGCTGCCAGCGCCAGGCGAGCGGCACGGTCGACACGACCATGATCGCGGCCGCGGCGAAGAAGTAGCCCAGGTCGGCGTCGCGGAGCACGTCGAGCGTGGTGTCGAGCTCGATCTTCCAGACGAGGTAGGCGACGCAGAGCCCGGTGACGAGCAACGTTCCCGCGAGGCGGAGCGGGCGGCTCATCCAGTGAGCGCCGCGTGCACCCGGCGCAGCGCGGCGATCGCGTCGGCGATGTCGTCGTCCGAGTGGGCCGGCGACAGCGGCAGCGAGAGCACCTCCGCCCCCGCCTTCTCCGCGACCGGAAGCGGCGGGCCCGCAAAGCTGTCGCGGTACGCGCTCAGCGTGTGCACCGGCAGGAAGTGGATGCTCGTGCCGATCTGCTCCTCGGCGAGCAGGCGCTGGTAGTCGTCGCGCGTGCCGCCCGCCGGCCGTGGGATCGACGCGGACGACGTAGAGGTGCAGGGCGTGCGTGTCGCGGGGGTCGCGGGCGAGAGGCTCGATCACCGGCGAGGTCGGCGACGGCCGCGTCGTAGGCCGCGACGTGGCGCTCGCGGATCGCACGGTGCCGCGCGACCTTGTCGAGCTGCACGAGCGCGATCGAGGCGAGGACATCGGAGAGGTTGGCCTTGTAGCCGGGCACGGGGATGTCGTAGAGCGAGCCGTGACCGCGGCGCATCACGCGCAGGTCGTCGATCGCGGCGGCGACGTCGTCGCGGTTCGTGGCGACGAGGCCACCCTCGCCGGCGGCGACGTTCTTGGTCGCGTAGAGCGAGAAGCAGGTGGCGTCCGAGAGCCCGCCGAGCTTGCGCCCGCGGTAGGCGGACTCCACCGCGTGGGCCGCGTCCTCCACGACCGGCGGGCCGAGCTCCCAGAGCGGCTCGAGGTCGCACGGCTGGCCGGCGAGGTGGACGGGCAGAATCGCCTTCGTCCGGGCGGTCACCGCCTCGCGCGCCCGGTCGGGATCGAGGTTGAGGTCGTCCTCGCGCACGTCGGCGAACACGGGACGGGCGCCGCAGTGGACGATCACGTTCGCCGTCGCCGGCCACGTGATCGGGCTCGTGACGACCTCGTCGCCGGGCCCGACCCCGAGTGCCACGAGCGAGAGGTGGAGCGCGGCCGTCCCCGACGACAGCGCGAGCACGTGCTTCGCCTCGAGGTACTCGGCGAAGCCGCTGCTCGAGCTCCCGGGCCTTCGGGCCGGTGGTCAGCCAGCCCGAGCGGATCGTCTCCGCGACGGCGGCGATCTCCTCTTCGCCCACCGCCGGCGGCTGGAAGCTCAGGAAGGACGTGCGCCTAGAGGACAACTCCTGCATCGACGGTGTCGAAGCGTATGCGCGAGGCCGCGGCCGCCGCGCTCGCCAGCGCCTCGTCGCGGCTGCGGCCGGTGGCGAGCACCGCGCCCGCGCGGTCCGGGCCGATCCGCAGCCGCCCGAAGCGATGGCCGGGCCGGCGGTAGATCCGCGTCCAGTGCACGCCGTCGACCGCCTCGGCCTCCTCGATGCCGCGCACCGCGCCGAGCTCTCCCTCCGGGGCGACGAGGAAGCGGACACACGCCCCTCCGACCTGCGGCTCGGGCCTCGGAGGCTCGACGGGCTCGCCGAGCGCCGCCGCGAGCGCGAGCCCGTTCAGGTCGACGCCCAGCGTGACCTCGCAGAGCTCCGCGTCGTGCCCGCCGCCCAGGCGCGCTGCCAGCTCGATCACCTGCGGCCCGTTCGGCCCGACCCGGATCTGGGTGTACGTCGGGCCGTCCGTGATGCCGAGAGCTTCCGCGGTCGCGCGTGCCAGCTCGACCGGCTCGTGCGAGGCCGGCCAGATGTGCGCGAGGGCAACGCCGAACGCCGGCGGCTTCGCCGTCACGCGGTCGGTGACGGTCAGGGGGTGGAACTCGCCGTCCACGGAGAAGGCGTTCACCGTCACCTCGGGCCCGTCCACGAGATCCTCCACGAGGACGTGCCCCGTGCGGGAGGCCGCGCGCGCAGCCTCGATCGCAGGCCCGAGCTCGGGCTGCTCGCGCACGAGCGAGAGACCGCGCTGGCCCTGACGGTCGGGCGCCTTGACCACGGCCGGCAGCTCGACCGGCTCGCCCCCGTCGAGCACCTGCGAGCGAGGCTGAGGCACCCCCGCCGCGGCGAGCCGCTCGCGCTGACGCTGCTTGTTCGTCGCCAGCACCGCAGTGGCCGGGGAGATCGGGTGCGGCAGCCCGAGGCTGTGGGCGACGCGGGCGGCGACCGCGACCGGGAAGTCGCTGCCGGGCGAGATCAACGCATCCACGCGCTCGGCCCGGGCCAGGCGATCGACACCGCGCTCGTCCTCGGTCGAGACGATCGCCCGCCGGTCCGCGAGCGCGAAGCCGGGCGCGGAGGCGTCACGGTCGACCGCGATCACGAACAGCCCGCGTGCACGCGCGGCCGCGAGCAGGCCGAGCTGGGCCGGGCCGGCCCCTAGGACGAGAAGGCGCGCGCCTCGGTGCCCAGGATCGCCCGCCACCAGGCCTCGTTCTCGCGGTACCAGGCGACGGTGCGCTCGAGCCCGTCCTCGAACTTCGTCCGCGCGCGCCAGCCGAGCGAGCTCCTCCGCCTTGTCGGTCGACCCGATGTGCCGGCGCACCTGGCCGGGCCGCTCCTCGACGTTCTCGCGCAGCGACGGGGGCCGCCCGAGCAGCTCGAGCACCAGGTCGGCGATCTCGGCGACCGGGATGTCGATGCCGGTCGCGACGTTGATCGTCTCGCCGGCGACCACGTCGATCGGCGCCTCGATGATCGCCTCGATCGCCTCCGCGTCGTCGTCCACGTACAGCCAGTCGCGGCTCGAGCCGCCGTCGCCGTGCACGGTGAGCGGCTCGTCGTCGAGCGCCTGCGTGATGAAGCGCGGGATCACCTTCTCCGGATGCTGCCGCGGGCCGTAGTTGTTGAAGGGCCGCACGATCACGATCGGCAGCTCGTACGTGACGAAGTAGGAGTAGGCCAGCCGGTCGGCGCCCGCCTTCGTCGCCGCGTACGGCGAGCGCGGCTCGAGCGGATGCTCCTCGTCCATGGGCGCGTAGCGGGCGGTGCCGTAGACCTCGCTCGAGGAGATCAGGATGAAGCGCTCGACCGGCGCCTCGCGAACCGCGTCGAGCAGGATCTGCGTCCCCTCGACGTTCGTCGTCACGAACTCGCCCGCCCCTTCCTCGATCGACTTCTCGACGTGCGACTCGGCGGCCGCGTTCACGATCACGTCGACCCCGGCCACGACGTCGCGCACGAGCTCGCTGTCTCGAATGTCCCCGTGCACGAACGACAGCCGCTCGTGCGCGATCACGTCGGCGAGGTTCTCGATGTTGCCCGCGTAGGTGAGCGAATCGAGCGAGACGACCTCGTACGGCGTCGCCCGCAGCAGGTGGCGGATGAAGTTCGAGGAGATGAAGCCGGCGCCGCCGGTGACGAGGACGCGTTTCGGCACGCGCGGAAGGCTACCAAGCTCGTGAGTCGATCGTGTAGAGCGGGTGACCGCCCACGTCGCGCTGGATCCGGGCCAGGTACTCGCCGATCAGAGCAAGGATGAAGCCCTGGATCCCGAGCACGACGAGCACGGCGACCCCGAGCAGCAGCGGGCCCGGGAAGTCGGCGTGGTCGACCCAGAACCAGAGCGCGTACACGCCGAGAGCCGGCTGCGAGCAGCGTGCAGAGAGCTCCGATCGTGAGGCCCGCCCACTGGATCGGCCGCGGCCAGAAGCCGGCCAGCACGTGCAGCGCGAGCCGCGTCAGGCGCAGCGGCGAGTAGCGCGAGCTGCCCGCGCGTGCAGCGTGCGAGACGTCCACCTCGACGACGCTGGCGCCGCCGGAGAGGACGAGCGCCTTGGTGAACTTCTGCCGTCCGATCACGCCGAGCATCGGCTCGACGGCGCTCCTGCGGTAGGCGTTGAACGCGCAGCCGAAGTCGGAGATCGTCACCCCGGTGAAGCGGCGCAGCATCCCGTTGATCAGGCGCGACGGGAGGGTACGGCCCCAGGAGTCGTGGCGCGCCGCGCGGCGACCGCTCGCGACGTCGGCGCCGGCCTCGACCGCCGCCACGAGGCGCGGGATGTCCTCGGGCGCGTTCTGCAGGTCGCCGTCCATCGTGACCACGATCTCGCCGCGGGCGCGCGCGAGGCCGGCGTGCATGGCCGGGTGCTGGCCGAAGTTCCGCTTGAAGCGGACGGCTCGGAGCCGCTCGTCGGTCGCGTGGAGGCGCTCGATCTCGGCCCAGGTGCCGTCGCTCGAGCCGTCGTCGACGAGAATCAGCTCGTAGGGACGGCCGAGCGCCTGCAACGCCGCGGTCGCGCGCTCGTGCAACTCCGCGATCGTGCCCGCTTCCTCGTAGACCGGAACGACCACGCTGAGGTCCGGTGGAACATCGCCGATGGGGCTGAGACGCGCTTCGTTCCTGGCCATTTGCAGGCGCTGAGCGTACACGCGACAATAGGGCGGAGTGGCCGCCGACCTCGAACAACGCATCGCCGAGCTCCGCGACGATCGGACGCACGGCGGCAGCTGGATGGCGCGGCAGGCAGTCGAGGCGCATCGTCGAGGTCGTGCACGCGGAGACGACGAGCGGCGACGAGCTGCTCGAACGGCTCTACGCGGCCGGCCGCGAGCTGGCCGCGAGCAGGCCGGCGATGGCCGGCATCACCGGCGCCGTCGGCCGCCTGCTGGCGGTCGCGCGCGGCC
Source organism: uncultured Actinomycetes bacterium (assembly GCA_963769645.1). Lineage (GTDB taxonomy): Bacteria > Actinomycetota > Thermoleophilia > Gaiellales > Gaiellaceae > DATFQE01. The sequence continues at coordinate 791,934 of CAVYMH010000002.1, read as the reverse complement.
GGAGCGCACCTCGGCGACGACGAGCTCCGGCGGATGGTCGACGACGAGGCGCGGCGCGCTGATCGCCGGACGCGACCGAGCCGGCCGGTCGATCGCGATCCAGCTACGCGAGCGCCTCACCGACGCGCTCGTCGTCACCCACTCGTCATCGGCGACCGTCCGCGAGGCGCTCCTCCACACGCCGCCCGCGCGCGTCGTCTGCACGGTCTCGGCGCCGTTCGAGGAAGGCCGCGCCTTCGCCGAGGAGCTGCGCGGCCGAGGGGCTCGAGGTCGAGCTCGTCGAGGACGACGCGGCCGCCGACGAGCTGGCCCACGCGTCGATGCTGCTCGTCGGCGCGGACACGATCTTCCGGGACGGCTCGTTCTGCAACAAGGTCGGGACGGCGACGCTCGCGGCCGAGGCCGGGGCCCTGGGAGTGCCGGTGATCGTGGCGAGCGAGGTGCTCAAGCTGGCGCCGATCGGGCCCGAGGACGCGCTCGAGCTCGTCCGGGGCGAGCGGGCCTTCGACATCACGCCGGCCGAGGACGTGGACGAGATCGTCACCGAGGAAGGCGCCTTCGCGGCCGTCGACATCGGCGTCCTGATCGACCGCACGCCGTTCCTGCGCGAGGGCTACCAGCTGCTGCGCCCGCTCCCGACCGCGAACGGCTAGGCCGAGAGAGCCGCGGCGACGCGGTCGAGCTCGTCCTCGGTGAGGCGGCTGTGGAACGGCAGCGCCAGTGCGCGCTCGAACGCGGCGTCGGCGCCCGGGAACGCGCCCTGGTCGGCGTACGCGCCCAGCCGGTGCAGGGCGTACGTGCCGATCTGCGCCTCGATCCCGTCGGCCCGCAGCGCGGCGAGCAGCTCGTCGCGGCCGTCGACGCGGACGACGTACGCCTGCCAGCCGTGCACGTCGCCCTCGTCCGCCGAGGGCGTCTCGACGACGCCCTCGCAGGCGCTCGCTCGTAGGCCGCCGCCACCCGCTGCCGCGCCGCGAGCAGCTCGTCGAGCCGGCGCAGCTGAGGGATCCCGAGCGCGCAGAGCACGTCTGCGAGCCGGTAGTTGACGCCGGGTGCGGGCATGTCGTCGCCGCGCCAGCCGTGATGGCGCATCGACCGCACGGACTCGGCCAGGCCGGCGTCGTCGGTCGTGACCGCTCCGCCCTCGCCGGTGGTGACGATCTTGCGCGGGTGGAAGGAGAGGCAGCCCATCCTGCCGAGGCTTCCGCAGGGCCGTCCCTGCCGCCTCGCGCCGAGCGCGCCCGCGGCATCCTCGAGCAGGACGACGCCGTCGGGCACCGCCGCCTCGAGCGCCTCCCAGTCGAGCGGCCGGCCGAAGAGGTGCACGGCCAGGACGGCCCGCGTGCGCGGGCCGACCGCGGCGGCGACGCGCTCCAGGTCGAGGTTCATCGTCTCCGGGTCGACGTCGACCAGCACCGGGCGGAGCCCGGCCAGCGCGACGACGTTCGCGGTCGCGGGGAAGGTGTAGGCGGGGACGATCACCTCGTCGCCCGGCTCGCAGCCCGAGCGCGAGGATCGCCAGGTGCAGGGCGGCCGTGCCCGAGGAGACCGCGACCGCGTGCTCCACGCCGCAGGCCGCGGCGAGCAGCCCCTCCAGCTCCTCGACCTTCGGGCCCATCGTCAGCTGCCCGGTCTCCAGGACGGCCGCGATCTCGGCCAGCTCCTCCTCGCCGACGTCAGGCCGCGCGAGGCGGATCAGGCGACTGCCGGCTTCCGGCTTCGATACCACGCGATCGTCCGGGCGAGACCCTCGTCGAGCTCGACCTTCGCCTCGAAGTCGAGCAGCTCGCGGGCCTTGTCGATGTTCGGGATGCGCAACTCGACGTCCGTGTAGTGGAGCGGCTGGAAGCGGACGTCGACCTCGGCGCCCGCCAGTCGCTTGATCCTCTGGGCGAGGTCGTAGATCGTCACCGCCGAGCGCGCGTTGCCGATGTTGAAGCTCTGCCCCACCGCCTCCGGCCGCTCGAGGCAGCAGAGGATGCCGTCGACCATGTCGTCGACGTAGAGCCAGGCGCGGATCTGCGAGCCGTCACCGTGGATCACGAGGTCGCGGCCCGCGAGCGCGGCCTCGATGAACGCGCGGATCGCGCCGCCGCCGATCTGGCCGGGCCCGAAGACGTTGAAGGGGCGCACCGACGTCGTCGGCAGCCCGAGCTCGTCGTGGTAGGCGTGGGCCATGTGCTCGCCGGCGAGCTTCGAGACCGCGTAGGTCCAGCGCGCCTCGCCGACGGAGCCCTGGGTGGTCACGTCCGCCTCCGCGACCTTGTACGCGTACGTGCCGAAGACCTCGCTCGTGGAGAACTCGATCAGCCGCTCGAGCGTGTCCTTCGTCGCCAGCGCCGCCTCGAGCACGTTGTACGTGCCGATCACGTTCACCCGCATCGTGCGAACCGGGCTCTCGATCACGGTGTCGACGCCGGCGATCGCGGCGCAATGGACGATGTGGGTGCTGCCGGCCGCCAGCGCGTGGAGCGGATCCGGGTCGAGGATGTCGCCCTCGACGAAGGTGAAGTTCGGATGCTCGTCGAGGTCGCTGCCCGAGAGCGCGTCGCGGTGGAGATTGTCCATCGCGACCACCTCGTTCTCGTCCACGAGCCGGCGGGCGAGCGTCGTGCCGATGAAGCCCGCCCCGCCGGTGATCAGGATCTTCTTGCCGCTGCAGCATCGCGGCGAGTCTAGTTCGCGAGCAGCTCCTCGAAGCGCTTCTCGCCCCGGAGGGAGGCGAAGTCCTCGTCGGTCCGGGCGTTCTCGCGCAGCCGGGGCGACGCCTCCAGCGCCTCGCCGAGATGGGCGAGCGCGTCGTCGGCCTTGCCGAGGAGCGCCTCCATGCACGCGATGTTGTAGAGCGCCAGGGCGTTCCCCGGGAACTTGTGCAGGACGCCCCTGGCGACGGCGAGCGCACCGGCGTAGTCCTTGGCGTTGTAGGGCTCGAAGAAGTCGCGCATCGCCTCGCCCGGGCTGGGCCGGAAGGGCTGGCCCGGGCGGCCGCCGATCGCGACGACGATCGTCCCGTCCTCCTTGGCGACAGCGCCGCGCTGCGTGCCGGGATCGGGCACGAAGACGGCCGTGCCCTGCGGCGCGTCCGTCTCCTCGCCGGCGATCGTGAACATGGCGTGGCCGGAGAGGACGATGTAGAGCTCTTCGTGGCCGTCCGCCCCGGGCCCGACCTCGTCGTGCTCGGGGACGATCTGCGCCCCCGCCGACGCGGAGCGCACCGCGCTGACGCCGAACGCGCCGATTCCGAGCTCGGTGCGCAGGCGGACGCGCTGCCGCTCGCCTTCCTCCTTGGAGCGAGCGGCTTCCTCGATCGAGATGGTGCTGAACGCGGTCTCCGTCGCCGTCGTCATGACGTTCCCTGGCAGGCAGGCGCCTGACGGCGGTGCCGCAGCGGCGCGAGCAACGAGACTCTCGAGCGGAGCGCTCCGCGCCGGCGAGGCCGATCGACCGCGTCGGCGCGGAGACGCTCTGCCCGCTCCACGGAAAGGAGCCTGTGCACATCGGGGTCCGGTTGGAACATCTGCGGGCCTCCCTTCGAAGCCAAATCTCTTTACGGTCACCTTCTTGAGGTGGAACGATACCTCTAGCATGTCTTGACGTCAAGAGACTTTTGCTAAAAACTTCGCTCGTGAGCAAAACTCGGCAAGACAAGGCAACCGACCACGTCGATCGCTTCCTCGAGCAGTTCAAGGAGGAGTTCCCGGCGGAGGTGGACCTCGAGGTCGAGGGCATCGTGGACCGCATCGGCGGCATCAACCGGAGGCTGAACCGGGCGCTCGACGAGACGCTGGCGGAGTACGCGCTCGACCTCGGCGCCTACAAGGTGCTGTCGCTCGTTGCGCTGGGCCGGCGCGCCCTACCGCCGCTCGGCCGGGGAGCTCGCGAAGCGCTCCGATCTCTCCAGCGGCGCCATGACGAACCGTCTCGACCAGCTGGAGAAAGCGGGTCTCGTGCGCCGCCTGCGCGACCCCGACGACCGGCGCGGAGTGCTGGTCGAGCCGACGGAGAAGGGGAAGAAGCTCTGGGAGAAGGCGATCGGCGTGCAGGCGCGCAAGGAGCAGCTGATCGCGGACGCCTTGAACGAGCGCGAGCGACAGCAGCTGAACACGCTCCTACGACGCGTGATGCTCGCGTTCGAGGAGCGCGAGGGAGAGAAGGGCGCTAGCTGAGCCTGATCCGCGGGTCGATCCAGGCGTAGAGCAGATCGACCGCCAGGTTCAGAACGATGATGGCGAGGGTCGAGAAGACGACGATGCCCTGGACGGTCGGCAGGTCGAAGCCCTCGAGCGACGCCACCGCCGTCTTGCCGAGACCCGGGAGGCCGAAGACGGACTCGGTGAAGATCGCCCCGCCGAGCAGGATCCCGATGTCCATGCCGAGGATGGTCACGATCGGCAGCATCGCGTTGCGGAGGATGTGGGCGCTCATGACGCGCGCCTCCGGAGCGCCCTTCGCGCGCGCGGTGCGCACGTAGTCCTCGTTCATCGTCTCCATCACGTTGGCGCGGATCATGCGGACGTAGAGCGCGGCGTAGAGGACCGCGAAGGTGACCCAGGGGAGCACCAGCGCGTGAGCCCACTGCACGGGACCGCCGCAGTCGGTCGACGGGTTGACCAGGTCGCAGTACCCGCCGAGCGGCGTCCAGCCGAGCTTGTAGCCGACGAAGTACGACAACAGCAGGCCGAGCCAGACGGGGTGCGCGGAGACGCCGATGAGGACGAACACCATCGCCGCGCGGTCGATCAGCGTCCGGGGCCGGAGCGCGGACAGGATCCCGATCGGAAACGCGATCGAGAGCCAGAGAACGACGCCGCCGACGACGAGGCTGGCGGTTACGGGCGCGGCCGACTTGATGATGTCGTTCACCTCCTGGCGCGTCGCGAACGACCGGCCGAGCGACTGGTCGACGACGAGGTGCTTCAGGAAGCGCGCATACTGCACGGGCACTGGGTCGTCCAGGCCGAGGAGCTTCTCGACCCGCTCCACCTGGGCGGGCGGGGCTTGCGGCCCGGCCATCAGCCGGGCCGGGTTCGCCGGGACGAGGAAGAAGATGACGTACGAGACCGACGTGACGGCCAGCAGCAACACCACCGCCCACAGGACCCGCCTGATCAGGTACCTCAACACCTAGCCGATGGGACGCCCCTGTAAAGGAACTGTTAGTAGCATCTGCCTCGTAGCGCTAATGGCCTGTTGCCTGGCGCTAATGACCGCATGCGGGGCGCCGGGCCGCTCGTCCGATTCCGGCTCGGGCACCGTGCCCGCCTCCGCCACGGAACTGACGATCACGGTGCATCCTCAGGGGCCGGGAGGGCCCGACCAGCTGTGGACGCTGCGCTGCGACCCGCCCGGCGGCAGTCACCCCCGTGCACGGACGGCCTGCGCGCGCCTGACGCCGGCGGTCCTGCGGCCGCTGCCGCGAGACTCGATCTGCACCCAGATCTACGGCGGGCCGCAGACGGCCCGGGTCCGCGGGCAACTCGACGGCCGCCCGGTCGACGCCAGCTTCGGCCGCTCGAACGGCTGCGACATCCACCGCTGGGACACCGCCGGCTTCCTGTTCCCGGTCAAGATCTAGCGAATGCCAAGGACAGTCCTGTTCGTCGGTGCCGGCCGGCACCAGCGCCGCGCGATCGCGCGCGCCCGCGAGCTCGGGCTGCGAACGGTGGCCGTCGACCGCAATCCCGAGGCGCTGGGCTCCGCCGAGGCGGACACCTTCGAGGTCGTGGACTTCAGCGACGTGCCGGCGGTGATCGAGGTCGGCCGGCGCCACGGCGTCGACGGCGTGCTCACGGTCTCGGCCGACCGAGCCGTGCCGGTCGTGGCCGAGGTGGCCGAGACGCTCGGGCTGCCCGGGATCGGCGCCGAGACGGCGCGCGTGATGACGCACAAGGTCGCGATGCGGCGCCTGTTCGCCGACTCCGGTGTCCCGCAGCCGCGCTTCGCGGCGGTGCGGACGCTCGACGAGGCGCGCCGGGCGGCGAAGACGGTCGGGTTCCCGTCGGTGCTGAAGCCGGCGGACTCCGGGGGGCAGCGCGGCGTCTTCCGCGTCGAGTCCGCCGGCGACCTGGAGCGGCACCTGCACGCGGCGCTCTCCGAGTCGCCCACCGAGGAGGCGATCGTCGAGGGGTTCCAGGAGGGGATCGAGCTGAACGGACTGGTGATCGCCCGGGGCGGCGAGGTCGAGCTCTTGACCCTCTCGGACCGGCTGCGGCCCCCCGGGATCGGCTTCGGCGTGGGCTGGATCCACGTCTACCCCTCGACCCTGTACTCGGACACCCTGCGCGAGGCGGAACGAGTCGCCGTCCATGCGGTGCACGCAATGGGCCTGCGAGACGGGATCGCCTTCCCCCAGATCATCGCCGCCGACGGCCAGGCGTGGCTCGTCGAGGTGGCGGCGCGGATCCCGGGTGGACAGATGGCCGACCTCGCACGTCACGCGGTCGGGGTGGATCTCGTCGAGGTCGCCCTGCAGCAGGCGCTCGGCGAGCCGGTCCCGGACGAGCTCGCGCGGGCGCGCTTCCAGCAGCCGCTCGCGATCCGCTTCCTGACCGCCGAGCCGGGCCCTCTCCCCACGGGGAAGGTGCGCAGCTGGAGCGGCCTCGACCGTGTGCTGGCGTTTCCTGGTGTCGTCCAGGCGGACGTCTTCCTGACCGAGGGCGAGGAGATCCGGCCGGTTCGGCTCGACGGCGACCGGCGCGGCTACGTGATCGCGGTCGGGGAGACGAACATCGAGGCGCTCGAGCGCGCGGAGGCCGCGGCGCGGCTTCTCGACGTGGAGGTCGAGCCCGCGTGAGCTGCGCTTTCGACCTCGATCACTATCGGGAGCTGCTCGGGGCGGCAAAGGCTGGCGGCTACCGGTTCGCCTTCTTCGACGCCGAGCCGCGGGCGGGCGACATCCTGCTGCGCCACGACGTCGATCTATCGCTCGACGCGGCCGTGCGCATGGCCGAGCTCGAGCACGATGCGGGTGCCGCCGCGACCTACTTCCTGATGACCGAGAGCGTCTTCTACAACCTGGCCTCCAGCGAGGGCGAGCGGGCGCTCGGCCGGCTGCGCGAGCTCGGGCATCACATTGGCCTGCACGCGATCTGGCCGCGGCGCGAGCTCGACGGCCGCTTCGAGCCGGTGCTCGCGTGGCACAACCCCGACCCCGAGTACATGACCCAGCCGGTCGACGGCCTGGTCAACGTGATGGCCGCGCCGTGGTTCACCAAGGGCCTCTACCGCTCGGACTCGAACCAGCACTGGCGCTCGGGCTGCCCGCACGAGGAGCTGGCGCGCGGCGAGCTCGAGTGGCTCCAGCTCCTCATCCACCCCGAGATCTGGATGTATCCGGGCGGGACGATGGGCGAGACGATGCGCGCGATGCTCGACGCCGAGCGGGAACGCCGGGTCGAGCAGCTCGCCGAGGATCGGATCGAGCTCTCGTGAGCGAGACGGTGCTCGCCGGTGGGGACGTCAACGTCGTCGTGCGCGTGGGCGAGACCGTGCGCCGGCCGCTGGGCGAGTGGAGCCCCGCCGTCCACGCGCTGCTCCGCCACTTCGAGTCTGTCGGCTTCGACGGCGCGCCTCGCTTCCTCGGCATCGACGAGCAGGGTCGCGAGATGCTCAGCTTCGTGGAAGGCGACGCGGCGCTTGCTCCTCTGCCCGCGGGTGACGACGTGCTGGTCGCGCTCGGGCGCCTGCTCCGGCGCACGCATGAGGCCGTCTCCGGCTTCGAGCCGCCGGCCGACGCGTTGTGGTTCTCGGGAGGAGAGGGACCGCTGATCGGTCACCGCGACCTGTTCCCGCCGAACGTGATCCTCCGAGACGGGCTGCCCGCGGCCCTGATCGACTGGGACCTGGCCGGGCCGGCCGAGCCGCTCGACGACGTCGTCTCCGCCGCCTCGCACTGGGCGCCGTTGCGGACCGACGCAGCAGAAGTGGGGTCTGCCACAGGACCGGCAACCTGCGCGCGTTCGGATTCTCTGCGACGCGTACGGGCTCGGCGCCGACGATCGTGCCCGCTTCGTCGACCGAGCGGTCCAGCACCGACGCGGCGGCTTCGAGTTGCACCGCCGGCTCGGCGGCGAGGAGCGCAAACCGGGCTGGCGAGAGATGTGGGATTCCGGAAGCGGCGAGACGATCCTGGGCAACCTGCGCCTACTCGAGGAGCTGCGGCCCGAGCTCGAGGCGGCGTTGGCGTGAAGCCGGTGACGATCCTCGTGTCCGCGTCGGGCGCGCCCGGGACGGCCGCGTTGCTCCGCGCCCTGCGGGAGAACGGCGAACGCGAGGTGAGGCTCGTCGGCACGGACATGTCGGAGCGGGCGGTGGGACGGATGCTCACGGACGCCTTCCACGTCGTCCCCGGGGGCTCGGATCCCGGGTTCGCCGACGCCATGCTCGCCGTCTCCGAGCGCGAAGCCGTTGACGTCATCCTCCCCCAGTCGTCGTACGACCTGCTCGGGCTCGCCCAGGCCAAGGGGCGCTTCGACGAGGCGGGCGTGGTCGCGATGGTGGCCTCGCCCGAGGCGATCCACCGGGCGAACGACAAGGCGGAGAGCTACGCGCTCCTCGACCGGATCGGCGTGCGAGGACCTGCGTGGCGGCGGGTGAGCGGTGGCGCCGCGGTTGCCGAGGCCGCGAAGGAGCTCGGCTATCCGGACGAGGACGTCGCGATGAAGCCAGTCTTCTCGTCGGGCTCGCGCGGCTTCCGCGTGCTGTCGGCGTCGGCGGACCGGCGCGAGCAGCTGCTGACGAACCGCCCGGGGGTGGCGGAGGCGATGCGCCTCGAGGACCTGCTCGAGCTGCTGCCCGACGACGACACCACCGAGCTGCTCGTGATGGAGCTCGCTCGCGGCGGCGAGCGGACGATCGACGGCTTCGCGCGCGAGGGCAGGATCGTGCTCGGCCATCCGAAGACGCGTGAGGCGATGCGCGCCGGGCTGGCGATGTTCTTCGAGACGCTCGACGCGCCGGAGCTGATGGAGATCGCAGAGCGGATCGTGCGCGAGCTCGCGCTCGACCACTTCTTCAACATCCAGCTCGTCGGTGAGCACGTGATCGAGATCAACCCGCGGATCTCGACGATCGTCTATCAGGAGGACCTCAACCTGCCCTGGCTCGGCGTCAGGCACGCGCTGGGCGAGCTGAGCGACGAGGAGGCAGCGGCGGCCGCAAGCCGAGTCCGCCCCGGCCGCGTGGCGCTCCGCTACTTCGACCAGGTCGAGTGGGACACGTAGCCCGCTCGGGGTCAGGTCTTGCGTTGCCACACGGTCCGCTGATGCAAGACCTGACCCCATGACGCTGCGCGTCACGCACGCGCCCGTCAACACGGCCGGGATCCCGTGGGACAACGTGCAGGCGCTGCGCCGGAGAGGCGTCGACGCGCGCCTGGTCGTCTTCGAGCGCTACCGCCTCCACCCGGAGGCCGACCGCGAGATCCGCCGACCACGCGGTTTCGCGCGCAGGCAAGCCGTCCAGGCCGCGGCGCTCGCGCGCCTGCTCCCGAGCACCGACGTGTTCCACTTCTACTTCGGGCTCACGCTCGTCCCGCGCCGGCTGCAGTTCCCGATCCTGCGCGCAACGCGGCGCAAGAGCGTCTTTCACTTCCTCGGCTCGGACATCCGCGGCAAGACCCCGCAGGAGCTGGCCTACGCCGGAACGCGCCGACGCACGGATCGTGGGCTCCTACGACGCGCTCCGCTGGGTACCCGACGCGCACGTGATCCCGCCCGGCGTCGACCTCGGCGCCCTCCGCCCCGTCCCACCGCCCCGTGACGAGCGTCCCGTCTTCGTCCATGCGCCCTCGAGCCGCGCGCGCAAGGGCACCGACCACTTCGTCCGCGCGTGCGAGGAGCTCGGCGTCGAGCTCGAGATCGTCGAAGGCCTCCATCACGACGAGGCCCGCAAGCGCTACGAGCGCGCGGACGTCGTCCTCGACCAGCTGAACGCCGGCTGGTACGGGATGCTGGCGATCGAGGGGATGGCGCTCGGCAAGCCGGTCGTCACCTACCTGCACGACGAGGCGACGCGACGGACGGAGGAGGCGTTCGGAACGCGCGTCCCGATCGTGCGCGCCGACGCGGAGACCCTGGTCGAGACGCTCCGGCCGCTCGCCGAGTCGGCCGGCCGAGCGACGCCGGATCGGAGCGGCGAGCCGGGCCTACGTCGAGCAGGTGCACGACCTCGAGCGAGTCGCCGACCGCCTGCTGGCGCTCTACGCTCAGCTGTAGTGCTCGCCGGCCGCCTGCGCCAGCTCGTCGGGCAATCCGCCGTCTACGGCCTCGGCGGACTGGTCTCGCGCGTCCTGGCCGTCCTGCTCCTCCCGCTCTACACCGCCTACCTCGACCCGAGCGACCTCGGCGCCGTCGGCGTCCTGATCGCGCTGAACGCCGTGCTGGTCACGATCCTGCGCGGCGGCGTCTCGAGCGCGTTCTTCCGCTTCTGGTTCGACTCGCCCGAGGCCGACCGCCGCCGCACCGTCCTGCGCACGAGCTTCTGGTTCACGATGGGCATGGCGACGCTCGGGCTCGTCGCCGGCTGGGCCTTCGCCGCCCCGATCGCCGACGCCCTCTCCCTCGAAGGCGAGGAGTGGCTGGTGCGAGCGCAGTTCGTCGGCCTCTGGGCGCAGATGAACTACGAGCAGCTGACCTCCGTCTTCCGCGTCGAGCAGCGCGCGTCGCGCTTCCTCGCCGCCAGCCTCGCGAACGTGGCGATCACCATCGGCGCCACCGTGGTGCTGGTCGTCGGCCTCGACGAGGGAGCGCTCGGTGTGATCGTGGGGAACTTCACGGGCACGCTGGCCGTCTACCTCGCCCTCGTCGCCTACCGCCGCGAGCAGCTCGGCCTCGAGCTCGACCGCCCGCTCCTGCGCGAGATGCAGCGGTTCGGCTGGCCGCTCGTTCCCTCCGCTCTGGCTCTGATCGCGATCAACTTCAGCGACCGCCTCTTCATCGCGCACCTCGCGAGCCTCGACGAGGTCGGCCGTTACGAGCTCGGCGCGAGGATCGCCTCGGCGATGGTGCTCCTGCTGACGGCGTTCCGCATGGCCTGGCCGGGCTTCGCCTACTCGATCGAGGACGATGACGAGGCCAAGAGCACCTACGCGTTCGTGCTCACCTACCTGGTCGCGCTCGCGAGCTGGGCGGCGCTCGGCCTCGGCCTGCTGGCGCCCTGGCTGGTGCAGCTACTGGCCCCGTCGAACGAGGCTTTCTGGCCCGGCGAGCGTGTGGTGGCGCCGCTTGCGTTCGGCGCCGCGCTCTTCGCCGGGTACATCGTGGTCGCGATCGGCATCGGCCGAACTCGGCGGACCGGCTTCAACTGGGTCGTCACCGGGACGGCGGCCGCCGTCAACCTCGGCCTCAACGCCGCGCTCGTGCCCGGTACGGGATGGAGGGCTCGGCCGCCGCCGCCCTGATCTCGTTCGCGGTCCTGTTCGCCTTCATGGCCGTCCACGCGCAGCGCATCTACCCGGTGCCGTACCAGTGGCGCCGTGTGGTGACGGCGCTGGGCGCGGCCGGCGCCCTGGCCGTGGTGGGCAAGGCCCTCGACGTGCCGCTTGCCGCCGCGATCGCAATCGCCGTCGCCTACCCGCTCGTCCTCCTGCCCCTCGGCTTCTATCTGCCGGCCGAGCGTGCGCGCCTGAGGGCGCTGATCTAGCTGACGACCGCTTCGCGAGCGACGGCGCGCCCGTGCTCGGTCAGGAGCAGACGACCGTCCGCCGGCGAGACGAGCCCCCGGCGCTCGGCGCCGCGGACGACGCGAGAGGCGAAGCCGGGCTCCCAGCGCAGATGCTTCGTCAGGTGGTCGACACGGCTCTCCTCGGCGGCCTCGGGCGAGCCTTCGTGGTTGAGCAGGTGGATCGCCAGCATCGTCTGGGCGAACTCCCACCGCTGCCGCGCGTGACGGCGGGCGAGCGCGACCAGGCCGCGCTCGGGCGCGAACAGCCACGCCAGCCCGAAGAAGACGCCGGCCGCCGCCGCCATCGAGCCCGCAATCGACGCGTCGAGCCAGTGCGCCGCCCAGTAGCCGCCGATCGCGCAGGCCACGCCGGTCCCGGCCGAGAGGACGAGCATCAGGCCGAGCCGGTCGGTCAGCAGGTACGCGGTGGCGGGCGGCGCGATCATCAGCGCGACGACGAGGATCGAGCCGACTGCGTCGAAGGCGCCGACGGCCGTCACCGAGACCATCGACATCAACCCGTAGTGGATGAGCGCGGGAGAGAAGCCGAGCGCGACGGCGAGACCCGTGTCGAAGCTGGCGAGCTTGAGCTCCTTGTAGAAGAGCGCGATCAGAACGACGTTGAGCACGAGGATCGTGCCCATCACCCAGAGGCCTTTCGGGCCCAGATCCCACTCTCCGACGATGACGCGGTCGAAGGGGGCGAACGCGAGCTCGCCCAGCAGCACGGCGTCGACGTCGAGGTGGACGTCGTCTGCGAAGCGGGCGATCAGGATCACGCCGATGCTGAAGAGCACGGGGAAGACGAGCCCGATCGCGGCGTCCTCCTTGACCAGGCGCGTGCGCTCGAGGAGCTGCACGAGGACGACGGTGGCGAGGCCGGTGAATGCCGCGCCGATGATCAGGAGCGGCGAGGCCAGGTCTTCGACGACGAAGAACGCCAGCACGATCCCGAGCAGAATCGAGTGGCTGATCGCGTCGCTGATCAGGGCCAGGCGGCGCAGAACCAGAAAGACGCCGGGAAGCGCGCACGCGGCTGCGACGACCGCGGCCAGCGCCTGGATCTCCAGCTGCGGCTCGCTCACAGCACGCCGTCCCGGGCCGAGTGCCTGCGCTCGGCCTCCGCCCGCCCCGCGTCGGTCAGCGCCCACTGGTCGTCGTCGCAGCGCGCCCACCCACGCCGCTCGAGCTCCGCGAGCGTCCCGCGCACGCCGGCACCGTCGCCGCGGGCGGCCTCGAGCACGGGGGTCGCGTGAGGGTGCTCGAAGCTGTCGTGCTGCCGTCCCAGCTCGTAGAGGTCCGCGAGGACGGCATCCACGCGCAGGCGCCGGCGGCCGCGCCGGTCGCGCAGGTAAGCGCGCGAGCAGCCCGCGGCGAGGCGCGAACAGCAACGAGACCACCACCACGACGGCGGCGCAGAGGACGATCGTCGGCCCGGTCGGTAGACGGGAAGCCTCGCTCGAGACAACAGCTCCGGCCACTCCGGCAAGCGCGCCGAATCCGGCCGCGAGCACCACCATCGGCCCGAGCCGGTCGGTCCACTGCCTGGCCGCCGAGGGCGGCGCCACCACCATCGCGGCCATCAGCACGACGCCGACGGTCTGGAGCCCGACCGCGATCGCCACCACGAGGAGCCCGGTCAGCATCGCGTCGAGCGCGCGGACGCGGTAGCCGAGCGTGGCCGCGAAGTCGGCGTCGAAGGTCAGCAGCTTCAGCTCCTTCCACAGCGCAGCGGTGACCACCAGCACCACCGCGCCGAGCGCCGCCATCGTCACGACGTCGCGCTTCAGCAGGGCCGCCGCCTGCCCGAACAGGAAGGTGTCGAGCCCGGCCTGGCTCGCGTCGGGGCGCCGCTGGATGAAGGTCAGGAGCACGAGGCCGACGCCGAAGAAGACCGAGAGCACGATCCCGAGCGACGCGTCGTACTTGACGCGGGTCGTCCGCACGACGGCGGTGACGAGGAACGTGCCCACCCAGCCGGCGACGATGGCGCCGCCCAGGAGCACGATCGGCTCCTTGCTCTGCGTGAGCAGGTAGCCGAGGGCGATGCCCGGCAGCGCCGCATGCGACATCGCGTCCCCGAGCAGGCTCTGGCGGCGGAGCACGGCGAACGACCCGAGCGCCCCCGCCACGATCCCAAGCACCGCCGCGCCGAGCGCGACCGTCCGGACCGTGTGGTCGAGGAAGAGATCGCGCAGGACGTCCATCAGGACGAAGCGAGACGCCCGTTGCCCGAGAGCAGGGCAACGCGGCCGCCGTACGTCAGCCTCAGGTTCTCGTCCGTGAAGACCTCGTCGACAGGCCCGCTCGCGATTCGGCGCACGTTGAGCAACGTGACCCAGTCGAAGTACTCGCGGACCGTCTGCAGGTCGTGGTGGACGACGATCACGGTCTTGCCGCGGGCACGGAGCTCCTGCAGGAGGCGGACGATCTCGACCTCGGTGGTCGCGTCCACGCCCTGGAACGGCTCGTCCATCAGGTAGACGTCCGCGTCCTGAACGAGCGCCCGCGCCAGGAACACGCGCTGCTGCTGGCCGCCCGAGAGCTGGCTGATCTGGCGGTCGGCGTACTCGGGCATCCGGACCTGGTCGAGGGCGGCAACCGCGCGCTCCCGCTCGGCGCGACCGGGCCGGCGCAGCCAGCCAAGCGTGCCGTACGTCCCCATCGTCACCACGTCGAGGACGCTGGTCGGGAAGTCCCAGTCGACCGTCCCGCGCTGAGGCACGTACGCGACCAGCTGCCGCTGCTCCTCGTAGGGCCGGCCGTGAACCAGCACCTGGCCGGCGGCCGGCCGCACGAGCCCGAGCACCGCCTTGATCAACGTGGTCTTACCGGCCCCGTTCGGCCCGACGATCGCCATCAGCACGCCCTTCGGGACGGTCAGATCGACGTCCCAGAGGACGGGCTTCTCGCGGTAGGCGACCGTGAGATCCTCGACCTCCACTGCCGGGGCGGCGGGCTGCTCAGACACCGCTCTCCCCCAGCAGGCCGGAGACGATGGCGTTGACGTTGTGGCGCACCATCCCCGGGTACGTCCCCTCCGCGCTGCCCGGATCCCCCATCGCGTCCGAGAACAGACGCTCGCCGATCCCGACCTCGAAGCCGCGTGCGCGCACTGCCTCGCGCACGGCCTCGATCGCGCGCGGGGAGACCGAGGACTCGACGAAGATCGCCGGGATCTGCCGCTCGGCGATGAACTCCGCCAGCTCGCGGACGTCGGCCGTCCCGGCCTCGGAGGCGGTCGAGATCCCCTGCAGGCCGCGCACGTCGAACCCGTAGGCGCGGCCGAAGTAGTTGAACGCGTCGTGCGCGGTCACGAGCACCCGCTTTTCGGGCGGAACGCGCTCGGTCTCGGTGCGCACCCACTGATCGAGCTCGGCGAGCTCGCGGTCGTAGCGGGCGGCGTTGCGGCGGTAGGTGGAAGCGTGGGCGGCGTCGAGTGAGCTCAGGTCGTCGCGCACCTGCGCCAGCGCCTGCCGCCAGAGCCCGACGTCGAACCAGACGTGCGGGTCGTAGTTGCCGGCGAAGGCCGGCGGGGCCAGCAGCCGCCCGCGGTCGATCCGGTCGGTGACGGCGTAGGTGTGGACGCGCGTCTCCATGCGCTCGAAGACCTCCGCGAGCTTGGCCTCGAGGTGGAGCCCGTTGTAGAAGACGGCGTCGGCATCCGCGAGGGCGATGACGTCGCCCTCGCTGGCCTTGTAGAGGTGCGGGTCCACCCCCGGGCCCATCAGCCCTTCGACGTCGACCCGCTCGCCGCCGACTCGCTCGACGAGGTCGGTGACCATGCTCGTGGTCGCCACGATCCTGAGCTCGCGCGACGCCAGGCTCGCGTCGACTTCGTTCTCGGCCACCTTTCCGCAGCCGGCGGTGAGCAGCGCGAGCGCGACGACGAGTGCGGCCCTCTTCACGTGGGAATCGCGCATTACTAAATCCAACTTTAGCCGAACCTAACTTTGCTGCAGCTCAGTGGCGGCGCTCCCAGGCGGTCGCTTCCGCGATCCGGTCGACGATCGACGGGTGCGTGTCGAACAGGACGTGCGCCCACTCGGGTGGATCAGGCTCCTGGAGGGCCGTGTCGGCGAACTCCTCGAACAGCTCCCGGGCCGCGTCCGGGTCGCGCGTCGTCTCGAGCGCGATCCAGTCCGCCTCCATCTCCATCCGCCGCGTGAGCAGGTTGTCGAACGGCTGCACGACGAGGCTCGCCGCGACGAGCGCGAGCAACGCGACCGGCACCGCGCGCGGCCGGTACAACCCGCCCCAGCGCCGTGCGACGCGGGCGACGACGAAGAGGATCGGCAGCGACAGCAGGCCGTACCAGGCGAGTCCTTTCCAGATGTGCTGGCTCTCGTGGTGGCCGTATTCGTGGGCGATCACGACGTTGACCTCGTCCCGCTCGAACGGATCGGCGAGCAGCGTGTCCCAGAGGACGACCTTCCGGCTCGGCCCGAGGCCGGCGGCGAAGGCGTTCGGCGCCTCGGTGAGGTCGCCGATCTCCTGCACCTTGAAGTCGATCTCCTCCTGGCCCGTGGCGCGGGCGATCCGCCTGGCGTCGGCCGCGAGCGCCGGCTCGGGCTCGCGCAGCTCCGGGACGAGGTACGGGGTCACGAACGCGAGCAGCAGCGCGAGCCCGACGAAGACCGGCGCCGCCGCGAGCCACCAGCGGTCGCGGAGCGGCGCCGCGAGCGCCATCGTGATCAGCAGCCACAGGCAGATGAACAGGAACTGCGCCCCGAGCAGAAACCAGTTCTGGAGCGCCCACTCGACGTACCCGGCGGTGACGATGCCGTAGCGCTTCTGCCACCAGACGTCCGCGGCCGCAAAGGGCAGCTGCGCGATCCAGACGAGCGCGAGCCCGATCATGCCGAGCAGCATCCCGGTGCCGATCCGGCCGGCCGCCGACTCGCGGGCGAAGCGCCAGCCCTTCCAGGCGAAGAGCGCCAGCACCCCGAGCAGCACGAGCTCCGAGGCGACGTTGTTCCAGCGCAGGAAGCGCTCGTACTCGGCCGTCTCCTCGAGCAGCGCCGGGTCGAAGACCTCCTGCTCGTCGACGGGCGGGAGGCTCAGGTCGTCCGGAACGTCGGTCGGCCACAGCAGGTAGGCCGCGACGAGCCAGACGGCCGCGGCGACCAGCGGAAGCGCGAGCTTCCTCAGACGGCGTACTCGACCGGCGCGAACAGCGGCTCTGGCTCCGGCTCCGGCTCGCCGAGCGAGGGCCCGCTGTAGGGGTAGCGACTGGTGAGCAGCCAGAGGTACGCGTTCGTCTGGACCCCGTAGCGCAGGGCGTACGCCTGCGCCTCGCGGAAAGACCGGGGCATGCGGCCGAGCGCGAGCGCGACGAACCAGCCGAAGAAGGCGGACGACGAACGCGAGCGCGTACAGCGAGCTCGACACGCCCAGCGCGGGGATGGCGAGGAACACCCGGAAGAACGTCACGAGCCGCTTCTGGCGCTCAGGGCCGGGCAGCTCGGGATCGACGGGATAGCTGCCCGCGGCGCCGGTGAAGCCGGGGAACGGATTGGCCGTCACGAAGAGGAAGGCGAAGACGTGAGTCGAGTAGCGCAGGTAGGCGGAGATGAAACGGTGCAGCGGCAGCGGCAGCCGCCCGAGGACGAGCGTCGCGAACCACCCCGCGATGCCGGCGAGGAACGCGACGACTCCCCACAGGATCAACCAGACGAAGTGCGGCAGGGCGAGCAGGAAGCGGAAGAAGACCATGAGCCGCGAGCGCCTGAGGTCGTCGCCGACCGCGAGGCCCACCGGGTGGAGCGGGCCGGTGCTCGGCGGATCCGCCGGGTCGAGGTTCGGGTAGCGGTCGGTGAGCAGCAGCGTGTAGGCCCAGACCTGCGCGCAATAGCGGAGGCCGTACGCCTGCAGGTTGCGAAAGCCCATCGGCATCCGGCCGAGCGCGAGGCACGCGAACCAGGCGAAGCACGCGACCGTCCAGAGGATGCCCGCGCTGGACGAGGTCGCGCCGCCGCTGAAGTCGCCGTCGCTGCCTCCCGACGACGAGTACTCGCCGCCGACGTACGTCGCCAGGAAGACGGCCTCCAGCACGAGCGCGGGGAGCGCCAGCGGCAGCCGGAGGAGGGTGACGAGCCGCCGCTGTGGCACGGGGCCGTCGATCTCGAGGTCGATCGGGTAGCGCTCGTTGCCCGTGAAGGGCGGATACGGGTTCGCGGCCAGCATCAGGTACGCCAACAGCCGGGTCAGGTAGCGCACATACGCCGCCGTGAGGTTGTGGAACGAGGCCGGGCTACGACCCGCGATCAGCGTCGCGAACCAGTTGACGACGGCGACGATGACCATCAGCACCGACCAGAGAACCGCCCAGACGTAGTGCGGGATCGCGAGCAGGAGCCGGAAGAAGACGGTGAGGCGCGAACGCTTCAGGTCGTCGTCGACCACGAGCCGGACCGGGTGCGGCGAGGTCACGCGAACAGGATTATTAGCGCACGATGCCGATGCCGCACCGGACGCAGATGCAGGTGATCAAGCGCCGGCTCGTCGGCAAGGAGGGCTCGGAACGGGTTCGCGAGCTGCGCTCGATCCTCGTCCGAGCTGCCGAACTACCGCAGCGGTCCGTACGCGGACATCCGCAAATGGGTGAACGCCGAGCTCGAGTCGACGCGTACGCGGTCGCGGGTCGTCCACCGCGACTCGATCGCCGTTCGCCGCGAGGGCGCGGCCCAGGTCGCGTTCGTCGGGCCGCCGAACGCGGGCAAGTCGTCCCTGCTCCAGGCGCTCTCGAGCATCCAGATCAAGACCGGCGACTACGCCTTCACGACGACGAGGCCGGTGCCGGCGCTGACGCGGATCGAGGGCGTGCTCGTCCAGCTGGTCGAGATCCCCGGCCTGATCGCGGGCGCCAGCGAGGGCCGCGGCGGCGGCCGGGCGCTGATCGGCGTGCTGCGCGGCGCCGACGCGATCGTCTTCTGCCACGACGCGTCGGCGCCGCCCGACGCGCTGCGCGTCGTGCTGGCCGAGCTCGACGCGGCCGGGGTCGCGAAGCCGTCGCTGATCGCGGCCACCAAGGCCGACGAGGCCGGGCCGGACGCGTTGGCGCACGCCTTCCCGCAGCACGAGGTGCTCGGGGTGTCCGTGCTGGACGACGACAGCCTGGACGCGCTCCGCGAAGCCGTCTGGCGACTCACCGGGCTGACCCGCGTGTTCCTGCGCTCGGCCGGCGAGGTCGAGGAAGAGCCCGTCGCCCTGCATCCTCCCGTGACAGTGCTCGACGTCGCCGACTCGATCCACCACGAGCTCGGGCGCGCGCTGCGTCGGCGCCCGCGTGTGGGGCCCGTCGGCGCGCTTCGAGGGCCAGCGAGTCGGCCGCGACCACGAGCTGGCCGACGGCGACGCCGTCGAGATCCTGGACTAGGCTCAGTCCACGGACAGCAGGTCGACCACGAACACCAGCGGCTCGTGCGGCTTGATCACGCCGCCCGCTCCACGCGCGCCGTAGGCCATGGCCGACGGGATCGTGAGCTTGCGCCGGCCACCGACCTTCATGCCCTGCACGCCCGCGTCCCAGCCGGGGATGACCTGGCCCTTGCCGAGCTTGAACTCGAACGGCTGACCGCGGTTCCAGGAGGCATCGAACTCCTCACCCGACGAGAAGGCGACCCCGACGTAGTGCACCGACACCTTCGAGCCCTTGGTCGCCTCGGCTCCGTCGCCGACCGTGATGTCGTCGATGCCGAGCTCGAACGGGATGTCGCCCTCGGGCTTGTCGACCTGCGGCCGCTCGGGTGGCATGGTCGGAACCTACACGTCGACTCAGGCGACGACGCGGTAGACCTGGAAGCACTCCGCGAACTCGCGGTTGACGTTCGCGCCGTGGATGCGCGCGAGGTTCCAGATGTACTCCGGGTCGGCGTAGCGCCGGTGCTGCTGCGAGGCGTACTTCGCCAGCGCTGCGGTCTTGCGCTCCAGATGGGTGCGCTCGAGCGCGAGGTAGGCCTGGTAGGCGAAGTCGAAGTTGTTCCAGGGGATCTCGTAGCCGAGCACGGTGGTGCGCTTGAAGGCGCGCAGGCCCTCGGCGGCGACGACCTGGTGGTCCTGGTGGACATCGTGCAGGCTCGGCTGGAAGACCGCGTCCGGCTGCCAGTCCTCCCAGAGCGCGATCAACAGCTCGAGGATGTCCTGGCGCCGCTCGGGGAAGGTGCGGACCTCGAAGTCGTAGACGGTGAGGGCCGACTCGGGCACGCCGAGCTCGGCCGTCGCCTCCTTCACCTCGCGGGCCAGCGTGTCGGGCGCAAAGCCTTCGGGCAGCGACTTCGTGGCGATCGAGAAGGCGACGTAGCGCACGTCCACGCCGGCGTCCGCAAGCCGGGCCATCGTGCCGCCGCAGCCGAACTCGCCGTCGTCGGTGTGCGGCGCGAGCACCAGCACGCGCTTCCAGCCGGCGATCATCCGGGCTCCCTCGCGACGACCGCACCCAGCGCGAGCAGGCCCCAGGTCATCGGATCCTCGAAGAATGCGTCGTAGAAGAGGCTGTGCACGGCGATCGCGCCGAAGCCGAGGCCGAAGACGAGGGCTGCGCGGCCTTCGAAGCCGTCGCCCGCACGCCTGAACGCGGCCACGAGGGCGGCGCCCACGAGCCAGACGAGGAGCGCGAGGCCCGCGAATCCGAGCTCGGCGGCGACGGTCACAGGAGTGTTGTGCGACGCGGCCTTCTTGGGTTCCTCCCCACGGAGCCCCGTGCGCTCGGCGTAGGCGCGCTTGAAGCCGCCGACTCCGACCCCCGTCACGGGGTTGTCGAGCGCGATCTTGCCGCCGTCGGTGATCAGGCCGAAGCGACCGCTGGTCGCCCGGTTCAGGCCTTTCTCGGATGCATCGAGCAGCGAGTGGCGCACGCTCGGCGCCGCCATTCCGGCGGAGAGGAGCACGACTGCGGCCAGCGCGACCGTCGCCGCCGCGCGCCAGCGCCAGACGAACGCGGCGGCGGCGAGCGTCCCCGCCATCAGCGCCGCGAAGCTCGACTGCGAGAACGAGAACAGCAGCCCGACCCACACGAGCGCGATCAGCACGGCCGCGCCCCAGGCAACGCGGCGGGCGGCACCGCCGAGCGCCAGCACGAGGCTGGCGAGGATCGCGATCACCAGGAAGCGACCGTAGATGGACGGGTCCCAGAAGACCGAGTTGACGCGGTAGAAGGGCGCGTAGGCGTTGCCGACGATCACCTTCGGGTTCCAGAAGACGTCCCGCGTGATCCACTGGTAGACGCCGATCGCCGCGAACAGAAGCGCCATCGCGGCCAGGAGCCCGTAGAGCCGAGCCACCGGCACCCGCCGCCACGGCAGCCGGGCGAGGCAGACGGCGAGCACGCCGAACGGGAGCACGAAGAAGAGCAGCGTGATCGCGCCCTGCCGGGGGTCGTCGCTCCACCAGAGCGAGAGGCCGGCGAGGGCGGCGAAGGCGGCGAGCGGCCAGGCGACCGGCCCGAGCTCGCGTGCCTCGCCCTCGCCACGGAGCAGGCTCCACGCGAGCGCGACGCCGGCCGCGGCGATGACGGCGTACAGCGGCAGCAGCAGGTTCGCCTCCGTGTCGCCCACCTCGACCGGGATCCGCGCCGGTACGCAGACGAGCGCTGCGAAGGGCAGGACCCACGACCACCGGCGCAGCACGTAGCCGCCGGCGGCGGCGAACGGGATCCCGACCACGACCGCCGCGGCGAGCAGCTTCTCCGAGCCGTCGGGCACCAGGTAGCCGGCGAGCAGCGCGCCGCCGAGCCCGACTCCTGCGAGACCCGCGAGCCGGGCGTAGCCTTGCGTCGCGACGAGCAGGACGGCCAGGCCGAGCCCGCCGACGGTCGCGCCGAGACGGGCGAGCTCGACGCTCACTGCTCAGGCCCGGGGCTGACGACCACGACCGCCTGGTCGCCTCGGCTGCGCGACTCGACGAACAGCCGGTAGCGGCCCGGCTTCCTCGGCGCGCGCAGGACGAGGTAGCGGGCATTCGACCGGCCGGTCCCGCCGGCGAAGCGCCAGCGGTAGCCCCGGGCGTCGGTGCGGACGCGCACACCGAAGCGCGTTCCGGCGCGGGCGACGATGCGGTCGAGGCCGAGCTCGAGGTAGCGAACGCGCACGGTCCCGGCCGGCACGGGCTCGGAGCGATTGCCGGCGATGTCCTCGGCCGCGAGGGCGACGTCCGTACGTGCCGGGCCGGCCGAGACCGCGCCCGCGAGCCCGGCCGAACCACTGCACGCTCGCGTCCGGCCGCTGACACAGCGTGTGCGCGCGCGCCGCTGCCGTTCACGAGCAGCGGATCGCGTGCGCCCGCTCGGTCAGCCGGTACGAGACCGAGACGCCGTCCGCACGGCCGTCGCCGTCCGGCGAGATGATCCGGCGCGAGACGGAGAAGCGCTCGACCTGCGGACGCTCGGTGTCGACGCGCATCTCGTTCGGGATCACGATCGTGCGATGCGCCCGTCGCAAGGCGCACGCGCGGGCGGTAGTCGCCGTCGGGAACGACTCCGGCCACGGTCGTCCTTGCCGTCCCAGCCGGCCTCCAGCTTCACCGGCCCGAAGCGCCGTCCGCGGAAGAGCGTCCGCACGACCTCGCCGTCCGCATCGACGATCTCGAGCGTCACACGGTCGCCCTTGCGCAGCCTGAACGCCACCAGGCCGACGTTCTTCGGCGCACTCGCAGACCGGCGAGAAGGTCTTCGTGATCCGCGGGGCCAGCACCGGGCTCTGCTCGAGCTTCAGGCCCTGCGTGACCCCGAAGGCGACCGCCGTCCCGCCGAGCAGGAAGACCACGACGAGCACGGAGAAAAGACGCGGCAAAGCTCGCGGATTCTAGTTCCGAGTACCTTCCGCCCCGTGCTCCTGCTGAGCATCGACTTCGAGGACTGGCACCAACTCGTCCACCGGCGCCTGGGTCGTGCCGACTGGGATCGACGCGGGCCTGCGCTCGAGCGTCAGACCGAGGCGGTGCTGACGCTGCTCGACGAGCTCGGCGTGCGAGGCCACCTTCTTCGTGCTCGGGATGACCGCCGAGCGCTATCCCGACCTCGTCCGAGAAGCGGCCGCACGAGGCCACGAGATCGCGTCGCACGGCTTCGCGCACGAGCGCGTGTACGACCAGACGCGAGAGGCGTTCCGCGCCGACCTCGAGCGCGGGCTCGAGGCGGTCGAGTCGGCGACCGGGGTGCGCGCGACCGGCTACCGCGCGCCCGCCTTCTCGATCACTCGCGACACGCCCTGGGCGTACGAGGTGCTCGCCGCGGCCGGGTTCGAGTACGACTCGAGCCAGTACGACTCGCCGCGGATTCCACGCCGGCTCGAGCCGATTCCCCGGACGCCCTACCTGCTCAGGCTCGAATCCGGATCCGAGCTGTGGGAGCTGCCGGTCGCCGCCGGCCGCGTTCCCGGTCGGCGGCGGCGCGTACTGGCGTGTCCTCCCGGCCGCCGTGATCGCCCGGGCGCTGCGCGGTCTCGTCGCGGAGGGCGGCGTTCCCGCGCTCTACTTCCACCCCTACGAGTTCGATCCGGAGCCGTTGCGAGCCGACCAGGGTGGGTTAGCCGCTAGGCTTCGGGGCCTCCGCAGAAACGTGGCGCGCGGCACCGTCGCGACCCGACTCCGTAAGATCGCCGCCGACTTCCCCCTCGTCCCTTATGGCACAGCCGTCAAAGACCTCGCAGAGCGCCCCGGAGCGCGTTCAAAAACACTTTCAGGATCAGGCGTCCTCGTTTGACGAGCTGTACGGGACGGACGAGGCCAACGAGGAGGCGCCGCTTCAGCGCACGCTGAGGCCCGGACTGTTCAGGCGCCGCGAGCTGGCCGTCTCGGTCGTCCGCTCCTACGACAACCCGCGCATCCTCGACGTGGGCTGCGGCTCCGGCCGGATCGGCGAGTTCCTGCTCGAGGCCGGCGCGGGCGTCGTACGTCGGCAACGACTTCTCGCGGCCGATGCTCGACCTGGCCGAGAAGCGGCTCGAGCGCTACGGGGAGAAGGTCCGCTTCGTCGAGGGCGACTTCCTCGACGTCGAGCTCGACGGTCCGTACGACGTCGTGGTCGGCCTGGGCCTGTTCGACTATCTGCCCGACCCCGAGCGCTTCGCCCGCCGGATGCACCAGCTGACGGCCGAGGGCGGGACGGTCGTCGCCAGCTTCCCCAAGTGGTCGTGGGTCAAGGGCCCGGTCCGGAAGATCCGCTACGAGTGGATCAACAACTGCCCGATCTTCAACTACACCGAGCGTGAGCTCCGGCTCATGTTCGGCGCGTGCGGCTTCAGCGACGTGGACGTCCAGAAGCCCGGGCGCGGCGGGTTCCTGCTCAAAGCCGTCCGGTAGAGACGCGTGCCTCTGGCCGATCTAGCGTCGGGTGCGAGAGGCCCTCACACGCGTCTGCTAGAAAGATCCGTCGTGCGGCGCTTTCTCGTCCTCGTCTCGCTGCTGGTCGCCGCGCTGGCTGTCGCCTCGCCGGCGCGCGCCGCCGACCCGTGCGGGATCCCGACGGCCGGAACGCAGTGGGTGGACTTCGCGGACGGCTCGGTGCCGTTCTGGGATCGCTTCGCCAGGCCGGGCGTGATCGCCGCCGCCTCGAACCTCCTCTTCCCGCCTCAGCTACGGGCCGCCGGCGCTCACACGATCTACTGGGACATGTACCTGAACAACCGGGTCGGCAACACCGTCCGGCCGGCCGACCCCGCGGTGGTCGAGGATCGGGCCAACCGGATCTTCTACCGCGCCGTCGCCTCGTCGGGCTGTGCGTTCCCGTGGATGGCGCTGAACGAGCTGTTCGGCGCGAACACGACGACGCCCTGGACGCCTGCCAACGCGAAGTACCGCGCGAACGTGCTGACCTTCGTCCGGACGCTGGCCGCGCGCGGCGCGAAACCGTTCGTGCTCGTCCCGACCGAGCCCTACGCGGCCGGCGAAGCGCTCGACTGGTGGCGCCAGGTGGCCGCGTACGCCTACGTGATCCCCGAGGTCTACTTCGCCGCGCCGCAGATCCACAAGCTCGGCCCTACCCTCGGCAGCCGGCGGATGCGGGGGGCGTTCCGGCAGCGGATCCTCGACTTCGTGAACATGGGGGTGCCGCCCTCGCGGATCGGGATCTTCCTCGGCTTCCAGGTGGGCCGCGGCACCGGCGGGCGCGAAGGCCTCGAGCGCATGCGCTGGTTCGCGCACACCAAGCTGCAGGTGCTGGCGGCCCGGCAGGTCGCGTCGGAGCTGAAGATCCATTCGATCTGGTCGTGGGGCTGGGGCCACTGGAGCACGAAGAAGCCCGACCCGGACAAGGAGATCGCCGCCTGCGTCTACCTGTGGACGCGCAATCCGGCGCTCTGCGACGGACCTGGAATGGCAGGGCCGAAGTTCGACGACGACCTCACCGCCGGACAGATCACGGCGCTGCCTCGCGGTGTCGTGTGCGAGATCGCAGGCGTCCCGATCGGCGGCCGCGAGCTGACGAGGCTGACTCGCCTGACCGGCGATCGCCAGGCCGCCTTCACGGCGCTGTCCGAGCGGGTGGCCGCCGGCCTGAAGGTGCCCGTGGCGGGCAGCGAGATCCTCGCCGCCGAGCGCTCCGTCATCCGGCACCGTTTCGGCGGCAACCGGGGCGCATACCAGGGCGCGCTCGCCCGCATGGGCGCGAGCGTGACGATCGCCCGCGGGGTGATCGCGGACGAGCTCCGCGAGGCGCAGGTCGGGATGCGGCTGCCGGCGAAGCGACCGACGGGCGCGGAGGTCGGCGAGTACTTCGAGACGTACGGCAACACCACGGCCCGCTCGGTCGAGGTCAAGCCCGCACCGTCATGGCTGGGGAGGCAGACGCGCGGCGTCGCGCTCTCCACCGTGGCTCCCGCGCAGGTGTTCTCGCTGCCGGTCGGCGGCAAGCCGAGCAAGATCAACACGCGGGAGGGCGTCGTTCAAGGTGCGCGCGCTCGGCCGGCCGCAGCCGCTCGCCACGTTCCCGCTGGCGCGGGCCCGCGCGGGCGTCTACGCGGCGCTGATGCACTCGGCGCGTGCGGAGGCCTACGAGCGCTGGCTCCTGAGGCAGCAGAAGTCCGCCCTGGACGCGGCCGTCTGCCGGCGCGACCTGCTGCCGATGGTCGGCTCCGTCGACCTCACGAACCAGCTGCCCTTCCTCGAGCTCACGAGCTAGCCCTCCCACCTGCGTCGGGCACGCGCAATCGTCCCGTGCAGCCAGGGCCGGGGTCTGACCCCGGACACGTCCGGCGGGGACGTGCCAAGTGAGCCAACTTCGCAACGGACTGTGATTCGAGCCGCTTGGTTACGAGCTCGACCGTCCCGTAAGGCCTCGGCCGGGGTCTGACCCCGGCCTTGGCCCTTCGGGACGCGTGTGGCGGATCTTGTTACACGCTCGGGTCGAACTGGTTACGCGCGATATGCCGCGATCAGCACCTCGGCCACCTCGCGCCGGGTGAACTCCTCGGGCGGCACCTCGCCTGCGCCGAGCAGCTCTCGAACCTTCGTCCCCGAGAGGAAGACGTGGTCGTCGCCTCCGTGCGGGCAGGTCTTCGCGCTGGCCATCGTCCCGCACGCCTTGCAGAAGAACGAGTGCTCGAAGAACATCGGCTCGATGTCGAGCTCGTGCGGCTCGAACTCGTCGAAGATCAGCTGCGCGTCGTAGGTGCCGTAGTAGTCGCCGACACCGGCGTGGTCGCGGCCGACGATGAAGTGCGAGCAGCCGTAGTTCTTGCGGCAGATCGCGTGCCAGATCGCTTCGCGCGGCCCGGCGTAGCGCATCGCGGCCGGGAACGCGGAGAGCAGGACGCGGCCCTCCGGGTAGTAGCCGTCGAGCAGGACGCGGTAGCAGGCGACCCGCACGTCGGCCGGGACGTCGTCGCCCTTCGTGTCGCCGACGAGCGGGTGGACGAGCAGGCCGTCGACCGTCTCGAGCGCGACCTTGGTCAGGTACTCGTGCGCCCGGTGGATCGGGATTGCGGGTCTGGAAGCCGACGACGCGCTTCCAGCCGCGTTCGGCGAACGCGGCGCGCGTATCGGCGGGGTCGAGTGCCAGCTCCGGGAAGGCCGACTCCGGCCGCTCGAACACCGTCACGCGCCCGGCCAGGTACTTCGGCTTCTGCGCGTACAGCCGTGCCACGCCGGGATGCGCCTCGTCGGTGGTGCGGAAGCAGTTCTCGGCCTCGCGGTCCTTGTCGTAGTCGTAGACCTCGGCCACCTCGAGCACGGCGAGCTTGCGGCCGCTCTCGTCGGCGAGCGCGACGCGACCGCCGGAAGGCGCCTCGTCCACCGCCAGGCAGACCGGCAGCGCCCAGGGCAGACCGCTTGCGAGCCGCATCTCCTCGACCACGCGCTCGTAGTCCTCGCGGCCCATGAAGCCCTCGAGCGGCGAGAGAGCGCCAGAGGCGAGCATGTCCAGATCGGATACCTCGCGCGGGGTCAGGGTGAGGACCTCGAGCGTGTCGAGGTCGTCCGGCCGCTCGCCCGTGCGATCGACGAGCGTCCCGCCGTGCGGCTTGATCAGCGTCTCTGTCGCGACGACCGCGCTCATGCCCGCACCTCCGCCGGGACGAGCCGAAGCTCCTCCAGCTTGGACACGATCGCCTGGGCGGCCTCTTCCGGCTCGAGCTCCTCGGTGTCGACGACGAGCTCTGGCGCCTGCGGCTCCTCGTACGGGTCGTCGACCCCGGTGAAGCCCTTGATCTCGCCCTTGAAGGCCTTCTCGTACAGACCCCTTGACGTCGCGCTTCGCGCACTCGTCGACCGATGCCTTGATGAACACCTCCACGAACGTGCCCCACTCCTCGACCAGCCCGCGTGCCTTCCGCCGGGTCTCCTCGTACGGCGAGATCGCGGCCGCGATCACGGCACCGCCCTGACGGGTCAGGCGGGACGCGACCCAGCCGATTCGCTCGATGTTCGTGTCGCGGTCCTCCTTCGAGAACCCGAGCCCCTTGGACAGATGCGTGCGGACGGTGTCGCCGTCCAGGTACTCGACGATCTGGCCGCGCCGCTCGAGCTCGGGCCCGACGAGGTGCGCGATGGTCGACTTGCCCGCGCCGGACAGCCCTGTGAACCAGAGCGTGAAGCCGCCTTCGCGGCGTGCATCGGACTCGGGGTGGTCGTGGGCGTAGATGTGCTCAGTCATTCGACTCCTTGATCAGAGGTGCATTGCCGTGGATGCCGCATTCGAGCTTGTCCGAGCCGGCCCAGCGCCCGGCGCGCTCGTCCTCGCCCTCGCGGTCACCGGCCGGGTGCAGGGGATGCAGCCGATCGACGGGTAGCCCGCGGTCGTGCAGCGGGTTGTACGGGAATCTCGTTGACGGTGAGGTATGCCTGCGACGCGCTTGGCGTCCCAGTCGACGAGCGGCTGGATCTTCCAGACGCCGTAGCGCTCCGACCACTCGACCTTCTGTGCGTTCGCCCGCGTGGGCGACTGCTCGCGGCGGATGCCGGTGATCCAGGCGCTCGTACCCGGCCGAGCGCGCGCTCGAGCGGCTCGACCTTGCGGATGCCGCAGCAGCGGTCGGGATCGGTCTCCCAGAGGCGGTCGGGCGGGTCGATCGGGCGGAACGACTTCAGCTTGAGGCCGTAGCGCTCGACGAGGCGGTCGCGGGTCTCGTATGTCTCGTCGAACAGGACGAGCGTGTCGAGCTCGACCACGTCGACGTCCAGCCCGAGCTCGCTGACCATGTGCACGAGCGCGGACGACTGCCGCTGCCACGAGCAGGTCAGGCACAGCGGTCGCCGAACTCGCTCGTACGCCCAGCGAAGGAGCGTCCTCCGCGGACATCGCCTCGAAGTCGAGCTCAGGCAGCAGGCGGCGCGGTCGCCAAGGAGCACCTCCTTCAGCGTGTCGCCGCGCAGGCCGAGCCGCAGCGTCTCGAGCGGGATCACCTCGTCGGGCGGGATGTTCCCGAGGTTCACCTCGGGGCCGAGCGCCTTGACGAACCAGGCCTGGGCCGCCTTCGTCGGCGCCTCGAAGATCACGTTCGCCGGGTCGACCGCCTCCGCGATCTCGGCGATCAGCTCGGTGCGCATGCCGCCGCCGGAGTCGAAGATCCCGGCGGTGCCGCCCTCGCGGGCCTCGGTGATCACCTTCCAGGCGCCGGCCTCGAGCTCCTCGCGAAGCCACGTCTTCCAGTCCTCGGCCGAGTACTCGACGGACGAGTCCTTGGAGCCGACCTCGGAGAGCACCGTGAAGTCGCGCGCGAAGTCGGCGATCAGCTCCAGCTTCTCGTCCCGCGGGATCTCGACGGTGCCGTCGGAGATCTCGACGTGCGTGAGCCCGAGGTCGGTGAGCCAGCGCTTGTACTCGTCGACCTTGCCCTTGGCGTAGACGACCTCGAAGAACGTCCCGCCGATCACGACCGGCTTCTCGCGCAGCACCTCGAGCTTGCGGCGCAGGTTGGGCGTCACGTAGGCCGTGCCCCAGCCCAGCTTGACCACGTCGATGTACGCACCCGAGGTCTCGAGCACGTCCTCCCAGGCGCGCGGGCCGAGGCCCTTGTCGATCACGTGCGTCAGGCCGGCAGTCCTGGGCTCAAAATCGAGCAAAGAGCTCCTTCAGCTTGTCCTGCGCGGCCGCCTGGACGTCGTGGTAGAGCGAGTTGCCGTGCGCGTCGATGCCGACCGTGAGCGGCCCGAAGTCCTTGACGCGGAACTTCCAGAGGCACTCGGGCATCAGCTCCTCCCAGGCGACCTCCTCGATCTCCTCGATCTGGGTCGTCTCGAGCGCCGCGGCCCCGCCGACGATCGCGAAGTAGACCATCCCGAGCCTGCTGCATGGGCTCGATCGCGTCGTCGGGGAAGCCGCCCTTGCCGCAGATCGCGCGGACGCCGTACTGCTCGCCCAGCGGCTCGGTGAAGCGCACCATGCGCGCGCTCGTCGTCGTGCCGATGCAGACCTTCTCGTAGCGGCCGTTCTCGAGCTTGCGGACGCCGGGCGCCGTGTGCAGGAGGAACGCGCCCTTCAGGTCCATCGGCGGCTCGACGCCCTGGTCGAAGATGCGGATCTGCGTGCGGTCGCGGATGCCGATGATGTGACCCTGGACGACGACCTCGTCGCCGGCGCGGAGCTTGAGGATCTCGGCCTCGTCGGTGATCGGGAACGTGACTTCGTGGGTCGCCACGGCTAGGCCTCCCGGTCGAACTCGACGTTGCCGGCGGCGTCGACGTGCACGCTCGCTCGCCGCGCGGCCCAGCACTGGTAGTTGACCGCCACGGGGTTCAGCGTCATGTGCGTGTCGGCGTGCTCGATGTGGCACTGCAGGACGGTCACGTCGCCGCCGAGGCCCATCGGCCCGATCCCGGTCTCGTTCAGGAGGCCGTACAGCTCGTCCTCGAGCTGGGCGACGATCGGGTCCTCGTTGCGCGTGCCGATCGGCCGCGTGATCGCCTCCTTCGCCAGGTACATGGCGTAGTCGGCCGAGCCGCCGATGCCGACGCCGACGATCCCCGGCGGGCACGGCTTGCCGCCCGCGCCGACGATCGACTCGAGCACGAACTCCTTGATCCCCTTCACGCCGTCGGCCGGGACGCACATCTTCAGGAAGCTCATGTTCTCGGAGCCCGAGCCCTTGGGCACGCACTTCACGTCGAGGCCGTCCCAGTCGGGGATGAACTCCCAGTGCACGATCGGCAGGCGGTGGCCGATGTTCGGGCCGGTGTTCTCGCGCGTGATCGTGTGGACGGCGTTCGAGCGCAGCGGATGCTCGACGGTCGCGCGGGCGGTGCCGTCGCGGAGCGCCTCGTAGATCCGCGTCGGGATGGAGCGGGAAGTGCTCGCCGACCCGGCAGGTGTAGACGGCGATGCCGGTGTCCTGGCAGACGAGGTTCTCCTCGCTGTCGGCGACCTGGACGTTCTTCAGGATCGTCTGCAGCACGCGCCGGCCCGAAACCGAGGTCTCGCGCTCGGCCGCGGCTGCGAGCGCGTCGCGGAGGTCCTGCGGGATGTCCTTCAGCGCCCAGACGTAGAGGTGCGCGGCCGCGTCCTCGACGGCGTGCTGGATGTCGGTATCTGTGGCGCGTAGCGCGCTCATGCCCTCGCCTTCTCGGCCGCGGCGCGACCGGCTCGTCGTCCGAACACCGTGCACTCCAGGAGCGAGTTGCCCATCATGCGGTTGCGGCCGTGCGTCCCGCCCGCGATCTCGCCGCACGCGTAGAGACCCTCGAGCGTCGTCTCGCCGTGCGCGTCGATCACGAGGCCGCCGTTCTGGTAGTGCAGGACAGGGTAGGTGAGGATCGGCTCGGCCAGCGGGTCGATGCCGCCGCCGCGGTAGCGCCGGAGCATGTACGGCAGCGACACCTCCGCGTCGGCCTCGGAGATCCGCGTCGTGTCGAGGAAGACGGCGGGCCGACCGTCGGGCGTCTCGACGCCCTTGCCGTTCTCGACCTCGTCGAAGATGGCCCGGCTGACCTCGTCGCGCGGTCCGAGCGAGTCGGTGAACTCCTCGCGGTCGGCGTTCAGCAGCACGGCCCCGTAAGCGCGCGTGGTCTCGGGGATCGAGTAGCCCTGCATCGTCTCCGGCCAGGCGCCGCCGTTCGGGTGGTACTGCAATGCGTCCAGGTCGCGAGCCTCGGCGCCGAGCTCGATCGCCATCCGCGTGACCTCGCCGGTGGCGCCGGGATGGTTGGTCGAGAGCTCGCCGCGCTCCTCGGCCTCCTTGAAGCACCTTCCGCCCGCGGCGAGGACGACGGTGCCCGCCTCGAGCTCGTGCTCGCCGCAGCGCGCGCGCCAGCCGTTCTCGGTGCGCTCGAGCTCGGTGAGCGGCGACTTCGGGAACGCGGTGCCTCCACCCGCCTCGAACGCGTCGCGGAGCGCCTTCGTGATCGCGTGCCCGGTGCGGTCGCCGACCTGGAGCAGGCGCTTGCGCGTCGCGCCGCCGCATCTCGCGAGGCGGTAGCCGCCATTCTCGCGCGTGAACTCGACGCCGAGCTCCTCGAGCCAGTGGATCGCGCTCGGCGCCTCGCTCGTCAGCACGGTCACGAGCTCGCGGTCGGCGGTCTCGTGCGAGCTCTTCCAGACGTCGGCCGCGTGGATCTCGGGCGAGTCGTCCTCCCCGAACGCGGCCTGGATCCCGCCCTGCGCCTTCGGCGGAGTTGCAGGACTGGATCGACCCCTTGGTGGCCAGGCCGACGCTTGCTCCCGCACTTTCGGCGGAGACGGCGGCGGCGAGGCCCGAAGCCCCGCTCCCGATCACGAGCACATCGAACTGCACGGGGGCGGCCATGTGCCGCCGATAGTACCAGCGTGTCAGCGTCGGCTAATGCCAGGCATTAGCGGTTTTTATCGAAGCCTTGTTAGCTCGGTACGAGCTGCGACACGTCGGCGCCGATGAGCCGGCCGGCGAGCCCGATCGCCTGCTCCGCGGGCAACGTGGTCCCGTCGCTGTAGTCGGATCGGTGCGGCCCGCCGGGCGCCGCGCCGAGGGCGCTGAGAGCCTGCTCGGTCAGCTCGAGCTCATGCGGCGGGCGGTAGACGCCCATCGACTCGTGCATCCGCACCGCGGCACCGAGCATGCGCGCGCCCGCCGCGCGATCATCACGGGTTTCGGCGAGCATCGCGGCGGACTCCATCACCTCGGCGATGCCACGGCGGTCGCCAAGCTCGCGGGCAAGGCCGAGGCTCTCGTCGAGAAGCTGCGGAACGGGCTCCGGCTCACCCAGCGCCAACAGGACCTGCGCGCTTCCTCGAAGCGACGCAGCCAGGCAGTAGACGATGCCCGAGGTGCGGGCGAGCGCGGTGCTCTCCTCGAAACCGGAACGCGCGCGCTCGAGGTCACCCTCTGCGACGGCGACGACTGCAAGCTGGTGGGCGGCGATGGCTGTACCGGCCACGTCGCCCACGGAACGATCGATCGACCGGCTCCTCTCGAAAAAGTCACGGGCTCTGGCGTAGTCGCCGCGAAAGAGAGCCAGGGTGCCGAGCTCGAGGAGCGCCGAGGTGACCGACGACCTGGCGTCGGCCTCGGTCGCCAGGGCCAGGCCGGACTCGTAGAGCCGCTCGGCTGCCCCGAGATCTCCCTGGTCGGTTGCAATCCGCCCGGCCGCATTCAGAGCCTTCGCGCGCGCGAGCGGCGTCCCGTCGGCGCGCGCAACGATCTCCTCGAGCAGGCGCAGGCCATCCTGCCAGTACCCGCGCATCAGCCAAAAGCGGCCGAGCGTCGGGGCGAGACGGTAGGCCGTCTCCCCGTCGCCCTCGTCGAGGACGAAGCGGAGCACCGCGCGAAGATTGGCGTGCTCGCGCTCGAGCCGATCCAGCCATTCGCCTTCGCGCGGACCGCAGAACTGGCTGAGCGCGGTTTCCGCAAGCGCCGTGAAGTAGTCGCGATGCCTAGCACGGATGGAATCGAGCTCGTCCGACGACAACAGCGCTTCGAGCGCGAACTCGCGGATCGAGTCGAGCATCCCGAACCGGAGCTCTTCGCCCCGCTCGCGGCGCACGAGGCTTCTATCCACCAGCGAGGAGAGCCGATCGAGGACCGGGTCGGTACCGTCCTCACACACGGCCTCGGCGGCCTCGAGCGTCCAGCCACCCGCGAAGACGGCCAGCTGAACGATCAGGCGTCGCTCCGTCTCGTCGAGCAGGTCGAAGCTCCAGGCGATCGTGGCCCGAAGCGTCTGGTGCCTTGCAGGAGCATCCTGCGCGCCGACGGTGAGGAAATCGAGCCCTCGGGCAAGGCGTTCGCGGAGGATCGGCAGGGTCAGGTGCCTCGTGCGCGCCGCGGCGAGCTCGATCGAAAGCGGCAGGCCTTCGAGGCGCCGACAGATCTCCGCCACGGAGTCCGCGTTGTGCTCGCCGAGCGTGAACGACGCGTCCAGAGCGCGTGACCGGTCGACGAAGAGCTGCACCGACGGCACTCGCTCCAAGCCGGCAACGTCGAGTGCGCCTGCCGCGGGAAGCTCGAGCGGTGGCAGCGAGAGCTCACGCTCGGCCGAGACGCGGAGCCGGGCGCGGCTCGTAACGAGGAACGTCGTCCCCGAGGAGGCCGTCAGCTCGGCAAGGCGCCCGGCCGCCGGGAGCAGATGCTCGAAGCTGTCGACGACAACGAGTGCTTGCCGCTTCTGGAGCAGCTCCCGGACAGCCGTCTCACCGCGCGTCCCCAGCGCCCGCGCGATCGTGGGGATGACGAGGTCAGGGTCGGAAATCGTGTCCAGCGGTACGAAGACGACTCCGTCACGAAAGCGCGGCGCAGCCAGCCGTCCCGCTTCGACGGCGAGCCGTGTCTTGCCGACGCCGCCGGGACCGGTCAGCGTCACAAGCCTCGCGTCGTCGCGCCCGAGGACATCCAAGATCGCGGCAAGCTCGCGTTCGCGCCCGATCAGCGGAGCCGCAAAGGCAGGCGGGTACCACGTTCCCCTCTGTTGCGGAGGGAGATCGAGCGAGGGATCCTGTGCGAGCACCGCCCGCTCGAGCCTGCGCAGCTCCGGCCCCGGCTCGAGCCCGAGCTCGTCCACGAGCCGGCGCCGTGTATCCCGGTAGACCGCGAGCGCGTCGGCTTGCCGACCCGCGCGGTACAGCGCGAGCATCAACTCCTGCGCGAGCCGCTCACGCCGGGGCTGCTCGCGCGCCAGCGGGTCGAGCAACGCCACCACTTCCGCATTGCGACCCGCCGCGTTGAGAGCGGCTGCGTAGTCCTCGGTCGTCGCGAGGCGGAGCTCCTCCAGCCGATGCAGCTCCGCAGCGACAAACGGCTCGTCGTCGAGCCCTGAGAGCGCTTCGTCTCGCCAGAGAGCGAGCGCCTCCTCGAGCGTAGCCGTCGCGGCGCCAGGGTCTCCCGCCGCCAGCGCCTCGCTTCCTTCTGCAGCAAGCCTCTCGAAGCGCCGAGCGTCAACAGCGTCGCGATCGACCAGGAGCCGGTAGCCGCCGGGCTCGCTCGCGAGCAGGCCCTCGGGCAGGACCTTTCTCAACTGCGAAACCGTGATGTGGACGATCTTGGCCGCGGTGGGAGGGGGCTCTCGCCAAAGTGCAGTGACCAGGCGGCCGCGCGGCACCGGTCGGCTTCCGTTCAGCGCGAGATACGCGAGCAGCGCTCGAGCCCGCCGACCGCCGAGCGCCAGCTCGGCACCCTCCGCCAGCACGCTGACCGGTCCGAGCAGCCGCAGTTCGATCTTCATGTGTGCGTCGCCCACCCTCTTCCCGTTACCTCGCGTTTACCGAGCCTTTCCCCGCGGTCTGAGATGAACCTCCAGATTCTCACACGGAACGGGGGAGGCCAATGAAGTCCGCCACGCTGAAGATCCGTTTCCTCATGCTCGCGCTGATCGCCGCGGGCGCACTCGCGACCGGGAGTGTGATCCTCGGAGCGGTGCTGGGTGACAACGCGTCGTTGCCCCAATGCGAAGACGGCCTCGACAACGACCGCGATGGCAAGATCGACTGGCCGGACGACCCGGGCTGCTTCGACGGTGTCGACAACGACGAGTACAACTCGCCACCACCGCCTCCTCCGCCTCCTCCGCCCCCTCCGCCCCCGCCGCCTCCTCCGCCGCCGCCACCGCCTCCGCCCCCACCGCCGCTGCCCAGGTGCGAGAACGGGATCGACGACGACGGCGACGGCCTGGTCGACTGGCCGGCCGACCCCGGCTGCACGGAAGGACCCGACAACGACGAGTACAACGCGCCGGTCTATGTCTGCAGCAACGGACTCGACGACGACGGTGACGGCAAGATCGACTGGCCCAACGACCCCGGCTGCACGGGCAACAACGACAACGACGAGTACAACCCGCCGCCACCGCCGCCGCCCCCTCCGCCGCCGCCCCCGCTGCCCAAGTGCGAGAACGGGATCGACGACGACGGCGACGGCCTGATCGACTGGCCGAACGACCCCGGCTGCACGGAAGGACCCGACAACGACGAGTACAACGCGCCGGTCTATGTCTGCAGCAACGGACTCGACGACGACGGTGACGGCAAGATCGACTGGCCCAACGACCCCGGCTGCACGGGCAACAACGACAACGACGAGTACAACCCGCCGCCACCGCCGCCGCCCCCTCCCCCGCTGCCCAAGTGCGAGAACGGGATCGACGACGACGGCGACGGGCTGATCGACTGGCCGGACGACCCCGGCTGCACCGAAGGACCCGACAACGACGAGTACAACGCGCCGCCGCCGCCCAAGCGCTGCGCCGACGGCATCGACAACGACGGCGACGGCAAGATCGACCTCAACGACCCGGGTTGCTCGAGCTCGACGGACGACGACGAGACCGACCCGCCCAGTCCTCCGCCGCCGCCGCCGCCTCCTCCGGTTCCTACGAACACGGACCGGATCGACACGCCGGGAGTCGTGCGCAACGAGTCGGGCCTCTGGCGCTGGTACCTGAGCAACGGGTTCGACGCGAGCGTCCGGCATGCCTTCGGCTTCCAGCCGGCGGGCTCGGCGCCGATCGTCGGAGACTGGGACGGAGACGGGGTCGACACCGCCGGCGTGAACGTCGGCGGCAATCGCTGGGTGCTGACCAACGGCTACGACGACATCGTCGACCACGACTTCGTCTACGGAAACCCTGGGGACAAGCCGGTCGTCGGCGACTGGAACGGGGACGGGATCGACACGGTCGGCGTCGTGCGCGGCAATACCTGGGCGCTCACCGATACGGTCGGCGGGGGCACGCCGTCCCGCTCGTTCGGCTACGGCAATCCGGGCGACAAGGTCGTGGCCGGCGACTGGGACGGAAACGGCATCGACACCCCGGCGGTCGTGCGAGGCAACGTCTGGTGGCTGAGCAACGACTTCAACGCCACGGTCTGGCGCTCGTTCTCGTTCGGGCTCTCGACCGACACGCCGCTCGTAGGCGACTGGGATGGCAACGGCGCCGACTCGGCGGGAGCCAAGCGCCAGCAGTGGTGGTACTTCAGCAACGGCTACACCGGCGCGATCGACCGTTCGATCGTGTATGGCAATCCCGGCGACTCAGGTGTCGCCGGCGACTACCACCCCGAGCCGGTCGACACCTACACGGACGACGCCGTCACCACCTCCTCGTTCACGAGCGGGGGGCTGATCGAGGCGCAAGCACTGCCTTCGAACTCCCCGGTCCTCCGTTATGCGCCCGTTGTCTACCTCTACTCAGCCGAGGACAACTATCCGGCGAGCGCACGCACGCACTTTCTCAGCAGTTCACGCCTGTACTGGAGGCGCCAGGAGGCATCGAACCCAGCTCCGACCTTGGTCGCAGGCCGAGGTCAGGTGCGCGCCAACAGGCTCGGCGACCGCGGTACTCAGTACTACTCCGTGCTCTCACGCAACAACGCAGCGAACATCTGGACGACATACTCTTCGTGGGAGTACACCCGACCACTCGGAAATGAGGGATATCGGGGTGGGCTCTCCACGCAAGAGGGCTTCTACCTCGACCTCCTCGCAGGCAACTCCGGGGTGAGCGACCTCTCGAAGGTGCCCGCCTACTACGAGTACGCCCCCGGCGCGTACATCACATACTGGTTCTTCTACCCCTTCAACGACACGCAAGGCTGGATCACGCCCTGGAACCACGAGGGGGACTGGGAGCGGGTCACGATCAAGCTGAACAAGTCGAATGTCGCGACGAAGGCTCATTTCTTCCGGCACGGCGGCGAGTGCGGCGCCGACGTGAACTGGTCCGCTGTCGAAAAGGACCCTTCGACGGGTCGCCCGACCGTGTACGTCGCGAACGGGACTCACGGCAGTTACCAGCGCGCGGGCACGAACAAGGTGACGTGTATCGACCTACCGGGTCCCCGCGGGTATCCCGATGACCTCACGAACCGCGGCCCACGCTGGGAGACCTGGCGTTTTCTGGCGGACGTCAAGCAGCAGCCCTGGTACGGCTTCGGGGGCGCCTGGGGCGAAGTCGGCTCGATCCCCGACACAACAGGGCCTCTCGGGCCCTCGCGGTACAAGCCCGCCGCGCCAGCAGGCTGGTAGCCGAGCTCAGTAGATCGAACGGAGGAGCGCCGCCACTTCGGCGGCGCTCGCCGTTCTCGGGTTCGCCTTCGCGCCCGGGCGCTGGACAACCCGTTCCGCCACCTCGTCGAGCTCGTCTTCCGGAATGCCGAAGTCGCGGAGGCGCCCGAAGCCGCCGAGGCTTGCGAGCTGCTCGACCTTGCCGACCGGGTCGTCCGTGCCCATCGCATCGCCGAAGCTCGCGATCTCCTTCTCGGCGACCGGAAGGTTGAAACGGAGCGCGAGCGGCAGCGCGAGCGCGTTCATGGCTCCGTGAGGGAGGCCGTAGCTGCCGCCGAGCGCCTGCGCGATCGCGTGGCCCAGCCCCAGGCCGGCTGACGCCAGCGCCTCTCCGGCGCACGACGCTCCCATCAGCAGCGACTTGCGCGGGCCGAGGGCGTCCTCGTCCGCGAGGACCGCTGGGAGGGACGCGGCGATCAGCGTCGCGGCCTCGCGGGCCTGGCTGTCGCCTTCGGGGTTGCGACCCTTGACGTAGAGCGCCTCGGCAGCGTGAGCCAGCGCGTTCATTGCTGTACCGACCGTCGCCTCGCGCGGAAGGGTCAGGGTCAGCTTCGGGTCGTAGACGATCCCGGCGAGGTTCGCGCCCGAGCCGCCTCGCACCAGGCGGCGGTTCGGGTCTCGCACACCGAACGACGGCGTCCACTCGGAGCCCGAATAGGTGGTCGGCACCGAGACGAGCGGCAGGCCGCTCGCTGCGGAAGCGGCCTTGGCGGTGTCGATGGCGCTCCCGCCGCCGACCGCGACGATGCCGTCGACGCCGTCGGGCACCTCGATCCGGTCGGAGGGGATCTCCGTCCAGCGCGCGGCCGCAGTGCAGTTCGAGCTCGTCCCAGCGCGGGCTCGCCGACGAGCAGAGGCCGCTCGATCCCGAGCTCGGCCAGCAGCG
This sequence comes from uncultured Actinomycetes bacterium, assembly GCA_963769645.1. Classification (GTDB taxonomy): domain Bacteria; phylum Actinomycetota; class Thermoleophilia; order Gaiellales; family Gaiellaceae; genus DATFQE01. The sequence continues at coordinate 753,495 of CAVYMH010000002.1, read as the reverse complement.
GCTGCGAGCTGGTCGAGGCCCCAGCGGACGATCACGGCAGCCGCCCGCGGGCGAACGTCGAGGAATGCGCCGCGGTTCGCGGCATCGTGCGGCCGGTTGCCGTCGCGAGCGAGATCTCCCGCGCGGGCTCCAGGCCCTCGACGCGCGCGGTCGCGATCGCGCCGGTCGAGAGCTCGGCCTCGATCGCCGAGCGGGAGATGAAGCTGACGCCGTAGCCGGCCGCGACCGCGCTCTTCACGGACTCCTGCAGTCCCAGCTCGAGCTTCACCTCGAGGTGGCGGTCTCTCAGCCCCGCCGCGCGCAGCGCGTCGTCGATCACCTGGCGCACTCCCGCACCCTCCTGCATCACGACGGGCGGCTCGGCCTGAAGCTCGTCGAGGGAGATCGTCCGCCCGGCGAACGGATGGCCGGGCGGGCACGCGAGCACCACCTCGTCGCGGAAGAGCGGCTCGAAGGTGACGCCCCGATGACGACGTGCAGCGCCGACGATCCCGATCGCCAGCTCGCGGCCCGCCACATGGTCGACGATCGTCTGGGTGTCCGAGACCGTCAGCGACACGCGGATGCTCGGGTTCGCCCGCTGGAACTCGCAGAGGAGCAGCGGGACGACCGAGCCGCCCGGGCCCGTGGATGCGCCGATCTGGAGCGTCCCGGCGAGCTCGCCCTCGCTCGCGTCCGCAACCTCCTCGACCAGCTGCTCCTCGAGCGCGAGCATCCGCTGCGCGCTGCGGTAGAGCCGCTGTCCGGCCTCGGTCGGCTCGACCCGGCGGCCGGAGCGGTCGAGCAGCTTCCGGCCGAGCCGTTTCTCGAGCGAGCGGATCTGCAGGCTGACGGCGGGCTGCGTCACCCCGAGCTGCTCGGCGGCGAGCGAGAAGCTCTGGTTGTCGACGACGGCGCAGAACGAGGCGAGCTGGCGCGTATCCATAAGCGATCATTATGCAGGTGGACGCAGCGAATATCGAATGCGAGATACTCTGCTGCGTTCCAAACGAAAGGGGAGAAGTGAGGAGAGCACGCTTTGCGGCTGCGCTTGCCCTCGTCGTCGGTGTGACGGCGACGCTCGTCGGGTCGGCCGCCGCCCACAAGAAGAATCCAGGCTTCAAGACGCCTCAGGCAGCGATGCTGACGCCGGTTGCACCGGGCGTCACCGTCGAGCCGCTGATCACCGTCGGCGAGACGCTGCCGGGTACCAGCTACAAGTTCGAGTCGATCCCCGACGGGATCGCGCTCCGGAAGCGCAACCACGGCTGGCACAACAACAGCGGTGGCACCGTGGACGTGTACGTGAACCACGAGACCTCCACGGTCCCGTTCCCGTTCACGCCTGCGACCGGCGTCGGCTTCAACGACTTCACGAACGCGATGCTGAGCAAGCTGACGCTGAACAGCAAGACCGGCGGCGTCCTGGCCGGCTCGTATCCGATCAAGAGCGAGCAGAACTACCACCGCTTCTGCTCGAACACGATCGTGGGGAAGCGTGAGGGCTTCCGGCGGGAGCTCCTGTTCACGAACGAGGAGGCCACGGACTGGGTGAACCGGACCGGCACGAGCTGGCCGGCTCCGACCGCGCCGCCGGCCGAGCAGGCAGGCGTCGTCGCGGCGCACGACCTCAGGTCGGGCCAGACCAAGTCGATCTACGGCATGGGCCGCCACAACCACGAGAACACCGTCGGCGTCCCGGGCTACGGCTATCCGGTTCTGCTGTCGGGCGACGACACGTTCACCGCGCCCGCGTCGCAGATGTACCTGTACACCGCGCGGAACGGCAAAGCCGTCTGGAACGACCAGGGCCAGCTCTGGGCGTTCGTGTCGGACGTCGCCACGATCAACGACTACGGCGACCTGACTGGAACGACCCCGGTGTCGGGCAAGTTCATCCAGGTGCCGCGCAACATCGCCACCGGCAAGAAGCCCGACGGCAGCGACATGAAGGCCGCGGACGTCGGCTATCCCGCGCCGCCCGCCGGCGTCGTGGACGGGCCGCAGTGGCTCCTCGAGCACTGGAGCAACACGAACAACGTGTTCCAGTTCATCCGCATCGAGGACATCCAGTACGACCGCAAGAACCCGCGCATCGTCTACTTCGCGGATACCGGCGAGCCTCGCGCGAAGGCCGATCCGACGACCGGTCGGCTACGGCGTGACGCCACCGGCGGCGGGCCGTACCCGAACGGGCGCATCTTCAAGATGGAGCTCAACCGGCGCGACCCGACCAAGGTCAAGAGCCTGTCGATCCTGATCGACGGCGACGTCCTCGGCGCGGCGGGCGCAGGGAATGTCGGCCTGATCCACCAGCCGGACAACGTCGAGACGTCGAAGGACCTCCTGCTCTTCCAGGAGGACCCCGGCAGCCACAACCAGTACCCGGTCACCAGCACGACCGGCACGACTGCGCGGCTGTGGGGCTACGACCTGAAGGCGGGCGGCGCACCGTTCGTCATCGCCAAGGTCGACCAGTCCGCCGACGAGGGCCCGACCGACAAGGACGCGGCCACCGCCAAGGCGAACCTCGGCGCCTGGGAGTCGAGCGGCGTCGTCGACGCCTCGAAGGCGTTCGGCAAGGGCGCGTACCTGGTGGACATCCAGGCGGGCTCGCTCATCGTCGAGGAGGAGCAGCGCGGGACGCTGACCTACCAGCGCGAGGGCGGCCAGCTGCTGCTGGTTCGGCTCCAGAGGGCAGGCGACGACGATCGTCGCTCGCACGGCAAGAAGCGCGGCAAGGACGACCGCCGCAAGCACGACGGCAAGAAGGGCGGCAAGCGCTAGCCCAGCCGTCGGCAAGGACGCAGTTCGCGAGGGGCCGCCGCAAGGCGGCCCCTCGTCGTTCTACGGCGGACGCCGCTGCCAGCGCTGCGAGCACGTCGTCGGCGTAGCGCTCGAGCTTGGCCGGGCCGACGCCCGAGACGCCCGCGAGCTCGCCGCGCGTCGTGCGGCGAGCGCTCCGCGATCTCGGCCAGCGTCGTGTCGTGGAAGACGACGTAGGCGGGCACCCCGTCGGCCCTGGCGCGCTCGAGCCGCCACTGGCGGAGGGCGGCGAACGACGGCGGCAGGTCCTCCGCGGCGACCTTCTTGCGCGGCGCCGCGGCCCGCGCCGTCTCGACGCCGAGCTCGACCAGGAAGCGGCTCGGCTTCGCCTCGGCGCTCCACGTGAGCGCGAGGTGGCGCTTGGCCCGGGTGATACCGACGTAGAGCAGGCGCCGCTCCTCGGCGACCGCCTCGTCGGTCTTCGCCTGCCTCACGGGGAGCTCGCGCTCCTCGACGGCAGGGCAGAAAGACGGCCTCGAACTCGAGCCCCTTCGCCCGGTGGTACGTGAGCAGGTGCACTCCCCCGCCGTCCGAGCCCTCGCCGAAGCGCTGGTCGAGCTCGGCGAAGAACGACGAGACGGTGAGGACGCCGTCTTCGAGCTGACGAGCGAGCGCGACGAGCCGTCCGAGGTCGTGCTGGCGGGTGGCCTCGTACTCGCCCACGCGCTCGAGCTCCTCGCCCTGGGCCCAGCCTTCGGCGATCGCCGCGCGCCGCACGTCGTCGCGCGAGGGCCGTCGACTGCGATCCGCCGATCACCTGGCGCAGCCGACGAGCAGCGGGGCGCGCGAGGAAGGGCCCGCCGCGCACCTGGTAGGGGATCTCGGCCTCGGCCAGCGCTTCCTCCCACGGCTCCGAGCGGGCGTTGAGCCGGAAGAGGATCGCCACTTCGGCGTACGGCACTCCCTCGGTGGCCAGCGCCCGGATCTGCTCGACGACGAAGCCGGCCTCCGCCTCCCGCGTGGCGAACGGGCGCACGACCGGCTCGGGCCCGGCGTCGCGGACGGCGCGCAAGGTCTTGGGCGCGCCGCCGAGCTTCGGCGTCAGCCGGTTCGCGAGCTCGAGGACCTGCGGCGACGAGCGGTAGTTCTCCTCCAGCGTGACGACCGTGGCCGCGGCGAAGCGCTCGCGCAGGGCGAGCAGGTGTCGCGGCGAGGCGCCCGTGAAGCCGTAGATCGCCTGGTAGTCGTCACCGACCACGCAGAGCTCCTCGCGCGGGCCGAGCCAGCGCTCGAGCAGCTCCTGCTGGAGCAGGTTGACGTCCTGGAACTCGTCCACCGTGATCGCGCCGCAGCGCGAGCGGAACTCGGCCACGGCGTTGGCGTCCTCGTCGTACATCCGGATCGTCGAGCTCGAGCAGGTCCTCGAAGTCGACGAGCCCGCGCTCCGCCTTGCGCTGCTCGTACTCGCCGATACACGCGGCCCATCAGGTCCGGCGGCAGCGCCCCGGCCCGGTCGCCGGCGAGCGCCTCGTACCGGTCGGCAGGGATGCGCCGGTTCTTGGCCCACTCGATCTCGGTGGCGAGGTCCGCGGCCGGCCGGAAGCGGTAGGGCTTCGGCAGCGAGTTGCCGATGTGCCGCAGCATCAGCGCCTTCGACGGGAGCACGCCGCCCGGCCCGCGGCCGAAGTAGTGCAGCTGCTGCAGGGCGCTGGCATGGAAGGTCCGCGCCCGCACGCCGTCGACGCCGAGCCGTCCCAGCCGCGCTCGCATCTCGCCCGCGGCCTTGTCGGTGAAGGTGACGGCGAGGATCTCGGGCGCCGCAAACGTGCCCGTCGCGACCTGCCACGCGATGCGGCGCGTGATCGTCGTCGTCTTGCCCGAGCCCGCACCGGCCAGGATGACGACGGGCCCGCGAACCGCTTCCACAGCCCGTCGCTGCTCGGGGTTCAGCCCCTCGAAAATCGCCTGCTCGTCCACTCGGCCCACCCTAGAGAGCGCGAGGGACGACACTCCTCCGATTCGCGCGCAGGAGGCGCACGAAAGTGCGTCAGATGTGTGATTCCGCGACTGCGGAGGGTGACTGCTCGCCCTCCGCGGCCGTCACGCGCGACACCATCGCCCGCAACCGCGAGACGAGCTCGAGCGTCTCGCCGCCCTCGACCAGCGCCTCCAGCGTCTCCAGCTCCTGCTCCAGCAGCGCCGGATCGGCCCCGCGGCGCTTCACGCGCTGGATCTTCGGGTGCACGGTCGGGCGAACCTCCTCGTCGGCGCCCCACAGGTCCTCGTGCAGCTTCTCGCCGGCCCGCGCGCCGACGAAGTCGATCGCAACGTCGCGGTCCGGCTCCTTGCCGGAGAGCCGGATCATGTTCCGGGCGAGGTCGAGGATCCGCACGGGCTCGCCCATGTCGAGGACGAAGATCTCGCCCTCGCCGCCGATGGCGCCCGCCTGGACGACCAGCGAGGCCGCCTCCGGGATGGTCATGAAGTAGCGGGTCATCTCCGGATGCGTCACGGTCACGGGCCCGCCCTTGGCGATCTGGCGGCGGAAGATCGGGATCACCGAGCCCGACGAGCCGAGGACGTTGCCGAAGCGGACGGCCACGAAGCGCGTGTGGACGTCCCGGCGCGCGCCGTACGCCTCGACGATCAGCTCGCAGAGCGCCTTCGACTGGCCCATGACGGTCTTCGGGTTGACCGCCTTGTCCGTCGAGACGAGCACGAAGCGGTCGGCGCCGAACTCGGCGGCCACGTCCGCGATCGCCCTGGTCGCGAGTGCGTTGTTGCGCACCGACTCGAGCGGGTTCGCCTCCATCAGCGGCACGTGCTTGTACGCGGCGGCGTGGAAGACGACCGTCGGGCGGTAGCGCTCGAACACCTGGCGCATCTTCGTCCGGTTGCAGACGTCCGCCAGAACCGGGATCGCCGCCGAGAAGCCGCGCTCGTCCAGGAGCTCCCGCTCGATCTCGAACAGCGCCGTCTCGCCGTTCTCCACCAGCACGAGGCGCGCCGGGCGCGCGCGCGAGATCTGGCGGCAGAGCTCCGAGCCGATCGAGCCGCCCGCGCCCGTCACGAGCACGGTCTGGTCGCTGAGGTAGGCGGCGACCTCCTCGAGGTCGACCTCGACCTGCGCGCGCCCGAGCACGTCCTCGACCTGCACCGGCCGGATCTGCGCGGCGAGGTTGGAGTCGCCGGAGATCAGCTCGTACAGGCCCGGCAGGGTCTTGACCGGGACGCCCTCGTCGCGCGCGATCTCGACCACCTTGCGCCGCACGTCGCCGTCGGCGGAGGGGATCGCGATCAGGAGCTCGTCCGGACCGGTTGTCGCGCAGGACGTGAGCGAGCTCGTCGGTGGTGCCGAGCACGCGGACGCCGTGGACGCGCAGGTTGCGCTTGCGGGAGTCGTCGTCGACGATTCCGATCGGGGTGTAGCCGAGTGCCCGATTGCGCTGCAGCTCGCGGATCACGAGCTGGCCGGCGTCGCCGGCGCCGACGATCACGACCTCCTTGCCGCGCGCCACGAGCCCGCCCAGCGACGGCCGCTCGAAGATCGTCCGCGCCACCACGCGCGCACCCGCCACGAGCGCCAGCGCGAGCAGGAAGTCGAGCACGAAGATCGAGCGCGGCAGCCGGATGCCCTGCACGGGTGAGACGAAGTACACGGTCAGCCCGGCCACGACGGACGCGAGCCCGACTCCGAGCACGACGCGCCACATGTCCCGGGTCGAGACGTAGCGCCACCAGCGGTTGTAGAAGCCGAGCACGACGAAGACGCCGAGCTTGATCGCCGACCACGAGCAGGATCGTCCGGTCGAAGAGCACCTCGTAGTACGGCGGCACGCCCCGGTCGAAGCGGAGCTGGAACGCGAGCCACCAGGCCGCCGCCACGAGCGCCGCGTCCGCCGCGAGCTGCCAGAGCCGATGCCGGTTGATCGGGAAGGTCACGAGGCCCCTCACACGCGCACGCCCGCGGCCTCGCGGACCGTGGCGACGACGCGCTCCTGCACGTCGGCGCCGATGCCGGCCCACAGCGGCACGGCGAGGTTCTCGCGCGACGCATGCTCCGTCGCGGGCAGGTCGCCTTCGCGGTAGCCGAGGTAGCGCAGCGCGGGCTGCAGATGGAGTGGGGTCACGTAGTAGGGGGCGCAGGCGATCTCGGCCTGCTGCAGGGCGGCCGCGATCCGGTCGCGCTCGGGCGAGCGCACGACGAACATGTGGTAGACGTGGGCAGGGTCGTCGGCCGGGAGCTCGCACACGTCGCCGAGACCGAGCTCGGCATAGCGCGCGGCGGCCTCGCGCCTCGCCGCGTTCCAGCCGTCCAGATGCGTCAGGAAGAGCCGCAGCACGGAGGCCTGGAGCTCGTCGAGCCGTGAGTTGTAGCCGACGTAGTGGAAGTCCTTCTTCGCCTTCGAGCCGTGGAAGCGGAGCATCCGGATCCGCTCGGCGAGCTCGTCGTCGCGGACGGCGATCAGCCCGCCGTCCCCGAGGCAAAACAGGTTCTTGGTCGGGAAGAAGCTGAAGGTCGACGCGACGCCCGTCTGCGCGACCCCCGGCGCCCCGAACGCCTGGGCCGCGTCCTCGAGGATGGGGAGGCCCAGCTCGGCGAGCTCGGCCAGCGGCGCCGGCCGGCCGAAGAGGTGCACGGGCATCAGCGCCTTGGTGCGCTCCGTGATCCGCGACGCCACGTCCTCGGGATCGAGGTTGAGCGTGACCGGATCGATGTCGGCGAACACCGGCGTCGCTCCGCGCCGGGCGATCGCCTCGGCGGTCGCGTAGAAGGTGAAGGCGGGGCAGATCACCTCGTCGCCGGGCCCGATCTCCATCGCGTCGAGCGCGAGCACGAGCGCGTCGGTTCCGTTCGCGACGCCGACCGTCTGCGGCACGCCCAGGTAGGTCGACGCCTCCTCCTCGAAAGCGCGGACGTTCGGACCGAGGATGAACGTGCCCGAGTCGAGCACCTCGGCGAACCGAGCCTTGATCTCCTCGATCAGCGGCGCGTACTGCGCGCGGACGTCAACCAGCGGTGTCTGCGGCACGGCGAGCCAGTCTAGCCGACCTCCTGTACCGCACCAGCAGCCAGATCCCGGCTCCGACGACCAGGGCGGCGATGGCGTAGTCCAGGTAGCGGAAGGCGTGGTGGAAGGTCTCCCAGTTCGATCCGAACGCCCAGCCGATGCCCGCGAAAGCGAGGCACCAGATGGTCGAGCCGAGGAAGGTCAACAGCGTGTAGCGGCCGAGCGGCATCCGGAACACACCCGCCGGAATCGCGATGAACGAGCGCGCGACCGGCGTGATCCGGCCGACGAAGGCGGTCGCGTCGCCCCAGCGGTCGAACCAGCGCTCGGCCTTCTCGAACCGATCGGGACCGAGGTGGAGCCAGCGGCCGTGCCGTTCGAGCCAGGGCCTGCCCGCGTACGCGCCGAACGCCCAGCCGCCCACGGATCCGATCGTGTAGCCGATCGTCCCCGCCGCGACCATCGTCACGAAGGCCCAGGGCTCGGACTCGATCGGCTCGCCGAAGAGGACGACGTTCTTGCCCGCGAAGGCGCCTGCGGCCAGCGCGCCCGCGTACACCATGATCAGCTCGCTGGCGGCCGGAAGCACGGCGTCCACGAGCATCAGCAGGAAGACGGCGTACACACCGTGGTCGCCGATCGCGCCGGTGATGGCGTCGCTGATCCCGCTGAGGATGGAGGCGTAGACCATCAGCGAACGTTCGCCGTCAGCTCGGCGCGTCCTAGCTGGTTCGTCGCGACGACACGGACGACGTAGCGGCCGCGGGGGAGCGGCTGTCCTGTCCCGCGCGCCGCGGCCGGGCCGGCGCCGAGCTGGCGTGAGAGCAGCGTGCGGACGACCGCGCCCTTCCTCGTCTCGAGCGTGACCTTGACGTGCGCGGGCCGGGCGAGCCGGAAGCTCGCTCCGGAGCGCGAGCCGCGCAGGAAGCCGAGCGTCGTGTTGAGCGTGAAGCGCCGTTCCACCGACGAGCTCTGGCCCTGCTCGTCGAGCGCGGTCACGACCCAGCGCCAGCCGCCCTCGAGCTCGACCGACTCGTCGACCTTCGTGCCCGGCCACGACAGCTGGTACCAGCCGCGCGCCTTGGTGGCGTTCTCCGTGTAGCGGAAGCCGCCGTCGGGGCCGATCAGCCGGACGGCGACCGCCGCCGGACGTGGAAGCTTGTAGCGGAAGATCTGCCGCTCGCCGGTGCCGTCCTTGTTCGGCGACAGCACGAGCGGATCCGGGTCGGGCGCCTGCACGCCCTGGTAGAGCACGAACAGGCCCTCCGAGACAGGGCGCTCGGGCCCGGCGGAGGGCCGGCTGAGCAGCGTCCCGTCGAAGGCCATCGCCGTCGAGGGCCCGCCCTCGAGCGCGGCGGCCGTGACGCAGCCGAGCCGGACGAGCGCCTGCGCCAGCTCGAAGTTGGTCAGCCCCACGCTGTGGCCGCCGAGGTCGCCGTCCACCGCCACCATGACGATGCCCCCGTCTCTCCGCTGCCCGACCGCTGCGCGTGCCTGACGAAGCGAGAGCAGGTCGGTCGAGAACTCCTCGGCCGCCCGGAAGAGCGGCCGGCCGTTGCGGACGAGCTGCGGGCCGCCGCCGATGGCGTCCTGGACGGGGCCGGGCCAGGACGGGTGCGTGATCAGCCGGACGTTGACGTTGACGCCCGGGCCGGCCTCCTGCGCCAGCCGAGAGCCCATGCCGCCGCGCCCGACCAGCACCGCCCCGTTGGCCGGAATCGGCGTCCCGCCGCCGCTCGAGTTCACCTGCACGACCTGGCCGCGAAGCTCGCCACCCGCGGTCAGGGCCGGGAAGGGCACGACGATCGACTCGATCGTGCCCGCGGCCGGCGGCGTCACCCCGCCCCACGCGGGCGTGTAGATCGTGACGCCGTTCGGCCCCGGAGGCCGGTTGATGCCGACGAGCGCACGCCGCTGGTTCGAGCCCTGCCACGTGGACAGCAGCGCGAGCCGCTGGACGACGAGGTTGCCGAGCGTGTCGATGCCGAGCGAGGATCGCCCCGGGTTCGGAGCGCTCTTGTAGACGCCGTCCTGCAGGAAGGTGCCGTTCGGCACGCCCGCTGCGTCGGCGAAGTCGCCGTTGATCCCGGCGGCCGTCGTGGTGGGCGACAGCCGACGCTGCATCTGGCTGACGGTCTCGCGGCCCGGGATGACGCCGTTGGAGAGCACGGGCTCGAGGCTGTAGAGGCCGCCGGGGCGAGGCGCGGTCAGGACGTGCAGCACGATCGGGCCGTGCCGCGTGAACTCGAGACGCTTCTCGTAGCCGATGCCCGGCGCCAGGACCTCGCCGCGGGCGGCCGACGCGGCGGGCGCAAGCACGAGGGCGAGCAGGCAGATGCACACGCTCCGCGGCACGACGAGCCAGGGTAGCGGCAGCGCTGGACTGCCGAACGGGTACGTTTGGCGATCGTGGAGGGGGAGCGCAACGGAATCGAGGTCGAGCAGCTCGTTCGCGTCTTCAAGGGCGACATCCGCGCAGTCGACGGGATCGACCTCGAGGTGGCACCCGGCGAGATCTACGGCTTCCTGGGCCCGAACGGCGCCGGCAAGTCCACGACCGTGCACATGCTGACGACGCTGCTGCCGCCGACGAGCGGGCGCGCGATCGTGGCCGGCTACGACGTCGTCCGCGACGGCCCCAAGGTGCGCGAGTCGATCGGAGCGGCGCTGCAGGAGGCCGCGCTCGATCCGCTGCTCACCGGCCGGGAGCACCTGCGGCTGCAGACCGCGCTCCACGACCTCCCTCGCGCCGAGCGTGCCGCGCGGACCGACGAGCTGCTCGAGCGTGTCGGGCTCACCCTGGCCGCCGACCGGAAGGTGAAGGGGTACTCGGGCGGGATGAAGCGCCGCCTCGACCTTGCCCTTGCTCTTGTACACAGGCCGCGGATTCTCTTCCTCGACGAGCCCACCACCGGCCTCGACCCCCAGAGCCGGACCGCGCTCTGGGACGAGGTCGCCCGGCTGGCGCGAACCGAAGGCGTGACCGTCTTCCTGACGACGCAGTACCTGGAGGAGGCGGACGTCCTCGCCGACCGCGTCGGGATCATCGACCACGGCCGGATCGTCGCGGAGGGCACACCCGCGCAGCTGAAGGCGGAGATCGCGAAGCCGACAGTGGAGGCGCGGCCGCACGAGCCCGGCGAGAAGGGCGCGGTTGCCGCTGTGCTGGAGCGGTTCGGGGAGCCGATGCCCTGCACGGAAGGATCGGTCGCGGTCCGGCTGGCGCACGGCGAGGAGGAGCTCGCGGACATCGTCCGCGCGCTCGATGCGGAGGACCTCCGGGTCGCGCGCATCCACCTGCACGAGCCGACCCTCGACGACGTCTTTCTCGCCAAGACGGGCCGCTCGCTCGAGGGTGCCGAGGAGGAGCAAGAGCCCGAGCCGGTCCCGGCTTAGCCGTTGACCGCCGCCACGCAGGCAGCAGAGCTCGCCAGGCGCTCCGTCGTGCGCACCCTGCGGCAGCCGGCGAACGTGGTCGCGCCGCTCCTCTTCCCGCTGATGCTGCTCGCGGTCAACGCGGGCGGCCTGGACTCGGCCGCGCAGCTCCCGGGCTTCCCGGCCGAGTCGTTCCTCCCGTTCGCGCTCGCCGTGCCGTTCATCCAGGGCGCACTGTTCGCGACCATGAACGCGGGCACCGACCTCGCGCGGGACGTGCAGACCGGGTTCCTCAACCGGCTCGCGCTGACGCCGGTGAGCTCACTCGCGTTGCTGGCCGGCCAGCTCGGCGGCGTCGTGGTCACCGGGCTCGCGCAGGCGATCTTCTACCTCACGGTCGGGCTGACCGTGGGCGTACGGCTCGAGAGCGGTGTGCCCGGCGCCCTCGTGATCCTCCTGCTCTCGGCGCTGGTCGCGCTGGCGTTCGGGTCGCTCGGCGCGTTCGCAGCCCTCCGCACGGGCTCGGGCGAGGCCGTCCAGGGGCTCTTCCCCGTGATGTTCGTCGGCCTGTTCCTTTCGTCGATGAATCTGCCTCGCGACCTGATCGAGATCGGCTGGTTCCGGACGGTCGCGACGCTGAATCCCGTCTCGTACCTGATCGAGGGGGTGCGCAGCCTGATCATCGAGGGCTGGAACGCGCAGGCACTCGCGCTGGCGTTCGGCTTTGCGCTCGCGATCGGCGCTGTCGGGCTGGCCGCCGCCTCATGGGCGCTTCGCGAGAGGCTGACCCGGACGTGAGGGGTGCGCTGGCCGTCGCGCTCGCAGTCGCCTGGCGAGTGCTTCACAACGTCTTCACGAACGTGACCCTGCTGCTGCCGGGAATCCTCTTCCCGCTCTTCTTCTTCACCGCCTTCGCCGGCGGGCTGTCGCGCGTGAGCGAGGTGCCGGGCTTCGAGTACGAGCCCGGCTACACGGCTTTCCAGTTCGTCTTCGTGCTGCTCCAGTCGGCCGCGTTCGGCGGCGTCTTCACGGGGTTCGGGATCGCCCGCGACTTCGAGAGCGGCTTCGCCCGGCGGCTCCTGCTGGCGGCGCCGAACCGGACCGGGATCGTCCTCGGCTACGCCCTGGCGGGGCTGGTCCGGTGGGGCGTGACGGCGACCGTGCTCACGGTCGTCGCGGTGATCGCGGGGATGGACGTGGGCGGCGGCCCCGTCGACCTGTTCGGGTTGTACGGCCTCGCGCTCGTTCTGAACGTCGCGTCGACCATGTGGGCGGCGGGCGTCGCCATGCGGCTCCGGACGATGCAGGCAGGCCCTGTGATGCAGATGCCGGTCTTCCTCGTGCTCTTCTTCGCCCCGGTGTACGTGCCGATCGGCCTCCTGAACGGCTGGATCGAGGCCGTGGCGTCGGTCAACCCGGCGACGGCACTGCTGGAGGCGGGGCGCTCCCTGCTCGCAGGCGAGCCGGAGCACGTGGCCCTCGCGTTCTCGCTCGGCTTCGCGCTGGCGTTGGCGTTCGCCTCCTGGGCCCTCCGCGGACTCCGCAAGGCCGAGGCGGCCGGCGGCTAGAAGTCGAACCGGGTCGCGGTCTTCGGGTAGTCAGTCTCGAGCCAGGCTTGAGCGAGAGTGGGGCGCAGGCGGTACCAGCGCTCGCCCTCGGTCGAGGCGAGGTCCGGCTTCCAGTCGTACTTCGGCTCGAAGGCGGCCGCGATCTCCTCGGTCGGCTCGATCCGCTCGACCTCGCCCTCGAGGATCACGGCCTCGTCGCCGCTCTCCAGATGGATGACCACCCGCGGGTCACGGTCGAGGTTTCTCGCCTTGCGCGAGCGCTCGTTGGTGCCGAAAACGACCGAGTCGTCGATCCAGACGCCCCACACGGGGATCGCGCGCGGCCGCCCATCCTCGTCGGCGGTGCAGATCCAGTAGTTGGGAGAGCCGGCCAGCCGCTCGTCGACCCAGGCCCAGTCGAGCATCCCCTCGGGGGCATCGGCGATGCCGTAGGTCTGCGCGAAGCCCGGCCGCCGCCGGGCGGGATCGAGCATCAGTTCCAGACTTTGACGTCTCTGTAGAGCGTGTCCCGCTGCACGGGCACCTTGCCGAGCGCCTTGATCGCGCGGACGAAGTCGTCGGTCGTCGCCCGATGGGTCGTGCCCGCGGCCGACACGACGTTCTCCTCGATCATCACCGAGCCGAGATCGTCGGCCCCGAAGCCGAGCGCCACCTGGCCGACCTTCATCCCCTGCGTCACCCACGAGGACTGGATGTGCTCGACGTTGTCGAGGTAGATCCGCGAGACCGCCTGGGTCAACAGGTAGTCGAACGAGGTCGGCATCCGCTCCCGCGGCACCTTCGCCGCGAGGCGATTCCCGTCGGACTGGAACGTCCAGGAGATGAAGGCGCGAAAGCCGCTCAGCTCGTCCTGGAGCTCGCGGATGCGGCGCATGTGCTCGACGCGGTCCTCCACCTCCTCGACGTGGCCGTACATCATCGTGGCGGTCGTGGAGATGCCGAGCCGCTGGGCCTCGCGCATCACGTGGAGCCAGTCGGCGGTGCGGGTCTTCTTCGGCGCGATCACGTCGCGGACGCGGTCGACGAGGATCTCGGCGCCGCCACCGGGAATCGAGTCCAGGCCCGCGTCGCGCAGCCGCGTGAGCGTCTGCGGGATCGTCAGCTTGGAGCGGCGGGCGATGTGCTGGATCTCCGGCGGCGAGAGCACGTGCAGGTGGATCGGGTAGCGCGCCTTGATCGAGCTGAACAGGTCCTCGTAGTAGTCGACGCCGAGGTCGGGGTGGTGCCCGCCCTGCATCAGGACGCCGGTGCCCCCGATGGCCAGCGTCTCCTCGATCTTCTTGAAGATGACGGGCTTCGGCAGCAGGTAGCCCTCGTTCCGGTCGCCCGGGCGCCGGTAGAAGGCGCAGAAGTCGCAGTCGGTGACGCAGACGTTGGTGTAGTTGACGTTCCGGTCGACGATGAACGTGATGTGATCGGGGTTCGTGCGTCGCCCGCGGAGCTCGTTCGCCGCCCGGCCGACCGCCACCAGGTCGCGCGACCCCAGGAGCGAGAGGGCATCGCCGTCCGTGATCCGCTCGCCGTCGAGGGCCTTCCCGAGAATCTCCTTGACCGCCGTCACGCGCGCACCTCTTTGCGCTCGACGTAACGCAGCTGCGGGATCTCGTCCAGCTCGCCGACCTCGCGCGCGAGCTCGAAGAACATGTGCAGGCCCGCACGCTCGCGCGGCCCGAAGCTGTAGCGGAGCTTGTCGAAGTAACGCGCGAGGTACCCGACCGGATAGCCGTAGCGCTCGCCGGCTTCCCGTGCGAGGCGCTCCGGCTCGGCGCGGGCCAGCCGGACCGAGGCGACGAGCTCGTCCTCGAGCTCGGCCACGCCCTCGGCGACGGGATCGGCGCAGGCCCAGACGGCGAAGACCATCGGCAGCGCGGTGCGCTCGGTCCAGAGCCGGCCGAGGTCGTAGTGCGGTGCCGGGTCGTCGAAGGCGCTCCGCAGAGCCGCGTCGCCGATCAGGAGCGTCGCCTCGGCGTCCTCGCCCAGCGGCACCTGCTCGGCATCCGGGAAGAGGACGCGTGCGAGGACGACCGACGTTGCGCTCTCGGGCGTGACCGCGATCGTGCGGACGCGGTCGGGCGCGGTCCGCGAGACGAGCTGGATCGAGTCGACGGCGCCCTCCGACGAGACGCAGAGCCGCGGCAGGAGGCGAAGACTGTCGGCGTTCCGCGCGTAGGCGATCGAGGAGATCGGCGCGAGGTCGACGCCGCCCTCGAGCAGGAGGTGGTTCAGCTCGGTCGGAACGCCGACCACTTCCTCCACGTTCGCGTCGAGCTGGAAGAAGACCGGCGCCATGTTCACGTAGCTGATGCGGCCGAGGCGGATCATTCGGAGACCCACTGGAAGAAGGTGACCAGGTTGCCGTCGCTGTCGAGGGTGGCGAACTCGCGGGTGCCGAAGTCGGTGTCGGACACGCGTTCCTTCGAGACCGGATGAAGCACGTCCTGAGCGCCAAGCTCCTCGTAGAGCTCGTCGACGCCTTCGACGGCGATGCGGCAGCTCGCGGTGCCGGCGATGAACGACTCGGCGCCGGAGCAGACCGGGCGCTCGAGGTCGACGCCCTTCCGCCAGCTCTCGTCACTCGCCTCCCAGAGGTGGAGGACGGCGTCGTCGCGGCCGAGGACGGCGAAGCCGCCGTCGTGGTGCAGAACCTCGAACCCGAGGCGGTCGCGGTAGAACCCGACCGACGCGACCATGACGCGGACGGGTAGCGCCGGAATCGTCTGGCCGAGTCGCGTCATCTACTTAGCAGTCCGTGTTCACGCGCACGTGTCATACCTCGGGTCCCGACCCGCCCCCTGCTCAGGCGTCAGCCTAGTCGCGCCAACCACGCTGGTGTGTGCCGAGGCGTGCCGGATCGGCGCCGAAGCGTCCACAGACGTCATGTCCGCCTGAGGAAGTCCAGCAGCAACGGCACGACGCGCTCGGGCGCGTCCTCCTGGACGTAGTGCTTCGCGCCTTCGAGCTCGTGCACCTCCGCGTCGGGGAACCGCGCGCGCCACAGCGTCAGCGTCTTCTTCTTGAACGCGCGGTCTCCGAGCGGCCACACGATCAGCACCGGCTTGCTCGCGAGCCCCTCGAGCCCCGCCTCGGTCCGGCGCCCGATCTCGCCGGAGGGATTGCCCGTCGTCCCACGGGATCATCCGGGCGTACGCCACCATCCCCGCACGGCTCGACCGGGTGGAGTGCGGCGCGAGGTAGGCCGCGCGCGCCTGCTCGTCGAGCTCCCGCTCGCCACCGCGGAGCAGGAACCGGACGTAGACGTTCGCCCCCTTGACCATCGCCGCGCCGCCGGCCCGCGTGCGCAGCAGCTTCAGCGGCCGGGACGGCTCCGGGTGATCGGGTGGCTTGCCACCCGGCCAGGTGTTGAGCAGGACGAGCCGCTTCACCCGGTCCGGATGCTCGACCGCCCACGCCAGGCCGATCGGGCCGCCCCAGTCCTGGACGACGAGCGTGATCCCGTCGAGCTCGAGCTCGTCCATCAGCGCGCCGAAATGCGCAACGTGGCGGGCGAGCGAGTACTCGGCCACGCGCTCCGGCTTGTCGGAGCGACCGAAACCGAGCTCGTCGTGAGCGACCGCGCGATACCCGGCCTCCACCAGCGTGCCGATGAAGTTCCGGTACAGGTACCCCCAGGTGGGGTTGCCGTGCAGCATCACGACCGGCTCGCCCTCTCTCGATCCCTCGTCGACGTAATGGAGCCGCGCGTCCGTCGAGAGCCACTTCGGCTCGTAGGGCCAGGTGCCGCCGAAGGTCCAGTCGGGCTCGGCGGTCACTCCCACCGGCGCAGCTCGTTGTAGAGCGTGTCGCGCTGCACCGGGATCCGCCCGGCCTCGCTCACGTGGCGGACGAGCTCGTCGATCTTCTGCTCGGTCTCGGTCCGCGCACCGGCCGCATGGAAGATCTGCTCCCGCACGACGGTTCCCTGCACGTCGTCGGCCCCGAAGTGCAGCGCGACGGCCGCGAGCGGCATCCCCATCATGATCCAGTAGGCCTTGATGTGAGCGATGTTGTCGAGCAGCAGCCGTGACACCGCCATCAGCTTGAGGTCGTCCGAGCCGGCCGTGTGCTTCCAGCCGCGACGCTCGAAGACGGTGTTCTCGGGATGGAACGCGAGCGGGATGAAGGCGAGGAAGCCGCCCGTCTCGTCCTGAAGCGCCCGCAGGCGAAGCAGATGGTCGACGCGTTCCTCGTAGGTCTCGACGTGCCCGTAGAGCATCGTGCAGTGAGTCGGGATCCCGAGGCCGTGGGCGGTGCGATGTGTCTCGAGCCAGATGTCGGGCGACTCCTTGCCCGGCGCGACCAGCCGGCGGACGCGCTCGGCGAAGACCTCCGCGCCGCCGCCCGGCAGCGAGCAGAGCCCTGCCTGCTGCAACGTCCGCAGCACCTCCTCGTGGGTGAGCCCCGAGAGGGTCGTCATGTGGTGGATCTCGCTGGCGGTGAACAGCTTCAGCTGGACGTCCGGAAGCGCCTCGTGCAGCTGCCGCACGATCTCGACGTAGTAGTCGAACCCGACGTGCGGGCTCTCGCCGCCGACCATGTGGATCTCCGTGAAACCGGTCAGCTCACGCTGCCGGAGAGCATCCTCGACGATCTGCTCGGGCGAGTGGGTGTACGCGTCATCCTGCTTCTGCGTGACCGCGAAGGCGCAGAACTTGCATTTCACGCGGCACACGTTCGTCTGGTTCAGGTAGAGGTTCTGGACGAAGAACACCTCGTCGCCTCCTCCGCGCAACCTGCGGGCGCGGTCGGCCAGCTCGCCCAGACCGAGAAGGTCGTCGGACTCGAGCAGCGCGAGGCCGTCCTCGAAGTCCAGCCGCTCGCCGGCTTCCACCTTGTCGCCGATCGGGGCCAGCGTGTCGACGGCCACGGCCATCAGCGGGTCCTGTCGACGGCGGCGTAGGTCAGCGCCTCGAGCTCGTCTCGCCAGAGCGCGCCGTTCAGGGCTTCGCGGGCGCGGGCCGCGTAGTCGAGCGCGATCGCTCGCGACTCCTCGAGCGCTCCGGTCGCGGCCACCCGAACCAGCACGCCTTCGAGCGGCCCGCCGGCCAGGGCATCGCGCACGACCGCGTCCTCGCGCGCAGCGAGGAGCAGCGGCAGCGTGGGCGTCCCCTCCCGGAGGTCCGTTCCGGGGACCTTGCCGGTGTCGACCGCGTCGCCGGAGCAGTCGAGGACGTCGTCGGCGATCTGGTAGGCGATTCCCAGCGCGAGCCCGAAGTCGCCGGAGCCGCCCGCAAGCCGGCAGGCGGCCTCGAACAGCTTCCCGGTCTTCAGGCTGCAGCGCTCGATGTAGCTCTCGACGGTCGTGTCCGGATCGTGCGTCTGGCGGTTCTGCAGCGCCTCTCCGCGCGAGAGCGACACCGCTGCCTCGGCCAGGATCTCGACGGCGCGGACGTCGCCTGCCTCCGCGAGCTCCCCGAACGCCCGCGCGAACAGGTAGTCGCCGGTAGCGACCGCTACCGCGTCGCCGTGCACGCTCCAGACGGCGGGCCGCCCGTGGCGGAGGGTGGCGCGGTCGATCAGGTCGTCGTGGATGAGGGTCGCCATGTGCACGAGCTCGACGGCGACGCCGGCGGCGACGGCCGGAACGCTGCCCACGGGCGCCGCGAGGAAGACCAGCAGCGGCCGGAGCCGTTTGCCCCCGCCGAGCGCGTCGGCTCCGGCGCGGGCGGCGAGGCCCGGGTAGCGGCCGACGGCCGCCTCGAGCCGTGACTCGACCTCCCCGAGATACGGGTCGAGCCCTTCCGCCTTCCGCGCCGTCGCCAGCGTGGTCACGAGGCCTCCCCCGTGTGCAGGGCGACGATGCCCGCCGCGAACGTCCGGTAGCGAACGTCCCGGAAGCCCGCGCCCTCGAGCACGCGCACGAGCTCGTCGGGACCAGGAAAGCGGCGCACGCTCGCCGGCAGGTACGTGTAGGCCGAGCCGCCCGGAAGCACGCGGCCGAGCGCCGGCACGACGCGATCGAACCAGAGCCGGTAGAAGGGCGCCAGGGCGCCACGCGGTTGCGTGATCTCGAGCACGGCAAGGCGACCGCCAGGCCGGAGCACGCGCCGCAGCTCGGCCAGCCCGCGCCCGAGGTCGTCGACGTTGCGGACGCCGAACCCGACGGTGGCCGCGTCGAAGGAGCCGTCGGCGAAGGGGAGCGCGAGCAAGTCGCCCTCGACCCATTCCAGGCCCGGCGCCTTCTTCCGCGCGCGTTCGAGCATCCGCTCCGAGAAGTCCAGGCCGGTGACCCGCCCGCCCTCGCGCTCGGCAGCGACCGCAAGGTCGCCCGTGCCGCAGCAGGCGTCGAGCACCGCGTCGCCCGGCCGCACCACGGCGCGCGCCGTCGCCCGCCGCCAGCGCTGGTCGAGGCCGGCGGTCATGACGCGGTTCATCGCGTCGTACACCGGCGCGATCCGGTCGAACATCGCGCGGACGCCCTCCGCCGGCAGCCTGCCCGTCTCGACCGTCATTCCTGCCCCCAGCGCCGGACGAGCGCGTTCTCGAGCCCGAGCTGGTCGAGGCAGCGCCCGACCATGAAGTCGACGAGATCGTCGACCGACTCGGCCCGGCCGTAGAAGCCGGGTGCCAGGAAGAGGATCGTTGCGCCCGCGCGCTTCACGGCCAGCATCGACTCGAGGTGGATCAGCTGACAGCGGCGTCTCGCGCGGCATCAGGATCAGGCGGCGCTCCTCCTTGAGCGCGACCGACGCCGCGCGGTGGATCAGGTTCTGCATCGCACCCGACGCGATCGTCCCGAGAGTCGACATCGAGCACGGGCAGATGACGTAGGCATCGACCCGCGCCGAGCCGCTCGCGTACGGGGAGCGCCAGTCGCGCTCGTCGTAGAGAGCGACCCCGTCGCCGGTTTCCTCGGTCAGGCGGGCCAGCACCTCGTCGCGCGAGAGCCGCGCATCGCCGTAGAGCTCGGTCGCGATCACCTCGACGCCCGATCCAGACGCGCAGATCCCGACCTCGCACTCCGCCGCGACGAGCGCTTCGAGCAGGCGCGCGGCATAGGGCGCGCCGGAGGCGCCTGTGATTCCGAGGAAGACGCGCACGGCCGCCGGCGCTAGCCGCCGCCGCCCTTGGAGGCGGCGAGGAACTCGGCCATCGCGCGGACTCGCTCCTCGCCGAGCGACTCGAACTTCGGCATCACGTTGTTGCCGAACTGGGTCGGGTCGGCGATGTAGCGCGCGAGGTAGTCGGCGTCCTTGCCGCCTTGCGCGCCGATCTCGGTCAGCTCGGGTGCACCGAGGTTGGACGCACCCTCACCGCCGTAGACGTGGCAGTTGAGGCACCCGGATTCGGAGAAGATCGTGGCCCCCTCGCGCACCCCGTCCGGAAGGTTGTGCTCCTCGATCCAACGGTCGACGACCTCCTCGCCCGCCGCACTCGCCTCCTCGGCGGTGGCGCCCTTGTAGGTGAGGATCCCCATCGCCGCCACCGTCAGCAGGAAGACGATCACCGCCACGGGCCGGCGCGAGAGACGCCGCTCGCGGCGGCGGTCGAGGAACGGCATCGCGATCAGGATGATCAGCAGGATCGTCGGGATCCCGACCGTTCCGAGCACGACGGAATCGGGCCACTTGAAGATCCGCAGCAGGTAGAAGAGGAAGTAGAAGTACCAGTCCGGCCGCGGAACGAAGCTCGTCGTGCCCGGGTCCGCCTCGTGCTCGTAGATCACGCCGAGCCAGCCGGTGCCCTCCTCGCCGGCCTGGTCCGGGTCGCCCGTGAAGTACCAGACGCACGCGAGCCCGACGATGACCGACACGACCACCAGGCTCATGACCGTGTCGTGGAACATCGCGTAGGGGAAGAACGGCTTCCCCTCCCGCTCGACGTCGGCCTTGTAGCGCTTGTGCTGCGCGCGCCGTTCGTCCTGGATCCTGCTCACTTCGCCCGTCCCGAGCGGGGGGCCGGGTTGACGAGGCCGGCGCGCCCGTTGTTCGTGACCTCCGCGCGCTCACGCCCCGCGGCCTCGTCGGACCACGGCGGCGAGGAGATGCCCAGACGCACGACGAGGTACAGGTGCAGGCCGATCAGCCCGGCGATCGCGCCGGGCAGCAGGAGCATGTGCAGGGCATAGAAGCGGGTGAGCGTGTCGCCCCCGATCTCGGAGCCGCTCATCAGGAACCAGGCGAGGAACGGGCCGACGAACGGGCCCGTCCCGTTCAGGTTGATGCCGACGACCGAGGCCCAGTAGGAGGTCTGATCCCAGGGCAGCAGGTAGCCGGTGAAGCCTTCCAGCATCGCGAGCGGGAGCAGCATCGCGCCGACGATCCAGTTCAGCTCGCGCGGGTACTTGTACGCGCCGAACAGGAAGACCCGCGCCATGTGGAAGAAGATCAGGATGATGAAGACGCTCGCGCCCCACTTGTGCATCCCGCGCACGAGCCAGCCCAGCGTGAGGTCGTTCGTGATCCGCTCGATCGACTCGTAGGCCGTGTCCGGGTGCGGCTTGTAGTACATGGCGAGGATCACGCCGGTGCCTGCCTGGACGAGGAAGGCGGTCAGCGTCGCCGAGCCGAGCGTGTGCCACCAGCTCGTGTCGCGCGGGACCTTGCGAAAGAGGAAGTACTTGACGCCGCCGATGAGGCCGGAGCGTTCCTCCAGCCAGTCGAGGGGGTACAGGAGCAGAGGCAGGATCTTGCTCTGCTTCTTCTTCTTCGCGGCGATCGCCATCAATGCCCCCTCCAGTAGTGCTGCCCCGCTCCTGGGTCGCGAGCACCAAGCCAGGGGCCGCACTCGCCCGCGTCAAAGGCTCTCCGCAGCCTTTGCAAGGGCGAGGGTGGCTCCTGGCGCCGCGTGATCGCGGGCCAGGGGCAGGCGTGTGCTGCTGGAGGGGGCATCAACTCGCCACGTCTCCCGGCTGGATCGGGTAGAGCCAGCTCGAGAGCCCGTCGACATGGATGCCGGGGCCGGCCAGGCCGTAGCGCTTGATCTGCGCCTGCGCGGCCTCGCCCTTGACCTCGCCGACGCTGTAGGCCTGGCCCAGCGTCAGCCGCTCGCCCTTGATGATGAACTCGTAGCGGTCGAGGGCACGGACGGGCGGCCCCGCGGTGCGGTTGCCCTCGGTGTCGTACGCACCGCCGTGGCACGGGCAGCTGAAGGCGGCGGGCGTCACCTCGGTGAGCGTCAGCTCGCCTGCCTCGGTCTGGATCGTCTTCTCCTCGTCGGCGCGCGGTCCGCTCGCCTGCACCGGGCAACCGAGGTGCACGCAGCGGTTCGAGATGATCGTGAAGCTGGGCACGCCCTCGCTCAGCTCGCCGTTGTTGCGGATGTACGCCGTCCGCCTCGAGACCTCGCCCTCGCGCGGGTTCGAGAGGTAGGTCGTCTCGATCCACGTCCCCTCGGGGAAATTCTCCAGCGGGCCGAGGTCGATGTCGTCCAGCTCCTGATCGACGAACGACGGCACGACCAGGAAGCCCAGGATCGGCACGGTGACGATGCCCGTGATGACTCCGCCGAGCCCGAGCGTGGAGAGCTCGAGGAACTTGCTCCGCGGATAGGCGGGAAGCTCCTTCTCCTCGACGACCACAGG
The DNA here is from genome assembly GCA_963769645.1 of uncultured Actinomycetes bacterium. Classification (GTDB taxonomy): domain Bacteria; phylum Actinomycetota; class Thermoleophilia; order Gaiellales; family Gaiellaceae; genus DATFQE01. The sequence goes on along the minus strand of CAVYMH010000002.1, from coordinate 731,275 downwards.
TGCGGCGGCCGGCTCCGGCTCGGCGACCTGCATTGTCGCCGCGGTAGTCACCCGTGACGCCGCGGATCCAGAGGAAGCCGAAGACGAGCGCGATCGCCGCGCCCACGGCGGCGACCGGCCAGCTGACGACGAGACCGACCAGCACGCACGCGACGCCTACGGCGAATCCAACCGGCCACAGGCTCGGTCCCGGGACGTGCGGCCTTCCTTCGTGCGGCTCCACTCGCTCCCTTCCGTGTCGACGCGCGCGTGCGCCGCGAGTCTACGAAACCGATTAGACCGTCGTCGTCACCACGGTGTCAACGACGTAACAGATGCCGCAACGAGCGGCGGGCGCCGTCGCGGGAGCCGTCCGTGGTGTCGATCCCGTACTCGGCCCAGCGGCGGTCGACCAGATCCCGTACCCCGGCGTCCATCTCGATCTCCGGCGGCCATTCGCGCGTGCCCTCGAGCGGGCCCTTCGCCGTCGCGTCGATCCCGATCTTGCCGCCGACGAACTGCAGCGTGGGCGCGTGGTCGAGGTGGTCCAGCGGCCCCTCGGTGATCTGGACGTCGCGCTTCGGGTCGACGTTTGCGCCCACGTAGAACATGACCTGGGCGTAGTCGTGGACGTCGACGTGCTCGTCGACGACGACGATGCCCTTGGTCAGCGAGAGCATCCCGAGGCCCCAGAGCGCGTGCATCACCTTGAGCGCGTGGCCGGGGAAGGCCTTCTTGATCGAGACGATGCAGAGGTTGTGGAAGACGCCCGCGACCGGCAGGTCGTAGTCGACGATCTCGGGCACGGTCATCTTCACCGCCGGCAGGAAGATGCGCTCGGTCGCCTTGCCGAGCCACTCGTCCTCCTGCGGCGGCTTGCCGACGACGATCGACGGGTAGATCGCGTCGCGGCGCATCGTCAGCGCGGTGACGTGGAAGACGGGGAACGGCTCGGCCGGCGTGTAGAAGCCGGTGTGGTCGCCGAAGGGCCCTTCGCTGCCGAGCTCGCCCTGCTCGATGTAGCCCTCGAGCACGATCTCGGCGTTGGCGGGGACCTCGATCCCGACCGTCTTGCCCTTGACCAGTTCGACCGGCTCGCCCTTGAGAAAGCCCGCGAGCATGAACTCGTCGATGTGCTTCGGCAGCGGCGCGCTCGCGGAGTACGCAGTCACCGGGTCGAGCCCGAGCGCGACGGCAACCTCCAGCCGCCCCTCGGTCGCCAGGTAGTCCATCCGCCCGTCCTTGTGGATCTGCCAGTGCATCAGCGTCGTCTTGGAGTCGACCTTCTGCATCCGGTACATGCCGACGTTCCGCGTCCCCGTGTTGCGGGTCGTGCGTGATCACGGCGGGCAGCGTGATGAACGGCGCGGGATCGCCCGGCCAGCAGCGCTGGATCGGGAGCAGGTCGAGGTCGACCTCGTCGCCGGTCAGCACGACCTCCTGCGCGGGACCGCTGCGCACGGTCTTCGGCCGCGAGTCCGCGATCGACTTCAGCTTCTTCAGGCCCTTCACCTTCTCGGCGATCCCCTGCGGCGGCTGCATCTCGAGCACGTCGCTGAGCTTCGTCGCGACCGCGTCCAGGCTCGGCGCGTCGAACGCCATGCACATCCGCCGCTCGGTCCCGAACTGGTTGATCAGCAGCGGATGCCGGGCGCCCTTGGGGTTGGTGAAGAGGAGCGCCGGCCCGCCGGCCTTGACGGTGCGGTCGACGATCTCGGTGATCTCGAGGTCGGGGTCGACCTCGGCGTCCACGCGAACGAGCTCGCCCTCGCGCTCGAGCAGCGCGATCCAGTCGCGAAACGAGGCCGGCGGCGCCATCGCCGCCAGTCTACGGACCCGGGTTTCCGAACCCCTTACAAACCTGTCACGGCCGGCTAACAGTGAGGGCGTAGGTTCGGCTCGACTCCGAAGGAGGCGCCGTGAAGCGTTCGCAGCTCGCCGTCGTTCTTCTGGCGCTCGCCGCCGCAATTGCGGTCGCGGGTGTCGCCGCCGCCGCGGGTGAGGTGCCGGACCGCCCGCCCCGCGACAAGCGGCCTCCACAGCTCGAGATCTCGGTCACGCCAGAAGTGCTCTCCGTCCCGAACGGCCGGTTCCGCTCCGTCGAGATCACAGGGGAGGTCGAGGACGACACCGAGGTCGAGGACGTGTACCTGGCGTCGGTCGAGAGCGACGCACCCGGCGACGCGCACGACATCCTGGGCGCCAGGATCGGCTCCTTCGACGACGAGCTGCTGCTCCGCGCCGAGCGCTCGGCCTCCGGCGAGGGACGCACCTACCGGATCACCTATGTCGCCCTCGACGCCGCGGGCAACCGCGCGACGGCCACCGCGACGGTCTCCGTACCGGCCGACTAGTGAGCCGCGCCGCGACGGCGTCTGAGCCACCGCGAGGTCTCGCCCAGAACGATCACGGCGATGAAGATCAGGCCCGTGATCAGCATGCCGAGGATCACCTTCTTGCCCTCGGTGGCCGCGTCGGCCAGGGGCACCAGTGCGGCGAGGACGTCCATCGCGGCGGACTCTAACGTTCCATCCGAAGCCGGTGCAAAGCCAGCGCGCGGTCGACCGCGTCGCGGTCGGCGAGCTCCGCCTCCGAGCCTGACCGCGGTCTCGGCCCAGGCCTCGCCGTCGCCCTCTGCCCCCTCGGAACGGAGGTGCGCGCAGCGCGAGATCAGCTCGGCGAGCTCGCGCACGGCCTCGACCTGGCCGGACGCGGCGATCCGGACGAGCCCGTGCGCGTACAGGTAGTCGCCGAGCAGGATCGCCGTGTCGTCGTCCTGCGGGGTGAAGAGCCTCGGCCGTCCGTAGTGGACGAGGTAGCCCTCGTAGACCGTCTCCAGGCCGAGCGCGTGCGGCTCACCGCACAGCGGGGAGAAGACGTCGACGCCCTCTCGCTCGGCCTCGGGCCGCAGCGCGGCGCGCCAGAGCGGGCTCTCACCGGCCGCCTCGCCGGCGATCGACTCCCAGAGCTCAGGCGTGGAAGTCCGCAACGGCCTCGACGGTGCGGTCGACCTCGGCGTCGCCGTGGGCGAGCGAGACGAACATCGCCTCGAACTGCGACGGGGCGAGGTAGATCCCGCGAGCGAGCAGGTGGCGGAAGAGGGCGGCGTAGCGATCGGTGTCGGAGCGCTCCGCGTCCTCGAAGCTCAGAACGGGCTGCCCCTTCGCGAACAGCGTCAGCATCGCGCCCACCCGCTGCACGGTGCCGAAGGGGGCGAGCCCGGTCTCGAGGCGCGCGCCCAGCCGCTCGAGCTCCTCGTAGACCGCGGGATCGCGCAGGCGCCGCAGCACGGAGAGGCCGGCCGCGGTCGCGAGCGGGTTTCCGGAGAGCGTGCCCGCCTGGTAGACGTCACCCACGGGCGCGAGCCGCTCCATCACCTCGGCCCTGCCCCCGAACGCCGCCAGCGGGAGCCCGCCGCCGACGATCTTGCCCAGGATCGTCAGGTCGGGCGTGACGCCGTAACGCTCCTGCGCGCCGCCGCGCGCGACGCGGAAGCCGGTGATCACCTCGTCGAAGACGAGCAGGGCGCCGGCCGCGTCGGCGAGCGAGCGCAGCGCCTGCAGGAAGCCGGGCTCGGGCGGGACGACGCCCATGTTCCCGGCGACCGGCTCGACCAGGATCACGGCCAGTCCCTCGCCGTAGCGCGCCACTGCTTCCGCCGCCGCGTCGAGATCGTTGTAGGGGCTGACGATCGTGTCCTCGGTCGTTCGCGGTGGGACGCCGGGGCTCGACGGGATCCCGAGCGTGGCGATCCCCGAGCCGGCACTCGCGAGCAGGGCGTCGGCATGCCCGTGGTAGCCGCCTGCGAACTTGAGGATCCGGTCGCGGCGCGTGAACGCGCGCGCAAGCCGGACCGCGCTCATCGCCGCCTCGGTCCCCGACGAGACCAGCCGCACGAGCTCCACCGACGGGACGGCGTCGACGATCTCCTCGGCGAGGAGCACCTCTCGCTCCGTCGGCGCTCCGAACGAGGTGCCGTCCCGGGTCGCGTCCACGACGGCCTCGACGCGTCTCCGCGTCCGCGTGGCCGAAGATCAGCGGCCCCCAGGACATGACCCAGTCGACGTAGCGGTTGCCCTCCTCGTCCTCGAGGTACGCGCCCTCGCCGCGGCGGACGAAGAACGGCTCCTCGAGGCCCACCGACTTCATCGCGCGAACCGGCGAGTTGACGCCGCCGGGGATCGCCTCGAGCGCGCGGCGGTAGAGGTCGGTCTTCGTCAGAGCCACGTTGCGAGGTCCTTCGTCCAGTACGAGATCACGAAGTCGGCTCCCGCCCGCTTGATCGCGGTCAGCGACTCGAGCGCGGCCCGGCGCTCGTCGAGCCAGCCCTGGGCGGCGGCCGCCTTCACCATCGCGTACTCGCCCGAGACGTTGTAGGCGGCGAGCGGGTGCTCGTAGAGCTCCCTCGCCGCGCTGATCACGTCGAGGTAGGGCAGGGCCGGCTTGACCATCACGGCATCGGCTCCCTCGCCCACGTCGAGCTCGATCTCGCGCAGCGCCTCCCGCACGTTGGCCGGATCCATCTGATAGCCGCGCCGGTCGCCGAACGATGGCGCCGAGCCGGCCGCCTCACGGAACGGGCCGTAGAACGCGGAGGCGTACTTGGCCGAGTAGGCCAAGATCGGAATCGACTCGTGGCCATCGTCGTCCAGGGCCTCGCGGATCGCGCCGACCCTGCCGTCCATCATGTCGCTCGGCGCCACACAGTCGGCGCCGGCCTCCACGTGGGAGACCGCCGTCCGCGCCAGGAGCTCGAGCGATTCGTCGTTGGCGATCTCGTCGCCGTCCAGACACCCCGCAATGGCCGTGCGAGGTGTACTCGCAGAGGCACACGTCGGTGAGGAGCACGAGCTCGGGGAAGCGCGGCCGCAGCTCACGGAGGGCGCGCTGCACGATCCCGTCCTCGTCCCAGGCGCCGCTGCCCTCCTCGTCCTTCTCCTCCGGGATCCCGAAGAGGATGAGCGCCTTGACGCCGAGGCCGGCCACCTCGTCGACCTCTCGCACGAGCCCGTCGACGGTGTAGCGCGACATGCCCGGAAGGGCCTCGTTCGGCTGAGCCTCGGGCGCGACGAAGTACGGCATCACGAAGTCGTCGAGGCTCAGGCGCGTCTCGCGGACGAGCGAGCGCAGGCCGGCGGTGCGGCGGAAGCGCCGCAGCCGGGTGACGGGGAAGGTGCTCACGGCTCCAACCTATCGCCCACGGGCACCGGCGCCTCGGGGACGTCGAGCTCCACCTCGACCGCGAGGGGCCCGCCTTCCCGCCAGGGCTCGAGCTGGATGCGCTCGCCGAAGAACTCCCAGATCGCGCGCAGGGCCGCCAGGGTCGGCAGCGCGAGGAAGACGCCGGGCAGCCCGTAGATCTGCCCGCCCGCGAGCAGGCCGAAGATCACGAGCAGCGGGTGCAGGCGGAGCGCGGTACCCATCACCTTGGGCACGACGATGTGGCCCTCGATCTGGTGGATGCCGAGAAACAGAAGCGTGACCCAGATCGCCGAGACCGGGTCGACGATGATCGCGTAGATGATCGGCGGAATCGCGCCGAGCCACGGGCCGAGGTACGGGATCAGCTCGGCAACGGCGACCCAGGAGCCGAAGAGCAGCGCGTAGTCGTCCTGGCCCTCCGCCCAGCCGAGCGTCCCGATCAGCCAGAGGCCGACGCCGGCGCTCACGCCGATGATCAGCGACACGAGCACCTGGCCCTTGACGTAGCCGGCGACCGCGCTCTCGACCCGTCTGAGCAGCGGCTGCGAGCCCGGCGCAGGCGGGAAGCGGCGGTCGAGCCCGCGCGCCAGCCGGTCCATGTCCAGCAGCATGTAGATCGACACCACCACGATCAGCACGATGCTGAAGAGCAGCTCGAGGATCGAGAAGGCCGCGCCCTCCAGGAAGGCGATCACGTCCGACGTGTACTTCTCCGGATCCGCCTCCTGGATCCGGTCGACGAGATCCTGGCCCTGCCCGCGGATCTGGACCCGCTCGAGCCCGTGGTCGTCGAGCCAGCCCTGGAAGCGGTCGACATCGCGCTCGGCCTCGGTCTCGCCGGTCTGTCTGACCTCCTCCGTAAGGTAGGCGTCGATCCGGTTAGCGGCCGCCTCCGTGCGGTCGACCACAACCACACCGAGGGCGACCACGACCACCACCATCGCGGCCGCGAAGCTCAGGTACACGATCGCGATCGAGAGCCCGCGAGGGATCCACACGCGTTGCAGCAGCGCGGACGAGCGGTTCGAGCAGGAGCGCGACGATGGCGGCGACGAGGAACAGCAGGACGACGTGAGCGACCGCGCTCGCAAGGAGCCACGCGGCGAGCAGCACGACCGGGAGCCCCACCAGCTGGATCCAGCGCGGGATCACGATCGTGTTCGCGCCGCCGGCAGGGGTCATTCTCGCGATCGTAGCGCCCGAATCGTCGCCCTCAGACCGCCCGCCTGGGACTGGTCGTTCGCCGAAGATGGGAGCCTTGCGCTCGACCCGCACAAACTCTGGGACGATTCCGCTCTACAATCCCGGGCCACGGTGTCACGAACTCGATCCCAAACGTCAACGCTGCACGCTCCTCGCCGACCCGTTACGGTCCGGCCCGTGCCCGCACCCGCCGCGAATCGCGGGAGAGTCGCCCGTTCGCGCGAGGCCCGTGCCGCCGCCAGGCGCGCACGTCGTATCGCGGCGCTCGTGCTCGCCGCGGCCGCCCTGCTGATCACGCTGCTCCTGACCGCCTTCGGCTCCGGCGGCGCCGGCGCTCTCGCTCCGACTGCTCCCGCGCCGGCGACTCGGCTGCTGCCGGCCGGGCCGCCACGCCCGCAGGTCGTTGCCGTGCGTGGATCGCTGCGCATCCAGATGCCCGTCGCGCAGAGCCGCGTCACGGCCGTCGGCTACCACGCGAAGGGCGGCGGTGCGTTGGCGCTCTCGCCCGTCGGTCGCCAGGCGAACGCGGGCTTGCTCGCGCGCGTCGCGCGCCGACTGCTCGGCACCGGCGGCAGCGGGCTCTCGTACTACCTCGTCGGCGGCGCGGACGGGCCCGCTACCGCGGTCCTGAACGTCGGCGCACCGCCCGGGACGGACGTGTACGCGCCGGTCGACGGAACCGTCGTCGGGATCACCGACTACGTGATCAGCGGCCGGAAGCGCGGAGCCCGCATCGACATCCAGCCCTCGGGCGCCGCCTCGATCGTCGTCTCGCTCACGCACCTCCGCCCGGACCCGGCGCTGACGGTCGGCTCGACGGTGGCCGCGGCAAGCTCGAAGATCGGGACGCTGCTCGACCTTGCGGACGTCGAGCGCCAGGCCCTCGCCCGCTACACCAATGACGCGGGCAACCACGTGGCCGTCGAGGTCCACCCCGCGGCGACGCTCTCCTCCTGAAGCTCCTTTTCGTCGCTGATGTGTTCGGGACGCCCGGCAGGCGGGCGCTCGAGGAACGGCTCGGAGCGCTGCGCGAGGAGCTGGACGTCGACTTCTGCGTGGTCAACGGCGAGAACGCGGCCGACGGCGTCGGGCTGACCCCGCGGCTCGCGGAGCGGATCCTCGCCGCCGGCGCCGACGCGATCACGCTCGGAAACCACACGTGGCGGCGGCGGGAGCTCTTCGACTGGCTGCCCGGTGCCGAGCGCGTCGCGCGGCCCGCGAACCTGTCGCGGCACTCGCCCGGTCGCGGGCTGGTCGTCGCGGAGGCCCGAGGCGGCGAGCCGGTCGCGGTCGTGAACCTGATGGGCCTCGCTCTTCATCGACGTGGCGACAGGGCCGTTCGAGATCGTCGACGAGCTCGTCGAGGAGGCGGCCGCGGCGGCGCGCGTGATCCTCGTCGACTTCCACGCCGAGGCGACCAGCGAGAAGATCGCCCTGGCCCGCTACCTGGACGGGCGCGTGACCGCAGTCCTCGGCACGCACACCCACGTACAGACGAACGACGCACGGGTGCAGCCCGGCGGGACGGCCGCGATCACCGACGCCGGGATGACCGGGCCGCACGACTCGGTCATCGGCGTGCGCGCCGAGCTCGCCATCTCGCGCATGCGTACAGGCGTGCCCGTCCGCTTCCAGCCGGCCGACGGCGACGTCCGGATCGAGGGCGCCCTCGTCGAGTGCGACCCCGCCACCGGCCGCGCTACGTCGTGCGAGTCGGTGCGCGTAAGCGTCTCGTAAGGCGACGCGTCCCCGGCAGGCGTGGCCGGGGTCTGACCCCGGCCATGGCCCCGCAGGGCTCGTTCGCAGCGGCAATTCGTCACAACGGCGTGCCGATCTGCCCACAGATCGCGCCTGGCTGCGCAACAGCGCGAGCTCGGGTTGTCCGCTCCGGCCGTGTCCGGGGTCAGACCCCGGACGGGGCCCTTCGAGGCGCTCTCGCCGTCACGAAACGGTCGCGCCTTCGGGCCGAGAGTCGCGGCGGGACGGGTTCACCAGCACGATCAGGAGCGCGACGAGCACCAGGTCACGCGCCAGCACGAGCCACGACGCCGGTTCGTCGAACCGCAGCGCCAGGTCCCAGTAGCGGTACGGGAACCAAAGCTGGGTCAGGACGAGAGCGACAGCCAGCAGACCCGACGCCGCCAGCCCCCGCCGGCCGCGGACGAGGGGCACGAGCGGGATCAGCCAGATCAGGAACTGGGGCGAGAGCACCTTGCCGAGCGCGACGAAGGCGACGACCGCGGCGGCCGAGTAGCGCACGAGCCGCTCACGGGTCACCGGCCCGCGGGCGAAGGCGACCCAGAGGGCGACCAGCACGCTCGCCTGCACGAGCCCGTGCAGAAGGGCGAGCGCGGCCGGCAGACCACCGTCGAGGTTCTGCGAGCCGCTGCTCGACTTCATCGTCAGGTCGAGCCCGAACGCGTGGTGGGCCGCGAGCAGCACCGCCGAGCCGATGCTCTCGATCTGCAGAGGCCGCCGCGCCTGCCGCCAGACGCTCTCGAGCACGTCGACGGGCGCGAGCACCAGGAAGGGCAGGAAGCAGGCGAGCACGACCGCGCCGAACACACCCGCGCAGACGAGAGCCTCGCGACGGCCGCGCGTCCGCCAGACGTACGCGAGCGCGAGCGGAACGAGCACACCGGGCCACAGCTTGGCCGCCACCCCGAGCCCGAGCAGCCCCGCTCCGAGACGCAGCCGCCCGGAGACGAGCGCCGCCAGCGCCCCGACGACGACCACCGTCGGCCACAGGTCGAAGCGCGAGAGCACGACCGAGCCGAGGAGGAGCGGCGCGAGGGCCACGAATCCGACCGCCGCCGCCATGCGTCCGATCCCGGCGCCGAGCGCTCCGAGCGTCAGCGCCACCAGCACGACCGCGACGGCTCCGAACGCTGCCATCAGACCCTCGAAGCGGCGCCGATACGTCTCCGAGTCGCCGTCGCCGAGCTGCCGGGACGACGAACACCGGCAGCGCTGCCGGCGGGTACTCGACGCCGAAGTCGCGATACGGCACGTCGCCGCGCGTCATCGCCTCGCCGTAGTTCTCGTAGACGGGCAGGTCGACGATCTGCTCGCGCTGGTAGAAGCCCTGGTGAAGCCCCCACCACGCGGCCAGGAAGAGACAGACGCCCGCCGCCGCGACCAGCGGCGCGCTAGCCGGCCGCGACCAGCTCTCGGCTCGCGCGATCACTCTCGGGCTCCGGCGGGGCCGGCGGCCGCGCGGGCAGCGGCGCGAGGACGGCCAGCGCGACGAAGGGGAAGAACCACGGGATGTAGAGGTAGAACCAGTGGGTCAGCGTGAGCTGGAAGCCGATCAGCAGCGCGCCGGTCAGCGCGGCCATCGTCAACGGCGTCCGCCGCGCGAGGCACGAAGGCGAGCGCCAGCGCCCCGAGCAGCACCACCGCGATCACCACCTTCTGCGGCACGGCGAGGTCGGGGATGCCGCCCGCGTGGTACTGACCCCAGCCCCAGATCGAGAAGGGCGAGTCGCGTCCCAGCTGCCAGCCGAACGTCCGGTCGAAGAAGAGCCGCGCGGCGTGCGGCACGTCCGGCTCGAGCAAGAGCACGGAGAACGCCACGATCGCAGGCGACGACGAACCCGCCGGCGAACCGGAGCAACGAGGGGCGCTCCAGCGCGCGCGGATAGCCCGACCACAGCGGAACGACGAGCAAGCGAGCCGAACTTCGTCAGGCCGGCGAGCGCGGCCGACGCGCCGCGCGCCCAGGCCGAGCCGAGCAGCAGAAACCCGAGCAGGAGCAGCGCGGGCGGAATCGCGTCGTTGGTGTTCGAGCTGAGCGCGTACTGGGTGAAGGGGAAGGCCGCCCATGCGAACGCGAGTGTCACCCCCAGCCGGTAGCCGCCGAAGCGGAGCCCGACGAGGCCGAGCAGCACGAGCGCGATCAGGTCGAACGCGATCGAGGTCAGGTGAGCGGCCGGAAGGCCGTCCCACTTCCCGCTCCAGCCGAGCACCAGGTAGCCCGGGCACGTACGCGAGGTACGAGACTGGGCCGTACGTGTCTCCACGCTCGTTCGCGGACTCGCAGCGGCCGTTCGTCTGGATGCGGTCGCGCACTTCGCCCTCGGCGTCGGGCGTCCCGCACGCCTTCAGCTTGTCGTCGGAGACCGGAAAGTGGCCGTACGGCGACTGGCCCTCCACGATCCGGTGCGCGCCGATGACGCCGGAGTAGCCGACGTCGATCACGTTCGGCTCGGGCTGGGTGACGTTGAGCCCGATCCTGAACCCGACGAGGAAGACGGTCGCCGCCGCCAGGACCCAGACCGGCCAGAGCGGCCGGCCGCCCACCCCGCGCCGGCCCCGGAAACCGATCCAGACCATGCGCGCGAGCAGGTAGACGAGCGGCGGGTACACGAGCGGAGCGCTCGTGAAGATGTCGCCGCCGTTGAAGAAGCGCAGCGAGATCGAGAAGGACAGCAGGGCGAGCAGGTCGAGGTTGCGCAGCGAGAACGGCCGGCGGAAGTCGGCGAGCCCGAGCAGGAATGCCGCGCAGAACGCGAGCCAGACGGCGACCCCGTTGAGCGTCTTGCCGCCGAACGCCCCGTCGTAGCCGCGCGCCATCTTCCACGCCACCTGCGGGCCGGTCCACGCCTCTTCGACGTGGCCCGTGCGGTCGTCGACAGTGCCGGTGGCGATCTCCCCGGCCTTGCCCCACCAGACGTGCACGAGCCAGTCCTGCGTCTTCTTGCGGTACTCCGCGTCGACCGTGCGGCCCTTGTCCGGATAGCGAGTCGAGCCAATCGGCGACCTTGTCGTGCCGGAGGAACGTCCTTTCGGCCGCTGCCTCGGTCAGCTTCGTGTCGTCGGCCGCGAGCGCTGGACTCGCCAGCAGGAGCGCGAGAAGGGCGGCCGCGGCTAAGCGCATCAGCGCCGCCGGAGGCTCACGTCCCGGGGCGCGTCTGCCGGTGCGGAGCCGGAGGGGATAGTGCTTGGCACAGACCCAGCGCTACGCGCCCCGCCTTCCCGTGCAGACGCGTCAGGCGGCGGCGGAGCCGGGCTTCGCCCGGCGGGAGGCGCCGCCGGCCGGGGCGTGAGCCGGAACGACCAGAGCTTGTTGCCGACGAAGTTGATCGGAGTGACGAGGGCGATCGCGATCGCCTGCGCGACCACCTTGCCCATGCCCGCGGCGACGAGCGCGGCCAGGATCAGCTCGTTCGCGGCGAGGGCGATCAGGGCCACGACCAGGAAGCGAAGCCCCTGGTAGGCGATGTGCCCGCGCTGACCGCGGAACGTCCAGAGCCGGTTCCACGTGTAGTTGTTCGTCACGGCCACGAGGAACGAGGCGGCCGCAGCGACGCTGTAGTGGTAGCCCCAGCTCACGAGGGCCGCGAAGACCGCGAGGTTGACGACGTACCCGCTCGCCCCGACGGCGCAGAACTTGGCGAGCTGCACCCAGTTGTGCGGCGCGCGCAGGGCCCGCCGGGCCCGGGCGCCGCGCGGGACGACAGCGGAGGTGGAGCGCTCCATCGCGGCGAGCCTACCCGGAGCCGTTGCCGCCGTTGCCGTCGAGGCTGATGCCCGGCCCCACCGGCACGCGCTCGGACGCCGTCGCCGCCCTCGACGACGAACGCCTCGATCTCGCCCGCCGCCGAAACGACGACGTCGCGGAGCGCGCCGAGATCCTCGCGCCCCCGAGCGACGTGGGTCCCCTTGAGCGTGCGCAGGGAGCTCGTCCGCCCGCGGTAGAACTCGAAGCCCGCGTCGTCCACGAGCGCGAACGCGGAGCTGAGCCGTATCTCCTTGTCGTCCACCTCGGCGGCGGCGAGCGGCAGGAAGCGGTGGACCTCGTCGCGGCAGAGGATGTCGAGCCCGAGAGCGCGCCCCTGCGAGGGATCGAGGATCAGGTCGACCGCCCGGCCGACGTCCATACCGTCGAGCCGGACCGGGAAACGCAGCAACTGCTCGGCGGACAGACCCCGCACCGGCTGCCATTCTGCCTGACGCCCTGCGGCGCAAGACTCGAGCGGTTACTCGCTGAAGCCCTCCTCGCCGAGAAGCGGCACGAACCGGCACGGCACCGAGCGGACGACCGCGGGCCCCTCCGGGCTGCGAACGATCAGCTCGAGCCGCTGATTCGAGCGGCCGCCGACCGGGACGACGATGCGGCCGCCGAGCCTGAGCTGGTCGTAGAGGGACTCGGGCAGGACGGGCGCGGCGGCTGCGACGGCGATCGCGTCGAACGGGGCCCGGTCGGGAACCCCGAGAGTGCCGTCGCCGACGCGGACCTCGACGTCGTCGTAGCCCGCGGCGACCAGGCTCTCCCGCGCGCGCTCCGCGAGCTCGGGCACGCGCTCGATCGAGACCACCTCGGCGGCGAGCTCGTCGAGGACTGCGGCGTGGTAGCCGGAGCCGGTGCCGACGTCGAGGACGCGCTCGTCGCCGTCCAGCGAGAGCAGCTCGCACATCTTCGCGACCATGTACGGCTGCGACATGGTCTGGCCGCCGCCGATCGGCAGGGCCGCGTCGTCGTACGCCCGCTGGCGCTGGCCCGCGGGCAGGAACAGCTCGCGCGGGACGCGCTCCATCGCCGACGAGCACGCGCTCGTCCTCGACGTTGCGCCCGCGGAGCTGGCGCTCGACCATCCGTCGCCGGCGGTCGTCAGGCTGCACGAGCGTACGCGCGGTCGCCTCGACGCCGAAGTGCGCCAGCACGGCCGGCGCGACCTCGACGATGCTCGCGATCTCCGCGTCCAGCCCGACCGTGAGCACCGGGACGATCGAGTCGCCCGCCGTCAGCGAGCCGTGGCTCCCGCCGCCCGCGTGGTGGCGGCCGGCGAGGTCGGCGAACTCGACACCCGGCGCGGCCGAGACGATCAGCTCGCCCGCGTTCGGGTTGTGGAGGGCGGCCCACGCCGCGCGCGAGCGCGTCGGGATAGTCCTCGACGAGCGCGGCGTCGCCGCTCGTCCTCCAGCCGTCGCCCTCGCGGGCGAAGCGGAGCTCCTCGCCGCCCCGGCGCAGAACGGCCTCGCCGCCCTCCAGGAACAGCACGGACTCGACGCCCGCTCCGGCGTCCAGACGAGCGGCGAGCTCGCGGGGCTCAGCCCTGGAGCCCGGCAGCACGTAGACCATCCCGGCCCGGTTCGAGGCGGTCACGACGAGCTCCGCGTCGGTCGCTCCAGCGGTCGAAGAGGCGAAAGTCCGCGAATGCGTCCTGCAGCCGGACGCCACGCGCGACGTGCGTCTGGCCGTGGTCGGCGACGAGGACAACGGCGTAGCGCTCGAGAAACTCGTCCGACCCCGCCCGCCGCGGCCAGCAGCGCGCCGATCGCGTCGTCGCTGCGGCCGAGCGCAGCATCGGCCGAGTCCGGGCCGGCCGCATGCGAGGCGAAGTCGTAGTCGGGCAGGTAGTAGACGAGCAGGTCGAAGCCGTCGCGGGTCACGAGCCAGCGGCCGACGGCGGCGGCGTACGCGTCGACTGAGCTCGCTGCGCGGTTTCGCACCGCGATCGGAGCTCCCGTCCGGTCGGACTCGAACAGGCTGTAGTAGAAGAACCGCTTCGGCCCGTACGCGACCCGGCCGAGGCCCGGGACGAGCGGTCGGTGCTTCACCCGGCCGCGGTAGCAGGTCATGTTGATCGACGCGGTCGTGTACCCCGCGTCCTCGAGCGCCTCGTAGACCGTCACCGCTCGCCGGCCGAGGTGCTCGGCGTTCATGTTGAAGATCGTGTCCAGGATCGAGCGTCGCGCTCCGGCCGCGCGGATGGCGCCGAAGGAGGAGCCGTACTCGACCAGCCGCCGCTCGCCGCGGTGGTACCAGACGAGGTGCGGGATCTCGTGGACGTCCGGATGTGCTCCGGTGGCGATCGAGGAGAGGCAGACAGGCGTGAGCGAGGGGAACGTCGAGGTGGCCGTGCCGTACCTGCCCGCCTCGGCGAGCGCCGCCAGAGCGGGCGAGCCGCGCTCGACCGCTCGCTCGAGCATCGACGGGGTCAGCCCGTCGATGACGATCAGGATCAGCGGCTTGACGGGCCTACCGGGCAAGGGTTCGGAGCCCTGCGTAGCGCTCCACGCTGCGCTGCCTGGCGCGGCGGGCCAGAAGCGGGACGGCCAGCGCTTCCAGATACCCCACGCACCGGCACGAACGCGAGCGCGGCGACGGCCGAGCGCGGCCGCGCCCACCAGCAGGGCCATCGCGCCCCGTGTCCCTCCCCGCGTGCAGCGCTCCGCGGACGACCACGCTCGCCGCCGCACCGCCGACGATCCCACCGGCCGCGCCGGCGGCCGCGTCGTCCCACTCCCCCAGCAGGAGACCGACACCAAGCCCCGCTGCAGACCCGAGCAGGATCGCCGCCGGCACACCGAGGCTCGCCCAGCCGCCGACGAGCGCGGCCGCCAGGACGCCGAGCGACAACGCCGAGACCCAGGGCAGACACCGAGCCAGTACCACTCCTCCACAACGTCAGTGTAGAGGAGCGATGTTCGTTTCGACGCAGCCGAATCGGGAAGAAGAGCCGGTGCGGTGTTAGTACGAAAGGCAAGCTAGGAGCAGGACGAAGCCGCTCCTCGTCTTCTTCACCTCGTCCAAGTCAGGCCCGGCCCGGCGGATGGACAGCACACTCGCCCACCTGGCCCGGAAAGAGCGTCACCGGCTGCGACTGACCCGCGTGGACATCGACGAGCGGCCTGAGCTCGCGGAGCGGTTCGACGTCGACGGAGGTGCCGACGCTCGTGCTCGTCTGCGAGCGGCGCGTCGTCAAGCGGCTCGAGGGCCGCGCGAGCGTCCCGCGGATCGAGGCGATGCTCGACGAGCACCTCGCGGGCGTCTCCGCTCGTCGCGGCCTGAAAACCGGCCGTCGCCGCTCCTCCCGTAGGTCCATGAGAACGTCAATCCCGGGGGGAAGGAGGCTTCATGCGCAGACTCACGCTTCACGCAGCACTGATCGGCGCGCTGCTGGTCGTCTTCGGCGCGGGTTCCTACGCCGTCGCGCACGGAGGCAAGAGGCACGTCAAGACCGGCGACATGAGCGGGTACCTCGAGGCTCCGTCGGTCTCGAGCGTCGCCGAGGGTGACTTCGAGGCGAAGATCGACGACTCGGCCGACACGATCACGTACGAGCTCGAGCGTACGAGGACCTCGAGGGCACGGTCACGCAGGCGCACATCCACTTCGGCCAGCGTTCGGTGTCGCGGCGGGATCTCGGCCTGGCTCTGCGAGACGGCCACGAACGCGTCGCCGCTCGGCGAGCACGCCGACCTGCCCGCGGCGCACGGCGGCACGGTCACGCGGCACGATCACGCCGCTCGAAGTCGATCGGGCCCGGTGCCCCGTTCCCGCCGCGCACCGGGTGGCCAGGGCATCGCTCCCGGCGAGTTCGAGGAGCTGGTCGCGGCGATCCGCGCCGGCCGGACGTACGCGAACGTCCACTCCACGAAGTTCGGCCCGGGCGAGATTCGCGGTCAGATCAACGATCGGAACCAGCGCGACGACTAGGCCTGCCGCGCTCTGTCGCGCTGCGAGAGCCCGGCCTCAGGCCGGGCTCTCGCCGTTCTGGAGCCGCGCGATGACGGCGAGACCGAACTCGGCCGCGCGGGCGCCGTCGACGACGCGGTGGTCGAAGGTGAGCGCCACGTAGCCGATCGGCCGGACCACGACCTCGCCGTCGCGGACGACCGGCCGCTCGGCCGACGCGGCCGAGGCTGAGGATCGCGACCTCGGGGTGGTTGACGATCGGTGTCTGGAAGAGGCCGGCGAGCTTGCCCGCACTCGTGATCGTGAAGGTGGAACCGCGAAGGTCTTCGGGCTTGAGCCGTCCCGCCCGGGCGTCGTCGGCGAGCCGGCGAACGTCGGCGTCGAGCTCGTCCAGCGAGCGCGAGCCCGCGTCGCGGACGACCGGGACGACGAGCCCCTGGTCGGTCTGGACGGCGAAGCCCAGGTCGTAGCGATCGAGGTACACGATCTCGTCGCCTTCGAGCCGAGCGTTCAGCTCCGGAAAGTCCTTCAGCGCCAGCGCGGCCGCCCTGAGCGTCGCGGCCACGAGCAGCTTGAGGTCGACGTTGCCGAAGTCGCACTCCTCGACCCAGGTGACGGGCGCCACCTCGCGGTGGGCGCGGGCCATGTGCTCGGCGGTCAGACGGCGAACGCCTCGCAGCGGCTCCCGGCGTCCCTCGCGTCGGAGAGCCGCCGCGCCGCGGACGTCGTCCTCGGTGATCCGCCCCTGCGGGCCCGCTGCCGGCCACGGTTGCGAGGTCGACCCCCAGCTCGCGCGCGACCTTGCGCACGAGTGGCGTCGCGCGCACCTTGGCATCGTCCCGCAGCACCGCCTGGGGCGGGGGCTCGGCCCGCGGCTGCTCGTCGACGACGGCCGGCCCGGCACCGTCCTCGCCGATCACGACGAGCACGGTCCCGACCGGGACGATCTGCCCCTCCTCGACCAGGATCCGCGCCACCTTCCCCGCGGCCGGCGACGGGATCTCCACGGTCGTCTTGTCGGTCTGCACCTCGACGAGCGGGTCGTCCTCGGCGATCTCCTGCCCGACCGCGACGAGCCAGCGGGCGATCTCGCCTTCGGTGAGGCCCTCGCCCAGGTCGGGAAGCTTGAACTCGTACGCCACGGCCGCAGAACGCTAGCGGGGGCGCCCGATCCAGGCGTCGGCGGGTGCGATCAGCACGCGCAGGCCGCCCTCGACCCGCCAGAGCGAGACGGCCTGCTCGTCGCCGGCCAGCTCCGGGGCGACCTCGCGCGGCACGTAGCCGGCCTGAAGGGTGCGCTCCTCGTTCCAGATCCCGACCGCGTTCGGGTCGTGCTCGTTCTGCGGCTCGGGGACGAGCGCGAGCGTCCTGCCCGGATCGAAGGAGGCGTCCTCGACCGCCTCGGGCCGGAACGAGACGCCGGCGACGGGCACCACGCGGATGCGCTCGTCCTCCCAGCGCACCCGCTCCCCGGTCGCCGCGTCGCGCAGCCAGAAGCCCGACAGGGCCGCGTTCGAGCCACAGCCGGACCCGCTCGCTCACCGCCAGGCGTCGTCGCGCAGGACGGCGTGCACGCCGAGGGTGTCGTTGACGACCTGCGTCACCCGGAGATCGACGACGACGCTCGCCAGTGCGAGCGCCTCGCCCGCGCCGAGCCCGTGCTCGCGCTGCATCAGGGCGACCATGCCGTCGACCGCGATCCTGGCGGCGAGGCCGAGGTGCTCGTCGAAGCCGAACGTCAGCCACGCGCCTTCGATCCGGGCGGCCGGCCACTCGAGCGGGAGGTCGTCGCGCAGCCCGAGCGTGACCTGCGCCTCGACGGGCGTCTCGATCGCCGTGCCCGAGACCTCGCCGTCGCCCTGCCTCGCGTGCCCGTCGCCCGCCGAGAAGCGCGCGCCGTCGAGCGGAATCGGAAGGAAGAGCGTCGTGCCGGCGACGAGCTCCTTGCAGTCGATGTTGCCGCCGGACCTGCGAGGCGGGATCGTCGAGTGCCGCCCCGGCTCGGTCGGCGGCATCCCCATGACGCCGAGGAAGGGAGCGAGCGCGACGGTGCGGCCGAGCGCGCGCCCCTCGGAGCCGTCGAGCTCCCAGCGCACCTCGCAGCCCGGCTCGGCGAACGTCGTGCCCCAGCTCCCCGGGCGCACTTCGTCGATGCCCACCTCGAGCGTCTGGCCGGCCCGGCGCGCCGAGCACCTCGATCGGCCCGGCGAGCGCGTGGCCCTCGTACTCGGCCTCGTCGGAGACCTCGAAGCGCTCGCCCGGGGCCACGTTCCAGCCTGCATCCGGCGTCGAGAAGCGAACCGAGTCGCCCGGCTCGACGGTCGAGCACCGGCTCGAGCTCGCGCGAGAAGTGGCCGTGCAGCGCCCACGGCTCCAAGCGGCAGCTGATGGAGAGCCACTAGAACTCGAGCAGCTTGCGGGCCGCGTCGACGACGCGCGCGACCGACGGCATGTACGCGTCCTCGATCTGCCAGTACGGATAGGGCACGTCGTAGCCGGTCACGCGGAGCACCGGGCCGCGCAGGTCGAGGATCGCCTTCTCGGCGAGGATCGCCGCGAGCTCGGCCCCGTACCCGCAGGTGCGGGGAGCCTCCTGGACGATCACGACCCGGCCGGTCTTGGCAGCGGACGCGAGCAGCGCGTCCTCGTCGAGCGGCTTCAGCGTCCGGATGTCGAGCACCTCGACGTCCGCCTCGATCTGGTCGGCGGCGGCCTCGCAGACCGGGATCATCGAGCCGTAGCCGACGAGCGTCAGGTCGTCCCCCTCGCGCGCGAGCCGTGCCTTGCCGAGCGGGACGACGTGCTCGCCCTCGGGCACCTCGCCGCGCATCGTGCGGTAGTGGAGCTTCGGCTCGAGCACGACGACCGGGTCGGGATCGCGGATCGCGGCGGCGAGCAGGCCCTTCGCGTCGGCCGGCGTCGACGGAATCGCCACCTTCACGCCGGGCGTGTGCACGTAGTACGCCTCGGGCGAGTCGTCGTGCAGCTCGGGCGCGCGCACTCCGCCGCCGTAGGGCATCCGCACGGTGAGCGGGAAACGCCATCTTCCCCCCGCTCCGCCAGCGGTAGCGGCCGACGTGCGTGATCAGCTGGTCGAGGCAGGGGTAGGAGAACGCGTCGTACTGCATCTCGCAGACGGGTCGGTAGCCCGCCATGCAGAGGCCGACGGCGCCGCCGAGAATCCCGGCCTCGGCGAGCGGCGTGTCGAAGCAGCGATCGGGCCCGAAGCGGTCGCGCAGGCCGGCGGTGGCGCGGAAGACGCCGCCGGCGCGGCCGACGTCCTCGCCCAGGACCATCACGTCGGCGTCGCGGTCGAGCTCGACGTGGAAGCAGTCGTTGATCGCCTCGAGCAGCGTCAGCTCAGCCAACGTCGCCTCCCAGGACCCGGCGCAGCTCGGCGAGGTCGCGGGCGAACGACGGCAGGCGGATCGGCGAACGCGTGCTCGAAGAGCAGCGCCGGGTCGGCGGGCGGCTCGGCCTCGGCGGCGGCGATCCCCTCACGCATCCGATCGGTCGCCTCGGCCTTGATCGACTCGGCCATCTCGTCGGTGAGGATCCCCGCGCGCCGCAGGTAGCCCTCGAAGCGGCCGACGCACTCGCGCGCACGCTCCTCCTCGACCCGCTCCAGGTCGATGTAGGCCTTCTGGTCGTCGGCGGTCGCGTGCGGGGCCGCGCGGTAGTGCACGGCCTCGATGAAGGTCGGCCCTTCGCCCGCCCGAGCGCGCTCGACCGCCTCGCGCGTCGCCTCGAAGACCGCGAGCACGTCCAGTCCGTCCACGCGCACTCCGGGCATCCCGTAGCCGGCCGCCTTGTCGGCGAGGCTCTCGGCCCTGGTCTGCGCGCTCAGCGGCGTCGAGATCGCCCACTGGTTGTTGTTGCAGAGCAGGACGAGCGGCGCGCCCGTCACGGCGGCCAGGTTGGCACCCTCGTGGAAGGCGCCCTCCGAGGTGGCGCCGTCGCCGAAGTAGGCGATCGCGCAGGCCTTCTCGCCGCGCAGCTTCTTGCCCCAGGCAAGCCCGGCCGCGTGCGGCACGTGCGTTCCGATCGGGACGCAGATCGAGGCGACGTTGTAGTCGGCAGGGTTCCACCAGCCGGCGGGATGGCCGCGCCACCACGAGAGCACCGTCGAGACCGGCAGCCCACGAAGCACCCCGATCGCGGACTCGCGGTAGCTGGGGAAGATCCAGTCCTCGTCGGCGAGCGCGTAGGCCGAGCCGGCCTGGATCGCCTCGTGGTTCCAGAAGATCGCGTAGGTCCCGATCCGGCCCTGGCTGTGGTAGACGACCGAACGCTCGTCGTAGGTCCGCAGGAGCACGAGCGAGCGGTAGAGCTCGACGAGGTCGTGGTCCGCGAGCCCCTCGACCTCCCGGTCGGGGACCGCGTCGCCGTCGCCGATCACGCGCCTCAGATCGCGCTCGGCCGGGAGTACCTGCGCCACGCTCTGATTGTAGTTCGCGGGGCCGGAGGCTCAGTCCGAGTGGACGCGCAGGAACTCGTCGAAGAGCGTCCGAACGGACGCGAAGCCGAGCAGGCCGCTGCCGTGCGCAGCCGAGCCGGGGAGCACCTCGAGCTGCTTCTCGCGCGCGACCGAGGCGTCGAACAGCTTCTGCGCGTCGACGTTGAACGGGTCGTCCTGCTCCGCGGCGACGAAGAGCGTCGGAACGGCCAGGCGTTGAACGGCCGCCTCCGCGTTGACCGAGGAGATGTACGTCGGCGCCGACAGGCTGACGACGCCGTCGACCGCGGGCTTCACGGCGGCAGCCCCCACGAGCACCGCCGTGGCACCCATCGACGAGCCCGCTAGGACGACCGTCCTGGCCCCGCGTGCACGAAGCGTCCGAACGGCCCCGACGACGTCGTGATCCATCCGCCAGTAGCGCTTGCGCGTGTAGGACGACGAGCCGTGGTTGCGATGGTCGAAGAGGAGCACCCGGTACCCGGCGCGTGCGTACCGCCGTCCATGCCGGATCCACTCGCACACGCTCTGCCGGTGTCCGTGGGCGAGCACCAGGCCGCGTCGGCCCGAGCCGAGCTCGAGCCCGATCAAGCGAGTGCGGTCGGCGGCGAGGAAACGAACGGCCCGGCGGCGCTCTACCTTCGTCACGCAACGCTCGGAGAGCTGGAGCGGACGCGGGCCTGCATCGACGACCGCAGCAGCAGATCCGGACAGAACGAGCGGGAGGAGCGCGACGACGAGCAGCCGTCTCATGCCGAGAAGGTACCCGGAGACGGCGGCGGGTTAACTACGGAGCGCCGAGCCAGCAGCGCGAGCGTGAGGAGCGCGCCGACCGCACCGAGCACGCCCGCGACCTGAACCAGCGCGACGCCGGCCGGCACGGCTGCTCCGGCCGCGACGAGCAGCGTTCCGATCGTCGCCGCCGCCAACGTCAGGATCACGATCCCGGCCAGCCTGGCGCGAGCGGCAGCGCTGTCCTCGCGCGGCCAGTGCCGCGCCTCGACCGACCAGAACGCGAGCTCGCCGACCACGAGCAACCCGGCGGCGACGAAGCCGGCTCTCGCGTCGAGATCGCCGTCGGCCAGCACGAGCGCGAGCGCGTAGCCGCCACCGAGCAGAGCGAGCGCCCAGGAGACGACGCCGGGGACCGGCCGCAACAGCGCGCCGGCGAGGACCAGCACCCCGAGCAGGCCGACGGGCGCAGCCGCCGGCTCGAGCACGGCGGAGTACGCGACGAGCGTCGCGGCCAGCACGAGCGCGCCGGCCGCGGCCGCTACGCGCGGACGGCTCTGGCGCCCCGCCTGAACGAGCGCACCTCCTCCAGGGCGACCTGGAGCGACTCGCCGTCGCGCCACGGGACGACGGGAACGCCGACCCGCTCGTACTCCGAGCGCAGCGCCTCTCGGCGGAGCCGCCAGAGGCGGAAGGCGAGCTGCTCGAGCTCGTCCTTGCCCGCCTCCACGTACGGGGCCGGATCGATCTCGATCACGGCGAGGTCGAAGCCGCGGCGACGGAGGTCGAGCAGCGCCGCCACGGACCGCTTGTCGATCAGGGGCGTGAGCGCGACCACGAGCGCCTTCGGCGGCAGCGTCCGCACCGGGATCACGTCGAGGTCCTTCCACGCGTAGTTGAGGACGATCTCGGTGTCGAGCAGCGCGTCGACGATCCGGTACAGCTGCACGGCGCCCGTGGTCGGGATCAACCAGTTGAGGACGCCGCCGAAGCTGATCGAGGCCGACCCGGTCCTTGTGCCGCAGGTAGCGCTCCGCGAGCGAGCCCGCGGCGCCGACGGCGAGGTCGAGCGTGCCCGGGCCGGTTCGCCGCGCCTCGGCGAACGTGTCCAGGAAGAGGACGATGTCGGCGTTCCGCTCGGGGTGCGCCTCGTTGACCCACAGCGTCCCGCGGCGCGCGCTCGCGCGCCAGTTGATCCGTCGCGGCCGGTCGCCCGCCGCGAACGGGCGCAGGTCGGCGAACTCGATCCCCTCTCCGCGCGTGCGCGCGACCTGGTTGCCCGACGACACCTGCGTCTCCTGCGGCCGCAGCAGCCCCCGGAGGCTCTCGGCGTGGGGGTAGACCTTGAGCGGCAGCGACGGCTCGACCTGCTGCTCGTACAGGAGGACGCCGAAACGGTCGTGGGCGCGGACGCGGACGCCGCCGAGCACGTAGGCGCCCCAGCGCTCGCACCGCAGCCGCAGCTCGTAGCTCCTGCTCCTGCTCCCGCGCGAGCCGCAGCACTCCGCGCGTCGCACCCTCCTCCAGGACGATCCCGTACGGAAGCTCCACGACCAGCTCGAGCCGCTCGACCGGATCGCCCTCGACGTCGAGCGTGAGCGTGACCTCGTCGCCCTGGAGCGCCCGCTCCGCTCCGAGGGCGGCCTCGATCCGCAGGCTCGGCGCGCGGTCGAGACCGAGGGCGAGCGTGAGCGGGAGCGCGAACGCACCGGCGAGCGCGACCAGCTCGGGCCGGCGCAGGGCGAGCGCACCGAGCAGGGCCGCGCCGACGAGACCCGCGTAGCCCGCGAGCTTCGGGGACGCGTATCTGGTCACGCCCGCTCGGGCGTGAGAGCCCGTTTCGCGATGGGGCCTCGTCGCTGGGGTGCGCTGGGCGGTGCGAGGCAAGGACGCAGGGAGCGTTCGTATCCTTGCGATACGGGCGCGACCTGAGGACGCCGCATCGCGTCGTTCAGCGCGGCCCAGGGGCACAGGTCTCATTGCGAAGCGGGCTCTAAATCTTCGGCAGAGGGAGTCGGCACTCGCTCGAGGACGCGGCTCACGACGTCGTCCGGGCGAATCCGCTGCACCCACAGCTCGGGCCGCAGCATCAGCCGGTGCGCGAGCGCGGGCACCGCGACCGCCTTGACGTCGTCGGGGGTGACGAAGTCGCGGCCGTTGAGCAGCGCGCGGCCGCGCGCGAGCTTCAGGATCGCCAGCGACCCGCGCGGGCTCGCGCCCACCTGGACGCTGCCGTCCGTCCTCGTCGCGGCCACGATGTCGACCACGTAGCCGATCACGGCCTCCGAGACGTGGATGCTCTCCAGAGCACGCTGCATCTCCACGAGCCCGGCCGGATCGAGGACGGGCACGAGGTCGAGGTCGTCGGCGCGCCGCTCCAGGCGGCGGCGCAGGACCTCGGTCTCCCCCTCCCGGTCCGGGTAGCCGACGCCGATCCGCAGCAGGAAGCGGTCGAGCTGCGCCTCGGGCAGCGGGTAGGTGCCCTCGTACTCGATCGGGTTCTGGGTCGCGAGCACGACGAACGGCCGCGCCAGCAGGTGCGTCTTGCCCTCGATCGTGACCTGCCGCTCCTGCATCGCCTCGAGCAGGGCGGCCTGCGTCTTCGGCGGCGCCCGGTTGATCTCGTCCGCGAGCAGGAGGTTCGTGAAGATCGGCCCCGGACGGAACTCGAAGTCCGAGGTGCGCTGGTTGAAGATCGACGACCCGGTCACGTCCGAGGGCATCAGGTCGGGCGTGAACTGCACCCGCGCGAAGTCCATCCCGGTCACCTGCGCGAACGACCGCGCGATCAGCGTCTTGGCGAGCCCGGGGTAGTCCTCGATCAGGACGTGGCCGTCGGCGAGCAGGCCGAGCAGGACGAGCTCGAGCGCGTCGCGCTTGCCGACGACGGCGCGCTCCACCTCGACGAGCAGCCGCTCGCAGCGCTCCGCCGTAGTCTCGATCTCGGACATAGCCCTAGATTCTCTCCAGCGCGGCGACCACCTCGCGGAGCTCCCGCGCCACGACTCCAGGCCCGAAGCGGAGCTCGGGCGGCTCGCGGTCGGGCCGGACGAGCTCCCACGTCTCGTCGCCGACGACCTCGCGCGACGCGGCCGCGTCCTCGTCGAGCGAAAGGCCGCGGCGCGTGGCGAGCCGCTGCGCGGCGATCTCGCGCAGGATCGGGCGCAGGCGGTAGTGAACGTCGAAGGCGTTGGAGGCGGAGAGGAGCACGGCCCGCTCGGTCCGCTCGAGCTCGGGCAGCCGCTGCATCGAGCGACGCGAGCGCGGCGGCGGCTCCGGCTCTGAGCGCGGCGCCGCCTGGCCGAGGCCCCGGACGAGGGCGAACACAGCGCCGGACGCGATCAGGAGCAGGTAGAGGTCGACCGCCAGCTCGCGCCGGCCGGGGAGGAAGATCAGCGCGAGCACGAGCGGCAGCGCACCGAGCGCGGCGGCCCACACGATCGAGCGGAGAACGGGATTCATACGGGAGCGACGGGCGCTGTCAGCTCGTCCCGAACGGCCTCGAGCGCCTGGATCGCCTCCTCCTTCATGCCCGGCTCGACCGGGTGGTGGCTGAAGCGCGCCCACTCGAACAGCCGCGTCAGGCGGGACGCCGACGACGCGCTCGCGCTCAGCTCCTCGAGGGCTCGCTCGAGGTACTCGAGCGGCGCCTCCGAGCGTTGTCTCGGCAGGCCGTGCACCGCGAGCGCATGCTCCATGCGCGCGTACGCGGCGATGACCGCCCGTCGCGGGTCGCGCTCGCCCCGGATGTCCTCGAGCGTGTCGTCGAGGATGGCCGCGAGCGCCTCGGCCGGATCCTCTGCGGGATCCGAGCCGTGGGCGTTTCGCATCAGCAGCCGAGCGGCGTACGCGCTGCCGATCAGCGCGACCACGAACGCCCCGCCCACGAAGCGCCAGTCGAGCGTCCGGTCGGCACGTCTCGCCGGGCTGCGCCTCCGCCTGCGGCCCCGGTTGGGTCTGCGCCGCCTCCGGCGGGCGGTCACCGAAGCGGTCCGACCAGGCCTTGCGGATCGCGACGACGGCGAAGATGGCGATGATCACGATCGCGACCGAGGTCAGCACCCGCATGGTCGAGGAACGCCTCCGGCGCTCGAGGGCGACCGAGCCGTACGAGCCGCCGTAGACCAGGGCGAAGAGCACCATCGTCACCGCGCCGAGGATCGCCCCGACGACCAGCATCGCGTCGACCAGGAGCACCGGGACATCCCCCTCGGCGCGCCCCTCGCCGCTGCGCCAGCGCTCCCCGGCCGCGAGCCCGACGAGCGCCAGGCCGAGCACGAGCCCAGCCGTCAGGAAGGCCGTCCTTCGCCCGCTGTTGCCTCGCTGGTCCACAGGCCTCTTCGAGTTAGACGCTCAGACCAGCACCGAGATTGCGTCGCGCTCGCACTCGAAGACCGCGCGCTCGACGTCGCCGAGGTCCTCGCCGTCCACCTGCAGCGGCGTGGGCGCGTCGCACACGACCTCGAAGCCGTCGAGGTCGTGGCCGTAGAGGACGTCCTCGGCCTTCTGCTGGCCGCGCCCCGCCACGACGTACTTGAGAAAGCGCGGGACGGCGCCCGGCCGGAGCTCGCGCGCGCCGACGACGTCGAGGCCCAGCTCGAACCGCGCCTCGGGGGCGACTCGAAGCGGGATCCGGCCGACGTACGTGTACGGGTCGCCGTTGGCCACGAGCGCGAACGCCGCCCGCCCGAGACCGCTCACCTCGAGCGCCGGCCCGAGCCGGCCGCGCTGTTCGGCGAGAAAGCCGATCAACGTCCAGGCGAAGCGGAGATCGCCGGGTCGTTTTCCGTCCTCGGCGCGGCCGAGCGCATCCATCCGCCGGACGAGCTCGGCGTCGATCCCGATCCCGGCCGAGAAGCCGAAGCGCCGTCCGTTGACGCGCCCGACGGAGATTCGCCGCGCCCGACCCTCGAGCAGCGCCTCCGCAAGCTGCTCTGCGGCCTCGCCGGGCTTCGCGGGAACTCCCGAGCGCGCGGGGCAGGACGCTGGTCCCGCCGCCGGGGAGAAATCCGACCGGGTGCACGCCGTCGAGCCCGTTCAGCGCCTCGTTGTAGCCTCCGTCGCCCGCGAAGACGAAGACGGCGTCCGCCTCTTCACAGGCCTGACGTGCGAGCTCGGTCGCGTGGCCGGGCCGCTCGGTCAGCACCGTGCGGACACGCGCCGCCCGCGCCAGCACCCGCTCGACCACGCGTACTCGGGCCTCGGTCACGGCGCTGGCGAACGGGTTGACGATCAGGACGGCGTCACGCACGACGGCGATCGTGCCAGGAATCGAGAGGAGCTAGCGACCGACGATTCGCCTGGCGAACCTGGCGGCGGTCAGCGCCACCATCGTCCCGGCGCCAAAGACCAGCCCGACGACGTTCGTCGTGGTGCAGGTGCGGCAGACGTTGCAGCACGCGGGGACCATCGGCCCGAAGTCGGCGGCCTTGTTCGTGATCGGCGCTGCTCTGACGCTCAGCTGCCTCAGCATGGTCTCAGCTTACGCGCTCAGCCGGCGATCAGCCCGGTCGCGTACATCACCGCGACGCCGGCGAGGAAGCCGCCCAGGACGTAAGGGGAGGTCAGCCCTCCCGGTGCCTTGCGGGCGAGGTAGCGGCCGACCTCGGTGACGACCTCGAAGGCCGCCCCGGCTGCCGCGGCGAAGAAGACGACTGCCAGGACGTCGCTGGTGACGAAGCCGCCGAGCCAGGTGCCGAGGATCGCCGGGGAGCCCGCCACGAGGGTGAGCGTTGCAAGACGACGGAAGCTCGTGCTCTTGCCCCCTTCGGCGATGGGAGCGGCGATGCCGAGCCCCTCCGTGACGTTGTGGATCATGAAGCCGACGATCAGGAACGTCCCGAGCGCGAGCTCGCCGAACGCGAACGACGTGCCGATCGCCAGTCCCTCGCCGAAGTTGTGCAGCCCGATGCCGACGGCGACCAGCGTGGCCAGGGCGAGGCCCCCGAGCGCGCCCCCGCCGCCACCGTCGCGACGCGAAAGCGTGTGCGAGACCGCCGTCAGGGTCAGCCAGCTGGCGGCGACCCCGAAGAGCACGATCCCCGCGCCGCCCAGTGCGCCGGGAAGTGCGGCCTGCAGCTGCAGCGCCTCGGAGAGCGCCTCGACGGCGAGAAACGTGAGCAGCCCGGCCGTCAGAGCCATGAAGGCCGCGAGCCAGTGCGGCGCAGCCCGACGGAGTGAGGGAAGCCAGAGCAGCCCGAGGGCGACCGGGACGATGCCGACGAGCAGGCCGATCAGCCCGTAGCCGAGCACGCTCCTCCCGGAGACGCTCGGCGTCTCGACGGCCGCTGCGATCTCCGCGGTCGTCTGGATCCCGGTCGAGCTGGTGACGCCGACCGCGATCGGCTCGTCCTCGATCCACTCGTACGGGACGACGATCGTGCTCGAGCGGAGGCGCCCCAGCGTCTCGGGGCCGTCGAGCGAGTAGGGGACGATCGCATCGTCGACCGTGACCGTGGCGATCGTGAGCCCGTCGGGCTGGGGGTTGGTGACGCGGATCCGGATCTCGCCGGGGCCGAACTCGACCCGGCGGATGTCGAACTCGTCGGCGGGGGGCGGGTTGTCGCGCACCAGCCCGGTCAGGCTGCTCCCGGTGGCGGTGAAGCCGATCACCACGGCGGCGAGCAGCACGAGCGGCACGAGGCTCCACAGGCGCAGGCGCGCGACCGCGCCGCGAGCCGCTACGGAGCCGGACTCCATCACTCCACCACGTTGAAGAAGCCCATCCAGCCGAGCTCGGCGAACTCGGACTGGTGCGCGTGGAACATGAACAGGCCGGTGTTGGCGAAGTCGATCTCGATGATCCCGCGCTGGCCCTGGCAGAGCATGACCGTGTCCGTGTACTCGAACTGCTCGCTCGAGCCGGTCGGGTAGTAGCGGAAGAAGTCGCCGTGCAGGTGGAACGAGTTGATCAGGTCGAACTCGGTCAGGTTGGCCAGGTAGATCCGCACCGTCTGCGAGCGGCGCACCCTGATCGGGTAGCGCGCGTAGTAGAAGGCCGGGCCGTTGACGGCGTAGAAGTTGTTCTCGCCGTCGCCGTCCGTGTCGAAGCCGTTCATCACCATCACGAGCTCCTGCGCCGGCTTGCGCGGCTTCGGCGGGTCGATGATGAACGCCCCGTAGAGACCCTTGTGGATGTGCTTCTTCAGCGGGGTCGAGTGGCAGTGGTAGAGATGCATTCCGTACGGGCGGGCCGGGAACTCGTACGTGAACGTCTCGCCGGGCGCGACGATCTCGAACACCCCGTCCATGTTCGCCGGGTGGATGCCGTGAAAGTGAATCGTGTGCGGATGAGCGCCGCCGTTCGTGAAGCGCACGCGGAGGAGATCGTCCTCGGTCGCGCGGATGACCGGGCCCGGGGCCGTGCCGTTGTAGGTCCAGGCCGGGAACGTGACGCCCTTGGCGACTTCGATCTCCCTGTCGACCGCGACCAGGTCGTACTCACGCACACGCCCAGGCTTGTGCGGGAGGGCCTCAGGCGGGACGAGCAGGGCGTCGATCTCGCGCGAGCGAGCGACGGACGGGGCAGCCTCGCCGATCATGGCCGCGTGCCCGCGCGCTGCATGGCTGTGGTCATGTCCGCGGTGGCTCGCGCTCGGGACCGCCGCCTCGGCGCCGTCGGGCCAGGCGACCCGCACGATCGGGGCGGCCGCGAGGATCGGCGCGGCTGCAGCGATCAGCCGTCCCCGGCTGAGCTTTTTAGCCATGCCTAAATACTACCGCGCATGGTGCTAAAGTGCGATTTGTGGCCGTGCAGCCTTTCAGCAACGCGATCCAGGACTACCTGCGCGAGCTCTACAAGTTCCACGCCGACGGCGAACGCGCCACGACGACGGCGCTCGCGCGCCGGATGAACGTCTCGCCGCCGTCGGCCACCGCAATGGTCAAGAAGCTCGCCGAGCTCGGGCTCGTCGACCACACCCCGTATCGCGGTGCGACCCTGACGAAGAAGGGCGAACGGACGGCGCTCGAGATCGTGCGCCACCACCGCTTGCTCGAGCAATACCTCGCGCACAGCCTCGGCCTACCGCTCGACGCGGTCCACGACGAGGCGGATCGGCTCGAGCACGCCCTCTCCGAGGAGCTCGAGGCGCACATCGACCGAACGCTCGGCTACCCGACGCACGACCCGCACGGCGACCCGATTCCCGATGCAAAGCTCCGGATCGCCCGGCACGACGTGCGTCCGCTCCACTCCCTGGCGGCGGGCGAAGAGGCGACGATCCGACGCGTCCCGGACGGTGACGGTGACCTGCTTCGCTACCTGACCAAGCTCCGCCTCACGCCCGGGCGAAAGGTGAAGGTGACGGGCGTCGAGCCGTTCGGTGGCCCCGTGACGGTGTCCGTCGGTTCGTCACGGCACGCCCTCTCGCGGGAGCTCGCGGGGCTCATCTCCGTGGCATGAGAACGCGGAGGGGGCCCGAAGGCCCCCTCCGAACGAGCGTGCGGTCGCTACCTAGTCGACCGCGACGTCGTGGCCGATCTCGATCGCGCGAAGCGCGTCGACGATTCCGTGGCCGTAGACGCCGTTGTAGGTCTCCGTGCCCTCACAGAAGGTCGTGTATGACGCGTCACGACCCTTGTGGGTGTACGTGTATGGGTTCGGCGTCATGCAGGGCTGCTCCGTCGCGGAGGCCAGCAGGTACGCCTTGGTGAAGTGCGGGTCGAGCGTGATCCCGGTGCTCCGCCGGTGGCCGTACTGCGACACGATCAGGGCTGCGACGCCTGCCGCGTGCGGTGACGCCATCGAGGTGCCCTGGATCCACTGGTAGTACGCACAGACCGAGCCCTTGCAGTCCCGGACCACCGAGGTGGTCCTCGACGACCCGTCCGGGTTGAGCACGCCGGCGTCGTCGGCCACGTTCTTCGGGAACGCGGCGAGGATCAGGTTCGGCGTGACGACGGCGGCCCGCTCGGCCGGCGTCATCGAGAGCGCCCACGGATCGTCACGCGAGTACCCGCCCGGTGCGGCCACGTCGATCTCGCCGTAGCCGTAGTTCGAGTAGTCGGCCTTCGTCTTGGTCTTACCGGTCGACGAGACGCTGATCACGTTGTTGCCCTCGGTGGGCATGTCGAGGCACGTGTTGTCCACCGTGCGGGGGCGGTTGATGCCCGGCGGGTAGTCCGGGCTCGAGCCGTCGAACGTCGGCAGGATCATGTTGTGGTGGCTGTTGCCGGCAGCGCCGACCAGCGTCACGCCGCGGTCGTGGGCGTAGTCGAGCGCCCGGTTCGTGGCCTCGATGATCGTCGCCTGCTCCATCCGCTCCGCGGGCGAGTCGGCGGCGTTGGCGCGGCAGTTGTAGAGCCACGGATCGATGTAGTAGCTCATGTTCACGACGTCGATCCCGCGGTCACCTGCGTAGGTCAGCGCGTCCACGCTCGGCTGCAGGAAGAAGTAGCCCGAGTCCTGACCCGCGCGGATGTTCACGATGGTCACGTTCGGAGCGACACCGGCGATTCCGAGGCCGTTGATCGGCGAGGCGACCGTGCTGGCGACGTGCGTGCCGTGGCCGTTCTCGTCCCTGTTGCTCGCGTCGTTGCAGGAGGCGTCGTTCTCCTCCGCACACGGACCGTCAACGAGCGGGTCGTCCACCGTGAAGTTGCGGCTCAGGCTGTTGCTGAAGTTCGGAGCGATGTCCGGATGCGTTCCGTCCACGCCCGTGTCGAGGATGCCGACCAGGACGCGACTGCTGCCCTTCTCCTTCTTGTAGGAGCCGTCGACCGTCGCGTGGATCTGCTGCATGTCCCACTGATGGGCGGCGAGCGGCTCTGCCGGCGACGCGTGGTACCCGCTCGCTCCCGACCGCTTCAGCGGAGCTGCCTTGACCTTTCCGGCCGCCTTGATGTCACCGTTCAGCTCGGGGATCAGCTTGGCCTTCGGCCGGAGCTTCGGCGTTGCCCTGCCGATCGGCATGTTGCGGGCGACGCCCTTGATCCCGGGCGCCGCGCTTGCGTGCGACAGGAACTTCGCGTTGGACGAGATCGCCGTGGCGACGCCGACCTGGTTGTTGGCCCGGAGGATGCGGCCTCCGGCCTTCTGGATGCCCGCCCGCACGAGCGCCGGCGAGGCGCCCGCGTCGTAGAGGACGATGTAGCGGGTCGGACGGGAGTCCGAACCGGCGTCTGAGCCGACGGACAAGACACCCGTCATGGCGGCCGCGACCAGCGCGACCGCAACGAACAGAACCTTCCTCATTCTTTACTCCCCTTCTCGAGACTCCCCCCAGGAACGGGACGATTTCATCACCGCCGGTTGTGAGCGGTCAAGTCCTGGAAATTGAGAGGGGGCCGGCAGTTGCCGACCCCCTCTCGCGCGCTACACCAATGAAGGTGCTTAGTTCCGCCGGTAGACGCTCGTGTCGTCGCTGAACGCCTGGAACTCGGCCGCACGGACGAACTTCGTCGTCGCGGGCCCGGCGCTCGGGCAATCGGTTGCGTTGGCGGGGTCGGCGTCCTGCTCACCCTGGAAGTTCGGCCCACCGGTGCACTGGCTCGTCTTGACGACGAAGCGCAGATGGGTCGCCTTCGTGTTCGAGATGTCGAACGAGCGCAGGATCAGGGACGGCGACACGGGGCGCGGCGAGTTGCCCGGGAAGGCATCCGCAGCGCTCGTGTACACCTTTCTGTATCCGGCGTCGACCGAGCAGTCGGCCCGCGGCGAGTCGTGATGGAACGACGAGCCGCCGTTGTTGCACGCCCACACCTCGAACTGCCGCACCGCGGTGAAGCGGCTCTGGCCGGAGCGAAGCATGGCGCTGACCTGCACCTCACGGACCGTGACTGGATCCGTGCCTGCGAGGTCGATGGTGACCTTCTTGCCGTCCACCGAGAGCGGGCCCGTCGCGTTGCCCGGGGTCTCCCACTGCGTGTTCTCGGTGTCGTCGATCAGGTTCCGGAGGGTCGCGGCCTGAGCGGCAGCGTCCGCACCGTTGGTGTCACCGGTCGCCACTGCACCCTTGTTCGCGGATGCGTGGTTGTCGGCGAAGCGGACCTCGAACGTCGAGCTCTCTCCGCGGTACACCGTCTTGTTGAAGCGGAAGAACCCGTAGCCCGGAGCATGGGCCAGGAACTCGTAGTTCCCGGGAGCCATCAGGGCCACGTTGTCGAGGTTCGCACCCGTCGTCGCCGGGTTCGTGTCGGCGATCGGCGAGACGCGAGCCTCGAAGTGACCGACGTAGAACCGAGCGTTGGTGATGGGTGTTCCCTTCTTCGTCTCGGCAGCGAACGTGATCGTGCCGTCGTCATGGAGCGGCGACTCCCAGCTCGGGGTCGGATCGGTGTCCGCCTCCGGGAGGGAGCTGTTCGTGCTCGTAGCGCCGACACCCATGCCCTGGCGGGCGTAGCCGAGCCAGAGCTCACGCTGGTTGGCTCCGCCGAACCGCATCAGGTCGGCCGCCAGCAGCGCGTCGCGAGCCTGCAGCATGGTCGGGTTCGTCGGCTCGAGCAGCATCGCGTCGAAGTACAGCGCGATCCAGCGCCGGTTCCCCGGGCACGCGTACGGAGGCAGCTCGCCGTTCGCACACGCGTACTGCAGGTCTTCGTCGTCGTACGGGTAGTCGTCGTCGTACTTGTCGACGAGCAGGTCGCGGATGACGAAGTTCGTCTTGCTCCAGGCCTCTCCGTTGGCGTGGACCTGGCTCGACGATGTCAGCGTCGGACCGGTGAGGTCGTAGCCCAGAGAGCTGAAGTTCAACGTGTTCGTCGTGAGCTGCTTGCTCGGCCGCGGCACGTTGCCGGAGGTCGGGAAGTTCATCCCGAAGTTCCGGATCGCACGGAGCTTGTTGCCCGTGTCGTACGTGCCGTTGGCGTACGGGTTCTCGTCGTCCGTGGGGACGAATCCGTTCGAGAACAGGTACTCCATGCCGAACATGTCGCCGCTGGACTCGCCCATCGCGCCGGCGTGGTGACCGGAGCGGACGTTGCCCTTGCCGACCATGCGGTTCTCGATCATGTGGCCGTACTCGTGGCCGATGACTCCCATGTCGTAGTCACCGTCGACGCACGGGGCGTAGAACGCGCCCGCGAGCGGCTGCCAGAAGTACATGTTCGTGATCGAGGACTGCCCGTCCGGCAGGGTGATCATGTTCGCGTTGTCACGCGCCTTGGCCGGTGGCAGAGCTCCCGCCTGCACGTTGCCGACGATCGGATCGTTCTCCTGCCGCCGCTCGGTGAGACCGAAGTTGTAGTCCTGGGCGTTCCAGTTCCGTTCGGTGAAGCCCAGGTAGTACGACCAGTCGTGCATCCGGTTGTGGGCGACGAACAGGTTGACCGTCGCGGCAGAGTCGTCCCACGTGGCGCCGGGCGCCCCGGGAGTCGGCTCGCACTGGCGGTTGTTCCAGTCGTTCGTCCACGCGAAGCTGTAGTCGCGTGACACGCTTACCGGCATGTACTGCGGCGGGCTCGGCAGCAGCGGGTCGGTCCACGATGTCGCGGACCTGGCGTTGTTGCCGCGCGTGGTCAGTGTCGGCGCGTTCAGCTTGTGGTCGTGGTCCCAGGGGCCGCGGGCGCCGAGAGGGAACTGCCCCAGGACGCGGTCACAGCCGGCGGCCGGAACCCAGCACCACGTCTCGCGGGTGTCGGTGTCCGGATGGTTCCACGGGTAGCCGTCCACGGTGTGGAGCGGCGGGTTCGCCGGGAAGACCTTCCAGCGAGCCAGGTACGCCGGCGGAGCAGGCGAAGCGTCGCCCGTCAGCGTGCCCGAGTAGGTCCGCGGCGGGGCGAACGGCGCGTTGGCCGGATCGTCGAAGTCGCAGACCTTGATCATGTAGTTGCCCGCGGGGACGCCGCCGGCCGGCTCGTAGTGGAACGACTCCGGCGAGTTCAGCGTGTCCGCGTGCTGGAGGAGGACGCCGTCCTTGTAGAGCTCGAGGACGATGTCGTTGAGCGGGTTCGTGGCTGCGACGAATCCGTCGAGCGCGCGGTTCCCAGCGCCGATCGCGAACGGGCCATGATCGTTGCAGGCACCGTCGGTCGCGGCGAGCTCACCGCTGTAGGTGTAGGCCTCGGCAGCCTTGGTCGCTTCCTTCTTCGACTCGAGGTTGTGCACGAGGTTGATCCGCGACAGCACCGAGCCGTTGCGGGCGTCGATGATGACCTTGAAGCCGAGCGCGTCCTTGCCCTTGACGACGATCGACTCGAACGCGGGCACCAGCCCTGAGCGGATCGTCGGGAAAGCCACGGACTTGACCGACTGGGCATCGGCGAGACCGCCGATCACCAACTGCGTCCGGCCACCGGCAGCCCTGGCGCTCTTGACGTGCGCGGTCGAGAAGCCGTGGACGCCGACCGAGCCGGCCGCCCTCAGCCAGGCCTGCACGCCGGACAACCTCGCCCGACCGTCGACCGCGGTGTTGCGCGTGATCGACGACGAGACGAAGGCCACGTTCCAGCCCTTCTTGGCCTTCGTGAGGCCGACCGTGATCAGGCCGCCCTCGGTCGTCTCGAGACCGTTCGCGACCTGGCGGAAGTGGACTGCGTGTCCACGGCTGAATGCCATGGCCGTGTCACGGACCACCTCGAGGCCCGAGGTCGACTTCAGCGCGAAGAGCGCACGGTTGCGGTGGATCCACCGCCGAGCGGCCTCCGGCGCGGTCTTGCCGCGGATCCCCTTGGCGAGGTACTTCCCCCGCTTGGAGACCGTCTCCGGCGTTCCGAAGCGGTTCCACGTCACCTTGACGCTTAGCCGCTTGGCGGCCGCCTTCTGAGCCTTCGTCGGAGCTACTTTCCCGACCCGCGCGTCGACATCGCCGAGTCCATGACTGCCTTGACCTTCATGGATGTTGGCAACGGCGAACGACGAGGCCGGGAGAGCGAGCGCACCGACGGCGGCCACGAAGGCAGCACGCCTGAGAAGCGTGAATCGCATTCTCTCTCTCCCCTCCCTGTCTTGAGGCACACACATCTCCGCCGCGTTTGCGGGGCGGAGCTCAGGGGATCTTCGATCCTCTATCGTGAGAAGTCAAGCGCGAACCAGATCCTCCGGTCGCTCTAGGCAGGCGTCGAATAGCCTCGGATTCCGTCGAGGAGCAGGGAAAAGAAGCGATCGGCCAGAACGTCGGTGTCCGCGCCGGGCCGCAACCACGTGTAGGCCCAGTTCGCCGCGGAGAGAACGAGCAGCGCGGCAGCGCCGTCGTCGAGGTCCGAGCGCAGGCCGCCGGCTTCCCGCCCCTCGCGAAAAAGCGCGCGGATCCGCTCCTCGTAGCGGCGCCGTTCGGCGAGGAACTCGAGCGCCCGCTCGCCCTCGAGATAGCGCCACTCGCGCGTGAACACGGTGGCGACGTCGAGCTGCTCGGCGACGACCCGCATGTGGCCGCGCAGGGCGAGGCGAATGCGATCGGTCGGCGTCGCGTCCTCGGGAACGGTGTCGAGCGCGGCGTGAAAAGCCTGTGCTCCCTCGCGCGTCGCCTCGTAGAGGAGGTCCTGCTTCGAGTCGATGTGCGCGTACAGGGAGCCCTTCTGGACGCCCATCGCCTCTGCCAGGTCGCCGATCGAGGTGCCGTGGTAGCCCTTCTCGGCGAAGAGGCGTGCGGCCGTGCGCGTTAGCTCGTGCCGTCGCGTGGTCATATACGATTATGACCCTAACGATCGTTCGGTTGTGTAGGAGGTTCGACGATGAGCCAGCGTGAGCAGAAGTTCCTCGAGTACGTCCAGGGCGGTGGCCAGGTCGAGACCGGCGACTGGATGCCGGACGACTACCGGGCCAAGTTGATCAAGTTCATCGAGATGCACGGAAACTCCGAGCTGATGGGCGTGCTGCCCGAGCGCGAGTGGATCCTCCGTGCGCCGACGCTCCAGCGCAAGCTCGCCCTCACCGCCAAGGTGCAAGACGAGGTGGGGCACGCGCAGCTCATCTACCGCGTGGTCGAGGATCTCGGCAAGCCCCGCGAGGCCTGTCTCGACGACCTGGTCTCGGGCAAGGCCAAGTTTCACAACGTCTTCCACTACCCGACCAAGACCTGGGGCGACGTGGGCGTGATCGCGTGGCTCGTGGACGCGGCCGCGATCATCAGCCAGAAGGCGCTGCTCAAGTGCTCGTACGCGCCGTACGCGCGGATCATGAAGAAGATCTGCTGGGAGGAGTCGTTCCACATCCTCCACGGCCGCGACGTGATCCTGACGATGATGAACGGGACCGACGAGCAGCGCGCGCTGGTGCAGGAGGCGCTCGACCGCTGGTGGGGGCCGCTGATGCACTTCCACGGCAACCCGATCCCGGCCGAGGACGACCCGATGCTCGTCTGGCGGATCAAGAGCCAGGGCAACGAGGAGGCACGGCAGCAGTTCCTGGACGGCTACGTGCCGCAGATCTGGGAGCTCGGATTGACCGTCCCCGATCCGAAGCTGGGCAAGAACGACGACGGCGTGTGGGAGTACACCGAGCCCGACTGGGACGAGCTTCGCTCGGTCGTGACCGGCCACGGCCCCAAGACCGAGGAGCGGCTCGACCTGCGCCGAGTTGCTCGCGCGAATTCCGCGTGGGTGCGCGAGGTCGTGCTCGCCGACGCAGCGTGATCCACGAGGTCTTCAGGCAGGAGCGGAAGGGCCAGCCGTTCCAGCACGCGGGCTCGGTCGACGCGCCGAACCACGAGTTCGCCGAGGCGTATGCGCGCGAGCAGTACGGGCGGCGGGGCGAGTCGGTGGCGCTGTGGGTCGTGCCCCGGGACTCCGTCCTGGAGATCGACGACTTCGTGGACGAGCTCGAGCGCAACTACCACCGCGTCGACGGCTATCCGCTGAAGGAGAAGCTGAGGGAGGCACGTGAGCGCGCGAGCACAGCTGCTGCTGGAGATCGCTGACGACGAGCTCATCCTCGGCTGGCGGAACTCGGAATGGACCGGGATCGCGCCCTTCCTCGAGGAGGACGTCGCCTTCTCGTCGATCGCCCAGAACGAGATCGGGCACGCACGGGCGCTCTACACCCTGGCCGCCGAGGAGCTCGGCACGACGGCCGACGAGCTCGCGCTCGACCGCCGGCCCGAGGAGTACCGCTGCGCGCCTCTGGTCGAGCTTCGCCGGGTGGAGTGGGGCGCGACGATCGCGCGTCACTGGCTGTACGAGACTGCCGACGAGCTGAGGATCGCGGCGCTGAAGGATGCCGACGACCCCGAGATCGCCGGCCTCGCGGCGAAGATCGATCGCGAGGAGGTCTACCACCGCCTCCATGCCGAGATGTGGCTCGAGCGCCTGCTCGGCTCCGAGCAGCTGCGAGCAGGGCTCGAGGAGCTGTGGCCGTATGCGCTCGGCCTGCTCGCCGAGCCCGAGCGGGGTGCTTACGCGGCCCGGGTCGCGGAGCGGTTGCCGTTCGCGCTTCCCGACGTGCAGCCTGTCGAGCGCGGCGAGCATCCCGAGCTCGCCGAGCTCCTGGAGGAGATGACGATGGTGCGCAAGAGCGTCCCGGGGGCGACATGGTGACCACGGAACAGGTCTGGGACGCGCTGGCCGAGATTCCCGATCCGGAGATCCCGGTGATCTCGCTCGTGGAGCTTGGAGTTGTCCGTCAGGTAGAGGTCGAGGGTTCGCGCGTCCGGGTCGAGTTCACGCCGACGTTCCTGGGCTGCCCTGCCCTCGAGACGATGCGGGACGCCATGAGCGACCGAATCCGCGAGCTCGGCGGCGAGCCGCACGTCCAGGTGATCGTCGACGACTCGTGGTCGACCGACCGGATCACGGCCGGGGGCCGCGAGAAGCTCCGCGAGGCCGGCTTCGCGCCACCCGCGCCGCGCGAGGCGGGCGCGCCCACGATGGTTCAGCTCCGCGGGACCTCGTTCAAGTGCCCGTACTGCGGCTCGACGGACACGAGGCTGGAGAACATCTTCGGCCCGACGCCGTGCCGTTCGCTCCGCTACTGCGCGAGCTGCCGCCAGCCGTTCGAGCAGTTCAAGACGATTTGACCGAGGAGAGCTCGTCCAGGCCGTCGAGGACAAGGAGCGGGCGTTCGCCGAGCTCTTCCGAAGCCATGCGGCCGGGTCTCGCTGTTCGAGCCGATCAGAAGCTCGTCCGCCGGCGGATGGGAAGCGCCTACCGCTGGGCGACGAAGCCCGGATAGAGTCGCGCCGTGCGTCGACCGGCCGCCCTCCTCCTGCTCTCGTTCGCCACGGCCGGCTGCATGGGCGGCGGCGACGAGGAGGGGGTGTCTCGCGATGACTATGTCGCGCGCGCGGACGGGGTCTGCGGGACGTACCAGGTGCGCCTGAGCAGGATCCCGCGGCCGGTCACGTCCGAGCCCTCCGAGTTGGGCGTCTACCTCGAACGAGCGCTGCCGGTCGCGCGCGAGCAGTTCGAAGAGCTCGAGGACTTGCCGAGGCCGGCGGGAGACGACGGCGAGCGAGTCGACCGGCTGCTCGACGCGCTCGAGCGCGAGCTCGAGCTGAACGAGGCCGCCCAGGAGGCGGCCAGCGGCGGTGACCGCGCGGCGCTCGACAGCGCGTTGCAGGAAGGCGCCGCGGTCAGCGCGGAGGCGGGCCAGCTCGCGGAGCAGCTCGGCTTCGTCGTCTGCGCGCGGCGCGCCTAGCTAGGCTGCCCTGATGGCCGTCGAGATCCTCTACTGCCCCACCTGAACGGGCTACGACGAGCGGGCCGCGAGTCTCGCGGCCGAGTTGAACGCGAACGGGTTCGAGGCTGCGGCGATCGCCGGCGGCAAGGGCCAGTACGACGTCCTGCGCGATGGACAGATGGTCTTCTCGAAGAGCGAGGCGGGTCGCTTCCCCGACGACGGGGAGGTCTTGGCCGCCCTCCGCGCCTAGCGGCCCTTGAAGGCGGGGTCGCGCTTCTCGAGGAAGGCGGCCACGCCCTCGCGGAAGTCCTCCGTCTGGGTCGCGGCCGACTGCAGCTGCGCCTCGAGCTCGAGCTGCTCCTCGAGCGTGCGGGCCGCGGCGCCGTCGAACAGACGCTTGGTCATGCCGAGGCCGCGCGTCGGGAGCGACGCGAAGGTGGCCGCGACCTCGGCGGCACGAGCCGGTAGCTCCTCCTCGTCGACGACCTCGTTGACGAGGCCCCAGGCGTGCGCGCGGGCGGCGGTCAGCGAGCGGCCCGACGCCATCCACTCGAATGCGCGCGCGTTGCCGAGCAGGCGGTGGATGAAGAAGGAGCCGCCCGAGTCGGGGACGAGCCCGATGTTGATGAACGCGGGAACGAAGGTGGCGGAGTCGGCGGCGATCCGGAGGTCGCAGGCGCAGGCGAGCGAGAGGCCGGCCCCGGCGGCCGCCCCGTTCACGGCTGCGATCACCGGCTTCTCGAGCGAGCGGATCGCCAGGACGTTCGGGTGGTAGGTCATACGGAGCCGGTCGGCGATGTCGTCCTGGACGTCGCGGAACTCGGTCAGATCCTGTCCGACGCAGAAGCCACGCCCGGCGCCCGTGATCACCACCGCGCGGACGTCCTCGGCGCGCGCCTCCCTGAGAGCGGCGGCCAGCGCCTTGTGCACGGCGGCGTTGAAGGCGTTCAGCTTCTCGGGGCGGTTCAGCGTGATCGTCAGCACGGCGTCGTCCCGGCTCGTCAGGACGACGTCATCGGTCTGCGTCGGCGCTGCGCTTTCGACGTCGGACATCGACGCAATCTTGGCGCATTCCGGACACACAGTCGCGACAACCGTTCGGCTAGCGTTATTTGAGGGACAGGAGCCCCGGGTTGGGTGGGGGTGCGGGCTCGGGACGGAGGCGCGCTGGGGCGCCCGCTACCGGCCTTTGAACTCGGGCGGGCGCTTCTCGACGAAGGCCGTCAGGCCCTCCTTTGCGTCCTCGGAGGCGAACGCGAGGTAGAGCGAACGCCGCTCGTACTCGAGCCCGAGCGTCAGGGGGCTCTCGTATGCGCGGTCGACCGCCTCCTTGGCGAGGCGGATCCCGACCGGGCCCTTGGCCGCGATCGCACGGGCCACGCGCTTGGCCTCGTCGAGCCACACCTCCTTGGCGACCACGCGCGAGACGAGCCCGGCGGCGAGCGCCTCCCGCGCCGAGAGGAAGCGACCGCTCAGGATCACGTCCATCGCGATCGCCTTGCCCGCGACCCGCGCCCAGCGCTGGGTGCCGCCTGCACCGGGGATGATCCCGAGGTTCGTCTCGGGCTGGCCGAGCTGCGCGGTCTCCGAGGCGATCACGATGTCGCAGGTCAGCGCGAGCTCACAGCCGCCGCCGAGGCAGTAGCCCGAGACAGCGGCGACGAGCGGCGTCCAGAGCGCGCGGATCTCGTCCCAGCGATCCATTCGACGCTGGTAGTAGAGGTCGATCGGCGTGGCCCGCGAGAGCTCGTCGATGTCGGCGCCCGCAGCAAAGGCCCGCTCCGAGCCGCCGATCACGATCGCGCGGATCGCGTCGTCGGCGTCGAGCTCCTTCAGCGCGGCGGCGAGCTCGTCCATCAGCCCGGTCGAGAGCGCGTTCAGCTGCTTCGGCCTGTTCAGGAGCACGACCGCGATCGGCTCCTCCCTCTCGACGAGTATCAGCGCTTCAGAAATCGCTCGATCGCCTCCTTCGCCTCGTCGTTCAGCATCGAGAGCGACAGCCAGTCGCGAGCGTGGCCGACGGTCTCGTGCCAGGAGATGTCACGCCACCAGTTGAGCTGCTGCTTCGCGTAGCGAGTGGTCTCGGGGAGCTTTGCAGCGAGCTTCTCGGCCACTTCGTCCACCTTGGCATCGAGCGCGGCGGCGGGGACGACCCAGTTGACAAGGCCCCACTCGGCGGCCTGCGCAGCCGGAATGGGCTCGCACATCAGGACGATCTCGCGTGCTCGCCGATCGCCGACCATGATCGGCAGCCACTGGGTCGCTCCTCCCGCAGGCACGGAGCCGTGCTCGAGGCCGACGTGCCGGATGAAGGCGTCGTCGACCATCACGGCCAGATCGCACGCCATCTGCAGCTCGTTGCCGCCGCCGACCGCGATCCCGTTCACGCGCGCGAGCGTCGGCTTGCCGATCTCGCGCAGCCGGTCGTGCATGTCCTTGAACGCGCCGAACCACTTCCAGTACTCGCGTGAGTTGCCGAGCAGGTCGGTGCCCCAGGCCTTGAGGTCGGCGCCGACGCAGAATGCGCGGCCGGTGCCGGTGACGACGACGACGCGGATCTCGTCGTCCCACGAGGAGTCCTCGCAGGCGCGCGCGATCTCCCTCAGCATCTGGAAGTCGAAGGCGTTGAGGACGTCCGGCCGGTTGAGCCGGATCGTCGCCCGGGGCGGCGTCCTTCTCGTACACGATCCGCTCGAATCCGAGCTCCTCCGGCGGAAGCGGACGCGGCTGGGCCGGCTCGGGCACGGCTATTCGACGTCCGCGAAGTGAACGTGGAACGGCACGCCCATGGCCATCGCGTCCTTGCCCGTCTCCATGAACTCAGGCGTGCGCGCGGCTGCCTTGAACGCGTCGCGGTCGGCGAACTCCCACTCGGCGTAGTACTTGAAGCGCGGCTCGCCCATCGGCGCGCCGAACACCTTCCCGTGCCGGAACGTCGCGCCCGGCACCTTGCGGCAGAGCTCGGCGTGCTGCTCGTACCGGTCGGGATCGGGCTCGGCCTCGTAGACGACGAAGGCTCTGACCATGCGCACCTCTCTCTCGGGGACGGCGCGGAGCGTATAGCTTGGCCGCGTGTCGAGCGGAACGGCCCTGGCGGTTGCCGTCACCCTGACGGCGGGCCTCGCGGGCGGCGTCCAGGCGGCCGTGATGGGTGAGCTCGGCGACCGGGTCGGGGTTGCGCCGGCGCTCGCGTTCTCGGTGCTCGTCTCGATGGTGTCGGCGCTGGCGATCCTGCTCGTCTGGGAGCGCAGCTTCGCCGGGATGCGCGAGGCGGCCCACCAGCCTGCCTGGCTCTGGCTCGGCGGTCTGATGAGCGTCTACATCGTCCTGGCGATCACGATCGCGACGCCGAGGATCGGCGTCGCCGCGACGATCGGGCTCGTGATCGCGGGCAACCTCGTGATGGCGGCCGCGATCGACCGCTGGGGCCTGCTCGCACAGGATCAGATCCCGATCACCTGGCACCGCATGCTCGGCCTCGCCCTGCTCGCGGCCGGGTCGGCGCTCTTGCTCCGCACGTGACCCTGGTGGTGCGGCAAGGGGTGCGGGCGCTCGTGCTCGACCCCGACGACCGCATCCTGCTCGTCCGCTTCGTCAACCCGGAGACCGGCGAGGAGTTCTGGGCCACTCCGGGCGGAGGGATCGATCCCGGCGAAGAGCTCGACGCCGCGCTACGGCGAGAGCTGCACGAGGAGACCGGCCTGGAGCACGTCGAGCTCGGGCCGATCGTCTGGACTCGGCGTCATGTGTTCCCGTGGGCGGGCAGGACCCTCGACCAGTCCGAGCAGATCGCGCTCGTTCGCGTTCCGGCTTTCGAGCCGCGGCCGCTGCTCACTCCGGCGCAGCTCGCCGCGGAGGGCGTGCACGAGCTCCGTTGGTGGACGTTGGGTGAATTGGAGGTGTCCGGGGCTAACTTCGCACCGAGGCGTATCGTCCGTTTCCTACGACAGCTACTCGAGGAGGGCCCGCCGGCCGCGCCGATCGACGTCGGGGCGTGACGCGCCCTCGAAGGAGGAGGCATGGCAGGCAAGGTCGTGCACGTGGAGATTCCTGCGAAGGACTCCGGCCAGGCGACGCAGTTCTACGGCTCGCTCTTCGGCTGGCAG
Source organism: uncultured Actinomycetes bacterium (assembly GCA_963769645.1). GTDB lineage: Bacteria > Actinomycetota > Thermoleophilia > Gaiellales > Gaiellaceae > DATFQE01. The sequence goes on along the minus strand of CAVYMH010000002.1, from coordinate 688,682 downwards.
TTCCAGAGCTACGGCGAGACGGACTATCACATGACCCAGTTCGACGACCAGCAGGGCGCGGCGGTGACCGGCGGCGAGTCCGGCTCCGATCCGGTCGTCTATTTCGACACCGAGGACATCGACGCTTCGATCGGGAAGGTGAAGGAGCTCGGCGGCTCGGCCGAGGAGAAGATGCCGGTCCCGGGGATGGGCTGGTTCGTCCATTGCAAGGACAACCAGGGCACGTCTTTCAGCCTCTGGCAGAGCGACGAGTCGGCGCCGACGCCTGGCTAGGCGCGAGGACGCTCGTCGACGCGGCGGATCCAGGCGTCGAGGCGTGGATAGCGGCCGTCGAGGGGCTGGTGCTCCACCAGGACGCGGTGGAACAGCTCCTCGTCGGCCGGGTCGTACAGAACGGCGTACTTGAGGAACGGGAACGCGATGCAGTCGGCGACACCGAAGTCGCCGAAGAGGTAGTCGCGGCCGTCGAGGAGCGCCTCGAAGCGGGCGAGCGCACCGGCGATCTCCGCGCCGAGACGCTCGACCGTGGCGGGATCGGGGTCGGCTTTGTCCAGCTCCGCCTCGAGCTCGTTCGGAGGCCGCTTCCAGACGCGGTTGAACCAGTCGACGAAGATCTCGACCTCGGCGCGGCGGGCGGGCTCGGCCGGGTAGAGCGGCGGCTCCGGGTGGCGACGCTCGAGCTCCTCGAGGATCGCGGTGGAGTCGACGAGCACGCGGCCGTCCAGCTCGAGCACGGGGACGAGCGTCTGGCCGCTCAGACGCTCGACCTCGCTGCGGTCGGCCGGGTCGACGTCGACCCACTCCGCTGTAAGGCCCTTGTGGCCGAGGCCCAGCGCGACACGCTCGACGTTCGTCGAGAAAGGAATCCGCCAGATCCGCATCAGAGCCCGACGATGTCGTCGGGCTTGACCGGCACGCGGGTCAGCTCACGACCGGTGGCATCGCGCAGCGCGGCCACCACCGCCGCAGTCGAGACGACGGTCGGCGGCTCGCCGACCCCCTTGACGCCGTAGGGCGCGTCGGGCTCCGGATCCTCGATCAGCACCGACTGCACCGGAGGCATGTCGAGCGCGGTCGGGATCAGATAGTCGGTGAAGCTCGCGTTCGTGATCAGACCGTCCTTCGTCTGGATCTCCTCCATCAGCGCGAGGCCGATCCCCTGGGCGGTTCCGCCTTCGATCTGGCCCTCGACTGCCTTGGGGTTGACCGCGCGTCCGACGTCCTGCGCGGTCCCGATCCAGACGACGCGGGTCAGACCCAGTTCCACGTCGACCTCGGCGACGACGCGCATCGCGGCGCAGGCGAAGGCGACGTGCGAGCGCTCGCCGGTCGTCTGGCCGGTCTCCGGGTCGAGGGGGTACGTGCGCGCATGGCGGTACTCGCGCTCGACGTCGACCTCGGCTCCGCCTTTGGCCTTCCGCTCCTCGAGCGCCGCGCGGCACGCTTCCTGAACCGCGCCGGCCGCCATCCACGTCATCCGCGAAGCGGACGCCGAGCCGGCCGAGCCGACGGTCGCGGTCGTGTGGGCGGCGAGCACGACCTCGTCGGTGCCGAGCTCCTCGCGCGCCACCTGGAGGAGGACGTTCGTCACGCCCTGCCCGACCTCGGCCGCCGCGCAGTGCACCTCGGCGCTCCCGTCCGCGCGGAGCACGACGCGAGCGGTGCAGTAGTCGTCGAAGCCCTCCGAGTAGCAGATGTTCTTGAAGCCGACCGCGAAGCCGACCCCGCGCTGCACGCCGTCGCCGCGGGTGGTGTTGCCGGCTCCGCCGGGCAGCCTGATTGCATCCCTCGGGAGCGGCTCGGGCTCGGGGAGCGGCAGCTCGGCGGCCTTGCGGATCACCTCGGCGACCGGCATCGAGCCGGTCACCTTCTGGCCGGTCGGGAGGACGTCCCCGGGCGCGAGCGCGTTCCGCAGGCGGACCTCGACGGGGTCGAGGTCCAGCTCGGCCGCGAGCTTGTCCATCTGCGCCTCCGCGGCGAAGCAGGTCTGGACTGCGCCGAAGCCGCGCATGGCGCCGCAGGGCGGGTTGTTCGTGTAGACGCAGGTGCCTTCGAGCAGCGCGTTTTCGACCGCGTAGGGCCCGATCGCGAACGAGCAGGCGTTCGAGACGACCGCGGTCGAGCTGGAGGCGTAGGCGCCGCCGTCGAGCAGGATGCGCATGCGGACGTTGACGAGCTTCCCGTCCTTGTTGGCACGGTGCTCGAACCAGATCCGGGCCGGGTGCCGGTGGACGTGGCCGTAGAACGACTCCTCGCGGTTGTAGACCATCTTCACCGGTCGGTCGGTGTGCAGCGCGAGCATCGCGCTGTGGATCTGCATCGAGAGGTCCTCGCGGCCGCCGAACGCGCCGCCGACGCCGGCGAGGTGGATCCGCACCTGCTCCTTCGGGAGGTTGAGGCACGGCGCGACCTGGTCGCGGTCGACGTGGAGCCACTGCGTGGCCACGTAGACGTCGACCCCGCCCTCACCGTCGGGAACGGCGAGGCCCGACTCGGGGCCGAGGAACGCCTGATCCTGGATCCCCAGGTCGTACACGCCCGAGACGGACACGTCTGCCTGAGCATCGGGATCGCCGTGGCGGATCACGAGCGAGCGCACGACATTCGGGCGCGGATCGTCCCGGTAGCCGTGACCGTCGGTCCAGCGCTGCGGGTGGATCGGTTCCTGCTCGACCGCGCGCTCGGCGTCGACGACCGGTTCGAGGGGGCGGTACTCGACCTTGATGCGCGCGGCGGCGCGGCGGGCCTGCTCGGGGTGCTCGGCCGCGACCACGACGATCGGCTCCCCGTAGTAGCGCACCCGCTCGAAGGCGAGCACCGGCTGGTCGGCGAACTCGAGGCCGTAGCGCTTCTCGCCGGGGACGTCGTCGTGTGTGAGGACGGCGTGGACGCCGGGCATGGCGACGGCCTCGGAGATGTCGATCTCCTCGATCAGAGCGTGCGCGTGCGGGCTGCGGAGGGTGTGACCCCAGAGCATCCCGGCCGCGAACAGGTCGCTCGAGTAGGCGAACTCGCCCGTGACCTTGGGGATGCCGTCCACGCGCTTGACGCTCTCGCCGACGCGCCCGAGCTCGAGCTTGCGGGCGGTGGTCGTGCTCATTCGCCTCTCCAGCCCACATCCCCACCCTTGGGAGGGGATACGTCCACCCGCCACCCGCCGCTGACGCTACCGCCCGAACCGTCACGCGAGGGCGACTCCAGCTGTGGCGACTTCGTGCCTATGCGTCCCCGGCGTCATGGCCGCGCCGCCGCGGCCAGCCTCACGGCGTCGAAGATCTTGGCGTAGCCGGTGCAGCGGCAGAGGTTGCCCGACAGCGCCTCACGGATCTCGTACTCGGTCGGCTCGGGGTTGTGCGCGAGCAGGTCCGCTGTCGCCACGACGAGCCCGGGCGTGCAGAAGCCGCACTGGACCGCCCCGGCCTCGACGTATGCCTCCTGAACGCGGTGCAACCGCCCGTTCTCGGCCAGCCCTTCGACCGTGACGACGTCGTGCCCGTCCGCCTGGGCCGCGAGAACGAGGCACGCGCAGACGAGGGTCCCGTCGAGCAGAACCGAGCACGACCCGCACTCCCCCTGCTCACACGCGTTCTTCGATCCGGGCAGCCCCAGCCGCTCGCGTAGCGCGTAGAGGAGGCTCTCCCCCGCCCAGACCTCGGTCTCACGCGCCTCGCCGTTGACCCGCAGCGAGATCTTCACGCCGTGCACCTCTCGACCGCGCGCTGGGTCAGGACGCGGAGTGCGTGGCGGCGGTACTCGGCGGAACCGCGAACGTCGTCGATGGGCGAGGCTGCCTCGGAGACCCGCTCCGGGAACGACTCGGCCTCCTCGAGCGGCGCGGTCACCAGCGCCACCACAGGGCCTGCCGAGCCGAACGCCGCCCGCAGCTCGCCGCGCTCGCGGTCGGCCGACAGCGCCAGCGAGCAGACGGCGATCACCATCGCGTTGCGCGGGCCGACCTTCATGAACGTCTGTCGCGCTCCGCTCGGCCGCAGCCAAACGGCGGCGATCAGCTCGTCCTCGGCGAGGGCGTTCCGCTTCGGGCCGACCAGGAACTCGCTCAGGGGCACGCGCCTCCGCTCACGCACGCTCGCCAGCTCGACCTCCGCGTCCTCGATCATGAGCGGCGGCAGCGAGTCGCCGGCGGGCGAGGCGGTGCCCAGGTTGCCGCCGATCGTGCCGCGGCTGCGGATCTGCGGCGAGCCGACCGTGCGCGACGCCTCCGCCAGCGCGGGCAGCAGCGTGGCGAGCTCGCCGCGCATCGCCTCCGCGTAGGTCAGCGAGGCGCCGAGCCGCAGCGTGCCGTTCTCCCGCGACCAGCCCTTCAGCTCCGAGACCTCGTTCAGGTTCAGCAACGCTGGCGGTCGCAGCCGGTCGAAGTTGAGCGAGACCATCACATCCGTGCCGCCCTCGATCGGGAAGGCTTCCGGCCGCTCGGCCTTCAGGCGCAATGCTTCCTCGAACGTCTGGGGGGTCAGGACGTCCACTCGAAAGAGCGTAGTAGCTTTCGCACGGTGAAGGATCTTGCGCGCCGCCTCGCCGTCGCACGCGGCGACGAGCCCGCCGACACGGTCGTCCGAGGCGGCCGCGTTCTCTCGGTCTTCACGCGGGAGTGGCTCGAGGGCGACGTCGCCATCTGCGACGGCTACGTGGCCGGAATCGGCGACTACGACGCGGCCGAGGTCGTCGATGCGGCGGGCCGCTGGGTCGTGCCGGGGTTCGTCGACGCGCACCTCCATCTCGAGTCGCCCAAGCTCCTGCCCGACGAGTTCGCCCGACTCGTGCTGCCGCTGGGGACGACGACCGTGGTCGCCGACCCGCACGAGATCGCGAACGTCCTCGGCACCGACGGCGTCCACTGGCTGCTCGACGCCTGCGCGGACCTGCCGCTGGACGTCTTCTTCATGGCGTCGTCGTGCGTGCCCGCCTCGGAGTTCGAGTCACCGCGCCGCCCGCTCTCGACCGGCGATCTCGAAGGCCTGATGCGACGAACCCGGGTGATCGGCCTCGCCGAGATGATGAACTTCCCCGGCGTCGTGTCGGGGTTCGAGAGCGAGTTGGCGAAGCTCGCCCTGGACGGCGCCTCGCACGTCGACGGCCACGCCCCGAGCTTGCTCGGCAAACCGCTGAACGCGTACATCTCGGCCGGGATCCGCTCCGACCACGAGGCCCGCACCGTCGAGGAGGGCCGCGAACGTCTGCGGGCGGGCATGTGGCTGCTGATCCGCGAGGCGTCGGGCGCGCGGAACCTGCGCGACCTGCTTCCGCTCGTCGAGGAGTACGGGCCTGCCCGGATCGCGTTCTGCACGGACGACCGCGAGCCGGAGCACATCGCCGACGAGGGCCACATCAACTCGATGGTGCGCACCGCCGTGGCCGAGGGCGTCTCGCCGGAGGACGCCGTGACCATGGCGTCGCTCAACCCGGCGGTCTGGCACGGGCTGCCCGACATCGGCGCGGTCGCGCCCGGCTACCAGGCCGACCTGCTCGTGCTGCCGGAGCTCGAGACCTTCGTGCCCGAGCTCGTGCTCAAGCACGGGCGGCCGGTGGAGGAGATCCCGCGACCGGAGGTGCCCGAGTGGGTCAAGCACACGGTCCGGATCCGCGCAGTCGCTTCCAACCACTTCGCGATCCCGTGGGACGGCGGAGACGCCCGCGTGATCGGGATCGTCCCGGACCAGATCGTGACGGAGTCGCTGGTGGAGGAGCCCGCCGTCGTCGACGGGCTCGCGGTCGCCGATCCCGAGCGCGACCTCGCCAAGATCGCGGTGATCGAGCGCCACCTCGGGACCGGCCGGATCGGGCTCGGCTTCGTGCGTGGGTTCGGGCTGAAGAGCGGCGCTCTCGCCTCGACGGTCGCGCACGACGCGCACAACGTCGTCGTCGTGGGGATGAACGACCACGACATGGCGCGTGCCGTCGGCCGGCTCTCCGAGACCGGGGGCGGAGTCGTCGTGACCGAGGGGCGCGGCGTGCGGGCCGAGCTTCCCCTTCAGGTCGCGGGCCTCCTGTCCACGGCGCCCCTGGACGAGGTGCTCGAGCGAAGTCGCGCCTGCGTCGAGGCCGCGCGGATCCTCGGCTGCGAGCTGCATTCGCCGTTCCAGACGCTGTCGTTCCTGGCGCTGTCGGTGATCCCGAGCCTCAAGATCACAGACCGCGGGCTCGTGGACGTCGACCGGTTCGAGCTGGTCTCCCTCGAAGCGTGACGACGCTCTTCACGAACGCCTACGTCGTGGTGGGCGACGAGGCGGGCACCGAGCACGACGGCGGCTGGCTGCTCGTCGACGACGGCTTCGTCGGCGGCGTCGGGGGCGGCGAGCGGCCCACTGCGGACGAGACCGTGGACCTCGGCGGCGCGCTCGTCACCCCGGGGCTCGTCAATACGCACCATCACCTGTACCAGACGCTCACACGCGCGCGCGCGCAGGAGGCCGACCTCTTCACCTGGCTGAAGACGCTCTACCCGGTCTGGGCCGGGATCGACGCGGACGCCGAGTACGCGGCCGCCCGCACCGGGCTCGCCGAGCTCGCTCTGTCCGGGTGCACGACCGTGTTCGACCACCACTACCTGTTCCCGCCCGGGGTCGAGGGGCTGCTCGAGGCGGAGCTTCAGGCGGCACGCGAGCTCGGCGTGCGCATCGTGGCGGCGCGCGGCTCGATGGATCTCGGCCAGTCGAGCGGCGGCCTTCCGCCGGACTACGTCGTCGAGACGACCGATGCGGCCCTGGCCGAGACCGAAGCGGCCGCGCGCCTGCACGAGAGCGGCCCGGGCGCGCGCGTGCAGATCGTCGTGGCGCCCTGCTCGCCCTTCTCGGTCACGAAGGAGCTGATGCGCGAGTCGGCCCAGCTCGCCCGGCGGCTCGGCCTCCGCCTGCACACACACCTTGCCGAGACCGTCGAGGAGGACGCCTACTGCGTCGAGCTCTACGGCTGCCGCCCGGTCGAGTACCTCGAGCAGGTGGGCTGGCTCGGCCGGGAGGCATGGTGCGCCCACTGCGTCCATCTGTCCGAGGAGGACGTGCAGGCGTTCGCCGGGGCCGACGTGGGCGTCGCCCACTGCCCGACGTCCAACCTCCGGCTCGGTGCCGGGGTCGCGCCCGTCCGCGAGCTCGTGGACGCACGCGTGCGGGTCGGTCTCGGCGTGGACGGCTCGGCGTCGAACGAGCGCAGCGACCTGCTATTCGAGGTGAAGCAGGCGCTGCTCGTCGCGCGAGGCCGGGGCGGCCCCGCGGCGATGACGGCACGCGAGGCGCTGCGGATCGGCACCCGCGGCGGGGCGAGCGTGCTCGGACGCGACGACATCGGGTCGCTTGAGCACGGCAAGTGCGCGGACTTCGCGGTCTGGCGCACCGACGGCCTCGAGTTCGGCGGCGCCGACGACCCGGTCGCGGCGCTGGTGCTCACGGCGCCGCACCGAGTCGACCGGCTCTTCGTGGGCGGCGACGAGGTCGTGCGCGAGGGGCGGCTCGTCCACGCCGACGAGGACGAGATCGCGCGGGAACATCGAGTGCAGGCGCGAAGATTGTGGGCGTGACCGTCTCGCTCTCCACGCACGTGCTCGACACCGGCCGCGGCGAGCCCGCGCGAGACGTTCGCATCGAGCTGTCCCTCGCCGGAGAGCAGATCGCGGTGGCGACGACCGACGCCGACGGTCGCGTCAAGGAGCTCGCGCGCGACCTGGAGCCGGGCCCGTACACGCTCGCCTTCCACCCGCCCTCCCCGTTCTTCCGCCGCGTAGAGCTCGAGCTGGCGCTCGAGGACGGCCACTACCACGTCCCTCTGCTCGTCTCGCCCTACTCGTGCGCGAGCTACCGCGGCAGCTGAGCGCCGAGGAGCTCGCCGAGCTCTTCGAGGGGCGGACGCGCTTCGTCGAGCGGCTCGCTGCGCTGGAGGATCCGCTCGGTCAGGCCCGCCGTGTGGCGATGCAAGACCTGACCCCGAGCGAGCGGCGTGAGGTTCTCGATGCGCACCCGGCCATCGGCGCGACCAGACTCTCGGCGCGCTCCGCCGCCGAGCAGGGTGCGGACGACGACCCGGCCGTCCTTGCCGAGCTCGAGCGCCTGAACGCCGAGTACGAGTCGCGGCACGGCTTCCGCTTCGTCGTCTTCGTCAATCGCCGGCCCGAAGGCGGAGATCCTCGAGGTGCTTCGCTCGCGGATCGGCAACCCGACCGACGAGGAGCTCGAAACCGCGCTCGGCGAGCTGGTGGCGATCGCCGAGGACCGCTGGAGGCGCGGGTGATCCTGGGGCTCGATGCCTACCTGACCGACTGGCTCAACCTGCTGATCCGCTGGACGCACGTGATCGCCGGGATCGCCTGGATCGGCGCGTCGATCTACTTCGTCTTCCTCGACACCTCGCTCGAGCGGCCTCGCGAGCGCGGGGATGCCGAGAAGGGCGTAGACGGTGAGCTCTGGGCCGTGCACGGCGGCGGCTTCTACCACGTGCAGAAGCACCTGACCTCGCCGGCGAGGCTCCCCGAGCCGCTGCACTGGTTCAAGTGGGAGGCGTACTGGACGTGGATCTCCGGGTTCGCGCTGCTCGTCCTCCTCTACTACCTGCAAGCCGACACGTACCTGATCGACCCGTCCGTGGCCGACCTCTCGGAGGCGGTCGCGATCGGGGCCAGCCTCGCCGGGCTCGTGCTCGCCTGGGTCGTCTACGACCTCCTCTGCCGGGCGATCCGCAACGAGGTCGTCCTCGGGGTCGCGATCGTGGGCCTGACCGCGCTCGCCGCCTGGGGCGCCGGCGAGCTCTTCAGCGGCCGGGGCGCCTTCATCCAGGTCGGGGCGATGCTGGGGACGATCATGGTCGCGAGCGTCCTGTTCGTGATCATCCCGGCCCACTGGGAGCTGATCCGCGCGAAGCAGGAAGAGCGGCCGCCGCGCGTCGAGCGCGGCGTCGATGCGAAGCGCCGCTCCGTGCACAACACGTACCTGGCGCTGCCCGTCGTGCTGACGATGATCTCGAACCACTTCCCGTTCCTGTACGGGCACGACCAGGCCTGGCTGGTGCTCGCTCGTGCTGATGCTCGTCGGCGCGTGGGTGCGGCACTTCTTCGTCCTGCGCCGCCGCGGGCGGACGAGCCTCCTCATCCCGATCGGCGCCGCAGCCGCGACGATTGCCCTGGCGCTCGCGATCGAGCCCGACGCGCCGGAGTCCGCGAGCGGGGAGCGCGTATCGACCGCTCAGGCCGTCGCGATCGTCGAGGAGCGCTGCGTCACCTGCCACTCGGCCGACCCGACCAGCGAGCAGTTCTCGACGGCGCCCGGCGGCGTCGTGCTCGACACGCCCGAGCAGATCGCCGGCCGCGCCGAGGCGATCCGCGCCCAGGCGGTCGACTCGACCGCGATGCCCCTCGGCAACGCAACCGGGATGACCGAGGAGGAGCGCGCGACGCTCGGTGCCTGGATCGCGGCCGGCGCGCCCGTCGAGTAGGTTGCCGCCGATGCTCGAGATCGAGGCCGCAGGCTTTCGCTTCGTCGCCCGCTGGGAGGAGGAGCTGGCGCCGCAGACGGTCGCCGCCTTCAAACGGATCCTCCCCCTGGAGGACCGGATCATCCACTGCCGCTGGAGCGGGGAGTCCAACTGGATTCCCTGGGGCGACCGCGACCTCGGCATCGGCCCGGAGAACGCCACCTCGTACCCGCACCCGGGTGAGCTCGCGCTGTACCCGGGGGGCGAAAGCGAGACCGAGCTCCTGTTCCCGTACGGCTACTGCCATTTCAAGAGCAAGGCCGGCGAGCTGTGGGCGAACCACTTCGCCACGCTGACAGAAGGAGCGGAGCAGTTGAAGGAGCTCGGCCGGTTGACCCTCTGGGAGGGCGCCCAGAGGATCAGCTTCCGGGAGAGCTGAGCCGCCGCACGGTCGCGGTCAGGACCTCGACCGCGAGCGCGACGTCCTCGTCGCTCGAGTGCTCCTCCGGCGAGTGGCTCACGCCCTCGTTGAGGCTGCGCACGAAGAGCATCCCCGCCTCGACGCCGGCTGCGGCGAGCACGCCCGCGTCGTGGCCGGCGCCCGACGGCAGCTCGACGACCGGAGCACCGACCCGCCCGACCTCCTCGCCCAGGACACGGCGCACAGACTCGGCCATGAGAGCCGCCGGCACGATCGGCTCGAGGTCCAGCTCGAGCTCGGAGAGCAGGCGGCCGAGGCGAGCGTCGTCCGGCGCCCGCGCGTCCACGGTCAGGTGAACCGCCCCCGGAATGACGTTCACGCCGCCGGGCAGCACCTCCAGCACGCCGACCGTGCCGACCGCGCCCTCGATCGCGGAGGCGGCGTCTCGCACGCGGAGGACGAACTCGGCCGCCTTGCAGAGCGCGTCGTCGCGGGCGTCCATCGGCTTCGTGCCCGCGTGGCCGGCTGAGCCCGTGAAGCTCACCTTGCGACGCGCGTAGGCGACGATCCCGCTCACGACGCCGAGCGGCGCACCCGCCCGCGCGAGCCTCGGCCCCTGCTCGATGTGGAGCTCGACGTACGAGCCGGGCAGGGAGCCGTTCCGCACGCGCCAGCGGCTCCCGTGGCAGCCGGTCTCCTCGTCGCGGAAGACGACCACGCCGAGCGTCCGCTCCGACCGGCCGACCGCCGCTACCGCCTCCAGGCCGGCGAGCACGCCGAGCGGGCCGTCGTACTTCCCACCCTCGGGCACGGAGTCGAGGTGGGAGCCCGTCCAGACCTCGGGCAGCTCGGGTCGCTCGCCGAGCAGCCGCCCGACGACGTTGCCCCGTTCGTCGCGCTCGACTTCGAGCCCGGCCTCCTCCATCCAGGAGACAACGAGGTCGCAGGCCTCGTCCTCCTCCGGAGTGCCGCCGACGCGGTTCGCGCCGACGCCGTTTCCGATGTGGAAAACGTCGTCCAGCCTGCTGCTTAGGATCGCCCCCATCACGGACCTGCGGAAAGGAGCACCGTCATGAGTGACTTCGCCGCCTCGTTCGAGCGCTCGGTGTTCGGACGGCGGTTCCGGTTCCGGGAGAACGGCACCACCCCGGGCCGCGACACGGTCGCGGGCATGACCACGTTCATCGTCATGTCCTACATCATCTTCGTGAACCCCGCGATCCTTGGGTTCGCGGGCGTTCCGGGCCTCGAGGAAGCGGGCCTCCCCTTCGACGCCGTCCTCACCTCGACCTGCCTGGTCGCCGGGGTGATGACGATCATCATGGGCCTCTACACGAACATGGCCTACGCGCTCGCGCCGGGCCTGGGCATCAACGCGGTCGTCGCCTTCACGCTGGTCGCCGACAACGGGCTCGGCTTCCCGGAGGCGATGGGGCTGGTGGTGATCGAGGGACTGGCGATCACGGTCCTCGTCCTCCTCGGCCTGCGCGAGGCGATCATGCGCGCGATTCCGCTGGAGCTGAAGAAGGCGATCGCCGTCGGAATCGGTCTCTTCATCGCCTTCATCGGCCTGTACAACTCCGGCCTCGTCCAGGGCCGTGAGGCCCCGACGCCGGTCGACCTGACGCCGTTCACGACCTGGTCGGTGGTGATCGTGCTGTTCGGGATCCTGCTCACGATCGGGCTTCGCGCGCGGGGGTTCCCCGGAGACCTGCTCGTCGGGATCGTCCTGACCACGGCGTTCGCGACGATCGTCAACTACGCCGCCGACGTCTACCCGGAGAACCTCGGCTACGCACGCTGGCCCGACGACATCGTTTCCACGCCCGACTTCAGCCTCGTCGGCGAGATCAGCTTCGATGCCTTCTCGACCTTGCCGTTCGTCGCCGCGCTCGCGCTGGTGTTCACGCTCTTCCTCGCCGACTTCTTCGACACGATGGGCACGCTCGTCGGCGTCGGCCGGCAGGCCGGCTACGTGAACGCGCAGGGCGAGATGCCCGACCTGCAGAAGCCGCTGCTCGTCGACTCCGCGGCCGCCGCCGCCGGGGGGTTCGTGTCGGCCTCTTCGGCGACGACCTACATCGAGTCCGCGTCGGGGGTAGGCGTGGGCGGCCGGACCGGGTGGGTGAGCGTCGTCACGGGCCTGCTCTTCTTCCCGTTCATGTTCCTCGCGCCGCTGATCGGCATGGTGCCTCCGCAGGCGACGGCCCCGGCGCTGATCATCGTCGGCTGGCTGATGATCAGCGTGATGACGGAGGTGGAGGAGGACGCCGAACGGCTCGAAGGCGACCCGCTTCGCCACGATCCGGGAGAGGGCGAGCTGCCGGTCGGCTCCCGCCCGACGACGCCCGAGCGGCGCCTGGCGGGCATCGACTTCCACGATGTCGCCCTGGGCCTCTCGGCCGCCCTCGTGATCATGTTCATGCCGTTCACGTTCTCGATCACGGACGGGATCGCGGCCGGGTTCATCGCCTACGTGTGGATCCGGATCTGCCAGGGGCAGTGGGCGCGGGTGCACCCGCTCATGTACGCCTCTGCCCTCGCGTTCGCGCTCTACTTCGCCGTGCCGATCCTGCAGCAGGAGCTCAGCTGGATCTAGCTGACGGAGGCGGTGCTCGGAGACCCACGTCTTCGAGCACCGCTTCCACCAGCGACTCGTAGCGTTCCGCGGCGAGGTCGCCGATCGGATCCTGCGTGTACCGGAGCAGCTGGCCGTAGGGAAGCGCGAAGGCGGCGCGCATGGCGAGTAGGCGGCGGCGCTCTCCTACAGGCTCTCGCAGGACGCGGGCGGCAGCCGAGAGCTGCCGTGCCTGCCTGATCCGGGGCGGCAGCATCGCCAGCAGCACCAGGGCCGAAGGGATCGCGAAGGTCAGCAGGCCCAGAAGATTGGCGAGGTAGTGCACCTTCTCCTCGCCGGCTGATCCGAGCTCGGCGACGTTTCCTCCGGACCCCTCGCCGGCGCCCCGCAGGCCGTCCGCGAGGTCACCGCCGACGATCGGCGTCCCGTCGACGGCATCGGCCGCCGACTCGAACCCGCCCTGGACGGCCTCGCCGCCGCTCCGAACGCCCTCCCCGAGCACCGCGAGCGCGTCGACCGCGTCGTGGACCTGCTTGCCGAGCCACGCGAAGAGCAGGAGCAGCGCAACGATGAGCAAGTCTCGGGAGAGCGTTCCGAGGCGCCGGCCGGGAAGCTGCGGATACAGCCGCACGGGTTGGGCTTACCCACTCGCGTATCTGTTTCACGCCTCGATGCGTTGGGAAGAACAAGCACAGACCGAAAGGGGGTGCACGGACATGTCGATTCTCTGGATTCTCCTGATCGTGATCCTCGTGCTCGCGCTGCTTGGCTTCTTCTCGCGCGGCTACTGGTAGACCCGAAAACCTCGCACTGGTCATTAACTGACCGAGAAATAGGCCGCCCGGCCCTTGCCGGGCGGCCGTATTTTCCGACAAGCTGGGTAGATGGTCGAAACCCGGCAGATTCTCGCGCGCGCAGACGCCGCCGAGCGCATTCCGCAGCTGGGCGGGATGGCGCGACCGAACGGCGTCGTGATCGTGAGCGAGCGCTTCTGGGCCTTCGCCGGTGTCGACGGCTCCGTTCGCGAGGGGGTCATGACCTCCCGGCCGCCGCTCCTGCGCAAGCTGCCGCTCCTACGGGGCCTGGTTCGTCTCGCAGCGTCGCTCTCGCCAGTGTTTCGCCGCCGCGGTGTGACGCGTCCACGCGAGCGCGCTCTGCTCGCCCTCGCGCTCGTCGCCCCCTTGGGCTTCTTCCTGCTCCCGGCCGCCGTTCGCCTTCCGGCGGCGATTGCGCTGACGGTCGGCCTCGTCCTCTGGCTTTTCCGCGGCCGCACGCTTCGCCTTCACGGCGCCGAGCACCGCGCGATCGCCGCCGCCGAGTTGCGCCAGCTCTCCGCAACTTGGGCCGGCAAGGCCAGGCCCTCCCGCTTCTCTCCGCGGTGCGGAACGAACTTTGCCGCTCTCGTTCTGCCGGTGACATTGCTCGCCGACCGCGCTTGGCCGCTCGCGCCTGCTCTCTACACCCCGCTCGTCGTCACGCATGCTCTCGCTGGCGCTGACGATGGAGCTCTGGCAGGCGATCCAGGTCTCGGGCCACCGGTTGTTCCGCCCGCTGCTGTTGCCGGGTCTCGGCCTTCAGCGCCTGACCACGCGCGAGCCTTCGCTCGAAGAGACGCGTGCGGCCCTCACCGCGGTCGCCTCCGTGCTCCGGCGCGAACTCGTCTAGAGACCGAACGGGTTGTACGGGCGGGTGCCCGTCGAGACGATGACGCTCTTCGTCTCGAGGTAGAGGTCGAGCGTCTCGATGCCCAGCTCGCGACCGAAGCCGGACTGCTTGTAGCCGCCGAACGGAATGCCGGGGAAGGCGGTGTAAGGCATGTTGATCCCGACCGTGCCGGCCTTGATCTGACGCGCCAGGCGGTGACCCCGGGCCGGGTCGCCGGTCCAGACCGTCGCGTACAGGCCGTACTTCGAGTCGTTCGCGATCCGGACGGCGTCCTTCTCGTCCTCGAAACCGATCACGGCGACGACAGGGCCGAAGATCTCCTCCTGCGCGACCGTCATCCCGCTCTCGACCCCGGCCAGGACCGTCGGCGGGTAGAAGGCACCGGGCCCGTCGGTGGCCTCGCCGCCGGTGACGACCTCCACGCCCTCCTCGCGCCCCTGCTCGACGTAGCCGTGCACCCGCTCGCGGTGCGCGTTGGAGATCAGCGAGCCCATCTGAGTCTCGGGGTCGAGTGGGTCGCCGACCTTGATCGAGCCTGCCTTCTCGGCGAACTGCGCCACGAAGTCGTCGTAGAGCGGCTTCTCGACCAGGACCCGTGAACGCGCCTCGCAGCTCTGGCCGGCCGCGTAGTAGATCGACCAGACCGCGCTCGGAATGGCGTCGGCCAGGTCGGCGTCGGCGAAGACGAGGTTCGGGCTCTTGCCTCCGAGCTCGAGCGTCACGCGCTTGAGCGGATCGCCCGCCAGCCGCATGATCTCCGCACCGGTCTTCGTCGAGCCCGTGAACGCGACCTTGTCGACCCCGGGGTGGCGCACGAGGTAGGCGCCGGTCGTGGGGCCGTCGGCGGGCACGACGTTCACGACGCCCTCGGGGAAGCCGACCTCCGCAGCGAGCTCGGCCAGGCGCAACGCGGTGAGCGGCGTCGCGGGATCGGGCTTCAGGACGACCGTGCAGCCGGCCGCCAGTGCAGGCGCCAGCTTCCACGTGGCCATCATCAGCGGGTAGTTCCAGGGGACGATCTGGGCGGCGACGCCGACCGGCTCCTTGAGCGAGTAGAAGAGGAGCGAGCCGCCGACCGGATTCGCGCGGCCGGCGATCGAGGCGATCGCCGATGCGTAGAAGCGGAAGTTCTCCGCTGCGCCGGCGACCTCGGCCTTCACCGAAGCCAGCGCCTTGCCGACGTTGCGCACCTCGAGCTCGGCCAGCTCCTTGCGGTTGGCCCCGATCGCGTCGGCGAGCGCGTGGAGGAGACGCGACCGCTCGGTCGGCGGAGTCTTGGCCCATGCACCCGCGAGCGCGGAGCGCGCAGCTTCGACGGCCCGGTCGATGTCGGCCTCGCCGGCGATGGCCACCTTCGCAAGCGGGTCGCCGGTCGCGGGCTCGGTCAGCTCGCGGACGTCGCCGGAGGACGGCTCGACGAGCTCGCCGCCGATGAACAGCCCGTACTCCCGCTGCGGTCGCAACCGCCATGTCGCGCGGGACGATACCGAGCGGCCCCGTGTCGTCGTCACGCTTTCTGTACGAAGTCGGCACACACGCGTGCGCCCGAGCCCGCTAGCGTCGACAGCGGGGAGGAGGTCGGGTACCTAGCGCGACCCGGCTGAAAGGGACACGTCAGCCTGCACGCTCGAAGAGGGCGGCCTGTCCCTGGCCCACGCCGACGCAGAGGGTTGCGAGGCCGTAGCGGCCGCCGCGACGGCGCAGCTCGTGGAGCAGCGTCACGACGAGGCGCGCGCCGCTCATCCCCAGCGGATGGCCGAGCGCGATCGCGCCGCCGTTCACGTTGACCCGCGCCGGGTCGAGGCCGAGGTCGCGGATCACCGCGAGGCTCTGTGAGGCGAACGCTTCGTTCAGCTCGACCAGGTCCAGGTCGGTCGACGTCCACGCCGGCCCGGGCCAGCAGCTTGCGCACGGCAGGTACCGGGCCGATCCCCATCACCCTGGGGTCGACGCCCACGACGGCCCCGCGACGAAGGCGCCGAGCGGCTCGGCGCCGCCCAACTCACGGGCCCGCTCCTCGCTCGCGACCACCAGCGCCGCTGCTCCGTCGTTCAGCCCGCTCGAGTTCCCGGCCGTCACGCTCCCGTCGCTGCGAAAGGCCGGCTTCAGCCCTGCAAGCGTCGCGACGGTCGTGCCGGGCCGCGGATGCTCATCCCGGACGAGCTCGCCTACCGGCACCAGCTCGTCGTCGAACCGCCCCGCCTCGGCAGCCTCCGCCCAGCGCCGCTGCGACTCGGCGGCGAATGCATCCTGATCCTCGCGCGACACCTCCCAGCGCTCGGCGACGTTCTCGCCGGTCTCGCCCATCGACTCGAGCGGGAACAGCTCCTCCAGGCGCGGGTTCGGGAACCGCCACCCGAGCGTCGTGTCCCAGGCCGTCTGGTTGCCGCGCGGGAAGGCCTTGTCGGGCTTGGGCAGCACCAGCGGCGCGCGGCTCATCGACTCGACGCCGCCCGCGACGAACAGGTCGCCGTCACCCGCGGCGACTGCGTGGCACGCGGATACAACCGCGGACAGGCCGGATGCGCACAGACGGTTGACGGTCACGCCCGCGACGCTCTCGGGCAGCCCAGCGAGCAGAGCGCCCATCCGGGCGACGTTCCGGTTGTCCTCGCCGGCCTGGTTGGCGCAGCCGAAGTAGACGTCCTCGATCTCCCCCGCCGGGATCCCCGCCCGCTCGACCGCAGCCGCGATCGCGATGGCGGCGAGATCGTCCGGCCGCACGCCGGAGAGCGCGCCGCCG
The DNA here is from genome assembly GCA_963769645.1 of uncultured Actinomycetes bacterium. Lineage (GTDB taxonomy): Bacteria > Actinomycetota > Thermoleophilia > Gaiellales > Gaiellaceae > DATFQE01. The sequence goes on along the minus strand of CAVYMH010000002.1, from coordinate 671,861 downwards.
TAGCGTCCAACCGGCGTCCGAACCGCGCTCAGGACGACGGCGCGGCTCACGCTAGAGAGCTACGAGACGAACTCAACCCGAACCGGCTCGGGGAACGCGCCGATCCCCTCGCCGCGGCGCAACAACTCCTCGACCGCCGCCCGGCCCTCGTCGCCGTAGTCGCAGGTCAGCTCGTTCACGTACATGCCGACGAAGCGGTCGGTGAGCTCGGCATCCAGGCCACGGCCGAACTGACCGGCGTAGGCAAGCGCTTGCTCGCGGTTGTCGAGGCCCGCGCGGATCGACTCCTCCAGCACCGACGAGAGCTCGCTCAGCGCCTCGGCTCCGAGATCGGACCGGGCCGCGTTCACGCCGAGCGGCAGCGGCAGACCTGTCTCGAGCAGCCACCACTCCCCGAGGTCGACGACCTTCTCCAGCCCGAGTGCGGAGTACGTCAGCTGGCCCTCGTGGATCAGGAGCCCTGCATCGGCCTGGCCCTCGCGCACCTGGTCGAGGATGCGGTCGAACGGCGCCTCGCGGTACTCGAAGTCGCCGAGGTACAGCCGTAGTACGAGGAACGCGGTCGTCATCTTGCCCGGCACCGAGATCCGCACCTCGCCGAGCTGCTCCTTCGACATCGGCTCGCGTGCCACGACGATCGGCCCGTACCCGCTGCCCATGCTGGCGCCGTGGGGCAACAGCGTGTAGCGGTCCTGGACGTACGGGTAGGCGTGCAGCGAGAGCGCGGTCACCTCGAGCCGGCCCTCGAGCGCCCACTCGTTCAGCGTCTGGATGTCCGCCAGGACGTGCTCGAACTCGAACCCGCGCGGATCGACGTGGCCGGAAGCGAGGCCCCAGAACATGAATGCATCGTCGGGATCCGGGCTGTGCCCGAGGCGGATCAACACGGCGACCGAGGCTACCCGCCCGGCTGACGATCGTGCCCGAAGAACCAGCGCTCGAGCTTCTTCAGCAGCTCCTCGCGCGCGAAGGGCTCGACGTTGGCCGTCCCCCCGTCCTGCGCGGAGACGCGCGAGTCGTCGGAGAGCGCACCGTTCGCAGCCTCCAGTGCGTCCTCGAGCTCGTACCCCTCGAAGATGTAGTCGTCGCGCCTGGGCTCGTCACTCGAACGGTGCTGCGGGTTGACCGCGCGCCCGACCGCCCACACCGCGCCCTGACGTCGCTCGATCCAGAGGACGATCCGCTCGTCCTCCCCGTTCTCGTCCACGCCGTGGATGGTGCGTTCGGCGAACCTCGCCGGCGACGGCTTGAGGCGCATCGCGGCAAGGATACAATCGCCGCGTGGCCAAGCTCTCCGAGCTCTTCCGCAACCCGTTCTCGTTCCTGTTCGCCCGCAGCTCGAACGAGGAGCGGGTCGCCGCCTACATCATCCGCGAGCACGAGCGCGGGCGCCCGCTCACGGAGATTCTCGAGGATCCCTACGTCCGCAACCGAACGACCCCGCAGGAGCGTGAGCGGCTGCTCGACCGGCCCGAGCTGATCCGCGCCATCGGCGACGACGTGATCGCCTCGGTGCGCGGCTCCGGCAGCCTCTAAAGGCTCGTTCCCACGCCGCGGTCTCGCGCCCGCTCGAGCGCGGCGGCGCCGATCGCGACGTCCCAGGCGGCGATCCCGTTCGACTTGAAGACGACGATGTCCTCGTCGGATTGACGTCCCTGCAGCTCGCCCGAGACGACCTCGTGGAGCTCGTGCACCTCGAGCCAGTCCAGCACGCCCGCCTCGACCGGCTCGATCAGGTCGCCCGACTCGAGTCTCGACTGCTCGCGCGAGTCGCAGCACACGAAGCCGGCCCGCTCGAGCACCACGTTGTCCAGCTCGCGCTGGGTCGGGTCGTTGGCGCCGACGGCGCAGACGAGAGCTCCCGGGGGCAGCCACTCGCCACGCAGGACCGGGTCGCGCGAGGTCGTCACCGTCACGACGATGTCGTGCGCGGCCGCCTCGCGGTGTGACTCGGCGGGCTCGGCGCCGACACGCTCGCAGAACGAGCGCAGGCTGTCCTCGGTCCGGCAGTAGGCGACGACAGTCTCGATCGACGGGACGGCTGCGCGGATGCACGCCACCTGTGTCTCGGCCTGGAACCCGCAGCCGATCACCCCGAGGCTCCGCGCACCCGGGCGGGCAAGGTGGCGTGCCGCAACCCCACTCGCAGCGCCGGTCCGCAGCTGACCGAGCCGGTTCGCCTCGATCACCGCGGCCAGCTCGCCGCGGGCGACGTCGAAGAGCACGACGACGAAGGGCGTCCCCGCCGCCACCCAGGCATACGACTTGAGGCCGGCGAGACCGAGCTCCTGGTCGACCGCGGACATGACCGCGAACATCCCGCCCTCCACCGGCTGGCGGATCCGCGCGCGGTTGTCGATCGCCCCGCGCGCCAGGCGCCTGAAGCACTCCTCGATCGGCTCGAGCGCCTCCTCTGGCGACAGGAGCGACTCGACGTCCTGCTCGGTCAGGTAGAGCGGCACGTGACGAGTCTAGGAGCGGTGCCTCGGGATGAAGCTGATCTGGCCGCTCGTCTCGAGCACGGCCCACTGCACGTCGTCGAGCGAGCCGAACTGCTGCCCGCGGGCGAGCGCGGCGAGCTCCTCCATCGTGATCCGGTTGCGCCGGAGGTTGCGCTCGATCGGCTTGCCGTCCTGGACGACGAGCACGGGCTCGCCCTCCAGGATCGGCCGGAGCCGGGGGAAGCGGAAGTTCGTGTACGAGATCGCCACCGTGAGCAGGGCGACGGTCGAGCCGACGAGCAGCATCCCGGTCACGGAGAAGTCGTTCTGCGTGATCCCCTGCTGAACGAGATCGCCGATCATCACGAGCAGGATCAGGTCGAACGGCTGCATGGAAGACAGCTCGCGCCGGCCGACGACGCGCGTGAGGAGGAAGACGAAGAGGAGACCCACGATGGCCCTGATGACGATGTCCATGGGCTAGTGCCCCTTCCAGTGATGCTGCCCAGCTTCTGGGTCGTGAGCACCAAGCCAGGGGCCGCACTCGCCCGCGTCAAAGGCTCTCTGCAGCCTTTGCAAGGGCGAGGGCGGTTCCTGGCGCCGCGTGATCGCGGGCCAGAAGCAGGCGTGTGTTGCTGGAAGGGGCACTTATTAGGGGAAGACCGTCACCGAGCGGTCGATGGTGAGCAGGAGCTTCTCGCCGTCGTAGAGCTCCACGTCCTGCGAGCGGTGGCCGACGTTGGTCGGGTTGACCTGGAAGTGCAGGAACAACAGGTGCTCTCCACCGGGCGGGATGCGGCCGAGCTCCAGGGCGATGCGGCCGTCGCGGCTCGCCTCCCCGATCGGCCCGGGAGCAAGCGTGTTCAGCGTCATGCCTTCCAGCCACCCTGGCTCGAGCACCAGAGTCGCCTCTCGGATCTCCTCACGGGCATGGATGTGGAAGCGCGACTCGAAGAAGAGGCCGCTGCGGAGCCGCTGGGGCGAGTAGACGTCGAGGGATGCCACCGGGCTCTCGGCGGCGGTCGTCTGAGGTCGCTGACCGAAGAGGTTCGCGAGACCCAGCAGGCAAAGAACGGCGAGAAGCGACAACAGGATCCGGCGTGCGATCGGACGCTTCTCGCGACCGGCAAGGTCACGGTGGCGCTTGAGTGTCAGTCCGTCCGGAACGTCTACCACGAGCGTCGAGTTCGGCGGGGCGAGTACCGTTCCCTGCCGTGCGCGCCGTAGTCATCCACGAGACCGGAGGGCCGGAAGTCCTCCGCATCGAAGAGGTGCCAGATCCGAAGCCGGAGGACGGCCAGGTCCTCCTTCGAGTCGAGGCGGCCGGCGTGAACCGCTTCGACGTCAACCAGCGCAAGGGCGGCGCCTCGTCGTTCCCGCTCTTGCTCGGCAACCCGGGCGACGCGGCCGGGACGCGCGAGGACACCGGGGAGCGCGTGGTCGCGGCCGGCGCCAAAGGGAGCTACGCCGAGCTCACGGTCGCCGCCGAAGCGGATCTCTATGCGCTCCCCGAGGGCGTCGAGACGTCCGTCGCCGCGAGCCTGCCGACGCCGTACCGAACGGCGTGGTGGGGTGTCGTCGGCCGGGGCGAGCTCGCCGCGGGCGGGACGCTGTTCGTGCAGGGCGGCGCAAGCAGCACGGGCCAGGCGGCAATCGACATCGGCCGCTCGCTCGGCGCGACGGTCTACGCAACGGCGAGCGAGGCGAAGCACGACCGCCTGCGCGAGCTCGGCGCGGAGCCGTTGGCCTACGACGATCCGCGCGTGGACGAGCTGGAGGCGGACGTCGTCTGGGAGCCGCTCGGCGCGCGGACGTTCGAGCGGAGCGTGGCAGCGCTCGGCCGCGACGGACGGCTGATCACCCCGGGAGCCGTCGGCGACCCGAACGTCTCGTTCGGTGTCTGGTCGCTGGTCGGAAAGCGCGCCCGGATCGAGGGCATCGCCGGCCAGGCCGCGCCGCGGGAGGCGCTCGAGCGGCTGCTCGAGCAGGTCGCGCGAGGCGAGCTTCGGCCGTGGGTCGAGCGTGAGCTTCCGCTCGAGGAGGCGGCCGAGGCGCACCGTCTGCTCGAGGCCGGCGAGGTCACGGGCCGCGTCGTCTTGCGCGTCTGAGCGCGGCTACACTGGGTCGCCGTTACGCGCCCGTAGCTCAGGGGATAGAGCGCTGCCCTGCGGAGGCAGAGGTCGCAAGTTCGAATCTTGCCGGGCGCACTTTCGCGTGCCGTCCCTCCACGTCGAGGACGGCGCCGTCCTCCACCTCCTTGCGGACGTAACCGAGCGCCAGGCCCGGGACGGCACTCGTCACCCGTCCCACGACCTTCTCGCCCAGCCGCAGCTCAGCCTCGGGAGCCGGCACGTGATCGGCCTCGAGCTCGAGCACGCGCAGCCGGCGGTTGGCCTGCCCCCGGTACTGAAGCCGCGCAATCGGCTCCTGGCCGGGGTAGCAGCCCTTCGTGAACGAGACCGCCCGCTCCACGAGCCCTGCCTCGGCGGGCAGGACCCGGTCGTCGATCTCACGGCCGAACCGCGGCGTCGTCGCTTCGATCCGCAGGCGCTCGAGCTCCTCGGCATCGCCGTCCGCCTGGACGTCGAGCACCTCGCGGGCAGGCAGGCCGTAGTCGAGCGTCGGGATCCCGTCGCCCTCGCCCGGCACGATCGTCGAGGTGTGCTCCTCGGGCTCGATCTCACACTTCGCCGCGAAGCGGGCGCGGAGGAGGTTCGAGCGAACGACCTCGCCCAGCTCGGGCTCCGTCAGCAGGAGAAAGTCGGCGTCGGTTCGGCGAAGAACGCGCAACGGGGCGAGCACTCGCGCCTTCGGCGTCAGCAGAAGCGCCTCGGTGCTCTCCCCCGGTTGCAGCGAAGCTACCTCGTTCGAGAGCATGCGCTCGAGGAAGTCCGCCGCTTCCGGGCCGGCGACGCGCACGAACGAGCGCGGCCGGCGATAGCGGCCTGTGAAGTGCGTTGAGTCCACGCGACTAGTGTAGGGAGCCGATGTTCCGCTCCCGAGCCGAGAAGAAGGTCGCGGACGCCGGTTACGACCCGGCCCGTCTCCCGCCCGGCCAGTACCTGACCGACAAGTGGCCGGTGCTCCACGCGGGCAGCGTTCCGCAGACGGACCTGGCCGGTTGGGACTTCCGCGTCTTCGGCCAGGTCGAGAACCCGATCACGCTCAGCTGGGAGGAGCTTCGAGCGCTGCCCAGCAAGGAGATCGAGCTCGACATCCACTGCGTCACGCGCTGGAGCCGCTTCGACGCCCGCTTCCGGGGAGTCCACTGGAGCGAGCTCGCGAAGCTCGTGCAGCCGAAGCCCGCGGGCCGCTACGTCGTCGCCCACGCAGAGCAGGGCTTCACCGCGAACGTTCCCGTCGACGCGCTCGAGGACGACGACGCCCTGATCGCCTACGAGGCGGACGGCGAGCCGCTCACACCCGACCACGGCTGGCCGCTCAGGCTGGTGATCCCGACCAAGTACTTCTGGAAGAGCGCCAAGTGGCTCCGGGGCATCGAGCTGCTCGACCGCGACCAGCCGGGCTTCTGGGAGCGCTACGGCTACCACAACGACGCGGACTACTGGAAAGAGGAGCGCTACGCCTTCTGAGCCGATTCACTAGAACGGGGGATCGGCCGGTCCAAGGGGGCGCCGATACCTGGGCTACCCACCTCCCCCACCCCTCGCTGAAACGGCCCTCCCCCGGGCCGTTTCTCGTTAATCGGGGGAAACCGGGTTTCCCCCCAAGACCCCCTCCCTAGGTTCTTCTGAACGTCAACGGAGGCGGCAAGCCGCCTCCTCCTTTCAGAACAAAAAAGAGGGGCCGGCTTTGCCGGCCCCTCAAGGTCGAGCTCCCTCGCGGGGGCTCTCTACATCATGCCGCCCATGTCGGGCATGCCGCCGCCGGCGGCGGCGCCTGCCTTCTCGGGTGCCTCGGCCACGACGGCCTCGGTGGTCAGGATGTTCTTCGCGATCGACGCGGCGTTCTGCAGCGCCGAGCGCGTGACCATGGTCGGATCGATGATCCCGGACTTGACGAGATCCTCGACCTCGCCGGTGTCGACGTTCAGGCCGTGGCCCTTGGGGGCCTGCTGGACCTTGTCGACGACGACAGAGCCCTCGAGGCCGGCGTTGTCGGCGAGCTGCCGAACCGGCTCCTCGAGCGCGCGCACGATGATCTGTGCGCCCGTCCGCTCGTCGCCCTCGAGCTTGTCGACCTTGACGGAGTCGATCGCGTTCAGGAGCGCGACGCCGCCACCCGGGACGATGCCCTCCTCGAGGGCAGCCCGCGTGGCCTGCAGCGCGTCCTCGACGCGGTGCTTCTTCTCCTTCATCTCGGTCTCGGTCGCAGCGCCGACCTTGACGACGGCGACGCCGCCGGCCAGCTTCGCAAGCCGCTCCTGGAGCTTCTCGCGGTCGAAGTCGGAGTCGGTGTTCTCGATCTCCGCCTTCAGCTGCTTGATCCGAGCCTTGATGCCCTCGGCATCGCCGGCTCCGTCGATGATCGTGGTCGTGTCCTTCGTGACCACGACGCGGCGGGCATGGCCGAGCTGCGTGAGCTTCGTGTTCTCGAGCTTGAGGCCCATCTCCTCGGTGATCACCTCGGCGCCGCTGAGGATCGCGATGTCCTCGAGCATGCGCTTGCGGCGGTCACCGAAGCCCGGCGCCTTGACGGCGACGGCGGTGAACGTCCCGCGCAGCTTGTTGACGACGATCGTCGCGAGCGCCTCGCCCTCGACGTCCTCGGCCACGATCAGCAGCGGGCGACCCGCCTGGATCACGGCCTCGAGCACCGGCAGGAGGTCCTTGACAGCCCCGATCTTCTGGTTCGCGACCAGGATGTACGGGTCGTCGAGCACGGCCTCCATGCGCTCGGCGTCGGTGATCATGTACGGCGAGAGGTAGCCCTTGTCGAACTGCATGCCCTCGGTGAACTCGAGCTCGAGGCCGAAGGTCTGGCCCTCCTCGACGTTCACGACGCCGTCCTTGCCGACCTTCTCGATCGCGTCGGCGATCACGTCGCCGATCTCGCGCTCACGCGCCGAGATCGTGGCGACCCGGGCGATGTCCTCCTTGCCCGAGATCTCCTTCGACTGCGACTTGAGGCTCTCGACGACCTGGTCGACGGCACCTTCGATGCCGCGCTTCAGGCCCATCGGGTTGGCGCCGGCCGCGACGTTCTTCAGGCCCTCGCGCACGATCGCCTGAGCGAGCACGGTCGCGGTCGTTGTGCCGTCGCCGGCGACGTCGTTGGTTGCCGTGGCGACCTCGCGCACGAGCTGGGCGCCCTGGTTCTCGAAGACGTCCTCGACCTCGATCTCACGCGCGATCGTGACGCCGTCGTTCGTGATCGTGGGAGCGCCGAACTTCTTGTCGAGCACGACGTAGCGCCCCTTCGGGCCAAGGGTGACCTTGACCGCGTCGGCGAGGATGTTCACGCCCCGCTCCAGTGATCGGCGGGCGTCCTCGCTGAACTTCAGTTCCTTGTGAGCCATGTGTCTCTCTTTCCCTCGTGTTTAGGCGGTGGCGCCGGCAGGCTCGCGGTCGCCGACGACCTTGGCGAGCACGTCCGTCTCGCGCAGGATCAGGTAGTCGTCGGTGCCGAGCTTGATCTCGGTGCCGCCGTACTTCGAGAAGATGATCTCGTCACCGTTCTCGAGGTCCATCTTGATGTACTCGCCGTCCTCGTCGCGGGGGCCCGGGCCGACCGCGAGGACGCGGCCGCGCTGCGGCTTCTCCTTGGCGGTGTCAGGCAGGACGATCCCACTCGACGTGAGCTCCTCTTCTTCGAGGACCTCGACGATCAGGCGATCACCCAGAGGCTGTAGATTCATGCAGACGTCCTCCAGTCCAGACTTTGTGACACTTGCTGGCACTCTTGCTTCCCGAGTGCCAGGACAGTTTAGCCGCTCCGCAAGAGCGCCGCAAACCAGCTAGGCAACTCTCTCGTAACTTGCTTGTTACAAACTCGCGGATCTGCGATGCCGCGCTGAGATCTCGTCGGGCGGCGTGCTCGTCAGGCGCCTGAAGGGCGAGTGGGTCTTCGCGGCGATCCGCCCGAACGGCAAGCCCGAGGGACTGTGGGCGCTGCCGAAGGGACTCGTCGACCCCGGCGAGTCGTCCGAGGCGACAGCGCTGCGCGAGGTGACGGAGGAGACCGGCGCGGAGGGCCGCTCGCTGGGCAAGCTCGGCGATGTCCGCTACGTCTACTCGAGGGGCGGGAAGAGGATCTTCAAGGTGGTCAGCTTCTACCTGCTCCGCTACTCGCGGGGCCGGCTCGGCGACATCGCTCCCGAGCAACGACGCGAGGTGGCCGACGCGCGCTGGCTGCCGCTCGATCGCGCCGAGGAGCTCCTGGCCTACCGCGGCGAGCGCGAGATGGCCGGCAAGGCGCGCACTGCGCTGGAGGGCGACGCTCTATGATTCGCCGCCGCCGTGTACGCCCTCAACTTCTATTCGCCCCTGGTCGCAGATCAGCTCCGGTCACGCCGGAAGACGGCCACGATCCGCCTCGGGGACAAGTCCCGCAAGTACAAGAAGGGGATGGTCGTGCAGGTGCTCTGCGGAGCGAGGTTCGGCCCCCGCGAGCGCGTGTTCGACGCGGTGATCGACAAGGTCGAGGTGAAGACGCTCGCCGAGCTCTCGCCGCGGGAGATCGAGCACGACAACCCGGAGATCCGCCGCACCGAGGAGATGACGAACTTCCTCGGCCAGCTCTACAACCGTGAGGTGACCGACCAGGAGACCGTCACGGTGATCCGCTTCTCCGAGATCAAGAGCTAGCGACCCGGTTTTCGGATGCGGGAGCCGAAGCCCTCGTCGGACCTCAGCGGATCTCCGCACTCCTCGCACTCGACCGCGAACGCCGAGGCGATGCGCGCGCCACAGCCCGGGCAGCGCGCGAGCAACGGCTCCGAGCATTGTGGACACGCACCCGGAACCTCCAGCTCGGAGTCTTCGAAGTAGCGCTGGACGTGCCCGCAACGCAGGCAGAGGGCGACCCAGTCGCCGAGCGTCCTGCGCCGCTCCTCCTGGATCCAGCTGCGCTTACGGGCCATGCGCTGACAGTATCGGCCCGCGTTCGCGGCGTTCCGGTCGTGGAGCTTCGCGGGTTCCTCCCGGCCAGTCGTTAGAGTTCGCCCCGGTTCAGGCCCGACGACGGGGGTGTGTGAATGGCGATTGCGAGAGAAGCCGAGCCGGTCGGCTCGCTCAGTGAGGTCCGCGAGGCGGGGCTCGACCGCGAGGACCTGCTCGGCATCTACCGCAACATGCTGATCACGCGCGGGATCGAGGAGCGCGGGCACATCCTCTACAAGCAGGGGAAGATCCCGGGCTCGTTCTACACCGGGCGTGGGAACGAGGGCAGCGCGGTCGGCGTGGCCACCGCGCTCGGTCCCGACGACGTCGGCTGCCCCCTCCACCGCGACATGGGCGTCCACGTGACGCGCGGGGTCGAGCCCTGGCGGATCTTCGCCCAGTACATGGGCCGCGCCGACGGGCCGACGAAGGGCAAGGACGGCAACGTGCACATGGCCGACTCGAACCTCGGGCTGCTCGCGATGGTGAGCCACCTGCCCGCGATGCTGCCGGTCGCCGTCGGCTGCGCGCTCGCATTCCGGATCCGCGAGGAGCGGCGCGTCGCGGTGGGCTGGTTCGGCGAGGGCGCTTCCGCCCGCGGCGACGCCCACGAGGCGATGAACTTCGCCGGCGTGCGGCGCCTCCCGGTGGTGTTCATCTGCGACAACAACCAGTGGGCCTACTCGACGCCGACCCACCTCGAGTACGCGTGCGAGACGCTGGCCGATCGCGCCCAGGCGTACGGCTTCGAGGGCGTGGTCGTCGACGGCACCGACGTGCTCGCCGTCTACCGCGAGACCAGGCGCGCGATCGAGAAGGCGCGCGAGGGCGGCGGGCCGACCCTGATCGAGTCGATGACGCTCCGCATGGAGGGCCACGCCGTCCACGACGACGCCTACTACGTCCCGAAGGAGCTGTTCGAGGAGTGGGCGCGCCGCGACCCGATCGAGCGCTACCGCACCTGGCTGCGCGAGAACGCCGACCTCTCCGATCACCGAGGAGGACGAGATCACCGGCAGCGTCAAGCGCCTGCTGACCGACGCGGCCCAGCGCGCGGACGAGTCGCCGCTGCCCGACGTGTCCACCGTGCTCGACGGCGTCTACGCCACGCCCGAGGACCTCGACACGCCCCACCACAAGTAATGGCTGAAAAGACCTATTTGCAGGCGATCTCGGACGGCCTCCGCCAGGAGATGCGGCGCGACAAGCGCGTCTTCGTGATCGGCGAGGACGTCGGCGTCTACGGCGGCGCCTTCAAGGTCACGCTCGGGTTCCAGGAGGAGTTCGGGCCGTGGCGCGTGCTGGACGCGCCGCTGTCGGAGACCGCGATCGTCGGCGGCTGCACCGGCGCGGCGATCATGGGCATGCGCCCGGTCGCCGAGATGCAGTTCGCAGATTTCATCTCCTGCGCGTGGGACCACCTCGTCACGGTCGCCGCCAAGCAGCGCTACCGCGCGGGGACGCCGGTGCCGATCGTCGTGCGCCTGCCGTCGGGCGGCGGCTTCTCGGGCGGCCCGTTCCACAGCCAGAACCCGGAGAGCTCCTTCGCGCACATCCCCGGCCTCAGGGTCGTCTGCCCGGCAACGCCCGAGGACGCGAAGGGCCTGCTCGTGACGGCGATCGAGGATCCGAACCCGGTGCTCTACTTCGAGCACAAGCACCTCTACCGGCGGATCAAGGGCGAGGTTCCGGACGAGCGCTACACGACGCCGTTCGGCAAGGCCCGCATGCACCGCGAGGGCGACGACGTCACGGTCGTCACGTGGGGCGCGATGGTCTACACGGCCGACGAGGCCGCGCAAGCAGCTGGAGAGCGATGGGATCTCGGTCGAGATCCTCGACCTGCGCACGCTCGCGCCCTGGGACAAGGCGGCGGTGCTCGAGTCGGCGCGCAAGACGTCGAAGGTGCTCGTCCTGCACGAGGACACGCACACCGGCGGCTTCGGCGGCGAGATCGTCGCCACGATCGCCGAGGAGGCCTTCGAGGACCTCGACGCGCCGATCAAGCGCGTGACCGCACCGGACACGCCCGTGCCGTTCTCGCCCCCGCTCGAGAAGGCATTCATCCCGCAAGTGGAGGACGTGGTCGCAGGAGTGCGCGACCTGGCCGAGTACTGAGTTTCAATGGAGGCGTGCCCGTGACGATCGAGCATTCCGCACCACAACCCGGTACGTCTAACTAGGACGCGTAGCGTGGCTACGGACACTGGGATCGAGGTCGTCATGCCCCAGATGGGCGTCTCCGTTTCGGAGGGCACGATCACGAAGTGGCTCAAGCAGCAGGGCGAGGAGATCCAGGCCGACGAGCCGCTGCTCGAGATCTCGACCGACAAGGTCGACACCGAGGTGCCGAGCCCCGGCACGGGAACGCTGCAGCAGATCCTCGTGCAGGAAGGCGAGACCGTCGACGTGGGCACGAAGCTCGCCGTGATCGGCGGCCAGCGCGGCGCCCCGGCGCAGGAGGAGGCGCCGCCCGAGCCCGCGACGCAGCAGGCCGCCGACGAGTCGGCCGCCGCAGCCGAGGCCGAGACCGACATGCCGACGCGCCGAGAGCCTCAGCCGCCCCGCCGGCACCCGCGGCGCCCGCACCGACGGACGACGGCGCCCGGCGACGAGAACGGCGACGGGCCCAGCTTCGTCTCCCCGGTCGTGGCGCGGATCGCGTCCGAGCACGGCGTCGACCCGAATCAGGTCTCCGGGCACCGGCCGCGGCGGCCGCGTGACCAAGAAGGACATCCTCGGGCTTCATCGAGTCGGGCGCCTCGACGCAGCCGCAGCAGCCCGAGCAGGCGGCTCCGGCGCGCACCGGCCGCAGCACCGGCACCCGCCGAGGCGCCCGCAGCGCCTCGCGGCCCAGCCGGCTCCCGCCCCGGCGCCGACGCCGGCGCCGCGAGCCCGTCGAGGCCGGCGCGGGCGAGCAGCTCGAGCCGATGACCGCGATGCGCAGGGGGATCGCCGAGCACATGCGCCGCTCGCTCGACACCTCGGCCCATGTGACGAGCGCGATCGAGGTCGACATCTCGCGCGTCGTGTCGATCCGCGAGAAGCTGAAGCCGGAGTTCCAGAAGAGCTACGGCGTCAATCCGACGTACCTGATCTTCGTCGCCCGCGCCGTCAGCGAGACCCTGCGTGAGTTCCCCGTGGATCAACGGCGAGCTCCGCGACGACAAGATCGTGACGCGCAGCTACGTGAATCTCGGCTTCGCGGTCGAGCTGGCCGACGGCAAGGGCCTGATCGTGCCGGTCGTCAAGAACGCCGAGGGCCTGAACCTGCTCGGAATGGCACGCGCCGTCACCGACATCGCCGAGCGCGCCCGGAACAAGCAACTGACGCCCGACGAGGTTCAGGGCGGCACGTTCACGATCACGAACCCGGGCGGCTACGGCACCTTCCACGGAACGCCGGTGATCAGCCAGCCGCAAGCGGCGATCCTCGGCACCTACGCGCTCGTGAAGCGCCCCTGGGTGATCCAGGACGAGCTGGGCAAGGACGTGATCGCGATCAGGCCGATCATGAACATCACCCTCACCTACGACCATCGCCTGGTCGACGGCGCGCTCGCCGGACGGTTCCTCCAGTCTCTCCGCGAGAAGCTGGAGAGCTGGGGCGAGTCGGACTACTAGTCGCTCAGAACGGCCTGCGTCTGGGTGACCTTGCCCGCGAGGCGGCCCTCGTGGTCGCGCAGCTCCGTCTCGACCACGATCGTCGAGCGACCCTGGTGGAGCACGCGCGAGACCGCCTCGACATGTCCGCGTGAGACCGGGCGGAAGAAGTTGGTCTTGGACTCGATCGTCGCCGTCGCCGTCGCGCCGTCGGGCAGGTTGAGGAACGCGCACAGGCCGCCCGTGGCATCGGCGAGGCCCATCAGCGCGCCGCCATGGAGGATCCCGCCCGCGGTGCAGCGGCTCTCGTCCCAGGCCAGCCGAGCCCGCACCTCTTCCGGCTCGGCGGCCATCACGTCGATCCCGAGAAGGCCGGCGAACGGCATCGCGGCGCGCGTGGTCTCGTTCAGCTGCTCGCTCACAGACAGGGATTCAACAGCACCGACGGGTACATTCACGGGATGAGGCGTCCGGCCTACCTGCTCGACCTGCGTCGAGCCGGTCCCGTACTCCGACGCCTTCGAGCTTCAGCGCTCGCTCGCGGGCGGGGTCTCGCAGGGCGCGATTCCGGACACGGTCGTGCTGCTCGAGCATCCGCCGGTGATCACGCTCGGCCGCCGCGCCGAGCCCGGCGAGCTCCACGTCCCCGAGGACGCCGAGGTCGAGATCGTCGAGACCGATCGCGGCGGCAAGTCCACCTACCACGGCCCGGGGCAGCTCGTCTGCTACCCGATCCTCGACCTCACCCGCCACGGGCAGGACGTGAAGAAGTACTGCCGCGACCTCGAGCAAGCCCTGATCGGCACACTGGCGCCGCTCGGGATCGAGGCGACGGCGATCGAAGGCCTGACCGGCCTCTGGGTCGACGGTGCGCCGCCGCGCAAGATCGCGTCGATCGGCGTCCACATCCACAAGTGGGTGACGACGCACGGCTACGCGCTCAACGTCGACCTCGACCCGGCGCCGTTCACCGAGTGGATCACCGCGTGCGGCCTCGACGGCGCGGCGTTCACGACGGTCGCGCGCGAGCTCGACCGGCCGGTGACCGTGGACGACGTCCGCCCGCTTGCGGTCCAGGGGCTGGCGGACGTGTTCTCGCTCGATTTCAGCGAGCTACCCGCCGACGAGGGCCATGGCCTCTGGGCGCAACCTATCCACGCCTCCCTGGCGCGGACCTGACCGGGGACGAATCGTCACAGACTCGTCACGATCGGCACGGCCGTTCGAGGCGTGTCGAGGGGCCAGAGCCCTGGACATGTCTCGCGGCGCGCGAGGCGTGAAGGACTGTGGGCGAAGTCGCCGCATCTAGACTGATCGAGCCGATGCAGAAGTCGCTGCCCGTCGCAAACAGGCCCCGCCGGCCCGAGTGGATGAAGGTGCGTGCGCCGAGCGCGGACTCCCGCTACCTCGACGTCAAGAAACTGATCCACGGCGCCAGCCTGCAACACGATCTGCGAGGAGGCCCGCTGCCCGAACATCTCCGAATGCTGGGGCCGGGGCACGGCCACCTTCCAGATCCTCGGCGACACGTGCACGCGCGCCTGCCGCTACTGCTACGTCCACTCCGGCCGGCCCGAGCACCCGCCTGACCCGCTCGAGCCGCTGCGACTCGCGCAGACCGCGGCGAAGATGGGCCTCAGCCACGTCGTGGTCACCTCGGTCGACCGCGACGACATCCCCGACCGGGGCGCCGGCCACTACGCAGCGACGATCCGCGCCCTCAAGCAGAAGCTGCCCGAGGCCTCCGTCGAAGTTCTGACGCCCGATTTCCTGGGCGTGGAGGAGGAGGCCCTGCGCACCGTGCTCGCCGAGCGCCCGGAGGTCTTCAACCACAACATCGAGACCGTCCGCCGCCTCCACCGGCGGATGCGCGGCGCCAAGGCGAGCTACGACAAGGCGCTGTGGCTGCTGGAGCGCGCGAAGGAGCTCGCCGACTACCCCGTCCTGACGAAGTCCGGGCTCATCGTCGGCCTCGGGGAGACGAACGACGAGATCGTCGAGACGATGCGCGACCTCCGCACCCACGGCGTGGACGTGGTCACGATCGGGCAGTACCTCCAGCCCTCCCCCAAGCACGCCGCGATCGACCGCTGGGTCCATCCCGACGAGTTCCGCTGGCTGCGGGAGCAGGGCGAGGCGCTCGGCTTCGGGTCGGTCTTCGCCGGCCCGCTCGTCCGCTCGAGCTACCGCGCCGACGAGCAGCGCCACGCAGCCGAGACGGGCCGCGGCGCCGTCGCCTACTAGGAGACTTCGTCCATGCGCGCCTGCTGCTTGCGCGCCAGCTCGAGCGTCTGCTCGCGCGTCAGCTTGCCGTCGAACCCGTTCGCGTTGACGGCGGCGACTGCGTTCTCGTCTCGCCACATGACGAGGAAGAAACGGACGTCGCCCTGCGTCAGCGTCCCGATGATGGCGCGCTCACCCAGGTCGGGCACTTCCTCGAGCGGAGTCCCCGCCTGCTCGAGCTCGCTGCCGTACGCGTCGAAGTCCTGGGTCGCGCCGTCGGCCGACTCGAAGACGTCGGCGCGGGACTCGACGACGAGCGGCCCGGAGGTCTGGCGCGAGCCCGGGCGCCGGTAGCGCGCCTTCCACCCCTCGACACGACCGAAGCGCGCCGGATCCGAGCGCTGGCCGGTCGGCTGGTCGGTCCGCGTCTGCCGGCCCCAGTCGAAGCGCGTCCAGCCTGGGCCCTCGAGGTCCTCGGCCAGGAGCACCATGCGCTCGAGCTCGCCCTCCTCGTAGGCGACGCCGTCCTCGTCGCCCATGCAGCCGCCGCCGACGAGAGCCAGGGCGATTGCTATGAACGCGATGCGACGCACGGCCAGGCAGGGTAGTGGAGGGCCGCCCTTTCGAGCGGCCCTCCGGGCGAGAGAGGTTCGCCTTATCTAGTCGTCGTCGTCGTCGTGGCCGTGATCATCCCCATCGTCGCCGGGGCACGGCGTGACGAGGAACGCCGAGTCGGAGCTCCGAGCGTGATCCTGCCCGTGCGCCTTGCCCTCGGAGTCGTAGATGTCCACGAACACGTCCGACTGCTCGCAGGCGGGGTTGCGGCCCGGCTGCGACGGGAACGTCGTGCCGCCGGCGGGACCGCCGGACGACCGGCCGTTCCGCGCGTCGGTGAAGATCGAGTACGCACGATTGTCCTCGACCGCGATGTTCTCGTAGTCGCCGCAGAAGATGCCGGCGCGGAAGCAGTAGTCCCAGTTCGACGGGACATCGGAGACGCCGAAGTTGTCGAACGGGCCGGTGTACGCCGACCCCGCCCCCGGCGGTATCGCCCCGGCACCGGGGTTGACCGGGCCTGTCGGCTGCGGGAGCACGCCGGCGGCACGGGCGACGCAGTCGGTCAGGTTCGAGTGCCTGACGTCGCACTGCGCACCCCACGTCCACACGAGGTAGTTCCCGGGCCGCTGACGACTCGTCGGCCATTCGTGCGCCACCGAGCTCGTATCCAGCCGCCGGTCCTTCAGCGTGACGTTGAGGTCACCCTCCTCATTGAGGTCGGCCCACGGCCAGAACTGGTCGTTCCCGGTGTTCACGCCCGCCGGACACGCCGGCTGGGCGGGCTCCGGGCCCGGTGGGTTCCTGCCGCAGTCGCGGTTGGCAGGCGACGTGGAGTTGTCGTCGTTCACCCGTGTCGGGCCGATCCACGTCGAGCCGCCGTTCAGCGACTTGAAGAAGAACACGTCCGCGTTGGTGTTGTCCCTCGTGCCGTTGCGGTTGTCCTCCATCACGAGATAGAGGTCGTCCGCGAACGCGCCGCCCCGCTTGTCCACGACGACGTTGCCCGTCATCGGGATCCGGAAGCAGCTGTTGGTCAGCGACACCCGGTTAGCTCCCCGGGCGAGGCAGTCGTTGCGGAGGGACAGGTTGTTGTCGTACGCGGTGGTGACGAAGAACGGGCCTTCCCACGTGGTGCCGCCGTCCTTCGAGCGGACGAGCAGCCACTGGTTCTCGTCCTCGGTGTCGAAGTTCTCGAACGCCACGTAGACATGACCCGTCTTCGGGCTCACCGTCGGAACGGAGAACTGGTTGTCGTCACACGCCTGACCGCCGGCGAACGAGCCGCTGCAGAACGCAGCGCCCTGGTTGATCGTCCGCTCTGGCGACCACGAGCGTCCCTGGTCGTCCGAGTAGCTGACCTGGATCTTCGAGTCCGTGATGAACCCTGGGATCCCGTTCGGGTTGGTGAACCGCGTCCAGGTCACGTACAGCCTGTCGACGCCGATCACGCTCGCAGGACAGCCCGGGCTACCGGGCGGCAGCGGAGTCTTCGTCTCGGGAGCGAAGCAGGTCGGCTGAACGCCGGCCGGCCGCGGGCCCGCGGCGATGTACTCCTTGTCGTGGAACGTGACGCTGAAGTTCGCCACGACCCCACCCGGAGGTGTCGCCTCGTTCTCGAGCTGGAAGACGACCGTTCCGTCGCCGGGCTGCCGAGGATCGCCGGGGCCGCCACAGCGGGCCTGGTCGTCCGTCGGCGTGCCGACGTTGATCGCCACGCACGGCCGGCTCCACGTGAAGCCGCCGTTGGTCGAGCGGGACACCCAGATGCCGTTCGTGTCGTCCGTGCGGTTGAAGTTGATGTCGGCGTAGTAGACGAGGCCGGCCCGGTCGAAGACGATCGCCGGGTCGCCGCCGCCGTCGAGGTTGTCGCCGTTCGGCAGCGACGGGAACGGAATCCACCCGTCGTACCAGTGCTTCCCACCGTCGCTCGAGGCATAGAAGCCCGACGACGCCCAGCCGAGGCGATAGTCGTTCGCCCCGCTGACGATGTTGCTCGTCTTCGTGGGATTGACGTCGATCGACGTCTCGTTCTGCGGGAAGCAGCTGTACTCGGTGTTGGCGCGAATGTCGTCGCCGCCCCCGGAGAGCTGCTCGACCCGGTCGATCTCGCGTCGCCGGACTTCCCGCGGCTCGGTGTTCATCTTGGCCTGCGGACACTCGGTGATGGTGTTCCCGAGATCCATGTCCCGGAAGTCCCAGGCGCCCGAAGGTGTCGCCACCTGCTCCGTCTTCAGGAACCGGGGCGTCTTCTTCGGATCGTCGCCTGGCTCGGCCACTGCTGCACCGACTCCGACGACAAAGAAGGTCGCCAGCATCGTCGTGGCGACCAGAAGCTTTCGCTTCATTCCTCTCCCCTTTCGTCTCTCCCCCACGGCCGCAGCGCTGCGGCCGCGCGCTAATAGCCGGGCGACTATATCCCCCGCGCGTATCGTTTGCAGCAAGTGCATACTGTGGGCGTGAAGGCGATCGCCGCCATCGCCGCCGGACTCGCCTTGGCGCTCCCCGCCGCCGCCCACGTCGAGGCGGCAACCGGAACGCGGACGGCGAAGCTCAAGCTCTCAGCCGCCACCCCGGTATCGCTGCGCGGCAGCAGGTTCCTCACGGGCGAGCAGGTGACTGTGGTCGCGCACTCGCAGGGCAGGATGCGAGTACGGACGGTCGTGGCCGGCCCGGGGGGCGCGTTTCTCGTCCGCTTCGCAGGGCTGCCGTTCGACCGCTGCCAGGGCTTCCTCGCGGTCGCCCGCGGGTCGCGCGGGTCGGTGGCGCGCTACAAGCTGCCCGATCTGATGTGTCCGCCCAGCTAGGCAGTGACGAAACCGGTTCGGGTGACGTAGAGAGGGGAAGGCTCACGCCATGAAGATCCTCCTCGTACTCCTCGCAATCGCGATCGCCGCCGTGCTGGTCGTCTCCGCCACGATGGGCGCCGGGACGCTCGTCCCGGGTGGCGAGAGCGCCAAGAAGAAGCCGCGGGGCACGATCGCCCAGACCGGCAAGGCGCGGCTGCTGCCGACGAGCTTCGCGCCGCCGTCGCTGAAAGGCACCGGCTTCAAGCCTGGCGAGAATGTGACAGTGAAGGTGCTGGACGCTGGGCCGAAGGTCACCCGTCGCGTCCAGGCGGACGGCTCGGGCTCGTTCGTCGTGCGGCTCTCGACACGCGTCGACCGTTGCAGCGGCATGACCGCGACGGCCGTCGGCGACAAGGGCAGCCGCACGAGCTTCCAGTTCGCCGAGCTGCTCTGCGCGACGGCCGGCTCGACACCCTGAACGACAAAGGGCCGCCCGGAGGCGGCCCTTTGCCTGCGCGTGTCCTCGGGGAGAGGACGCGTTCTGTCGGTCAGTCGTCCTCGTGGTCGTGGCGGCCGTTCGGCAGGGCGAGCCGGAAGCCGCCGCGGCCGTGCGTCGCCGCGTACAGCGTGCGGTCGCCGGCCTTCTTGCCGCCGGTGAGAGAGAGCTCGTAGACGGCGACCTTCGGGAGGCCGTCCGCCGCGCGGACCCAGGCCGTCCTGCCGGCAGGGAGCCGGAGGACGCCGTAGTCGTGCGCGAGGTACAGGTCACCCGTGGCCCCGTCGACCTCGACGTCCAGGATCGGCAGGTCGCCGAGGTTGTAGTCGAGGTTCGTCCAGGTCGCCGTGCCCGTCGCCGGGTTGTAGACCGCCTTGAACACGTGGCCCGGCGTCGCGGGCGTGTAGGCGTTGTAGCCCGAGAACGAGACGAACGCGGTGTTGCCGCTCGCGTCCCGCGGGTCGACCGAGATGCCGCTCACGAACCGCATCGGCTGCGCGGGCGTGTCGATCCGCTTGAACGCGACGTCGGTCTGCGTCCTCAGGAACCCGGTCACCAGCGGATCGGGCTCCGAGACCACCTTCGAGGGGTCGTTCGAGTCGGCGTTCTTCGCGACGAAGACGCGCCCGCGGCGGGTGGCCGCCCACAGCGTCCCGTTGTTCGTCCTGGCCCGCTCGTTGGCGACGACGTAGCCCGTGCCCTTGTCGGCCGACGGGCCGAATGCAGGGCCGACGAGGCTCGGCGTGCCGAGCTTCACCCAGTCGCCACAGCCTGAGCTCGCTCCCGAGAACGCTGCATCGCCGCGGGGGCCGCCGAGCACCGAGCAGTGGTTCTCGAGGAACTCCCTGTTGCCGCCCGCGCTCTGCGTGCGCCAGACGTGCTCTGCGCCCGTGAACGCCGTCTTCGAGACGACCGGGTCGGCGATGAACGGGACGTAGAAGGACGCACCCTCGAGCGAGTACAGGATCGGGTCGAAGATCCACGACCACCACTGCGGGTCGTTGCCGCGGAAGTTCACGTCGCCCTGGGTGGAGAAGTACGTGTGGTAACGGATGTTTCCGTCCTTGGCGTCGATGCCCGACTGGCCGCCGTCGCCACTGACGAAGTTGAGCCAGGTGCCCGTGCCGTCGTAGCCGAGCGTCCCGTTGTCCTGCGTGCCGCCGATCACGTCGCGCAGCGGGTTGTTCGGGTTCGGCTGGAGGTCCTGGAACTGCAGCGTCCGCAGGCCGGCGTTCATCGTCGTCAGGCGGTGCGGGATCGAGGACAGCCAGTCGCGGCAGTCCTTGAGGTCGACGCCCGCGAGGTTGCGGGCCGGCTCGTCGCAGTCCGACGAGTCGTTCACGTACCGGCCGCTCGTGCGCATGACGCCGCCGTCCGACCCGAAGAACGCGATCGTCGGGCTCGAGTTCGGCACGAACGCCAGGATCTGGACGTCGGGGTGATGGGCTTCGAACGGATCGCGGGCGTCACCGGACATGTCCGTGAAGGAGACGCCTGCGTTGGTGGACCGCATCACGTTGCGGCCGTTCGAGCGATCGGCGCCTGCGTAGGGCGGGCAGCTCGCCGTACTGCGTCACGCCGCCGATCCAGACCTCGTCCGGCTTGCCCGGAGGCGACGAGATCGGCATGTCGTACGAGCACTGCGCCCCGCAGATGTCGAACGAGCTGAACCCAGGCGTCCCGTCGACGTTGCTCGACAGCATCGTGAACGCGGGCGCCGCGGCGCGTGCGTCGTCCGTGCGGAGGACGTGGGAGGCCTCGTCGAGGGTGCCGTCGGCGTCGTTGTCGGCCTCGTTCGCGCCGACGTAGACGTAGAGCCGGGTCTTGCCGCCGCTCAGCTTGGCGGCGGCCACCTCGTAGCGGATCCCGAAGAAGCCGCCCGTCGAGCCGTCGTCGGGCTCGCCCTGGTAGATGTTCGTCCAGGTCGCGCCGTTGTCCGTCGAGCGGAAGACGCCGTACTCGAACATGCCGACGTAGAGCGTGTTCGGGTTGGCCGGGTCGTACTCGACGTCCGTGACACCGCCCTTGAAGAAGTCGTCACCGTTCGGGCTGGCCGGGTTGACCGCATCCTGCGGCCGATTCAGCACCAGCTGGAACGAGGCGCCGCCGTTCTTGGACTCGTAGACGCCGATCGTCGGCGCGTTCGGCGGCGTGTACCGACCGCCGGCGACGCCCGAGAGCGAGTGCCGTGCGACGGTCGTGCCGATGAAGATGTGCCGCGGGTTCTTCGGGTCGATGGCGATCTCGCCGATACCACGGTCCTTCGCGACTGCGCGGCTACCCGGGACGAGCGACCAGTGCTCGCCGCGGTCGGTCGACTTGTAGAGGCCGAGACCGGCCTCGCTGTCGCCCGAGCCGCTCGGCTCGCCCGTGCCGAGGTAGATCGTCCGGCCCGACTTGTCGTGCGGGTCGATCAGGATGTGGCCGACCGAGGTCGTGTCGAGGCCATCGGTGAGCGGCTTCCAGTTCTGCCGGCTCGAGAGCGCGTTGTCCGTGCGCCACACGCCGCCGCCTGCCGCGCCGACGTAGAGCCGGCACGAATCCTCGTTGCATCTGGGGTCGACGGCAAGCGCGGTCGTCCGGCCCGCCCACTGGGTCGGGATGCCGTTCGTCTGCGTCGCCTCGCGGGCCACGTCGAGCGTGAACGGTCCGACTTCCTCCCAGTCGGCCTTGAGGCTGTCGCCCTTGCGTCCGAATGACTTGGCCTCGGCCAGGGCAGCCTCGACCTGCGCGAAGTCCACGTTGGAATGTGGATACGCGTGGTCGGCGTAGACCTCGGCGGAGGGGCCTGCCCAGATCTCGCGCGCGGCTTCCTTGCCACCGCCGAGCTTCTCCCGCGCCATCGGGAGCGGGGTACCGTGAGTCGCCTGCCTCGAGGCGGAGCGCAGGAACTCCTGCGCCTCCTCGGCGAGCGATTCCTTGGCCGCTGGTGCCGGAGCGGCCTGGCCGCCACTCGAGCCGGTCAGGCCGGCAGCGGCCACAGTGGCGGCGGCCACGGCGCAGAGCGCGACGGCAGCGGCCGACAGGCGGAACTTCCTCGAACGCATGTGGGCTCCTCTATCTCGACCTCTATATATCGAGGTGGATTTATCGAGCCTGGCGCCCGAAAAGTCAAGCGCCTATGAGGAACGCGCGTCGAGGGATCAGCCGTCGTGCGGCTTGGCCATCGCGCGGTAGTCGAGCGCCTTGTCGAGCGTCTCCTCGTCGACGCCGGCCTCGCGGGCGACTTCCCGCAGCGAACGGCCCGACGCGGCGGCTTCCTTGACGATCTCGGAGGCCTTGTCGTAGCCGATGTAGGGGTTGAGCGCGGTCGCCGCCGACAGCGTCAGCTCGGCGTAGCGCTCGGCCTGCTCGGTGTTCGCCTCGATCCCGGCCACGCACTTCTCGTCCAGCAGGCGCGCGGCCGAGGCGAGCAGCCCGATCGAGCCGAGCAGGTTGCGCGCGATCAGCGGCACGAAGACGTTGAGCTCGAAGTGGCCCTGCAGCCCGCCGACGGTGATCGCCGTGTCGTTGCCGATCACCTGCGCGCCCGACCTGGGTCACGACCTCCGGGATGACCGGGTTGACCTTGCCGGGCATGATCGAGCTGCCCTTCTGCAGCTCCGGCAGGAAGATCTCCGCGAGCCCGGCACGCGGGCCCGAGCCCATCAGGCGCAGGTCATTGGCGATCTTGGTCAGCGAGACGGCGACGACCTTGAGCGCGCCGGAAGCCTCGACGAGGGCGTCTCGCGCGGCCTGTGACTCGAAGGGATCGGCCGGAGGCAGGATCTCGAGCCCCGTCTCCTGCGAGAGCAGCGTGCGCACGCGCTCGGCGAACTCGGGATGCGTGTTCAGGCCGGTGCCGACCGCCGTGCCGCCGAGCGGGATCTGGCCGACGCGCTGAAGCGTGGCGCGGACGCGCTCGACCCCCTGGCGGACCTGGGCGGCGTAACCGCCGAACTCCTGCCCGAGGGTCACCGGCACGGCGTCCATCAGGTGGGTGCGCCCCGACTTGACGACGTCGTCGAACTCGGCGGCCTTCGCCTCGAGCGCCTCGGCGAGCCCCTCCAGCGCCGGGATCAGGTCGTTCGTCAGCTCGTCGAGCGCGGCCAGGTGGACGGCGCTCGGAAAGACGTCGTTCGAGGACTGGCCCATGTTGACGTCGTCGTTCGCGTGAACGTCCTCGCCGGCGAGCGCCGCCAGCACCTCGTTGGCGTTCATGTTCGAAGAGGTGCCGGATCCGGTCTGGAAGACGTCGATCGGGAACTGGTCGTCGAGCTCGCCCGAGGCGACCTGCTCGGCGGCAGCAGCGATCCGCTCGGCCTTGTCGGCGTCGAGCAGGCCGAGCTCGGCGTTCACACGAGCGGCAGCGCCCTTGATCCGCCCGAGCCAGCGCGCGACGGAGACCGGAATCGGCTCTCCGGAAACGGGGAAGTTCGCGACTGCCTTGCGGGTTTCCACGCCCCACAGCTCCTTCTCGACGGCACGCTGATTCACGCCGCGAGCATACCCAAGTAACACTGTGTTACTTGGCCCGGGAGGCGGGCTAGACCGGGCGCAGGCGGCGCGACTCGGTGGTGCGCTCGCGCAGTGCGCGGCGTAGCGTCTCGGTCAGCTCGCCGCGGCGGGCCCAGCCGACATATCCGCAGCGAGGGCACTCACCGGGCTCGAGCCGGCGGCGCTCCGCGTGCACGACGCTCCGAGCAGATCCACAGGCGAGGCATTCGACTGTCACGCGTCCCATCAGTCTCGTACAGATCGGTGTGAACAGGGCTGTGGACAACCCCCGATCCCTCAGACGAGGGACGCCTGCCGCGGGTGAAATTTGATCGCCCGTGCAGGGCTAATCGGTGGAGTACTTGGGCTGCACCTTCTCGCCCCGGATCTGCGGCGATCACGTTGTTCGCCGCGATCGCCGCCTCGCCCATGCCGACGGTGATCAGCGTGATCTTCCCGGGGTAGCCGGCGACGTCGCCCGCGGCGTAGACGCCGGGCATCGAGGTCTCGCAGGTCATCGGGTCGATCCGGATCTGGCGCTTGCCCTCGAGCTCGAGCCCCCACTCGGCGATCGCGCCCAGATGGGAGACGAAGCCGAGCAGCGTGATCAGAGCCTCGCAGTCGTACCGCACGAGCCTCGCCGGTGCCGGTGTTCTCGATCGTGACTGCCTCGATCGAGCCGTCGCCGTGCACCTCCCGCACCTCGTGCGGGGTGAGGATCCTGACGGCGCCCTCGGCCTCGAGCCTCCGCGCCTCGTTCATCGACGACTCGAGCGCCCGGAAGCGGTCGCGCCGGTGGACGAGGGTGATCGGCAGGCCCGCGGTGTCCTGCAAGCCGAGCGTCCAGTCGAGAGCGGAATCTCCACCGCCGACGATCACGCAGCGCTTCCCGGCGAACTGCGCCTTCTCGCGCACGACGTAGTGCAGCCCGCGGCCAAGCCACTGGTCGATGTCCTCCACGCCGAGCCTGCGCGGCTCGAACGCACCGTGCCCCGCGGTGATGATCATCGCGCGCGAGAGATAGGTGTTGCCCTTGTCGGTCGTGAGCGCGAGCACCTCCTCGCCGTCCCGGCTGACGCGCTCGAGGGTCTTCGCCTCCTCGCCGAGGCGGACGTCGGCGCCGTACTGGAGGCCCTGCTCGGCGCACATGTCGACGAGCTTCTGGCCGAGGATCTTGGGAAAGCCGGCCACGTCGTAGACGTGCTTCTCCGGATAGGTCGCGGCGACCTGGCCGCCGATCTGCTCCAGCGACTCGACGATCCGCACGGTGCCGTCGCGGTGCCCGACGTAGTAGGCGGCTGACAGGCCCGACGGGCCCGCGCCCAGAACGGTGACGTCCATGACCTCGCTGCTCACGCGGCCCAGGCTAACGAAGCAGCCTGCGACTAGCGTGCGCCCGGCTGCACGATTCCGCTCTCGTAGGCGAGCACGACCGCTTGGGTACGGTCGCGCAGGTCGAGCTTCAGCAGGACGCGTGCGACGTGGGTCTTCACGGTGTGCTCGCTGACGACGAGCTGCGCAGCGATCTCCGCATTCGAGAGACCGCGCGCGAGCAGCTTCAGCACCTCGCGCTCGCGCGCGGTCAGCTCCGCAAGCGCGGGCGGCGGGTCGGCGTGGCCGGCGAAGCGCTCGATCAGCTTCCGCGTGACCGAGGGCGAGAAGAGGGCG
Organism: uncultured Actinomycetes bacterium; assembly: GCA_963769645.1. Classification (GTDB taxonomy): domain Bacteria; phylum Actinomycetota; class Thermoleophilia; order Gaiellales; family Gaiellaceae; genus DATFQE01. Next base: position 646,549 of record CAVYMH010000002.1, on the reverse strand, counting down.
CCCCCCTCCGCCGCGACGCGGATCGCGGCCGTGAGCTGCTCCTCGGGGGCGTCCTTGAGCAGGAACCCGCTCGCCCCCGCCCGGAGCGCCGCGAACACGTACTCGTCCAGGTCGAAAGTGGTGAGCACGAGAACGCGCGGCGGCTCGGGCTCGGCGAGGATGCGCCTGGTCGCCTCGAGCCCGTCGAGTCGCGGCATCCGGACGTCCATCAGGACGACGTCCGGCCTCAGCTCGCGCACGGCGCCGATCGCCTCGAGCCCGTCTCCCGCTTCGCCGACGACCTCGATTCCCGGCTCGTCCCTGAGGATCATCCGGAACCCCGAGCGGACGAGCGTCTGGTCGTCTGCGAGGACGACGCGGATCACAACGGCAGCCGGGCCCGCACGGCGAAGCCACCCTCCGGCCGCGGCCCGCTCTCGACCCGCCCTCCGAAGATCGACACCCGCTCCCGCATGCCCGTGAGCCCGTGACCCGCGCCGTTTCCGGCCTCCGAGCCCGTCCCGTCGTCGGCGACCTCGAGCACGAGCTCGTCGGCGCCGTACCGGATGACCACGCGCGCGTGGGCACGGGAGCCGGCGTGCTTGAGCGCGTTCGTAAGCGCCTCCTGGACGATCCGGTACGCGGAGAGGTCGACGCCCGGCGGCAGCTCCTTCGGCTCGCCGTCGACGCGAACGTCGGTCGGCAGGCCCGCCTCGCGAACCTGCTCGACGAGCGTGCCGAGCGCCGCGAGGCCCGGTTGGGGCGCGAGGCCGAGCGTCTCGTCGTCAGCCCTGAGCAGGCCGAGCAGCCGCCGCATCTCGGCCAGCGCCTGCGAGGCCGTGGTCTCGATCGCGTCGAGAGCGCGACGCGCGTCCTCCGGGCTCGAGGCCAGCGAGCGGCGGCCGCCGCGCGCCTGCAAGACGATCACGCTGATCGCGTGCGCGACGACGTCGTGCAGCTCGCGTGCGATCCGGGAACGTTCCTCCAGGACGGCTGCGCGAGCCTTCTCCTCGCGCTCGAGGATCAGCTCGCGCTCGCGCCGGCGCCCGCCCCGCATCGCCCGGCCGGCCAGCCAGGCGCCGCCGAAGATCGCGGTGAAGAAGACGAGGTTGCCGAGCAGGTCGGTAAGCGTTCCGCTGTCCCAGTCAACGGCGACGGCCTCCAGCCCGAACGCGGCCACGACCAGCCCACCGACCAGCGCCTGGCGGCCCTGGGTATGCGCCCCGACCGAGAAGATTGCGATCGCCAGGGTAATCCCGAGCGTGAGCGGATCCTCCCCGGTGGGGGTGTACATGTCGATCACGATCCACGCCACGTTCTGCAGGAGCAGGACCCCGATCGGGTACCGCTTCCGCCAGATCAGCGAGAGCGGTGTCAGCAGCGCCAGCGGGACGAAGAGCGCCCGCTCGTACTCGAGGTGCAGCAGCCACAGCTCGGCCTGAGCCGTCGCGGTGAGCGCGACCGCGAGCACAACGTCTCCGTACTTGCGAACCAGGGCCTGCACAACGGCCCGAGCGTAGGCGAACGCGCCCTTCCCGTCATCGGTCGCGAGAGCGACACGGGATCGCTCGCACGGGCGAGGGCGAATCGCGAGCGCGGCCGACGACACCGCGCACGCCTCCTCGTACGGTCGAGAAAACCGACTCCGAGGAGGATCGATGTCCAAGCTGGTGCTGATCGCGATCGTGGCCGCCGGGCTCGCCCTGGCCGGCTGCGGAGGTGACGACGACACGATGAACGTGCTCGAGCTGCGCGGTGACGAGTACGCCTACATCGGCCCCGAGCAGGCCGAAGGCGGGATGACGACGCTCCGGTTCACGAACACCGGCGAGGAGCCGCACGAGTTCGCGCTGGCGCGACTCGCGGACGGCAAGACGATCGAGGACGTCGAGACCCACCTGCAGAGCCCCGCCGCAGAGGGCCCGCCGCCCGCCTGGGTGACGATCGTTGCAGGCGTCCCCACCGTGGCGGCCGGCGAGACCGTCTCGCTGACCCAGGATCTGCGGCAGGGGACACACGTCCTGCTCTGCTTCCTGTCGGCCCCGGACGGGAAGTCGCACATTGCGCACGGGATGCTGAAGGCGTTCGACGTCCGCGGCGACGCGGGGGCGGAGCCGCCGGCCGCCGACGCCGTCCTCGAGCTGGACGGCGACCTCGCCGCGCCCGACCTCGAGGCAGGCGAACGGACGCTCGAGCTGCGAAACGACGGGGCGAAGCCCGGCTCGGTCTTCATCGTCGCCTTCAACCCGGGCAGGACGGATGCAGACCTCAGGCGCTGGGAGGAGAGCGATCAGAGAGGACCGGCGCCCGCCCGCTTCCTCGGCGGGGCGATCGACGTGCCTGCGCGCTCATCCGTGTACTACACGCTTCGACTCGACGCCGGCCGCGCCTACACGCTGCTCGACGACGAGCACGGGATCGCCCGGAGCTTTACACCGGCGGAGAGCTAGCCGCAGCCGGAGCCGCAGCCCGGGGCGCCCGCCTCGGGCTGCTGCCCTTCCTCAACCTGGAAGGAGTGGCCGCAGCCGCACGCGGCGGTGACGTTCGGGTTGTTGATCGCGAAGCCGGCCTGGAGGCCGTCGAGGAAGTCGATCTCGGTGCCCTGGAGGTAGGGCGCGCTGTAGGGGTCGATCACGATCGGGACCCCGTGCACGGAGAGCTCCGCGTCACCCTCCTGGGCGCCGTTGTCGAAGCCGAGCGCGTACTCGAAGCCCGAGCAGCCGCCGCCCTGGACCGCCACGCGCAGGACGCTCGCGCCGCCCTCGGGCTCCTCGGCCAGGAGGTCGCGGATCTTGGCCGCCGCACGCTCGGTGAGCGTGATGACCTCGACTGGGCGCTCGGTGATCTCCACGGCTCTCATCGTAGCAACGTGCCCAGGCGTTGCCAGACCCGAGTTTGTAACAGTCGGCGCACGCTTCGTTGAGCCGTTTTCTACCCCGCTCGTAGCTATGTGGCGAGGTGCTAAGTTGCCGCGCGGAAGGAGGTGGGATGCTCGACAACTGGCTGCCGTTCCTGATCTACGGGACCTTCGCGCTTCTGATTCCCGCCTCCATGGTGCTGATGTCGTTCGCGTTCGCCACCAGGCCGAGCCACAGGAACCGCGCGCGCATGCTCCCGTTCGAGTCGGGGGTCTCGACCGGACCTCCCGTCGCGCAGCGCTTCACGGTCAGCTTCTACCTGACCGCGATGCTGTTCATCGTCTTCGACATCGAGATCGTGTTCCTGTACCCGCTCGCCGTGGTGCTGGAGGACCTGGGCTGGTTCGCGTTCTGGGAGCTGTCGTTCTTCATCGCGATCCTCGCGGTCGCCTTCGTCTACATCTGGAAGAAGGGGGCGCTCGAGTGGCGGTAAAACGCCTGGCCGACTTCGGCCTGAACACCGAGCGCATCCAGATGCGCGACAAGAGCCCGAGCGTCTTCGAGCAGGAGCTCGGAACCGACGAGCTCGAGGACAAGCTGATGCTGACCACGCTCGGCAAGGCGGTCGCGTGGTCGCAGTCGAAGTCGATGTGGCCCGACACGTTCGGGCTCGCGTGCTGCGCGATCGAGATGATGTCGATCGTCTCCTCGCGCTACGACATCGCGCGCTTCGGCATGGAGGCCTTCCGCTCCTCGCCGCGCCAGGCCGACCTGCTGATCGTCTCCGGCCGCGTGGCGCACAAGATGGCCGCCCCGATCCGCCAGATCTACGACCAGATGCTCGAGCCGAAGTGGGTGATCGCCATGGGCGCGTGCGCCAGCTCGGGCGGCATGTTCAACAACTACGCGATCCTGCAGGGCGTCGACAAGATCATCGCCGTCGACGTGCACGTGCCCGGCTGCCCGCCCCGGCCCGAAGCGCTGATGGAGGGCATCATCCGGCTGCACGAGAAGGTGCAGGCCGGGGTGCCGCCCGCGTACGAGATCCGCGGGGTCGCGTCCTAAGCCCCTACGAAGGCGTCCCGGGCCTCGTCGAGACGAAGCTCTCGTTCGGCGAGACGACGCTCGTCGTCGATCCCGCGCGCGTGAGCGAGGCGTGCCTTCAGCTTCGGGACGCCGAGGGCTTCAACTTCCTCTCGGACATCACGCCCGTCGACTACCTCGGCTGGGCCGAGGAGGGCGTCTCCGGCTACTACGGCACCGCCGCCGGCCGCAACCTGAACAAGCCGATGACCCAGGGCTACGGCGTCCGGCCCGAGCCGAAGCCCAAGCGCTTCGCGGTCAACTACCACCTGCTCGCGCTCGGCCCCGAGCCGCGCCGCGTCCGCGTTCAGGTCTGGCTCGACGACGGCGACTCGGTCGAGAGCGTCGTCGGTATCTGGCCGACCGCCGACTGGCACGAGCGCGAGGCCTGGGACATGATGGGCATCCGCTTCGACGGCCATCCCAACCTCGTCCGGATCCTCATGGACGACGACTGGGAGGGGCACCCCCTGCGCAAGGACTACCCGATCGGCGGGGAGCCCGTCCGCTTCTCGAGCGAGGAGTAGATGGCCACCGTCTCCCGCAAGAGGATCTACGAGGGGTCGCGGATCCCCTCGCCGATCCCGAGCATCCTCGCGGTGGCGCCGGAGATCGCCGAGACGGGCGACGTCCTGCAGGTCAACTTCGGCCCGAACCACCCCTCGACCCACGGCGTCCTGCGGCTCGTGGTCGACCTGAACGGCGAGCACGTCGTCGGCATCCGCGCGGTCGTCGGCTACCTGCACACGGGCTTCGAGAAGACGATGGAGCACAAGACGTGGTGGAAGTGCATCCCCTACGGGCCGCGCATCGACTACGTCTCCTTCCAGAACAACGAGCTCGTCTTCGTGCTGGCGGCCGAGCAGCTGCTCGACGTCGAGACGCCGCCCAAGGCGACCTGGATGCGCACCCTGCTCTGCGAGCTCAACCGGATCCACTCGCACCTGATCTGGCTCGGCACCTCGGCGCTCGAGATCGGCGCGATCTCGATGTTCTGGTACGCGTTCCGCGAGCGCGAGGCGCTGCTCGACCTGTTCGAGCTGGTGGCCGGCTTCCGGATGCACACGCGCTACTTCCAGGTCGGCGGGCTCGCCGAGGACATCCCGCGCGGCTTCTACCCCGAGTGCCGCCGCTACATCGAGAACTTCCCCAGCTCGATGGACGACTACGAGGCGATGCTCTCGAAGAACGAGATCTGGCTCGAGCGCACCGAGAGGATCGGGCTCCTGTCCGCAGACGACGCGCTCGCGCTCGGGCAGTCCGGGCCGGTGCTGCGGGCCTCGGGCGTCGACTGGGACCTGCGGCGCGACCAGCCCTACCTGGCGTACGGGGACGTGGACTTCGCGGTGCCGGTGTACGAGAACGGCGACGTCTACGACCGCTACCGCGTGCACATGGACGAGATGCGCGAGTCGATCCGGATCGTCGAGCAGTGCCTCGACCGGCTGGAGGGCATGGAGGGCGAGCCGTGGATCGTGGACGACCGCAAGATCGTGCTGCCGCCCCGCCACGAGCTCCATACCTCGATGGAGACGCTGATCCACCACTTCAAGCTCGTGACCGAGGGGTTCCGCGTCCCCGAGGGCGAGATCTACACGACGATCGAGTCGCCCCGCGGCGAGCTCGGCTGCTACGTCGTCTCGGACGGCGGGCCGAAGCCGTGGCGCGTCAAGTTCCGCGCTCCGTCGTTCGTCGCCCTCGAGGCGACCGCGACCTGCATGCAGGACGCCCTGATCGCGGACATGGTCGCGATCGTGGGCTCGCTCGACGGCGTGATGGGCGAGGTCGACCGGTGAAGGCGACGCCTTTCCAGAAGCGGGTCGACGAGATCCGCAACGAGTACCCCGATCCGCGCTCGGCCGTCCTGCCCGCCCTGCGCCTGGCGCAGGAGCAGAACGGCGGCTGGCTCTCGCCGGAGACGTTCCGCGAGGTGGCCGACGCGCTCGACCTCACGCCCGCGTACTGCAAGGCGGTCGCCTCCTTCTACGACATGTTCCATCTCGCGCCCGTGGGCACGCACCTCGTCGAGGTCTGCACGAACATCTCGTGCGCGCTCGTCGGCGCCCAGGGCGTGCTCGAGGCCTTCGAGCGCGAGCTCGGAATCAAGGCAGGCGAGACGACCGAGGACAACGAGGTCACCCTGCGCGCCGTCGAGTGCTTCGGCGGCTGCGGCTGGGGCACCGTCGTGTCGATCGACCACCGCTACCGCGAGCCCGTGCGGCCCGACGACGTCCCCGAGATCGTTCGGAAACCAGGAGCCGCAGGCTTGAGCTGCAGAAGCTGCTGCTCAAGGGCGCCGACGAGCGCGACCTGACCCAGCTCGACGAGTACCGCGCGATCGGCGGCTACGCCTCGCTGAAGAAGGCGCGGAAGATGGAGCCGCAGGCCGTGATCGACGAGATCCTGGCCTCGAACCTGCGCGGCCGCGGCGGCGCGTTCTTCCCGATGGGCCGCAAGGCCAGCTTCCTCGCCGCGGGCATCCGCTACCTCGTCGTCAACGCGGACGAGTCCGAGCCGGGCACGTTCAAGGATCGCGAGATCATGTTCTCGATCCCGCACCGGCTGATCGAGGGCTGCCTGATCACGGCGCACGCGATCGGCTCCGAGCACGTCTTCATCTACATCCGCGGCGAGTACCTGCGCGAGTTCGAGGTCATCCGCGCCGCGCTCGAGCAGGTGCGCGCCGAGGGCCTGCTCGGCGGCGTCACGATCGTGCTGCACCGCGGCGCCGGCGCGTACATCTGCGGCGAGGAGTCGGCGCTGCTCGAGTCGCTCGAGGGCAAGCGCGGCCAGCCGCGCTCGAGGCCGCCCTACCCGGCCGTGTCCGGCCTGTACGCGGCGCCGACGCTGATCAACAACGTCGAGACGGTCGTCCACCGTCCCGGTCGTGCTCGAGCTCGGCGCGCGCCGAGTACGCCAAGACCGGCGTGCCGCCGAACTCGACCGGGACGCGCATCGTCTCGGTCTCCGGCAACGTCGCGAACGGCGGCAACTACGAGGTGCCGCACGGGATCACGCTGCGCGAGCTGATCTACGAGCTCGGGGGCGGCGTCCCCGATGGGCGCAAGCTCAAGGCCGTGATTCCCGGCGGCTCGTCCGTCCCGGTGCTGACCGCCGACCAGATCGACGTCTCCTACGACCACGACTCGATGACCGGGCTCGGCACCTTCATGGGCTCCGGCGCGGTGATCGCGATCGACGAGCGCGCCTGCATGGTGCAGCTCGGCCTGCGGGTCGCCCAGTTCTACATGCACGAGTCGTGCGGGAAGTGCACGCCGTGCCGCGAGGGCACGCGCTGGATGGTGCAGCTCCTGCACAAGATCGAGGCCGGCGACGCGGAGCAGTCCGAGCTCGACCTGCTGCTCGACGTCTGCGATCGCATCCTCGGCAAGTGCCTCTGTCCGCTCGGCGACGCCGCCGCGATGCCCGTCGCCAGCTACGTGGACAAGTTCCGCGCCGAGTTCCAGGCGCACATCGACCACGGCGGCTGTCCGTTCGGCGGGGAATCGTCGCTCGAGCGCGTGCTGGCGCCGGTCGACCAGCACACGCACCACCCGACGGCCGAGGTGCCGGCTTGACCGAGCTCGCCAGCGTCACGATCGACGGCCGCGAGGTGAAGGTGCCGAAGGGCACGGGCCTCGTCGAGACCGCCGCCGAGGCCGGCATCGAGATCCCGGTCTTCTGCTACGAGCCCCGCCTCGGCCCGGCGGTCGGCGCCTGCCGCATGTGCCTCGTGGAGGTCGAGGGGATGCCGAAGCTCCAGGCGGGCTGCACGCTGACCGCGCAGGAGGGGATGGTCGTCAAGACCGCCCAGACGAGCGCGACGGCGGCCGACGGGCCAGAACGCCACGCTCGAGTTCATCCTCGTCAACCACCCGCTCGACTGCCCGGTCTGCGACAAGGGCGGCGAGTGCCCGCTCCAGGACCTGACGTTCCGCTACGGGCCGGGGAACACGCGCATGACGTTCCCGAAGCGCACGTTCGAGAAGCCGATCCCGATCAGCCCGTTGATCGCGCTCGATCGCGAGCGCTGCATCCTCTGCTACCGCTGCACGCGCTTCTCCGAGGGCGTGGCCGAGGACGGCCAGCTCGTGGCGGAGAACCGCGGCGCGCAGTCGATCATCACCACCTTCGAGGACGAGCCCTATCGCGCGCCCTTCAGCGGCAACGTGGTCGAGCTCTGCCCGGTCGGCGCGCTGACGTCGACGCAGTACCGGTTCGAGGCCCGCCCGTGGGAGATCCAGAACGTGCCGACCGTCTGCGCGCTGTGCCCCGTCGGCTGCAACGTCGACGCGACGACGCGCGAGGGCAAGGTCAAGCGGATCATCTCCCGCAACCACCCCGAGGTCGACGAGGGCTGGCTCTGCGACAAGGGCCGCTCCGCGTTCCCGGCCCTGCGCGCGGAGGACCGGCTCGTCGACCCGCTGCGCCGCTCGGGCCCGCGCCGGCTCGTCGAGATCGGCTGGGAGGAGGCGCTCGACGAGGCCGAGGCGCTCCTGCGCGGCGCCGAGGGCCGGATCGTCACCGCCCTCTCTGGCACCGAGACCGTCGAGATCGGCTTCGCGCTCGGCAAGCTGCTCCGCGTCGGGCTCGGCGCGCACACGGCCGTCCTGCCCGAGGAGACGAGCCCTGCGCTGGACGCCTTCCGCGCGCCGTTGTCGGCGATCCGCAACGCGGAGTTCGTCGTGGTGATCGGCGACGACCCCGTCGTCGAGCGCGCTCCGGTCGTCGACCTCTGGGTGCGCGCCGCGCGTCGCGCCGGCGCCGAGGTCGCGACGATCGGGCCGCACGGCGACGTGGCGGCCGAGCCGGGGACCGGTGCAGCCGCCTGCGAGGCGCTCGCCACGCCCTCGAGCGAGCTGGGACAGCGGCTGCGCTCCGCCGAGCGCGCCGTGCTGATCTGGTCTGGCCCCGGCGGCCAGGGCGGAGCCCACGTCGCCGCGCTCGCCGGCGAGCTCGGCTTCGCCGCCAAGCCCGGCTGCGGCGCGTTCCACCTTCCGGCCACACCGAACGGCCGCGGCGTCGCGGACGCCTGGTCTGCCGCGGCGGACGGCGAGGACGAGAACCCCGAGCCGATCGGCCTGCTGATCGTGTCGGGCGACGAGGCCGCCGCCGATCCCCACGTCCGCGCGCTCGCGCAGGACGCCGAGAAGGTGCTCGCGATCGGGATGTACCGCCGCCCGCTCCGTGGCTGGACCGACCTCGTCCTCCCGGGGACGAGCTACCTGGAGCGCGACGGGACGACCATCAACCTCGAGGGGCGGCTGCAGCGGCTGCGCCGGGCGGTGATCCCGCCCTGCCCGGACGAGCTCGCGTGGCTGTCCCGCCTGGCCGAGCGCTTCGGAGTCGAGGTCTCGCCCCATCCCTCCGGCGTCTTCGCCGAGCTCTCGGAGGTCTGCTACGACGGGCTCGAGTACGGGCGCGTCGGCGACCGCGCACCGCTGCCTCCGCGAGCGGCAAGAGCCGAGCCCGAGCCTGCCCGGAAGGAGCGGAAGCCCGCGCGGCTGACCGGCAAGGGCCTCAAGCTCGTCGCCTACCGCCCGCTCTTCTCGGGGCCCGACGTCGAGCGCGTGCCCGAGCTGCAGTTCCAGCGCGCCGGCGCGGAGGTCGAGGTGTCGGCGGACGATGCCGACCGGCGCGGGATCGTCACGGGCGACCCGGTCGAAGTGACCTCGAACGGAGGCCTACCCCTAGTTGCCCGGGCCCGCGTGAACAAGCATCTGATGAAGGGCGTCGTGCGCATCCCGCTCGACCACGCGGTCGGGCTGGCGAACCGGGTGGAGGTCAGGAAACCGTGACCGAGCCCTGGTGGATCTCGCTCCCCAAGGCGTTCCTGATCATCAACGTCGTCCTGCTGATGTTCGCCTACCTCACCTGGGTCGAGCGCAAGGTGATCGGCCGCATGCAGCGGCGCTACGGCCCGAACCGCGCAGGCCCCTTCGGGCTGCTCCAGCCGATCGCCGACCTCGTGAAGCTGATCCGCAAGGAGAGCTTCGTGCCCACGCACGGGATCGACGTGCTCTACATCGGCGCTCCCATCGTGTCCGCGTTCACGGCGCTGGCCGCGTTCGCGGTGATCCCGTTCGGCCCCGGCTGGACCGTCTTCGACCACCAGATCAACGGCTACATCGCCGAACGTCTCGATCTCGCTGATGCTGCTGTTCGCCCTCGGCTCCGTCGGGATCTACGGCTTCATCGTCGGCGGTTGGGCGTCGGAGTCGAAGTACTCGCTGCTCGGCGCCATGCGAACCTGCGCGCAGCTCGTCTCGTACGAGGTCTCGCTCGCCCTCTCCGTGCTCGGGATCGTGCTCATGGCCGGCTCCCTGTCCCTCGTGGACATCGTCGGCCGGCAGGCCGGCTCGTGGTGGTACGTGGTGCCGCAGGCGGTCGGGTTCGTCGTCTTCCTGATCGCCGGAACCGCCGAGACGAACCGCGCCCCCTTCGACCTCCCCGAGGCCGAGACCGAGCTCGTCGCGGGCTACCACACCGAGTACAGCGGCATGCGCTGGGGCCTCTTCCAGATGGCCGAGTACGTGAACCTGATCCTGCTCTCCGCTCTGGCGACGACGCTCTTCCTCGGCGGCTGGCACGGGCCCTGGGACGACTGGTTCGGGCCGCTCTGGTTCCTGCTCAAGATCGCGGTGATGATCTTCCTCTTCATCTGGCTGCGGACGACCGTGCCGCGCCTGCGCTACGACCAGCTGATGCGCTTCGGCTGGAAGGTCCTCCTACCCGTGGCGACCGTGAACGCGGTCGTCACGGCGGCTCTGGTGGTGGCCTTGTGAGCCCGAACCCGATCGGATCGCTGACCGGCTTCGGCGTCACGCTGAAGCAGATCTTCAAGAAGCCGATCACCCAGCAGTACCCCGAGTACAAGCGCCCGCTCTACCCGCGCTTCCGCGGCCGCCACCGCCTGTGGACGGTTCGAGAACGGCCTGGAGAAGTGCGTCGGCTGCTCGCTCTGCGCCGCCGCGTGCCCGGCCGACTGCATCCGGGTCGTCCCCGCCGAGAACACCGCCGACAAGCGCGTCTCCGCAGGGGAACGCTACGCCCGCATCTACGAGATCAACCTCAGCCGCTGCATCTTCTGCGGCTACTGCGAGCTCGCGTGCCCGTTCGACGCGATCACGCTGGAGCAGGAGTACGAGCTCTCCGAGTACTCGCGCGACGACCTGATCTACACGAAGGACATGCTGCTGGCCGAGCCCGTCAAGCGGGTGCCGGTCGCCGACCGCGACCTGTACGACACGCCGCGTGTCGGCGCACAAGGAGCGTGCGTAGCGTGGGCGAGTTCCTGGTCTGGGCGGTCTGGGTGCTCGCGGCCTTCGCCTGCCTCGGCTCGGGGATCGCCGTGGTCACCTTCTCGAACCCGTTCTACTCCGCGCTCGCGCTGATCGGGAACCTGGCCTCGCTCGCCGTGCTCTACCTGCTGCTCTCGGCCGAGTTCGTCGCGGCCGCGCAGGTGCTCGTCTACGCGGGCGCGGTGATGGTGATGTTCCTGTTCGTGATCGCCTACGTCGGCCAGCGCTCGGACACGGTCTGGACGGGTGGCCCGAGCTGGCAGCTGGTCGGAGGCGTGCTCGCAGGCGGCGCGATCCTGGTCGAGGTGATCATCGCGATCGGGCTGGGTGCGAGCGGACGGCTGCGCGACGAGGCCGACATCGAGCGAGTCCTTCGGGACACCCGCAGAGATCGGCCGCCTGTTCCTGACCGACCACCTGCTCGCATTCGAGATCACCTCGATCGTGCTGCTCGTGGCCGCGGTCGGCGGCGTCGTGCTCGGCGGCCAGAGCCGGCAGGAGGTCTCGGAGCGATGATGGGCCCGGAGATCCCGCTCTACCTGACCGTGGCGAGCTTCCTCTTCGCCACCGGAGCGCTCGGCGTGCTGCTGCGCCGCAACCCGCTGATCGTCCTGCTCTCGCTCGAGATCATGCTGAACGGGGCCAACCTGGCTTTCATCTCGTTCGCACGCAGGCTCGGCGACGGCGACGGTCAGATCTTCGCCGTCGCGGTGATGGCCGTCGCGGCCTCGGAGGTGGTCGTCGGCCTCGGCCTCGTCGTCGCCCTGCACCGCCGCGACCTCGAGCTCGACGTCGACCGGCTCTCGACGCTGAGGGGCTGACGTGGAGACCGCCGCCTGGGTCTGCCTGCTCTCGCCGCTCGCCGGCGCGCTGCTGATCACGCTCGCGGGCACGCGGATCTCACGGCGGGCCGCGGGCTACCTCTCGACGCTGTCGGTGGCGGTCTCGTTCGTCGCCTCCGCCGTCGCCTTCTTCGCGCTGCTCGACCGCGACCACGAGGACCGGCAGGTCGTCTCCGAGGCCTGGACGTGGCTCGCGGCCGGCGACTTCCGCGTCCCGCTCGACGTCCTGATCGACCCGCTCAGCGTGCTGATGATGCTGATCGTCTCGGGGGTCGGCGCGCTGATCGTCGCCTACTCGATCGGCTACATGGACGGCGACGACGAGGAGCGGCGCTACTTCGCGTACATGGCGCTGTTCGTCTTCTCGATGCTGCTGCTCGTCCAGTCGGCGAACTTCGTCATGCTGCTCGTCGGCTGGGGCCTCGTCGGGCTCTCGTCGTACCTGCTGATCGGCTTCCACCACGAGCGGGCGAGCGCGGTCGCGGCTGCGAAGAAGGCGTTCATCATGAACGCGGTCGGCGACGCGACCATGGCGCTCGCGATCTTCCTGCTCATCTGGAACGGCGCCTCGCTCGGCCTCGCGGACTTCGAGTACGGCGACGGCACGTCCAAGACGGTCATGACGCTCGTGGCGCTCGGGATGCTCGGCGGCGCGGTCGCGAAATCGGCGCAGCTTCCGCTTCACACCTGGCTGCCCGACGCGATGGAGGGCCCGACCCCGGTCAGCGCGCTGATCCACGCGGCGACGATGGTGACGGCCGGCGTCTACCTGCTCGTCCGCCTGCACCCCGTCTTCGAGGCGGCGCCCGAGGTACAGGACCTCGCGGCCGGAATCGGCGCCGTCACGTTGCTCGTGGCCGGCCTGATCGCGCTCGTGCAGACGGACGTCAAGCGCGTGATCGCCTATTCGACGATGTCGCAGATCGGCTACATGTTCCTCGGGGCGGGCCTCGGCGCCTACGTCGGCGGGATGTTCCACCTGATGACGCACGCCTTCTTCAAGGCGCTGCTCTTCCTCGCGGCCGGGATCGTGATCCACGCGCTGCTCGGCGAGCAGGACATGCGCAACATGGGCGGCCTGCGCCGGTACCTGCCGAAGACGCGGATCGCGTTTCTGATCGGCGCGCTCGCCCTGGCCGGGATGCCGCCGCTCTCCGGCTTCTGGTCGAAGGACTCGATCCTCGCGGCCGCCCTCGCCGACGGGTGGTACGGCCAGATCCTGCTCGTCGCCGGCCTCGCCGGCGTCTTCCTCACCGGCCTCTACACGTTCCGGATGTTCTTCCTGGTCTTCGAGGGCGACGTCTCGCCGTACGCGAGAGAGCACGCCCACGCGCCCGGTCACGGCGAGGGGCCGTTCTCGATGGTCTCGACGGTGTGGGTGCTGGCGGTGCTCGCGGCGGTCGGCGGCCTGATCCAGATCCCCGGCGCCTGGCACCTGCTGACGGACTGGCTCGAGCCGGTCGCCGACCCGCTCGTCGAGCCGAGCGTGCTCCAGGACTACGTCACGAGCGCGATCTCCGTCGCTCTCGGGCTGGCGGGCATCGCGGTCGCCTGGGCGATCTACGGCGCCCATCGCGCTCCGCGTCCCCGCAGGCGGCGTTCGCCCGCCGCCTGTTCGAGCGCAAGTTCTACTTCGACGAGGCGTACGACTGGGGCTTCTACCGCCCCGCCGGCTGCGACGGCGCGCGGCTGGCTGCGCTTCGTCGAGCGGCCGCTGATCGCCGGCTCGATCGCCGCGGTCGCCGGCGGCACCCGCCGCGCCGGCGGAGGCGTCAGCCAGACCCAGACCGGCCTCGTGCGGAGCTACGCGCTCGCGCTCGCGGGTCGGCGTCGCCGTCCTCGTCCTCGTCTTCCTCTCGGTGCGCCGAATGAGCGACTGGCTGACGACGATCCTGATCCTGCTGCCGATCGCCGGCGCGCTGCTCGTCTGGCTGCTCCCGCTGCCCGGGCCGCTCGCCGGGTCGCTCGCGCTCCTCGTCGCGCTCGACCGAGGTCGGCTTCTGGATCAACGCGCTCGTCCGCTTCGAGTTCGCGGACGGTCTCCAGCTCGACCAGCAGCACTCGTGGTTCGGCGAGCTCGGCGTCTCGTACCACGTCGGGCTGTACGGGTTCTCGCTCTGGCTGGTCGGGCTGAGCGTCGTCGTCTGCGCGAGCGCGATCGCGTACGCCGTCTGGGCCGGGCGCGACCGGGCGCGGGGCTACTTCGGGCTGATGCTCTTCCTGACGGGCGCGATCGTCGGCGTCTTCGCCGCGCAGGACCTGCTGCTCTTCTACGTCTTCTTCGAGGCGATGCTCGTGCCGCTGTACGTCCTGATCGGCGCGTGGGGCGGTCCCGGCCGGCTCGGCGCCACGATCAAGTTCGTCATCTACACGATGGGCGGCTCGCTGTTCATGCTGGCCGCGATCATCGTCTTCGGGCTGCAGCAGGGGACGTTCGACCTCGTCGAGAGCGGCACCAGCGACGACCCCTGGCTGTTCCTGGGCTTCGCGGTCGCCTTCGCGGTCAAGGCGCCCCTCTTCCCCCTGCACGGCTGGCTCCCGGACGCCTACCGCGAGTCCCCGCCCGAGGTGGCGGCGATCCTCTCCGGCGTCGTCTCGAAGGCGGCCGCCTACGGCTTCCTTCGCATCGCGATCGCCAAGTTCCCCGAGCCCGCTCAGGACTTCCAGGTTCCGATCCTCGTGCTCGCCGCGGTCGGGCTCGTCTACGGGTCGCTGCTCGCGTTCCGCGCCCCGGACATCCGCGGCGTGATCGCCTACTCGAGCCTGGCGCAGCTCGGCCTGATCACGCTGGGGCTGTTCGCCTTCAACGACCTCGGCTACGACGGGGCGGTGCTGCACATGGTCACGCACGGGCTCGTCTCGGCGGCGCTGTTCATGCTCGCGGGCTCGGTCGAGCGGCGCTGTGCCACCGGCGAGTTCGCCCGCCTGGGCGGGATGGCCAAGGGGCGGCCGGCCCTCGCCACCCTGCTGATGACGACCGGGATCATCGGCCTGGCCGTGCCGGGCTCGGTCGCCTTCGCGGGTGAGTTCCTGATCCTGGCCGGCATCTTCGACGAGGGCTGGGCGTGGGCCGTCGTCGGCGCCGCCGCGATCGTGCTCGCCGCCATGTACATGCTCCGGTTGATCTCGGGCGTCCTGCACCAGCGCCCCGGCCCGTCGGTCCCCGACGAGGCGCTCGACCTCCGGCCCGCCGAGCTCGCGGTGCTCGTGCCGCTCGTCGCGCTGCTGCTCGCGCTGTCCGCCTGGCCGGCCGCGATCAGCGAGCGCGCGTTCGCCGGCGACGACGCGCAGCAGTCGGTCGAGGAGCAGTTCGCCCGATGACGCCGACCGTCGACTGGTTCGCGCTCTCACCCTCCCTGGCGCTGCTCGTCGGTGGAGGCGTGGCGCTGCTCTCGGCCGTGCTCGTCCCCCGCTGGGCCCGCGCCCCGCTGGCCGCCTTCGCGACCGCCTGCGGCTTCGCGGGCGCGTTCGTCGCCGCGGCGCTGCTCTTCTGGAAGAGCCCGGAGGCCCAGACGCTCCTCTCCGAGACGATGCGCCGCGACCGCTTCGGCTCGCTCGCCCAGATGATCGTGGCGGGCGCAGGCCTGCTCACCGTCGGGATCTCGTACAGCCGCAGCTCGCGCGACCAGCACGCGGCCGAGTTCTACGCGCTGCTCGCCGCGGCCGGAGGGGGCATGGCCTTCCTGGTGCAGGCGAACAGCCTGATGACGCTCTTCCTGGCGCTCGAGTGGTTCTCGGTCGCGCTCTACATCCTCTGTGCGATCGAGCTCGACCTCGTCGGCTCGCTCGAGTCCGGGCTGAAGTACCTGATCATCGGCGGGTTCGGCTCGGCGGTCTTGCTCTTCGGCTCGGCGCTGGTGTTCGGAGCGACCGGCGAGCTCGGCTTCGAGGAGATCGCCTCGGCCACACGGGCGCAGAGCCTGACCGACGACCCGCTGTTGTTAGCCGGTCTCGCGATGATCATCGCCGGGCTCGGCTTCAAGTCCTCGGCGGCCCCGTTCCACCAGTGGACGCCCGACGTCTACGAGGGCGCGCCGACGCCGGTCACCGCGTTCATGGCGGCAGCGACGAAGACGGTCGCGGTCGTCCTCGCCATGCGGGTGCTCGTGACCGCCTTCCCCGAGGAGAGCGAGCTCTGGACGATCGCGCTCGCCTTCATCGTCTGCGCATCACTCGCGATCGGCAACCTCGGCGCGCTCGTGCAACGGAACGTCAAGCGGATGCTCGCCTACTCCTCCGTCGCGCATGCCGGCTTTCTGCTGATCGCGGTGACCGCGAACAACGAGCTCGGCGGCCGCGCGCTGCTCTTCTACCTGATTCCCTACTGCGCGGCCTCGGTCGGCGCCTTCGGGGTGATCGCCGCGCGGGAGCGCGAGCTGGGCGTTCCCGTCACGCTCGACAACCTCTCGGGGCTCGGCTGGGAGCGGCCGCTGCTCGGCGTGGCGATGTGGGCGTTCATGCTCTCGTTCGCCGGGCTGCCGCCGACCGGCGGCTTCGTCGGCAAGTTCTACGTCTTCTCGTCGGCCTACGACCGCGGCTGGACGTGGCTCGTGATCGTCGGGGTGATCGCGACGCTCGTCTCGCTCTACTACTACCTGGCGATCATCCGGGCGCTGTACATGCGCTCGCCACTGGAGATGCAGCTTGCGCCCTCCGGCGGCTCGCCGCCCCGCGAGGTGCTGCTCGGGACGTCGGTCTTCCTCGCCCTGGCGGTGACGGTCGGGTCGTTCTTCGCCGTCGAGCCGCTGATCGACCTCGCGCGCGAAGCGGCCTCGTCACTCTCGTTCTAGCCAGCAGCTGACCCACCAGTCGGCGTGTGGCATGCGGCTCGCGCGGGCGGCTGCCAGCATCTCGTCGACGTCGTAGGGAACGCGGCGGAACTCGACGCGGAGCCCGCCCTGGCCGGCCTCGCACGAGCGCGTACTCGGCCCAGCGGGAAACGCGGAGCGAACCGCCCGAGGGCCCGTCCGAGAAGGGCAGGCCGACACTGCCTACGTTGCCGAACAGCGAGTCGCGGCGACGGCGAAGCATCTGCAGGTGCGTGTGGCCGGCGAGAATCAGGTCGGCGTCGACGCCCTCGAGTGCGGCGTCGAGATCGGCGCGCGGGACGTCGGGCAGCAGCAATTCGCCGGCCGAGCGCGGCGAGCCATGGAAGCAGACCGCTCTCGTCCCGTCCACGTCCAGCTCCAACGTCCGGTGAAAGCCCCGCAGGAAGCCGAGCTCGTCGGGCGAGAGGCGGGACGCGCACCACTCGCCCTGCGCCGAGAGGCGCGGGCCGACCTCGCCGCCGAGCGCGGGGATGCCTTCGAGGAACCACTCGTCCCAGTTGCCCATCACGACCGGACAGCCGAGCTCGCGCAGCCGCCAGACGGTCTCGGTCGGGAAGGGCCCGATCGCGACGTCACCCAGGCAGACGAGCTCGTCTACTCCGGCCGGCAGGTCCGCGAGCACCGCGTCGAGCGCGAACGGGTTGCCGTGCAGGTCGGAGAGCACTGCCACCCGCATGGGGAGACGCTAACCCGAAGGCAGGGCGCCGCGCTCGGAGCGAGCTCGATGCTCGTGCACCGCGGCGAGCAAACCCTCGAGCGAGAGCAGCGCCAGGCAGGCCGTCAGCGCGGTCGCGCCGATGACCGGGACGCCGCCTTCCAGCAGCGCGGGCGAGCGGACTGCGGCGCCGACGACCACGAGTGTCAGGACGAGCGCCCACACGAGGCCCTGGGCGACCTGGCCTCGGTCCTCGAGCAGCTCGCCGAACACCGCCAGGCCGCAGGCGGCGGCTGCCGGAACGGCGGCGAGCAACGCATAGAAGGCGAGCTGCGGCGAGCCGGCCGCGTCGGAAAGCGCAGCGGTGAGCACCAGCGCGGCGGTCAGGACGCGAAGACCCACGCCGCGAAGTTCGCCGCGCCTCGCCGCAGTCCTCGCGGGAGTAGGCTCGACCGATGGCGCTGCTCGTCGTGGTGCTCGCGCTTCCGCTCGTCGGCCTGGCGATCCTGCTCGGCTATCCCGACCTCGACGCCGAATGGGATCACCAGCCGAGTCATTTCTGGCTCGTGCTCGTGGTGGCGGTCGTGAGCGTCGGGCTCGGCCTCGCCACCGGCGAGGCAGCGAAGCGCCGCGGCGACGCCCGCGTCTTCCTCGTCGCGCTGGCGTTCCTCGTCGCGGCCGGTTTCCTGGGGTTGCACGCGCTGGCGACACCGGGCGTGCTCCTGGACGCGACCAACACCGGGTTCGTGATCGCCACTCCGGTCGGCCTGCTGCTCGCCTCCGGCTTCGCAGCCGCCTCCGCCTTCGACCTCTCGCCCGAGACCTCGGCGGCGATCATGCGCCGCCAGGGCCTGCTGCGAGGGGCGGTGTTCGCCGTGCTCGCTCTCTGGGCGATCGCCTCGCTCGCCGCCCTGCCGCCGCTGGACGACCACTTCCTGCCCGAGCGGCTGGACGGCCCGCTCGTGATCGCAGCCGCGGTCGGCGTGGGGCTCTACGGCTTCGCCGCGCTGCGCTATCTCCAGCTCTACCGGCGGCGGCGAGCAGACGTCGTCGTCGCGATCGGCGTCGCCTTCGTCCTCCTGGCGGAGGCCATGATCGCGATCGCCCTCGCCCGCAACTGGCACGCATCCTGGTGGGAGTGGCACGTGCTGATGGCGATCGCCTTCGGCCTCGTCGCCTTCGCCGCCCGACGCGAGTACGCGCGCCAGGCGTCCGTGCCGTCGACCTTCACGAGCCTCTACCTCGAGCACACGCTCGGCCGGGTCGACCGCGAGCGCGCCGATGCCCTCGAGGCGCTGGTCGCGTCACCCGGGGGAAGCGAGGAGCTGCGTCGCAAGCACGGGCTCGCGCCGCGACGAGGCCGAGGTGCTCGAGCGTGCCGCAGCGGGAGATCAGGCGGCTCGACGAGCTGTTCCGTCCCTACCTCTCGCCTCAGCTCGCCGACCGGCTGCGCGGGACCCGAGCGCCGGAGAGCTCGGCGGCGAGCAGCGGCAGGTGAGCGTGCTCTTCGCCGACCTCCAGGGGTTCACGGCCTTCTCGGAGCGGGCGAGCCCGGCCGACGTGATCGCGATGCTGAACGAGTACTGGGGCGGGACCGTGCCCGTGCTCGAGGCGGAGGGCGGGCTGATCGAGCGCTTCGCGGGCGACGCCGTGATGGTCGTCTTCAACGCGGCCGACGACCAGGACGACCACGCCGCCCGCGCCTGCCGCGCCGCCCTCGAGCTCCAGCGCGCCTCGGGGCGGATCGCCGACGAGCGGCCGGGGTGGCCGCGGTTCCGGGCGGGCGTCAACACCGGCCCTGCGGTGATCGGGAACGTCGGCAGCGTCGAGCGCCGCAGCTTCACGGCGATCGGCGACACGACGAACCTCGCCGCGCGCCTCCAGACCCAGGCCGAGGCGGGCCAGGTCGTGATCGGAGCGGCCACCCTGGCCGAGCTCGGCGGACACCGTGCAGGTGACCCGGCTCGGCGCGATCGACGTCAAGGGGAAAGCGCAGCCGGTGGAGGCGTTCGTGCTCGTGGCCTTCTCGTAGGCTCTCCGGCGGAAAACGACCGAGGAGCAGCGCATGGCTGACACGCAGGTGACCTGGCTCGGACACGCGGCCTTCCGCATCGACACTCCGGGCGGCAAGCGGATCTACGTCGACCCCTGGCTCGACAATCCGAAGCTGCCCGGACGGCGAGAAGAGTCCGGAGCGGATCGACATCATCGTCCTCACACACGGTCACGGCGACCACGTCGGCGGCAGCGTCGAGCTGATCGGCCGGTTCTCGCCCGAGCTCGTCACACAGGTCGAGGTGCAGGGCTGGCTGACGAGGAGCGGCGTCGAGGGGCTCGAGGTGCCCGGTATGAACAAGGGCGGCACTCGCGAGATCGACGGGATCTCGTTCACGATGACCGACGCACGCCACTCGTCGTCGAGCGATTCGAGGCGAGTACCTGGGCGAGTCGTGCGGCTTCGTGATCGGCCTCGAGAACGGCACGAAGCTCTACATCGCCGGCGACACGTGCGTCTTCGGAGACATGCAGCTGATCGCGCGCATCTACGAGCCCGACGTGGCGATCCTGCCGATCGGCGACCACTTCACGATGGGGCCGAAGGAAGCGTCCGTCGCGCTCGAGCTGCTCGGCGTCGACACGTGCATCCCCTCGCACTACGGGACGTTCCCGCTCCTGCGTGGGACGCCCGAAGAGCTCCGGCGCCTGGCACCCAACGTGAACGTTCTGGCGCCCGAGCCGGGGCAGACAGTTGAGGTGTGAGCGTGCACATCGAGGCCGTGTGACTAGGACGCGTCGCGTTTGAGGCGTTGGTTCGGTGCTTCGGGGCGGCGCGTCTCGCCGATCGTGGTCGAGGGGGAGCACGACCTGCCCCTGGACGAGGCGCTCGTCGTCGACGACCTCGACGCGGCCGCGCTCCGGGAGGCGTTCGAGCAGGGCCGGCCGGTGGTCGTTCGC
This sequence comes from uncultured Actinomycetes bacterium, assembly GCA_963769645.1. Lineage (GTDB taxonomy): Bacteria > Actinomycetota > Thermoleophilia > Gaiellales > Gaiellaceae > DATFQE01. The sequence continues at coordinate 626,047 of CAVYMH010000002.1, read as the reverse complement.
GCGGACAGCGCCGAGGGCGTCGTCGCCGCGCTTGCACGCCCCGAGGTCGTCGTGCGTGCTCGTGCCGGCCGAAAAGCGCGACCTCGTCGACCTCGACCTCGTGAAGCTGACGTATGGCGATTAGGGTCGCGACCTTCTCGATCGCCGCCTGCGACCTCGAGGCGCGGCAGTGGGGTGTGGCGGTGCAGTCGAAGTTCCTCGCCGCCGCCTCGGTCGTCTCCTGGGCCGAGCCCGACGCGGGCGCGGTCGCGACCCAGGCCTACGCGAACCCCCGCTACGGGCCCGACGGCCTGCGCCTGCTCCGCGAGGGTCTCTCGGCCGAGGAGGCGGTGGCGCGGCTGATCGCGGACGACGACGGACGCGAGCACCGGCAGCTCGGGATCGTCGACGGCGAGGGGCGGAGCGCCACCTACACCGGCGCCGAGTGCTTCGACTGGGCGGGCGGCCGCACCGGGCCCTGCTACGCGGCGCAGGGCAACATCCTCGTCTCCGCCGAGACCGTGGACGCACTGGCCGAGACCTTCGAGGCGAGCGCGGGCCGGCCGCTCGCCGAGCGGCTAGTCGATTGCCTCGCCGCCGCGCAGGAGGCCGGCGGGGACAGCCGCGGCCAGCAGGCGGCGGGTCTGCTCGTCGTCGAGCGAGACGGCGGCTACGCCGGCCTGTCCGACGTCGTCGTCGACCTGCGCGTGGACGACCACACGACGCCCGATCGACGAGCTGCGGCGCATCCACGGCATCCACCGGCTGCTCTTCGGCAAGACGCCCGTGGAGGACTGGGTCGACGTGGACGAGGCGCTCGGCCGCGAGCTGGGCGAGCGGCTGGCCAGGCTCGGCTACGAAGGAGAGCTCACGGACGCGCTCTTTCGCTGGGGCGGCAACGAGAATCTCGAGGAGCGGATCGACGGCGCGGAGCGCGTGGACCCGGTCGTTCTTGACGAGCTACGTAGGCTCTCGGGGTGAACGACGAGCGCTACACGGTCGCCCGACTCGACGAGATCGAGCGACGCGACAGAATGGACCCCGATCCGGGGCCACTTCGGCATCGAGTCCTTCGGGGTCAACTCCTGGACGGCCCCGGCGAGCGGCGACGAGCTGATCAACGACCACAACGAGGAGCGCAGCGGCCACGAGGAGCTCTACGTCGTCCTGAGCGGACACGCCACCTTCACCGTGGACGGCGACGAGGTCGACGCGCCCGCCGGAACGCTCGTCTTCGTCAACGAGCCCGCTGCCCAGCGCAAGGCCGTGGCAGCGGAGGCCGACACGACCGTGCTCGCGATCGGCGCCAAGCCCGGGCGAGGCCTACAAGCCGCTCGGCTGGGAGTGGTCTGCCGAGGCGTTCCCGTTCTTCCAGAGCGGCAGGCCCGAGCGCGCCTACGAGATCCTGGCGGCCGCGCACGAGAAACACCCCGACGCGCCGAGCGTCCTCTACAACCTTGCGTGCGCGGAAGCGCTCCTCGGCAAGAAGGAAGAGGCCGTCGAGCACCTGCGCCGCGCGGTCGAGCTCTACGACGGGTTCGCCGACTACGCGCGCGACGACCCGGACTTCGACTCGATCCGCGAGCATCCCGGCTTCGTCGCCGCGTGAGCTTCAGAGTCACCACGCTCGACGAGGTCCCGCGGCAGGAGGGTGCCGACGGCAGCGACTGGCTCCGCCTGCGCAAGGAACTGGACGTCAAGGGCTTCGGCGTCAACGTCTACGGCGCCGACACCGGCAAGCGCGTGATCGAGGAGCACGACGAGCTCGGGTCGGCTGCGGCCCGACACGAGGAGCTCTACGTCGTCCTTCGGGGCCGTGCCCGGTTCGAGCTGGACGGCAATGAGCACGACGCGCCTGCCGGCACAGCGGTGTTCGTGCGCGACCCATCGGTGCGGCGCGGGGCCCATGCCGAAGAGGATGGGACGCTCGTCCTCGTGACCGGCGGAGTCCCCGGCCAGGCGTACGAGGTCGCGATCTGGGAGCAGGCCGCCGACGCGTACCCGCACTGGCAGCGAGGCGACTACGGGCGCGCCGTCGAGATCCTCCGGGCGGTGGTCGAGAAGCACCCTGACACCGGGCTGATCGTCTACAACCTCGCCTGCGTCGAGACCCTGAACGGCGAGCACGACGCCGGGCTCGAGCACCTGTCCCGCGCAACCGCGCTCGAGGAGCGCTGGCGCAAGGCGGCCCAGGAAGACCCCGACTTCGACGCCGTCCGCGACGACCCGCGCTTCGCGCTAGCTGTCGCCGGGCAGGCGGACGCCGCCGGCTAGCGCGCGCAGCGCGGGCATCGGATCGAACTCGGGCCGCGCGACTATGAGCACTGCACCGCCGTCCTCTCCTGCGAGCGCATCCACGAACGCCTGCAGCCCGACCGCGAGCGCGAACGCCTTGTGCGCATGCTCGCCGCCGAACGGGACGAGCTCCTCGGGCGCCGCCGCCCCGGTCAAGACCTCGCCGTAGGTGACGCGTCCCATCGAGACGTCGGCGACAAGCGGCCTGCCGTCGGAGCTCGGCACGCCGATCGCGAGCGGATTCGTGCCGGCGAGGGGCGGGCCGCCGTCCGGGTGGGCGAGCCGCCGCGGCGAGGTCGCGGTCAGGGCGGCCGCGAGCCCTCCCCCCGCGAGGCGCCGCACCCAGTACCCGAGGACGCCGGTCGGGAAGGCTGCTTCGGCCACCACGACTCGAGCTCTCGGCGGCGGCGAGGTCGAGCTGCGCCTCGACGACCGCGTCGAGGACGAGGTAGCCGAGCGCGCTACGCGCCTCCCAGCGCTCGAAGCCTTCGTCGGCAACCACCCGCACCGGGCGCGCGGCGGGATCCAGGCCGTCCAGACCCGCCAGCCAGCCGACACGGGACAGGCCGTGACCTCGCTTTCCACGACGCTCCGCATCGAGAAAGTGATCGGCGAGGATACCCGCCGCGTCCTCGTCGAAGCCGAGCTCGCGCAGGCGCGCCAGCGTCTCCGTGCGTTGCTCCCTTGCCAAGGGCTCGATTCTTCGCCAGAACGCCGTTTTCAGGCCGCGCGCCTGCGGGCCGCCCAGACAGCCGCGCCGAGCGCCAGCGGCACGCCGAGGTACGCGGGCCGTAGCCGCCGCCGCACGACCGGGTACAGCGGGTCGGTGAAGGCCAGCATCGGCCAGCCGCGCTCGCGGGCGATCCGGCGCAGCTCGCGATCCGGGTTCACGACGACCGGATTGCCGACAGCCTCGAGGAACGGCAGGTCGGTGTGGCTGTCGGAGTACGCCGTGGAGCGGGCCAGCTCGATCCCTTCCGTCGCCGCCAGCTCACGGATCGCCGCGGCCTTGCCCGGGCCGTGGCACGCGCGGATCGAACGCCCGGTGTAGCGGCCGTCGACGACCTCGCAGACCGAGCCCAGCGCACCGTCGAAGCCCAGCTCCTCGGCCAGTGGCTCGACGATCTCCTGGAGTGCGGCCGAGACGATGTACACGCGCTCTCCTCGCTCGCGGTGGCGGGCGACCAGGTCGAGCGGCTCGCGGTACACGAGCGGCTTCAGCGCGGGCTCCATCGCCTCGGAGACGAGGGCGCGCATCTCCTCGACCTCGAGGTCCTTCAGCAGCATCAGCCCGTCCTCGGCGGCCTTGCGCACAGTCTCGGCGCTCGCCCCGCGGGCGGCGAAGAGGAGTTGCCAGGCGGCCGCCTTCGCGAGCTGACCCCGCCCGATCAGGCCGCGCTCCTGGAAGGATCCCGCGAGCGCGAGCGCGCTCGAGCGGCGGATCAACGTCCGGTCGAGGTCGAAGAAGGCTGCAGCCGAGTCCATGCGTCGAGTGTAGCCCCGGGACCGCGGTCTACTTCGCGCTGCGGCGGGCCGACCACGACGCGCGGATCAGCATCACGAGGCCGACCACGGCGATCAGGACGAACACCGCTTTCAGGATCGCCGCGCCGCTCATGGGCTCCTAGGAGAGAACGGGAAGCAGCTTGCGAATCCCTCGCCGCGTGGCAGCCAGCGAAGTCGCGATCTCGGTGATCGTGCGTGAGGTCTCGGAGTCGGGATCGACCTGGACGAGCGGCTCACCCCTGTCCGCGGACTCTCGCAGCCGCGGATCGAGCGGAACGCTGCCGAGGAGCGGCGCGCCGACCTTGTCCGCGAGCTCCTCCCCGCCGCCGGTCCCGAAGATCTCGCCGGCCATGTTCTCGATCACGCCGATCACACGGCCGCCCGTGCGCTGTGCCATCTCGGCCGCGCGAACGGCGACCTCCTGCGCGGCGGGCTGAGGAGTCGTGACGATCACGACCTCCGCGCGCGGAAGCAGCTGACCCAGCGAGATCGCGACGTCCCCGGTCCCGGGAGGCATGTCGACGAGAAGGGTGTCGATCTCGCCCCAGTGGACGTCCGACAGGAACTGCTCGAGGGCACGGTGCAGCATCGGGCCCCGCCACATCACGGGAGCGTTGTCGTCCAGGAAGAAGCCGATCGACATCAGCTTCAGGTCGCCCTTGACTGGCGGCACGATCATCTTGTCCACGACGACCGGCCGCTGCTTGACCCCGAGCATGTGCGGGATCGAGTGGCCATAGACGTCGGCGTCGAGCACGCCCACCTGCTCGCCACGCGCTGCGAACGCGGCCGCCAGGTTGACGGTCAGCGTCGACTTGCCGACGCCGCCCTTCCCGCTGGCGATGGCGAGCACGCGCGTCCGCGGGTCGAGCGAGATGCTCTTCTCCGGACGCCCGCCGCGGAGCTTGGCCGTCAGCGCCGCCCGCTCGTCCGGGGTCATCACCTCGAACTCGACGTGCGTGAGAGTCACGCCGAGCGGGGTGAGGACGCGGGCGACCTGCTCCTCGAAGCTGTGCTTGAGCGGGCAGCCCTGCACGGTCAGCGCGATCGTGACGGCGACCTCGTCCCCGGCGATCCGGACCCCGCGCACCATGTCGAGCTCGGTGACGGGGCGCTTCAGCTCGGGGTCGATCACCCCGGCAAGCGCCTCGCGCACCTGCTGTTCGGTCACGGCCATCCGGTCGAGCGTAGCCGCTCTACACGCCCAACCGCTCGCGCAGCCAGCGGCCGTTCTCGACGGCGAAGCCCTCCCAGTCGTTGTTGAAGTACGCGAACACCTCGACCTGGTCGCGCCACGTCTCGATCCGCAGCGCCCACTCCTCCAGCTCCGACTCGGAGTAGTTGCCCCGCCGGCCCCGGCTGCCGTGGTGGAAGCGAACGAAGGTCCAGCCCGCCGTCAGCTCGAGCGTGCGGAAGGGGTACTTCGGGCCGTCGGGGATCACGAGGGCGACGTCGTGCGCCCGCAGGAGCTCGTACACATCGTCGGCGTACCAGCTCGGCTCGCGGAACTCGAAGCAGTGGCGGCCGGCGGGTAGGGCGGCGAGCGTCGCAGCGAGCCGCTCGTCGTTCCGCTTGAACGTCGGCGGGAGCTGCCAGAGGACGGGGCCTAGCTTCGGCGACTGCGCGAGCGGCTCGATCCGCTCGTAGAAGCGCTGCAGACCTTCCTTCACACCGGTCAGCCGCTTGATGTGCGTGACGTAGCGGCTCATCTTGACCGCGAAGCAGAAGCCCTCGGTGGTCTGCTCCACCCAGCGCGCGACCGAGTCGCGCTTCGGCAGCCGGTAGAAGGTGGTGTTGATCTCGACCGTGTCGAAGAGCCCGGCGTAGTACTCCAGCCAGCGGGCCGGCGGCAATCCCTTCGGGTAGACGAGCTCGCGCCAGGCGGAGTAGTTCCAGCCGGAGCAGCCGATCCTGACCGGCTTCACGCCGAGAGAGCGGCGAACAGGCGCTTGCAGACCTCGGGCGTCGCGGCCGCGACGACGCGCGAGCGGCCCTCGAGGTCGAGCGGGGCCGCCCGAACGGCGGCGCCTCGGGCAGGTCGATCGCCAGCCCGCACTCGCGGACGAGCAGCTGCGCGGCCGCGATGTCGACCGAGCGCGCGCCCTTGAGCGAGCAGACCGCGTCCACCCGGCCGGCTGCGAGGTGGCAGAGCGAGATCGCCAGCGAGCCCATGATCCGCAGACGCTCGGCTACGCCAACCATCGCGCCGACGCGGTCGGCCACGGAGGCCGTCTTGGTCGCCTCGAACGACGAGAATCTCGATCTCCTCCTTGGGCAGCTCGGGAGCGAGCGGCGCGCCGTTCAGCCGCGCCCCCTCGCCGCGCACGGCGGTCCACTCCTCGCCCGAGCCGAAGTCGTAGACGTAGCCGAAGCTGACGTCGCCCATCGTCGGCCCCTCGGCGACTGCGATCGAGAGCGCGAAGAAGGGGATCCCGCGCTTGGCGTTCACCGAGCCGTCGACCGGGTCGAGCGACGACCCAGCTCGAGCCGCCGTCGCCGAAGCGGCGCTCGCCGAGCTCCTCGGAGACCAGCGTGAACGACTCCCCGCCGGCGTGCAGCCGCTCGAGCCGCTCCACGACCTTGCGCTCGGCCGCGTCGTCGATCGCGGTGGTGTCGTCGCCGCCGACCCCGGCCCGCAGGATCGCCTCGCGGTCGACCCGGGCGGGCATGCCCTCGAAGACCTCGCGCAGGTCGCCGACCGCGCCGCGGCACTCCTCGAGCCAGTCGGTCACACGGGGTGGAAGAGCAAGCCGGTGAAGAGCTTCGGATAGAAGTACGTGCTCTTCTGAGGCATGGTCTCGCCGGCCTCGGCGACGGCCTCCACCTGCTCGATCGTCGGCGGCCGCAGCAGGAACGCCCCCTCCGCCCGCCCGGAGTCGACAAGGGCAACCGCCTCGTCGGTGCGTGGCGTGTACGTGACCTGCTCGAGGCCGAGCCGCTCGAGGGCAGCCGCGTCGAGCGTGCGTTCGCCGGGCGCCTCGACGAGCGCGGCCTCGCCCGCGCGGTAGAGCACGAAGGCCGGGTGCCCGTGATCCACGCCGCCGAGGGCGGCCAGCGCCTTCTCCGGACCGCCCGACATGGGCGTGACCCGGAAGCCGTTGTCGAGCTCGGGCATCCGCCCGACCACGCGGTGGGTGGGGAAGATCGTCAGCCCCTCGCCCTGCGTGTTCACGAGCACCGCCATCGTCCAGGCACTCTCCTCGGTGCCCTGCTCCTCGTTGTACGCGAGCGCCGTCTCGTAGCGGTGATGGCCGTCGGCGATCACGAGCGACTGGTCGGCGAGCGCCTCGCGCACGGCCTCGATCGCCGTGGGATCGGTGATCCGCCAGAGGCGGTTGGTCGACCCGCCGCTCTCTGCGGACAGAAGCGGCTCGCCGTCGGCGAGAGGCTCGAGCGCATGCCTGACGCCGGCGGTCGGATCGTCGTACACGAGCAGGAGCGGCGAGAGGGCCGCGTGGGTTGCGCGCATGAGGTCGAGCTGGGTCTGCTTCGGCCCGGCGTGGGTGCGCTCGTGGGGCCGGACGATCCCCTTCGAGTACGGCTCCAGCCCGAGCGAGACGACCGCCCCCTGGCGGGTGCGCGAGACGCCGTCGGGACCTTCGTAGTCCTGACGCAGCCACCAGACGGCGTCCTCGTCCTCGTCGCGTGAGGATGCCCTCGCGCTGCCAGTCGGCGAAGCGCTGCGCGGCCTCCTCACTCGAGTCGGGCAGGATCAGGCGCACCGCGTTGTACGGGTTGGAGGCGAGGTACTCCTCGCGCTGCTCAGGCCCGATCACGTCGTAGGGCAGCGCCACCAGCGAGCCGAGCGGCCCTGCCTTCTGCTCGTCGTAGCGAACGGCGCGAAACGGCTTGACCCGGGCCACGCGGGCACGTTAGCCGACACGTCCTCCCGCCTGCCTAGACTCGACCGGTGAGCGCGATCGCGGAGCTCGAGCAGGACCGGATCGTCGAGGGCATCTACGCGGTCGCGAAGAAGGAGCGGCTGCGCACGCGCTCCGGCGGCTCCTACCTCGCGCTCGAGCTCGTCGATCCGAGCGGGCGGATCCAGGCCCGCGTCTGGAACGACGTCGAGCTGCTGGAGAAGCGCTTCTCGGAGGGCGACGCCGTGCGGGTGCTCGGCCGCGTCGACCGCTTCCGCGACCGGCTCCAGCTCGAGGTGCGCTCGATCGAGCTGGTCGAGGACACGGATCCCGCCGCCCTGGCGCCTGCGATGCGACGCGACGCCGACGAGCTCGACGGGTTCCTCGAGTTCATGGCCGCCGAGGTGGCCCACCCGGGTCTGAAGGCGACCGTCGGCCGGTTCGTCGACGACGACGGCCTTCCGCGAGCGGCTGCGCCGCCTTCCGGCTGCCCCCGGCCTGCACCACGACTACGCGGGCGGGCTGCTCGAGCACACGGTCGGCGTCGCGACCCTCTGCCGCGAGGCGGCCCAGCTCCACCCCCGCCTGCGCACGGACCTGCTGCTCGCCGCCGCACTGCTCCACGACGCGGGCCGGACGCTCGAGCTCGTTCCCGGCCCGAGCTTCGCAGCGACCGCCGAGGGCAGGCTTCTCGGCCACGTCCATCTGGGGCTGCGCCTGATCGAGGAGCGCGCGGGCGAGCTGGCGGAGGACGCGCGCGCCGAGCTCCTGCACGCGGTCGCCGGGCACCACGACGCACGCAGCGCGCGCACCGCCGAGGCGTCCGTGCTCTATCACGCGAACCAGCTCGACGCGGCCGCCGCGATCCGGCCCGTACAGACCGCCGCGTAAGCCCATGCTCGCGGCCGCTCTTGCGCTGGCGGCGAGCGTCGCCTGGGGAGTCGGCGACTTCATGGGCGGCCTGAAGAGCCGCACGTTCTCACCGCTGGCGGTCCTCGCCGTGGCCCAACCGGTCGGTCTCGCTGCGATGCTCGATCGTGGCGGCGATCCACTGGGAGCCGTGGCCGGGCGGAGTCGGTCCTGCTGGCCGCACCGGCGGCGCTCCTCGGGACGCTCGGCCTCGTCGCGTTCTACCGGGGCATGGCCGCCGGATCGATCAGCCTCGTCGCGCCGATCGCCGCCACCGGCGCGCTGCTTCCCGTCGCCTTCGGACTGGCGACAGGCGAGCGGCCCAGCCCGCTTCAGCTGGCCGGGATCGCGCTCGCCGTGGGCGGCGCGGTCGTGACGTCGTACGAGCCGGGCGCGGCCTCGGAGCGGCCGCGCCTGGCCGCGGGAGTCGGCTGGGCTCTGCTGGCCGCCCTGGCCTTCGGCGGCTACTTCATCCCGATGCACGAGGCGAGCGAAGACGACTTCGTCTGGGCCACGCTGATCCTGCGCATCACGTCTTTCAGCCTCGTCCTCGCGGCCGTGCTCGTCGTGCGGCCGCGGCTGGCTCGCGCGCCGCGCGACCTTGCTCTACTTGCGGTCATCGGCCTCGCGGACACGAGCGGGAACGTGCTGTTCGCCGCGGCGGCCTCGCAGGGCCTCGTCAGCGTCGTCTCCGTGCTGGCGTCGCTCTACCCGGTCGTGACCGTCGTGCTCGCCCGCATGTACCTGCGCGAGCGAGTCACCCGGGTGCAGGAAGCGGGTGCGGTCGGGACGCTCGCCGGCGTGGTGATGGTCTCGGCGGGCTAGCGCCTGAGAAGTTTCGGCGCCAGAGCAGGAATCCCAGCGGGCCGAACGCACCGAGGAAGAGGTAGGGCGCGAGCGTCGTGCGCGAGGTGTCCTCTCCCAGCGGCCTGGCCTTGCCCTCGCCGACGAACTCCCTGGCCGCGGCGACGGCCTCGTCCAGCTCGTCCTCCGTCGAACGCGCGGCCCGCCGGCCGGCCCGGGCCAGCGTGCGCAACCGCCTCCGCGCTCGGCGGGATCGGCCTGGTACTGCGGCTCCGGCGGCCCCGTCGGCGCGGAACACCCGCTCGCCCGCGTTCCAGAGGCGCACGACGATCAGGCCGGTGCTCTCGGCGCGGAACGACGGCCCGCATCCGGCGCGGGTTGAAGACGCGGCTCTCGCCGTCGGTCAGGATAGACGACGAGGCGCTTCGTCGCCTCCGGGGCGAAGAAGTTGCGGGTCGGGACGGCTCGCAGCGCGTCGAACGTGCTCGCGACCCGGTTCGAGCGCTGCAGCGGCGGCGGCCGGTCGACGCCCATCGTGCGTTTCACCGTCGCCTCGAAGGCGGCCTGGTTCACGCGTGGCAAGCAGGTGGGGCAGCACGCGGTCCGTGAGCGACGACCAGCCCGATCGGGATCTCGGGCAGCTCGCTGCGCAGCCGCAGCGCGGCCGTCTGCGCGCGCTCGAAGCGGGTCTGGTCGCCGGCGCCGGAGGCGGCGAGCATCGACCGCGAGGTGTCGATCACGACGTAGACCTCCGCGTCCGCCCGCGCGAGCCGCTCCTCCGTCGTGTCGACCGCGGGCTGCGCGGCTCCCAGGCCCAGCAGGGCCGCGAGGACGACGAGCGCGATCGCGGCCAGCGGCTTCGAGGCTCTCGGCTCGGGGAGCCTCAGGGCTCTCCGCACCTCGGACACCCGCCGTTCGGTGAGAAGCATCGCCGCCAGCGGGAGCGCCACGAGCAGCGCCACCAGGCCGGCCAGCGGGGTCAAGAACGTCACGTGCACTAGTAACCCGTTCCCGCCTGCGCCGCCGAGGCGCCGGCCGCGTCGTTGCCACCGGTGCCCGCTCCGGCGCGGTCACGCCGCTGCTGATCCTCGGACTCCAGCAGCTGCAGCAGCAGCTCGAGGTTGAACTTCGCCTCCTCGTTCGTCCCGTCGAGCCGGACCGCGCGGCGGAGCTCGGCCGTGCTCTTGCGCAGGAGCGCGGGGCCGTTCTGCGGGTCGCCGACGGCCTCCTCGTAGGCGAGGATGGCCGAGAAGTTCGCGAGCGCCGACGCCTGCCTCGCGGTCAACGGGTAGGTCTCCGCGGAAGCGAGACCGGCCTGCGTCTCGGCGCGCGACGAGGTCCGCGTGGGGTCGTAGGCGATGTTCGCCCGGGCGCGGCTGAGCTGGAAGCGCTGGGCGGCCACGCGCCAGGCGAGGTCGTCCTGCAGCCGCAGGACGCGCCTCAGCGACGGCGTCCTGCCCTCGACCTTCCACAGGCCGCGCGCGTCGGGCGCGACCCGGAAGCGCAGGTCGTCGCGCTTCATCGTCGACTGCGCGGCCAGCACGTCGCTCGCGAACACGGCGAGCGCCGCGGCGGCGGCCAGTGCGGCCAGGCCGACGAAGATCCGCGCGCCGACCAGCGAGGCGCCGCTTCACGCCGGCTCCCTCCTCGCGCACGAGCCGCCGCCAGGTGAGCCGGCCGCAGAGGTGCTCGTTGAGGGCGAGCAGCAGCAGGATCGACCCGACGACGCCGGCGAGCGCGAGGGGAAAGTCCGTGCCCGACCCACTGCGGCGCTCCCGAACGAGCGCGTCGCGCCTGCGCTGCAGCTCGGGGCGGGTCACGAACGCGTCGTCGCCGAGCAGCGCGTCGGAACAGCTCGCGGTCCTCCGTGGCCGGCCGCAGGCCGACGATCTTGAGCGGGATCTCCTCGCGCTTGAAGCGGATCAGCGTCTGCGTCAGCTGGGGCACGTCGAAGAGCGAGTCGTCGAGGTCGCTGATCAGCAGGACGCCGAGACCGGCCATCCCCTCCCGTCGGAGCGTCTCTCGCGCCGTCTCGAGCCCGCGCGAGATCCGCGTCCCCGAGCGGAAGGAGCTGGCCCATGGATTCACCCGGCTGCCGCCGCGTGTGGCCGCCTCCACGAGCCGGTTGTACTCCTCCCAGGGTGTGTCCTCCGGCACCTGGTAGGTCCCCACCGGACAGGGCCGCGAGCCCCGGCGGATGCACGGGTACAGGCGAACGCGCCCGAAATGGCGCATGAAGGGGCGCATCTCGGTGCTGGCCGTTCCGGGCGGCACCGCCTCGTACGCCACGTCCGAGAAGAGCACCATCCCGAACGACTGCCGCGTCTCCTGGACGTAGCGGAGCGCGTTCGCCGTGCGCTGGTGGGGAGTCGAGCCGATGCTCGCCGAGAGGTCGAGGACGATCACGCCACCCTCGCCGCCCGGGATCAGCGAAGCGCCGGCGCCGGGGTCGTCGTCCCGCACGATCGCCCAGGCCCCCGCGAGCAGCCCCAGGAGCAGCAGAGCGAGCACGACGCGGACCACCGCGGTCCGCAGCAGCGGCACCCGCAGCTCGCGCAGGTCGGCGAGCGGAATCGCGCGTGGATTGACGGCCATTACCTGCGGCCCTCCGAGACCACGCGGTCGACGTCGTCCGAGAGCCCGCCGATCTCGTCCTCGACCGGCGGCGGCTCCGACCACGCGAGCCGGCGGGTCTCGACGGCGAGGTCGTCGCTCTCGACGCGGTCGAGCTCGCTCGCCAGGCGCTCGAGCGCCGGCCTGACCTCGTCGCTCTCGCCCTCGGGCGCCGTCGCGCGCAGGTGTGCGAGCGCGCGCTCCAGGTCGGTGCGCCGCCGCGCACGCCGGGCACGCGCGCCAGCGCTGCACGAACCCGAGCGGGACGAGCGGGACGATCAGGACGAGGGCGGCGAGCACGAGCAGCCCGGCCAGGCCGAGGGCGCCCGCGGCCAGCACCGTCGGTGAGACGCGGTAGGTCGGCTCGGGCACCGCGCGCGGGTCGGCCCGGAAGGCCGGCGCGTCGAGGTTCACGCCGAGCAGCCGGGACCCGCCCGTCAGGGGGGCTATCGCCACGCGAGTCGTCGTGCGATCGCCGATCTCGGTCACGACGTACGACACGCGCACCTCCGGAAGCTCGTACGTCCGACCTTCCTCGTTGGGCAGGCAGGGCTCGCCGCGCAGGCAGTCGAGCCGGTAGACGAACTTGAGGTGCGTCGTGTCGCCGAGGTCCTCGCGCTCGCGCCGCACCGCTCCCTGCACGCGGAACGGCGCGAAGTTCTGCTCCACCTGCACGCTCTCGGGCTTGACGAACGCCCGGTCGAGGAGCACGTCCACCTGAGCCGTCAGCGAGTCGCCGAAGAGGTGCTCGTGCGGGAAGACGTCCGCCCTGACGGCGATCAGGTCGGTCGTCAGGACCGGGCCCTTGACGCCGCGGTCGTCGCGAAGCTTCGTGATCGCGACCACGCGTGCCCGCGCCCACGAGCAGCACCACGAGCGCCCAGGCGAGCTTTCGCCTCAATTCAGCCGCACCCCCAGCCCGTACATGCGGGCCTCGGCCCACGAGAGGAAACCGCGGAAGATCTCGTCAGGATCGGTGCTCGAGAGCAGGATCGGCTCGAGCCCGTAGGCGGTGAGGCGGGCGAGCAGCGACGCGATCCGCTCCTCGTTGCGGCGGCGGCGCTGGGTCGCCTCGCGACGCGAGAGGCGAAGCAGCTTCGGCTTCCCCGTGGCCGGCTCGAGCACCGGGACGACGACAGAGCCCACAGGCGGGAAGCTCTGCTCCCACACCGGATCCTGGATCACGACCGGCACGAGATCCCACGGCAACTCGAGCACCTGGGCCCACGCTTCCTCGTCGAGCGGCTCGATGAAGTCCGAGAGGAGGAAGACGAAGGTTCCGGCCGGGAGCCCGCGGCGCGCGTCGATCAGGTGATGGAGCGCGTTCGTGACGTTGTCGACCGGCGCGCGGAAGGTCGGGTGCGGCAGGCGGCTCTCCTTCGTGCGCCAGAAGTCCTGCTGGGAGTGAGGCGGCCGCCAGAACGGCTCGACCCCGCCCTCGGCGTAGTCCAGGTAGCCGAGCAGGCCGCGGGCGCGCTGGGCGCTGTCGACGATCAGCCGGCCCGCCTCCCGCATCACGGTCGGCTTCGACAGCCAGGGCAGCTCGTCCGGGAAGAGCTCCATCTCGGGGCGCCGGTCGCAGACGATCACGACGCGGGGGGCCTCCTCGGCGTAGTGCTCGCGGACGAGGAACTCGTCGCTCGAGCGCGCGGCGGAGAGTTTCGCTGACGCGTTCCAGTCGATCGTCCGCATGTCGTCCCCCGGGTGGTACGGCCGCGAGCCGGCCACATCCGTTCCGGTCATGCGACGCGCGCTCTGGAGCGAGCCGAAGGCCAGGCCTACGAGGCGGCGGCGCGTCACGAGCGGGAAGGTCAGCTCGCTGTCGGCCACCGCAGTTCTCTCCTAGCCGGGTGGAGTTCCGAGCGGGAGGACCTCGCCGCCGAGCTGCGCCTCGGGCTTGGGCGCCAGCTTCAGGCAGCTGTCCCGGAAGTCGCTCATCGTGCGCTCGCGGCCGAGCTTGCGCACCTCGACGAGGAAGGTCGGCGTGAACAGCACGCGATGCCCGATCACGGGGAGGAAGAGCGACTCCACGTCCTCGGGCACGACGTAGTCGCGTCCGTTCAGCAGCGCCCAGGCCCGTCGCCGCACGCTCGAGCGCGAGCGTCCCACGGACGGAGGCGCCGATCGCGACAGCGTCGATGTTGCGCGTGGCGCGCACGAGCTCGACGACCCAGTGCTGGATGATGTCGTCGACGTAGACCTCCTCGACCGCGTCCTGGAGCGCCTTCACCTCGGCCAGCGAGAGCGCGGACTCCATCCGACCGAGCGGGTGACCGTGGCGCTGGTCGCGGATGATCTCGAGCTCGTCGCCTGCGCCGGGGTAGCCGAGCGCGGTCTTCAGCAGGAAGCGGTCGAGCTGCGCCTCCGGCAGCGGGAAAGTGCCCTCGAGCTCGATCGGGTTCTGCGTCGCGAGCACGAGGAACGGGTCGGGCAGCGTCCGGGTGACGCCGTCGACCGTGACCTGGTTCTCGGCCATCGCCTCGAGCAGCGCGGACTGCGTCTTCGGCATCGCCCGGTTGATCTCGTCCACGAGCACGACGTTCGCGAAGATCGGCCCGGGCCGGAACTCGAAGTCGCGCTGGCGCTGGTCGAAGATCGACAAGCCCGTGACGTCGGTCGGCTGCAGGTCGGGCGTGCACTGGATCCGCGACGCCTCGGCCTCCTCGACTGTCTGCGCGATCGCGCGTGCGAGCACGGTCTTCGCCGTGCCCGGCACGTCCTCGAGCAGGACGTGCCCCCGGCAGATCAGCGCGGCCAGGACGAGCCGGATCTCCTCGCGCTTTCCGCGGACGGCGATCTCGATGTTGTCGAGGAAGCGCTCGGCGCTGCGAACGGCATGCTCGAGTGCCGGTTTGGTCTGTCTATCCGCAGCCTCGGTCCTGCCGCTCACGGAGGCGAAGTGTAGGGGTGGATATCGCCGCGGGACAAGGCTCAGATGTTGAAGCGCACGTTAAGAACGTCGCCGTCGGAGACGACATACGTCTTCCCCTCGAGCCGCTGCAGACCCTCTGCGGCGGCCTTCGCGTGCGACCCGAGGCGGACGAGGTCGTCCCATCGGATCACCTCGGCGCGGATGAATCCTCGCGCGATGTCGGAGTGAATCGACTCCGCCGCCTCGAGCGCCGTCTGGCCGCGGCGGAGCGTCCAGGCCCGCGCCTCCGTGTCGCCGGCGGTGATGAAGGTGATCAGGTCGAGCGCCTCGGTCAAGCCGGCGAGCGACGTCCGCCAGTGCCGACGGCCTGCCGTCGCGGAACGCGGCCGCCTCCTCATCGGGAAGCTCGGCGAGCTCCAGCTCGAGCTTGGCGTCGAGCTCGTCCGGGCCGTTGACGATCGGGAGCAGCGGCTTGGTCGTCAGCGGGTCGAGCTCGGGCGGTAGCTCGCCTGCGTCGGCGAGCGCGGCACCCGCGTCGACGTGCGCGAGCAGCTCCTCCAGACGCGTGACCTCGGCTCGCTTGGCAGGATCGCCCGACTTCGCCTCCTTGGTCACGCGCTCGAGCCGGCGCTCGACGTGGTCGCGATCGGCGACCTGCAGCTCCAGCTTCAGCGTCTCGAGGTCGGCCGTCGGGATCGGCGTTGGCGGAGAAACCGTCCAGGACGGCGAGAATCGCGTCGGCCTGGCGCAGGTTGCCGAGCAGCTGCGCGCCGGTGCCGGGGACGTCGACGACGCGGATCGCCGCCGGCGTCGTCTTGGCCGAGCCGACGACCTCCGCGACCTGGTCGAGCCGCTCGTCCGCGACGGACGCCATGCCGACGTGCTCCTTGCCGTACTCCGCGCCCGCGCCCGCCCCGGTCAGGGCGTTGAACAACGTCGTCTTGCCGGAGCCGGGCAGCCCGACGATGCCGACTGCGAGTGCCATCGGTGGAGGTTAGACGCGCGTGACGTGCTTCTGGAGCGAGGCCAGCGCGCGATGCTGGAGCGACTTCACGGCACCCTCGGTCTTGCCGAGGATCCCGGCCACGTCGGCGTTCGCGAAGTTGAACACGAACTTCAGCGTCAGCACCTGCCGCTGCTCGGGCGAGAGCTCGGCGATCAGCTCGAGCATGCTGGCGCGGCCGATCGAGTGAAACGCGTGGTACTCCGCCGAGGCCTCCTCCGAGCCGGGCGGCTCGGGCACCTCCTCCTCGGGCTGGACGCGCTTGCCGGCGCGGAAGAAGTCCATCGCCAGGTTGTGCGCGATCCGGAACAGCCAGGCCGAGAACGGCACCGCCTTCCACTCGAAGCGCCCGATCGACTCGAGCATCTTCAGGAAGGTCTGGGTCGTCAGGTCCTCGGCGTCGTGGCGGTTGCCGACGCTCATGTGCAGGTAGCTGTAGATGCGGTCGAAGTGGAGGAGGTACAGCTCCTCGAGCGCGTCGCGGTCGCCGCGCTTGCCGCGCGCGACGAGATCGCGGACGTTTGCCGCCGCCGTGCCGCTTGGGTTGCTCATCAGGGAGGCATGCCCCCCGTCAGCGGATCGGTAACTAGCTGGGGCGCGGCTAGGCGCCGCCGAAGCCGAGGCGGCTCTCCCGCGCAGACCGCTTGATGAAGACGACCTGACGCAAGGCGACCGTGTAGACGCCGTCGTCGGCCTCGAACCGGTGCGCGCCGTCCCCTCCGTTGCCGAGGGCGCGCTCGAGCTCTTCGGCCACCGACACGGGAACGAGCGCCGCGATCCCCTGGCCGCCTTCGAAACCGACCTCGATCCTGATCCGCTCCTCAGCCATCTGACACCACCTCCGCGAGGACTCCGTGGACGGAATCCGGGTGAACGAACGCGACCTGCAAACCGTACAGGCCGCGCCGGGGCACCTCGTCGATCAGCTGCGCGCCCTCGCGTGCGAGGTCGGCGAGCGCGGCCGAGACGTCGTCGACCTCGTAGGCGACGTGGTGCATCCCCGGCCCGCGCTTCGCGAGGAAGCGGCCGACCGGAGTGTCCTCGCCGAGCGCGCCGAGCAGCTCGACGCGGCTGTCGCCGACCATGATCGCGATCGCCTCGACGCCCTGCGCGTCGAGCGTCTCCCGATGCTCGAGCTCGGCGCCGAAGAGCCGCGCGTAGGTCTCGAAGGCCTCCTCGAGGTCGCGAACGGCGACACCGAGGTGGTGGATCTGCCGGGCCTGCACCCGCCCGATGCTACGTGCGGCTAGGTGGTGAAGCGGTGGCCGCCGAGGCCGAACGTGCCGCCGACCGCCTGGACGGCGCGCACGGCGCCGACCGACTCGGCCGCGCGCGACTCGGGCTCGACGTCGGCGAAGAGCTCGCGCAACTGGTCGCGGACGAGCGTCTCCTTCTCCATCAGCGCAGTCGGCCACCTTGTCGAGCGCCGGCCGGTGCTTCTGCAGCAGCCGCACGGACTCGGCGTAGGCCTGGTCGGTCAGACGGGCCTGCTCGGAGTCGCGCATGCGCTTCGTCTCCTCGGAGAGCGCGTAGTTGTCCGCGCGCATCGTCCGTGAGGTCGCCACGTCGGACATGCCGAACTCGAACACCATCGAGCGGGCGAGGTCGGTGACCTTCTGCAGGTCGTTCGCGGCGCCGTTCGTGACGCGGCCGAAGACGATCTGCTCGGCGGCGCGACCCGCGAGCACGATCTTCATGTAGTCGATGAACTCTTCCTTGGTGTGCAGGTAGCGATCCTCCTCGGGCAGGTGGAGCGTGTAGCCGAGCGCGTCGCCGCGCGAGACGATCGTCGCCTTGTGCACGGGGAACGCCTCGCCCATCAGGTGCGACATGAGCGCGTGGCCGCCCTCGTGGAACGCGAGGATGCGGCGCTCCTTCTCGGACACGACCTTGCGCTGCTGCAGGCCCGCGACGACGCGCTCCATCGCGGCCTCGAAGTGGTGGGCGTGGATCAGCTGGCAGTCCTCGCGGCCGGCGAAGATGGCCGCCTCGTTGCAGATGTTCGCGAGGTCGGCGCCGGTCAGGCCGGCGGTCTGCCGTGCGATCGAGCTGAGCTCGACGTCGGGCGCGAGCGGCTTGCCACGCGTGTGGACGCCGAGGATCTCCTCGCGCCCGACGAGGTCGGGCGGCGCGACGAGCACCTGGCGGTCGAACCGGCCCGGGCCGGAGAAGCGCCGGTGTCGAGGTCCTGAAGCCGGTTCGAGGCACCCATCACGACGACCTGGTCGTGCGTCCCGAAGCCGTCGAGCTCGACGAGCAGCTGGTTCAGCGTCTGGTCGTGCTCGCGGTTGAAGCCGTGGCCGGAGCGGGCCATGCCGATCGCGTCGAGCTCGTCGATGAAGATGATCGAGGGAGCGTTCTTGCGCGCCTGGTCGAAGAGCTTGCGGATCCGGGCGGCGCCGAGCCCGGCGAACATCTCGACGAAGGCGGAGGCGCTCTGCGAGTAGAACTTGGCGCCCGACTCCTTCGCGACGGCCTTGGCGAGCAGCGTCTTGCCGGTCCCGGGCGGGCCGTACAGCAGCATCCCCTTGGGGACGCGCGCGCCGAGCTTGCCGAAGCGGTCCGGCTCCCGGAGGAAGTCGACGATCTCGAGCATCTCCTCCTTGGCCTCCTTGAGGCCGGCCACGTCCTCCCAGCGGACGGACGAGGAGGAATCGGGCTCGATCTGCTTCGGCTTCACGCGCGGCATCAACGCCACCGTGCGCCAGAGCAGGTAGATGATGAACCCGAAGAAGACCAGCGGCAGCCAGGTCAGCGCGAACCCGGGAGCTCGCTGAAGAAGTTGGAGACTGCGTCCAGCACCACGCCTCCCATCGGCAGCCCCGACCCGAACCTGAAGGGCTAAAGAACTCGGGCCGGCGCGTCTCTCGAACGTGATGGCGGCGTCGAGGGCAGATCGAGCGCGTGTACCACGCCGCTACGGCGGCTTCCGCCGGGCGTCGCCGCGATCGTCGGCGAGGACGCGGCGCACGACGCCGTGCAGGAGGGCTTCGCGCGCGCGCTCGAGCACCAGCGGAAGCTTCCAGCGGCGGGTCGCTCGAAGCCTGGATCTGGAAGACGGTGCTGCGGAAGGCGTTCGACGAGCGTCGGCGCCGCACCCAGCTGCCGCTCGAGGTCGAGCTCGACCCCGGCGCTCGTCGCGTCCGACCAGACCCGAGCTCGTCGCGGCGATCCGCGCGCTGCGCCGAGCCGCCGACTGGTCGTCTTCCTGCGCTACTTCGCCGATCTCTCCTACGACGAGATCGCAGCCGTCCGGGGTCGCCGAGGGACCGTCGCCGCGACGCTCTCGCAGGCCCACGCGGAGCTGCGCGCGCACCTCGAGCTGGAAGGAGTCGGACGATGATCGACCGCCTCGAAGAGCGCCTCGAGGCCCTGCGCGACGGAGCGCCGACGGGCGACTGGCTCGACGTCCAGCGCCGCGTGCGGCGCCGCCGCACCCGCCGCGTCGCCACTGTGCTCGTTGCGCGGCCGCTGGTCGCGGTCGCGCTCGTGCCGCTCGGCGTGGCCGGACGCATCGTCGACCTGCTCACCGTCGAGAAGACCGACGAGGAGCTGCCGAAGCCGGCCGCGGCGATGCCGCCGTACGTCTTCGGCGACCGCGTCTCCGCGACGGTCGGGAGACGAGGCTCGCGCAGACGCTCGTCGCACCGTTCCTGGGACCACGAGCGTTCCTCGCAGTGACGTCGTCCGACGGCGGCTCGTTCGTCTACCACGCCTGGCAGGGCCCGCTTCGCGGCGCCGGCCCGCACTCCTGCGCCGGCACGAGCTCGACAGCGAACGCGACGAGGTGCTCGTCCCGGCGCCCAGTCCTTCGCCTGGCGCGCCGACGGCGCGGTCGCGTACATGCGCGCGCTCCGGCCGAAGTACGCTCCCGAACGATCACCCGCGACCGACCGTCGACGTCGGCCACGTCGAGGTCCGGCGCCGGCAGACGGCCCGGCCCGCCGCTGGACGACGGAGCCCACGGGTACGTCGTCCGGCCTGGGCGCGGGACGCTCCTCGTCGACGTTCGCCCTCGCTCCTCATGACCGACGATCAGCCGCGGCAGGCCTGTATGCGCTCGACGGACCGGGCCGGATGAGGCCGCTGCCGATCACGGACTGATCGCCGTCTCGCCGGACGGCCGCCGCGCCGTCGGCCGGTGGCGGCCGTCGGACGCGCCGTCGCGGACGATGCGGCTGGTCGACGTGCGAGCGGGCGGACCTCTCGGAGGTCCAGACGCTCACGGGGCAGCGGGCCCGGCGACTGGCGCGGCGACACCGTCGTCGGCGTCGAGTCTCGGCGAGGAAACTCGCTCGTCGCCTGCCGCGTACAGGCCGACCTCTCGTGCGTGAGACGCTCGACTCGACGAGCGAGCAGGCCTCGACGGGCTACTACGGAGCGCATTTCCACCTGCCGCTCTTCGTCGGCGACGACGAGGTCGTCGTCTCGGTGACGAGCCATCGCCGAGGACGAGGTCGATTCGACCGTGCGCTTCCTGACCTGCGAGCTGACGGCGCGACGTGCAGAAGCGGTCGAAGCCTCGGCCGCCACGCGCTGGGCGACGTGCTGACGAACCCAAGCCGTCCGTAGACTGCGCGCCGATGGCGCTCCCCGTCCCGCCGCACTTCGACCCCGCACGCGTCCGCGAGGTCTGGCGTGTGCCCTACAGCGCGCGCGCCGACGAGGCGAAGGCCTGGGCCGACGACATCGGGCTCCCGCCGGCCGCGAACGACGGCTTCCGCGTCTGCCTCGTCCTGGTCGACGTACAGAACACGTTCTGCATCCCGGGGTCGGAGCTCTACGTGACCGGCCGCTCCGGAAACGGCGCCGTCGACGACAACCGGAGACTGTGCGAGTTCCTCTATCGCAACCTGGGCTCGATCACGCAGATCGTCCCCACCATGGACACGCACCGGGTGATGCAGATCTTCCACCCGATCTGGCTCGTGGACGCCGACGGCAACCACCCGCCTCCGTACACGCAGGTTACGTCCGAAGACGTGGAGAGCGGGCGCTGGCGCGTCAACCCCGCGGTGGCTGCGAGCGCCCAGGTGGAGGAGGAGTACGCCGAGCGCCAGCTGCTCCACTACACGCGCGCACTCGAGGCGGGCGGCAAGTACAGCCTCACGATCTGGCCGTACCACGCGATGCTCGGCGGCATCGGCCACGCACTCGTCTCGTCCGTCGAGGAGGCGGTGTTCTTCCACGCTGTCGCACGCGCCTCGCAGCCCGACTTCCAGGTCAAGGGCGAGAACCCGCTCACCGAGCACTACTCGATCCTGGCGCCCGAGGTGAAGGAAGGGCCCGACGGCGAGCCGATTGCGAGCGTGAACGACGCGCTGATCGAGCGGCTGCTGGCCTTCGACGCCGTCGTGATCGCGGGCCAGGCGAAGAGCCATTGCGTGGCCTGGACGATCGACGACCTGCTCCACGGCGACGACGAGCGCGAGCGCGCCCTCGCCCCGAGGACGTACCTGCTCGAGGACTGCACCTCGGCGGTAGTCGTCCCGGGCGCCGACTACACCGACGAGGCCGCCGCCGCCTTCCGCCGCTTCGCGGAGGCCGGCATGCACGTCGTCCGCTCGACCGAGCCGATGGAGTCCTGGCCCGGCCTGGGCGAGGTGCTTCAGGTCACGAGCTCGAGCCGCGGGTTGGGTCGGTAGCTCCGGCCCACCTTGGCCGACGGCCGTCCGTCGGTCATCACGACGTCGCCCGTGAAGTCGTTCTCGCCGCGGATCAGCGACGAGCCGACGCCGTAGGAGTCGACGGGGACGCCGAGCTCCTCGAAGCGCCGGATCTTCTCGACCGTGAACCCGCCCGAAGCCACGATCTTGACCCGCTCGAAGCCGTCCCGGTCGAGCGCGTCACGCACCTTGCGGACGAGCCGCTCGTTCACCCCGCGCGGGTCGAAGTCGCCCAGCTCGTTCCAGAGCGAGCGGTCGACGAGCTGGCTGCTCGTGTCGAGCCGGACCCCCCACAGCCGCGGGCCGAGCGCGCGGGCGACCTCGAGCGCCGTCCGCACCGAGTCGTTCTCGAAGTCGACCAGGACGACCAAGTTGAAGTCTGCCGGCGCCCACTCCGCGAACTTCGTCGCGGCGAGCACGGTGTTGCCGCCGTAGGCCGAGATCAGCGCGTGCGGCACGGTCCCGAGCCCGCGGCCGCCCCACCACGACGCCTGCGCGTCGGTGGTCGTCCCGATCGGCGCGCCGAGGTGGGCTCCGGCGACGTACGCCGCGTAGCCGTCGCCCGTCTGCACGCGATGGTGGTCGTGCCGGGCCGCCATGAAGATGATCGGCTTGCCGTTGGCGGCCTCGAGCACGCGGGTCACGTTCGTGGAGATCAGCGTGCGCCGAGCGAGGGTGCCCAGATAGGAGGTCTCGAGGTGCGCGAAGAGCGTGTAGTCGCCTTCGATCACGAGCACCGGCTCCCACGGCTCGATCCGGTCGCCGTCGTAGAGCGCGTGCACGGTCAGCCCGTCCCAGTCGTCGGCGCAGAGCTTGAGGATCGCGATCGCCTCGTCGATGCCGCCGAGCACGGCGTCGTGCTTCTGGAACACCTGCATCACGACCCGCGGACGGCGCCCGTCCGCGAGCAGCGCGTCCCGTGTGTGGTTGAAGTAGGCGTCGGTGTAGTGGCCCTCCCGCATCTTCTCGACGGGAAGCTCGAAGATCTCCGGCGGAAGCCGCCTACGCTGGGTTTCGACCGCCATGCTCGAGCCTGAGACACGCAGCGAGGGCCGCCTCGGCGACCTCCAGCTGCTCGGTGGTCGGCTCCGCGGTCGCGATCCGGTGCTGGAGCTCGTGGCCGGGCTTCGCAAGTGCCTTCGAGAGCCGGTTGTCGGGATGCCGGACCATCCAGCCGAAGATCTCGGTCGAGGCCGCCACAGCCCCGAGCGTGGCCGCTCCCCGCGCCGCGCTGCGCAGGTGCACGGGGGCGCGAGCGGCGAGGGCGTTGCCCACCGTGAGCGTCGCGAGCAACGGGCCGATCAGGTGGGAGCCACAGCGCTCGTGCTCCTTCTCGCGCGCCTGGCCGTGCTCGTAGCTTCCGATCGAGATGTGCTCGGCGCCGTGGTAGGCGGCCAGCTCGCCGCCGCGGAGCGCGAGGGCGGCCGGGACGAGCGACGCCAGGGTGGCGACCGTCTCCCGCGCCGGCCGGCGTCAACGCGCGCGAGCCGCGCGCGAGGCCGGCGATCCCGGCGCTCGCGACCATCGCCGTCAGCACGCGGGGGCGCTCGAACGGGAGCCGCGCCTCCGGAACCCGGCGCCGGATCTCCGGTAGCAGCATGAACGCCTCGGCGAGCTTGGCCGGCCCGCGGAGGATCGGGTTGGAGACATCCGCCGAGCGGAAGCGCTTCGGCGCCGACTCGACCCGCAGCGTCCCGTCAGGGAGCCGGACCGCACACGCCCAGGCGGTCGGCCCGTGCACGAGCACCCCGTTTGCGAGCGCCATCCCACCCAGGCGGATCTTGTCCATGACAGGAAAGGTACTCAGCCGAGGACGGTCTGGGCGGCGTCGCGCAGGAACCGGACGCCGAGCTCGAGGTCGTCCACGTGCGCGCGCTCGTCGGCCGAGTGGACGAGCCGGGCCGCCAGCTCGGGATCCATCGTCCGCATCGGGAAGAAGCCGTACGCGACCGTCCCGAACGCCTCCCGCAGCCAGTGGCTGTCGGTGAAGCCGGCCACCATCACCGGAGCGGCCACGGCGCCGGGCTCGAGCTCCTCCACGAACGAGGCCACCGCGTCCCAGAGCGGCGACTCCATCGGTGGAGCGCGTGCCGCCCCACGCCTCGATCCACTCGAGCTCGTACGAGCCGGGGCCGAGCGCCTCGCGGATGAGCGGCTCGACGTCGCCCGGAAGCTGCCCCGGCAGCAGGCGGCAGTCGACGGTGACGTCGCAGCGCGCCGGGATCACGTTCCGCTTCTGCGAGGCGGCGATCATCGTCGGCGAGAGCGTGAGGGAGAGCAACGGCTCCACGAGGTCGCCCGCGAGCGGGTGGACCTCGCGCGCCCGCGCCAGCGCCTCGTCGACGCTCTTCGGCGGCTCGCCGGTGAGCGCCTCGAGCAGCGCAGAGGTCTCCGGCCCGAGCGAGCGCTCGGGGCGGTAGGCGGCCAGCCGCTCGATCAGCCCGGCCGCCTTGACGAGGGCGTTGTCGGCGATCCCGGGCATCGAGGCGTGGCCGCTTCGGCCCCAGACCGTCAGCCGGAAGGGCGCGCTCATCTTCTCGGCGGTGGAGCAGAAGTAGAGGACGCGGCCGCCCAGCTCGAGCCGGTCGCCGGCGCCCTCGTTGAGCGCGTACTCGGCGCGAACCGCCTCCGGATGCGCGCGCACGAGCCACTGCAGGCCGAAGTCCTCGCCGACCTCCTCGTCCGCCGTGGCCGCGAAGATCAGGTCGCCGGAGGGCTCGAAGCCCTCGCGGGCGAGCGAGGCGATCGCGACGGCGCTCGCGGCCACCTGCCCCTTCATGTCGAGCGCGCCGCGGCCCCACACGTGGTCGTCGCGAAGCTCGCCCGACCAGGGATCGACCTGCCACTCGGCCGCGTCCGCGAGGACGGTGTCCGTGTGCGAGAGCAGCAGGAGCCGTGGCCCGTCGCCGCCCGGGATGCGCGCGACGAGGTTGGCGCGGTCGCGGCACCTTCGCGAAGAGCTCGCAGCGGACGCCGTTGTCCTCGAGGTACGTGCGAAGCAGCTCGGCGGCGCGCGTCTCGTTCCCGGGCGGGTTGACGGTGTCGAGCCGGATCAGCTCGCGGAGGAGCTCGACCGTCTCCTCGCGGAGCGTGGATGTAGCGCTCAGCGGCGGGTCCCGAGCACGAGCAGGTACGGCCGGGGGTGCGCGATCCCATCGTCGTCGCGGTGGTTGGCGTCGAAGAAGTCGGCCCACGAGCGGCGCAGCTCCTCCCGACGCTCGTCGTCCAACGACTCCGCCAGCACGCGCGTCGGGCCGTAGCTCGTCGCGAAGAGCTGCCAGTAGGCGTCTCCCGAGTCGAGCTCGAGCGTGGAGACGTGCTCTTCGAAGCTGAGCTCGAAGCCGTCGTCCAGCAGGCCTCGCACGTGCTCCTCGCGCCCCCAATCGAACGGCACTCCGGCACCCGCCGGCGGCGGTGCGGGCTGGAACGGCGCCATCAGCTTGAACAGGTCGTGAACACCTGTGTCGGGGCGCCAGTTGGCGAGTGCGATCCGGCCGCCGGGTCTCACCACCCGCGTCAGCTCGCGCGCTGTCGCGGCGTGGTCCGGTGCGAACATCTGGCCGCAGGTCGACGAGAGAACGTCGTAGCTCGCGTCGTCCAGCTGGAGGCTCTCACAGTCACCGACGACGTACTCGATCTCGAGCTGCTGCTCGCGAGCGCGCTCGGCGGCGGTCTCGATCAAGGCGGGTGCGAGGTCGAGGCCGGTGACCTGTGCGCCACGGCGGGCGGCGAGCTCCGCGACGGCTCCCGTCCCGGTCGCGAGGTCGAGCCAGCGCTCCCCCGGCTGCGGATCCAGCGTGTCGACGACGCGCTCGTGGATGTCGGTGAGCGTGTCCGTGACGTTCTGGTACGGGCCGACGCCCCAGACAACGCTGTGCCGCCGCTTCAGATCCTCGAAGGCCATGGCGCCTCGGAGCATACTTCGGCGCGATGAGCGACCTCTTCTCGGACGCTGCGCGCGAGCGCCTTCCGGACGTGGCCCCGCTGGCGATCCGCGTCCGGCCGCAGACGCCTCGACGAGTTCGTCGGCCAGCGGCAGATCCTCGGCGACCGCTCGGCCCTGCGCACGGGAATCGAGCAGGACCGCGTCGGCTCGATGATCCTCTTCGGGCCGCCGGGGAGCGGCAAGACCACGCTCGCGCGGATCGTCGCGCACACGACCGGCGCGGCCTTCGAGGAGCTCTCGGCCGTGTCGGCCACGGTCGCCGACGTGCGGCGAGTCCTCGCGAGCGCCCGGGAGCGACTGGGCGCGCAGGGTCAGCGGACGATCCTCTTCCTCGACGAGATCCACCGCTTCAACAAGGCGCAGCAGGACGCGCTGCTGCCCGGCGGTCGAGGACGGCATCGTCACCCTGATCGGAGCGACGACCGAGAACCCGTACTTCGAGGTCAACTCGGCCCTGCTCTCGCGGATGCAGCTGTACGAGCTCGAGCCGCACTCCGACGAGGACCTCGCGGTCGTCGTCCGGCGGGGCGCGGAAGAGCTCGGCGCCGAGGTCGCCGGACGAGCGTGGCCGAGCTGATCGTCCGCCGCGCCGGCGGCGATGCCCGCCACGCCCTCAACATCCTCGACCTCGCAGCGCAGACGGCCGGCGCCGAGGGCGTCCCGCTCGCCGACGCGCACGTCGAGGACGCGGCCCGCAAGCGGCCGCTCGTCTACGACAAGGGCGGCGACGCGCACTACGACTTCATCTCGGCCTTCATCAAGTCGATGCGCGGCTCCGACCCGGACGCCGCCGTCTACTACCTCGCCGCGATGCTGGAGGGCGGCGAGGATGCGCGCTTCGTCGCCCGGCGGATGATCGTGCTCGCCTCCGAGGACATCGGCAACGCCGACCCGCGCGCACTGCTCGTCGCCGTGGCCGCGGCTCAGGCGGTCGAGCACGTGGGCCTGCCGGAGGCGCGGCTCAACCTCGCCCAGGCGGCGATCTACCTCGCTCGCGCGCCGAAGTCGAACGCGGTGCTCAAGGCGCTCGGCGCGGCGGCGGGAGACGTCCGCGAGCACGGCCACCTGCGCCCGCCGGACGCGCTTCGCGACGCGCACTACTACGGCGCCAGGAAGCTCGGCCGCGGCAAGGACTACGTCTACCCGCACAGCGACCCGAGCGGCTTCGAGGTCGACAACCTGCCCGACAAGCTCAAGGGACGCACCTACTACGAGCCGTCGGGGAACGGCGAGGAGGCCGACTCCTAGTCCGATGCCGCGCTCGATCCGCCCGGCGACCATCGCGGCGAACGGTCCGGGCAGCGCGCGCCAGGCGGCCAGCGCGCGCTCGACGTCGTACTCGGTGCGCCGGAACTCGAAGGTGCCGTCGTCGAGGCGGACCGCCCAGGCGGCCCGCACGTCGCCGTCGAGCGGCATCCCGACGCTGCCGGGATTGAGCAGCTCCGTGCCGTTCGGCCCGGGCCGGCGGAACTGCTGGTGGCTGTGGCCGAAGACGACGAGGCGGTCGCGCACGTCCAGCAGCATCCGCTCCTCGCCCTCCTCGGGCTCGGGCGCGAAGCTCTCGACGTCCGAGAGCGGCGAGCCGTGGACGTAGAGGACGCCGTCCAGCTCGACCTGCGTCTGCAGCGAGTAGAGCCAGCCTTCCTCCGTGCCGACGCCCGGGTCGGCCTGAGCGAGCGCCTCCATCACCTCCGGGCGATCGGTCGGAGGCTCGCGCAGCCAGCGCTCGCCGTTGCCGCGGATCCACGTCGTCCGCGGTAGCCCGCGCAGCCGCTCCACCGTCTCCAGCGGCCACGGCGAGTAGGCCGCGTAGTCCCCGCCGAGCAGGTAACCGTCGACCCGCTCCACCTCGGCGTCTGCGAGAACGGCCTCGAGCGCGGGCAGGTTGCCGTGGATGTCGTACAGGAGCGCGAGCACGTAGCCTTCGCCTCGTGAAGATAGTCGTCCTGGTCAAGCAGGTGCCGCACCCGGAGGCGATCGAGTTCGACCAGGAGACGAAGCAGCTCAAGCGGGAGGGCGTCCCGCTGATCCTCAGCCCCTTCGATCGCGGGGCTCTGCTGGAGGCCGTGCGCCTGCGTGAGCGCGCGGGCGGCGAGGTGATCGCGATGACGATGGGCCCGCCGCAGGCCGAGGACGCGCTCCGCGAGACGCTCGCCCTCGGCGCCGACCGCTGCATCCACCTGAGCGACAAGGCCTTCGCGGTCGCCGACACGCTCGGAACCTCCCGCACGCTCGCGCTCGCGCTGCACAAGGAGGGCGCCGAGCTCGTGCTGACGGGCCGCAAGACGGTCGACTCCGAAACGTGGCAGGTTCCTCCCGAGGTGGCCGCCTTCCTCGGCTGGCCGCAGCTGACGAGCGCGCTCGATCTCCAGCCGCATGACGGACGCCTCCGCGCGCGACGGGAGACCGACGACGGGCGAGGACGTCGTCGACGTCGAGCTCCCGGCGGTGGTCTCGATCGCGCGGGCCGCCGAGGAGCCCTCCCTGGAGGTGCGCGACGGCAGGATCGACGTCTGGACCGCAGCCGACCTCGTCGACGACCTGACCGAGAACGACGCGCGCTTCGGCCAGACCGGCTCGCCGACCCGCGTGCTCGCGGTGCGCGACGTGACCCCGGAGCGGGCCGGGAAGCGCGTGTCGAGCTGGGAGGAGGCGGTGGACGCCGTGGCCACGCGGCTCGGCGAGCTCGAGCGCCCACCGGCGTCCTGGGAGAAGCCCGACCACATCGCCGAGCAGCCCGGGGCGCGCTACGACGCGTGGACGGTGGTCGAGGTGCGGGACGGACGGCCGACGCGCACGTCGCTCGAGCTCGTGGGCAAGGCACGCGAGCTCGGCGGAAAGCTCGGCGGCCGCGGCGTCGCCTTGCTCGCCGGCTACGAGCTCGAGGCTGCCGCGGAGGTCGCCGTCCGCCACGGCGCCGAGGCCGCCTACGTCGTCGACGACGAAAGGCTGGCGGAGTACGACGCCGAAGCGGTAGCCGCGGCGCTGCGCTCGGTCGTCGAGCGCGAGCGGCCGCACGTGCTGCTGATCCCTGCAAGCGTGCGCGGCCGCGACTACGGGCCGCGGCTGGCGGGTGAGCTCGAGCTCGGGATGACCGGCGACTGCGTCAACGTCGACATCGTCAAGGCCGGCCGGCTGCTGCAGACGAAGCCTGCCTACGGCGGCAACATCGTCTCGGTGATCATGGGCCGCACGAGCCCGCAGCTGGCCACCGTCCGCCCGCGCATGTTCGACCCGCTCGAGCCGCGCGACGCCGGCGGCGAGGTTCATCGCGTGGCGCTGGAGGAGCACCGGCCGGCACGGACACGGCTGGTCGAGCGCGGCGAGCCAGGCGACGCGTGGAAGCTCGACGAGGCGGACGTGATCGTGCTGCTCGGGCCGCAGGGGGGTCCGCCCCGAGAGATCGCGCAGATCGCCCGCGACACCGGCGCCGCGTTCGGAGCAACCCGGGAGCTCTGCGCGGCCGGCGACGTCCCCTGGGAGCATCACGTCGGCCTGTACGGGCGCCCGGTCGCGCCACGCGTGCTGATCGCGCTGGGCGTCCCCGGCGACTTCGAGCACCTGACCGGCTTCGTCAAGGCGGACGTCGTGGTCGCCGTCCCGGACGCCGGCTGGCCCGCCGACGTGGTGCTCGAAGCTGACGGGCGCAGCCTGCCCGAACTGGTGAACCGCGTCGCCGCACTGCTCTAACCGTTACGGTTCCGCGCCAATGGCGGGGGCCGCCCAGCCCGAGCAAGATGTCATCCGCGTCGTCCTCGCAGACGACGACGAGGGCTTTCTCGCGTCGCTCCAGGAGCTGATCCAGGCCCACCCGGCGATCTCGGTCGAGGCGACAGCCACCGACGGGATACGCGCGACCGAGCTGGTACGGGAGCTGGAGCCCGACGCGCTCGTGATCGACCTGCACATGCCCCGGCTCGACGGCGTCGGCGCGATCGCACAGCTGCGCGAGAACCACCCAGACCTGTGCGTGATCGCCCTCACCGGCGACGAGTCGCGGGAGATCCACGACGCCGTCGCAGCCGCGGGCGGAGACGCGGTGATGCTGAAGAGCGAGATCGTCGAGAACCTCGCCGAGCGCCTCGTGGCCACGATCCCGCTGCTTCACCCCAGGCCCGAGGCGTAGCCCTCCTCCACTGAAAGTCATGCGCTACGGAACCTGCTGCCAGCTGGCGTCGATTGACCCAACGACACCGAGCTAGGTGTCTTGCGGCCCGGTGGCCGGAGCGAGAAGCCGCCGAAACGACCTCCCGCTCGGTGCGCTCCCTCTAGCGGACGGCGTAGGTCTTGATCAGCTTCTGGACGAGCGGCATCATCTGAGCGCTGGTCACGTCGATGACCGGCGCGCCCCAGGAGACCACGATCACTGCTCGACCCGCGAGCACGTAGACCTTATGGGCAAGGAGCAGCGTGTCGAAGTCGGCGAAGGGAGTGTCGGGCTCGGGCGTCACGCACTGATCGAACGTGTACGCCTGGTAGCCGTTGATCCGCGTCTTGACCGGGAACTGCACCGGCGGCCCAGAGGGGAGGTGCTGGTCGAAATATGCCTTGCTCGGCGCCGGGCAGGTCATGCCCGGGAGGTATTCGATGGTTTCCTTGTGGGTGAACGCGAAGGACTGCGCTGGGGTCACCTTCGGGCCGAGCTTGCCGGCGTAGCCGCCGGAGACCGAGATGTGTAGCGCTTGGCCATGGCCGTTGGCCTTGAAGAAGCAGGAGACCCGGTTCCCCTCGTAGCTGGGGAAGTAGCCGCGGCCGAACGTGGTGTTCGGCGCGATCGCCTGCAGCGTCGGCAGGAACGTGTCGCAGATCGTCTTGGCGAAGAGTGGGTTCGGCTTGCAGGTCTTCGTGTCCTGGGCGAGCTTGCAGAGCTGCTTCTTGGGCTGGGTCTTGGTCGGCTGCTTCTTCGCCGGAGGCTTCGTGGCCGCGTCGACGACGCCGGCGCCGACGGCCACCGTGAGCACAAGCGCGCAAGTGAGCACGAGCAGGCGCTTCGCGTTCCTCGCGTTCTTGAGCATGTTCATCGCGTTGTTCCTTTCATCGGGGAGGTTCGAGGCCGTTGGGACGAGCGCTTGAGCGCCAGCGTGGCTTCAGCTTCGACCGACGAGCTCGGCCTGCTAGCCGCGCTTCTGCTTGACCGGCGTGTTCGGGAAGGCGATCGTCTGCCAGCCCGAGACGTTCCCGGCTGCGTCGGCCGTGCGGACCCAGACGAAATGCAGCTTCGTCCGGATCGACAGCTTGCTCCTGTAGGTCGTCCAGCCCCAGGGAGTGGCCCGCTTGAGCGCGAACTGGAGCTTGGCGACGCCGGAGCCCGTGTCGGTCGCGGCGATGCTCAGCCACACCCGGCTGTTGCGGCGCTTGACGAAGCGTGCCTTCGTGACCATGGGTGCGGTTGCGTCCACCGACGGCGTCGAAGGGGTTGCCGGGGGCGTCGTGGCGGGAGGCGGCGTCGGTGTCGGCGGCGGGGTGGGGTTGGCGGGCGGCGGGGCCGGCGCAGACGCACGCGTGATCGTGACCGTGTACGTCCGGGTCGTCGTGCCGTCCTGGGCGGTGACCGTAAAGGTTGCGACGTTCGTTCCCACCTGCAGGTTCATCGACGCCGTGCCGTCCTGGCCGAACGTGCCCGCCGGGAAGGCGACGGTCGCACCGTCGTCGTTGTAGCCGAGCGTGAAGTGCGCTTGCGTGACCGCGTGGCCGACGCTCAGCTGGTAGGCGTAGGTGCCAGCTGCGAAGGCCGGGGAAAGAGCGCCCTCGACGGCCGTGAGCCCGGTCAGGGCGGCGTTTGCCGACGCTGCCCGTGTGACTGTCACCGTGTAGCTGTGCGTCGTCGTGCCGTCCGCCGCCGTGACGACGACCGTGAACACGTTTGCGCCCACCTGTAGCGCCTCGGCGCTGGCGGAGCCGGAGCTCACAGTGGAACCGTTGACCGTCACCGTCGCATGCGAGTCCGCGACCGTCGGGGTCAGGTTGAACGAGCTGGTGCCGTTCGGGACAGAGACCGTGTAGGCGTCCGTGTCCGTGTCGAAGGCAGGGGCGAGCGTCCCCTCGTCGACGGTCAGGCCGGAGAGGTTGGCGCTGATCACCGTCCAGATGACGCTGACGGGGGCGGAGACGTTCTCGGCCACGTCGGTGGCGCGCAGCTGGAAGCTGTGGCCGCCGAGGGTGAGGCTGCTGTAGCTCTGCGGGCTCACACAGGCCGTCCAGGAGCCGGCGTCGAGCTTGCACTCGAAGCTGGCGGCGTCGTCGTCAGCGTGGAAGCTGAAGCTGGCGACCGTGGCGCTGGTGCTGCCGGAAGGGGCGCTGTCGAACGTCACGGCCGGCGCCGTCGTGTCGACCGTCCACTCCCAGACCGGATCGGTCGTGTTGACGCCGCTCTCGAGACCGAGAACGTCGGTCGCGTGGACGGAGAAGCTGTGCTCGCCGTCGGCCAGGCCGGTGTAGCTGACCGGGCTCGAGCACGACCCCATGACGACCTCGTCGAGGAAGCACTCGAAGCTGACGTTCGGCTCCTGCGGCGAGGAGAACGTGAACGTCGCGGAATCGGAGTCCGTCAGGTCGTTCGGGCCGCTGTCGATCGACGCGGAAACGTCGGCGTGGGCGACCGGGTCGGTCAGGACGGCGTTGTTCAGGTTCGAGCTGGCGCTGCCGCCCTCCGTGCTGGCGGTGACCACGACTGCGAGCTGGGAGCCGAAGTCCTCAACGACCGGCGTGTAGGTGCTGGCGGTGGCGTCGTCGATCAGGGTGCAGCCGTCGCCGCAGCGGTACCACTTGTAGCTGAAGTCGCCGGCGGCTGGGGCGGGTGCGCCCGTCCAGGTGCCGGTCGTCGCCGACACCTGCGTGCCGATGACCGGCGAGGTCGTGTCGATCTGCGGCTGGACGGTGTTCGACGGCGCGGTCGGGTCGACGCTGTCGGAGGGAAGCGAGCTCGCATGCGTGGAAAGCCCGTCACTGTTGCTGGCGGCCATGTCGAGGACGATCGTGCTTCCGATGTCGCTCAGCTGCACCGTGTAGGTCGCGTTCGTCGCTGTCGAAATCGGCTGGCAGTTCAGACCGTCGCTGTCGCAGCGGAGCCACTGGTAGCTGAAGCCGGCGACGTCTCCTGTCCAGCTGCCGTTGTCGGCGGTCAGGATGTCCCCGCTGACGAGGTCGCCGCCGTTTGTGTCGGTGACCGTCGGCAGCGCGGTGTTCGCCGGCGGAGCGTGGACGACGAAAGTTGTGGCCGCGTTCCGAGCCGTCTGACCTTGAGCGTTCGTCGCTGTGACCTCGACGAGCAGGACTGTGCCCAAATCGCTCGGCTGCACCGTGTAGGTCGCCTCGGTTGCGTCGTCGATCGGAGTGCAACCCATGTATTCCACCGTCTGCCGCTGCCAGAATTCACCCACATACCAGCTCGGCAGGTCAGGGCAGTTCGTCCACTGGTAGCTGTAGCTCGTCGGGTCGCCCGACCACTCGCCGGGGTCGGCGCTCAGCGTCTCGCCGAGCCAGGCGTCGCCGCTGATCGTCGGCTGCGCAAGCGGGTTGTTGTGCGGGCGACCGTCATCGGACGGGTAGATGGGGGTGCTCCAGGTCGTGCAACCGCCGAGGTGCTGGCAGATGATCACCGCGGAGCGGCCGTAGCCGTAGCCCGACTCTCCGCTGTAGATATTGAGGAAGCCACTCAGCATGCCCTCGCCCCGCGAGCCGACGGTCGGGGCGGTCTGATAGTCCAAGACGCAGTTGGCGTCGGCGGCGGCGCTGTCGCACGCCCACCACTGGAACGTGTAGGTGAGCGGGTTCTGCTGGAAGTAGTCGGACCAACCCTCACAGGTGGCAGTGAAGACCGTCGAGTCGACGTCGCCGACGAGGGGGACTGCCTGGCAGGTTCCGCCATACGGCGCCGGGTAACCCAGGGCGGCCGTTGCAGCCGACGCGGCGACGGTTGGGCCGTCGAGAGCGGTGACCTCGACCACGATCGTCGACCAGATGTCGCCGTCATCTGTCGTGTAGGTCGAGTTCGTCGCTCCGGAGATCGGGTTGCAGCTCGCTCCGGCGGCGTTGCAGCGCTGCCACTGGTAGCTGAAACCGCCGGAGGTTTGACCCGACCAGCTGCCAGGGTCGGCGGTCAGGGTCTCGCGTGACTGCGCGGTGCCGCTGATCGTCGGCGGGGACGTGTTCACCGGCGGCGGAGCGTGGACGACGACGCTGGTTACGGCCGAGGTCGTAACGGTTGTGGCGACGGCGTTCGTCCCGCTGACCTCGACCGCGATGCTGTAGCCGAGATCGCTCGGCTGCACCGCGTAGGTTGCCTCGTCTGCGTCCGCGATCGGAGCGCAATCCATGTACATCTCCCACATCCCCCACCACTCGTGGAAGTTGGTGGAAGCGCAGCGGAGCCACCGGTAGCTAATGGTCGGGTCGCCCCTCCACTCGCCGGGGTCGGCGTTCAGCGTCTCGCCGACCCAGGCGTCGCCGCTGATCGTCGGCTGCGCAACCGGGTTGCTGTGCGGGCGGCCGTCATCTGAGACGTAGAGGGCGCGCTCCACGGTCGTGCAACCGCCGTTGTGCTGGCAGATGATCATCTTCGCGCGGCTGATGCCTGTGTTCTCGCCCTCATTGAAGAAGAAGCCACTGACCTTGCCCTCGACCCACGGGACGGTGGTCGGGGCGGAGGCAGACTCGAAGGAGCAGCCGGCGTCGGATTCGTCGCCGTCGCATCCCCCGTACCACTCGACCTGGTAGGTGAGCGGTGTCTGCTGGGTGTAGTCGCTCCAGTTCTGACAGCTGATGCTGAAAGTCGTCAACGCGGCTTCGCCGTAGTTGGGGACGAACGAGCAGGATCCGCCGTAGGGCGCCGGGTAACGCACGACGGCCGTCGCAGCCGACGGGGCGACGGTCGGGCCGTCGAGAGCGGTGACCTCGACCACGATCGTGGACCAGATGTCGCTGTCCTGCGCCGTGTAGGTCGAGTTCGTTGCTCCGGAGATCGGGCTGCAGTTCGCTCCCTGCGCGTTGCAGCGCTGCCACTGGTAGCTGAAACCGCCGGAGGTGTCGCCTGACCAGCTGCCAGGGTCGGCGGTCAGAGTCAGGCGTGACTGCGCGGGGCCGCTGATCACCGGCAGGGACGTGTTCACCACCAGCGAGTCGGCGGACGCCGCGCTGACGCCGAAGACGGTTGCGATCGTGGAGTAAAGGTGCGGGGTCGCGTCGTACGCGGGCGGGGCAGCCTGCGCGGCGCTGCCGGTGAACAAGGCAACGAGCAGGACGATCGTTCCGGTGAGCAGGGCCAAGCGCCGTTTGCCGGCCGTTCTCGAAATGCGATTCACGTGTGCCTCCGTCTTCGTTGAGTCGGAGGCCGGGATGGCCGCCGGGGTTAAGCCCAAGGTGGATTGCCGCAGGCGCATTGGCGGTTTGCGCCGGCCGCTCGTTCCGCTCAGTGCGTGGCAGCGGCGCGCCTCCCACGGCGAATGAACGAGGGCATGCTAGTTCGCTACAAGCGGCCTTCGTCCCACCCATCTGGGTCAACTTTCAACCGCCCCCGCCGTCTACTAGATCGTCGCGAGCGCCGCCGGATCTGGGCAGTGGCGAGGGCCGGAATCGAACCGGCGACACCACGGTTTTCAGCCGTGTGCTCTACCAACTGAGCTACCTCGCCCTGGGGCGGACAGGTTACCCCGACGCGAGTTGGGCCGAGAGCCGTTTCGGCGCCGTCATCCGGTAGCTCTCGTCGACGAGGTCCGCGAGCTCGTCCCAGTCGATCTCGCCGTCGAGCCAGAGTCCGACCCAGCCGTGGTGGCCGACGTACGGCGGCACGAAGAACCGTCCCGACACCGCGCGCACGAGCAGGTCCTGCACGCCCTCGGGCGCCTTCACCCACAAAGAGGGCCGCTCCTCCATCGGGTGCTGCATGGCGAAGATCTTCTCCCGCACCTTGAAGGACGGGCTCCCCACGCCGCCGGTCTCGACGGCCTCGGGGAAGGCCAGACAGACCTTGCGTAGCCGCTCGAGCGGATAGCCGGGAGCGTTCAGAGCAACTCCAGCCGGGCCTCGATCGACCGCACGGCTTCCTCGAGTCGAGCCACCCGCTCGTCCAAGTCGGGACGCGCCCCGCCTTGCGGCGCACTCTCCGCCGGCGCGTCGGCGCCGAGCCGGTGCGCGTACCGCTCCTCCTTCTGCCCCGGACGCCTCGGCAGCCGCGCGGCGAGCTCGCGGTCGATCAGCTCCTGCAGCGTCGTGTCGACGTCGACCAGCGAGCCGAAGCTGTGCAGCCGGTCAGCACGTTGCTTGAGCTCACCCGGTGTCTGGGCGCCGCGCAACATCAGCACCGTCAGCAGCGAGAGCTCCGCGTCCGACAAACCAAGCGCGTCGCCGAACAGGTGTCGAAACTTCGCCGTGCGGCTACCCGGCCCGCTGGCGAGCCTCACCCAGCCGCGACGGCTCAGCTCGTTCAGCGCGTCGCGGATCGTCGGCTCGTCGTAGCCCACGACGGGATCGCGATTCGTCGATTGGTTGCAGGCAGCCCGCAGCGCGTTCAGCGAGAGCGGGTAGACGTCGGGCGTCGTCCGCTGCTTCTCGATCAAACAGCCCAGCACCCGCAGCTCAACAGCGCTCAGGTCCACGCGCGCAGCGTAATCGTGGGCGCGCGTAAAAAGGACGTCCGGGCCGGAATGACCGCGCCACGAACGTCCTCCTGCCGGCGACTTTACAAGCTATGTGCGTTTTCGCGCGAGCATCGCCGTGCCCTTGCCGGCGGAAAACTCTGCAAAATCCGAGAAACCCCGCTTCCCCAGCTGTTCCCGAAGCCGGGCGGGCTCGACGTAGATCGGGGTCCCGGGGCCGCCCGAGAAGCTCAGCACCACGGCCCCGCCTCGCGCAGTCACGCGGGCCAGCTCGTCGAAGAACGGGATCATGTTGGCGAGAGACACAAGCTGGAAGGCCGCGTCTTCGAACGAGAGCTTCGCAGCGTCCGCAGGCTCGAAGCGCACGCGCCCCTCGAGCTCGGGAGGCGTTCGCGCACGCGCGTCCGCCAGCATCTCCTCGGCGATGTCGACCCCGACCACCTCTGCATCGGGGAACCGATGCGCAAGCGCGAACGCCGCACGGCCGGTTCCCGTGCCGAGGTCCAGGATCCGGCGAGGGGGCGCCTCGATCGCGTCGAGCGCCTCCTCTAACGAGGCGAAGGCGTCCGCACTCCGCATGGAGTCCCACTGCGGCGCCAACCTGTCGAACTGCCGCCTGAGCAACGGCCGGAAGAGCGGCCAGAGGCGCGGCCAGCGCACGGCAACGTCTGTGACGAGCCGCGCGAAGCGCTGGCCGGCGGTCACGTGCCTGCTCTGGTCAGGAAGGCGATGAACATGCGTGCTCCACGGCGGCGACGAGGCCTTCGAGGTCGTGCGTCTCCGCCTGGACGTCGACTCTAACGCCCGCGACCTCCGCCGCTTTCGTCGTCTCGGGGCCGATCGACACCGCGGGGATGTCCACGCCGAGCCGGGCAAAGGCTCGAGCCGCCGATGCCGACGCCAGGACGACCAGGTCGCCCTGCGGTGGCTCGCTCGGCTCCAGCTCGACGGTCCTGTAGAGCGGGGCGAAGTCGGCGCCGAGCTGCTCCACCAGATACTCGCGGGCCGCCTCCGCGCCCGCGAACAGGACACGCCCCGTCGGCTGTGGTAGCTCCGACACGAGCCCCTCCTGGGTCGAGACCGTCGGCACCAGCGCCGGCTCGTGCCCGCGCTCACGCAGAGCCTCGGCCGTCCCCGGCCCGATCGCAGCGATCGCGGGCCACCGACCGCGGCCGCGGGATGCGAGCAACTCCGCGCCGGTCCGGCTGGTCACGACGACCCAGTCGTACCCATCGAGGTCGATCGACTGCTGCCCGAGCGGGATCGTGTCGACCAGCGGGCAGAGGCTGACCTCGTGGCCGAGCGACTCGAGCCGGCGGACGAGCTCTCCCGCGCGGGCCTCAGGCCGTGTGACGACGATGCGCATCGACGAGCTCCCTCCCGAGGGCCACCGGGTCGTCGCCCGTGACGCGCTCCACCCAGCGGCCGTCCTCGTCGGCCACGAGAGCGATCAGGCCGGAGCCGTCGTGGTGCGCGGCCACGGGCGCGAGGCAGCCGCCGCCCACGGTTGCCACGCAACGCCGCTCCGCCTCGACCCGGCGCCGCGTCTCGGGATCGTCCGCCCGTGCCACCAGCTCCTCCTCTCCGGACCGCACCTGCAGCGCGAGCGCGCCCTGGCCGGCCTCGGGCAGCATCTCGTCCGGGTCCAGGCGACGGTCGATCTCGGCCGCGAGCCCGAGCCGGTCGAGCCCGCAAGCGGCCAGCACCACGGCGTCGAGCCCGCGCTCGCCGCGCTTGCGCAGACGCGTGTCGACGTTGCCGCGCAGCGGCTCGATCGAGAGTGTCGGCTCGAGTGCGAGCAGCTGAGCCCGCCGTCGCACCGAGGCGGTCCCGACTCGCATCCCGGGCCGCAACTCGGAGGCCCCGCAGAGCGCGTCGCGGGGGTCTTCCCGCGGCGGGTAGGCGCCGACGGCGAGCCCGTCCGCGTCGGTCGACGTCATGTCTTTGGCCGAGTGGACCGCCACGTCGATCCGACCCGCGAGCAGCGCCTCCTCGAGCTCCTTCACGAAGACGCCGCGCGAGCCGATCTGGCCGAAGGGCCTGGTGCGGTCGCGGTCGCCCGCGGTCGTGATCGGGACGAGTGCGATCTCCACTCCGGGCCGCCGCAGCCGGTCCGCCGCGGCCGTGGCCTGGGTGAGCGCGAGCCTACTGCCCCGGGAGCCGACGCGGATGACCATCGCGACCGTCCTCGTCGAGGCCGAAGAGATGGCGAAGCGCGTCCGCGTACCCGACACCCTCGAGCGCCGCGGCCTCCTTTGCCCGGACGATCGGCCCGTGCAGGAGCTTGTTCACGATCTGGCTGGTCAGCGACTCGACCGTCCTGCGCTCGCTCTCGGAGAGCCCGCCGAGCCGGGCTTCGGCCTTCGCCAGCTCCGCGGTTCGGATGGCCTCGGCGTGCTCGCGCAGGGAGGCGATGGCGGGCACGACGTCCAGAGACGCCTGCCACTCCCGGAAGCGCACAGCCTCGGCCGCAACGATCGTCTCCGCGCGCTCAGCTTCCCGCCGGCGGCCGGCGAGACTCTCGGCGACGACCGCCTCCAGGTCGTCGATGTCGTAGAGGAAGCAGCCTTCGAGCTCCCCGACGGACGGCTCGACGTCGCGTGGGACGGCGAGGTCGATCAGGAACAGGGGCGCGCCCCTGCGCCCGCGAACTCCCTCCTCCACCTGAGCACGGGTGAGGACGAATCCGGGTGCGCTGGTCGAGGACACGACGACGTCCGCGCGTGCGAGCTCGTCCCCGACCGCCTCGAGCGGCAGCGGCTCGCTTCCCAGGCGCCGCGCGAGCTCGGCGGCACGATCGGCCGACCGGTTGGCCACGAACGCCACCTCGGCGCCGCGCGAGAGCAGGTTGCGCGCCGCGAGCTCGCCGACCTTGCCCGCGCCGACGATCAGGACGCGCCGGCCGTCCAGCTCGCCGAAGACCTGCTGAGCAAGCGCCGCGGCCGCTGCGGACACGGACGAGGGGCTCTCGCCGATCGCGGTCTCGACGCGAGCCTTCCGTCCCGCGTGGAGCGCACCGCGGAAGAGGCGATCGAGCACCGGGCCGCAGGCTCCGGCCTCGTAGGCCGCTCGAACCTGGCCGAGGATCTCGCCCTCGCCGGGCACCATCGAGTCGAGCCCGGCCGCGACGCGGAAGAGGTGAAGCGCGGCGGCCTCGTCGGTCAGGCGGTAGAGATAGGGCCCGAGCGGGCCGGCTGCCAGGCCCTCGAGCGCAGCAGTCACCTCGGCCTCGTCGGCTCCCACCACGTAGAGCTCCGTGCGATTGCAGGTCGAAAGGACGACCGCCTCGCGTCCGCCGGTGGACAGGTCGCGGGCCAGCGCTGAGGCTCGCGCCCCGTCGAGCGCGACCCGCTCGCGCACCTCGACGGGCGCGAGCTTGTGCGAGGTGCCGACGAGCGAGAGGTTCATGACAGGTGCGTGACGAGTAGGCCGAGGGGCGCGGCGAGCACGAGGGCGAAGCCGACGAGCTGCAGGTGGGCGGCACGGCGGCCGCGCGGGCGGACGACCAGGAAGGCCGCGTAGAGAGCCCACACGAGCAGAGTCACGACGATCTGCGGGTCGAGCGAGGCCCCGTGCACGAAGCCGGCGGCCATTCCCAGCGTGAGCAACGGCAGGGCTACGACCACCGTTCTCAGGCCAAGCCTCTCGAGCGTCAGCAGCGAGGGGGCCCGCAGCCGCAGCAAGCCCGGCCGCCGTAGCTTGAGCGCGCGCTCCTCCCACAGGTAGAGGCCTCCGAGCGCTGCAGCGAGCGTGAGCGCAGCGAAGGCGGCCAGCACGAGCCCGACATGGAGTGCGAGGAAGACGGTCGAGAGGTCGCCGGAGCCGCCCGACTCCGTCCCTCCGCCGAGGTACGACGCAGCCAGCAGGACGGCGGCGAAGGGCATCACGGCGAGCCCGAGCAGGCGGTAACGCGGCTTGCAGCCCCAGACCAGGTAACCGCCGACCACGAGCCAAACGAACAGGTTCAGCGATCCCGCCCACGTGTCCCAGGGGAAGCCGTCCGCCCGCACGGCCTGCACGACGAGAAGACAGGTCTGGACGAGCCAGCCGACCCGCACGCCCCAGGTCGCGAGGCGCCCCAGCGCGCCCGGGTAGCGCACGTTGCCGGCATACGCCGCCGCCGCCTCGCCGTAGGCCAGGAGCGCCGGCCAGAAGAGGAGCTCAGCGGTCGGCACGTCGCCTCGCCAGCTCGGTCAGCTCGGTGAGCTCCCGCTCGAGGCGACCGACCTTGAGCGCGATGATCACCAGGTAGACGAGCACGGCCGCGAAGATGACGAGGTAGGCGGCCGCGAGATACCGCTCGCCGCTGCTCACGCCAGCAACTCCCTCAGCTCGCGCAGCCGCTCGTCGATCCGCTTGCCCGTCAACTCGACCCTGTAGAGCGCGCCCGCAAGCGCCAGCATGCCCGCCAGGCAGACGCAGAAGGTGGCGAACATCGAGTCGGACATCTGCGGCCCCTCCCTCGTGAACACGACCGGATGGATCAGATCCTCGGCGAGCCGGATCGCGAGGAAGCTGATCGGGATCAGCACGACGCCGAACAGTGCGTAGACCGCCGAGCTGCGCTGGCGGCGCGGCCCCGGGTCGAGCGAGTAGCGGAGCATGAAGTACGCCGAGTAGAACAGGAACAGGATCAGGAAGAGCACGAGCTGGCGCTCGCTCCAGCTCCACCAGACGCCCCACGAGACCTTGGCCCAGATCGAGCCGGTGACGAGCGTGAGCACGCCGAAGATCGTCCCCATGTGCACTGCCGTGTAGCTCTCGAGGTCGTAGCGCTCCTCCCCGGTCCACAGCAGGCGGAGCGCCTTCCACGCCCCCCAGCCGAAGCAGGCGTAGGCGGTCAGCGCGACCGGGACGTGCACGTAGAAGATCTTCTGGCTGATGCCCTGGTCGGCGTCCTCGGGCGCCCAGAGTAGGGCCAGGCCGAGGCCGAGCAAGACGAGTGACGCCGCGGCACACGAAAGCGCCGCGGCCGCGTTATTCCGTGACCACGTACTCAAAGCTCGCAAAGCACAGGATCGCAAAGATGGCGTCGTACAGCGCGAGAAACCCGAGGCTCTGCGCGGGATGGTCGCCCACGGTCGCCCCGACGCCGCCCACGACGATCGGAATCGCGAGCGGCAGGAAGAGCAGCGGCAAGAGCAGCTCCCGGGCCCGTCCCGCCACCGCCATGGCCGCGACGAGCGTCCCGACGGCGCAGATCCCGACGTTCGCGAGCAGCACACCCGCGACCGTCGCGGCATCCAGCTCGGTGAAAAACAGCGCGTAGGCGGGAAGCGCGACAATCTCGGCCGCGACGAGGAACGCGAAGACCGCCAACGCTTTTCCGACCCAGATCGCGGCTCGATCGCAGGGCGAGAGGACGAGCGCATCGAGCAGGCCCTGCTCCCGCTCGGGGACAAACGCGCGGGTCAGACCGAGCAGCGCCGTGAAGACGATCGCCACCCAGAGCAGACCGCCCGCGGCGCGCTCCGAGACGTCCGCGGGCAGCGCGAAGTGGAAGACGACCAGTGCGGTGACGACGAACAGGAGCATCGCAGGCAGCGTCTCGCGGCCACGCAGCTCGAGCAGCAAATCCTTGCGCGCGAGTGCCGCGGAGTCGGCGAGCAGCCGGGTCAAGCGAGGGCCAGACGACTGGTAGCGAGCGGAGCGACGCGCTCGGCATCGTGCGTCGCGACGACCAGGGTGCGCTCGGCCGCGAGCGCGGCGAGCTCGCGGTCGAGCAGCTCGGCACCCTCGGAGTCGAGCGCGTTGAACGGCTCATCCAGCAGTAGGAGCTCGGGGTCGTGGAGCAAGGTGCGGCAGAGCCCGAGCCGCTGCAGCATCCCGCGCGAGAAGGCGCCGGCCCGCTCGTGGCGGACATCCCAGAGCTCGTAGCGCTCCAGCAGCATCCCGACTCGCTCACGGCGTTCCGGAACCCGGTACAGCCGGCCGAAGAGTTCGAGGTTCTCCAACGGCGTCAGCTCCCGATAGACGAGCGGCTCGTGGCCGAGAAAGCCCAGCTGGGCGCGCTCGGCCGCGACCTCCAGCTCACCCGCGCTCGGCGCTACGAGACCCGCGATCATCCGCAGGAGCGTCGTCTTTCCGGATCCATTCGGGCCGGTAACGACCAGGAAGTCGCCGCTCTGGACGTCCAGGTCGAGCGGCGCGAGCACGCGCTTGGCGCCGAACCGCTTGGCAAGCCCGCGGGCGCGGATCATGCGTTCGAGTCTAGTCCGACCCGTTCGCGCTCCCTACGGCCTGCCCCAGACCACCAGCAAGGTGCCCACGATCGTGAAGAGCGCGAGGCCGATGAACACTCCCAGCGCGACCTTCAGAACCGTCATCCCGAAGCGAGGTTGTAGTGGTGGCCGTCACCCTGGTAGCGCCGGGTGATCCAGGCCGTGCCGTAGCTCGTGAATGGGCCCACGCTGCAGACGTTCTCGGAACGCGAGTGGTAGTCGACCGAAAGGTGGTTGACGCCGCCTCCGGCATGCCACGTCACCGGTCCCCATGTCGTGCCACACACTCCGTACGAGTCCGGCCACGTCCGCGCCCAGGCAATGTGGGTGATGAAACCGTTGCCGCAGTAGTTGACCTCCTGATGGATCGCGTAATGCGCCATTCCGAAGATGTAGTCCCAGCGCTTCGAGCCGCCGGCGATCTTGCAGAACGGGTACACCCCACCGCCGTCGCCGTTGTATGTGTCCGGTTCGAGCAGCGCTTTGGTGTACGGGACGGGCCTTTCCCATGAGGTCTCCCGCGGAGAGCAGCCCGCGACCGGAAAGCACGTTTGCTGGCGTTCCACGTCGGTCAGTGCGTTGATCCTTGTCGTGCGAGCAGCATCATCACCGGCTGCACCGCCGGCCGCAATGGCCGAAACGGCCAGTGTCAAGAGCGAGATCCCGATCAAGCGCCTCATGTTCCTGTCCTTCCGATCGCGTGGTTACTCGTTGTCTATGGTGCCAACAACACGACCGACAAGACGCCCACCTTCGAGGAGACTTTGCGTCGAGTTCGCTACAGAACGTCCAGCAGGACGAGCGCGAAGAACACGAGGCTGATCACGCCGTTCACCGTGAAGAACGCCGCGTCGAGACGGCGCAGGTCTCCGGGACGGATCAGCGAGTGCTCGTACGCGAGCAGGCCGGCCACCGCCACGACACCGGCCCAGTAGAAGAGCCCGACCTCGAGCCCCAGGCCTGCCGCGACCAGCGGCTGCAACGGCGAGGACGTGCAGTGCCCGAGCACCGGCGAAGACACCGCGCTCGCCCCA
Source organism: uncultured Actinomycetes bacterium (assembly GCA_963769645.1). Taxonomy (GTDB): domain Bacteria; phylum Actinomycetota; class Thermoleophilia; order Gaiellales; family Gaiellaceae; genus DATFQE01. The sequence continues at coordinate 582,747 of CAVYMH010000002.1, read as the reverse complement.
CCGTGTCGCCCACGAATGCAGGCCCTCCCGACGGTCGACGTCGGTGTCGAAGAGCGAGTAGAAGAGGTCGAAGCCGGCGATCCAGGCTGCCACCGCGACGCCGAGCGTCCAGGCCTCCCAGGGAAGCTCTCCCGTGATCGCGACCCAGGCGCCGACGGGCGCGAGGCCGTCGACCGCACCCAGCCAGAGGTGTGAGAGCCAGGTGAAGCGCTTCAGGTAGGGGTAGATCACGAAACCGGCGACGGGTATCGGCCAGAGCCAGCGGACGAGCGGGTCGAGCTGCCAGACGGCCACGAGGAAGACCGCCAGCGACACGGCGCAGAACACCCACACCTGAGGGCGGCTCAGAGCCCCGCTCGGGAGCTCCCGGACCGCCGTACGTGGATTGCGCGCGTCGATCTCGGCGTCGACGAGCCTGTTCAGGGCCATCGCAAGCGAGCGCGCCCCGACCATCGCCAGCGTGATCCAGAGCAGGTCGCCTGCCGAGGGCACGTCGTCGACGGCCAAGAGGGCGCCGACGTACGCGAACGGCAGCGCGAAGACGGTGTGCTCGATCTTGACGAGCGAGGCGAAGCGCCGAGGCAGGCCGAGCGCGTGCTCGCTCACGTCTGGCGGTGCTTCGTGTCGGCTCCCGCGAGCAGGCCGAGCGCGTGCTCGAGGGCCGGCCGGAGGATCGCATAGCCGTCGCGACACCCTCCGGTCGAGCCGGGCAGGTTCACGACGAGCGTCGAGCCGCGGACGCCGGCAACCCCGCGTGAGAGGAGGCCGTGCGGCGTCTTCGCGATCGAGTCTGCGCGGATCGCCTCCGCGATCCCCGGGGCCGGCCGCTCGATCACCGACAGCGTCGCCTCGGGTGTGACGTCGCGAGGCCCGAGACCCGTGCCGCCTGTCGTCAGCACGAGCGAGGAGAGCTCACAGAGCCGGACGAGCGAGGCCGAGATCTGGGCGCGCTCGTCTGCGGCGATGTGCCGTTCGACCTGATAACCGTCTTCCGTGAGCAGCTCGGCGAGCAGGTCGCCGCTGCGGTCCTCGCGCTCACCCGCCGCGACGCCGTCCGACACGGTCAGGACCGCCGCCCTCATACGTCCGCCTTCGTCTTCTCGAGCAGCCGCACCTCGCCGATCACGAGCTCGGAATCGATCCCCTTGGCCATGTCGTAGACGGTCAGGGCGGCCACCGAGGCCGCCACGAGCGCCTCCATCTCGACGCCGGTCTGCGCGACCGTCTCCGCCATCGTCGTGATCTCGACGACGGCATCACCGACCACGAGGTCGACCTCGACCACCGACAGCGCGAGCGGGTGGCAGAGCGGGATCAGCTCGCTTGTCCGCTTCGCCGCCATGATCCCGGCCAGCTGGGCGGTCGCGAGCGCGTCGCCTTTGGGCAGCTCGCGCAGCCTGCGCGCGGTCTCGGGGCGCATCCGCACCTCTGCGCGCGCCCGCGCGCGCCGGCGAGACTCAGGCTTGCCGCCAACGTCGACCATCCGGACGCGACCGGTGTCGTCGACATGCGAGAGGTCGCCCATCAGCTGCGCGCGGCGGGCACGTGGCGATCGAGGTCCGCGAGCTGGTCGGCGAGCCACTCGGCCACGTCGCGGCCGCGGACATGGGTGCGGATCGCCTCCAGGCGCGCCCGCCGCTCGTCCGCTGACATCGTCAGAGCCACGTAGATCGCCTCGGCCTGGCCTTCCACGTCGAAGGGGTTCACGGTCAGCGCCCACTCGCCGAGCTCCTCGTGCGAGCCGGCGTTCTCCGACAGCACGAGCACGCCGTCCCGCTCGTTCACGAGCGGCGCCTCCTTGGCGACGAGGTTGAGCCCGTCGAAGATCGCGTTCACGATCAGCACGTCGAACTGCTTGTACGCGGCGACGGTCTCGGCAAAGTTGTCCTCCACCCGGAGATCGATCGGCGTCCAGCCTTCGCGCTGGAAGCGATCGTTCACGCGCCTGGCGGCGCGCTGGATCGCGCCCAGGTACTCGGCGTACTCCGGGATGTCCTGCCTCGAGGGGTCGAGCAGCGCCAGCATCGAGACGCGACCGTGCAGCTCCGGATGTGCATCCAGGAAGAGCTCGAAGGCTCGGAATCCCCGCACCACGTTCTTCGAAGGGTCGGTGCGATCGACACGGAGAACGAGGAACTGCGGCCGCGAAGCGACGAGCTGCTGCTCGAGAGCCAGAACGGCATCACTCGCGGCGAGCTCGTCGAACTCGGCGGCGTCGACCGACAGCGGCCGCGCACCCACGTGGGTCATGCGACCGTCGTACGAGACTCCTCCACCCTCGAAGTCGCAGTCGGCGCCCATGATGTCCACACAGGAGCGCAGGAAGTTCTTGCGCCACCGGGTCGTATGGAAGCCGACGAGGTCGCAGGCCAAGAGGCCGTCGTGGATCGCGCGCCTGATCGCGGCCGGCAGCACGTACCAATAGTCCGGCTGCGGCCAGGGGATGTGAACGAAGTGGGCGAGCGGAGTCTCGGGCCGCCGCTCGCGGACCATCCGCGGCGCCAGATAGAGGTGGTAGTCGTGGAAGAACACGACGCTGTCGGGCTCGGCCTCGAGCTCCGAGAGAACCGCATCGGCAAAGCCGGCGTTCACCGGGACGTAACCCTCCTCCCACGCGTGGTGGACCCCCGGATCGTGGCTCGGCTCGTAGGCCAGGTTCCAGAGGTAGTGCTGCAGGAACCAGAGCGTCGGGTTCGAGATCACGTTGTAGTACCAGTCATAGGCCGGCTCGTCGTGCGCGACGAGCCTGAAGCGGTACGGCGCCCCCTCGCGGGACCGCTCGTCGATCGCCTCACCGTCCCCCTCATCTGCGACCGCTCTGTCCTCCTCGGTCATCGCGCTCGCGATCCACGTGACGTCGTTCTCGGCGAGCAGGCCGCGTAGCGCAGTGACGAGACCGCCGCCGCCGCGGCGCGCGACCCGCCGGCCGTCCTCTCGCCCGTAGGAGACAGGGCCGCGGTTGGAGACCACGATCAACTTGCGCCGCTCAGACACCGGAGGGAGCGTAGCCCCTGCCTAGACCGCCTGGCCCGCGGTCACGAGCGTCGTCTCGCCGGTGTCGTTGCCGTCGAGCCGGTTGTACAGCGCGAGCCAGTCGCGCAGGAGCCTCGGAGTGAGGAAGTGGCGCCGAACGTGCTCCTTGCCCCGCAGCGAGCGCTCCCTGGCCGCGACCGGTTCGCCGAGGATCTCCGTGCACGCGGCGGCACACTCGACCGCCGAGTCGACGAGCCAGCCGGTCACGCCGTCCTCGATCTGGGCGACGATCCCGCCGACGCGCCCGGCCACGGTGGGCCGTCCCTTCCAGAGCCCCTCGGTCACGGTCAGGCCGAAGCCTTCTCGGATCGACTTCTGGATCACAGCCGCCGAGTGCACCTGGAACGCGTTCACCTCGACCGAGCCGATGTTGTTGAGGTTGGAGAGGATGAAGATGTCGGGGTCGCCGTCGGCGTAGCTCACCGTCTGGTTGTAGAACTCCCAGCCCTCGGGGTCGTCGTGGGCCATCGAGCCGACGAGGGCGAGCTGCACGTCGGGATAGGACTCCTTGACGCCGCGGTAGGCGTCGATCACGCCGAGCGGATCCTTCCACGGGTCGAAGCGCGAGACCTGGGTGAGCAGCGGGCGTTTCACGTCGATCCCGAACTGGTCGACGATGTAGGCCGCGTCCTCGGGGGACAACGCCATGTTCTTCGGGTTGAGCGGGTCGATCGCGGGCGGCCAGATGAACGCCTCGGGAAGGCTCTCGTGCTTCGGCACGTACTCGTGCATGTGGTAGATGTGCGCGTCGTAGCGGCCGAGGGACGGAACCAGGAAGTCGAGCACGCTCTCGTTCGGCGTCGAGAGGTCGATGTGGCACCGCCAGATCCAGGGCGCCTTCGAGTCCGGGAAGTGCTCGATCATCGCGGCCGGCTGAGGGTCGTGGATGCAGACGTAGTCGTAGTCGTCCTCGAACTCCTCCGCGTTCAGCGCGTTGTAGCGCTTGAACACCTCCTGCTGCTCGGGGGTCAGCCCCGTCTCCGCGCCCTGCAGCGCGTTGTGAATCGTCTTCGTGACGTCGAAGAACTCGTCCGCGCCCTTGATGATGCGCCACTCGACGTCGAGGCCGGCGTCGCGCATCAGCGGGATCAGCGTGTAGTTGATCTCCGCCACGCCGCCGCCGAACGCGGTCGCCGACAGGTGCACGACGCGCTTTCCCTGCAGCGGCTCCGCGAGGCGGCGGATCTCGTCCATCAGACCGCGCGTGGCGATCGTGGCGTAGTCCGCCAGCGATTTCGTTCCGACGTTGACGAGCTGCAGCATGAGAGGGGGTCCTAGCTCTCGGGAGAAGAAGGCGCGAGAATAACGTTCGGCTAGGCGGTCAGAAACTTGGCGAAGCGAAGACGCGAGCCGCGGCCGTCTCCCCGCTCGCCGACCTCGAACTCGTCGACCAGGGCGCGGATGATCGCAATACCCAGACCGCCCTCCGTCAACTGACCCGATTCCTCGATCTCGTCGGGGTCGAACCCGCCGCCGTCGTCGGAGACCTCGACCACGAGCCGGTCGTCATGGAGCTCGTAGACGATGTCGACGGTGCCGCCGTTGTCGCCGTAGGCATGGCGCACCGAGTTGGTGCACGCCTCGGTCACGGCGAGCTTCAGGTCGCTCAGGGCCTCGGCGGAGAGCGGACGCATGCGCGTGACGCCGCTGAGCGCCAGGCGTCCGAGCAGCACGTACTCCGCCTTGGCCGGAATGGTCAGGCGCACCTCGCGCATGCCGACGCGCAGAGCCTCCGGGCTCTCGCTCACAGCTGCAGGGATTCCCGGAGATTTCGACAACTAAACCTACGAGCCGAAGCTCGCCTAGCTGCAGGCGTTGATGGTGGGCGTGCGCGGGTCGCTCGCCCAGCCGGACCGCGATCGACTGCCGCTTGCCTCCGCGCATGACCTCGAAGGTGGACTGCTGCCCCGGCTCCAGTCGCTCGCTGACGATCCTGACGAGGTCGTCCGCGCTGTCGACGCGGCCGCCCGTCGATCGCCACGATCACGTCGCCGCCCTTCTTGAACTCGAGTCCTCGAAACACCTCGGACACACGGCCGCAGCGAAGGCCCGCGCGCAGGCCCGGGCTGCCGGCGGCGATGCTCTCGACGACCGCGCCGCGGTCGACGGAGTAGTCGAAGCGGTCGGCCAGCGTGGGCGTGAGCGTGCCGGCGGTGACGCCCACGTACGCATAGGCGACGCGGCCGTTCTCGATCAGCTGCGTCATCGAGCGGCGCGCGGCATTGATCGGGATCGCAAAGCCGACGCCCTCCGAGTCGCCCGAGTCGCTGCGGATCTGCGCGTTGATCCCGATCACGCGCCCGCGCGGCGTCGAGCAGGGACCGCCCGAGTTCCCATGGGTGATGGGCGCGTCGGTCTGAATCGCGTCGACGACGTTGAATCGCGAGGTCAGGGACGGAATCGAGCGCCGGTTCGACGAGACGACGCCGACGGCGAGGGAGTCGGTGTTGCCGAACGGGCTTCCGATCGCCGCTACCGGCTCACCCACGACCACCTTGCTCGAGTCGCCGAGCGGTACCGGCGTGAGCGAGTGGTCGGCTGGGTCGAGCTTGAGCACGCCGACGTCGTCGTTGAGGTCGAAGCCGACGATCTCACCCTCGACCCGGTCGCCGTCCCGGAAGGCCACGTACACCCGCTTCGCCGCGCGCGTGGGCTGGGCGTCACCGGCGCTCGTGATCACATGGGCACTCGTAAGCACGTAGCCCTGCGGCGAGACGACGAACCCCGAGCCCTGGGCCGCATGCTCGCTTCCCTGCGTTGGACGCTCGTCGAAGATGGAGTAGATCGTGATCACGCCGGGTGAGCGACGGCGGTAGATCGCCGCGGGATCGAAGCCGTTGCCGAGCAGCGGCTTGACGGAAGCGGGCGCCGCGGAGCCGTTCGCCGATCCGGCGTCGTCCTCCTCTGGCGCAGTCAGGACGACCGTGTCGCCGGCGTCACCGAGACCGAGCGTGTTCGCGCCCACGAGCACGACCAGCCCGCCGAGGGCTGCCGCGACGAGAGCGATGACGGCGACCAGGCCCGGGCGCATGCGGGCTCACTGTAGCGGCGGCCCTTGCGACAGCCGTTTTCACGTGGAAACGGCGCGTTCGGCCAGCTCGTTTTCACGTGGAAACGCCTCCGCTGCCGGTAGCCGGAGCGTGAAGCGCGTCCTGCCCCCGTTTTCGGACAGCTCCAGCCTGCCGCCCATCAGCTCTGCCAGCTCACGCGCGATCGCGAGCCCGAGCCCGCTCCCGGACGCCATCGCGCCGTCGACCCGGTAGAAGCGCTCGAAGATGTGCGCGCGGTGCTCGAGCGGGATGCCCGGGCCGTCATCCTCGACCACCAGTTCCACCTTGCCGTCCTTCGGCTCGGCCCGAATCAGGACCGTCGTCCCCTCGGGCGTGTGGCGCAGCGCGTTCTCGACGAGCGAGCGCGCCACCTGGAGGACGCGCTGGCCGTCCGCGATCGCCCAGGCTTCGGCCTCGGCGAGAGGCTCGATCGCGTGACCGCTTGCTTGCGCGAGCGGCGCCAGCTCCGCGACCACGAATCGCACCGTCTCGGCCAGGTCGACGGGCTCCTGCTCGACCCGGAGGCGGCCCGAGTCGAGTCGCGAGAGGTCGAGCAGCTCGCTCGTCAGCTTCGTCAGTCGCTCGACCTGCGCACGCATCTCCGAGACGAAGGACCGCCGTGTCTCCTCGTCCAGCTCCTCGTCGTCCAGGAGCTCGAGGTGGCCGCCGAGCGAGAAGATCGGCGTCCGCAGCTCGTGCGAGGCGTTGGCGATGAACTCGCGGCGGGCGTGGTCGAGGCCGGACAGACGCTCGCGCATCCGCTCGAACGCGCGGGCGAGCTCGCCCAGCTCGTCCGACCGAGTGTCGACGACCGGCTCGTCGAAGTGCCCAGAGGCGATCCGTTCGGCGGCACGCTCGAGCCGCCGGATGCGACCGGCGAACACGTTCGCGCCCGTGAACCCGACCAGGAGCGCGGCGCCGAAAGCGAGGAGACCGGCGATCAGGATGCTCTGCTTCACGTAGTCGACCGCGTCGAGCGAATCCTCCAGCGACGAGCTGAGCAGGAGAAACGGCCCGGTCTCGGCGACGGGGACGGCCACCTCGGCGAAACGCTGGCCGGCCCGCTCGACCGTGCCGCGCTCCAGCCCGAACGTGACGCCTGTTCGCTCGGCGAAGCGATCGTCGTTGAACGCCGTCGAGCGAAAGCCGGAGTCGCGCGTGACGATCAGATTCGACGGGTCGACGGTCAGGTACTCGTACAGGAGCACACGGGCGTTCTGGCGCCGCGACGTCAGGTCGACCCAGGCCTGCTGCAACGTGGGATCCGGCACCTCGTTCCGGAGGTTGAGCGCCGCGCTCTCCAGCTGGTCGAGCCGGTTGCCGACGAGCCGGCGCTCGAGCGAGGGGACGACGGCGACGTAGACGATGGCGAAGGCGCCTGCCAGCACCAGCAGCAGGGCAGCGCTGAGCCGCGCCCCGACTCCCCAACGGGGTTTCATCCGCGGAAGCGGTAGCCGACGCCGCGTACGGTCTGGATGAACTCGGGCTCGGCCGGATCGCGCTCGAGCTTCTCGCGCAGGTGCCGCACGTGGACGTCGATCGTGCGCGGCTCCCGGTAGGCGGAGTCGCCCCACAGCGACTCGAGCAGCATCTGGCGCGTGAAGACGCGGCCGGGCTGGGCGGCGAGCGCGCGAAGGAGCTCGAACTCGACGTAGGTGAGCTGAACCTCGCGGCCGTGCGCCTCGACCGCTCGCCGGTCCAGGTCGATCCTGAGCCCGTTCACCTCGATCGGCCCGGCTCCGCGGGGGTCGTGGCGCGGAGCCGAGGCGCGGCGCAGGAGCGCGCGGACCCGGCTGCGGAACTCGCGGATCGAGAACGGCTTCGTGATGTAGTCGTCGGCGCCGAGCTCGAGCCCGAGGACCTTGTCCAGCTCGTCGTCGCGGGCCGTCAGCATGATGATCGGCACAGAGCTCGAGGCACGCAGGCGCTTGCAGACCTCCAGGCCGTCGAGCTTCGGCAGCATCAAGTCGAGGACGACCAGGTCGACGTCCTCCTCGTCGAAGCGCCGCAGCGCCTCCTCGCCGTCGCGCGCGGGCACGACCCGGAACCCCTCCCGCTCGAGCGGATAGGTCAGGAGCTTCTGTATCGAGTCCTCGTCGTCGACGAGGAGAATGGTTGAGGAGTCGGGCATCCGCCTAACGAGAGACCGCGTGGATAGCCAGGACTCGACCTACTATAGCCCGGCGATGCCGGCGCTCCCGCCCCCAGTCGAGCGGCGACGCCCGCGGCCGGGCTCGCTCGCCCGTCCGGTGAACGGGCGGCTCTACCGCGGCACCTGGCTCCTGGTGGCGTTGCCCCTGCTCGTGACGGCCTTCACGGTCGCACGCCCGGGACCGCTCCCGGCGCCGCAGCTGCCGCCGGTCTTCGACGGGACCACGGCCCACCAGCTCGCGGACGACCTCGCACGCAAGCATCCCGACCGCTCGCCCGGTTCGCCGGGCGCCGGAGCTGCAGCCGCCTGGCTGCGCGAGCAGCTCGAGCCGTACGGCTTCAGCATCCGCGAAGACCGCTTCGCGGCGTCGATTCCGGGGATGGGCACGCGTGAGCTCGTCAACCTCGTCGCGGTGTCGCCCGGCCGCTCGGAGCAGGCGATCGTGGTGATGGCTCACCGCGACAACGCGGGGACTGGGCCCGGTGCGAACGACAACGCCTCGGGCACCGCGGCCCTGATCGAGCTGGCCCGCTCGTACGCCACGACGGCGGGCGGCTCGGCCGCAGGCCCGGCGATCGGCACCACCAACACGCTCGTCTTCCTGTCCACCGACGGCGGCGCCTTCGGAGGGCTCGGCGCGGCCCGCTTCGCCAGCGAGTCGCCCTACCGCGACCGGACCGTGGCGGTGGTCAACCTCGTCGCGCTCGCCGGTTCGGGCCCGCCCAGGATCGAGATCGCCGGAGACCGGCCCCGCTCGCCGGCCGCGGCACTCGTCCGCACGGCGGCGGCCCGCGTCCTGGAGCAGACGGGCCGCGAGCTCGTCCGTCCCCGCGCGCTCGAGCAGCTGGTCGACCTCGGCTTCCCGTTCACGCTCTACGAGCAGGGCCCGTTCGTCGGCCGGGGCATCTCCGCGATCACGCTGACCACGGCGGGCCCGCGTCCGCCCTCGTCGTTCACCGACACGCCTGAGCGGCTGAATCGGCAGCGGCTGACCGAGGTCGGCCGTTCGGCGCAGGCCCTGGTCAGCTCGCTCGACCAGGGGCTCGAGCTCGCACAGGGCACGCAGAGCTACGTCTTCCTCGGCTCTCGGTTCGTGCGCGGCTGGGCGATCCAGCTCTCGCTCGTCGCTGCGCTGTTGCCATTTCTGTTCGCCGCGGTCGACCTGTTCGCGCGGTGCCGGCGGCGGCACATCCGGATCGCGCCTGCGCTTCGAAGCTTCCGCAGCCGGCTCGGCTTCTGGTTCTGGCTCGCCCTGCTCTTCGTCGCCTTCTCGCTTCTCGGGGGATGGGGAGACGGCCCGGCGAGACCGCTCGCTCCCGAGAGCTCCGTCGCTACGAGGTGGCCGATGGGCTCGCTCGTCATCTTCGCCTTGCTCGCGCTCGCGGGCTGGTTGGTCGCGCGAGACCGGCTGCTGCCCCGTCGCGCGGTGACCCCGGAGGAGGAGCTGGCCGGGCATACCGCGGCCCTCCTCGCGCTGGCGGTGGTCGCCTTGCTCGTCGTCGCCACGAACCCGTTCGCCCTGCTCTTCGTCCTGCCCTCGCTGCACGCGTGGCTGTGGCTCCCGCAGGTGAGGTCTCGCGCCCCTTGGGTGCGAGCGAGCGTCTACGTGGCCGGCTTTGCGGGCCCGTTGCTGCTGCTCGCCTCCTTCGCACGCCGGTTCGAGCTCGGGCTCGACGCACCGTGGTACGTCGTCAAGCTGGCTGCCGTGGGCTACGTCGAGCCCCCGGCGCTCCTGATCGCCTGCGCCTGGCTGGCCGCGGCCGCGCAGCTCGCGGCTTTGACCGTCGGCCGCTATGCCCCCTACCCGGCCGCAGCCGAGCGCCCGCCGCGAGGCCCGGTGCGGGAGCTCATCCGCGGGCTCCTCGTCGTCGGGCTGCGCCGCCGCGAGAGACCCGCACGCCGGGCGGCGGTCGGCTAGACCAGCGAGATGTAGCGAACGCGATCGCCGGCCGCGACCTCGCCCTCGCCTCTCGGCACGAGCACGAGCGCGTCGGCCTCGGCGGCGCGCACGATCATGTGCGACTCCTGGCCCGTCACCGGCCGCAGCACGACGGCGCCGTCCTCCAGGGTCGAGCGGGCACGCGCGAGCTCGTCACGCGCCTCGTTTCGCCTCAGGGCGCTGCCGAGCGTCCCCGAGTCGAAGCGCGGCCCGGGCTGCGCGGCACCCTGCAGGGCGAGGACCGCCGGCCGCACGAACAGCTCGAAGCACACGAGCGACGAGACGGGATTCCCCGGCAGCCCGAACACGAGCGTCCCGTCGCGCACGCCGAACCAGAGCGGCTTACCCGGCTTGACTGCCACGCGCCAGAAGACCTCCTCGATTCCGAGCTCGGCTCCCACCGAGCGCACGAGGTCGTGCGGACCCACCGAGACTCCGCCGGAGGTGACCAGCAGGTCGGCCTGCAGACCGCGCTCCAGAGCGTCGCGATGCGCCGCCGGCTCGTCGGCGACCGGCGCGAGCCGCTCGCACGACCGCTCCTGCGGCCGCCAGCTGCGCAGCGAGGATCACGCCGTTGGCCTCGTAGATTTGACCCGGCCCGAGCTCGTCTCCCGGCGAGCGGAGCTCGGAGCCCGTAGTCAGGACGGCGGCCCGCGGGCGCCGCGCGCAGGAGAGCTGCGCCACTCCCGCGGCCGCCAAGGCCCCGAGCTGAGCCGGTCCGAGCCGAACGCCGCCCGCCACGACCGCGTCTCCCAGGCGCGCGTCGCCGCCCCGCGGACGGACGAACGCGCCCGCCTCGGCAGGAGCCTCGATTGCGACTGAGTTGCCATGATCGACAACATACTCCACGGGGATGACGGCGTCCGCGCCCTCCGGCACCGCGCCGCCCGTGGCGATCGCCATGGCCTCGCCGGGCTCCAGCCGACCCGGGGCCGGGCGACCTGCGGCGATGCGAAAGACGACAGGCAGCTCGCCTGGCGTGTCGGCGGCCCGGACGGCATAGCCGTCCATGGCCGAGCTGTCGAACGGCGGCAGGTCGACCGTGGCTGTGGCTGCCTCGGCAAGCACCCGCCCGGCGGCGTCCTCCAGCGCGACCTGCTCGGCGACCAGTGGCGCTACACGCCCGAGCACGAGCCGCAACGCATCGTCCATCGCCAACAGATCGGCCACCGTTCGACACTAAGCTACCGGCGTGTCGACCGAGCCCACGATCTCCGTCGTGGCACCGGCCTTCGACGAGGAGCGGAGCGTTGCTCTTCTCTTCGAGGAGCTCCAGGCCGCCCTCGACCCGCTCGACCAACCGTGGGAGGTCGTGTTCGTCGACGACGGCTCGACCGACGGGACGTTCGGCGCCCTGACGCGCCTGCACGCCGCCCACGAGAACGTCAGCGTGGTCCGGCTGCGACGCAACTTCGGCAAGTCCGCCGCGCTGGCTGCGGGGTTTGAACAGGCTCGCGGCGAGGTCGTCGTGACGATCGACGCCGATCTCCAGGACGATCCAGCCGAGATTCCTCGCCTGCTCGCGAAGCTGGAAGAAGGCTTCGACCTGGTGTCCGGCTGGAAGAGCCGGCGCGTGGACCCTCTGTCGCGCCGGCTGCTGTCACGTATCTTCAACCGCCTCGCGAGCGCCGTCTCGGGGCTGACGCTGCACGACGTGAACTGCGGCCTGAAGGCGTACCGCGCCGAGGTCGTCCGCGACCTCAGGATCTACGGCGAGCTCCACCGCTTCATGCCCGTGCTCGCGCACGAGCGCGGCTATCGAGTCGCGGAGCTCCCGGTCAACCATCGGCCGCGTAGCCACGGACGCTCGCGCTACGGCCTCGAGCGCTACCTGCGCGGCTTCCTCGACCTCCTGGCTGTCTCGCTCGTCGGCCGCTACCGGCACCGCCCGCTGCACCTCTTCGGCGGCCTCGGCCTTCTGGTCGGGGCGGCCGGCAGCGCGATCCTCGCCTACCTGACCGTGGTCAAAGCGACCGGCGAGGCGATCGGCCACCGTCCGCTCCTCGTCCTGGGCGTGCTCCTCGTCGTCGTCGGCCTGCAGCTCTTCTCGCTCGGACTGCTCGGAGAGATGATCCGCAGCCTCCACGAGGAACGCGCCGGCGAGCGTGAGCGCGAGCGGCGACACGTGGACGAGATCCTCCGCTAGAGCTTGCGAGTCCTCTACTTCGGGACCTACGAGCGCACCTATCCGCGCAATGCCCAGGTGATCTCCTGCCTGCGCCGCGCAGGCGTGGAGGTCGAGGAGCGGCACGTCTCGGTGTGGGAGGGACGCGAGCACAAGTGGGCCGCCGGCCCGACCACGGCACTCCGGCTGCTAGGCGCACAGGCGCGCCTCCTCAGACGGCCCGGCGGCGACTTCGACGTGGTCGTCGTCGGCTATCCCGGGCACCTCGACCTGTGGGCCGCGCGCAGGGCGGCGCGCGGGAAGCCGGTGGTCTTCAACCCGCTCCTCTCTCTCGAGGACACGCTGGTCGGCGATCGCGCGCGCTTTCGCCCCGGGTCGCTTGCCGGGCGCTCCCTCGCGGCGATCGACCGTCGCTCTCTCCGCGCAGCCGATCTCGTCGTGGCCGACACCGAGGCGAGCGCCGACGACCTCGCCCGCAGAGCACGCATCCCGCACAAGCGGGTGGCCGTGTGCTTCGTCGGCGCAGAGGAGCGCATCTTCCGGCCGGGCTGGCAGCGACGCGAGCCGTTCGTCGCGCTCTTCGTCGGCAAGCTGATCCCCTTGCACGGCCTCGACACCGTGCTCGAGGCCGCGCGCCTCGCGCCCGAGATCCAGTTCCGTGTGATCGGCAGCGGCCAGCAGGAGAGCGCGCTCGCAGCTCGCCCCCGCAACGTCGACTGGGTGCGGTGGGTCGAGTACGAGCAGCTTCCCGGGGAGCTACACGCCGCCGGCTGCGCGCTCGGCATCTTCGGCACCTCGGCCAAGGCAGGCCGGGTGATCCCGAACAAGGCCTTCCAGGCCCTCGCCTGCGGCACGCCGCTCGTCACGGCGAACACGGCCGCCGCACGGGAGCTGCTGGCCGACGGCGTGAGCGCGCTGCTCGTGCCTCCCGGCGACGCCGAGGCGCTCGCGGCCGCGGTGCGCAGGCTCGACGAGGACGCCGCACTCGCCGAGCGGATCGGCGGGCGGGGGCTGGCGGTCTACCGTGAGCACGCGAGCGAGGACGTTCTCGGCGCCCGCTGGCGTGAGCTGCTGGAAGCGCTGTGAGAGCGCGCGGCGCGCTCTGGACCGCGATCGGCGCCTTCGCCGTGGGATTTTCGGCGTTGGCGGTGCTCCGGCACGAGGCTTTCAACTCGGGCCGTTTCGACCTCGGAAACATGGTGCAGGTCGTCTGGTCGACCGCCCACGGCGACTTCCTGCGCATGACCGATCTCGAGGGCGAGCAGATTTCGCGGCTCGCCGCGCACACCGACGTCCTGCTGGCCGCGTTCGCGCCCCTGTGGCTCGTCTGGCCGGATCCGTCGCTGCTCCTCGTCGCGCAGGCATCGATCGTCGCGCTCGGCGCGATCCCGGTGTTCTGGCTCGCTCGCAAGCACCTCGGCTCGCCGCGCGCGGCGGTCGGGTTCGCGCTGGCCTATCTGCTCTATCCGCCGGTTCAGTGGCTCGTCCTGGACGACTTCCACGCCGTCGCGCTGGCCTGTCCGCTCCTGCTGTTCGGGTTCTGGTACCTCGACGAGGACCGCCTGGTCGCGTTCGCCGTCGTGGCCGTCCTCGCGGCCCTGACGAAGGAGGAGATGGGCCTCGTGGTCGCCGGCCTCGGGGTGTGGTACGCCCTCGCCCGCGGGCGTCGCAGAGCAGGGCTCGCGATCGCCGCCGCAGGCACTGCCGTCTCACTCCTGGCGATCCTCGCCGTGCTCCCGGCCTTCTCGGACGGCGAGTCGGATTTCTACCGGCGCTACGGCGAGGTGGGAGGATCGCCCGGCGGGATCGTCGAGACCGCGCTGACCGACCCGCTCCGTGTGCTCGAGGTCGCCTTCGACGGACGCGGGCTCGGGTATCTCGCCCGCCTGCTCGTACCGCTGGCCTTCGTCGTGCTGGCCCCGCTCACGCTCGTGGCAGCCCTGCCGGAGCTCGCGATCAACCTGCTCTCCTCCGCGCCGACGCAGACGTCGATCCACTTCCACTACACCGCGGGGATCACGCCCGCCCTCGTGGCCGGAAGCGTCTTCGGTGCGGCTCGGATCGTCCGCCGCCGTCAGGCCGCGGCGGTTCCGCTCGCAACGTGCGCCGTCGCGCTCGCGCTTGCCTCGGGCTGGTGGCTGGGACCGTTGCCCTATCCCGCCGGCGAGGACCTCGCCGCCGACGTGTGGCGCGTCGGCGAGCACGACCGGATCGCGAAGCGGGCGCTCGCGCTCGTCCCGGCCGGAGCGGTGGTCAGCGCCTCGAACGCACCCGGCGCACACCTTTCCGACCGGCGCAGGATCCTGAGCTTCCCCTACCGCCACGACGCCGACTGGGTCGTGGTCGACGAGAAACGGCCGAGCTACGCCGACCGCGCAGTGGCGCCGGTCGAGGCGGCGGCGGCGGTCGCGTGGTTGCGGCGGGATCCCGCCTGGCAGCTCGTCTTCGCGGAGGACGGCGTGCTCGTCTTTCGTCGCCGGAGCCCTCCCTAGATCGGGATCGTCTGGGGCAGCAGGTACGCGCAGAGGGCGAGCGCGACGAGCTGGGCGGTGCGGTCGTCCTCCGCGGCCGCGAGCGGGATTGCCCAGACGACGTACCAGACGACGAGCCACGGCGCGGCGAGCATGAGCGCGCAGGCAGCCAGTCCGAGGCGAGCTCGCCCGCGAAGGGCCTCGCGGACGAGGTACGCGAAGGCGACCGCGAGACCGGCGGCGAACAGGGCGACTGCGAGCTCGCGCGGAACGCCGAGGTCCTGCAGGCGGTGAGGGAGCGCATAGCTCGTCTCCTGGTTCGCGTTGCGGGCCAGCGGCCCGAAGGCCTCGAGCCAGCCGAAGCCGTAGCGCGCCGTGGCCAGCCCGAGGAGGGCGAGAACGCCGAGGGCGAAGCCGCGATGGTCGATCGGGCGTCCGGTTCGCCGCGCCTCGAGCGCCCGGAGCGGCAAGAAGACGATGCGGCACCCACTTCACGAGCACGGCAGCGGCCCACGCCGCTCCCGCCCAGAACCGCCTCCCGGACGCGGCGAGCGCCATGGCTCCGACCACGAGCGCCGCCATCCACGCGTCGTTGTGTCCGCCGCCGGCGAAGTGAACGGCGAGCAACGGGTTCCAGCCCGCGAACGCGCAGGCGAAGACCGGTCGCGGGGAAAGGCGGGTGGCCAGTCCGACTGCGACGAGCACGGCGAGGGCCGCGAGCGCCTTGTAGATCCAGGCGGCCGCGTCATCCGACTCGCCGGCCACGAGAGCGACCGGCTCGGACGCAAGGGTGAAGGCCGGGCCGTAGACCGACGTGGTGTCACGCCAGTCCTCGCCGACGAACGGCAACGAGGGATCGTCGGGAAACTCTGAGGGCGGATCGCGATACGGGTTCGCGTCGTGGACAGCGGCGACCCGTCCGTACGACCAGTACGTCCACGCGTCGGTGGACAGGAGCAGCGGCGCGCCGAGCGCGACGAGCTGGATCGCGACCGCGATCGTGGCGACTACACGGAGAGGGGAGGAGCGCCGCGAGAAGACGGCGA
This sequence comes from uncultured Actinomycetes bacterium, assembly GCA_963769645.1. Taxonomy (GTDB): domain Bacteria; phylum Actinomycetota; class Thermoleophilia; order Gaiellales; family Gaiellaceae; genus DATFQE01. The sequence goes on along the minus strand of CAVYMH010000002.1, from coordinate 566,931 downwards.
GGGCGAGCAGGTAGAGGGCGAACGCTGCCGCCAGCGCCGCGAGAAACGCCCAGGCGTACAGAGCGTCACCGTCCGGATGCCCGCCGTTCAACGGCACGAGCGGTGAGTCGTCGGGCCAGGCGAGCGCAGCGCACACCGCCACGAGGGCGAGGACGCCGAAACCTGCCGCCGGCGCGGCGAGCCTCACCGGCTCAGGGCGGAGGCGGAGGCGGAAGCGGCTCTGCCGGCGGCGGAGGCGGAAGCGGCTCTCCGGGCGGAGGCTCCGGCGGCGGCACCGGCTCCGGCGGCGGCAGCGGCTCGGCCGGGGGCGGAGGCTCCGGCTGCGGCGTGGGCTGAGGCGACGGTTGCGGTGTCGGCGAGGGCGGCGGAGGCGGCGGCGGCGGTGGCTCCGGGCTCGCGGGCGGTGTGTACGTGCCGCCGTCGTAGTCGTCGTCCGAGTAGGAGTTGGCGTACTGCCCCTGCTCGAAGTCAGTCCAGACCGGCCATTGCTTCGGCAGCGCGAACTCCTGCGCCGGCCTGTTCTCGAGGGCGGGCCCGACGAAGAGCCGCCAGATCTGCGCGGGGAAGGTGCCGCCGGCGACCGAGATCCCGTGCACGCTCTCCATCGGGATCTCGCCCTGCGGGTAGCCGACCCACACGGTCGTCGAGAGGTCGGGCGTGTAGCCGCAGAACCAGGCGTCCGAATGGCGCTCGGTCGTGCCGGTCTTCCCCGCCGCGGGCCGCGGGATGTTCGCGCCGGTGCCCGTACCGCTGTTGATGTTGTCGCGCAGGATCTTGGTCACCTCGTATGCGACCCCGTCCGAGATCACCCGGCGGCGCTCCGGAGCGCCCCAGCCGGCGCCGTCGTCGACCTTGCCGTCCGGGAGGACGACCTTGGTGATCGCCATCGGCCGCGAGTACATCCCGCCGGCCGCGAGGGTCGCGTACGCGGAAGCCATGTCCAGCGGGGAGACGCCCATCGCGCCGAGGCCGAGCGAGGGGACGTACGCGCCCTCGCGAGTCTTCAGCGACGACTGGACCCCGAGCTTGTGCGCCATGTCGGCCACGTTCTCCGGCCCCACGTCGAGCGTCAGCTGTGCGTAGACCGTGTTGTCGGAGCGGAGCGTGGCGGAGGAGACGGAGGTCGAGCCGACGTAGTCGTTCCCGTACGTCTCGACGCACCACCAGTTCGTGTCGCAGTCACCGATCGGATCGGGCCGGTAGTAGAAGGGCGCGGAGGTGTAGTAGGTCGAGTCCGGGTCGGCGCCCTGCTCGATCGCCTCGGCCAGCACGAACGTCTTGAAGGTGGAGCCCGACTGCCGTCGCGACTGGGCGGCGAGGTTGAACTGCAACGCCTTCTTGCCGGGAATCACCGCGTCCATCGCGCGGATTGCGCCGGTGCGCGGGTCGATCGAGACCACGGCTGCCGCGGGGTCGCTCTTGTAGAAGAGCGTGTCGGTCATCGCCTTGCGGGCCAGCTTCTGGAAGCGCCTGTCGATCGTGGTATAGACGCGCAGGCCGCCCGACCGGACGGTGTTGGCGCCGTACTCGCGCAGCAGCTCCTCCCGGACGTAGCTGAAGAAGTACGGCTCGTGGATCCGCTTGTACAGCTGGCCCTTCTTCAGGCCCAGGTCGCGCTCGGCGATCGCTGCCTGGAACTGCGCGCGGGTGATGTCGCCGTTGTCGAGCATCGCGCGCAGCACGATGTTCCGGCGCTGCCAGCGCGCGCTCGGGCTTGTTGAACGGATCGAAGACCGAGGGCGCCTGCGGAAGACCCGCGAGGAGCGCCGCCTGGCTCAGGGACAGGTTGCGAGAGCGGCGCGAGAAGTACGTCTGGGCGGCGGCCTCGACCCCGTAGGCGTGATTCCCGAAGTAGACCTGGTTCAGGTACTCCTGCAGGATCTTGTCCTTCGTCCAGCGACTGTTCAGCTTGATCGCCAGACACGCCTCCGTGACCTTGCGCTCGAGCGTGACCTCCCTGCCGATGTAGAGGTTGCGGACGAGCTGCTGCGTGATCGTGGAGCCGCCCTGGACGACCTTGCCGGCGCGGACGTCGGCCCAGGCCGCGCGCACGATGCCGGCGACGTCGATCCCGCCGTGCTGGTAGAAGCGCCGATCCTCGATCGCCAGGATCGACTTGCGCATCCACGGGCTCATGGCGGCGAGCTCGACCGGGGTGCGGTTCTTCTCCGCCGGGATCGTGCCGAGGAACGAGCCGTCGGCCGCGTACACGAAGGTGTTCTGACCGATCGCGACCGGGCGCAGGTTGTCGAGGTCGCAACGCTTGTTGATCTCCGAGGCGCCGCCCAGGCTGGCCACCGCGCCGGCGGCCGCAGCGAGCAGGAGGAGCAGGACGATCAGGATCGCGAGCTTGCGGCCCCTGTGTTTCCTGGACTTCTGGCGTTGGCGACGGCGACGCTGAAGCCGGGCGTCGAACGGGTCTGCAGCCGGACGGCGGCGAGGCGGGCGGTCGCGCGGGCTCACGTCAGGACTCCAGCCTCACGTAGGCGTGCGTGCGCTCGGAGCCGCAACTCGCTCTCGAGCTGCTCGGCGTCGGCGGCGTCGTCCGCCGAGGCGCGCACGGTGATCGTCGCCTTGTCGCCGAGCTCGCTCACGAGCACGGCGCCACGCGGAGCGTCGTCGACCAGCACTCGGAGTGCGTCGACCGCGGCAGACAGATCCTTGTCGAGAGGTACGTTCAGCGTCACCTGGGCCAACTTCTCGCGGCTGACGATGGAAGCGTTCTTGATGGTATCCGAGGCAAGCTTCTCGTTCGGGATCACGAGCCTGACATCGTCGCGCGTGCGGATGAACGTGTAGGTCAGGCCGATCTCCTCGACGACGCCGGCCGTCCCGTCGATCTCGACCTGGTCGCCGATCCGCAGCGGCTGCGTGAACGCGATCAGGAGGCCCGCGATGAAGTTGCCGAGCGTCTTCTGGGCGGCGAAGCCGACCACGAGCCCGATCACCGCTCCCGAAGCGAGGATCGCGCCGGCCGCCGCTCGCACCTGCGGGATCACGAGCAGCGCGGAGAGGATGCCGACCGCGACGATCGCGGCCGTGATGCTCCGGCGCAGCACGCGGTAGCGCGTCATCGCCTCGGGCGCCAGCTCGCGTCGTGCCATGCGCCGGTCGATCAGGCGGGCCGCGACCAGGGTGACGCCGACGACGACCGCGGCCGTGATGATCCGCTCCCACTCCACGGGCTCATCTTCGACGGTGGGCTTGGCGCTCCTAGAGCTCGTCCAGCGGGCGTCGGCCGGCGAAGCCCTCCTCGAGCCCGTGCCAGAACTCGATCTCGTCCTCGCCGAGCTTCCAGCAGAGGAGAATCTCCTCGCCGCCGCGGAGGGCTGGAAAGTCCACGAGCCCTTCGTCGGCGTCCTTCACCTGGGCGCCGTGACCGTGGATCTCGTTCACGCAGAGGGCGACCCCCTTCGCCTGCTCGGCCAGCTCGGCCTCGACCCGCGCGAGCTCGCCGGGGTCGAGGTCGCCGCCGTTTCCCGCAATCGTGGTGCTGAGCTCGGCGCGGCGGCTGAGGAGCACGGCGACCTCTCGGCGGTGAGCGACCATCCGCTCGGCCAGTGGCCGCACCTCGTCGAGGGCCGAATTGGCCTCGGCAGTGGTGAAGTAGCGGGGAGCCACGGGCCTGAAGCTATACGCCGCATCTAGGATCGAGCGCCGTGCGACCTGTCCAACGGGCTCCCGAGGGATCGCGGTCGGCGATCGAAATCTTCCTCTGGAGCCGTGCGGCGATCTGGGCGGCCGCCGTCTTCGCGCTCCTCGTCTTCGAGCCGAACCGACACCCGCGGGCCGAGGAGTGGGACGACCCGGCCGTCACCCGCGACCTCGGGCTGGTGACGGATGTCTGGGCCCGCTGGGACAGCGTCTGGTTCCTGCGCATCGCCGAGCAGGGTTACGGCTCGGTCGAGCGGGCGGCCTCTGCGTTCTATCCCGCGTATCCGGCCGCGGTCGCCCTCACGGGGCGGGCGCTCGGAGGCCACTACGTGACCGCCGGAATCCTCGTCTCGCTGGCGGCGGCGCTCGGTGCATGCGTCCTGCTCTACCGCCTGGCCGAGAGCCGGCTCGGAGCGGAGGGAGCCCGCCGCGCCGTCCTCTATCTGGCGCGTCTTCCCGATGGCCTTCTTCCTGCAGGCGGTCTACAGCGAGGCGCTCTTCCTGCTGCTCACGCTGGCCGCGTTCCTCGCCGCCGAACGTGGGCGGTTCCTCGGAGCGGGCGGGCTGACCGGTTTGGCGCTGCTCACGCGGCCGGCCGGATTCGCACTCCTCCCGGCGCTCGCGATCATCGCCTGGCGCTCGCCGCAGCGAGGTCGCGCGCTCGCGTCGCTGGCGGTGGCGCCGGCCCTCTTCGCCCTCTACCCGCTGTACCTCTGGCGCGAGGTCGGGGACCCGTGGGCGTTCATGCGAGCGCAGGGGATCTGGACGCGGCACCTCTCTCCGGTCGGCCCGCTCGGGGGGATCTGGGACGGAGTGCGTGCGGGCTGGGCCGGGATCCGGCAGCTGGCCTCCGGATCGGACACCCACGTCTACTGGAGCGCCGTCCAGAACAGCGACCCCGATCGCGTCGCCGCGCTCAACCTCCAGGGGCTCGCGTTCCTCGTGCTCTTCGTCCTGCTGACCGTCGTCGCCTGGCGCCGGTTCGGCGCGCCGTACGGCGTCTTCTGCGCGACGAGCCTGGCGATCCCGCTCAGCGTCCCGAGCGAGCGCTGGCCGCTGCTGTCGCTCCCGCGATTCGGCCTCGTCGTCTTTCCGTTCTTCCTCGCCCTCGCCTGGCTCGGCCGAAACGGGCGCGTCCACACGGCAATCGTGGCGGTCAGCGCGCTGCTCCTGGGCGTCTCGGTGGCACAGTGGGCCCTGTGGCAGTGGGTGGCGTAGTCCGCGGCGATCCCCGCCGGCTCACGTGGTGGTGGGTGCTGGTTGGCGTGCTCGCCCTGCTCGCGTACGCGAGCCGCGCCTCGGGAGGGCGGCCTCCGGAGGATGCGCTCTACCAGTGGGGGACGGCCGCCTCGGCGGCGATCGTCTACGCGTTCGTGCTCGGGCTCGTCCTGCTGATCGCGCGCGGTGCGCCCGTGCGGGAGCTTTTCGCCCTGCGGCCGCCGCGGTCCTGGAAGACAGCGCTCGGACTGGCGTTCGGGGTACTCGTCCTCGTGCTGATCGTCGGTGCTGCGCTCGACCCGTTCCTCGATGCCGGCGAGGAGCAGGGCCTGACGCCGTCCACATGGGACGCCGACCGGGCTGCCGCGTTCGCCGCCAATACGGTCGTCGTCGTCGGAATCGCGCCCCTCGTCGAGGAGCTCACCTATCGCGGGCTGGGCTACAGCCTGCTCCGCCCCTACGGGATGGCCTCGGCGATCATCGGCGTCGGCCTCGCGTTCGGTCTCGCGCACGGGCTGATCGAGGCGCTGCCGATCCTGGCGCTGTTTGGAATGGGCCTGGCGTTCCTGCGGGAGCGCACGGACAGCGTGTACCCGCCGATCCTCCTGCACGCCGCCTTCAATGGCTTCGCGCTGACCGTTTCAGTGGCGCTCTAGCGGGTTTCGCCGTCGTCTTCCTCGACGGCGAACTCGTCGGGCGAGACATCGTCGAGGAACTTGCGGAACTCGTCCACGATCTCTTCCTCGTTGACCTCTTCGCCCTCGAACTCGATCGCCGACTCCTCGATCACGCGCTCGTTCGCGTAGATCGGGGCCTCGGCGCGCACGGCGAGCGCGATCGCGTCGGAGGGCCGCGAGTCGATCTCGATCTCGGAGCCGTTCTGCGCCACGGTGATGCTGGCGTAGAACGTGTTGTCCTTCAGCTCGGTGACGGTGATCCGGGTCACCTGCGCGTCGAGCTGCTCGAGCATGTCCGCCACGAGGTCGTGCGTCATCGGCCGCGGCGTCGACGCCCCCTGGAGCTTCATCAGGATCGCGGCCGCCTCGGGATGACCGATCCAGATCGGCAGGAACTTGTTCCCGTCCGCGGTCTTGAGCAGCACGATCGGCTGCTTGCCGACCAGGTCGAAGCTGACCCCGTAGATGACCATCTCGATCATCGCGCCTTGATCAGCTTAGCTCAGCGGCTCAACGGTCAAACCTCGCCGAGAGAGCCCTGCACCGTCTGCCGGCGAGCGAAGATGACGAGGACGCACAGGCCTTCGTAGCCCGTGAAGCGGTGCTCTGCACCCGCCTCGACGAAGACCGCGGTGCCTTCGGCGACCTGTGTCTCCACGCCTTCGATCTCGAGAACGCCTCGCCCTTCGAGGACCACGTAGAGCTCGTCGTCCTCGTGCGGCTGCTGGTGGTCCGGCTCGGGGGCGACGAGGACGTAGACGCCCACCTCGAGCCCCGGCGACTCGTGGACGATCTCGTAACCGCCGCTCGCGGCCTGGAGCCTCTCCTTGACGGCCTGGACGTCGAACCCGTGCATGACACGGCCAACCGTATCCCCCTCCGGGCGCCGCCGTGCCCCGACAGCAAAAAGACCCTGTCACCAGGGCCTTTCGGAGTGGGCGATCGTGGATTCGAACCACGGACCTCCGCCTTATCAGAGCGGCGCTCTAACCAACTGAGCTAATCGCCCGGGAGCGGCGCGATTGTAGCCGAGCCGCTCAGTGAACGCGCTGCGTCGAGCGCAGGTATTCCTCGACGGCGACCAGGAATGTGTGGTCGTTGGCGAGCTCCACGACCGCTCCCTTCGTGCCGTCGTCCAGCTCGTCGTCGGCGGCCAGCTCGATCAGGAAGGGCTCCAGCCGGCCCTCGCGGGAAAACTGCGCCATGCGCAGGAAGAGACGGCGCGCAGAGTCGTTCTCCGCGATTTCCTGCAGGGACTCGATGTCCTCCATCCATGACGCGAGCATGGACCCCTAACGGGCGGGGCGAGCCTGGAGTTACGGGCGGCGCTCGAGGGACTCGACGAGCTGGGCGAGATCGTGCTCGTCGGCGAAGCGAATCTCGAGGCGTCCGGCGGACACGCGGGCGGTCAGACCGGTCAGCGTCTCGGCGGCGGCCCGGGCGCGCTCGGCGAGCGCCGGATCCGAGCGGCGCCTGCCGCGGCTTCCTGCGGCTTCGTACGAGCGCCGGCCCACCTGGCGGCGCGCTCGGCGGCGCGCACCGACAGGCCGCGGCGGACGATCAGCCGGGCAAGCCGCCGTCGATCCTCGTGGCCCTGAACCGCGAGCACCGCTCGGGCGTGCCCCTCCGTGAGCTCGCCGCGCTCGAGCAGCGCCAGCACGTCGTCGGGCAGGTCGAGCAAGCGCAGCCGGTTCGAGACCGACGGCTTCGAGCGTCCGACCCGCTCCCCGATCTCACCGAGCGCCAGGCCGAACTCGTCGAGGAGCAACGCGTACGCGCGAGCTTCCTCCACCGGCGAGAGCTGCTCGCGTGCCACGTTCTCGACCAGGCCCAGCAGCAGGGCGTCCCGCTCGTCGGCCTGGCGCACGAGTGCGGGGACGGTCGCAACCCCGGCCTCGCGTGCGGCGCGCCAGCGTCGCTCGCCCGCGATCAGCTCGAAGCCGCCCGCGGGCCGTGGCCGAACCAGCACGGGCTGCACGACGCCCTGCGAGCGGATCGAATCGGCCAGGCCGCTCGTAGCCTCGCCGTCGAAGCGGCGACGGGGCTGGCGCGGGTTCGGGTGGATCATCTCCACCGGCAGGTGCGCGAGCTCCGGCTCGCCGCCGCCGCCGCCGAGCAGGACCTCGAGGCCGCGGCCCAGGCCGCGGCGCTGGGGCTCAGCTGCGCTCGACAAGCTCCATCGCCACCTTCCAGTAGGCCTCGGCGCCCGCAGAGCGGCGGTCGTAGGCGATCACCGGCAGTCCGTGGCTCGGGGCCTCCGCCACCCGCACCGAGCGCGGGACGCGCGTGCGGAACACCAGCTCGCCCAGATGGCGCTCGAGCTCGGCGGCGACGTCGGCCGACAGCCGCGTGCGCCCGTCGACCATCGTCAGGAGCACCCCGCCGACCGACAGCCGCGGGTTCAGCCTGCCCTTGACGGCGTTGACCGAGGAGAGGAGCTGCGACAGCCCCTCGAGCGCGTAGTACTCCGCCTGCACCGGCACGAGCACGCGGTCGGCGGCGGCCAGCGCGTTCACGGTGAGCGGCCCGAGTGCGGGAGGGCAGTCGACGAACACGAAGGCGTAGCGGTCGGTCGCGTCCTTCAGCGCCTCGGCCAGGTAGTGCTCGGCGTTGTCGCGGCGGGCGAGATCGGCCGCCGTTCCGGCGAGATCGGCCTTCGAGGGGACGAGATCGAGCTTCGGGAACTTGGTCTCCCGCGTGAGCGTGACGAGGGGCGCCCCGTCGAGCAGGTCGGCGCTCGAAACGCCGTTGGCGCGCTCGCCGAGCCCCGAGGTCGCGTTGGCCTGCGGGTCGAGGTCGACCACCAGCACACGCTCGCCGGCCTCCGCGAGGCAGGCGGCGAGGTTGACCGCGGTGGTCGTCTTGCCGACCCCGCCCTTCTGATTCGCGATCGCGTAGATCTTTCCCGGCATGCCTGACCCGCGAGGGTACTCAGGCCAACGGACGTTTCCGGGCCATGCCAGGCCGTCGCGGGAAGCCCGCCGGTGTCGGGCCGAGCTTCGTCAGCACCAGCAATCCCGCCTGCTCCTCGAAGGGGCCGCCGCCGAGCTTCTCCGCCGCCCGAGCCACCCGGGACACGTCTGCGCTGGGGCCGACCCAGAGAATCGCCGCGCCGCCGGGCCGCACGAGCGGGAGGCACCACTCCGCAGCTACGACCGGCGAGGCCAGAGCCTTCGCCAGCGCGAGGCCGTACGAGTCCGCGGGCTGTTCTTCGGCGCGACCCTCGACGACCCGCACGTTCGAAAACTCGCTCGCCCACCGCCGTAGGAACTCGCACTTGCGCCCGTTCGCCTCGAGCAGCGTCACCTCGCGCTCCGGCAAGACGGCGGCGAGCGGGATCCCGGGCGTACCGCCTCCCGAGCCGACGTCCACGATCGGCCCTCCCCACGAGCGGACGAGCTCGGCCGCGCGCAGCGCATCGTCGAGCAGCGCGCGGCGGGCCTCTTCGAGGTCGCGGATCGCGGTCAGGCCGGGCGTGTCGAGAAGCTCAGCGAGCCAGCGCTCGAGCCTGCTATCCACTGCCCGCGGGCATGACGACCACGAACCGGTTCGGCTCGGTGCCTTCGCTCGTGGTGTCGACGTCCTCGCGGTCACGCAGCGCGAGGTGGACGACCTTGCGCTCGACGGCGGTCATCGGCTCCAGCTCGACACGGTCGCCGAGCTCGACCGCCCGCTCCGCGCTCCGCTGCGCGATCGAGGCCAGCGTCGCCTCGCGGCGAGCGCGGTAGCCGGAGGCATCCACGACGATCTGCTTGCGGTCGTCGGGATATGCCCTCGACACGGCGGCGTTGACCAGGTACTGCACCGCGTCGATCGTCTGGCCGTGCTTCCCGATCAGCAGGCCGAGATTGCCCGCCGTGCAAGTCGCGACGAGAGCGTCCTCTTCCTCGTGCAGGTCGATCCGGCAACGCACGCCGATCCCCTCCACGATCCGCTCGAGCACCTCGCGGGTGCGGGCCGCGACCGGGCCGGCGGGGTCGGCCGTGGGGGCAGAGGCCGGCGCCACGCCGTCCTCTCGAGCGACGCTCGCGAGCACCCGGGCGGGCTCGTAGCCGACTCCCAGGAGCCCGCGCTCGCCCTCCGAGAGCACCTGGAATCGAACGGAGGACTTGTCCAGTCCGGGCTCGAGCCGCTCCAGCTCACGCAGAGCCGCCCACTTGGCCTCGCCCACCGTCTCGCCTGTTCCCTCGGCCCGCAGTTCCTCGCTCACCGTTTCGCCCGCTTCTTCTTGACCTTGCGTGGCTGCTGCTTGGTTGCCGGCCTGGGCTGCTCGCCCGAGGGCTTGGCCGGATCCGCCGTCGCCTCGACCGCCTTCGGCGGCGTCCGCGAGGACCGCTTCTCGGGTGGCTTCGGCTTCGGCGCCAGGCGCCGGGTGATCAGGCCCTGGCCGACGGTCCACAGGTTGGTCGTCACCCAGTAGAGGACGAGACCGGCCGGGAAGTTCAGGACGACGAAGAGGAAGGCCAGCGGGAGGATCAGCAGCAGTGTCCGCTGCGTCCTGTCCATCGTGCTCGACATCAGCAGCGTCGAGGCCGTCTGGCTGATCGCGTAGATCGCGAGCAGGAGGTACCCCGACCAGTGCGAGTTCGCAGCGGCGGTGATGTCCGGGACGAAGCCGAGCCACCCGAGATCGGTCCCCGGGTACTGGGGATAGATCTCCTCCTCGAAGTCCTTGAGGACGAAGTAGAGCGCGAAGAAGACCGGGATCTGCGCCAGGATCGGCAGGCACGAGGCCGCCGGGTTGATCTTGTTCTCCTTGTAGAACGCCATCAGCTCCTGGTTCAGGCGCGCACGGTCGCCCTTGTACTTGGCCTGGATCGCCTTCATCTCGGGCAGGTGCGCCTGCATCCGCTGCATCGAGTGGATCTGGCGCACCGTCAGCGGCACGAGCAGAATCCGCACGATGATCGTGACCGCGACGATCGCCCACGCCCACGGGAGGTTCGCGGTCACGTGCAGCCACTCGAGCAGCCAGGTGAGGACGTTCTCGATCGGGGTGAGCGGGTTCACCGGAAGAGCCTCTGGTGAGTGACGAAGTCGACGCCGCCGTGGCTCCAGGGATTGCAGCGAAGCAGTCGCCAGCCGGCGAGCACCGAGCCGCGGAGGAAGCCGTGCGACCGCAACGCGTCGAGGGCGTACTGCGAGCAGCTCGGGTGGTACTTGCAGGAGCCCGCCGAGGAAGGGCCCGAGCGTCCAGCGGTACACGTGGACGGCGGCGATCGCGGCGTACTTCACGTCGCCCGCCTCAGGACTTCGTCGATGCGCTCGCCCAGCCAGTCGAGACCGCGAGCCTCGACGGCCTCGGGCAGGCCGCTGCGTGCGACCAGCACATAGTCGCGGCCCGGCGGCACCCGCTCGAGGCCCGGCGCGCCAGGCCTCGCGGAGCTGGCGCTTGAGCCGGTTCCGCGTGACCGCGGAGCCGAGGGACTTGGGGACGGCGAGCCCGAGTCGCGGCTCGGTCTCGTCGGACTCCTCGCGGGCGAACCAGTACAGGACGAGGTAGCGGCTCGCGAAGGAGCGGCCGTGTCGATAGACCGCCTCGAAGTCACGCGAGCGCGAGAGACGGTGGCGGCGCTGCACTCGGGCGGAAGGCGTCAGGCCGACAGGCGCTTGCGGCCTCGCGCACGGCGGCGCTTGAGGATCGCCTGGCCGGCGCGCGTGGCCATCCGGGCTCGAAAGCCGTGCCGGCGCTTTCGCCGACGCACGTTGGGTTGATAGGTGCGCTTCAAAGTCCGAAGAGGGAGATGAGTGGAGAGGTGTCCCGGAGGACGGCGAGCAGTATAGACGAGGACTTTTCAGGTTCGGTTTCCACAGTCGCAAGCCGACCCGTCGAAGTCACTCCGAGCGCGGCTTCCGACCGGCACGAGCGCCCTCCTTTCCCCAACTGTGGATAACCGTGTGGATGCGGGTCTTTTGCCTGCAAAACCGCCGAAAATCGTCCACTGAAGTCTCCACAGAAACAGTCGTTGTAGGGCCTCGGAGACGCTGCTATGCTCGCCGCTCTTTTCACCGAGCCAGGGGAGTTGGAGCCGCCGTAGTGGAGCGCCCGCGAGAGCTGACAGCCGAGGACCTCTGGAACGAGGTAGCCGACCGGCTGAAGGAGGCGCTCAACGACACGACCTACCGCACCTGGTTCGACCAGGTCGCCGGTGGAGCGGTGTCCGCTGAGGCGGTCGTCCTCACCGTCCCGAACGATTTCACGCGCGACTGGATCGAGGCTCATTTCCTCGGTCTCGTGCAGGCCGCCGTACGCGAGTTCACCGGCGACGAGCGGCCCGTCCGGCTCCAGGTGCGGGAGGAGCGCGAGCGTGACGAGGTCACGGCCCAGACCGCCGGCACACCACAGCCCGGGCCGCCGCCGAAGACGACCTACGAGGGCCTGAACACGAAGTACACCTTCGACTCGTTCGTGATCGGCTCGTCGAATCGCTTCGCTCACGCGGCTGCGCTCGCCGTCGCCGAAGCCCCCGCCCAGGCGTACAACCCGCTCTTCATCTACGGCGGGACCGGGCTCGGCAAGACCCACTCTGCTGCAAGCGGTCGGCCAGTACGTGGCCGAGCACTCGAGCGCTCTCACCGTGCGCTACGTCACCAGCGAGACCTTCATGAACGACTTCATCAACTCGCTGCGCGACAAGCGCATCGAGGGCTTCAAGCAGCGCTACCGCAGCTACGACCTGCTGATGATCGACGACATCCAGTTCCTCGAGGGCAAGGAGCGGATCCAGGAAGAGTTCTTCCACACCTTCAACTCGCTCTACGAGGCCGGCCGGCAGATCGTGATCTCCTCCGACCGCCCACCGCGGGAGATCGGAACGCTGGAGGAGCGGCTGCGCTCGCGCTTCGAGTGGGGGCTGCTCACCGACATCCAGCCGCCCGACCTGGAGACGCGCATCGCCATCCTGCGCAAGCGCGTCAAGACCGACGGGATCCACGTGCCCGACCCACAGGTGCTGACGTTCATCGCCAGCCGCGTGTCGTCGAACATCCGCGAGCTCGAGGGGGCGCTCACGCGCGTGGTCGCGTTCTCGTCGCTGACGGGCCGGCTCATGACCGTCGACCTCGCGCAGGACGTGCTCCGCGACGTCTTCCCCCAGGGCGAGGCCGCCGAGGTCTCGATCGAGCGGATCCAGGAGACGGTGATCGAGCGCTTCGGCCTCTCGCTCGACGAGCTCTGCAGCGAGAAGCGCTCGCAGAACATCGTCTACCCGCGCCAGGTCGCGATGTACCTCTCGCGCGAGCTGACGGACTCGTCGCTCCCCAAGATCGGGCGCCAGTTCGGCGGCCGCGACCACACCACCGTGATCCACGCGACCTCCAAGATCGCGCGCCTGATTCGCGAGGACCGCTCTGTGTACAACCTGGTGCAAGAGTTGACCGCACGTATCAAGCAGGCACGGTGATTGTGTGGACGGCCGGCGAGCTCGCGCGGAGGGCTGTCGACAACCTCCGTTTTTCCCCATTCGCCGCCCCCAGGAGAAAGCGCGCGAGCCATGCGCCTCAACGCCGTCTTCCCCGTCCTCCACACTCCTAGTACTACTACTGAGAGGATTTAAATGATTGAAGTCGATGACAGCTGTTGGAACGGGGATGAAGATCACCTGCACTCGTGACGAGCTCCTGCGCCACCTGGGCGTCGTCTCCCGTGCTGTGTCGACGCGCATGACGGTTCAGATCCTCTCCGGGCGTCAGGCTCACCGCCTGCCGGCGGGCGGCTCGAGCTCGCCGCGACGGACATGGAGCTCTCGCTGCGCTCGTCGTTCGAGACGGAGGTGGGAGACGAGGGCGTCGTCGTCGTTCCCGGCAAGACGTTCGTCGACATCGTGCGGCTGCTGCCCGACGCGGACGTCTCGCTCGAGCACCGTCCGGAGGAGGGCAGCGGTCGTCCTCACCTGCGGCACGGCGACCTACAAGCTCCACACCTACAACCCGGAGGACTTCCCGCAGCTTCCGGACATCACGAAGGTGCAGTTCGTCCCCGTCGACCGCGCTGCGATGCTCGAGACCGCCGCCCGTGTCGGCCGCGCCGCTTCGCGCGACGAGTCGCGCCCCGTCCTCACCGGCATCCTCGTCCGCTTCGAGCCGGGGAAGCTGACGATGGCCGCGACCGACTCGTACAGGCTGAGCGTCAAGGAGACCGAGGTCGAGGGCGAGACGCCGGACTTCGAGGCGATCGTGCCGGCCAAGGCGCTCGCGGAGCTCGGCCGGATCGCGCAGGGCGGCGACGAGCTCGACGCTGGGCGTCCACGAGAACAACCAGGTCGTGTTCGGCATCGGACGGCGTCTGGTTGACGACGCGCCGCATCGACGGTCAGTTCCCGAACTACAAGCAGCTGCTGCCCGAGACCTTCGAGCACGAGCTCTCGCTGCCGCGGGAGGAGCTGCTCGAGGTCGTCCGCCGCACCGCGGTCATGGCGCAGCGCAACTCGCCTCTGCGCCTGCGCTTCGCCGAGGGCGAGCTGACGATCTCGGCTCGCACGCAGGACGTGGGCGAGGCGATCGAGTCGCTTCCGGTCGCATTCGCCGGCGAGCCGCTCGAGATCGGCTTCAACCCGGAGTTCCTGAAGGAGGGCGTCGAGTCGGTCGACGAGGACGAGCTGCAGCTCAAGCTGATCAGCCCACTGCGGCCCGGGCTTGATCCAGAACGCCGAGGGCGACTTCTCCTACCTGATCATGCCGATCCGGCTCGCGGGCTAGCGCCGTAGCCGGCGCCTCAGCCTGATCGTCGGGACGCTCACCCTCCGTCAGTTCCGCTCGTACGCGAACCTCGAGCTCGGCCTCGAGCCGGGTCTCGTGCTCGCGGTCGGGCCCAACGGGGCCGGCAAGACGAACCTGCTCGAGTCGCTTGCACGTCGGGACGCAGGGCTTCTCGCCGCGTACCCGGACCGATGCGCAGCTCGTCCGCTTCGGCGAGTCCGCTGCCCGGGTCGAGCTTCGAGGCGCACGTGCCGGCGTACCGCTCGAGCTGCAGGTCACGCTACGGCCGGGCGAGGGCAAGCAGGCGCGCATGAACGGCACGCCGCTACGCGCTGCCGAGCAGCTCCGCTCCGAGGTGGCCACGCTCGTCTTCACTCCGGACCGGCTCGCCGTCGTCAAGGGGTCGCCCGCGCGCCCGGCGCGCCTACTTCGACCGCGTGCTCGGTCGGCTGTCGCCGTCCGCGGGCCGGCCTCTCGGCCGAGTACGGCGCGGCCGTGGCACAGCGGAACGCGTCGCTTCGCCGCGTGGCGGCAGGGTTCTCCGGCGCCGGATGCGCTCGCTCCCTGGACCGAGCGGGTCGCCGAGCTCGGGGCTCAGCTCGCCCGGGCCCGGACCGAGGCGATCGATGAGCTCGCCCCGCATTTCGAGGAGCGAGCGGGCGAGCTGGGCCTGCCCGACGGCCGTGTCGAGTACGCGGGCGAGCCGCTGACGGTCGAGGCACTCGAGTCCAGGGTGGCGAAGGATCTCGAACGCGGTGTCACCGGGCTCGGCCCGCACCTCGACGACGTCACGATCGCGTCTGGAACGCGCGAGCTGCGTGCCTTCGGCTCCCAGGGCGAGCAGCGTCTGGCGGTGTTGTCGCTCCTCCTCGCCGAGTACGAGCTGCTGGCCGGTCGCGGACAGACTCCGTTGCTGCTCCTGGACGACGTCCTCTCCGAGCTGGACGAGCGCCGCCGCCGCATCCTGGCCGAGCGGATCCGGGGCAGCGGGCAGACATTCGTGACGGCGACGAGCGCCGACTCGCTGCCTGCGGGGCCCGACCAGCTGATCGAGGTGACGCCCGGTGCCGCGCGCGTGGCGTGAGCCCGAGCGGATCGGCGGCGCCGTCCGCCGTCAGCTCGCGCGCTTCGGCGACGCGGGCCGGCTCGGCGAAGTCGTCGAGGCCTGGCCGGCGGCGGTCGGCGACCTCGTCGCCCGGAACGCCTGGCCGGCTCGCATCGCCCGGGACGGAACGCTCGTCGTCAACACCAAGGACGCCGTCTGGGCGTTCGAGCTCGGCCAGCGCTCGACCGAGATTCTCGGCCGTCTGGACAAGGGCTTGAAGGCCGCGCGGTTCGTCGCGGGGCCGATTCCGGAGGCTACGCTGGAGGCAGCCGAGGCCGCCGAGCCGGTCCCGGCTCCGGTCACACCCGAGCAGCTCAGGCGGGGTGCGGAGCTCGCGGCCGGAATCGCCGACGAGGAGCTCCGCGAGCAGGTTGCGAAGGCCGCTGCTGCAAGTCTTTCCAGGGCCGGTGACGGCCGGTCCGTTTGGTAAACTGAGAACCGCCCCGAAGTGGCACTAATGCAGGGCTTTTTTTATGGCTGAAGCCGCCTACTCCGCAAAAGACATCACCGTTCTGGAGGGCCTCGAACCGGTCCGGCTTCGGCCTGGCATGTACATCGGCTCGACGGGCTCCAGAGGCCTTCACCACCTCGTCTACGAAGCGGTCGACAACTCGGTGGACGAGGCCCTCGCTGGCCGCAACGACCGGATCGAGGTCACGATCCACCCGGACAACTCGGTCACGGTGCGCGACTGGGGCTCGGGCATCCCCGTCGACATCATGCCCGAGCAAGGCCTGCCGGCACTGACCGTCGTGCTGACGAAGCTCCACGCCGGCGGCAAGTTCGGCGGCGAGGGGTACAAGGTCTCCGGCGGCCTGCACGGCGTCGGCATCTCGGTGGTCAACGCGCTCTCGGAGTGGCTGGTCGCCGAGGTACACCGCGACGGCAAGGTCTACCGGCAGGAGTTCGCGCGCGGCGAGCCGCAGGCCCCGATGGCGGTCGTCGGCGAGACCGCGGATGACGACACCGGGACGCAGATCGCCTTCCTGCCCGACGCCGAGATCTTCACCGACGGCCTCGACTTCTCGGCCGAGACGCTCGTCCAGCATCTCCGCGAGACGGCGTTCCTGACCGCCGGCCTGCGCATCGTCCTCATCGACGAGCGCGAGGGGGAGGACAGGTACGAGTTCCACTACGAGAACGGGATCAAGGACTTCGTCGCGCATGTGAACTCGGCCAAGGACACGGTCCACAAGCACATCGTCTACTTCGAGGCCGATGCCGAGGACGATCAGGGCGGCGTCGAGGTGGCGATGCAGTGGAACAACTCGTACGTCGAGTCGGTCTACTCGTTCGCCAACAACATCAACACCCACGAGGGCGGCTCGCATCTGTCGGGCTTCCGCTCCGCGCTCACCGGGACCCTCAATCGCTATGGGAAGTCGGCCGGCCTGCTGAAGGACAAGGAGTCGGAGAAGCTCGAGGGCGAGGACGTGCGGGAAGGCCTCGCCGCGGTGATCTCGGTGAAGCTGCGCGAGCCGCAGTTCGAGGGGCAGACCAAGACGAAGCTCGGGAACCCGTGGGTCGAGGGGCTCGTCCGCAAGGCGGTCAACGAAGGCCTGGCCCAGTTCCTCGAGGAGAACCCGACCGACGCCAAGCAGATCATCACCAAGGCGATGGCGGCCCGGAACGCGCGCCAGGCCGCGCGCAAGGCCCGCGAGGCCACGCGCAAGAGCGCGCTGGAGAACTCCTCGCTGCCGGGCAAGCTCGCCGACTGCCAGATCAAGGATCCCGAGTCCGCCGAGCTCTACCTCGTCGAGGGCAACTCGGCCGGCGGCTCCGCGGTCGAGGCGCGCGACCGGCTCTTCCAGGCGATCCTGCCGCTGCGCGGCAAGGTGATCAACTCGGAGAAGAACCGCCTCAACAAGGTGCTCTCGAACCTGGAGATCCAGGGGATGATCACCGCGATCGGCACGGGGATCGGCGACGAGTTCGACCGCGAGAAGCTTCGCTATCACCGCGTGATCGTGATGACCGACGCCGACGTGGACGGGTCGCACATCCGCACGCTGATCCTCACCTTCCTCTACCGACAGATGCCCGATCTGGTCGAGAACGGCCACGTCTACATTGCGGTGCCGCCGCTGTACCGGGTCAAGTTCGGCAACCAGGAGCTCTACGTCGAGAAGGAGAGCCTGTTCGAGGAGCTGCTCGTCCGCGAGCGCATCAAGGACATGGACGTGACGGACCGCCTGGGCGAGACGGTCAAGCTGACCGAGGCGCGCTGGGGCCGGTTCACGCAGCGCCTGAACGAGTTCGACGGCTGGCTTTCGCGTCTGCGGGTCGACTTCGGCAACGCCGCAGGCGACTTCGTCGTGACGCATCGGCTCGTGGAGACCGACGCCGCCGCGATCGGAGACGTCGAGGGCGCTCTGGCCGGCCTCGACGCGAACGGCTACGACGTAGCGGTCGTCGACTCCGCCGCGGACGCTTTCCGAATCAAGGTGATCGAGCGCGAGACGAGCGCTGCGAACTTCGTCACACTGCCCGCCGAGCTGCTGGCGTCGCCGGTCTACGCGAGCCTGCGCCGGTCGTACGAACGTCTGGTCGAGGTCGTCGGCAGGCCGCCGTTCGCCCTGACGCACGGGAACAAGAGCCGCCATGCCGAGACCTTCGAGGCGCTACGCAACGACGCGATCGAGCTCGCCAAGGAGGGCCTCCAGGTCAGCCGCTTCAAGGGCCTCGGCGAGATGGACGCGATCGACCTCTGGGACACCACGATGGACCCGGCCCGCCGGGTGCTCGTCCGAGTCGAGGTCGAGGACGCCGCCGCCGCCGACCTGATCTTCTCGACGCTGATGGGCGACCAGGTCGAGCCTCGCCGCGAGTTCATCGAGCAGAACGCGAAGGACGTGAGGTTCCTGGATGTCTGACGTCACGAGAGAACCGCTGGATCCCGGCCGCATCGAAACGCGCGAGCTCGAACAGGAGATGCGCTCGAGCTTTCTCGACTATGCGATGTCGGTCATCGTCTCGCGTGCGCTCCCGGACGTGCGGGACGGGCTGAAGCCGGTTCATCGCCGTGTCCTCTACGGCATGCACGAGACCGGGATGCAGCCGAACCGCCCGTACAAGAAGTGCGCCCGCATCGTGGGCGAAGTGATGGGGTCGTACCACCCGCACGGCGACACGGCCATCTACGACACGCTCGTGCGGCTGGCGCAGCCCTTCTCGATGCGCTACCCGCTCGTGGACGGCCAGGGCAACTTCGGCAACATCGACGACTACCCCGCTGCGGCGATGCGCTACACCGAGTGCCGGCTCACGCGGCTCGCCACCGAGATGTTGCGGGACATCGACGCCGACACCGTCGACTTCCAGCCCAACTACGACGAGTCGCGGCGCGAGCCCACGGTCCTCCCCGCCCGCTTCCCCAACCTGCTCGTGAACGGCTCGAGCGGGATCGCGGTCGGCATGGCCACCAACATCCCGCCGCACCGGCTCTCGGAGACGATCGATGCGATCGTGGCGATGATCGACGACCCCGAGATCGACATCGACCGCCTGATGCGCCACGTCAAGGGCCCGGACTTCCCCACTGGCGGGATCATCCTGGGCCGCGAGGGCATTCGCGAGGCGTACCGCTCGGGCCGCGGCCGCATCCTCGTCCGCGCTCGCGCCCACATCGAGGAGCTGCGCGGCGGCAAGACCGCGATCGTCGTGACGGAGCTGCCGTACGGGGTCAAGAAGGGCGGCGACACCGGCGTGATCAAGAAGATCGCCGACCTCGTCAACGACAAGGTGCTGACCGAGATCTCCGACCTCGCCGACCACTCGGACAAGTCGGGGATGCGGATCCAGATCGACCTGAAGCGCGACGCGATCCCGCAGGTCGCCCTGAACAAGCTCTTCAAGCACACGTCGCTGCAGACGACCTTCGGCTACAACGGCGTCGCGCTGGTCGACGGCGTTCCGCGGACGCTCGGGCTCCGGGACATGCTGCGCCACTACCTCGACTTCCAGCGCGAGGTGGTCACCCGCCGGCTCAAGCACGAGCTGCGCCAGGCCGAGCGCCGGGCACACGTCCTCGCCGGCTACCTGATCGCGCTCGACAACCTCGACGAGGTGATCGACCTGATCCGGGCGGCCTCGGACACCGACGCGGCGCGCCAGGCGCTGATGAAGCGCTTCGAGCTTTCCGAGATCCAGGCCCAGGCGATCCTCGACCTCCGCCTGCGCGCGCTCACGGCGCTCGAGCGCAAGCGCGTCGAGGACGAGTTCAACGACCTGCGCGAACGGATCCAGGAACTGCGTGCCGTTCTCGGCGACCCCGACCGGATCGACGCCGTCATCCGCGAGGAGCTGCTCGAGATCAAGGACATCTACGCCAAGCACGACGACCGTCGCACCGAGATCGTCGCCGCCGAGGGCGAGCTCGACCTCGAGGACCTGATCGCGGAAGAGGACATGGTGATCGCGATCACCCGCTCCGGCTACGTCAAGCGCCTACCCGTGACGACATATCGGGAGCAGCGCCGCGGCGGGATCGGCGTCATGGGCATGGAGATGAAGGACGACGACTACATCGAGCATCTGTTCGTCGCCTCCACGCACGACTACCTGCTGTTCTTCACCTCGGTCGGGAAGGTGTATCGGCTGAAGGTGCACGAGCTCCCGCTCGGCTCGCGCCAGTCCAAGGGCCGCGCGATCGTCAACCTGCTGCCGTTCCGCCAGGACGAGAAGGTGCGCGCGGTCGTGCAGACGCGCGACTTCAAGGAGGCCGAGCACCTCGCCTTCGCCACCAAGAAGGGCGTGATCAAGAAGTCGCGCTTCGCCGACTACAACACGCCGCTCAAGGCCGACGGGATCATCGCGATCAAGATGCGCGAGGACGACGAGCTCGATCGGAGGTCCGCCACGCCTCGGGCGACGACGACTTCCTGCTCATCTCGCGCAAGGGCCAGGCGATTCGCTTCCACGAGAGCGCCGTCCGGCTCGACGGGGCGCGCGACCGAGGGGGTGCGCGGAATGTCGCTGCGCAAGGGCGACGAGGTGATCGCGATGAGCATCGCCCAGAACGACGCCGACCTGCTCGTCGTGACCGAGAACGGCTACGGCAAGCGCACGCGGATCGGCGAGTATCCGATCAAGGGGCGCGGCGGCCTGGGCGTCAAGACCGTCCAGCTGACCGAGGCGCGCGGCCAGCTCGTCGGCGCACTTGTCGTCGACTCGGGCCACAACGTGATGCTGATCTCGGACGGCGGCACGGTGATCCGGATCCCCGTGGACGACGTCAAGCGCCTCGGGCCGCGCGACTCAGGGAGTGATCGTGATGCGCTTGCGCGGCGACGAGGTGGTCTCGACGCTCGCCCCCGTGGTGGAGTCGGAAGACGCGGTTGCAGAGAACGGCGATGACGCCGGCGAGGCCGCTGTGGCCGGCGAGGAGATCGACGAGGCGCCGAGCGCGGAGGAAGCGCTGCCCGAAGCGTAGATTTTCCGCTCCGAACAGCATTTTTGTTTCGTTTTCGGACGGTTAACCCTTGAGAAACGGCTAGCTGCGCGCTATACCTTGCGTGCGGGGCCGCCCCATCCACCGAAGGGTTGCTATGGCTGTTAGCACGCAGGTTGACCTTCTTGAACCGATAAATCTGAGCGACCACCTGGAGAAGGTGGAGCTCTACCTCGGGCAGGTCTGCCAGATCGCCGGCATCTCGAAGATGCAGCTCGACTACTGGACGAACAAGGCCCAGATCCCCACCAAGGGAAAGAAGCAGCGCATCTACGACATGGACGCGGTCGAGACGGTCATGCTGATCAAGCAGGCCAAGGACAAGGGCCTCAACCTCGGCGCTGCCATCGAGGCCGCGCGCCGGTTCCGCGAGCTCAATCCGCGCGACCGCTCTGCCGAAGCCTTCGCAGCGACCCTGTAGGTCTAGAGCGCGCTTCTCAGCGCTTCCGCCGCGCTCTCGGGCGCGACGACGTTGACGTAGATCTCGGCTCCGAGCTCGAGGCCGGCAAAGACGGTCAGCCTCGGCACGACCTCGAGGTGCCAGTGAGCCCCCTGGTGCAGCCACGCGTTCCACGGGACGGGGCCCTCGAGCTTGCGCAGACGCCGAACCGAGTCGCGGAGAAGCTGGAGCGCGCCGCCCAGGTCGTCCGCCGCCTCGGGATCGTGCGTGCGCGGCGCGATCAGCAGCTCGAAGGGCGCGCGCCCCGCCGGGTGGCAGATCGCCGCGATCTCCCCTTGCCTCCGCCTACGAGCAGACCGGCTCGCCGACCAGCCGGCAGACGGCGCAGTCCGCCATCGGCCTGCTCCCGCGCGACGGCGGGGGGCGGCTCGCGCAGCCAGATCAGCTGCGAATGCGAGTGCGCCAGGCTCGCGCCGGCGAAGCGGCCCTCGTTGATCATCGCGTGCACGTACGGGAAACCCTCGCTCGCCGGCCGCTGCGAAACGCCGGCGCCAGGCGTCTGCGACCAGGTCGAGCTCGGCGTCCTCGAGCTTCGGCGAACGTGCGCACGTGGCGCGGCGAGTGGACGACGACCTCCTGGCGCTCGAGGGCTGGGTAGAGGTTCGGCACGACCCGCACCGTCCACTGCCCGTGCTTCGGGCAGCACGAGCTCCTGCGGCGGCGTGCGGTCCTCGCGCCCTGCACAGAACGGACAGGACTCGAGCTCCTCGGGCGTCGGATCCTCGATCGCGCCGAGGAACGCTCCCGGCCGCCGTGCCCGGCCGGGCGCGATCACCACGGTCCTGCCCGAGAGCGGGTCGCGGCGCAGCTCGTTGCTCAGTCGTCTCTTCCCGGCGGCCGAGCATCGGCCCGATCAGCTCGATCGGCAGCGGCAGGATCAGCGTCGACGTCCGCTCGGAGCTCATCTCCAGCATCGTCTGCAGGTAGCGGAGCTGCAGGGACATCGGGTTCTCGGACAGCACCTGGGCCGCGTCCTTCAGCCGTTCCGAGGCCTGGAACTCGCCTTCGGCGGCGATCACCTTCGCGCGCCGCTCGCGCTCGGCCTCGGCCTGGCGGGCCATCGCCCGCTGCATGCCGCTCGGGATCTCGACGTCCTTGACCTCGACGATCGAGACCTTGATCCCCCACGGCGAGGTGGCCTCGTCGATGATCCGCTGCAGGATCTCGTTGATCTTGTCCCGCTCGGACAGGAGCTCGTCGAGCTGGTGCTGGCCGAGCACGCTGCGGAGCGTCGTCTGCGCGATCTGCGAGGTCGCGACCATGTAGTTCTCGACCTGGACGATCGCCTTCTCGGGGTCGATGATCCTGAAGTACGCGACCGCGTTCACGCGCACCGGCACGTTGTCCTTGGTGATCACCTCCTGCGGCGGGACGTTCAACGTCACCGTTCGCAGGTCGACCCGGACCATCTTGTCGATCACGGGGATGAGCAGGAACAGACCAGGCCCCTTCGGCGGCGAGAGCAGGCGGCCGAGCCGGAAGATCACGCCGCGCTCGTACTCTCTCGCGACGCGAACGGACGCGGACAGCACGAGGATCAGCAGGACCGCGATCGCGCCGGCGGCGATGAGCACAGGTCACGCCGGGATCCTACGCCTCGACCGGGGCCGGGCGCTCGGCCGGACGGACCTCGAGCACGAGGTCGTCGTCGATGCCGGTCACCTCGACGTGCTCGCCGGCCGGGATCGGCGAGCCGCGTCGGGCCGGGCCTGCCAGAGCTCGCCGTGGACGAGGACGTAGCCGGTCGGGATCGAGCGACCGCCGCACGACGCCCTCCTGACCCAGGAGATCCTCCTGCCCGGTCTGCGGCCGGGTGCGCCGCACCTTCACGATCTTGGCCGCGGCCAGCCCGAACAGCAGCGCGAGCGTGATCGCGAACGCGAGCGCCACGCCCGTCGAGACCTGGTACGCCTCGCCGGCGGGGTCGAACAGCATCAGCGACCCGAAGAAGAAGCAGACCGCGCCGGCGAGCGCGAGCGCGCCGTGGCTGACGATGAAGGCCTCGGCGGCGAAGAAGCCGAATCGCGAGCAGCATCAGCAGCAGGCCGGCGACGCTGATCGGCAGCACTTGGAGTCCGAACAGCCCGACGATCAACGAGATCGCGCCGACCGTGCCCGGGAAGACGAGGCCCGGGTTCCAGAGCTCGACCACGATCCCGAGCACGCCGATCGAGAGCATCAGGGCGATCAGGTTCGGGTCGACGAGCAGGTCGAGGAGCGACTTCCAGAGGCCCATCTCGACCTGTTCGATCTCGGCGCCGGCCGTCCGGAGCACCTTGCCGTCGGGCTTCGTTGTCCGCCCGTCGACCTCCTCGAGCAACGCGGGCAGCGTCGGCGCGATCACGTCGATCACGTTCTGGTCGAGCGCCTCCTGCGGCGGTCAGGTTGTCCGCCTTGCGCACGGCCTGCTCGGCCCAGTCGCCGTTGCGCCCGTGCGTCTCGGCGAGCGCACGCAGCGACTTGGCAGCGTCGTTGATCGCCTTGCGGCGCAGGTCGCTCGGGATCTCGCCGCCGCCGGAGGCGACGGGCGTCGAGGAGCCGATGTTGGTGCTCGGCGCCATGGCCGCGAGGTCGCCCGCCTGCACGATCCAGACGCCGGCGGAGGCAGCCCGCGCGCCGTCGGGGGAGACGTAGACGAGCACGGGGGTCGTGGACGCGAGCTCGGCCTGGTAGATGTCCTTCATCGCGGTCGAGAGGCCGCCCGGCGTGTCGAGCAGGATCACCACGGCGTCGTAGCCCTCGTCGTTCGCCCGCTCGATCTGGTCGGTGACGTAGTCGGCCGTGACGGGGTTGACGTCGTTCTCGAACTCGACCGCCAGGACCCGCGGTGCCGCGCCCTCGGCGACTCCGGCGAAGAGGAGGCTAGCGGCCACGACCAGCGAGGCCCAAAAAGCCCGCAGATACGGCCTTTTCACGGGTGTAAAGATTCTATCAGCGAGGGGTCGCCGTCCTTGGAGCGAAGCTAGTGTCCTTCGAGAGGACGACTGTGCGGTCACTACTAGTGAGCCTAGGACTCCTCCTGCTCCTCGCCTTCCCGGCGACGGCGTGGGCGGAGGACGCCACGCTTGTCACCCGCGAGCTTCCGGTCGCGGGCTCACGCATGCTCGCGGCGGCGAAGGCACCCGAGCGCTTCAACCTCGTGGGCCTGCACTGGCAGGGCCCGGGCACGGTCAGCTTCCGCACGCGCAGCCTGGCCGGCCGGTGGAGCCGCTGGCGGGTTGCCGCGCCCGAGGCCGAGGACGGGCCTGACCCACGCACCGCCGAGCGAGCGCGGCAAGGGCGCTGGAAGCTCGGCAACCCCTACTGGACCGGCGGCTCGGACCGGATCCAGTACCGGACCCGCGGACGCGTGACTCGGCTACGCGCGCATTACGTGTGGAGCCCGGTCGACAGCTCGCCTCCGCGTGCGCTCGCGACGGCGAGCTCGCCCGCGATCGTGACGCGGTCGGCGTGGCGCGCGAGTGATTCGATTCGCCGCGGCGCGCCCCGCTACGCGAGCGCGTTGCGGTTCGCCGTCGTTCACCACTCGGCCGGGTCGAACTCGTACACGAAGGCCCAGTCGCCGGCGGTGGTGCGCGCGATCCAGCTCTACCACGTGCGTGGAAACGGATGGGACGACGTCGGCTACAACTTTCTCGTCGACCGCTACGGCCAGGTCTTCGAGGGCCGGTTCGGCGGGATCGAGCGCAACGTGATCGGCGCCCACGCGCAGGGTTTCAACACCGGCTCCGTCGGAGTGGCGCTCCTCGGCAACTACGACTCGATGGCACTCAGCGCCGAGGCGCGCAGCGCGCTCGTGCGGGTGCTCGCCTGGCGGCTGGACGTCGCCCACGTCGATCCGCTCACGGCGCTGAGCATGCCCTCGGGCGGCAACCCACGCTTTCCCACCGGCGTTCCCGTCCTCCTCCGCCCGATCTCGGGTCACCGCGACGTCGGCTTCACCAGCTGCCCGGGCTCGATCGTCTACGGCCAGCTCAATCTGCTTGCACGGGCGGTCTCGCTCACGGGCCTGCCCAAGCTGTACTCCCCGGCTGCCACCCTGACCGGCGGGCGGGTCCGCTTCACCGGCCGGCTGACCGCACCGATCCCCTGGACGGTGACCGTTGCAGATTCCCTCGGAACCCAGGTCGCCGCGGGCGGCGGGTTCGGGCCGCGCGTCGACTGGACCTGGGATGCGCGGGCTGCGTCTGCGGGACGCTACTCGTGGACGATCCAGGCAGGCCCGACGCTTCGCCCGGCGACGGGCTCGGTCGTGGCCGGAACGGGCAGCGCGCTCATGCTCTCCGCGCTCTCCGCCCAGCCGGGGTCGGTCAGCCCCAACGGTGACGGTTTCGCCGACTCGACGACGATCCGCTACACGCTCGGTGCTCCTGCCACCGTCACGGCCACCGTGCTCGACGCCGACGGGATCGCCATCGCCACGCTCTTCAGCGAGACGAAGCCGTCCGGCGCGCAGTCGTTCCGCTGGCTCGCCGACGCGCTTGCGGACGGCAGCTACACGGTCCTGATCGCCGCGAAGACCCTCGACGGACGGGAGGTTGCCTCGAGCGTGCCCGTCTCGGTGAACCGGACGCTGTCCTTCGTCTCGTCGCTGCCGGGCTTCCTCTCGCCGAACGCCGACGGACGCTCCGACACGGTTCGCGTCGCCTTCACCCTGGCCGCGGAGGCCGACGTCACCGTCACCGTTCGTTCGGGCGCGGTTCCGACGGCGACCCTGCTCGCAGGCCGCTTCGGGCCCGGCGCCCGGTTCGTCGACTGGAACGGCCAGGTGGCCGGGCTGCCCGTTCCGGACGGCACCTACCAGACGGTGGTGGAGGCGGTCGACGTCCGCTCGGGATCGCGTCACAGGTGACCAAGCTGGTCGTGGACACGACCGCCCCGGTCCTGCAGGCTGGTGTCTGCGTCGAAGCGGCTCGCGACCCTGTCCGAGCCGGCGACCGTGACGACGGTGGTGGACGGGAGCACCCGCGTCTTCGTCCGCCGGAAGGCCGGGCTCTTCCGGATTCCGGCGCCGAGCTCCTATCGATCCGCTCGGGTCGCCGCCCGCGACCGCGCGGGAAACATCGCCCGCCAGCTCATCGTGCGCCGGCAGACCCACGCGTCGTAGCGCTGCTCGAGCCGCAGCAGCAGCTCGGCGAGCAGCTCGGCGCGGCTGACGTCTCGACCGGCGGCGAGCGAGAGCGAGCCGGCCGGCGTCGCGGTGTCGGTCGGCAGCTCGTCGGCGGCCACGTTGACGTTGATCGCCGATCCCGAGCACCACTCGGCCATCGCGTGCCTCGGCCAGGATTCCGGCGACCTTGCGACCGTCGACGAGGACGTCGTTCGGGTGCTTGATCGTCGGCTCCAGGCCTGTCGTGGCCGCGATCGCCTCGGCGCACGCCTCGCCGGCCACGAGCGTCAGCTCCGGCAGCCGGACGGCCGGGACCGGCGGAGCGAGCAAGAGCGAGACGAGCACGCTCGTTCCCGGACGAGCGTGCCAGGTGCGGCCGAGGCGTCCGCGGCCCTCCGTCTGCTCCTCGGCCACCGCGACGGCGCCTTCGGACGCGTCCTCGAGCAGGCGCTGGGTCGAGGCTGCGCGCTCCGCGTATCGGTAGTCGCGGCCGAAGCGCCCGCGCAGGAGCGGCTGGACGACGCCCGGCTCCAGCGAGTCGATCACCGGCCTACACTAGACCCGCCTTGCCGCCGCAGATCACCGTACCCCTAGGGCGGGCCGAGATCGAGGCGATCCTGCCCCACCGCGAGCCGTTCCTGCTCATCGACGAGGTGCTCGAGCTCGAGCCCGGGAAGCGCGTGGTCGCCCGCAAGACCGTTCGCGCCGACGAGTGGTATCTCGCCGGACACTTTCCCGGCCGCCCGGTGATGCCCGGAGTGCTGATCGTGGAGGCGATGGCCCAGACCGGCGCCGTGGCCGTCCTGAGCGAGGAGGAGAACCGCGGCAAGATGGCGCTGTTCGCGGGCATCGACAACGTCCGCTTCAAGCGCATCGTCGAGCCCGGCGACGAGCTCGAGCTGATCTGCGAGCTCGAGCGCGTTCGCGGCCCGATCGGTCGCGGAGCGGCCTCGGCCCGGGTCGACGGCGAGCTTGCCGCCCGGGGCACGCTCACGTTCGCGGTCGAGCGGTGATCGGCTCCGCGACCCAGAACGGGGCGCGGGTGTCGATCACGGGCCTGGGCTGCCACGTCCCCGACCGCGTCCTGACGAACGACGAGCTCGAAGGGATGCTCGACACCTCGAACGAGTGGATCGTCGAGCGGACCGGTATTCGCGAGCGGCGGATCGCGGCGCCGGAGGAGGCGTTGTCGGATCTCGCGCTGCCGGCGGCCGAGCAGGCGCTCGACGCTGCGAGCACGCGCGCGCAGGACGTCGACCTGCTGATCGTCGCGACCGTCACGCCGGACATGGCTTTTCCGTCCACCGGTGCGATCCTGGCCGACCGCCTCGGCGCGAAGGACGCGGCCGCCTACGACCTCTCCGCCGGGTGTACCGGCTTCATGTACGCGATCGCCCAGGCGCACGGAATGGTGGCCGCCGGGCTCGCGAAGAAGGCGCTCGTCGTGGGCGGCGACACGCTCTCGAAGATCATGGACTGGACCGACCGCAGCACCTGCATCCTGTTCGGCGACGGGGCCGGCGCCGTGGTGATGGAGCGGGTCGGCGAGGGCGGTTTCCTCGGCTTCGAGCTGGGCGCCGACGGATCGGGCGGCGTCGCATCTGCTGCAGCCGGCGGGAGGCTCGCGGATGCCGGCGAGCCCCGAGACGGTGTCGAACGGCGGGCACTATGCGCACATGAACGGTCGGGAGGTGTTCAAGTTCGCCACGCGCGTCCTCGTGTCGTCGGCCGAGGCCGTGCTGGCCGAATGCGGCTCGAAGGTCGAGGACGTGGACGTCTACGTGCCGCACCAGGCGAACGTCCGGATCATCGACCACGCGACCAAGAAGCTCGGCATCGACCCCGAGCGCGTCGTGATCAACGTCGACCGGTACGGGAACACTTCGTCCGGCTCGATTCCGCTCGCGCTGGCCGACGCTCAGGCGGACGGCCGGCTGCGCGAAGGCGAGCTGGTGCTGATGACAGGGATGGGTGCGGGCCTCACGTGGGGCTCGGGTCTGCTCGAATGGACGGCGACGACGAACGGAGCGAGATGAGCGAAGGAAACGGAAAGGTGGCGTTCTGCTTCCCCGGCCAGGGGTCGCTGGAGGCCGGGATGGGCCGCGAGATCGCCGAGGCGCATCCGGCCGCGATGGCCGTGTTCGAGCGCGCGAGCGAGGCGACGGGCATGGATCTCGTCGACCTCTGCTTCAACGCGCCGCTCGAGGACCTCGTCCACACCGAGGTGCAGCAGCCCGCGCTCGTGGCGACCAGCCTGGCCGTCCTTGCCGCGCTGCGCGCCGAGGGGATCGAGCCCGACTTCGTCGTCGGCCACTCGGTCGGCGAGTTCTCCGCGCTCGCCGCCGCGCAGGCCGTCGGACGACGCCGAGGCCGTAGCGCTCGTCCGCGAGCGTGGCCTGGCGATGGCCGAGGCCGCCCGCCAGCACCCCGGCTCGATGGCTGCGATCCTCGGGCTCGACGACGAGGTCGTCGAGATGCTCTGCCGGCAGATCATCGGCGTGTGGCCGGCCAACTACAACTGCCCCGGCCAGATCGTGGTCTCCGGCGAGACCCCGTCGGTGGACGAGTGCTGCGAGGAGGCCCAGGAGCGCGGCGCCCGCCGGACCGTGAAGCTGCAGGTCTCCGGCGCGTTCCACAGCCCGCTCGTCGCGAAGGCTGCCGACCGCTTCCGGCCGGCGCTCGAGAAGGTGAGGTTCAGCGAGCCGGTGGCGCCGTTCATGTCCACCGTCACCGCCAAGATCGAGCCGGCGCATCGCTTCGGAACGCTGCTCGTCGAGCAGCTCACGGCGCCCGTCCGCTTCACGCAGGCCGCGAGCGAGCTGGCGCGCGGGGGCGTCCGCACCTTCGTCGAGGTCGGGCCCGGCAACGTCCTGTCCGGTTTACTGAAGAGGATCGACAAGAGCGTCAAGGCGATCCCGGTGAACAACGTCGCGGGGCTGGAGAAGGTGAAGGAAGCCCTGGGCCGAGCCTCGGCGTGACCTTCTGCTCGTTGGAAGGCAAGACGGCTCTGGTCACGGGCGGATCGCGGGGGATCGGCCGTGCGGTGGCGCTCGAGCTGGGCCGTGCAGGCGCGGACGTCGTCGTGGGCTATCGATCCGAGTCCGGTGAGGCCGAGGCCGTCGCCTCCGAGATCGGCGGTCGCGCCGTCCAGGCGGACGTGTCCGACCCGGAGCAGGCCAAGGCGCTGGTGGACGAGGCCGGCGAGATCGACGTGCTCGTGAACAACGCCGGCACCACGCGAGACGGCGTGCTGGCCCGGATGCTCGACGAGGACTGGCGCACGGTGCTCGAGACGAACCTCTCCAGCACCTTCTACACCTGCCGCGCCGCGGCCCGCGGGATGATGAAGCGGCGCGGCGGCGCGATCGTGAACGTGTCCTCGATCGTGGGCGTGCACGGGAACTGGGGCCAGACCAACTACGCCGCCTCGAAGGCCGGGATCATCGGCTTCACCAAGTCGCTGGCCCGTGAGCTCGGGAGCCGCGGGGTGCGCGCCAACGTCGTCGCGCCCGGGTACGTCAAGACGGCGCTCACCGAGGCGATCCCGGAGGAGGCGCGCGGGACGATGCTCGCGAACACCCCGCTCGGCCGGCTCGGCGATCCCGAGGACGTCGCCGCGGCCATACGCTTCCTCGTCTCCGACGAGGCCGCCTTCATCACCGGAGAGGTGCTGCTTGTCGACGGCGGGCTGGGGATGTGATGAGCAACTACAGCCAGAACGGACGCAGGCGCGTGGTCGTGACCGGGATCGGCGCGGTCTCGCCGCTCGGCAACGACGTCGAGACGACGTGGAAGAACCTGATCGGCGGCGAGTCGGGCGCGGACACGATCAAGCAGTTCGACGCGAGCGAGTATCCGGTGCACTTCGCCTGCGAGCTGAAGGAGTTCGATCCCCGCGAGTGGATCGACCACAAGCAGGCGCGGCGCATGGACCGCTTCGCGCAGATGATCGTGGCCGCGGCACGCCAGGCGCAGGCGGACTCGGGCATCCAGATCGAGGCGCAGGCGGACCGCGTGGGCGCCTCGGTCGCGACCGGGATCGGCGGGCTCAAGGCCTTCCAGGACTGTTACGACATGCTGCTCGATCGCGGCCCGGACCGGGTCAACCCGTTCTCGATTCCGCAGATCATCCCGAACATGGGCGCCGCCTGGGTCTCGATGGAGCTCGGGACGCGCGGGCCGCTCTCGTCGCAGTGCACGGCCTGCGCGGCCTCGAACATGGCGATCGGCGACGCGGCCGACGCGATCCGGCTCGGCAGGGCGGACGCGATGCTCGCCGGCGGCACCGAGGCAGGCATCACGCGCGTCGGGATCGCGGGCTTCAGCGCGATGCGCGCCCTCTCCCGGCGCAACGAGGATCCGAAGGCCGCCTCCCGCCCCTTCGACGTCGGCCGCGACGGGTTCGTGATGGGCGAGGCGGGCGCGATCATCGTGCTCGAGGCGCTCGATCTCGCACAGGCGCGCGGCGCGAAGATCTACGCGGAGCTGATCGGCTACGGCCTCTCGTCGGACGCCGCCCATGTCACCGAGCCGGATCCGACCGGGGCGAACCCGGCACGGGCGATGACGATGGCGCTGGCGGACGCGGGAGTCGGGCCCGACGAGATCGGCTACATCAACGCTCACGGCACGTCGACGCCGCTCGGCGACGCGAGCGAGACGCGTGTGATCAAGCTGGCGCTCGGGGAGGAGAACGCGCGCAACACGCCGATCTCCTCGACCAAGGGCGCCACCGGCCACTGTCTCGGCGCGGCCGGCGCGCTCGAGGCCATCTTCACCATCCTCGCGGTCGACCGCGGCCTGCTGCCGCCGACGATCAACTACGACGAGCCCGACCCCACGTGCGATCTCGACTACATCCCGAACGAGCCACGTGAGGCGGATCTGACGATCGCCGCCTCGAACTCGTTCGGCTTCGGCGGCCACAACGCCTGCGTCGTGTTCAAGAAGTTCGCCGGGTAGCTCCATGGCCGACCGCTGGGCCACGTTCGACTGCTACGGGACGCTGATCGACTGGAACGCCGGGATCCTGGCCGTGCTCGAGCGGCTGTGGGGGGTGGAGGAGGCGCCGCGGCTCCTCGAGCGCTACCACGAGCTCGAGCCGGAGGTGCAGGCCGAGCAGTACCGGAGCTACGCCGAGGTGCTGACGCTCACGCTCGAGCGGCTCGCGCAGGACGTCGGGTACGGGATCCCGGAGGGCGAGAGCGGGCTGCTCGCGCAGTCGCTGCCGGACTGGCCGCCCTTCGACGAGGTGCCCGAACGCGCTGCGCGAGCTGCGGACGCGCGGCTGGAAGCTGGCCATCCTCTCCAACTCCGACCGCGACCTGATCGCCGCCTCGCAGCAGCGGCTCGGCGTTCCGTTCGACCTCGCGATCGTGGCCGAGGACGTGCACTCGTACAAGCCCGAGCACGGCCACTGGGAGCGCTTCTACGAGCTCACCACCGCCGACCGCGAGCGCCACGTCCACGTGGCGCAGAGCCACTTCCACGACATCGTCCCGGCCGACGAGCTCGGCCTCACGTCCGTCTGGGTCAACCGGCTCGGGGAGAAGGCCGAGCCCGCGCCGACGCGCGAGATCACCGAGCTCGGCGCGCTCCCGGACGTGCTCGACGAGCTCGTCCCCGCGTGAGCGAGCTCACGGTCCGGCGGCCGACGCTGGACGACCTCGACGCCGTGGTCGAGCTCGGCAACGCGTACGAGCGGGTCTTCGTGGGCGCGGAGACCTTCACCTCCGAGGACATCGCCGACGAGTGGAAGCGCCTCGACCTCGAGCAGGACGCGTGGCTCGTCGTCGCCACAGGAGGCCGGCTGGCCGGCTACGCGGTCCTGGAGGAACGCGGTGGCGGAGGATTCCAGTCGGACGGCTACGTGCACCCGGAGCTGCACGGCCGTGGCGTCGGGGGAATGCTGGTCGACCTCGCGGAGGCGCGGGCCGTCGAGCGCGGAGCGAGCTCGATCCACAACGCGACCCTGGGCACCGACGAAGCGGCTCTGCGCTTGCTCGAGGAGCGCGGCTACCGGCTGATCCGTCACTTCTTCCGCATGGCGGTCGAGCTCGGCGACGAGCGCGCCCGAGCCGGAGTGGCCGGAGGGCGTCCGGGTCGAGCCGTTTCGCGAGGAGGACGCGCTCGCCTTCCACGAGGCGATCGAAGACGCCTGGCAGGATCACTGGGATCACCACCCGCGGCCGTTCGAGCAGTTTCGCGAGCGCCTGCTCGAAGGACCGCGCTACGACCCGAGCCTCTGGACGGTCGCGTGGTCGGGTGACGAGATCGCCGGCGGCACGATCTGCGAGGCCGACTGGTACGACATGGGGTGGATTCGCTCGCTCTCGGTGCGCAGGCCCTGGCGGCGGCACGGCCTCGGGATGGCGCTGCTGTTGCACGCCTTCCGCGAGTTCCACGGCCGCGGACAGCGGCAGGTCGGGCTCGGAGTCGACGCCGAGAGCCCGACCGGCGCGACGCGCCTGTACGAGCGGGCCGGGATGAAGGTCGTCGAGAAGCACGCCGTCTTCGAAAAGGAGCTCACGTGAGCCGTCTGCGTGCCAAGTGCCCCGAATGCGGGACGCACACGGCCGTCGCGCTCGGTCCCGAGTACGAATGCCACGTCTGCGGCCGCACGTTCGCCGCCGGCCTCGTGCGCGTCCCGCGCGCCTGGGGCGAGGGCGGCGAGGCGATGGCCGAGGCGGCCCGCATCCCGTTTCCGTATCCCGAGGCGGCCGTGGTCGCGGAGGACACCCTGCACGAGCAGACGCTCGCGATCGCGGCAGAGCTCCCCGCCCGGCCGCTCGTTCTGGGCGGCTGCTGCTGCGCGCACCTCGGCGCCGTAACCGGGCTCGCCTCCCGCCACGATCGAGTCGGCGTGGTCTGGGTGGACGCACACGGCGACCTCAACACGATCGAGAGCTCGCCGTCCGGGAACCCGTGGGCGACTCCGCTGCGGACGCTGATCGACGCTGGGACCGTGAACGCGGCCGACGTCGTGCTCGTCGCCGCGCGCAACCTCGATCCGCCCGAGGAGGACTTCATCGCGGCGACCGGCGTCCACCTCGGCGAGGCCGGTCTCGACGCTGCGCTCGAGGGATCGCATTGCGTCTACGTCGCCTTCGACTGCGACGCGCTCGCGCCCGAGGAGTTCGCCTCGTTCATGCCGGAGCCCGGGGGGCCGACGCTCGCCGAGGCCGAGGCGTTCCTTGCCCGAGTCACGGAGCGAGCCTCGGTGCTCGGCGCCGGCTTCACGGCGTTCCTTCCCGATTCCGAGAACGGCCCGCGTCTGCAGAGGCTCGTGGGGGCACTCGGTCTAGACTGACGCGAACGTGGCCCGGATCGACGTCTCGATCGAACACAAGAACCTCCCCGAGCCCGACAAAGGGAAGCCGCACCCGAACACCTGTCCGGGCTGCGGCTCGCACTACCGGGACGACGAGCTCGTCGAGCACCTGCGCGTCTGCCCGCAGTGCGGCCATCACTTTCCGGTCAAGGCCCGCGAGCGGATCGAGCAGCTCGCCGACGAGGGCAGCTTCGTCGAGGCGCACGTCGACCTGCGCTCTGAGGATCCGCTGCAGTTCTTCGACCTGCGCCCGTACACGGAGCGCCTGGCCGAGGCCGAGATGAGCACCGGGCTCGGCGACGCGATGGTGGTCGGCCGCGCCATGATCGAGGAGCAGCCCTGCGAGCTCGCCGTCATGGACTTCTCCTTCATGGGCGGCTCGATGGGCAGCGTGGTCGGCGAGAAGTTCGCCCGCGCCTGCGACGGTGCGGCCGAACGTGGCGTGCCGCTGATCTCGGTGACCGCCTCCGGCGGCGCCCGCATGCAGGAGGGGATCCTCTCGTTGATGCAGCTGCCGAAGACCGTCTGCGCGGTCGAGGACCTGCGTGACGCACGCTGCGGCTACATCAGCGTGATGGCGCACCCGACCACAGCCGGGGTGCTTGCGAGCTTCGCCAGCCTCGGTGACGTGCTCGTCGCCGAGCCCGGGGCGCTGATGTCCTTCACGGGCCCGCGGGTCGTCCAGCAGACGACTCGCGAGAAGCTGCCCGCCGACTTCGGTCTGGCCGAGTCGAACGTCCGCTACGGCCACATCGACGCCATCGTCCCCCGACCCGAGCTGCGCGCGTACGTCGGCCGCCTGCTCCGCCTCTTCGACAATGGCGAGTGAGGCCGAGCTCCGTCTCCGCGAGCGACTGAGCCGGCTCAGGAACCTGCGCCTGCTCGGCGGCGCCCGCCTCTCCGGCGAGCTCGAGCGCCTGCAGCGGCAGCTCGACCGCATCTCTGCCGAGCCGAGCGACGAGGAGGTCTGGCGCTCAGTCGAGCTGGCGCGGCACGAGGAGCGGCCGTACGTGCTCGACTACGTCGAGCGGATCCTCGACGAGTGGGTCGAGCTGCACGGGGATCGCGCCCGGGCCGAGGATCCCGCGCTGGTGGCCGGAATCGGTCGGTTCCGCGGCCGGACGGTTGCGTTCATGGGCACCCAGAAAGGTCGCGACATCCACGAACGGACGAAGCGCAACTTCGGCATGACGCACCCGGAGGGCTACCGCAAGGCGATGCGCGTGATGGAGATCGCCGAGCGCCACCGCTTTCCGGTCATCTCCCTGATCGACACGCCCGGCGCGTATCCGGGAGTCGCCGCGGAGCAGCACGGCCAGGGCGGCGCGATCGCCCGCTCCCAGGCGCTGATGGCGCGGATCAGCGTGCCGATCGTCGCGTGTGTGATCGGCGAGGGCAGCTCCGGCGGAGCCGTCGCGATCGGCCTCGCCGACCGGGTGCTGATGCAGGAGAACGCGATCTACGTCGTGATCTCGCCCGAGGGCTGCGCGGCCATCCTCTGGCGCGACGCCGGCGAGCGGGAGAAGGCGGCCGCGGCCTTCCGCCCCGACGCCGTCCACTGCCTCGAGCTCGGGATCATCGACGCGATCGTCCCGGAGCCCGAGGGCGGCGCGCACACCGACTACGACGCCTCCGCGCAACTGCTGGCAACGTCGCTGGAGGCGTCTCTGAGCGAGATCGACGGCATTCCCCCGGACGATCTCAGGCGCCGCCGCCGAGACCGCTACCGGGCGCTCGGGGTCTTCGCCGAGCCGGTTACCGAGCCGCAACGGGCATAGGCTTTCTCCACACCATCCACAGCGTTTTCCACCAATAGTCCCGTCCGGGACGGCATTTTTCGGGGAAGAGTCCACAGCCATGGCGACCCTCAAGGAGTACCGAAGCAAGCGGGATCCGAAGGCGACGCCCGAGCCCTTCGGCTCCAGGGGGCACGGGAAAAAGCCGATCTTTGTTGTCCAGCGTCACGACGCGCGGCGGCTTCACTACGACTTCCGGCTGGAGCGCGACGGTGCGCTGGCGAGCTGGGCCGTTCCCAAGGGCATCCCGCTCGAGCCCGGCCAGCGCGTCCTGGCCGTGCACGTCGAGGACCATCCGCTCGACTACGCGGACTTCGAGGGCGAGATCCCCAAGGGCAACTACGGCGCCGGCACGGTCGAGCTGTGGGATCGCGGCACGTACGAGCTCGTCGAGGAGAAGAAGAACGGCGGTCTGACCGTCCGCCTGCACGGCGAGCGGCTTCAGGGAACGTGGACGCTCGTCCCGGCGAAGCTCGACGGCGATCCCAAGAACTGGCTGCTGATCCGTAAGCGCGACGAGGCGACGGCCGAAACGAGCCGCCGCCGCCGGTACAAGCCGATGCTGGCGACCCTGGAGAAGAACCTCCCGAAGGGAGGCGACTGGCTGTACGAGGTCAAGTGGGACGGCTATCGCGCGATCTCCTACGTCCGCGGCGGCGAGGCGGAGTTCGTCAGCCGCAACGACAACGACCTCACGCCGCGCTTCCCGACGGTGAAGCGCGCCCTGGAGGGCGCCGTGAGGACGCCGGACTGCGTGCTGGACGGCGAGATCTGCGCGCTCGACGAGGACGGGCGAGCCACGTTCTCGGCGATGCAGCAGGGAAAGCCGGACACGCGCTACATCTACGTCGTCTTCGACGTGCTCGAGGTGGAGGGGGAGCCGCTGATCGACCTGCCGCTGATCGAGCGCCGCGAGCGGCTCGCGCAGCTGCTCGACCGTCGGAAGCCGCGACGTCCAGGTCTCGGAGACGTTCGACGACGGCCCCGGTCTCTACGCCGTCGCCGAGCAGCAGGGCTACGAGGGGGTGATCGCCAAGCGTCCCGACTCGCGCTACGAGCCGGGCCGGCGGACGAGCCAGTGGCTGAAGATCAAGACCCACGACAGGCAGGAGTTCGTGATCGCCGGCTACACGCGCGGCCAGGGCCGCCGCTCGGGACGTTTCGGCGCCCTCGTCCTCGGCGTCTACGAGGGCGGAGAGCTGCGCTACGTCGGCAACGTCGGCACCGGCTTCACCGACGACGAGATCGACCGGCTGCTCGAGCAGCTGAAGCCGCTGGAGCGGCCGGCTTCGCCGTTCCCGACCCCGCCGAAGATGCCGAAGGTGCGCAAGGGGGACGTCGTCTGGGTCGAGCCCAGGCTCGTGGCCGAGGTGGAGTTCGTCGAGTGGACGCACGACGGTCACCTCCGCGCGCCCTCCTACCAGGGGTTGCGCGAGGACAAGGCACCCGCGCAGGTGCATCGCGAGGAGCCGCTTCCGAACGAGATCCGCAAGGGCAAGCGGGTCCTGCGGCTGACGAACCTGGACAAGCCGTTCTGGCCGGATGAGGGGATCACGAAAGGCGATCTCCTGCGCTATTACCGCGGCATCGCTCCCGTCCTCGTGCCACATCTCAAGGGCCGCCCCTTCACCATGAAGCGCTACCCCGACGGCTGGAACGGCAAGTTCTTCTTCCAGAAGGACGCGCCCAAGCACATGCCCGACTGGATCAAGCGAGCCGAGATCACGGTCAGCACGCGGGAGTCGCCGCGGCAGACGCGGAAGATCCAGGCGCCGATCGTCGAGGACGAGCTCGCGCTGCTCTGGATGGTGAACATGGGCTGCATCGACTGCAACACGTGGTACTCGCGGATCGACAAGCCGGAGCGGCCGGACTGGGTGCTGTTCGACCTCGATCCGTCTCCGGACGTCGGCTTCCCCGAGACCGTGCGCGTGGCGCTCCTGATCAAGCAGGCGCTCGACGTCCTCGATCTGGCCTCGTTCGCGAAGACGAGCGGCTCGGAGGGAATCCACGTGCTCGTGCCGATCGACCGGCGCTCGACCTACACCGACACGCGCAGGTTCGCGGAGATCGTGGCCGGCGCGATCGCGCGCGCCCATCCGGGCCTGGCGACGACCGAGTGGTCGAAGGCGAAGCGCAGGGGCGTGCTGATCGACTCGAACCAGAACGGCGAGGGCAAGACGATCGCGTCGGTCTACTCGGTGCGGCCGAAGCCCGGGGCGCCGGTCTCGACGCCGCTGCGCTGGGAGGAGGTCGACGAGTCGCTCGACCCGCTCGCCTTCACGATGGACGCCGTGCTCGAGCGCGTCGACCGCCACGGCGACCTCTTCGAGGGCGTGCTGACGACCAAGCAGTCGCTCGCGCAGGCCCTGAAAGCGCTCAGGTGAGGCTGGACGACGTCGTCCGCGAGCTCGACGCCTACTTTCGCGTGCCCGAGGTCGAGAACGACGACTGGTCGCCCGCGTTCGAGGGCGTCTACTCCTCGGCCTACTGGCGCGACTACGTCGAGCCCGGCTACGAGGGCAAGTGGAACGGGCTGATGGTGCGAGGCGTGGGGGAGGTCGAGCGCGCCGCCACCTGCGTCTTCCCGAGCGATCGCATCATCGCCGGGCTGGAGCCCGGGACACTGCTCTTCTCGGAGCACCCGCTCGACTTCGCCGACGAGCCGGGCTTCCTGCCGCTCGCTCCCGAGAGCTTCGTGGCGCTGAAGGAGCGGGCCTGCGGGTTCTTCCATGCGCACGCCCCGCTGGACATGCACCCCGAGGTCTCGCCGTCACGCCTCTGCGCGGAGGGGGTCGGGCTCGAGGCACTCGAGGAGTACTACCCGATCGCCGACGGGATTCCCGGCGGTGCGGCGATCGTCGGCAACAGCGGGCTGCCGCTCGAGGGGCTCGCCGAGGCTTTCCGCATCTACCTCGGGCCCGAGATCAAGGTGCACGTGATCACGCGCCCGCGCAACGAGGCGGGGCGCGTCGCCGTCGTCGCGGGCGGCGGGGCCGACGTCGACATCCTCCAGGCGTCGATCGACCGCGGCTGCCAGACCTACGTGACGGGCAACGCCGCGACGAACTGCAGGATCGACTGGATCCAGGAGAAGGTGCGCGCGTTCAGGCAGCTGGCCGACGAGGCGAACGTGGCGCTGATCGACGCGATGCACTACGGCATGGAGAAGCCGCCGCAGCTGGCGATGGTCAGCTGGTTTCGGCGGCTGGGGTTGCCGGCCGAGTTCGTCCCCGACGGGCCGAAGTAGCTCGTCCCGGGACGCGCCGCGGAGCCTGCTTGCGCTCCAGGCCCAGTACCCGCTCGAGTGCCTGCACGCAGCTCGCGTCGAGCGTGATGCCCGCCTCCTCGCGGAGCAGGGCGAGCGCTTCCTCGTGCGTCCAGGCTTCGCGGTACACACGCGCCGAGATCAGCGCGTCGTAGACGTCGCAGACGGCCAGGATGCGCGTGTCGAGCTCGATCGCGTTGCCGACGAGACCGCGGGGGTAGCCGCTGCCGTCGAGCCGCTCGTGGTGGTCGCGAACGAGGCGTCGCACCGCGGCGGTGAAGCCGCCGAGGTCCGAGACCAGCCGCTCGCCCCATTCGGGATGGCGCTGGATGACCGCGAACTCGTCCTCGCTCAGGGCTGCCGGCTTCTTCAGGACCGAGTCCGGGACGGTCAGCTTGCCGATGTCGTGGATCAGCCCACCGATCGCGAGCGAGCGCAGCCGGCCCGCGGGCAGGCCGAGCTCTTCCCCGACCTGGACGGCGCGCAGGGCGACGCGGCGGGTGTGCTCCTCGGTGTACCCGTCCTTCTCGGCCAGGCGCACCGTCAGCGCCCGCACATGGGCGCCCAGGTAGGTCTCCTCGGCGGTGACGAGCTCGGCGGCATGGAGGTCACCGGCGAGCGGGCGGGACTGGGAGGTGCGGAAGAGATCGATGCCCACGGGCACGCCGACGAGGACGAGGCCGGCGAGCTCGAAGCCGTGGCCGAGCCACCAGCCGAGGTCCTGGTAGGTGAGCAGGAGTGCTGCGGGAAGGGCAGCCCCGAGCCACGCGATCCCGATCGCCACGACCAGGTCTCCGGTTCGGCGCGTGAGCGCGAACGTGCCGAGGGCGCGCAGTCCGACGAGCAGGTAGAAGGCCGAGCCGGCGGCCAGCGCTGCCAGCGCGATCGCGCTGCCGGGCTCGGGGACCGAGGGGACGACGGACGGCATGAGCAACCCGACCGCGCCGAGCACGAGGATTCCGACCATCAGCGCGATCTCGAAACCGATCAGCGGCTTGAGCCGCCGCGGACGGCGCAGGCCCGGCAGCGCAGAGAGCGCGAGGATCGCGCCGCCGACCGGAAGCGTGGCCGCGCCGGTGAAGGCGACGACGCCGTTCTGCTCGATCAGGAAGCCGGGCGTCGCGAGGCCGTGCAGGCCGAGCAGGGCGGCCATCGCCGCGAAGGCGGTGCCGACGAGCACGGTCCGTCCGTCCTGGCGGCGAGCGCCGGCGGCGGTCAGGAGCAGCGCGGCCAGGGCTGCGGCGACGGCGGACATCCCGACGCCGAAGAAGTGCACCGTGCCGTCGATGGAGGCAGCGTCGCTG
Organism: uncultured Actinomycetes bacterium; assembly: GCA_963769645.1. Classification (GTDB taxonomy): domain Bacteria; phylum Actinomycetota; class Thermoleophilia; order Gaiellales; family Gaiellaceae; genus DATFQE01. The sequence continues at coordinate 526,863 of CAVYMH010000002.1, read as the reverse complement.
CCGAAGAAGTGGAGCAGGAGCGCCGGTGCGGCCGCCGCCGTCCCGCCGATGGCGAGAATCGGCGCCGCGCGCTCTCTGAGGCCGTGCCGCATCCCTTCCCCATCGGCAGTCCGGCGACGGGGGATTAGCGCCTCTTAGAGGTCCTTGCGCGAGAACCCGGCGAGGGCCGCCGCCCCCAGCAGCACCAGGTACGCCGCGACCCACGGAAAGAGACCGTCGCCGCCCGCCTGCGCGCCGCCGAACGGGCCGAGCTGGAGCACGAAGCCGGTGAACCCTCCGGTGTCCGCGGTCAATCGGTACAGACCGTCCTGATAGAGGGCCTCGAAGGGCAGGATCCAGGACGAATCGTTGGCGATGTCGCGCAGCGTCTGAGAGTCGAGCGCCTCACCGATCTGGCCGAGGAGGCCCGCAACGAGCCCGGCGCCGAAGATCATGAAGACGGCGACCCCGTTCGCCGTTCCCGAGAGGAAGACCGAGCCGAGCAGCGACAGGCCGGCAAGCAGCGAGACGGCCACGGCCAGCTCGAGGCCCGGCGCTACGAGGCGGTCGGGCCCCCAGTCCCCCTCGATCCGCACGATCGCGACGGTGGCCGCATAGACGGCCAAGACGTAGGCGCCGGAGACGGTCGCGGCCGCGGCGAAGCGGGCGAGCAGGAACGTGGCGCGCCCGAGGGGCCGCACGACGAGCGGCTGGAGCAGCCCGCTCTCCGCGTCTCCGCGCACCGCGGAGAGCGTGAGGAAGACGGCGAGCACCGTGCCCAGGAAGAGCGTCCCGAACATCCCGAGGCCGAGCGTCGTCGCGCCGACCAGGGTCGGCGCGTCCACGCCGGTGGGCGGGGTGATGGTGTCCGTCTCGTCGAACAGCTCGTGCGCGCCGAGCCAGAACAGGCCGATGAACGCGGCGGTGAGCAGCAGGACGACGAGGAACATCTTCTTGCGCACGCTCTCGCGGATCGCGTAGCCGACGATCGTGAGCGCGTCGCTCATGTCTCGCCCACAGCCTCGAGGTAGACGTCCTCCAGGGTCGAGGTGAGGACGCGGACCGCATAGACCCGGCGCCCGGCGGCAACGAGGTCGGCGACGAGCCGCGGCGCTTCCTCCCGGCCGGCGTCCTCGTAGATCCGAACGCCCTCGTCGGTCTCGACCTCGACGCCCCGCGCGCGGGTCAGGTCGGCCGGGGCGCCCTCCGCCACGACCCGCCCCGCCAGCAGGATCGTCACCCGGTCACAGACGAGCTCGATCTCGCTGAGCAGATGCGAGTTCAGCAGGACCGAGACCCCACGGCCCTTCAGCTCCTCCAGGAGCCGGCGGATCGTGCGTCGCCCGGCCGGGTCGAGGGCGCTCGTCGGCTCGTCCAGGAAGAGCAGCTTCGGCGAGCCGATCAGCGCCTGCGCGATCCCGAGCCGCTGCTGCATCCCCTTCGACATCTCCTCCACGCGACGCTTCCTCGCGTCGTCGAGCCCGACCAGCTCGAGCAGCTCGCGGCGCTCCTTCTCGCCGCCGTCCGAGTGGGCGAGCCGTTGATGCAGCCCAAGCAGCTCGTCGGCGCTGTACCAGCCGGGGAACCGGAAGAGCTCGGCCAGGTAGCCGAGCGACGCCCGCGCCGCCGAAGAGCCGGCCGGAGCGCCGCAGACGGTCGCGGTGCCCTCGCTGGCCCGCACGAGGCCGACGGCGATCTTCACGAGCGTCGACTTGCCCGCTCCGTTCGGGCCGAGCAGCCCCACCAGCTCGCCGGCTTCCACTTCGAGGTCGACCCCGGCCAGGGCCTCGACACGGCCATAGCGCTTCGCGATCCCTTTGGCGGAGAAGATCACGAGCGCGTGAGCAGGAACTCGTAGACGAGGCCGAGCTCGTCGAAGCCGAGCTTGCGGTAGAGCTCCTTGGGCCAGTCCTCGTCGTCGGCGACGAGGAAGACGAACTCTGCGCCCGTTCGTCGAGCCTCCGCGGCCGCGTGGAGCACGAGCGCGCGTGCGTAGCCGCGGCCGCGATGGCTCTCGAGTGTGCCCAGGTCCTCGACCTGAGCGGTCTCGCCTGCGAGATAGAGGTCGGTCCAGCTCACCACGCTGCCGTCCTCGATCACCGCGAAGAATCGCGTCTCGACCCGCGCGGCGAAGAGTGTCTTCGCCTCGTGCAGCTGGGCCAGGACCTCGCCGTCCTCGGCCCACTCGTACGCGCTGAGCTGCGCCGCGCGCGGCTCGCGCAGCGCCTCCGCGTCCACCTCCTGGACGACGATCCCCTCCTCCCTCCGGTCGGCCTCGCGATGCAGTGCCATCAGCACGTGTCGGTTGACCGTCCAGCCGAGCCGGCGAAACTCGGGCTCGAGGCGCCGGCCTGCGGTCTCGTCGCGGACCTCCAGCTTGCGGTGCCTCAGGCCGGCCTCGCCCTGCAGGCGCTCCGCCTCGACGGCGAGCTCGTCCGCCCCCACCTCGGCAGGCAGCCGCTCCACGAGCAGGTAGTTGGAGTCCCAGCGCCGCGGCAGCCGCTCGTCGAAGATGGCGGTGCCGTAGGCGAACGGCTCCTCGCGTGTGCCGCCGTGGTCGGCGAGCGCGAGGAACTCGAGGGCCAGCTCGCGCTCAGCCGCCACGGAGCCCCCGTGCGTGGCCGAGGCCGCCGAGCTCCGCCAGGTCGCGGCGGAAGAAGAGCGCGACCGTCCAGTCCGCGACGACGCGGAGCTTTCGGGTCAGGAGCGGCAGCTGGTAGAGGTGGTACGTCCGCGTGACGAACCAGCCGAGAAAGCCGCGGAAGTGCAGCCCGAGCACGTCGGCGATTCCCTTGTAGTGCCCGAGCGTGGCCACCTGGCCGAGCATCCGGTAGCGGTACGGCTGCGGCTCGCCCCGGAGGTTCTTCGCGAGCCGGCGAGCCTGCCTCAGCGCGTGCTGGCAGGTGGGCGGGTCGAACGCGCCGGGGGTCGCCCGGTTCGGCACCTGAGTGCAGTCGCCGAGCGCCCAGACTCGCTCGCGCCCTTCTACCCGCAGCGTCTCGTCCACGATCACGCGGCCCTTGTCGCCGGTCGGCAGCCCGAGCTCGGCCGCGAGCGGGTTGGCCCGCACGCCGGCCGTCCAGACGAGCGTCTTCGTCGGGATCGTGTCGCCGTTCGATAGGTGGGCGGCGGCGGGATCCAGCGACTCCAGCGTCGTGCCGACGTGGATCTCGACACCGAGCTTCGCCAGGTAGCGAGCGGCGTAGTCGCCCAGCTTGCGAGGGATCTCGGGCAGGATCTTCGGCGCCGCATCGACGAGCACCCAGCGCCGGGGGAGGGGGCGCAGCCGCGGGTAGTAGCGCAGGGCGGCCTCGACGAGGTCGCGGAGCTCCGCGAGCGCCTCGACGCCCGCGTAGCCGGCACCGACGAAGACGAACGAGAGGTGGATGCGCGCCTGTTCCTCGTCGAGTGCAGCGTCGGCGGCCTCGAGCTCGCGCAGGACGTGGTTGCGCAGCTCGATCGCGTCCGGGAGATCCTTGAAGCCGTAGGCGTAGTCGGCCAGGCCGGGCACGGGCAGCACGCGCCCGACCGAGCCGAGCGCGACCACGAGCTGCTCGTACTCGACGTCGAACGTGCCCACCTCGGTCTCCACCGTCACGACCCGCCGCTCTTCGGCGAGCGCGGTCACGCGGCCGAGCAGCAACTCCGATTCGCGGCACATCTGGCGCAGCGGGACCACGACGTGCCGCGGCTCGAGCGTGCCCGAGGCGGCTTCGGGGAGCATCGGCGTGTAGAGCATGTAGTTCTCGAGGCTGACGATCGTCGAGCCCGTGCCGGCCAGGCGGGCGACGTAGCCGCCGGCGAAGCCCCCGCCCAGGATCAGGAGCCCGTCACGTGCCTTGCGCGGAATGCCCACGACCTCCTTCTACCACGCCGGCGTGAAGATCCTGTCGAGGTTCGGAATTGACAAAGCTTATGACAGTGATTATGAATCCTCATCCGCATCACATCCCGGACCTGAGGAGGAGCCGTTCACATGACCCGCCTGATCGCCGCCCTGGTGGTACTCGCCGCGCTATTCGGTGCGTCCGCGAGCTCCAGCTCCAGCGGCATCCACAGCAGCAAGGACGTGAAGCTCACGCTCGTCGCGTATTCGACGCCGCGCGAGGCGTACGCCAAGATCATCGAGGCCTTCCAGAAGACGCCGGCGGGCCGCGACGTGACCTTCGACCAGTCGTACGGCTCGTCGGGCGAGCAGAGCCGTGCCGTGGAGCAGGGCCTGCCGGCCGACGTCGTGGCGTTCTCGCTCGCGCCCGACATCAGCCGCCTCGTCGGGAAGGGCCTGATCTCGCCCGACTGGAAGAACGACGCCTACAAGGGCATGGTCACGAACTCGGTGGTCGTGCTCGCGCTGCGAGACGGCAACCCGAAGAGGATCAGGAAGTGGAGCGACCTCACGCGCTCCGGGATCGAGGTCCTCAACCCGAACCCGATGACCTCGGGCGGCGCGCGCTGGAACGTGATGGCCGCGTACGGCGCCCAGCTACGGCTGGGCAAGACGCACAAGCAGGCAGTCACGTATCTCGAGAGCCTCTACCGCCACATCCCGGTGCAGGACAAGAGCGCACGCGAGTCGCTGCAGACGTTCCTCGGCGGCAAGGGCGATGCGCTCCTGGCCTACGAGAACGAGGCTCTCTTCGCCCAGAAGAAGGGCCAGGCGGTGCAGTTCATCATCCCGAAGGAGACGATCCTGATCGAGAACCCCGTGGCCGTGGTCAAGGGCTCGCAGCACAAGACGGAGGCGCGGGCGTTCGTTCGCTTCCTCCGCACGCCGCAGGCGCAGACGATCTTCGCCGAGAACGGCTACCGGCCCGTGCTCAAGAGCGTCGCGAGGAAGTTCAAGTTCCCGGCACGCCCGGGCCTGTTCAAGATCGACAAGTTCGGCGGCTGGCAGAAGGTGCAGAAGCAGTTCTTCGATCCGCGCTCCGGGATCATGGCCGAGATCCAGCGCAAGGTGGGCCAGGGCTAAAAGAGCGTTTCGTCCCCTCCCCCGGAGGAACACCGAGGTCGTGGGCCTCCTCTCCGGACGGGACACGGCGGGCGGCCGGGTTCGCGTCTACGGATGCGCGCCCGGCTGCCTGGTCGCCTCGCTTGCGGCGTCGATCGTCCTGACGATCCTTATCAACCTGCTGATCCGCGCGTTCTAGGCCGCCAGCATCGCCTCGAGCAACTCGAGCGCGCCGGCCTTGTCGAGCGGCTCGTTCAGGTTGCCGCACTTGGGAGACTGGACGCACGAGGGGCAGCCGGCCGAGCAGGGGCAGCCGGCGAGCAGCTTCGCCGTGTCGCCGACCCAGCCCTCGAAGACGTCGAAGCCGCGCTCGGCGATGCCGACGCCGCCGGAGTGGCCGTCGTAGACGAAGACGGTCGGGCGGCCGGTCTGGAAGTGGATGTTCGTCGAGAGCCCGCCGATGTCCCAGCGGTCGCACATGGCCCAGAGCGGCAGGATCGCGATCATCGCGTGCTCGGCCGCGTGCAGGGTGCCGAGCAGGCGGGGCATCTTGATCGACTCGCCGAGCTGGTCGGCCTCCGGCAGGTACCACACCGCCTCGGTGTCGAAGGTCGTCTCGGGCAGGTCGAGGGCGACGAGGTCGATCTGCTCGCCGCCGCGGATCGAGCGCCGCTGGTACGCGACCACCTGCTCGGTCACGGAGACGCGTCCGAACGAGAGCTCGAGGCCGAGGCGCTGCTCGCTGCGAAGCGTCTCGTCGATCGCCGTGTTCGTCTCCTTCTTCGCCTGCGTGTACCAGTCGCCCGAGAACGGCTGCACGAGCGCGGCGCGGGCGTCGTGGTCGAGCTCGAGCACGTGGTAGGCCTCGCCGAGGTGCAGGTAGATCGCACCCTCGTGCACGGTCGAGTACGCGCGCTCGCGCTCGACCAGACCGAGCACGGAGCCGCTGGACGTGTCGACGACCGTGAAGGAGTCCGGGCTCGTGGAGCGGAGCGGGACGCGCGCGGCCGGGTAGTCGCGGCCCGCCCAGACGTAGCCGCGAGGTGTCTGCTTCAGCTCGGGGAGCGCGGCGGCGCGTTCCAGCGCCTCGTCGCCGAGGATCTCCCGGTCGGCGTCGTCGAGCGGAGCCTCGAACGCGGCCGACAGCACGTGGCCGTCCAGGACGCGCGGATTGGCGTGGTCGAGGATCGCCGCCTCGACGCGTCTGCCCAGCAGTGTCTCGGGCTCGCGCATGAAGTACTGGTCGAGTGCGTCCTCGCTCGCGACGAGCACGGCGAGCCCGTGCTCGCGCCGGCCCGCCCGTGCCCCATTGCTGGCGAAGGCTGGCGACGGTGCCGGGGAAGCCGACCGAGATCACGGCGTCCAGCAGGCCGACGTCGATCCCGAGCTCGAGCGCGTCCGTCGCCGCGACCCCGAGCAGCTCGCCCTCGACGAGCCGTCGCTCGATCTCGCGCCGCTGGGCGGGCGTGTAGCCGGCGCGGTAGGGCGAGAGCCGCGCCGCGAGCTCGCGGTCGTCGAGGCGGTCGACCGTGAAGCGGTGCACGAGCTCCGCGGCCTTGCGGCTCTTCCCGAACGCGAGCGTGCGCCGGCCGCCCGCGACGAGCTCGGCCATCAGCCGCGACGCCTCGGCCAGCGCGCTCGCCCGCTGGCCGAGCTCCTCGTCCAGGAGCGGCGGGTTCCAGAGCGCGATCGTCCGCTCGGCGCGCGGGGCGCCGTCGTCGTCCACGACCGTCGCCTCGACGCCGAGCAGCGCCTCGACCAGCTCGCCCGGGTTGGCGATCGTCGCCGAGGCCAGCAGGAAGCGCGGCTCGGCGCCGTAGACCCGGGCCAGCCGGCGCAGGCGCCGGAGCACGTTGCCCACGTGCGAGCCGAAGACACCGCGGTAGACGTGAGCCTCGTCGATCACCACGTACGCCAGGTTCGAGAGCACGTCGCCCCAGCGATCGTGGTGCGGCAGGACGCCCACGTGGAGCATGTCCGGGTTGGTCAGGATCAGGTTCGACCACTTGCGGATCTGCCAGCGCTGCTCGCTGGGCGTGTCGCCGTCGTAGATCGCCGCGCGCACCTTCGGGACGCGCAGCTCGACCGAGCGCGCGCGCCTGGTCCTGGGCGAGCGCCTTGGTCGGGTAGAGGTAGAGCGCCCGCGTCTTCGGCGCGCGTGCGAGCGCGTCCAGCACGGGGAGGTTGAACGCGAGCGTCTTGCCGCTCGCCGTCCCGGTAGCGACGACGACGTGCTCGCCTCGGGCCACGGCGTCCCAGGCGTCGCGCTGGTGCGTGAACAGCTCGGCGATCCCACGGTCGGCCAGCGCCTTGCGCACGCCCGGGTGCAGCTTGTCCGGGAGCGGAGCCGTGCGGGCTCGCCGTGCCGGCTCGGTCGTGAGATAGGCGAGCTCCTCCCCGGCGAGAAGCTCGTCGGGGAGTGCGACCGTCTGCGCCAACCCCGTCGTAGCGCGCGACTCCGCCCATCTAGCCGATGCTACTCTCGGCCGACCGGGGTGCCCCGCAGAGGGGCTGAGATCACACCCGCAGAACCTGATCCGGCTAGTACCGGCGAAGGGAGTCCGTTGATTCCACGCTGTCTGACGATCGCGTCCTCCGACTCGGGCGGTGGCGCCGGCATCCAGGCCGACCTCAAGGCCTTTGCAGCCGCCGGCTGTCACGGCATGTCCGTCCGTGGTCGCCTTGACAGCTCAGAACACCGTCGGCGTCACGGCCGTGCACGAGCTGCCGGCGGAGTTCATCCGCGCCCAGCTCGAGGCGGTCTACGACGACATCGGGGTCGACGCGGCCAAGACCGGGATGCTCTTCTCGGCGGCGTCATCGAGACGGTCGCGGACTTCCTCGAGGGGCGAGAGACGCCGCTCGTCGTCGACCCCGTGATGGTCGCGAGCTCCGGTGCGAAGCTGCTCGCAGGACGACGCGGTCGACGTGCTCGTGCGGCGGCTCTTCCCGCTCGCGACCGTCGTCACGCCCGAACCTGCCCGAGGCCGAGGCCCTGGCCGGACGGCCGGGCGCCTCGCGCCGCGAGCTCGCCGAGCGCCTGCACGAGCTGGGGCTTCCGACCGTGATCGTCACGGGCGGCCACGGCGACGACCCGGTCGACCACTTCTACGACGGCGTCGAGCACTACGAGTTCCCCGTCGCGCGCCACGATGTCCCGGCCACGCACGGCGCGGGCTGCACGCACTCGGCCACGGTCGCTGCGCTTGCTCGCGAAGGGCGAGCGGCCGGTGCGGGTCGCTCGTGCGGCCGGCAAGGTTGCGTCCGACGCGGTCAAGAACGGCCTCACCGAGATCGGCGCCGGCGACGGGCCGGTGGACGTCTTCCACCTCGGAGGAAGCCGATGAGCCCGGGCGCGACGCTCGGCGCGGATCCGCGAGGAGAAGCCGCTCGTCCACCAGATCACCAACTACGTGGTCATGAACGAGACGGCGAACGCGACGCTCGCGCTCGGCGCGCTGCCCGTGATGGCGCACGCGGTCGAGGAGGTCGAGGAGATGGTCGGCCTGGCGAGCGCGCTCGTGCTCAACATCGGGACGCTCTCGCCGCACTGGGTCGAGGCGATGGTGCTCGCGGGCCGGGCCGCGAACGCGCGCGAGATCCCGATCGTGCTCGACCCGGTGGGCGCCGGCGCCACGCGCTACCGCACCGATACCGCGCGCGGCCTGCTCGCCGAGCTCGCAGATCGCCGTGCTCCGCGGGAACGCCGGCGAGATCGCGACGCTGGTCGGGATCGAGGCCGAGGTGCGCGGGGTCGAGTCGATCGCAGCGAGCGGCGACGCGGGCGACCTAGCGCGGGAGGCGGCCGACACGCTCGATCTCGTCGCCTCCGTGACCGGGCCGGTCGACCACGTCTCGGACGGCGAGCGTGTGCTCGCGGTCGCCAACGGCCACGAGCTGCTCGCGGCAGTTACCGGCACCGGGCTGCATGGCCTCGGCGATCACCGGGGCGTTTCTCGCCGTGAAGCCCGACGAGCCGCTGGAGGCGGCGGTCGAGGCGCTGGTCGCGCTCGGCGTCGCCGGGGAGCAGGCCGCCCTCGACGCCCGCGGCCCGGGCACGTTCCACGCCGGGCTGTACGACGCGCTCGCCGGTCTCGACCCGGCCACGCTCGACGAGCGAGCTCGCGTCACCGAGCAGTGAGGCTGCACGCGATCGTGGAGGAGGTGGAGACCGCCCGCGCGGCCGTCGCAGGTGGCGCCACCGTCGTGCAGCTGCGGCTCAAGGGCCGGTCGACGGACGAGGTCGTGGAGCGCGGGCGCGCGCTTCGCGAGCTGCCGGCCATCCTCGTCGTCAACGACGACGTGGACGCGGCGATCAGGCTCGGCGCCGACGGCGTGCACCTCGGGCGGAACGACGAGGGGGCGGAGCGCGCGCTCGAGAGCGGGCTGCTGCTCGGGCTCTCCGCCTCCACTCCCGCGGAGGCGCAGGCGACGCCGAGGCGCGCGGCGCCACCTACGTGGGCGCGGGTCCGGTCTGGGAAACCCCCTCGAAGGCCGATGCCGACCCTCCGATCGGGCTGGACGGGCCTGCGCGCGATCTGCGGCGGCAGTCTCCGTCCCGGTCGTCGCGATCGGCGGCATCGACGCGCTCGAACGCGGGTGCCTGCATCGAGGCGGGAGCGGCCGGGGTCGCGGTCATCCGCGCTGCGCGGGACGCGGCGGCGATACGAAATGCGATGTAGAGCTCTGGCTGACCTCGGCGAGCTGGGGCTGCTCGCCGAGCTGGAGCGGCGCGGGCTGACGACGCGGACCGAGAACGACGCAGCCGTCGTCGAGGGGCTCGTCGTCACGACCGACGCGCTCGTCGAGGACGTGCACTTCCGCCTCGACTGGATCTCGTGGCGGGAGCTGGGTTTCCGGGCCGCCGCCGTGAATCTCAGCGACCTGGCCGCCTCGGGCGCGGAGCCGAGCGCCTTGCTCGTCTCGCTCGCAGCGTCGGCGGAGACGCGTGTGGACGACGTGCTCGAGCTCTACGAGGGCATCGCCGAGACGGGCGTGCCCGTCGTCGGCGGCGACACGACGCGGGCCGACAAGCTGCGTCCTGTCGGTCACCGCCCTGGGGCGCGTCGGAGCGGGTGCCCGGCCGCGGCGGCGCCCGGCCCGGCGACACGCTCGTCGTAACCGGTCCGCTGGGAGCTGCAGGAGCGGCCTTCCGCGAGCAGCGCTTCGTCCGGCCGCCGCTGCGGCTCGCCGAGGGCCGCGGCTCGCGGCGGACGGCCGACGGCGATGCTCGACATCTCCGACGGCCTCGGCCTCGACGCCGGCCACATCGCCGCCCGCTCGGGCGTCCGCTGCGTGATCGACCTGGAGCTGGTGCCGCTCGCCGAGGGCGCGACGGTCGAGGACCTCGGCTTCGGCGAGGACTACGAGCTCCTCGCCGCGACGCGCGAATCCGAAGGGCTTCGACGTGATCGGACGCTGCGAGGAGGGCGACGGCGTCGAGATCCGGCTGCACGGCGAGCCCGTAGACCTCCCAGGGTGGGAGCACTTCAGGTAGCGGCGTAAGGTTGAGCAGCGTGACGGGCTACCTCGTCAGGCGGTTCGCGTGGGCAGGCCTGCTGTTCCTCGTCATGAGCTTCATCACCTACCTGATCTTCTTCGTCATCCCGACCGAGTCGTCGACGATCGGCCGCGGCCAGGCGCTCCGAGACGATCGACCTGCGCACGGTGATCCCGCTCGAGGGGTCGGTCGTGCAGGAGTACGGACAGTTCGTCGGCCGGATCCTGCAGGGCGACCTGGGCCACTCCTACGTCACGAGGCGCGAGGTGAGCGACATCCTCCTGCAGGCGATGCCCGTGACCGCGTCGCTCGTCTTCGGCGGCGCGATCGTGTGGCTGCTGATCGCGATCCCGGTCGGCCTGCTCTCGGCGCTCGCGCCCCCGGTCGCTGCTCGACCGTGCCGCGACCGCGTTCGTGCTGATCGGGATCTCGGCGCACCCGGTGTGGATCGGCCTGATCCTCTCGTACGTGTTCGGGCAGAAGCTCGGCCTCGCGCCGAACGGCGGCTACTGCGACCTGGTCTCGCCGACGACCAAGTGCGGCGGCCCCGTGCAGTGGGCGTGGCATCTGTGGCTGCCGTGGATCACGTTCGCGCTGATGTTCGCGGCGATCTACATGCGGATGGTCCGGGCGAGCGTGCTCGAGGCGCTCGGCGAGGACTACGTGCGCACCGCGCGAGCGAAGGGCGCCTCCGAGCCGCAGGTCCTGCGCGGGCACGTGCTCCGGAACGCGCTGCTGCCGGTCGTGACGATGCTCGGGATGGACATCGGCCTCGCGCTCGGCGGCGCCGTCTTCGTCGAGCGCGTCTTCGGGCTACCCGGCCTGGGCGGGATCGCGCTGCAGAGCCTGGCCCGCCGAGACCTGCCCGTGATCATGGGCGTCGTCCTCTTCGGCACCCTCGCGGTGATCGTGCTCAACCTGATCGTCGACCTGCTCTACACGTCGATCGACCCGCGCAGCCGCCTGCACTCCACGGACTTCGAGGGCAGCGCGGCCCCCTCGCCTCGGCGAGGCAGGCGGTTAGAGCCAGTCGGCGAACGCGCTCTGGAAATGTGAGCGCGGGCGCGCGCCGGTCACGGTGGCGCGCGGCTCGCCGCCCTCGAACAGGATCGTCGTCGGGAGCGTCAGCACCTCGTAGCGCGAGGCGGTGGCGAGGTTGTCGTCGACGTTCACCTTGACGAACTCGGCCTTTCCCTCGTGCTCGGCTGCGAGCTTCTCGAGCAGGCCGGTGACGGCGTGGCAGGGGCCGCACCACGGCGCCCAGAAGTCGACCACGACCGGCCCCGCGGCCTGGAGCACGTCGCGCTCGAAGCTGTCGTCGCCGATCTCGCGCACGCCTTCACGCTACAGGCGGCCGCGCAGTGCGGCGAGCCGCAGGGCCGGCACCTTCCAGACCGCCTCGAGCACGATCGCGTGGGACATCTTCGAGCCGCCGACCTCGCGATCGGTGAAGCGGATCGGGATCTCGACGACGCGAAAGCCGGCTCGGATCGCCCGGTACGTCGTCTCGATCTGGAACGCGTAGCCGCGCGAGTCGATCGCGCCCAGGTCGATCGTCTCGAGCACCGCGCGGCGATAGCACTTGAAGCCGCCGGTGAGGTCGCGCACGGGGAGGCCGAGCAGGATCTGCGCGTACAGCGAGCCCCAGCGCGAGATCGCGCGGCGCAGCAGGCCCCAGTTCGCCGTGCCGCCGCCCGCGACGTAGCGCGAGCCGAGCACGAGGTCGGCGTCGGCCGCGGCCGCGAGCAGGCGCGGCACGTCCTTCGGGTCGTGCGAGAAGTCGCAGTCCAGCTCCAGCACGAGCTCGGCCCCGGCCTCGAGTGCCGCCCGGAAACCGTCCAGGTAGGCGCGGCCGAGGCCTTCCTTCCGGGGGCGGTGCAGGACATCGACCCAGTCGAGCTCCGCCGCGAGCCGGTCGGCGATCTCCCCGGTTCCGTCGGGCGAGCTGTCGTCGATCACGAGCACGCGGTCGTCGGGGCCGAGCACCTCGCCGAGCGCGCGGATCATCGGCTCGAGGTTCTCGCGCTCGTCGTAGGTGGGCAGGCAGACGATGGCCCGGGGCACGCTCCGTATCATCGCCGGGGTGGCGGCAACACTTCCCAGGAACGCGGACGTCGCCGACCAGTTCGACCTCCTGGCCGACCTGCTCGAGCTCGAGGGCACCGACCCCTTCCGGCCACTCGCCTACCGCCGGGCCGCGCAGAAGATCCGCGAGACGGCGGGCTCGATCGTCGAGCTGGCGGTCGCCGGCAAGGCTAAGAGCCTGCAGGGAATCGGCAAGACGATCGAGGAGAAGATCGTCCAGATCGCCGAGAAGGGCGAGATCGAGGCGATCACCAAGCGCAAGGGCACGATCCCGACCGAGGTCGTGCTCTTCATGCGCCTGCCCGGGCTGGGGCCGAAGACGGCGGCGCGGATCTGGCGCGAGCTGGGCGTGTCGACCCTCGTGGAGCTGAAGGAGGCGGCCGAGCAGCAGCGCCTGCGCACGCTGGCCGGCCTCGGCGCGAAGACCGAGGAGCGCGTGCTCGCCGCGCTGGCCGCCGAAGCCTCGGCGGAGCCGCACCGCGCACTGCTCGGGCAGGGACTGCCGGCCGTCCTCGCCGTCGTGGAGGCGCTGCGCGAGCACCCCGGCGTCGACCTCGTCTCGGAGGCCGGCAGCGTCCGCCGCCGCAAGGAGACGTTCCGCGACCTCGACATCATCGCCACCGCCGCCAACCCCTCCGAGCTCACCGAGCACTTCACGAAGCTGAAGTGGGTCGCGGACGTGGCCGCGAAGGGGCCGACCAAGGCGACCGTGCTCTCGAACGACGGCCTGCGCTTCGACCTCCGGGTCGTCCCGCCCGAGTCCTACGGCAACCTGCTCCAGCACTTCACGGGCTCGAAGGAGCACAACGTCGCGTTGCGCGAGAACGCCGTCCGTGCCGGGCTCTCCGTCTCGGAGTACGGGGTCGAGAACGTCGAGACGCGCGAGGTCTTCCAGACCCGCAGCGAGGAGGAGCTCTACGCGCACCTGGGCTACCAGTTCATCCCGCCGGAGCTGCGCGAGAACTCGGGCGAGCTGGACGCGGCTCGCAAGGGCGAGCTCCCGCAGCTGGTCGAGCTCGGCGACCTCCGCGGCGACCTCCACTCGCACACGACCTGGTCGAACGACGGCAAGAACACGCTCGAGGAGATGGTCGAGGCCGCGCAGGCGCGCGGCTACGACTACTACGCCATCACCGACCACTCGCACTATCTGCGGGACGGCAAGCTCGAGCGCTACTTCGAGGAGATCGTGGCGCTCGACAAGCGTGTCGCGCCGTTCCGCGTGCTGCGCGGGATCGAGGTGAACATCAAGGCGGACGGGACGCTGGACGTGGACGACGAGACGCTCTCGCTGTTCGACTGGGTGATGGCGTCGCTGCACACGAGCTTCGACAAGAACCCGACCGAGCGGGTGCTGAACGCGATGCGAGAACCCCCACGTCGACTGCATCGGCCACCTGACCGCACGCAAGATCAACCGCCGGCCGCCGGCCGACGTCGCGGTCGACAAGGTGATCGAGACCGCCCTCGCGACCGGCACGTTCCTCGAGATCAACTCGCAGCCCGACCGGCTCGACATCCGCGATGCACACGCGCGCGCCGCCGGCGAGGCCGGGCGTCCTCGTCGCCGTGAACAGCGACGCGCACCAGCTCAGCGCGCTCGCGTGGCCGGAGATCGGCGTCGCCCAGGCGCGCCGCGGCTGGCTGACGAAGGAGCAGGTGCTGAACACGCGGCCGTGGGCCGAGATCGAGCGGCTGATCGCGCGGTGAGCTTCCGCGACGACGGCGCGGCCGCGCTCGACTGGGTCGCCGACTACCTCGAGCGCCTGCGCGAGTTCCCGGTGCTCGCCCAGGTCGAGCCGGGCGAGATCCGCGCCCGGCTGCCCGCCGCTCCGCCGGACGCGCCCGAACCGTTCGCGGCGATCCTCCGCGACCTGGACACGGTGCTCATGGACGGCGTCACGCACTGGCAGAGCCCGCGCTACTTCGCCTACTTCGTCAGCACCGCGTCCGAAGCCGGAATCCTGGCCGAAATGCTGACCGCCGCCCTGAACCAGGTCGGCATCCTCTGGCGCGCCTCCCCGGTGCTCCAGGAGCTGGAGGAGGCGACCCTCGACTGGCTCAGGCAGCTGCTCGGTCTCCCGGAAGGGCTCCACGGGCACATCGAGGACTCCGCGTCGGTGGCCACGCTCGCGGCTCTGGCGGCCGCTCGTGGCGCCGCGCCCGGCAGGCGCGTCGTCGTTGCCTCAGAGCACGCGCACTCGTCGGTCGACAAGGCCGCGCGAATCCTCGAGCTCGAGCTGCGCAAGGTTCCGGTCGACGACGCCTACCGCCTGCGTCCCGAGGAGCTCGAGCTGGTCGATGCCTGCGCAGTCGTCGCGACCGTGGGCACGACCTCGGCCGCGTCCATCGATCCCGTTGGGCCGGTGGCCGACGCGTGCGAGGCGGCGGGAACCTGGCTCCACGTCGACGCGGCCTATGCGGGATCGGCCGCCGTCTGCGAGGAGCTGCGCCCGCTCTTCGCCGGCTGGGACCGCGGCGACTCGATCGTCGTCAACCCGCACAAGTGGCTGGCCACGCCGATGGACTGCTCCGCTCTGTGGACGCGGCGCGTCGACGCGTTCCGCGACGCCTTCGGCCTTGTCCCCGAATACCTCCGCGTGAGCGAGGAGGTGATGAGCTTGAACGAGGTCTCCGTACCGCTCGGCCGCCGCTTCCGAGCCCTGAAGCTGTGGGTCGTCCTGCGCACGCTCGGCCGCGAGGGGCTGCAGGCGATGATCCGCGAGCACCTCCGGCTTGCGGCGGAGTTCGAGCGCTGGGTGGCCGACGAGCCGGGCTGGGAGGTCTGCGCCCCGCGCAACTTCTCCCTCGTCTGCTTCCGCCGCGAGGGAAGCGACGAGGGCAACGAGACGTTGCTCCAGCGCGTCAACGCGAGCGGCGAGGTCTTCCTCTCGCACACGCGCCTGGACGGCCGCTACGTGTTACGCCTTGCGATCGGAAGCGCGCGCACGACCGAGGACGACGTCCGCCTCGCCTGGGACGTGCTACGACGCTACGCCTAGTTGGACGGCGACCGGATCGTGCGACCGAGCCACGATCCGCGGCGCATAGTTGAAAGCCAAAAAGAAGCGCTCGAGCGTCTCCACGTCACCGTCGAGCTCGACGAGTCCCTGGGCGACCGCGTCTGCCGGCGGGAGCTCGCCCGAGGCGAGCCCGAACATCGTTTCCATGTCGAACGTGGCCTCGAAGTCCACGCCGACGGCGGCGCCCATCTCGACGTCGACGCGACCGTCGGCGAGCGAGACGGTGTAGGCGTTGCCCTCGATCTTCAGGACGTACCGTCCGCTCATACCCTCGGCGGCGGTCGGGTTGAACAGCGCCGGGAAGGCATTCAGCGCCCAGTCCGGCTCGAGCTCGTCCTCAGGGCCTGGGGGGCCGAGAGTCCGGACACCCCAGCGCGCCATCGCGTACACGACCTCCTCGAGCTGCGCTCCGTAGTCGGTCAGCTCGTAGACGGTCGACGCTGCCGGAGGCGGGAGCTTGCGCTTGCGGACGACGCCGCTCCCCTCCAGGTCGCGCAGCCGGGCGGCAAGGATGTTCGTCGAGACCCCGGGCAGGCCGGTGACGAGGTCCGTGTAGCGCTTCGGCCCCTCCAGCAGCTCGCGGACGACGAGGAGCGACCAGCGTTCGCCGATCGCACACAGCGCGTGGGCGATCGGGCAGTACTGGTCGTATCGCTTGCTCATCTCGGGGAATTGTAACCGATGTGGTTGCGTTCTGCCACCGACGACTTGCGAAAGACAAGTAGATCATGTATTTTCGCAAGCACCTCAAGTCGAAAGGAAAAGGAAATGCTCGCTTCGCACGGACGCAAGTGGCTTGCATTGGCGCTTCTGGCGTCGGTGCAGTTCATGGTCGTGCTCGACATCGCGATCGTGAACGTGGCTCTCCCCTCGATCCAGACCGACCTCGGCTTCTCGCAGGAGAACCTGCAGTGGGTGATCAGCGCCTACGCCCTGCTCTTCGGCGGCTTCCTGCTGCTCGGCGGCCGCGCGGCCGACCTCTTCGGCCGGCGACGGCTCTTCCTGGCCGGGATCGTGCTCTTCACCGTCGCATCGCTGCTCGCCGGCTTCGCCTGGAGCGAGGCCTCGCTGATCGCGGCGCGCGCGCTGCAGGGCCTCGGGCGCGGCCGTCATCACGCCGGCCGCTCTCTCGATCCTCATGACCATCTTCCACGAGGGCAAGGACCGGAACACCGCTCTCGGCGTCTGGGGCGCAGTCGGCGCCTTCGGCGCGGTCGCGGGCGTGCTGCTCGGCGGAGTCCTGACGGACGCTCCTCAGCTGGGAGTGGATCTTCTTCCTCAACGTGCCGGTCGGCATCGCGGCCTTCGCGGTCACTCCTCTGCTGCTCGGCGAGAGCCGGGACGAGGAGGCGCGGAGCTTCGACCTGCCCGGGCGCAACGCTCGTCACCTCGGGCCTCGTCGTGCTCGTCTACGCGATCACGCAGGCGAACGACTACGGCTGGACGTCGGTCGAGACGATCGGCCTGTTCGCGGCCTCGGCCGCGCTGCTGGCCGGCTTCATCGGCTGGGAGGCTCGGGTCAGCCAGCCGCTGATGCCGTTCTCGATCTTCCGGCTGCGCACGCTCGTGGGCGCGAACCTCGCCGGTCTGAGCCTCGGCACCGCGCTGTTCGCGATGTTCCTGATGCTCACGCTCTACATGCAGCAGGTGCTCGGCTACTCGGCCATGAAGACCGGTGTCGGCTACCTCGCAGTGGCCGGGACGGCGATCGTCTGGTCGGCGGTCGCGGCGCAGCTCGTGACCCGTGTCGGCGTCAAGCCGGTGCTCGTCTCCGGGATGTCGCTGCTCACGGTCGGCCTGCTGTACTTCACCCGCGTCGACGTGGGCGGCTCGTACCTCGGCGACCTCCTGCCGGGCTTCCTGCTGATCTCGATCGGGATGGGCTTCTCGTTCGTTCCGATCTCGATCGCGGCGCTCGCCGGCGTCAGGGACGAGTGAGTCCGGGCTGGCGTCGGGGTTGATCAACACGTCGCAGCAGATCGGCGGAGCACTCGGCATCGCCGCGCTCTCCGCGATCGCGACCTCGACCACCGGAGACGCGGTGGCGACGGGATCGACCGCTGTCCGTCGCGCTCACGGACGGCTTCCACGCCGCGTTCTGGGCCAGCGGCGGCGATCACCTTCGCCGGCGTGATCGTGTCGCTGGTCGTCATCCGGGGCGAGCGACCTGGTCGCACAGCAGGAGCACGTGGAGACCGGTGCCGGCGCTCGAGCCCGCCTAGAGCTGCTTCGAGAAGCTCGAATGCTCCAGCGGGGCCGTCGACCACGATGTCGGCGGCCTCGCGTAGCTCCGGGGGCCCTTCCGGTGACCCGACTGCCACCCGCACCGCCAGCTCGAGGCCGTCGAGGCCGCGGAACCCGTCCAGATCCGTGGTGTCGTCGCCGGCGTAGAGCGCACGTCCCAGTCCCCTGTCGGCGAGCAGCGCTCGAACGGCCGTGCCCTTGTCCGCCTCGATCGGCGGCCTGAGCTCCAGGACCTTGCGCCCGAAGCGCGCGAGCAGGCCCTCCGACCGCGCTGCTGCCGCCACTTGCTCGAGCTTCTCGCGGGCAGCCGCCTCGTCCCCGACCCCTCGGTAGTGGAAGGACACGGTCAGGCCCTTGTCCTCCACCGGCCAGTCCACGCTCTGCGCCGAACCGGTGCAGCCGCTCGCGCCAGTCGCTCTGCCTCGGGCGCGAGCTCGAGCCCGTGCGAGCCGACGTAGACGATCTCGGGGACGCCGACGATCCGCGCGGCGTCCGCGCTCGTCCGCCCGCTGACGCAGGCGACGAGCGCGTACTTCTCCGCGAGCCGCGCGATCTCCGCGCGCGTCTCCTCGGGCACCTGCGCGTCCTCGGGCCGCAACACGATGGGGGCGAGCACCCCGTCGACGTCGAGCAGGACCGCCGCCTGCTCGGGAGCCTCGGCCAAGCGGCGCAGGAGCTCGTCCATCGCGCCAGGATACGAGGCGCATGCGCCTGCTCGCCATCGGCCTCGCGGCCGGGTTCTTCAGCGCGCTCTTCGGCGTCGGAGGCGGCCTGATCGTGGTCCCGTTGCTGATCCTGCTGGTCGGCTTGCCCGAGCGGCCCGCGATGGCCACGTCGCTCGCCGCGATCGGCGTGATCGCATCCGTCGGGGCGATCGCGTACGGCCTGCGTGGTGAGGTCGATCCCGCCGCCGCGGCGGTCGTCGGTCTTCCCGCTGCGGTCGGTGCGATCCTCGGCACCGGCATCCAGCAGCGCGTCACGGGCCGCGCGCTCGGGCTCGGCTTCGCCGCCTTGCTCGTGGTCGTCGGCGTGCTGCTGCTCGTCTGATGGACGAGCTCGTCCTGCTGATCGTGCTCGGCTTCGCCGCCGGCGTGTTGGCGGGGCTGTTCGGGGTCGGCGGCGGGATTCTCTTCGTCCCGGCCCTCGTCCTGGTCGGCGACCTCTCGCAGGTGGAGGCGGAGGCCACCTCGCTGCTCGCGATTCTTCCCACCGTCGTCGCCGGAACCTGGCGTCAGTGGCGTTACGGCAACGTGCGCTGGCGCACGGCGCTCTTGCTCGGCCTCGGCGCGATCGCGGGCGTCGAGGCGGGCGTGCGTGTGGCGCAGTGGCTGCCCGAGGAGGACCTGCGACGCCTCTTCGCGCTGCTCGTCTTCGCGGTCGCCGGCCAAATCGCATGGCGCTACCGGCGCCCGCCGTCGTATTCTCCCCCTGATGGCTCATCGCCTGGATGAGGTCTGGATCCCGCTCGTCGACGAGCCGATCGGGAGCATCGTCGCGCGCATCCAGGACGAGCATCCCGAGATCGACCGGCTCGTCTCCACGCCGGAGCGCCTGCTCGCCTTCCGCACGTTCGCGTACATCCGGGTCGGGCTGCTGCTCGGCCAGCTGCTGCTCGACCACGATCTCGATCCCTACGACGGCTCGGAGAACTGGATCGACTCGCTGCTCCGCGACCCCGCCCACCGGGCGGAGGTCGAGCGCGAGGTTCAGGCGGTCGCCGAGGAGATCGCGGCCGACCCGGCATACGGCGAGGAAGACGAGATCGGACCGGACGAGCGCATCCGCGAGCGTTTCCGCGAGTTCGCGCGCCGCCGGCTCGAGGCCTAGTGCGCGACTAGCGTCACCGCGAAGACGGCGACGAAGCCCACGACCGTCAGTCCGACCCGCAGCCGGGACGGGTGCTGGTGCGCCTCGGGCAGGAGGTCGGTCGCGCCCATGAACAGGAAGAAGCCCGCGTACAGGGCGAGCAGGTAGCCGAGGTTCTCCTCGGAGACGCTCAACGAGGCTCCGACGATCGCGCCCAGCAGGGGAGCGATCGCGTCCACCCCGAGCCAGCGGATCGCCTGCCGGCGGTTCCCGCTCTGGCGCAGGATGAAGCTGACCGTGTTCAGCCCATCGGCGAAGTCGTGCGACACGACCGCGAGGAACACCAGCATCCCGGTCGCCGTGTCGAGCCCGAAGGCAAGTCCGATCCCCAGCCCGTCGACGAAGCTGTGAGCCGACAAGCCGGCCGCGCCGAGCACGCCGACCCGTGCGTGGGCCTGCGCCTGATCGGGCTCGTCGCGGTGATGAAGCACGAGCACGCGCTCGGCCAGGAAGAAGGCGAGGAAGCCGACGCCGACCAGTGTCATCACGCGGTGCTCGTCGCCGACCGCCTCGAGCGCCTCGGGCAGCACGTCGAAGAGCGCGACGGCGACGACGACGCCGCCCGTCAGCGCGATCAGCGTGTTGAGATCGCGGTGCAAGCGCAGGGCCACGAAGCCGCCGGCGAGAGTGGAGAGCACCGTCAGGGCGGCGAGCGGAATCGCGATCCAGGTCACGTGCAGCTCCGGCAGGTCCCGTAGATCTCCAGCTCGTGCGACTGGGCGGAGAAGCCGTAGCGCCGCTCGAGCTCGCTCGAGCTCGGCAGCGGACAGTCGGCCGTGTCCTCGACCGAGCCGCAGACTCGGCAGACCAGGTGGTGGTGATGCTCCGGGCCGCAGCGCACGTATGCGGCCCGCTCCTGGCCCGCGAGCGTTCGCACCGAGCCACTCTGGCGTAGCAGGTCGACCGTCCGGTAGGTGGTTGCGAGGCCCAGGCGCGGCGAGCGCTTCCGCGCCCGCTCGAAGAGGTCGACGACCGTGAAGCTCCCCTGCCAGTCGGAGATCGTGTCGAGGAGCGCGCGACGCTGCGGTGTCAGCCTGAGACGCTCGGGGACCCTCAGCCCCTTGTAGTCGGCTTCCATCGCGCGAGCTTACCTGAGAACGATTCTCAGTCTCAGGACGGGGTTCCTCCCGAGCCCAGAGTACGATCCGCATAATGCGGCCCTTGGCCCAGCGACTCATGCTGCTCGCTGCGGGAGCGGCGATCCTGTTCGCGTCCGGCTCCACGGGCGCGGCTGTCGGCGCGGCCGCGGCCGGTCCCGCTTCGCACGGGCTCGCGGTGCGCGTGACCGTGCCCGGAGGTCCCGGCGCCGCCGCGGCCTCGGTTGCGGCGCCCAAGGACGCCGTCGCGATGGGCGGGCTCGTTCGCGTATCCGGCGGACGGCTCGATCGTCCGCGTCTCCTCGGTGACCGCCGGCGCGTTCGCCGTGCCGGGCGCCTCGCCGTCGGCCAGCGCCTCGAGCGAAGCCCAGTCGATCGTCCTGTTCAACGGCGAGATCACCGCGTCGACCGTGACGGCGCGCGTCAAGGCCCAGGCCGGCGCCAAGGGCGCGAGCGGCGACAGCTCGGGGTCACAGGTGACCGGCCTGACGCTGTTCGGAGCCGGTCTCACGGCCGGCCCCGGAGCACGCTTCAACCTCGGCGACTGGGGTTATCTGGCCACGCTCTCGCAGGCTGCCTCACCCACGGCGAAGGCGGGCACGAAGGGCTACATCGTCTCGCAGTCGGCTCTCGTCGTGCACCTCAACCTCGACCACGGCGGGCTTCCGGCCGGGAGCGAGATCCTGATCGGCTACGCGGACGCCTCTGCGGAGGCCGCCGTTGCGGCGCCACCGCCGAAGCCGAAGGTCAAGCCGCCGGCCAAGAATCCGGCGCCCCCCGACGACCGGGTCCGGCCGAAGAAGAAGGAGAAGCCGGCCGCCGACGGCCTCGAGCCCGGGCAGCTGGTGCCGCCGCTTCTGCCGGTGCCGTCAGGGCTCGACGTCCGGCTCACGAGCGGTGGTTACGTGTTCCCGGTCTACGGGCCCTCGTCTTTCTCGGATACCTACGGCGCCGGCCGGGCCACGACGGGCTGGCACCACGGCCAGGACCTCTTCGCGCCGCTCGGCGCGCCGCTCCTGGCGGTGGCCGACGGCACGGTGTTCTCGGTTGGCTGGAACGACGTGGGCGGTCTCCGCCTGTGGTTGCGGGACCGGCACGGCAACGAGTTCTACTACGCGCACCTCTCGGCTTTCTCTCAGCTTGCGGTCAACGGCAGCCAGGTCGAGGCCGGCGACGTCCTCGGCTTCGTCGGCAACACCGGCGACGCCGAGCACACGCCCTACCACGTGCACTTCGAGATCCACCCCGCCTCGCTCCTGCACAAGGGCTACGACGGCGTGATCAACCCGTACCGCTACCTCGTCGCCTGGCAGCGGCTCTCGGACGTGACGATCACCGGCGTCGCCGGCTGGGCCGCGCCGATCGCACCCGGGGCGAGCGCGCCGAGGCCCGGCGCGATCCTGCTCCAGGTCTCGGACATCTCGCGAGCGAGCGGCCTCGATCCGTCGACGCTCAGGCGCGTGATGCGCGAGGCCGCCGCCGACTCCGACGGCAGCCTCGTTGGTGCTCGAATCCGGTTCGCGGCGCTGCTGCGCCGCCTGACCGGTCGCTAGCTCGAAGTCGAGCTCGCCGGGCTCGAGTTGTTGCCGGCGGCGTCGCCGAACTCGTCCTTGCCCAGCACGAGGTCGGACAGCCAGCGGCGTGTCGACGGCCCGGTGACGGGGTTGAACAGCATCCCGAGCGCGATGCCCGTCACGAGGAGCGTCATGTTCCGCCCCGTGTGCGAGTCCTTGCCCTGGACGCGGTCAGCCGCCGTGCGGAGGTCGTCGATCGCCGAGCGGAGGCTCTCCTGGATGTCCTTGTCGGTCGCCATGCGAGTCGCCGCGTAGGTGACTCCCTGGCCGCCGAGCAGCTCGTCGTAGATCTTCCGCGCGGCGAGGATGGCGCTCTTGACGTTCTCGCGCACTTCCTCGTCCTTGACCGCGCGCTCGACATAGGGCCGAACGTTCTCGGCCGTGTCGGAGATTCGATCTCGTGTCTTGGCCATGTTCCTCGGCCGTCCTTTCGTCGCTTTCCCCGCTGCTACCCGGCCTTCCGGCCGGTCAAACGGTCCGATCCTATGCTGGCGTGTGCCGCCTTGCGCCCGGGTAGCGGCGACGCTCGCCGCCGCCGGGCCGGAAGTGACCCGTCGAATGCGACCTCGAGCACCTCCTCGACCGAGTCGACGAGCACGAACGTGAGCTGCTCGCGCGCCTCCGCCGGCAGCTCGGCGAGGTCGGGCTCGTTCTCTCGGGGGAGCACCACGGTCGACACCCCGGCGCGCTGGGCCGCCAGC
This sequence comes from uncultured Actinomycetes bacterium, assembly GCA_963769645.1. Lineage (GTDB taxonomy): Bacteria > Actinomycetota > Thermoleophilia > Gaiellales > Gaiellaceae > DATFQE01. Next base: position 503,846 of record CAVYMH010000002.1, on the reverse strand, counting down.
ACCTTCTCGCGCGCGCCGCCGATCTGGAGCACCTGGCCGGTGAGCGTGATCTCGCCCGTCATGGCCACCTGGTCGGAGACGCGACGGCCCGACGCGATCGACACGATCGCCGTCGCGATCGTGATCCCCGCCGAGGGCCCGTCCTTCGGCTGGGCGCCTGCCGGCACGTGCACGTGGACGTCGTGGGCGGCGAACCAGTCCGGATCGAGGTCGAGCTGACTTGCCGCGAGACCAGGCCCACGAGTGTGCGGCCTGCGCCGACTCCTGCATCACCTCGCCGAGCTGACCCGTGACCTTGAGGCGGCCCTTGCCGGGATAGGCGGTTGCCTCGATGAAGAGGATGTCGCCGCCGACCGCGGTCACCGCCAGACCGGTCGCGACGCCGGGGTCGGCCGTCCGCTTGCGCACCTCGCCCGCGAACCTCCTCGGGCCCAGCCATTCACGAGCTCGCCGGTCGCCGATCTGGATCCGCTTCGTCCGTCCCTCCGCGATCTCCAGCGCCGCCTTCCGGCAGAGAGCAGCCAGCTGCCGTTCCAGGTTCCGGACCCCGGCCTCGCGCGTGTACTCGCGAACCACGACGCGAATCGCTGCGTCGGTGATCGCGGCGCGCGACTTGACGAGGCCGTGCGCCTCGAGCTGCTTCGGGACGAGGTAGCGGCGGGCGATCCCGAACTTCTCCTCCTCGGTGTAGCCCGAGAGGTGGATCAGGTCCATGCGGTCGAGGAGCGGCGGCGGGATCGTGTCCAGCAGGTTGGCGGTGCAGATGAACAGCACCTTGGAGAGGTCGAAGGGCAGGTCGAGGTAGTGGTCACGGAAGGTCGAGTGCTGCTCCGGATCGAGCACCTCGAGCATCGCGCTCGACGGGTCGCCGCGGTAGTCGGCGCCCATCTTGTCGATCTCGTCGATCAGGAAGACCGGGTTCATGGACTCCGCGTCGCGGATCGCACGGATGATCGTCCCGGGCATGGCTCCGATGTACGTGCGGCGGTGCCCTCGCACCTCCGCTTCGTCGCGGACGCCGCCCACCGAGATGCGAACGAACTTGCGCCCGAGCGTGCGCGCGATCGACTGGCCGAGCGAGGTCTTGCCGACGCCGGGTGGCCCGACGAAGCAGAGGATCGGGCCCGTGAGGTCGTCCTTGAGCTTCGAGACGGCGAGGTACTCGACGATCCGTTCCTTCACCTTCTCGAGATCGAAGTGGTCCTCGTCGAGCACCGTTCGTGCATGGTCGAGGTCGAGGTTGTCCTCGGTGGTCTTGCCCCATGGGAGCGTGAGGATCCAGTCCAGGTAGGTGCGGATGACGCCGTACTCGGCCGCTGCCGGCGGCAGCTTCTCGAGCCGACCGAGCTCGCGCCGCGCCGCCCGGTCGATCTCCTCGGGCAGGTCGAGCGCGTCCAGCTGCGAGCGCAGCTCGTTGACCTCCGCCTGCTGCTCGTCGGCCTCGCCGAGCTCCTCCTGGATCGCCTTCAGCTGCTGGCGCAGGAAGTACTCGCGCTGGCCCTTCTCCATCTCGGACTGGACCTGCGACTGGATCTTCGACCCGAGCTCGAAGACCTCCAGCTCGCGGCTGAGGATGCTCGCGATTCGGCGCAGGCGGTCGTCGACGTTGGCCAGCTCGAGCAGCTCCTGCTTCTCCTCGGTCTTGATCCGCAGCGTCGAGGCGACGAGGTGGCAGAGGGCGCTCGGGTCGTCGACGTTCGCAGCCGCCAGCTGGAGCTCCTCGGGGAGGTAGGGAACGAGCCCGATGATCCGCGCGAACAAGCCCTGGACGTTGCGGGTCAGGGCCTCGACCTCGGGTGTCCCCGGGTCGATGTCGGGGACGTCCTCGAACGCCCCGACGAGGTAGGGCTCGGCCGCCTTGCGCTCGACCACCCGGATCCGGCGCAGGCCCTGCACGAGCACGCGAAGGGTGCCGTCCGGGACCCGGATCAGCTTGTGCACCTGGGCTGCGGTTCCGACCTCGTACAGGTCGTCCCAGCCCGGCTCCTCGACCCCGGGGGTGCGGACGGCCACGAGCGCGAGCTCGCGGTCGGCGCCGACGACGTCGTCGATCAGCGCGATCGAGCGCTCCTGCCCGATCGCGAGCGGCATCATCGAGTCGGGAAAGACGACCGTCTCCTTCAGCGGCAGGACGGGGAGCTCGGTCATCGCGTCCGCACGTGGATCAGCACCTTGCCCGAGCGGGCGCGCTGCTTCGTGAGCGGGAAGACCACGGTCAGCAGTCCGCGGTCGTACTGCGCAGCCGCGCCTTTGACGTCGACATCGGGCGCGAGCGGGATCCGGCGCTCGAACGGGCCGTCCTCGATCTCCATCAGCTGGTAGACGCGCCCTTCCTCGCGATCGCGCTTGCGCTCGCCGGCGAGCACCAGCTCACGGCCGTCGACGGTGAGCTCGAGGTTCTCGGGGTCGATTCCCGCGAGCTCGACGACCACGACGAGCTGCGAGTGCTTCGCGCTGCGGAAGCAGTCCACGGGAGGGCGGAACCCGTGGCGGGCGCCGGTGAATCGCGGCAGCTGCCAGAGGTCGGCGAAGAGCTCCTCGACCTCGTCCTGGAGGCGCTCGATGTCGCGCTTCCGCGCCACGGAACGACTCTACCCGCGCCCTTGACACAAAACGCTAGTGGCCCACTAACCTAGTGCGCGCTAGTTTGCCCGGAGGGGGGTGTCATGGCCGCTTTCGCACGCACGATGATTCGTTTCCGCTGGGCGGTCCTCGCCGTCTGGCTCGTCCTCTTCGCCGTCTCGGGCGCCGCCGCGTCGGGTCTCTCCGACCTGCTCACGAACCGCTTCGTGCTCCCCGGCGCCGAGAGCGAGAAGACCGGTGAGCTGCTGGAGCAGCACTTCGGCCAGAAGCCCGAGGGCTCGTTCTCGCTCGTCGTCGAAGGGGCGCCGGGCTCGGCCCAGAGCCTCGTCGCGCCGGCTCAGGCGGCCGCCGAACGCGCGGCCGGAGCCCTTCGGACCGGCAGGTCGGTCGGGGCGCAGCCCGTCTCGGACAGCGTGGTGACCGCGCGGATCGTCTCCGAGCTGCAGCCCGCCGATGCGAAGGGCTACACCGCGACGATGCGCGAGGCCGCGGGGACGATCCCCGGAGCGCAGGTGTACGTGACGGGCCAGTCCGCGATCGAGCACGACCTCGAGCCGGTGCAGAACCACGACCTCAAGGTCGGCGAGCTCTACATCGCGATCCCGATCGCGCTCCTGATCCTCGTCTTCGTCTTCGGCTCGCTGGCCTTCCTGCTGCCGTTCATGCTCGCCGCGCTGGCGATCCCGGTGACCCTCGGGCTCGTCTGGATCTTCGCCAACTTCATGGAGCTCTCGACCTACATCACGAACATGGTCGCCCTGATCGGGCTCGGGATCGCGATCGACTACTCGCTGCTGATCGTCTACCGCTACCGCGAGGAGCGGCACGGCGGCCGCAGCCGCGAGGAGGCGATCGAGCAGACGATGGAGACCGCCGGTCGCGCCGTGGTCTTCAGCGGCACGGCCGTTGCGATCGGGCTCGCGCTCATGCTGTTCGATGCCGCTCCCGTTCATGCGCGGGTTCGGCCTCGCTGGGCTGCTGATCCCGCTCGTGTCGGTGCTGGCCGCGGTGACGATCCTGCCGGTGCTGCTCTACTGGCTCGAGGACCGGCTCGACCGTGTCCGGCTCGTGCCGAGGCGGATCACCGAGCGGCGCGACGATCCGGTCAACGGCTTCTGGCCGCGGCTCGCGCGCACGATCATGCGTCGGCCGGCGGCGTTCGCCGCGGCCACCACGACCGCGCTGCTCCTTGCGGCCGTGCCGCTGCTCGCGCTCGAGCTCGGGCCGGGGTCGAACCAGGGCATCCCGCAGGATCTCCCGGCCGTTGAGGGCCTGAACATCCTCACCGACGCGGTCGGCGACGGCGCCCTCGCGCCCACCGAGCTCGTCGTCGACACGAAGACGCCCGGGCGGAGGCTCCGACCCTCGCGTGCAGGCGGCGGTGGGCCGCATGATCGCCGGGCTCGAGTCCGACCCCGAGATCGCGAGCGTCAGCTACGGGAACGGGCCGCAGTTCCGCGACCCGAGCGGCCGCTACCTCCACCTCCAGGCGACCGGCCTGCACGAGTACGGCGTCCCCGAGGCGCAGGACTTCGTCCACCGTCTCCGGGACGAGCTCGTGCCCGGCGCCGGCTTTCCGCCGGGCGTCGAGGTGCTGACGGGCGGCGGCCCCGCGTTCGGGGTCGACTTCCTCGACCTCACCTACGGCGCGTTCCCGTGGCTCGTGCTCGCGGTGCTCCTGCTCACCTACGTGCTGCTCGTGCGCGCGTTCCGCTCGCTGGTGCTGCCGCTGAAGGCGATCGTGCTCAACCTGCTCTCGATCGGCGCCGCCTACGGGCTGCTGGTCGCCGCCTTCAAGCTGGGCTGGGGCGAGCCGCTCGGCCTGACGCAGTTCGACCAGATCGAGGGCTGGATCCCCGTGTTCCTGTTCGCGATGCTCTTCGGCCTCTCGATGGACTACGAGGTCTTCCTCGTGGCCCGCATGCGCGAGGAATGGGACAAGCGCGGCGACAACGTGGAGGCCGTGACGACGGGGCTCGCGAAGACGGGACGGCTCGTGACCGCGGCCGGGCTGATCATGTTCGCCGCCTTCATGGGCTTCGTGGCCGGCTCGATCGTCGGGCTGCAGCAGTTCGGCTTCGGCCTCGCGATCGCGATCCTGATCGACGTCACGATCATCAGGGCCCTGCTCGTGCCGAGCGCGATGAAGCTGTTCGGCCGCTGGAACTGGTGGCTACCCGAGCGCGCGGCGAGGATCTTCCGCGTCGAGCCCTCGCCGTTGGCGCCCTCGCCGGGCGCTCCTGCGCTGAAGCCGAGCGGCCGCTAGCCGAAGATGAGGTACAGCACGATCGCGGTCACCACGATCGCCGGGACGAGCAAGGCGAGGCGCATGACGCTGAACGCTCGCGTCTCGCCCGGACCAGGCCCCGGCTCGGGCGTGTAGGGGTCTACCGGGGGCGGCGGGCCGCCGAGGAGCTCCTCTTCGCCCTCGAACGCCTCGTCCCGGGTGGTCTCGTCCTTGTCGCTCAACGCGCGGGGACACTAACGCGGCGAAGTACCATCACGCTCCGATGAAGGGCGTGATCCTGGCCGGGGGTACCGGCACCCGGCTGCATCCTCTGACGCGGATCACGAACAAGCACCTGCTCCCGATCTACGACCGCCCGATGGTCACGTACTCGATCGAGGCGCTCGTGAAGGCCGAGATCACCGAGCTCATGCTCGTCACCGGCGGGACGCACGCCGGCGAGTTCCTGCGCCTGCTGGGCAACGGCCACGAGTGGGGCATCGACCGGCTCTCCTACGCCTACCAGGAGCGAGCGGGCGGGATCGCCGAGGCGCTGGGCCTGGCGGAGCGCTTCGCCGCCGGGGAGCGGATCTGCGTGATGCTCGCGGACAACGTCCTCGCCGAGTCGCTCGCGCCGGCCGCGCAGAACTTCCGCGACCAGGAGCGCGGAGCGCGGATCCTGCTGGCCCGCGAGGACAACCCCGAGCACCTGCGCCACCTCGGCGTCCCCGAGCTGGACGACGGCCGGGTGGTCCGGATCGTCGAGAAGCCCGACGAGCCACCCTCGAGCTTCGCCGTGACCGGAATCTACTTCTACGACGCCGATGTGTTCGAGGTGATCCCGACGCTCGAGCCCTCCGGCCGCGGCGAGCTCGAGATCACCGACGTCAACAACCACTACGTCTCGCAGGGGACGATGGAGTACGACGTGCTCGAGGGCTTCTGGGGCGACGCCGGCGAGTCGATCGAGGCCTACTACGAGGTCAACGACTACGTGCGCGCCAACGGGGTCAACCGGGGGGCCTAGTGCAGGGCCTCGTCCGGATTCCTCTCCGCCGCTTCGACGACGAGCGCGGGTGGTTCATGGAGCTTCGGCGCGAGAGCGCGCTGCCGAAGCCGACCGTGCAGACGAACCTGTCGTACTCGCAGGCGGGGACGATCCGCGGCCTCCACTACCACGAGCGCGGCCAGGACGATCTCTTCACGTGCCTGCAGGGGAGGGCGCGCGTCGTCGTCCTCGACCGCGACAGCGGCGAGGTGTTCACCGAGGACATCGGCGACGACAACCCGGTCGCCATCTACATCCCGGGCCGGCACGCGCACGGCTTCGAGGCGCTGACCGACCTGCTCTTCTGTTACCACGTCACCGAGGAGTACGACCCGGCCGACCCCGACGAGCACGCCGTTCCCTGGGACGACCCCCGGGTGCGGCACCTCTGGAGCACGACATCGCCGATCCTGTCGGAACGGGACAAGACCGCATCGTCGTAACGGGGGCCGGCGGCCAGCTTGGCCACGCCCTCGCCGAGGCCTTCCCGGACGCGACCTCGCTCTCGCGGTCGGAGTGGGACGTGCGTGAGCCGTACCCGCTGCACGAGCCTCCGGGACTGGTCCTTCACGCGGCTGCCTGGACGGACGTCGACGGCGCCGAGGGCGACCCCGAGGGCGCGCACGCCGTCAACGTGGGCGGCACGCGGAACGTTGCCGCCGCGGGGGCGCCGGTCGTCTACTACTCGACCGACTACGTCTTCGACGGCTCCAAGCGAGAGCCGTACGTGGAGAGCGACCCGACCGCTCCGCTCGGCGCGTACGGACGCTCGAAGCTGGAGGGCGAGGCCGAGGTGCGCGAGGGCTGGATCGTGCGCTCCTCGTGGCTCTTCGGCGCCTCCGGCCACAACTTCCTGCGCACGATGCTCCGCCTCGGGGCCGAGCGCGACGAGGTCGCGGTCGTCGACGACCAGCGCGGATCACCGACCTACGTCGGTCATCTCGCCGAGGCGACCAAGGCGTTGCTCGAGCGGCCCGGCGGCGTGTGGCACGCGGCGGCCGAGGGCGACTGCACGTGGGCCGACTTCGCCGAGGCGATCTTCGAGGAGGCTGGGCTCGACACCCGGGTCCGGCGGATCTCGACGGCCGAGTTCCCGCGGCCGGCAAGGCGGCCCGCGTACTCCGTCCTGCGCAGCGAGCGCGACGGCGCGCCGCAGCTTCCGCACTGGCGCGACGGCCTCCGCGAGTGCCTGGCCCGCCTCGACCCGCGCTAGGCTTCCGTCCCGTGCGTGTCCTGATTACAGGCGGCGCGGGCTTCATCGGCTCGCACTTCGCCAGACGCCTCGCCGGCAAGGGTGCCGACGTCGTGGTGCTCGACAAGCTGACCTACTCGGGCAACGCGGCCAACCTCGAAGGGGTCGAGCACCGCTTCGTCCAGGGCGACATCGCCGACCCGGAAGCGGTTGCCGCCGCAGCTCAGGGCTGCGAGGCGATTCTCAACTTCGCGGCCGAGTCGCACGTCGACCGCTCGATCCTCGAGTCGTTCGACTTCGTCCACACGCAGGTCAAGGGCACGCAGGTCCTGCTCGAGCACGTGCGCGCGACCGGCGTTCGCTTCGTCCAGGTCTCGACGGACGAGGTCTACGGCGACCTCGAGGCGGGCGGAAGCTCGACCGAGGAAGACGCGCTGCAGCCCTCGAGCCCCTACAGCTCGACCAAGGCGGGCGGCGACCTGCTCGTGCTGGGCTACGTGCGTACGCACGGCGTCAACGCTTCGATCACCCGCGGCGCGAACACGTACGGCTCGCATCAGTACCCCGAGAAGTTCCTGCCGCTGTTCATCACCAATGCGCTCGAGAGCGAGCCGCTCCCGGTGTACGGCGACGGTCGCCAGCGGCGCGAGTGGCTGCACGTCGACGACCACTGCGCGGGGATCGAGCTCGTCCTGGAGCGGGGCGAGACCGGCGAGTGTCTACAACGTCGGCGGCGACGAGCGCGAGAACCTCGAGATGGTGCGGCGGATCCTCGACCTGACCGGCGCCGACGAGTCGCTCGTCCGCCACGTCACCGACCGTCCCGGCCATGACCGGCGCTACTCGATCGACGACTCGAAGCTCCGCGGCCTCGGCTGGGAGCCGGGCGTGACCCTCGAGGACGGGCTGGCCGAGACGTTCGCGTGGTACCGCGACAACCGCGCCTGGTGGGAGCCGATCAAGTCCGGCGAGTACCGTGAGTACTACGAGCGCCAGTACGCAGAGCGCCTGGCCTAGCCGCTACTGCATTTGGCGCGCGCCGCGCGGAACTCCGCCCGCGAGCCCTGGATCGCCTCGGAGGCCGCGATGTACGGCAGCCCCTCCTCGCAGCGCCCGAGCTCGATCAGCGAGCGGCCGACGTTGTAGTTCGCGTACGCCTCGTAGAGCTCGCCCGAGCCCTTCAGCTTGGCGAGCGCCTGCTGCGCGATCGGCAGCGCCTCGGCGTAGCGCCCCTGTCTGATCAGCCCTGTCGAGCTGTCGGTGAGCTGCCTGCCGCTTCCTCCCGCTGCCGGCGGTGGCGGCGGTGGCGGCGGGGTCGAGGTGGCGGGTGGTGGGGGCGGGGGAGGCGGAGGCGGAGGCTCGGTCGTCTCGGTCACGGTCACACGCTCGCCCTCCTGGGTCGTGACCTGAGTGACGACCGACGGCGTCGACGACGACCCGTTGTCGTCCCCGCCAGCGAGCGCGGCGGCGAGCAGGGCGCCGACGATCGCCATGGCAGCAAGCAGGCCGACGATCGCCGGGATGCGCCATGGGTGGCGCGATCTGCGCACCGGAAGCGGGGCAGGCGGCGGGGGCGGCGGCGCTAGACGGGTGGTGTGCTCGGGCTCGGCGAGCGCGCCCCGCAGGGCTTCGACGAGGGCCTTGTTGCTCTCGAAGCGCTCGTTCGGATCCTTTGCCATGCGCCTTGCGGAAGCAGCGGTCGAGCGCAGGCGGCAGCGCAGGGTTCCGCTCGTGGATCGACGGCACAGGCTCGTTCACGTGGGCGGCGGCCTCGGCCGCCGTCGTGTCCCGCTGGAAGGGTCGCTCTCCCGTCAGGAGCTCGAACGCGACGACGCCGAGCGCGTACCGGTCGCTGGCCGGCCCGGCCGACTCTCCGCTCGCCTGCTCGGGCGAGAGATAGCCCGCGGTGCCGACGACCGTGCCGGCCACCGTCATCGAGTCCTGGCCGGTGGCGCGTGCGACCCCGAAATCGGCCACGTGCACGTTGTCGTCGCCGTCGAGCAGCAGGTTTCCGGGCTTGACGTCGCGGTGCACGATTCCGCCGGCGTGGGCGGCGTCGAGCGCTCCTGCGGCCTGGCCCAGCCACGTGAGCGCCTGGTCGGGCGGGGCGGGACCGGACCGGAGACGCTCGTCGAGCGAGCCGCCGGCCAGATACTCCATGACGATGAAGGGGCGGCCGCCGTCGGTCTCGCCGACGTCGAAGATCGTGACCGTGTTCGGCGTGCTCGACAGGCGGGCGGCCGCGAGCGCCTCGCGCGTGAAGCGCTTGCGGATCGACTCGTCCTCGGCGAAGCGCTCCGCGAGCAGCTTGATCACCACCTGCCGCTCGAGCACGTTGTCGGTGGCGAGCAAGATGTCGCCCATGCCGCCGTGCCCGATCCGGCGGGCATCGCGAAACCGAGGGGGGAGCACGACTACCGACGCCACTGAGACATTCAGCTTCCCCGTCCCGGGCAGCGGTAAAACCGCTCATCAATGGTGAGATTCCTGTAAAGACGACCTGATTCGGCCTGGACCGGTGCTAGCCTCGGTCCGCGGAAACGGGCGCGGCATGCGGGTTTCGCCCTGTTCTGCGGGGTTGGACATATGGCGTTGAGACTCTTCTTCGGTGCTTCACTTGCAGCCGTTCTGCGTCGTCGCCTCGGCGTCGGCCGGTTCGCGCGAGCGCGCGCAGGCCCCTGCGCTTTGTCCTCGATGCGCGCCGCCGGTCTTCGTGATCACCGGCCGCGGCTGGGGCCACGGTGTCGGCCTCAGCCAGTACGGCGCCCTCGGCTTCGCGCGCCAGGGAGCAGGCTACGAGGAGATTCTCGCCCACTACTACCAGGGCACCGAGCTGACCGAGGCCCCCGTGAAGCGGATGCGGGTGCTGCTCGCAGCAGGCGCGAAGACGCTCGACGTCGGATCGAGGGCGCCGTTCCGCGCACGCGACGCGCTCGGGCGTGGTCGCACGAGCTGCCGGCCGGCACACAGCGATTCGGCCCGGGACTGCGGCTCCGCGAGGTCGGTCACCCGAAGCCGACTCAGCTCCAGGGCCCGCTCGTCTTCCTCCCCGGCCGTGAGCCGCTCCAGCTGAAGGGCCGTGCCTACCGGGGCGAGCTGCGCGTCACGGTCGAGCAGGGCCGTCTCCGCGCGATCAACAACCTTGGGCTCGAGGCCTACCTCTACGGCGTCGTTCCCTCCGAGATGCCGGATCGGTGGCCGCTCGAGGCGCTGAAGGCCCAGGCCGTCGCGGCCCGCTCGTACGCGCTCGCGACCCGGCGCTCGGGCGAGTTCGACGTCTACTCGGACGTGCGCAGCCAGGTCTACCGCGGAATTCCGGAGGAGGAGGCGTCGACGAACGAGGCCATCGACGCCACGGCCGGCCTGGTCGTGACCTACGAAGGCCAGGTCGCCCACACGTACTTCTTCTCGACCTCCGGCGGCCGCACGGCCACGGTCACCGACGTGTGGCCGAGCTCGAGGCCGATCCCCTACCTCGTCTCCGTCGCCGACCCCTACGACTCGCTCTCGCCGTACCACCGCTGGGGCCCGACCGTCCTGACCGCGAAGGCGGCGCGCGCACGGCTGAGGGTGCCCGGGCCGCTGCGCGACCTGCGGGCGACAGTCACCGGATCGGGTCGGGTCGGCACGCTGATCGCCGTCGGGTCGAACGGCGAGACCCAGATCGCCGGTGCCGACGTCCGCCGCCAGCTCGACCTCCGCTCCACCTGGTTCCGCGTCGGCGTGCTCGCGCTCGCGCGGCCGGAAGCGCCGCTGGAGCCGGGCCACAAGCTCACGCTCACCGGCCTGGCCCGCGGGCTCGTGGGAGTCGCTCTCGAGCAGCGCGCCGCCGGCGAGGGGTGGAAGCCGCTCGCGAAGGTCAAGCCGGGCGCTGGCGGCGCTTTCGGGATCGCGGTCAAGCCGGCGGCGACCACGCTCTACCGGCTCGCGCACGGAACCGCGCGCTCGACACCCGTTCGCGTCGTGGTCTCGCATTCGACCTCCCAGGGAGGCATGCTGAGGCCGTGACGAAGAAGCTCCTTCCGCTCCTTGCCCTGCTCGTCCTGGCGGCGCCTGCTCCCGCTGCAGCGGCTCGCTTCGCGGTGGGCCTGGAGCGAGGCGCAACCCGTGCCGACGTGGCGCGAGAGCTTCGTGCTGCGACCGGCGGCAGCGTCGAGCCCGCTGGCCCCGTTCGGGCTCGTGCTGCGCGCGCCGAGCGCCCGTGGTGTCGGCGTCACTTCCGCGGGGTGCGCTACGTCGAGCGCCTCGATTCGTCCCGCCGGGTCGCTTTCGTCCCGACCGACCCGCTCTTCGCCAAGCAGTGGTACCTCCAGCAGATTCGCGCCTTCGACTCCTGGACGGCCGTGCCGCCGCCGTTCAACCCGCGCGTGCGCGTCGCCGTGATCGATTCCGGCATCGATGCCGCGCACCCCGACCTCGTGCAGCGCATCGAGTCCGGCCAGAGCTTCGTCGGGGGCTCGTGGCAAAAGGACGCGCACGGCCACGGCACCTTTGTCGCCGGGATCATCGCGGCCGAGACCGGCAACGCCGAGGGGATCGCGGGAATCGGGCTCGGGGCCGACCTCCTTGTCGCGAAGGTCGTGCGCGACGACGGCTCGATCTCGCTCGAGGCCGAGGCGAAGGCGATCCGCTGGGCCGTGCGTCAGGGAGCGAAGGTCATCAACCTGAGCTTCGGCGGCGTCCGCGACCCGTCCAACAGCAAGCGCGACACGTACTCGCGGCTCGAGGCCGAGGCGATCGAGTGGGCCGTGCGGCACGGCGTCGTCGTCGTGGCCGCGGTCGGCAACGGCGACCAGGCGCCCAGCATGCCCTGGTCGTATGCGAGCTATCCGGCCGCGCTTCCGCACGTGCTCGGCGTCAGCGCGTTGGCTCGCGACGGCTCGGTACCGGCGTTCTCCAACCGCGACGGCGCTTCAACGACATCGCCGCACCCGGCGTCGAGATCTTCTCGACGCTGCCGAAGACGCTCACCTCGCAGCGCAGCACCTGCCTGTTCCAGGGCTATTCGGAGTGCGGGCCGCTCGAGTTCAAGAAGGCCGAAGGGCACGTCGTTCGCGGCGCCTCAGGTCGCGGCCGCGGCCGCCCTGCTGTCTGAGCCTCGAGCCGCGAGCTGAAGGCGGAGCAGATCTCCAGCCTGCTCACGCGCTCGGCCGACGATGCCACCCCGCTGACCGGGTGCAAGCGGTGCGCGTACGACCGCGACCCGCTCACCGGGTGGGGCCGGCTCGACGTGGCGGCAGCGATCGAGGCGCTTCGCGATGCACCGTCGACGGCCGCCCTCGATGCGTACGAGCCGAACGACGACGCGGGCGCGCGGGCGTGGACGCTCGGTCTCGGTCGCAATCACATCCTGGCGTCGGTCGACTACTGGGACGACCGCGTCGACGTCTACCGCGTTCAGCTGGGCCTCGGCGAGGGGCTCCGTGCGAGCGTGCGCGGCCCGGCCGGGACCGACACGAACCTCAGGCTGTGGAAGCCCGGCGTTCAGCGCATCGGCGCGCGGTCCAGCCGCCGCCTGCTGGCAGCGCGCTCAGCGCGTCCTGGAGCGGTGGAATCCGTGACCTATCGCGCGCCGGTGGCGGGCTGGTACTTCGTGCAGGTGTCGATGCGGCCGAGGCGCGGCGCGTACTCGCTCCGGCTCGACCGCGTAGAGGTTTGGCGCGACGCTGTGCCGCCGGGCCGCGCTGCTCGCCCGCGGCGTCCTCGGTCGCGCCCGTATGGCTGCGCATACGAACGCTCCTGCTCCTTGCCTCGGAACGACCATCGCACCCCACGACAGCACGCTCCTCGTCCGGTCGCACCGTCGCGGATCTGGCGGGCCGGATTTCCGACCACCAGCGCCCGCGCGGGAACGTCGCGCAGCACGACCGCTCCGGCGCCGACGAACGCCTCCTCGCCGACCTCGATCCCGGGCAGCAGCACCGCACCGCCGCCGACCCGCGCGCCGCGCCGGATCGTGGGGCCCTTCCTGAGCGCATGCCGCTTCTCGGTCCGCCCCATGAAGTTGTCGTTCGTCGTGACGACGCAGGGGGCGATGAAGACGTCCTCCTCGAGCGTCGAGTACGCGGTGACGTAGGCGTCGGCCTGGATCTTCGTGCGCGCGCCGATCGTCGTGTCGTTCTCGACCAGCGAGCCGCGTCCCACCACGACGTCGTCGCCGAGCTCGCAGCGCTCGCGCACGCAGGACTGGTCGCCGACGATGCAGTTCGCGCCGATCTTCGTCCCGGCGAACACGACCGCCCCCGCCGACACGATCGTCCCGGGGCCGAGCTCGAGCGGCGGCAGCGGCTCGCGCTTGGCCGTCGAGCTCCGAGAGAGCGCGGGCTGCTTGCCGACCACCGCGTGGTCGCCGATCACGCACCCCTCGCCGAGCACCGTGCCCGGGTAGACGACCGCCGTCGCCGCGACCGTCACGCCGGGGTCTGCACGAGCGAGTTCTGCAGCTGCTCGAGTGCCCGCACGACCACCGCGCCGTCGCGGGCGGCCTCGAGCGGGTCGCCCTGCCCCCGCACGAGATCGAGGAAATGCTGCACCTCGAGCCGCAGCGGCTCGTCGTTCGGGATCTTCGGGCAGTAGATGTCGCCCGTTCGCGTCCGCCACTCGCCGTACGACTCGGCGGGCGCGCTCGGTGGCCTTGTCGTAGATCGTGATCTTGCGCTCGAGCTCCATGTCGTCGAAGACGACCATGCGCTTGGTGCCGACGACCGTCATCTCGCGCTTCTTGTGTGGGTCGAGCCACGACAGATGCATGTGCGCGACCTTCCCGGACGGGAAGCGCAGGTAGCAGAAGACGACGTCCTCGACCTCGCCGAGGAAGCTCTCGCCGCGGGCCCAGCACTCCGTCGGCTCCTCGCCGACGAGGTGGAGGATGACCGAGAGGTCGTGCGCGCCCAGGCTGGAGAGCGCGTTCTCCTCGCGCCGGATCTTCCCGAAGTTCTGGCGGTTGCCGTACAGGTAGAGCACGTCGCCCAGCTCGCCCGCGTCGACGAGCTCCTTCAGCTTCCGCACGCCCGGGTGGTAGAGCAGCAGGTGGCCGGGCATCAGCACCAGGCCACGCTCCTCCGCGAGTGCCACCAGTTCCTCGGCCTCGGCGGCCCGGACCGCCATCGGCTTCTCGACGAAGACGTGCTTTCCGGCCTCGAGGGCTGCGCGGGCGAGCTCGTAGTGCGTCACGACCGGCGTGGCGACGACGACCGCCTCGAGCTCCGGATCGGCGAGCAGCTCGTCGAAGTCGGCCGTCATGCGCGCGTTCGGATAGCGCGGCGCGAACCGCGCGCGGTTCTCCTCGGACAGATCGGAGAGCCAGGTCAGATCGGCGGTCTCGTCGAAGTTCCGGGCCAGGTTGGGGCCCCAGTAGCCGAGCCCGGCCAGGCCGATCTTGATCCTGCTCACGGCGAGAGGGTAACCAGGAGGTCAGCGATCCGGTCAGACGCGTGGCCGTCGCCGTAGAGCGGCGGGCGCTCATCGGGCATGCGGGCCCGAGCTACGGCGGCCACCAGACGGTCCGGGTCGTCGTCCACGAGCGTGTTCGCCCCCAGCTCGACGGTGTCCACCCACTCGGTGCTCGGGCGCATCGTGACGCAGGGGACGCCGTACCAGTACGCCTCCTTCTGCAGCCCGCCCGAGTCGGTCAGGATCACGCGCGCCTGCGATGCAAGCGCGGCGAGGTCGAGGTACCCGAGCGGGTCGAGCACGCGGACGTGGGGAGCAAGTAACAGTCTGTTACTTGCGAGGGCGGCCCGCGTCCGCGGGTGCGCGGGGAAGAGCACGGGCTCGGGGAGGCGGCTCAGTCCGTCTGCGATCCGCGCTAGGCGCTCCGGTCGCACGTTCGCCTCGCGATGCACGGTCGCGACCAGGTACGCGCCGGGCTCGAGGCCGTGCTGCTCCAGGATCCGGGAGCGCTCCCGGGCGATCGGGACGAGCTGCCGGCTCGCGTCGGCCATGACGTCGCCGACGACCTCGCGGCGGCCGGAGACGCCTTCGGCGGCCAGGATCCGGCTCGAGCGCTCGTCCGGGGTCAGGAGCAGCTGGGCGAGCCGGTCGACCTCGATCCGGTTTCGCTCCTCGGGCATCGAGAGGTCGCCGCTCCGCAGGCCGGCCTCGACGTGGGCCAGCGGGACGGCGCTCTCGGCGGCCGCGAGGGCGCCTGCGAGCGTCGAGTTGGTGTCGCCGTAGACGAGCACCCAGTCCGGCCGCTCGGCGGCCACGATCGCGGCGATCGCAGGCTTCATGGCGTCCGGGTCCGAGGTCCGCAGCGCGAGCGAGTGCGCGGGCTCGGCGAGCTCGAGCTCCTCGAAGAACACCTGCGAGAGCTCGCGGTCGTAGTGCTGTCCCGTGTGGACGACGACCTCGTCGATTCCGCGCTCCCGCAGGCCACGGAAAGCGGAGCCGACTTGATGAACTGCGGCCTGTTCCCGACGACGGAGAGCACCTTCACGGCGGGGCTACACTACGCAGCCGCTCGGGCCGTTAGCTCAGTTGGTAGAGCAGGGGACTCTTAATCCCAAGGTCGAAGGTTCGAATCCTTCACGGCCCATCTGCCCGTGCTCTGCGTCGCTGCCGAAACTGTGCTAAAAGGCACGTGCTTGAAGGGGGGAGCGGCGGCGAAGCGAACGATTTTGGCGATGCGCACACGCGTGGGCTTGCCGACTCTGCCTGCCCCGACGACAATCTGTGTTGCGGCCCCCGGTCGCATCGACCGCAATCACCCCCTGGATCAGGAGGAACTTTCATGGCCAAGCCCCTGAAGGACGGCACGGCCGTGCAGGCGAGCACGAACGGCCCGGCCGAGGGCGGCCCCGCCGCGGCTGCCGCTCTCGACGCCGACATCATCATCGCCAACGCGCCCGACCCGGTGTTCGTGTCCGACCTGGAGGGCAAGATCCTGCAGGCCAACGACGCGGTCTCGGAGCTGCTGGGCTTCCGCCGCGACGAGGTGCTCGAGCAGTCGCTGTCGCGCTTCATCAGCGAGGAGGAGACGCGCGAGTTCACCGCCGCGCTGCACGAGGTGGTCGAGCACGGCGTCACGCGCAACGCGGTCCTCAACCCGCGCTCGGCGACGGGCGAGGTGATCCCGACGACGCTGAACGCCTCGGCCCTGCGCGACTCCGAGGGCAAGGTGATCGGCGCGATCGGGATCCTCCGCGACATGCGCGAGCTGGACAAGGCGCGCGCCTACGCGGAGAGCCTGATCGAGAACGCGCCCGACCCGGTGTTCGTCTCGGACCTGGAGGGCAAGATCCTCCAGACCAACGACGCCGTCTCCGCCCTGCTCGGGCTTCCGCCGCGACGAGGTGGTCGAGCAGTCGCTGTCGCGCTTCATCAGCGAGGACGAGACGCGCGAGTTCACGGCGGCCCTGAAGGAGGTCGTCGAGCGAGGCGTCACCCGCGACGCCGTGCTCAACCCGCGCTCGGCGACGGGCGAGGTGATCCCGACGTCGCTGAACGCCTCGGCGCTGCGCGACTCCGAGGGCAACGTGATCGGCGCGATCGGCGTGCTCCGCGACATGCGCGAGCTGGACAAGGCCCGCGCGTACGCGGAGAACCTGATCAAGAACGCGCCCGACCCGGTGTTCGTCTCGGACCTCGAGGGCAAGATCATCGAGGCGAACGACGCGGTTTCGGAGCTGCTGGGCTTCCGCCGCGACGAGGTGCTCGAGCAGTCGCTGTCGCGCTTCATCTCCGAGGACGAGACGCGCGAGTTCACGGCCGTGCTGCGCGAGGTCGTGGAGCGCGGCGTGACCCGAAACGCCCGCCTGAATCCGCGCTCTGCCACGGGCGAGGTGATCCCGACCACCCTGAACGCGTCCGCCCTGCGCGACTCCGACGGCAACGTGATCGGCGCCATCGGCGTGCTCCGCGACATGCG
Organism: uncultured Actinomycetes bacterium; assembly: GCA_963769645.1. Classification (GTDB taxonomy): domain Bacteria; phylum Actinomycetota; class Thermoleophilia; order Gaiellales; family Gaiellaceae; genus DATFQE01. The sequence continues at coordinate 486,928 of CAVYMH010000002.1, read as the reverse complement.
CGAGCTGGACAAGGCTCTGTCCTACTCGCAGAGCCTGATCGAGAACGCGCCCGACCCGGTGTTCGTCTCGGACCTGGAGGGCAAGATCCTGCAGGCGAACGACGCGGTCTCCGCCCTGCTCGGGCTTCCGCCGCGACGAGGTGGTCGAGCAGTCGCTGTCGCGCTTCATCAGCGAGGACGAGACGCGCGAGTTCACGGCCGCGCTGCGGGAGGTCGTGGCCCGCGGCGTCACGCGAAACGCGCGTCTCAACCCGCGCGCGGCGACCGGCGAGGTGATCCCGACCACCTTGAACGCCTCCGCTCTTCGCGATCCAGAGGGCAAGGTGATCGGCGCCATCGGCATCCTCCGCGACATGCGCGCCTACGAGCTCGTCGTGCGCGACCTCGAGGAGTCGAAGACGGAGCTGCAGGAGAAGATCCTCGACCTGGAGAAGTTCGAGGAGGTCGTCGTCGGGCGCGAGCTCAAGATGATCGCGCTCGAGAAGGAGCTCGACGGCCTACGGCAGGAGCTCGCGTCGCAGCGGTCGCCGGACGGATGAGCCACTCGGCATGAGCACCGCCGAGCCGCTGTCCCGGCTCGACCAGGCCGAGGCGGAGACCGCGCTCCTCGAGCGCGTCGCCGAGCTCGAGCACCGCGTTGCCCAGGCGGAGGAGCGCCGCCGCGCGCTGCTCCACATCATGGGCGACCTGAACGACTCCAACAAACGGCTCGGCGACCAGCGCAAGGCGATGCTCCACATCCTCGGCGACTACGAGCAGGACCGCAGCCGTCTCGCCAAGCAGACCGAGCGGCTCGACAACTCGCGCCGTGCGCTGCTGCACATCCTCAGCGACTCCCACGACTCCAACCTGAGGCTCGAGAGCAGCCGCAAGGCGATGATCCACATCATGGGCGACCTCCGCGAGACGACCGCGGAGATCGAGCGGCGCGAGCAGGAGCTGCGCGAGAAGCAGGAGCAGCTGATCCAGGCCGGCAAGCTGGCGACGCTCGGCGAGCTCACCACCGGGATCGCGCACGAGCTCAACAACCCGCTCAACAACATCGGCCTGTTCGTCGGCAACGCGATCGACCGGATCGACCTGGGCGTGGTGGAGCCCGAGGTGGTGCGCGACCGAGCTGGGCAAGGCCATGGAGCAGGTGCGGAAGGCCACGGAGATCATCTCCCACCTGCGCACGTTCGGCCGCGCCGCGACGATCGTCTACGAGCCGGTCGAGATCGCCCCGGTCGTGGAGCGCTCGCTCTCGCTGATGCACGAGCAGCTCCGCCTGCGACAGATCGAGGTCGCCGTCGAGCCCGGCGCCGAGCCGATCGTCGTGCACGGCAACGAGATCCAGCTCGAGCAGGTGTTCGTCAACCTGCTCACCAACGCGCGCGACGCGCTGACCGAGATCGAGCGCAAGCAGATCTGGATCACCTGCGAGCTGCAGCCGCCCGTGGCCGTCGTGACCTTCGCCGACAACGGTCCGGGCGTCCCCGCCGACCTGGAGCAGCGGATCTTCGACCCCTTCTTCACCACGAAGGAGGTCGGTGCCGGCACCGGCCTCGGTCTCTCGATCACCTACGGGATCGTGCGCGAGCACGGCGGGACGATCGTGGTCGGAGATCGCGTCGGCGGCGGCGCGGAGTTCGTCATCGAGCTCCCGCTGGCGGAGTTCGAGCTCGAGCTCGAGGAGGCATGACGCAGCGGGTCCTGATCGTCGACGACGACCCGGCGCTCCTGGAGGCGCTGCCCGAGGCCCTGCGCCTGCGGATGAGCGTGCTGGCTGTCGAGACGTGCGACTCGGCGACGGAAGCGCTCGGAAAGATCGCGGACGAGGACTACGACGCGATCGTCACCGACATCAAGATGCCCGGGATGGACGGCCTCGCGCTGCTGGACGAGATCCAGAAGCTGCGGCCGGAGACGCCGACGCTCCTGATCACCGGCCACGGCGAGCACGACCTGGCCGTGCAGGCCCTGCGCCGGGGAGCCTACGACTACATTCAGAAGCCGATCGACCGCGACTACTTCACGGCCTCGCTGGCGCGGGCGATCGAGCGGCGCGGCCTCGCGCGCCGGATCGAGCTGCAGCGCCTCGAGCTCGAACGCCACTCGCACGTGCTCGAGCATGTCGGCGACGGCGTGTTCGTCCTCGACCGCGAGGGCGTCGTGCAGTTCTGGAACCTGGCCGCCGAGCAGATCACGGGCATCGGCCTCGAGCAGGCGGTCGGCCGTGCGGCGCGGGAGCTCCTCGGGGGCTGGGACGGGGTCGCGCCGTCGATTCCGGTCGCGGGCGCCGGCCGTCCGAAGCGGCAGCTCTCCCGGATGCTGCCCTTCGAGGTGGAGGGGCGGGAGGTCTGGCTGTCGCTCTGCGGCGTGGACGTGGCCGACGCGACCGTCTACTCCTTCCAGGACCGAACCGACGAGCGCGTGGTGGACAAGCTCAAGGACGACTTCGTCGCCACGGCGTCGCACGAGCTGCGGACGCCGCTCGCCGCCATCTACGGCGCAGCGAAGACCCTGCGCAGGACCGAGGGTGTCGACGAGGAGGGCGTCGACCGCCTGATCGGGATCATCGCCAGCGAGTCGGAGCGGCTGGCGCGCGTGATCGACGACATCCTGTTCGCGAGCCATCTCGACTCCGGGAGGCTCCGGCTCGCGTCGGAGCGGGTCGACGTGCCGGCGCTCGTCGACGAAGTGGTCGAGTCGATGCAGCTCCACCTGGAGAGCGACGTCACGCTGCAGGTCGAGGCGCCGACGAACGGGATCCCCGGTATCGACGTCGATCCGACCAAGCTCCGCCGCGTCCTCCTGAACCTGCTCGAGAACGCGATCAAGTACTCACCCGACGGCGGCCCGGTCGTGCTCGGCCTGGAAGCGCAGAACGGGCGACTGCGCCTGCGCGTTCGCGACGAGGGCCTAGGTATCCCACGCGGCGAGCAGGAGCGGATCTTCGAGAAGTTCTATCGCGCCGACCCGCAGCTGGCGCGCGGAGTCGGCGGGACGGGCCTCGGTCTCTACATCTGCCGCGAGCTCGTCCAGCGCATGGGCGGCGAGATCGAGGTGGAGTCCGAGCCCGGGAAAGGCTCGACCTTCACGGTCGACCTTCCCGTGCCCGTGACGGCGGTAGCCGGCTAGCTCTCGTCCGGATAGGGATCCGCGGCGCCGTCGCCGCCGGTGAGCGCCTTCCACTCCTGCGGCCCTTCGCACTTCGGACAGGGCGGGAGCGATTGCACGGACTGGACTCCGAGCTCGTAGCTGCAGTTGGTGCAGCGGTAGGTGCCGGCCTGGACGTCGCTGCCGACGGGTGCTGGATTCGCCACGTGGGAACCTCCTTGGGTCGAGTCCCCGCGTCGTTCCCGCCTCAGCCGGCGTTGAACCTCCGTGCGACCTCGGGCCAGTTGACGACGTTCCACCAGGCCGCCAGGTAGTCGGGCCGGCGGTTCTGGTAGCGCAGGTAGTACGCGTGCTCCCAGACGTCGACTCCCAGGAGCGGCGTCTGACCCTGCAGCAGAGGGGAGTCCTGGTTCGCCGTGGCGACGACTGCGAGCGACGAACCGTCCTGTACGAGCCAGCCCCAGCCGCTGCCGAACTGGTTCACGGCCGCGTCGTTCACCTTCTGCTTGAGCGTCTCGACGTCACCGAAGGCCTCGGCGATCGCCGAGGCGAGGTCGCCGTCGGGCTCGCCCCCGCCCTCCGGGCTCATGATCTCCCAGAAGAGCGTGTGGTTCGCGTGCCCGCCCGCGTTGTTGCGCACCGGCTTGCGCTTGTCCTCGGGCAGCCGGTCGAGGTTCGCGAGCACCTCCTCGACGGGCTTGTCCGCCCACTCGGTCCCCTCCAGCGCGGCGTTGGCCTTGTCCACGTAGGTCTGGTGGTGCTTGTCGTGGTGGAGCCGCATGGTCTGCTCGTCGATGTGCGGCTCGAGCGCCGCGTAGTCGTAGGGCAGCTCGGGAACCTGAAACGGCATCGTCTCTCCTCTCGGTCGTCGCCGCGACCCTACCGCGGCCGCTACGCCCGGGGGTCGGTGGCCCGCGCGATGTCCTGCTCGCCGGGAAGCTTCTCGACGACGACGTAGGAGCCGTGGTCGGCGACCACTCGCTCGATCTCCGGGATCAAGTGAGCGGGCAGCACGAAGAAGTGCGTCGGGACCGACCGCACGGCCTCGTACTCGTGCAGGCGCAGGGACACCGGCGCCGTGCAGTCCTGCAGCCCGCATTCGCAGACGAAGTCGACCGGGCTCGGGTCGAGCGTCGCGAACACTTGGCTGACGTCGCGAACCCGCTCGTTCACTTGGCGGAACAGGGCCTCGTTGCGCGCAGCGCGGTCGCCTGGGCTCGGCGGCATCAACGCGAGTATCCCCGTGTTGGCGTCACGGTGCAAAGTCAACACCTACGACTACCCCTTCCAAAGCAGCAAGCGTGACCTCACCGCCGACCGCCTCGCCCGGGCTGCGAGCGCTCGACGCGAGCAAAGTTCCCTCGAGGCCCTGGAGGACGACCTCGCTGTCGGACATGTTCAGCGCGACGGTGATGTGCTCGCCGCGGCGCCACGCCCAGACGCCCGGCGGCGACTCCAGCTCGCGGTACGCGCCGGTGCGCAACTCCGGGGTCCGGCGTCGCAGCGCGATCAGCCCGCGGCAGAAGGAGAGGATCGAGCCCGTGTCCGCCCGCTGGTCCTCGACGTTCCGTGCTCGGTGGTCTCCGAGCGGCAGCCACGGCTCCGCCCCCGCCTCGGTGAAGCCTGCGCCGTCCGCCGGCGACCACTGCATCGGCGTACGAGCTCGGTCCCGCCCGGGGTCGTCCGGCCAGCGGCGGAGCCCGACGGGATCGCGGAGCTGCTCCGGGCGCAGCTCGACCTCGGCCATGCCGAGCTCGTCGCCGTAGTACAGGACAGGCGTGCCGCGAAGCGTCAGCAGGGCGATCAGCGCCAGCCGCGTGCGCGCGTCGTCGTCACCGCACCAGCGGGTGGGAAAGCGGCCCGAATCGTGATTCGAGCCGGTCCACACAGGCCACGCTCCCGGCGGCAGCAGGCGCTCGGTACCGGCCACCACCGCGGCCAGCTTCTCCGCTTCGAAATCGGCGTAGACGAACGGGAAGTTGAAGGCGAGGTGGAGCTCGTCCTCGCCCGTGCCGTAGAACGCGACCATCTGCTCCAGCTCGCGGATGTGGGTCTCTCCGAGCAGGATCCGCGGCGGGTCCTCCTGGTCGGTGAGCGCTCGCCAGCGCCGGTGGACGTCGTGCACGCCGGGCTGGATGCCGGCGTCACGGAGGTCCGGGTCCTTGACGATCGCGTGCGCGACGTCGATGCGGAACCCGGCGATCCCCCGGGTGAACCAGAAGCGGAGGATGTCGTCGAAAGCGTCTCGAACCTCGTCGTTCCACCAGTTCAAATCCGGCTGCTCGGCGAGGAACTGGTGCAGGTAGTACCGGCCGCTGGTCTCGTCGAGCGTCCACGCTGGCCCGTCGAAGACGCTGACCCAGTCGTTCGGCGGCGAGCCGTCCGGCATGGGATCGGCCCAGACGTACCAGTGGCGGCGCGCGGCCGTTCCCGCACGTGCTTCCACGAACCACGGGTGACGGTCGGAGGTGTGGTTGGGCACGAGGTCGAGCAGGATCCGAATCCCCCGCGCGGCCCCGGCGGCGACGAGCCGATCGAGGTCGGCCATCGTCCCGAGCTCCGGATGGACTCCACGGTAGTCGGCGACGTCGTAGCCCCAGTCGGCGTTCGGCGACGGCATCGTCGGGTTGAGCCAGATTCCGTCGATCCCCAGCCACTCCAGGTGGTCGAGCCGGTCGATCAGCCCGGCCAGGTCGCCGACGCCGTCCCCGTTCGAGTCTGCGAACGAGCGTGGATACACCTGGTACAAGACGCCCTCGCGCCACCAGGATTCAAGGCCGTGCGGATTCGGGAAAGCTGAGGAAGACATGAGCGCTCCCTCGACACGATCTCAGAGCGGCGGAACAACCGCCCCGGACATCGGGGAGGCGCGCAGGCTGCTCGAGCTGGAACGGCGGCGCTACCGCGAGCTCTTCGACCTGGCGCCGGTCGGCCACCTCGTCATGGACCTCGAGGGCGTGGTGCTCGAGGCCAACCGCGCCGCGTGCGACCTGCTTGTCCGCGACCACGCGAGCCTGATCGGCGCGGGCCTCGTGGAGCTCGTCGCGGTCGAGCGACGCCAGGGATTCCGCACCCTTCTCGCCGAGGCCGCCCGCGGCGCGCGGTGGCAGGACGAGGTGCCGTTTCTCGCGCCGGACGGTGGCTCGACGCTGCTCCTGCTGTACGCGGCCGGCCCGGAGCCGGACGCAGCTCCTTCGATCCGGCTGGCGCTCGCCGACGCGGTCACCGTTCCCGGCCAGAGCGCTGCCCGCTCAGACGGCGGCTCTCCGATCGATCGGCTCTCGCACGTGCTCGACCGCCTCCGCCACGCGGTCGTCACGCTCAACTCGGAGCTCCGTGTGTCCTACGCGAACTCCGCTGCCGAGGACTTGCTCGGTGACGCCGGGTCGCTCGCCGGGAACCTCCTTCCCGACCCGTGGCCCGATGCCCCCCTGCGCCCGCTCGTCCAGCAGGTCTTCGAGGCGCGCGCCGGGCCTGCGGAGACGCGCGCCGCGCTCTTGGGCGGCGCGACCGTGTACGACGTGATGGCGCTGCCGCCGGACGCCTCCGGCGAGGCGTTGCTCGTGATCGCCGACGTCTCGTCGGTGCTGCGCCGCGAGCGGGCCGAGCGTGAGTTCGTGGCCAACGCAGCGCATCAGCTCCGCACGCCGGTCTCCGCTATCGCGAGCGCGATCGAGGTGCTCCAGGGCGGCGCCAAGGAGGTTCCGGAGGCGCGCGACCGCTTCCTGGCCCATCTCGATCATCAGTGCGACCGCCTGGTCCGGCTGACGCGGTCGCTCCTTCTCCTTGCTCGCGCTCAGGCGCTCTCCGAGCGGCCGGCGGTCGAGGTCGTGCCGCTACACACCCTGCTCGACGGGATCGCCGCGGGGCTGCATCCCGGAGCCGGCGTGAGCGTTCGCGTGCACTGCCCGCACGATCTCGCCGCGCTGACGAACAAGGACCTGCTCGAGCAAGCCCTCGGGAACCTGGCGGAGAACGCGGCCAAGTTCACCGAGGAGGGCGAGGTCGTCCTGCTCGCCTCAGCCCTCGACGACGGCGCGGTTCAGATCGTCGTGAGCGACACCGGCCCCGGCGCCGAGCTCCCTTCGGGAAGCGACTTCGAGCGGTTCTACCGCGACCCGGCCTCGCAGGGAGAGGGATTCGGGCTCGGGCTGGCGATCGCTTCCGAGGCGTTGCGTGTGCTGCGCGGCTCGCTCGTCGTGGAGGGAGGGGCCGACGGCACCCGCGCGCTCGTCACGCTTCCCTCGGCCGGGACGATGAAGCAGTGAGCCGCCGGATCCTCATGGTCGAGGACGAGCCGGCGATCGTCGATGCCGTCGCCTACGCGCTCGAGGGCGAAGGGTACGACGTCGAAAGTCGGGCCGACGGCGAAGAGGGCCTGGCGGCCGCTCTCGAGGGGACCTTCGACCTCGTCATCCTCGATCTCATGCTCCCCAGGCTGTCGGGAACCGAGGTGTGTCGGCGGCTCCGCGACGAGAGCGACGTCCCGATCCTGATGCTGACCGCGAAGGACGCCGAGGTCGACCGCGTGCTCGGGCTCGAGGCGGGCGCGGACGACTACGTGACCAAGCCGTTCTCGATCGCCGAGCTCGTCAGCCGCGTGCGAGCGATCCTGCGCCGCCGCGACCTCGACCGCGCGGGTCGCGGTTACTCGTTTCGGCGCATCGGCAACCTCAGCCTCGATCTCGGACGCCACAAGGTCGTTCTCGACGGTCGCGAGGTTCAGCTCACGCCGTCCGAGTTTCGCCTGCTCGCCTTGCTCGCCGAGGAGCCGGAGCGCGTCTACACGCGGCGCGAGATCATGCAGCACCTCTGGGAGAGCTCGTACGTCGGCGACGAGCGAGCCTGCGACATCCACGTCTCGAACCTGCGCCGGAAGCTCGAGCCGACGCCCGACGAGCCTCAGCGCATCCTTACCGTGCGCGGAATCGGCTACAAGCTCGTCCCAGTGTGAGCAATTCCATAGATATCCCTTAGACCCTGCTGAAAGGGACGAGGCTACGTTGCCTCGGTGCGCGCCGAATTCTCCCTGACAGCCGCCTATCTCGGCGGGAACGTCCATGTGATCACCGCCTCGGGCGACCTCGACCTGGTGACCGCGCCCGACCTGCGCAACGCGCTCGTCCAGGCCTGGGACGAGGGGGCCACCGAGATCGTGGTCGACCTGCTCAAGGTGCCGTTCGTCGATTCGATCGGCCTCGGCGTTCTCGTGGAGGCGGCGAAGCGCGCGAAAGCCCGCGGCGGTCTGCTCAGGGCGGTCTGCGACGACCGCCGCATCGCGCGGATCATCGAGATCACCGGCCTCGATCGCGTTCTGTGCCTGCACGCGACCCTGCGGGAGGCGTTGGAGTCGCTCGAGGGCTACCCGCTCGCCCCGGTGGGAGTCTCGGCGTGACCGTGACGGCACCGGCGGTGCCCAAGCCACGGCTCGTCTTCTTCTACTCTCCCGAGTCCGGCCGGTGCCGGCGCGTCGAGGGCTTCCTCGCGCAGGTGCTGCAGCAGCGTCACAACCACGACACCTTCCAGATGTACCGCGTCGACAGCGAGCAGCATCCCGAACTGAAAGAGCGCTTTCGCGTGGAACGCGTGCCGACGCTCTACGTCGTCGAGGGCAAGACCGTCCGTGCCCGGCTCGAGGAGCCTCGCGGCTGCCGCGACATCCAGAGCTTCCTCCAGCCCTGGCTGGCCTAGGCGAGCACGGCTGACGCGGCCGCGTGGCGCTCGCTCCACGCTGCACAGAAGGCGGCGACTACCGTCGGGTCGAACTGCGATCCGGAGCAGGCGCGCAACTCGTCGAGTGCGCCTTCGTGCGTCCTGGCCGCTCGGTAGGGACGGTCCGAGACCATCGCGTCGAAGGCGTCGCAGACCGCGATGATTCGAGCCCCGAGCGGGATCGTGGCGCCGGCCGAGCCGTCCGGGTAACCGCCGCCGTCCCAGCGTTCGTGGCTCGCGCGGACGAGGCCCGCCACGTCGCGGAGAGCCGGCGCGGCCGCGAGGATGCGTTCACCCGTCAGCGTGTGCTTGTGGACGTAGTCGAGCTCGTCGCCTGTGAGGGGGCCGGGCTTGTGCAGGATGGTGTCCGGGATCGCGAGCTTCCCGATGTCGTGCAGCTCGGCGGCCCGTGCGACCTCTGCGACCACCTCGGGCTCGAGACCGAGTTGGCGGCCGACGGACTCGCTGAGCTCCGCAACCTGGTGCATGTGCCCGTGGAGGCCGGGCTCGCGCTCGAGCAGCACTCGTAGCAGGGCATCGTGGGTCTGCCGTCCGGGTGAGCTCTGCTTGCTGCGCTTCTGCGCGTACAGCCGGTGGTCGGCGAGCTTCAGAGCCTCGCTCGTCGAGCTCGCCTCCTCCGAGAGCACGACGGCGCCGAACGAGGCCGCAACGGAGAAGTTCTCGCCATGCTCGGTGAGCGCGCGCGCCACCGCATCGATCGCCGTCTCGGCGAGCTCTCCGTCGACGTGCAGGAGTGCGCAGAACTCGTCCCCGCCGAGCCGGTAGGCAGCTCCGTAGGGCAAGGCCGCGGCGGCGAGCCGCTCGCCGAGCCGTCGGAGCAGGGAGTCGCCGGCTGGATGCCCGAAGGTGTCGTTGTAGGCCTTGAAGCCGTCGAGATCGAGGATCACGAGCAGGCCGGGCTGGCCGAGGTCGAGCCGGCGTTCGAATCCGACCCGCCGAGCACGAGCGTGAAATACGCGTCACCGGCAGCCGAGCACGTCAGGCCGACGCCGAGCCAGAGCCAGGCGCCCCGCTCCTGGGCAACCGAGATCGCTCGCGCCACGCACCCGCCCGCGCAAGCGACGAGCAGCCCGACGTAGAGCCAGGAGGTCACGAGCGAGTCGATGCGGTCGCCGCCGACGCCCAGGCCCGTGTGCAGCGCATGGACGGCCAGGCCGGCGAGCAGGAGCAGCTCGAAGGCGGTGCGAACGGACGGTTTGCCAGAGAGCCGCATCTCCGTATCCGCATCGGCCGCGCCCGGGTGCGCGTTCATCCCCGATTCCGCGCGACTCTGTGCCCCGAAAGGCTCTCAAGTCCCTCGATCGAGTGACCGATAGGTCCGGGGAATGCGGCGTTTCGTCACTGTTGTCCTGCTCCTCGCCGTCGCGTGGACCTTTCCCGCGGCCGCTCGCGCGGTCGGCGATGCCGACGTCGCCGCCCTGCAGGTCGCGCTCAAGGCTCGCGGGCTCTATCGCGGGTCGGTCGACGGCTCCATGGGCCCCGGGACCGCAGCCGCCCTGCGCCGGTTCCAGCAGCGGCAAGGGACTGGTCGCCGACGGTGTGCCCGGGCCCAACACGCGCCTGGCTCTGGGCCGCTACGGCCGCCGCGCGCCGCTCGGGCGCAGAACTCTTCATGCGGGGACGTCCGGCTGGGACGTCGCGTCGCTGCAGTTCCTGCTCGCCTGGCACGGATTCCCCTCCGGAAACCTCGACGGCACCTTCGGCGGCCACACCGACCGCGCGCTGCGCAAGTTCCAGACCTGGGCCGGAATTCGCCCTGACGGCCGCGCCGGCGCGGCCACCGTGGCCGCGCTGCGAACCGAGCCGCCGCGGTCGCCGATCGCGCTGCTCGCTCCTTGCCCGATCGCGCCCACCGACCGCTTCGGTCCTCGTGGGCGGCGGTTCCACACGGGGCTCGACTACCCGGCGCCTGCCGGCGCCCCGGTGCTCGCCGCCGCAGCCGGCCGCGTCACGCATGCCGGGCCGCTCGGGGGCGGCTGGGGAACGGTCGTCGTGATCGACCACGGCCAGGGGCTCCGCACCTGGTACGCCCATCTCTCGGCGGCGCGGGCCCAGGTGGGCCAGACCGTCGTCGCCGGCGCGCTCGTCGGTCTCGTCGGCGCCAGCGGCCGCGCCACCGGCCCGCACCTGCACTTCGAGGTGAGGCTGCGCGGGGCGGCACTCGATCCGCTCGGCGCCCTGGCCTGATCCGGCTTCCAGAGGAGTAACCTGCGCTCCCCGTGAGCGAGCAGTCCCTCTCCGACAGTCGCCTCTCCCCGGAGCAGGCCGAGTCGATCCTCAAGCACGTCGCGGACGCGATCACGGTTCAGGCTCCGGACGGACGCCTCCTGTATGCGAACGACGCTGCCGTTCGCACGCTCGGGTTCGAGTCGCAGGAGGAGCTTCTGAGCGCTCCGCTGTCACGGCTGATGAGCCACTACGAGCTGCTCGCGCCCGACGGCGGCCCCTTTCCGGTCGAGCGCCTGCCGGGCCGGCTCGCGCTCGGCGGCGTCGAATCGGAGCAGCTCGTCCGCTACCGGATCCACGAGACCGGCGAGGAGCGCTGGGCGCTCGTGCGCGGAACACCGGTGCACGACGAAGAGGGCGCGGTGGCGTTCGCGATCAACATCTTCCGCGACGTCACCGACACCCAACGGGCGGAGGAGCGCCTGCATGCGGCGCTTGCGCTCGAGTACGTCGCCGACGGGGTGTTCCTGCTCGACGCCGAGGGCATCATCCGCTTCTGGAACCCGGCCGCCGAGGCGATCACGGGGCTCCGTGCGACCGACGTCGTAGGCCGCGCGGCAGAGACGGCGATCCCGGGGTGGTCACGCATCGCCGAGCCGCTCGCCTCGAGCCCGGAGGGCCGGCCCACCAGCGTGCCGCTGGATCTGGGCGGCCGCGAGACCTGGCTGTCGGTCGGGGCCGTCAGCTTCGACGAGGGAACCGTCTACGCCTTCCGCGACCTGACCGAGGAGCGAGGCCTCGAGCAGCTCAAGACCGACTTCGTCTCCACGGTCTCGCACGAGCTCCGCACCCCTCTCGCGGCCATCTACGGGGCCTCACGCACGCTGCTGCGCGGAGACATCGACCTGGGCGACGAGCGGCGGGGGACGCTGCTGGAGATGATCGGCAGCGAGGCCGATCGACTCGCCCGGACCGTGAACGACATCCTCTGGGCGAGCCGACTCGACTCGGGAACGCTGGGCATCCAGGTGGAGAGCTGCGACGCGGGCGTGCTCGCGCGGGAGGTCGTGGAGGCGGCGCGCGTCCACCTGCCCGAGCAGATCACGCTCGCCCTCTGGGATGTGGAGCCGTTGCCGCCGGTCAGCAGCGACCCCGACAAGTTGCGCCAGGTGCTGGCGAACCTGGTCGAGAACGCTGTGAAGTACTCGCCGGGCGGCGGCGTGGTCGAGGTGCGACTGCAGCGCCACGGGAACGCCGTGCGCTTCTCGGTGCGTGACGAGGGCCTCGGGATCGCGACCGCGGAGCAGCGGCGGATCTTCGAGAAGTTCTACCGGGTCGACCCGAACCTGAGCCGAGGCATCGGCGGCACCGGGCTCGGCCTCTACATCTGCCGGGAGCTCGTTCGACGCATGGACGGGCACATCTGGGTCGAGTCCCGCGAGGGCGAGGGCTCGACGTTCGCCTTCGAGCTGCCGATCAGCGCGGTAGCGACAGCGTGAAGCGCGCACCGTGCGGCCGGCGCGGCTCGTAGCGGAGCTCCCCGCCGAGCGCCAGCGCGAACGAGTGCGCGATCGAGAGGCCGAGGCCCACCCCGCTGTCGACCTGGGCGCGGCCGGCCCGTGAAAAACGATCGAACAGACGCGGGATGAAGGCAGGGTCGACGCCGTCGCCGTGATCGGCCACGACGACGTGCACGCCGTCGTCGACCTTGCCGTCGACCTCGACGGGCGGGCGCCCGTAGCGAAGGGCGTTGAGGATCAGGTTGGCCAGGATGCGCTCGAACCCGTGGGGATCGGTGACGATCTCGAGGTCCGGTGGCAGGTCGACGCGGATGTCTTGCAGCCGGTCCGGCGCGAGCCGCGGGAGCAGGGTGTCGATGTGCTCCCGGGGTCGAAAGCGCGTCGGCTTCGCCACGACCGTTCCCGACTCCAGCCGCGAGAGGTCGAGCAGCTGGTCGGCGAGCGAGGAGAGGCGCGAGCTCTGGTCGTAGAGCGTGGCGCGCAGCTCGACCAGCTGCCCGGGGTCGAGGTCGTCGCCGCGCAGGTGCAGCGTCGAGGTGACGCCGTGCACCACCGCGATCGGCGTCCGCAGCTCGTGGGAGGCGATCGAGATGAAGTCGCTCTTCAGCTGCTCGCGCCGGCGGAGCTCCTCGTGTGCGGCCTCCAGCTCGGCGTACCGCTCGGCCTGCCGGTTCAGCGCACTCGTGGACGCCTCGAGAACAGACAGAAGCTCCTGGACCACGTTGCCGCGCACCGCTCACAGAGTGTGGCCGGGCGAGGCCGCTTGCAAACGTGAGGGGGGCGGCTCGCGCCGCCCCCTTGCTCGCGTCTAGTAGGGCGGGCCCGCTGCGGGCGGCCCGTCCTCGACGTACGTCGTCCGGCGGCGCATGCCTCCGGGGCCGCCCCAGGACGACCAGAAGATCATCGAGAGGACGAGCCCGATGAGCCCCACGGCCAGCAGGATCCAGCCGACCGTCTGCACATCGAGGCCTGCGACCTCGGCGGTGACCGCGAAGGCCAGGATGGCCCCCAGCGCGATCAGGAAGATGCTCACTCCGATTCCCACGTCGTTCCTCCTTTTAGGTTCAGGTCCCCCCGGCGGTCGTACCCGACGGTGACGTCGCTGTAACGTTCCATTCGTTACTACTGCTTCCCTGCCGCGCTTCGACTAGGCTCGCGGCCGGTGCGCAGGGGAGCGATCGTCCGCCTCGTCGTCTTCGGGATCGTGCTCGGGCTGGGCGCGACCGCCGTCGCCATCTTCATCCCCTGGCTGCCCGACCAGGCGTCCGATCAGGCCGCGGAGATCGACTTCGTCTTCTGGTTCGTGACCGCGATCTGCATCGCGGTCTTCGCGGTGGTCGCCGCGATCGCCGTCTACTCGGTGCTCAGGTTCCGTGCGCCGCCCGACGACGACTCGGACGGCCTGCCGATCCACGGGCACACCGGGATCGAGATCGTCTGGACGGTCGTGCCGTTCATCCTCGTGACGGCGATCGGCCTGGTCAGCGCCGTGGCCCTGGCCCGGAACGAGAAGCTGCCCGACGACCACATGGTCGTGAACGTCGTCGGCCGCCAGTTCGCATGGCAGTTCCTCTACCCGCCGGAGGATGCCCCGGCGGGCGCCGACGACGAGCTCGAGTGCGATGCCGAGGGAGCCCGCTGTCTCAGCTCGGGCCAGCTGCACCTGCCGGTGGACGTCCCGATCTTCCTCCGTATGCGCGCCGACGACGTCCTGCACTCGTTCTGGGTGCCCGAGTTCCGTCAGAAGCAGGACCTCGTCCCCGGCCAGGTGACGGAGCTGGTGATCACGCCGAACAAGGTCGGCGAGTACGAGGTGCTCTGCACGGAGCTCTGCGGCCTCGGTCACTCGGTCATGCGCGCGGCGGCGATCGTGAGCACCCGAGGCGAGTTCGACCGCTGGAAGCGGGAAGCCGGCAGGCAGACCTCCGGCGGAGGCAACGCGGGCGAGGCCGTCTTCGCGCAGAACGGCTGCGGGAGCTGCCACGTGCTCGAGGAGGCAGGGGCCACCGGGACCACCGGGCCGAGCCTCGACGAGCTCGCCCAGCAGGCCCAGGGGGCCGGCAAGCCGCTGGAGGCGTTCGTCCGCGAGTCGATCGTCGCGCCCGACGCCTACGTCGAGGAGGGCTTCGCGAAGGGCGTGATGCCGAAGACCTACGCGGACCTCCCCGACGAGCAGATCGATGCGCTCGTGCAATATCTCGTCCGGTCGAACAGAGGGAGGGGGTAGCCGGTGACGCACATCGAGACTGATCACGCAGCCGCGCAGCAGCACGCGGCGCCCCCGCCGCCGCGTACCGGCTGGCGCCGCTGGGCCTTCGGGCCCGGCTGGGTGCGCGCGTTCTGGATGACGTGGCTCTTCTTCGCGCTCGGCGCGGGGATCGTCGTGTTCTTCCGCTGGCTCGGCGGCTACGACCCGACCTGGGACTGGGAGCCGGTCATCGCCGTCGGCGCCCTCACGACGGCCCCGATCGGCTTCCTCACGGGCCTCGGCGCCTTCGACTACTGGCTCTACTACCTCTCGGGCCGACCGACCCGGCCCGAGGACCACTCCGGGCACGGGGCGAGGAAGTGGACGGACTACTTCCGTGTGAACACCGACCACAAGGTGATCGGCGTCCAGTACGTGTCGTCGACGATCTTCTTCTTCCTCGCAGGCGGCCTGATGGCGATGCTCGTCCGCGCCGAGCTGGCGCAGCCGGGCATGCAGTTCACGGACACGCAGACCTACAACCAGCTGTTCTCGGTCCACGCGTCGCTGATGATCTTCCTGTTCGTGATCCCGGCCTTCGCCGGCCTGGCGAACTACGTGCTGCCCCTGATGATCGGCGCGCCGGACATGGCGTTCCCGCGCCTGAACGCGCTCTCGTTCTGGCTCCTGCCGATCGCCGGGACGATGATGCTGTCGAGCTTCCTCGTGCCCGGCTTCGGGGCGGGCTGGACGAACTACACGCCGCTCGCGGAGGCGCAGCCGTTCGGCAACGTCTTCTTCTCGATGGCAGTCCAGTGGGCCGGAGCGTCGTCGATCATGACGGCGCTCAACTTCCTGGTCACGATCATCACGATGCGCGCGCCGGGGATGACCTTCTGGCGCATGCCGCTGCTCGTGTGGGCGAACTTCACGACGTCACTGCTCGTCGTGCTCGCGACGCCCTTCATCGCCGGCTCGCAGTTCTTCGTGATGTTCGACCGCGTCATGCACACGAACTTCTTCAACGTGGCCGAAGGCGGGTATCCGCTCGGGTACCAGCACATCTTCTGGTTCTACTCGCACCCGGCGGTCTACATCATGATCCTGCCCGGCTTCGGGATCATCTCCGAGGTGATCTCGACCTTCTCCCGGAAGCCGATCTTCGGCTACCGGCTGATGGCGCTCTCGCTGGTGGCGATCCTGATCCTCGGCTTCTCGGTCTGGGCGCACCACATGTTCGTCTCCGGGATGGCGTCGTGGCTCCGCATCCCGATGATGATCACCACGCTCCTGATCGCGGTGCCGACCGGGATCAAGGTCTTCTCCTGGCTCGCCACCATGTGGGAAGGGCGGATCCGCGTGACGCACGCCGATGCTCTGGGCGCTGGGCTTCCTGACCATGTTCGTGATCGGCGGGCTGTCCGGGATCTTCCTGGGCGCGGTGCCGATCGACATCCACACCTCGGACACGTACTTCATCGTGGCCCACATCCACTACGTGCTGCTCGGCGGCTCGCTCTTCACGATCTTCGCCGGGATCTACTACTGGTTCCCGAAGATGACCGGCCGCATGTACGACGAGCGGCTCGGGAAGCTCCACTTCTGGGTGACGTTCATCACCTTCAACATCACCTTCTTCCCGATGCACATCATCGGCGTCCAGGGCGCGCCGCGGCGTTACGCAGACCTGGGTGAGGAGTACGGCGACTGGAACCTCGTGATCTCGGTCGCGTCGTTCTTCCTCGGCGCCTCCTTCATCGTCTTCGTCTACAACATGGTCGTGAGCTGGGCACGAGGGCCCATCACGACCGCGAATCCGTGGCGCGGCCGCACGCTGGAGTGGCAGGTCTCCTCGCCGCCGCCGATCTTCAACTTCGACGAGATCCCGCAGGTGGTGGGGAACCCGTACGACTACGGCGTGCCCGGAGCTCGCCATGCGGTGATGGACGGCGACCGGGCCGGCGAGCCCGAGCAGGTGCGCGCGGAATGAACCACGTGCTCGTGATCGCCAACGAGACGGTGGCCGGTCAGAGCCTGATCGACGCGCTCAAGCAGCGGGCCGAGGAGGGCGGCACGCGCGTGACCGTCGTGACGCCGATCAACGCGCCGCGCGAGGGCTACGTCGTCTACGAGGACACGCGCCGGGCCGCGGCGGGCCGGCGTCTCGACCGCACGCTGCGACTCCTGCGCGAGGCGGGGATCCCTGCATCCGGGCTCGTCGTCGACACCGATCCCGTCAACGCCACCCGCGACGCGATCGCGCAGGCCGAGCCGCCGATCGACTCGATCGTCGTCTCGACGCATCCGAAGGAGCGCTCGGGCTGGCTGCAGCGGAACGTGGTCGAGCGCGTGCAGAAGGCAGCGGGGGAGCTCCCGGTCGAGCACGTGGTCGTCGACGTCCAGTCCGAGACCGGACATGCGAACGTGCTGGTGGTGGCGAACGAGACCGTCGTCGGCGAGCCGCTGCTCGAGCGGATCCGCGAGCGGGCGAAGCGGTCGCCGGCGAGCTTCCTGATCATCTGCCCGCAGAGCGACCCGTCGGTGTCGGCGCACCCGGACGCCGAGCGGCGCCTGCGCCGTGCGCTGACGATCCTGCGCGGCGAGGGTCTCGACGTCCACGGTCAGGTCGCGCACCCCGATCCCTACAGCGCGGCCATGCACGCAGTCCACGACGAGCGCGTGGACGAGATCCTCGTGTCCACGTTCTCCGAGCAGAGCGGGTCGAGCTGGCTGCGCCGCGATCTGCTCGGCCGGCTGCGCAAGGACGCGGGCGTCCCCGTGCAGCACGTCGAGGTTCCTCCCGAGGAGGTGGGCGCGACGCCGTGAGCGCCCACGCGGACACGCACGCGAGTCACCCTCCCGTAGCGCACCAGAGCTCCCGTGTGGACGCGCCCACGCTCGGGATGCTGCTGTTCATCGCGTCGGAGATCATGCTCTTCGGCTCGTTCTTCACGGCGTACTTCTTCGTGCGGGTGGTGAACGGGGAGCCGTGGCCGCCGGAGGCCTTCCACCTGCCCGGTGTTCGTGGCCGGTGTCAACACCGCGATCCTGGTCACCTCGAGCTTCACGATCCACTGGGCGCTGCAGTCGATCAAGCGCGGGAGCCGGGTCGGGCTGCAGGCGGGCCTGGTGCTCACCGTCGCGCTCGGCCTCGTCTTCCTGATCACGCAGGCGCGCGAGTACTCCCGCATCGGCTTCGCCCCGCACGACGAGGCCTTCGGGACGATCTTCTACGGGTTGACCGGCCTGCACGGCGCGCACGTCTTCGTGGGGCTCTGCCTGCTCACCATCGCGACGGTGCGGGCGTTCCGCGGCCACTTCTCTCCGGCCCACCATCACGGGGTCGAGATCCCCGGAATCTACTGGCACTTCGTCGACGTAATGTGGATCGTGGTGTACGCGACGATCTACGTCTTGTAGCCGCGTGCTGAACCCGTTCCGCAGCGAGAGCGAGGCCTACCGCTTCCTCCTGCTGACGGTCGGGTACTTCGCTGCGATCGTCCTGGCGGCTGTCGTGCTGGGGAAGTGGGCGGGGCTCGCCGTGTTCGGCGCGCTCACGCTGGCCGCGCTCTACCTCGCGCTGCGCCGGGGGACGCCCGAGCCTCGCGTCCAGCAGGAGATGGCGCGCCGCGGCGCCGAGGACGAGCGGCGCATCCTCGTGATCGCGAACGAGACCGTCACCGGCGGGATGCTCCGTGAGGAGATCATGAAGCGCGCCGAAGGCTTCCGCGAGGAGGTGCTCGTCGTCTGCCCCGCGCTGAACGCGCCGCTCAGGCACTGGGTCTCGGACGAGGACGGTGCGCGGGTCGCGGCCCAGAAGCGGCTGGAGGCATCGCTCTCGCGACTCTCCGAGGTGGGGGTGGAGGCGCGAGGTGAAGTGGGCGACGGCGACCCGCTCCAGGCGATCGAAGACGCGCTCCGGACGTTCGGCGCGGACGAGGTGATCATCTCGACCCATCCCGAGGGCCGGTCGCACTGGCTCGAGCGGGGCGTGGTGAGCGGCGCGCGAGAACGCTTCGCAGTCCCGATCACCCACGTGGTCACGGATTTGTCGGCGGAGGGCGAGGGGAGCGCGTAAGCGTCCCGAGGGGCGATGGCCGGGGTTTGACCCTGGACATGGCTCGACAAGCCGATGCGAGTGTGTCGGTTGTGTGACGATTCCGCTCGCGCGGGCCTTGTGGATCTACCGTCTTGTGCATGCCTCGTCCGCCGCGCCTGGACTTCGAAGACGCGCTCCACCATGTGACCGCGCGCGGCAACCGACGCCAGCTGATCTTCGAGGAGGCGGATGACTTTCGGCTGTTCCTGAGGTTGGTGGGGCGCGTCGTTCGCAGGTTCGATTGGCGTGTGCGCGACTACTGCTTGATGCCGAACCACTTCCACCTCGTGGTGCGGACGCCCAAAGGCGGCATCTCGAACGGAATGCAGCTCCTGAACGGTCGCTACGCACAGATGTTCAACTCCTTCCGGGGCCTCGAGGGCCACCTCTTCCAGGGCCGCTTTGGCTCCACGCTCGTGGAGAACCCGGCGCATGAGCTCTGGCTGGCGCGCTACCTGGCCGTGAATCCGGTGGAGGCCGGCCTCTGTTCGGATCCCGGTGAGTGGCAGTGGAGCGCCTACGGCGCCTTCCACCACGGGACGTCACCCCGGTGGCTGGCCCGCGCGGAAGTCCTCGGGCTCTTCGGCTCCGGGGAGCGCGCCGTCGCGCAGTACGAGCGACTCGTGCTGGCGGCCTAACCGTCTCCTTCGGCCACGGCCGGGGTCTGACCCCGGACACGGCCCGCGGAGACGCCCGAAGCGTCACGACTTCGTGTCGACGCTACTGACCGGCGTTGTCGGCCACGAACTTCGCGACCGCCTGGATCTGCGCTTCGCTCAGCTGATCCTTGAACGAGGGCATCACGCCCTGGCCGTTCGTGACGCGATCGACGGCCAGGTCGAGCGTCGGCTTCGCGTCGTCCAGGTTCGGGCCGATCGTGCCGCTCGCTCCCGCGGCCGCCAGCGTGTGGCAGGACGCGCAGGACGAGGCGAAGATCGCCTTGCCGTCGGCCGCGCCCCCGCCACCGCCCGCCGGTGGTGCGGGCGGCGCCGGCGGTGGGGCAACCGGTGCGTCCTCGACCGCCGCGACCGAAGCGACATACACCGCCACGGAGTCCGCGTCGTCGCCCGTCACGAGGTCCTCCGGCATCGGCGGGACGTCGACCGACATCTCGGCCGGGACCGGAAACTGAATCTGGCGGCGGACGACCTCGCGGATCGTGCTCTCGCCGACCCCGTCCGCCCGCGCCTGCGCGAACGCATCGTCGAGGTTCGGCCCGATCGTCCCCTGAGTACCCGCCGCGCGCAGCGTGTGACAGGAGCCGCATTTCTCGTTGAACAACGGCTGCCCCTGACTGGCACTGCCGCCGTCCGCGAGCCCGCCCGTGCCGCAGCCGCCGCCGAGGACGGCGAGCAGAAGCGCGACCCCGAGGAGCCCGCCCCGCTTCACGCCTACGCGGAAGGCTGGCCGGAGGAGAGCTGCGACAAGGCCTCGTCGCGACTTCCGTAGATCGTGAAGACGCGGTCGAGGCCGGTGATCTCGAAGATCTTGGTGATGTTGCGGTCGGCGCAGACGAGCGAGAGCCGTCCGTCGTTCGTCCGGAGCCGCTTCACCCCGCCCACCAGGACTCCAAGCGTCGTGGAGTCGATGAACGTCGTGTCGGAGAAATCGACGACGACGTCCTTGGCGCCTTGCCGGATCACCTCGAGCAGCTGCTGCTTGAACTCGGGCGCGGTGTAGAGGTCGACCTCCCCGCCGAGCGCGATCACGAACGTCTGGCCTTCCAGCTCCTCGGTCTTGATGTCGAAGTTCATCGGCTGGGCGAGTCTAACGGCCTGTTCAGGTGCCGGGCTGAATCTGCGGCTGCGCCTGGAGCAAGATGATCTGCTGCTTGATCGCGGGCACGTTCGGATCGTCGGGAGCGAGCTTGATGAAACGCTTGTAGGCGGCGATCGCGGACGGGTAGTCGCCTGCCTGCTCGGACGCCTGCGCGAGTGAGAACTGCACCGACGAATCGTCGGGCGTCAGCTGCGTCAGCTTCTTGTACATGTCTCTCGCCTGCTGGAACGAGACGCTCGCGTCGCTCGACGCGCGACTCAGTCGCTCGTTCGCTTCCGCGGAGAGCGCTCTCGCCACCTCGCCCTGGGCGCGAAGCTGGGTGACGAGGCCGCTGGCGGGCGCGAACTGCGTCCCGGGAGCGGCCGCCTGCACCTCGGCCTGCGCGAGCGCCGCCTCCTGCTGGTTGCGGGCTCCCTCGCCCATGTACAACCCGGCGAGGCGGCTGACGACGTCGGCGTCGTTCGGCCGCTGGTCGAGGTAGGTCTCGAGCACGGGGATGGCCTCGTCGGAGCGGTTGTTCTGCGTGAGCGCGTCCGCGAGCGCGAGCTTGGCGGCCGGATCGTTGGGGTTCTCGCTGACCTTGTCCTGCGCGTCGCCGACATCCGGTGCGCCGCTCCCGCCGCCCGAGTTCTGCAGGATGTCGCCGAGGCCCGTCCCGGGGATCGTCCCGCCGACGTTGAAGATCACGTAGCCGAGCCCGAAGACCAGCGCGAGCAGCACGAACATCCACTTCGCCTGGCGCCGCAGGCGTGGGAAGAACATCTCGTCTTCGTACGAGCGCTGCGGCGGCGCTGCGCGCTTCGGGCGGCCGTCGGGCCGTCCGCGTGGGCGCTGCGGAGGCTGGCGCTTGTTGCGCTGTGCTGACCTGGCCATGAGCGCTACAGGTTAGCTGGCCTCGCGCCAGTCGAAGGCGTCCCCGACCGCGCGCAGCCGTGCCCGAGTGGCTTCGTCGCAGGCCGCGCCCAGGACACCTGCGTCGTAGGCCGCGCGCGGCGAAACGCCGAGTGTCGAGGCGGCCGCGTACTCACGGGTGAGGTCGGTGTCGAACATGGCCGGATCGTCAGTGGATACGGAGCAGAGGACACCTGCCGTCACGAGCCGCCGAAGTGGGTGCTCGTCGAGCGACGGCACCGCTCCCGTCCGTACGTTCGAGATCGGGCAGACGTCGAGGACGAGCTCGCGGTCGCGCAGCTCGTCGACGAGCACGGGATCCTCCACCGCGCGGATCCCGTGGCGTAGGCGGTCGGCCCCGAGCGCGTCGAGAGCACCGCGGATCGAGGCCGGCCCGGCCACCTCGCCCGCGTGCGGCACCGAGGCGAGCCCCTGCTCCCGCGCCCGTGCGAACACGGGCCCGTAGGGCTCGGGCGAGTATTCGGCCTCGAGCCCGCCGAGGCCGACGCCGACGACCCCACGGTCGCGGTAGAGCGCCGACCAGCGCACCGTCTCCTCCGCCTCCTCCATCGAGAAGCCGCGCGTGATGTCGGGCGTGAGGCGTACCTCGATTCCGTGCTCCTCGCGAGCCGCCTGCGCGCCGTCGCAGTAGCCCTCGAACATGTCCTCCCAACGGACCCCTCGCCGCACGCGCTCCGCCGGCGAGAAGATGCCCTCGAGGTACACGGCGCCGTGGGAAGCCGCCTCGGCCGCGTAGTCGACGACCAGCTGCCGAAAGTCCTCCGTCCCGCGCAGGGCGTTCGTGGTCAGCACCCAGACCTCGATGAAGTGCGCGAAGTCCCGGAAGTCGTACAGCGCCGCCACGCCCTCGACCGTGTCGGCGGGGAGCGCGTAGTCGTTCCGCGCCGCGATCTCCAGCAGCGTTTGCGGGCGCATCGTGCCCTCGAGATGCACGTGCAGCTCGATCTTGGGGAACGTCACGGAGTGTCCGAGGCGAGTGCCGCGCGCTCCCAGCGCCGTTCCATCAGCACCGAGAGCCAGATGGAGAGCTCGAACAGGATCAGCATCGGGATCGCCTCGAAGGCGAGCGAGACCGGGTCGACCGTCGGCAGCAGCGCCGCGACCACGAGGACGAGGAACATTCCCATGCGCCGGTTCCGCCGCAGCTTGTCGGCGGTGAGCACCCGCAGCCGGACCAGCGCGAGGACGAAGATCGGCAGCTCGAACACGACTGCCATCCCGAGCAGCGCGAGCGAGACGAAGCCGTAGTAGTAGCTCGCGCGGATCTGGACGTCGTAGAGCTCGTCGTCGTACTCGGTCAGGAACGTCAGGGCCCGCGGCAGGACGACGGTGTAGCCGAACGCAAGACCTCCGGCGAACAGCACCGTGGCCAGCGCGACGAACACCGACACGACCCGCTGGGTGCTCTCTTCCACGGCCGGGGCCAGGAAGCTCCAGAACTGGTAAAGCAACACCGGGAGCGCGACCGCGATCGCCGCGTAGAAGCTGATCTTGATCGAGGTGGTGAACGGCTCGGTCACGCCGAGCGTGACGAGCCGCTTGTCGTCGGGGAGCGGCTCCTTCAGCCACTCCACGAGGTGCTCGTGGAACGGGAAGATCACCGCGAAGGCGAGCCCGAGCGCGACCAGGCTGACGATCAGCCGGAGGCGAAGCTCACCGAGGTGCTCGACGAGAGTCGCCTCTTCGCCGTGGCCGAGCTTCCGCGGCAGCATTCGCCGCGCCATGCGCTACGTGGCGGACTTGCGCCGGCTGCGCGTGGCCGCTACGGGAGGGACGGGCTCTTCCTCGGCAGGCGGCAGCTCGGCGGGGAGATCGTCCTCGTCGTCCTTGGCGTTCGAGGTGATCGACTCCTTGAACTCACGGATCCCGCGGCCAAGCGAGCGGCCCATCTCGGGCAGGCGCTTGGGGCCGAAGATCAGCAGCAGGAAGAGCAGGAGAATCCCAAGCTCCCACCAGCTCAGAGGACCGGGCACGAGGCGAGAATAGCAGGGGTTTCCGACCGCGCCGGCCCGGCGAGGGGATGGGCTACCATGAAGTCACGAATCGAGGCGCAGAAGCGCTTCACATCGAGGTTGGGGGACGCACAAACTTGGCTCTGCTCGAACTGAAGAACCTGCACGTCGCACTGGAGGACGGCACCGAGATCGTCAAGGGTGTCGACCTGTCCGTGGACCAGGGCGAGATTCACGCGGTCATGGGGCCGAACGGGTCCGGGAAGTCGACGCTCGCCTATGCGCTCATGGGCCACCCGGCCTACGTGATCACCGAGGGCCAGATCGTCTTCGACGGAGTCGACGTCACCGAGCGCGGCGCGGACGAGCGCGCGCAGGCGGGCCTCTTCCTCGCCTTCCAGTACCCGCACGCGATCCCCGGCGTCACGGTCACGAGCTTCCTGCGCTCCGCGATCAACGCGATCCGCAAGGCGAAGAAGGGCGAGGACGACCCGATCAAGATTCCCGAGTTCCGCAAGTCGATGCTGGCCGAGATGGAGCGCCTCAAGATCCCGCGCGAGCTCGCCCAGCGCTACCTGAACGACGGGTTCTCGGGCGGCGAGAAGAAGCGGGTCGAGATCTTGCAGATGGCGATGTTGCGGCCGCGGATCGCGGTGCTCGACGAGACCGACTCCGGGCTCGACATCGACGCCCTCAAGATCGTCGCGAACGGCGTGCAGGATCTCGTCGGCCCCGAGATGGGCGCGCTCGTGATCACGCACTACCAGCGCATCCTCAACTACGTGAAGCCCGATTTCGTGCACGTCTTCGTCGGGGGACGTATCGTTGAGGAAGGCGGCCCCGAGCTCGCGCACAAGCTCGAGGCGGAAGGGTACGAGGCATTCATGCCGCAGCCGGTTGGAGGAGAGGCCTGATGGCAGCAGTCACCGAGACAGAGACTCAGGTCGTCGCCGAGATCGGCAACGACTACAAGTACGGCTTCCACGAGAAGGAGGACTACTTCTTCAAGTCGGGCCGTGGCCTGAGCCCCGAGCTGGTCGCGGCGATCTCCGAGCACAAGAACGAGCCCGAGTGGATGCGCAAGTTCCGGCTGCGCTCGCTCGACTACTTCCTCGCCCGGCCGCTGCCCGAGTGGGGCGGCAACGTCGCCGAGATCGACTTCGACAACATCTTCTACTACATCAAGCCCACCGAGAAGCAGGCCAAGTCCTGGGAGGATTTGCCACCGGACATCCTCGACACCTGGAACAAGCTGGGGATCCCCGAGGCGGAGAAGAAGTACCTGGCGGGCGTCGGCGCCCAGTACGAGAGCGAGGTCGTCTACCACAAGCTCAAGCAGGAGCTGGAGGACCAGGGCGTGCTCTTCCTCGACATGGACTCGGCGCTTCGCGAGCACGAGGACGTCGTCAAGCAGTACATGGGCACGGTGATCCCTCAGAACGACAACAAGTTCGCCGCGCTGAACTCGGCCGTCTGGTCGGGTGGCTCGTTCATCTACGTGCCGCCGGGCGTCAAGGTCGAGATGCCGCTCCAGGCCTACTTCCGCATCAACGCGGAGAACATGGGCCAGTTCGAGCGCACGCTGATCATCGTCGACGAGGACGCCTACGTGCACTACGTCGAGGGCTGCACGGCGCCGATCTACTCGAGCGACTCGCTGCACTCGGCGGTCGTCGAGATCATCGTCAAGCCCGGCGGCCGCTGCCGCTACACGACGATCCAGAACTGGTCGAACAACGTCTACAACCTCGTCACCAAGCGGGCCGTCGCCTACGAGAACGCGACGATGGAGTGGGTCGACGGCAACCTCGGCTCCAAGCTGACGATGAAGTACCCGGCGATCTGGCTGGTCGGGGAGGGCGCTCACGGCGAGGTGCTCTCGATCGCCTTCGCCGGCGACGGCCAGCACCAGGACGCGGGCGGCAAGTGCGTCCACATCGCGCCGCGCACGACGTCCGTGATCACCTCCAAGTCGATCTCCAAGAACGGCGGCCGCGCCGGCTACCGCGGGCTGCTCGAGGTGGCCAAGGGCGCCGAGGGCGCGAAGTCCAAGGTCGTGTGCGACGCGCTGATCCTCGACGACGCCTCCCGCTCGGACACGTACCCGTACATCCGCATCGACGAGTCGAACGTGGACATCGGCCACGAGGCCACGGTGTCGAAGATCGGCGAGGAGCAGCTCTTCTACCTGATGAGCCGCGGCCTGAACGAGGCCGAGGCCTCCGCGATGATCGTCTCCGGCTTCGTGGAGCCGATCACCAAGGAGCTCCCGCTCGAGTACGCGGTCGAGCTGAACCGCCTGATCCAGCTGCAGATGGAAGGCTCGGTCGGCTAGGAGCTAGCGCCGTCGCGGCCGGCCCGCGACGACCAATCCATAGAGCACGTGGTCGGCGATGATCGCCGCGCGCTCCGACCTCGAGCGCTGCGGCGGCTTTCGCAGCCCGAGCAGCGGCGCGAGGACGGCCTCGAAGAACGCCCAGGCGGCGACCCCGTAGGCAGGCCCCGACCACCGATGCCGGCGAAGCGCACCGGGAAGCAGCGCGAAAGCGGCGCCGCCCGCAGCGCCGTAGCCCCAGTGCGCCACCTCGATCGCCTCCTCGCGGTACTCGGGCGGGACGACCGCGAGGAGCTGCGGAAGCGCGTCCTCGAAGATCTCCTCGGGCGGGTCCTTGGGCAGCAGGCCCAGGCCGACGGTGACGACGCGCATGCCCGTCATCGCCATGGCGCCGATCGCGCCGCGCAGCGCGAAGGTGCCGACCACTGCCTCGTCGTCGTTCATGCCGCCTCGACGAGCTCGCGGAGGACGTGGTAGGCGCTCGCGTGCGCCTCCTGGATGCGCGGGATGTTCTGGGACGGCGCCACGACGACGTGGTCGGCCAGAGCGTCCGCCGCCACCCGGCCGCCGTCGTAGCCGACGAGCGCCACGGTCTTCAAGCGCCTGCGTCGTGCCTCGAGCAAGGCCTCGACCATGTTCCGCGAGTTGCCGCTCGTCGAGATCGCGAGCGCCACGTCTCCCTCGCGGCCGTAGGCGATCACCTGCCGCTGGAAGAGCACGTCGGGGCCGATGTCGTTCGCGAGGGCGGTCAGGATCGACGAGTCCGCCGTGAGGTCGAGGGCCGCGCGGTAGGGCCAGCCCTGCGGGGCCTCGCGGAAGTCGGCGACGACGTCCATCGCGTCGGTCGCCGAGCCGCCGTTGCCGAAGGCCAGCACCTTGCCGCCCGCGTCGAGCGCGGCACGCACGGTCCGCGCGGCCGCGAGCAGCTGATCCCGCCCGCCCTCGAGCGTGCGCGTGCGGAGCTCGCCGATCTCGGTCGGCCTTCATCAGCACGGAACGGCGGACGTCCTCGAGCACGCTCTCGAGGTTCCCGGTCTGCTGCTCCAAAAACGGGTACAGGAACGTCGACGCCCCCGCCCCGGCGGTGCTGCCGGCCCGGTGGTCGAGGAAGACGTGGCCGAGCTCCCAGAGCACGTGGTAGAGCGTCTCCGTCGAGCTCCTGGCGCACGAACGGGTCGTCGCTCGGCGGCTCGAACTCCCACTCCGCTCCCGACGGCGTGAACGCGATCGTCGCGCAGCCGAGCGCGCGAGCAGCGGCCAGTCCGTCGTCCTGGGCGCCGAAGCCGATCACCATGTCGCTCGGCCCGGCGAGCGACTCGAGGTCGCGGAGCTCGATCGCGAGGGCCGGAAGCGCCCGCTTGCCGACGATCACCGGATGCACGAACTCGACCGCGACGTGATGCGCATCCGAGCGATCCTGCGGCGTCGACCCGAGCGCCAGCAGTTGCCCGCCGGCGGCGAAGCGCTCGGCCAGCTCCCGGCAGAGGTGCGCGATCCGCTCCGCCTCGGCGGCGAAGAACCGGTCGTTGGCCTCCGTCCGGCGCTCGAGCAGGTTGTCGATCGAGATCGTCTGCGTCACACAGCCGCCCGCTCGCGGCCCGCCGCGGTGACGAGCCAGTCGCGCCAGGCGTCGATCCCCTCGCCCGTGCGTCGCGCTGACGAGCATGCGCTCGACGCCGGGATGGACCGCGTCGAGGTGATGGAGGTACTTCTCCAGGTCGAAGTCGAGGTGCGGCAGCAGGTCGATCTTGTTCACGAGCACGAGATCGCAGGCGCGGAACATCAGCGGGTACTTCGAGCGGCTTGTCCTCGCCCTCGGTGACCGACGACACCATCACCCGGTGGTTCTCGCCCACCCTGAACTCGGCGGGGCAGACGAGGTTGCCCACGTTCTCGATCACGAGCAGGTCGATGTCCGCGAGCGGCAGCGACGGCATCGCCGAGCGCACCATGTTCGCGTCCAGGTGGCACTCGCCGCCGAAGCCGGGGTCGGTGTTGATCTGGGTGACCGGGACGTGGAGCGACGCGATCCGGTCGGCGTCGAGGCTGCCCTGCACGTCGCCCTCGAGCACGGCCGCGCGAACATCGGAACCTAGGAGCCGTAGGCTTGCGAGCCCCCGCTCGAGCAGCGTCGTCTTGCCCGCCCCGGGCGCCGACATGAAGTTGACCACCGTGACCGCGTGGCGGTCGAAGTCGGCCCGGTTCGCCGCCGCGAGCGTCCCGTTGGCGTCGAGGACGTCCTCGAGCACCTTCACCTTGGTGCGATGCATGCCTCCGCCTCCTGTTCCTCGACCTCGATCGACTCGACCTCGAGCTCGTTGCCGGCCGTGATCCGCACGTCCGAGGACGCGCAGGCGGGGCACCAGAACGCCGGCTCGTCGAGCTCCCATTCGTGGCCGCAGCCGAGCAGGCCAACCGCCCGGGACGAGCTCGAGCTCGAGCCGGGCGCCCTCGCACACGGTTCCCCTGGCGACGAACTCGAAGTAGAACTCGAGCGAGTCGGGCACGACCTGGCGCAGACGGCCGACCCGGAGCGTGACCGCGCTCGTCCGGCGGCCTTCCGCGTGCTTCTCCACCGTCGCGACGACGGCACCGGCGATCGACATCTCGTGCACTACTGCGCCTGCACCTCGCCGATCGTCGTCTCGACGAGCTCGACGGCCTGGTCGACGACCTCGGCCACGGCCGGGCTCAGCCCGATCCCCATCTCCTCCACGTGCAGCGGCTCGCAGGCGACGACGATCACCTTGCCCGGCCAGCCCCCGACGGCCTTGACGAACCGGAGCACCGTCTGCGGGGTCCATCGCGTGCGGGTTGATCGTCTCGCCGTCCTCGATCCCGCCTTCGACGGAGTCCTCGTCCGCCTCCATCACGTACAGCGTCCCGGGCTCACCGCCCTGGCGGCTGACGTCGACGAGAATCGAGCGCGTCGTAGCCGCGCATCACCTCGTAGGCGAGGTCGAGCCCTCCCGTGCCGAAGTCGAAGACGTGCACGCCGTTCGGGAGCTCACGCTCCTCGAGTCGCTTGGCCACCTCGCCGCCGAAGCCGTCGTCGCGCAGCCAGAGATTGCCGACCGCGGCGACGAGGATCTGCTTCGTCCTCTGCTTCTCCTCAGTTGTCATTCGGCTCGTCGTCGGCGCCCCTGGACGCGTCGCCCTCGTCGTCCGCGTCCGGGTCGACCTCACCTTCCTGCGGCGTCCGCGGCGGGCCCTCCGGGTTCTCGACGTCCGGGTACCGGACCTCCCCGCGCGCCTCGGGCATCGCTCTCGAGGATGTCGTCGCCGGGCTCGTTCGCGCCCGTCTCGGTGCCGAGGCCCTTCTCGCCCGCCTCCTCGTCGACGAAGGCCGGCGGCGGCGGCTTCCCGCCCTCGTTCTCGTCCTCGCTCATGTGGCGCCTCCTCCTTGGTTCGCGGTCTGCGCTGCGACCTCGACCTCGTCGGCGAAGAAGAAGAGGTAGCGGCCGGTCTCGCGCATGACCTCCTGCATCGGGTCGCTGTCGACGGTGACGCCGAGATACGTGCGCCCGTCGTAGTCGAGGTAGATGCGCTCGAGCGTCGCCGTGCGGCCGTCGAGCATCCGGTCGTAGGGGTCGATGCGGCCGCCGAGACGAAGGACGAGCTTGTCTCCGCGCCTCACCGACACGCCGCCGAGCTCGGCCTCGTCCTCGCCCTCGCGGGGATCCTTGTCGGCGGGGCGCATCACGCCGTGGAGCGCGAACAGGTCCTCGGGCGTCGTCTTCAGCGCCTCGTCCACCATCTCGCGCACGGCGGGATCCTGCTTGGCGATCTCCTCCCGCTCGCCGTCGCTCAGCGTGAGCACGTGCAGCCGCAGCGCCTCCTCGATCTCGGTGTTGTCGAACAGCGCCCCGCGGCTCTGAGGGGCGATCTGCGGGTGGTCCGGGAGCATGATCGCGGCGCCGAGCACGGCATCGTCGGCCGGCGAGGCCAGCACCGGCCAGGTGTTCACGTTCTCGCAGCCGTCGGCCTCGAGCGGGGAGACGAAGCGGCCCCTCCTTCGCTCGCAGGAGCACGTGCGTCGAGAGCAGCGAGCGTTCCAGCGCCTCCGCCCGCGAAAGGCCGTCCGGAGCCGCAGTCGTGTTCCTGACCACGAGCGTCGTCCGCCAGAGCTGCGGCCCGTCCGCCTCCACGGTCAGCGTCACGTCCCCGCGGAGCGTCTCCGAGGTCGAACGGGCCGGCGCCGACGCGACGCTCGACGCCCGTATGGCGCTCCCCGACGGACTGGAGGAAGAAGACCTCGGGCCGGACCTCCGGTTCCTCGTCGGCCCGGAGCAGGCACTGCACCTGCAGGTGGTCGAAGGTGGCCCCGCTTCCGGCGGCATACGAGGGCGGATAGACGATCCCGAACGGCGTCGGCGTGGCGTTCTTCGTCGCGCCGGGCGTGTACGGGTAGAGCGCGTAGCCCTCGTAGAGCAGGGACGAGACGAGGTCGTCGAGCTGGGTCATCCACTCTCCTCGAGCAGGTCGGAGACGACTGCGTCGAAGGACGGTGCGCTGCGCTCCGTCTGCCGGCGCCGAAGCCGTTCGAGCGTCTCCTCGTGGAGCCGGATCCAGCCCGGTCTGCGCGAACCGTGCGGCCACCGCCTGCCGCCAGATCGCGACGGGCATCCGGTAGCGGGCGGTGCAGCTCCACGGGACGTGGACGATCTGCAGCCGGTCCTGCTCCCCGCGAGTAGAAGATCGTGCCGTTGAAATGGAAGTCGAGCGGCGCGACGCCGTCGGCGAGCGACGCGAAGTACTTGGCCGTGGCGACCTCGAGGTCGTACGTGCACGCGATCGGCACTTCGAGCGTCACCTCGCCGGTGAAGCTCGGCGCCAGCACGGATGCCTGACCCCAGACGAGGCTCTGCATCGACGCGGCCATGGTCTCGGGCGGCCCGAAGAGGTCGTAGAGCGACTCCCTGGCGGCCCCGTCGTAGCCGCGGCCGGTCGGGTCGACGAGGATCCGCGTCGACAGCGCGATCGTGTAGACCTCGCGCTCGCTCGGCTCACGGACACGCAGCGGAGAAGACGACGGTGGGCGAGGCCGCGTAGTCGTCCGCCCGCGCGCCGACCACCTCGAACTCCGGCTCGGGCACAGCGCGGGAGCCGTTGTTGCCGTTGGCCTCGTTGAGCTCGCTCACGACGCCGCCTTCGTCTCGAGCTCCGCGAAGAAGCTCTCGACGGCCGCGGCCACGGCCGGCCCGCCCGAGATGCCCTGCCACGCCGACTTGATCAGCCCCACGAGCCGGTAGCACTCGTCGACGGGCGCGACTGCGTACTGCGGCGGCTCGCTGAGCCTGTTCACGATCAGGCCCTCGATCTCGGGCTCGAGATCCTGGAGGCCGGGGTTGGCGCTGACCAGCTCGGCCCAGGCGTCGAGGTCGAGCTCGCGACTCGGTCGCTCCGGCCGGGCTCGGGTAGAGCGCGACGACGCCTCCGCGCGCCGCGCGTGAGGAAGAACGCGAGGCCGATCGGGATCCCGAAGCGGGCCCAGGCCTCCTCGGAGAAGGCGAGCTCGCTCAGCCAGAGCGTCCGTGTCCCGGTCGGCCGCCAGGGGCTGTCGCCCTGAAGGAGCGCACGGCAGGTCTCGCACGAGCAGACGATGCGCCGTTCCTCCAGGTGCAGCAGGTGCCGATGGTCGGCCGGGATCTCCGTGCCGCAGAGATCGCAGTGCTCGGGTCGCTCCCGCGGTGTCGTGCGTGCGGTCGGCCCGCTTGCGCAGCTCGCGAACCAGAGGGCCGTTCGCGCTCATCGCGACAGCGCGACCTTGACCGCGCCGTCCTCGACGAGCAGCGGCACGGGCGTCAGCTGCAGCGGCTCGGTGCCGCCGACGAGCCGGCCCGCCAGCGGCAGCGCGAAGCGCCTCGAGCACGAGGGGCAGGTGAGCACGCCGCCCTCGAGCTCACCGTGGACGAGCGGCGACCGGCAGGCGGCGCAGGTGTCCCGGTAGGCGAGCAGCGTCCCGCCGACGTTGGCGAGGAGCAGGCGGGTGCCGTTGACGGTCGCCCTGCGCCGCCTGGTCGCCCTCGGGGCTGGCGACCTCGATGGTCGTCCAGGCCGGAGGCGGCGGCTCTGCCGCGACGAGCGGCAGCGATCCGCCCGAGAAGGACGGCGGTTTCTGCTCGACCAGGCCCTCGACCTCGATTCCGAGCAGGTCGGGTGCGGCCTGCTCCAGCTCCTGCTTGATCGCGAGCTCGAGCGTCGAGGCCGAGGACGGGCAGCCGTCGCAGCTTCCGTGCAGCCGGAGACGGAGCACGTCGTCCTCGAGGCCCGAGCACCTCGACGTCGCCGCCGTGCGACTCCATGTAGGGGCGGACGCGTTCGAGCGCCTCGTGCACGCGGGTCTCGAGGTCGACCGGGTAGAGCCCGTGGATCAGCAGCAGGCTCGCGACGACCCCGTCGGACGACCAGCGCGTCCTTGATGCTCGCGCCCGGATCGCCTGCCTCGTCGAGCGTGTGGACGATGCGCTCGAGCCCGTCGCCGTACAGCTCGAGCAGGGCGTCGAGGAGCTCCTGCGCGGTTTCCCGCGCGTTCGCGTCGTCGAGCGCCTCGACGCGGGCGACGAGCTCCTGGAGCCGGTCGGCGACCTCCATGGCCTACGCGAGGCCCGTCGGCGTGTGCACCACCTTCTTCACGCGGCCCTTGCCGAGGTACATGTGCACCCCGCACGGCAGGCACGGGTCGAAGCTCCGGACCGCCCGCATGATGTCGATGCCCTTGAAGTTCTCCGGGCCGTTCTCCTCGAAGATCGGCGTGTTCTGCACCGCGTCCTCGTAGGGGCCGGGAGTCCCGTAGACGTCACGCGACGACGCGTTCCACGGCGTCGGCGGGTAGGGCTGGTAGTTCGCGATCTTGCCCTCCCGGATCACCATGTGGTGCGAGAGCACGCCGCGGGCCGCCTCGTGGAACCCGACGCTGATCGCGTCCTCGGGCACCTTGAAGTTGCTCCAGCTCTTGGTGCGGCCGGCGCGAACCTCCTCCAGCCCCTTCTCGAGGCAGTAGAGGCCGACGAGCGCCGCGTAGGCCTGGTGGTACGACCGGGCGCGGTCACGCTCGATCGCGTTCGACTTCTCGGGCACCTTCCACTCGAGGTCCATCTCGGGCATCGACGCCGTCCTCGGCAGGTGCATCTCGAGGCTGTTGCCCGTCGCCTTGAGGATAGCCGAGGTCGAGCAGGCCGGCCTTCGCCGTCACCCACTGGCGGGCGAACGGTCCGCCGCCCGTGTCGCAACAGACATGGGTGTCGGTGCGCTTGTCGTAGATCCGCGGCGAGACGACCCAGCTGTACTTGTCCGTGAAGTCGCGCTTCTGCGGCTTCGGGATCGTCGTCTTGTTCCACGGATGGTCCTTGCTGACCGGATTGCCGAGCGGATCCTCCGTGACGAAGGTCTCCTCGTTCTCCCAGCCCTCGAAGTACGGCCGAGCCGAGCAGGATCCGGATCATCAGGTTGATCTCGACCAGGTCGGTCGTGACCAGCTCGCCGTTGATCGCGATGCCCGGCGTCACGAACCGCCGCCGGCCCCACTCGGTCATCGTCCGGTAGTCGTAGTCGACGATGTCCGGGTCGTCGAAGGCGCCCCAGCAGACGAGGTTCGTGTCGCGGTAGCCGACCATGTCGTAGCCCGGCAGCGCGTCGAGGAAGAAGTCGTACAGGTCGTCGTGCATCGGCACGGTGCGCTTGCAGTACTCGAAGTAGCGCATCAGGCGCACGTAGTAGTCCGTCATCGTCTGGTGCGTGATGTGCGCGCTGCAGCCGCCCGGCATGATCGTCGACGGGTGCGTGTGGCGCCCGCCGAAGAGGCAGTACATCTCCCGCGTGTAGCGGAGCCACGTTCAGGGTCTCGAGGTAGAAGCTCGCCGGTGAACGGGTTGAGCGCCCGCATGATGTCGGCGATCGTCTTGTAGCCGTGGATGTTCGCGTGCTCGGCCGGGGTCTTCTCCGCCTTCGCGAGCACGGACGGGTTCGTCTCCTTGACCATCTGCTCGCAGAAGTCCACGTTCGCCATGCAGTCGTTGAAGATCGCGTGGTCGAACATGTAGTCCGCGGTCTCGGCGAGGTTGAACGCGTAGTCGCCGAGCTTCGGCGGCTTCACGCCGTACGCCATGTTCTGGTTCAGGCAGGACGTCGTGCAGTGGTTGTCACCGCAGATCCCGCAGATCCGGCTGGTGATGAAGTGCGCGTCGCGCGGGTCGATGCCCTTCATGAAGATGTCGAAGCCGCGGAAGACCATCGAGGTGCTGTAGCACTTGAGCACCTCCTGGTTCGCGAAGTCGATCTCCGTGTGGATCCCGAGCGATCCGACGATGCGGGTGATCGGGTCCCACGACATCTCCTTGACCATGACCTCCCGCTTCTGGCGGGGCTTCTCGGCAGTCGCCATCCCTTACGCTCCTCTCTCGTCGGCCGTGGTCATTTCGCGTAGTGACGCGGTTGGTAGCCGGTTCCGAGGCTCTTGCCGGGCCGCCTCCAGCTCGGGCTCCTTGTCGTACTTGTTCTTGATGTTGCGATGGCGGAAGAAGCGGATCATCGGGCCGTAGGCGACCTTCTCGAAGTTCGAGGCCGCGGCGCCCCACCGGTCCTCCTCCATGAACGGCATGAACTTGTCGGGGAAGCCCGGCATCGTGCAGGCCATGCAGATCCCGCCGACGTTGGGGCAGCCGCCGATCCCGCTCTGCCAGCCGCGAACCGGGCACGTTGCACTTCACCACCGGCCCCTTGCAGCCGAGCTTGACCAGACAGCGATGATCGTCGCCGTACTCCGTGGCGAACTCGCCCTGCTCGGAGAAGCCGCCGCGGTTGCAGCCCTCGCGCACGGTTCGGCCGAAGAGCCAGCGCGGGCGGAGCGCCTCGTCGAGGTCCGGCGCCGGTGCCATTCCACCCAGGTGCAGCACGAGGTAGAGCAGCGTCTCGGTCGTGTTGTCCGGCTGCGCGGGGCAGCCGGGGATGTTCACGATCGGGAGGCCGGCCGTCGACCTGAAGTCCCAGCCGAGGTAGTCCGCGCAGCCCCATCGCGCCGGTCGGGTTGTTCTTCATCGCGGGGATGCCGCCGTAGGTGGCGCACGTGCCGACGGCGACGACCGCGGCGGCCTTCGGCGCCAGGCGGTCGATCCACTCGTTCGTCGTGATCGGCTGGCCGTTCTCGGGATTCACGCCCATGCCCGCGAAGTGGCCCTCGCCGTTGATCTCCTCGTTCGGCAGCGAGCCCTCGAGGATCAGCACGAAGGGGTCGAGCTTGCCGGCCTCGGCGTCGTACCACGCCTGCATGAACTCCTGGCCGTTCTCGTAGGCGAGCACCGGGGTGTGGACCACCACCCTGGGCATGCCCGGGATGATCCCGAGGATGATGTCCTCGAGCGACGGGCTCGTCGCCGACGTCATCGCCACCGAGTCTCCGTCGCAGCTGAGCCCGCTCGTCATCCAGATGACGTGGGCGGTGATCGCCTCCGTCTCCTTCTGACGCGGGACGAACTCCACAGATGCCATGTACTGCTCCTTCCTTCCTCAGCAGATGCGCGGCAGCGGATCGCCGACGAGCAGATCCATCACTCGCTTGCCCCCGAAAGCCGTCTCGACCAGAACCATCCCCGGCGGATCCGTCTTGACCTCGCCGATCTCCGCAGCCTCCTCGCACCCGGCGCCTCGGAGCGCCTCGAGCGCCGCGGCTGCGCCCTCGGGTGCGACGAAGGCGAGGAGCTTGCCCTCGTTCGCCACGTACATGGGGTCGATCCCGAGGATCTCGCAGGCCCCGGCAACCGCCGGCTGCAGCGGCACCGCGGCCTCCCGGACGACCATCGCGACCCCCGAAGCCCGCGCCAGCTCGTTCAGCACGGACGCGACCCCGCCGCGGGTCGCGTCGCGGAAGCAGCGCAGCGACGGCCCGGCAGCGTCGAGCACCGCGTCCACCGCGGGCCACAGCGAGCGCGTGTCGGACTCGATCGCGGCGCCGAGCTCGAACTCGCCTCGCGCGAGCATGATCGCCGTCCCGTGCTCGCCGATCGAGCCGGAGACGAGGATGCGGTCGCCGGGCTGCAGCGACGCCGGCGAGAGCTGTGCCCGCTCGTCGATCCGCCCGATCCCCGTCGTGGTCACGTACATCGAGTCGCAGTGACCGCGCTCCACGACCTTGGTGTCGCCGGCGACGATCGTCCACGCCCGCGACCGCCGCCGCCGAAGCGATCGCCTCGACCTCGGCCCGCAGGTCGTCCGCGCTCAGCCCTTCCTCGAGCACGAGCGAGAGCGTGAGCGCGAGCGGCCGCGCGCCCGCCATCGCGAGGTCGTTGACGGTCCCGTTCACGGCCAGCTCGCCGATCGAGCCGCCCGGGAAGCGGATCGGCTTGACGACGAAGCTGTCGGTGGTCAGCGCCAGCCCGAGCCCGTCGACGACGACCGTCCCCGCGTCGCCGAGCTCGCGCAGAGGCTCCGAGTCGAACGCGGGGACGAACAGCCCCTCGATCAGGGTCTGCGTGGCCTTCCCGCCCGCGCCGTGCGCCATCGTGATCTGCGTGTCCCGGAAGCGGCTCGGCTTGGCCTTCACGCGCTCGATCAGCGTCGAGCACGTGCTCCCCTCGGTGCGCACGGAGCTCATCAGACGACCGCCCGGTCTCGCGCGAAGCGGCCGTAGTTGTAGTACGCGGCGCAGGCGCCCTCGGACGAGACCATGCAGGTGCCGATCGGGCGCTCGGGCGTGCAGGCGGTGCCGAAGACCTTGCACTCCCACGGCTTGATCACGCCCTTCAGCACCTCGCCGCACTGGCAGGCCTTCGGGTCGGCGACGCGCACCCCGGGCGCGGAGAAGCGGATCTCGGCATCGAGGTCGCGGTAGGCCTCGGAGAGCTTGAGCCCGCTGTGGGAGATGAACCCGAGCCCGCGCCACTCGAAGTGCGGCCGCAGCTCGAAGACCTCGGCGAGCACGCTCGAGCGCCTGCGGGTTGCCGTCGTAGGGGACGACCCGCTTGTACTGGTTCTCCACCTCGCAGCGCTCCTCCGCGAGCTGCTGCAGCACCATGTAGACGGACTGGAGCAGGTCGAGCGGCTCGAAGCCGGAGATCACGACCGGCTTGCCGTAGTCGGCCGGGATGAACTCGAACGGGCGGGCGCCGACGACGGTCGAGACGTGTCCCGGGCCCGATGAACCCGTCGAGCCGCAGGTCGGGCGACTCGAGCAGCGCGCGCAGCGGCGGCACGATCGTGACGTGGTTGCAGAAGACCGAGAAGTTCGGGATCCCCTCCGCCTTCGCCCGCATCAACGTCAGGGCGGTCGAGGGCGCGGTCGTCTCGAAGCCGACGGCGAAGAAGACGACCTCGCGGTCCGGGTTCTCCCTGGCGATCCGAAGCGCGTCGAGCGGCGAGTACACCATCCGCACGTCCGCGCCCTCGGCCTTGGCGTCGAGCAGCGTGCCGGAGCCGCCCGGGACGCGCATCATGTCGCCGAAGCAGGTGAAGATCACGCCCGGCTCCTTGGCGACGGCGATCCCGTCGTCGACGCGGCCCATCGGGATCACGCAGACCGGGCAGCCGGGGCCGTGCACGAGCTCCACGTTCTCGGGGAGCAGGTCGTCGACGCCGTACTTGTAGATCGTGTGCGTGTGGCCGCCGCAGACCTCCATGACCTTGTAGTGGCGGCCCGGCTCGACGGTCGCGAGGATCTGGGTCGCGAGCACGCGGCCGAGCTCGGCGTCGCGGTACTCGTCGACGTACCTCATGCGAGCCTCGTGAGCGCGACGCCCGCGTGGACGAGCAGCCGGTCGCCCGGGCCGACGTCGCCGACGAGCTCGGTCATCACGTCCGAGCGCGCGCCGTCGGAGCCCGCACAGAGTGCGAGTGCCCCGGGTTGCGCCTCGACGACCTCCATCGGCACGCCTTCGTCCGAGCAGGTGATGCAGTGGCCGTCCGCGTCGCAGGCCGCGGTCACTCGATCACGCTCGCCTTCAGATCCTCGAGCTCCTGCTCGTAGTCCTCGCCCATTCCCTGCAGCAGGCGGAGCGTGGCCCTCGCCTCGTCCTCGTCCACCTTCGAGAGCGCGAAGCCGACGTGGATCAGCACCCAGTCGCCCTCGACCACCCCGTCGCCGTCGCGGTCGAGCAGCCCGACGTTGACGTTCCGCACCACCCCGGCGACATCGACCTTGGCAAGCCGATTCACCTCGTCGACGAGTTCGACGACCTGCCCGGGGATAGCGAGACACACGTTGCGGCTGTCCTTCGCTCGGGAGCGCGGAGGGCCATTCTTAGGGGGCTGCCTCAGTTCGTCAACTTCGTAACGAACTTGGACAATGTTCGCAACCGCGGCGGCCCTAGAGAGCCGCGGCGACGTACCAGATGCCGAACGCGAGACTCGCTGCGCCGAGGGCCGGAACGAGCCGCTCCAGCCGGCGCCGCACGGGCGCCCGCCCCAGGACGTAGCCGAAGCCGGAGGAGAGGGCGGCCATCGACGCGGCCGTGCCCGCGGCGAAGATCACGAGGGCCAGCAGGGCGACCCCGCGGTCGCCGATCGAGGCCAGCAGGAGGATCCCGACCGCCGCCGAGCCGGCGGCGCCGTGGACGAGACCGAGCGCGTACGCCTGCGACGGCGAGCGGAGGAGCGCGTGGTCGTGCTCGTGTCCCGCCGTCGCCGCGTGGGGATGGAGGTGGCGATGCACGACCGAGCCGTGGGCGTGGTCGTGTGCGTGGAACCCGCCGCGCCGCCACATGACGAGGAGCCTGACGGCGAGCACGATGATCACGACGCCCACGAGCGCCTCGGCTGCGACCTGCAGCCGCTCGGGCAGGTGGCGTCCGAAGAGCACGATCGGAAGCCCGAACGCGACGAGCGTGGTGCCGTGGCCCGCGCCCCAGGACAACCCGACCAGGGTGGAGCGCCGAACGGGGCGGCGGGACTCCCGCGCAACGAGTGTCGAGACGGCGACGAGGTGGTCGGGATCGGCCGCGTGCCGGAGCCCGAGCAGCAGCGCGGCGGCGACCACGACGAGCAGCGAGCCCCCGTCGCCGAGACCCGCGATGTATTCGTCGAGCCCGAACACGCGTCTCCCTTCGGCGGCGAGGATCATGACGCGTTCCGGGGCTCGACGCCACAATGCGCGCGTGGAGCGCCGCCGCTTCCGCGTGACAGGGGTCGTCCAGGGCGTCGGCTTTCGCCCCTTCGTCTACGGGCTGGCGCGCCGGCACTCGATCGGCGGCTTTGTGCTGAACGACGGGCACGGCGTGGTGATCGAGGCCGAGGGAGCTCCGGGCGAGCTCGACGCCTTCGCCGTCGCGCTCGAGCAGGAGCCGCCTTCGCTGGCCCGGGTCGACGCGATCGTCGCCGAGCCCGTCACGGCGCTGGGAGAGCGCGAGTTCTCGATCGCCGAGAGCTCCACCGCAACCGGCACCGCCCTGATCCCGGCCGACGTGGCCACCTGCGACGACTGCCTGCGCGAGCTGTTCGACCCGGCCGACCGGCGCCATCGCTACCCATTCGTCAACTGCACGCAGTGCGGGCCGCGCTTCACGATCGTCACAGCAGTTCCGTACGACCGGCCCAACACGACGATGGCGGGCTTTCCGCTCTGCGCAGATTGTCGGCTCGAGTACGAGGACCCCGAGAACCGGCGCTTCCACGCCGAGCCGATCGCCTGCCCGGTCTGCGGGCCGCGGCTGACGCTGCCGCTCGAGGAGGCGGTGCGGTTGCTGCGCGACGGCGCGGTCCTCGCCGTCAAGGGCCTCGGCGGCTACCACCTCGCCTGCGCCGCGGCCGACGAGGATGCGGTCGCGCGCCTGCGCGCGCGCAAGCACCGTGAGGACAAGGCGTTCGCGCTGATGACGACGCGGCCGGAGGAGCTGGTCCAGCTCGACGCGGCCACTCGCGAGCTGCTGGCCGCTCGCGAGCGCCCGATCGTGCTGGCCCGCAGGCGAGCGGATGCCCCTGTTGCGGCCGCAGTGGCGCCCGGGACGCCGTGGCTCGGCGTGATGCTGCCCTACACGCCGCTGCACCACCTCCTGCTCGCCGACTTCGGCGCCTCGCTCGTGCTGACGAGCGGGAACCGTTCCGACGAGCCGATCGCGGTCGACGACGCCGAGGCGCGGGAGCGGCTGGAAGGGATCGCGGACGCCTTCCTCGCTCACGACCGCCCGATCCACCGCCGCTGCGAGGATTCGGTCGTCCGCGTCGAGTTCCCGATCCGGCGCTCGCGCGGATACGTGCCCGCTTCGCTGTCACTGCCCGTCGCGACGCCGTGCCCGCTCGTGGCGGCGGGGCCCGAGCTGAAGGCCACGTTCTGCGTGGCGCGCGGGCGGGATGCCTTCCTCTCCCCGCATCTGGGCGACCTCGACGGCGAGCTCGCACACCGGGCGTTCCTGGCCGACCTCGAGCTCTACCTCGACATGCTCGGCGTCAGGCCCGAGGCGATCGCGCACGACCTGCATCCGGAGTACCTGTCCACCAAGTGGGCGCTGGAGCAGGACGCGGAGCTCGTGGGCGTCCAGCACCACCACGCGCACGCGGCCGCCTGTCTTGCCGAGCACGGCGAGATGGGCCCGGCGCTGGCGCTCGTCTTCGACGGCACCGGCTACGGGCCGGACGGGACGCTCTGGGGCGGCGAGCTCCTGCTCTGCGACCTGGCCGGCTTCGAGCGCCTCGCCTGGCTCGACCCCGTGCCGCTGCCCGGCGGGGAGGCCGCGATCCGCGAGCCGTGGCGCGTGGCGTCCGCCTACCTCGAGCGGGCCGGCAGGCCGGTGCCGTTCGAGCGCTGGGGGCTCGTCCGCGAGAGCCTGAAGGTGAACGCCCCGCTGTCCTCGGGCATGGGCCGGCTGTTCGACGCCGTCGCGGCCGTCCTGGGGGTGCGCGACGCAGGTCACCTACGAGGGGCAGGCGGCGATCGAGCTGGAGCAGCTGGCCGCGGAGGACGCAGGCGCGGCCTACGACTGGTCGTTCGGCGACGGCGCCGCCCTCGTCCGCGCGGTGCACGACGACCTCGAGGCGGGCCGGCCGCGCGAGGCGATCGCCGCCGCCTTCCACGAGTCGGTCGCCGCCGGCGCCGCGGCCGCTTGCGCCGAGGCTGGGCGATCCGGCGACCGTCGTCCTCTCCGGCGGGAGCTTCCAGAACCTGCGCCTGCTGCGTGGCACGCGCGCGCGGCTGGAGGCGGGCGGCTTCCGCGTGCTCAGCCACCGGGTCGTCCCCCCCAACGACGGCGGAATCGCCTACGGACAGGCTGCAGCGGCCGCTCGACGGCTAACCTTGAAGCCGTGACCGACCGGGAAGGGACGAAGGCCCTGCGGGGCCTTTCTCGTGAGGAGCTTCGGGCGCGCTACGCGGCGCTGCCGATGCCCGACACACGCCAGGAGTCGTGGCGCTTCACCGACCTCCGCGGCTTCGACCCGGACTCGTTCGGGACGAACGGCGGCTCCGCCGCGGCGGGGCCGGCGACGATGCTCGACCTCGAGACCGCCGGCCTCGTGGTCGTCACCCACGACGGCATCGAGATCGAGCGCGCTCCCGAGGGCATTCGCTTCGAGCCGCTCTCCGACCAGCACGAGCGGATCGGAGAGCTCGTCGGCTGGGACGAGAAGTTCGCCGCGCACAACGCCGCCATGTGGGAGCACGGCCTCCTCGTCCACGTGCCGCGCGGAGTCGAGCTCGAGCAGCCGCTCTACGTGCGGATCGTGAACGGCGGGCGGGTCGCTGTTCTGGCGCCTGCTCGTGGTCGCCGAGGAGGGCTCGCGCTTCTCGCTGCTCGAGGAGTACGTCTCGACCTCCCCCGATGTCTCCGCGTACTCGAACGCGGCCGTCGAGCTCTTCGTCGAGCAGGGCGCGAAGCTCGAGTACGTCTCGCTGCAGAACCTTTCGCGCGAGACCTGGCACTTCGCGTCGCACCACGCGCGCGTCGAGCGTGACGCCGAGCTGGACTGGGTCGCCGGCGGCTTCGGCTCCAAGAAGGGCAAGATCCGGATCCAGAACGACCTGGCCGGCCCGGGCGCCACCTCGCGCGTGACGGGCGCCTACTTCTCGGACGGCACCCAGCACCTCGACTACGACACCTTCCAGGAGCACATGGCTCCGTCGACCACGTCCGACTTCGCGTTCAAGGGCGCGCTCCGCGACGAGTCGACGTGCGTCTGGCGCGGGATGATCCGCGTCGAGCGCGACGCGCAGAAGACGAACGCCTACCAGGAGAACCGCAACCTGCTCCTGTCCGACAAGGCGCACGCGGACGCGATCCCGGGCCTGGAGATCCTCGCCAACGACGTCCGCTGCACGCACGCCGCCACGATCGGGCAGGTCGACCGCGAGGAGCTCTTCTACCTGATGTCGCGCGGCCTCTCGAAGGCCGAGGCGGAGCGGCTGATCGTGCGCGGCTTCTTCAGCGAGATCCTCGACCGGATCGAGCTCGAGCCGGTGCGCGAAGCGCTCGGCGCCGCCCTCGAGGCGCGCATTCCCGAGGCCTAGAGCCGCTACGCCGCTGCGAGCAGCGGTGCGGAGACGGGCCGGTGAGCGGCGATGAACGCGGCGACCACGGCGGGGTCGAACTGGGTGCCCGAGCATGCGCGCAACTCCGCGAGCGTGTTCTCGACCGTTCTCGCAGCCGCGTACGGCCGCTCCTCGGTCATGGCCGAGAAGGCGTCGGCGACGGCGACGATCCTGGCGCCCAGAGGGATGTCGGTTCCGGCGAGGTGGTCCGGGTAGCCGGCGCCGTCCCAGCGCTCGTGCGAGGCGCGGACCAGGGCAGCCACTCGACGCAACGAAGGAGCGGCGCCGAGAACGCGCTCGCCGATCACGGGGTGACGGCGCATGAAATCCCACTCGTCGTCGGTCAGAGGCCCCGGCTTGTTGACGATCGACTCCGGGATCGCGAGCTTGCCGATGTCGTGGAGCTTGGAGCCGCGCTCGACGTCGACGACGTCCTGATGGTCGAGCCCGAGCGTTCTGGCGCAGGCGACCGCCAGCTCGGCGACCTCCTCGACATGGTCTCCGAGGCCGGGATGG
The DNA here is from genome assembly GCA_963769645.1 of uncultured Actinomycetes bacterium. GTDB lineage: Bacteria > Actinomycetota > Thermoleophilia > Gaiellales > Gaiellaceae > DATFQE01. The sequence continues at coordinate 444,185 of CAVYMH010000002.1, read as the reverse complement.
CGCTCGTCGAGCATGCGCACGAGGACGTCCGAGGCAGGGTGGTCGATCGACGGGCGCGAGGAGAATTTCGTCGCGTACATGCGGCGATCCGCGAGCCGCAGCGCCTCCTGGACGGTGTCGGCCTCGTCCGGGATCGTCACGGCACCGCAGGCGGAGGTGACGTGGAAGCCCACACCCTCCTCCTCGAGTGCATCCGACACCAGCGTCTGAACGCGCTCGAGCGCCATCTCCGCGGGGAGGAGCACGCAGAACTCGTCTCCGCCCAGGCGGGCCGCGAAGCCCAGCTCGCCGCAGGCCGTCCTTGAGCCTCCTGCTCAGTCGTCGCAGGAGCGCGTCTCCCGCCGGATGGCCGTAGGTGTCGTTGTACTGCTTGAAGCCGTTGAGGTCTGCGAGCGCGAGGATCAGCTTCTGACGGTTCTCCGTGCGGGTCCCGAGCTCTTCGTACAGAGCGCGGCGATTCGCCAGTCCGGTCAGCTGGTCGGTGCGCGCTTCCTCGGCGTGCTCGCGAGAGCGCAGCGCCCAGCGTTGCCTCGGTCCGGCGACGGTAGCTGCGCAGCAGCCATGCGCACATCCCGACGAAGAGGAGCCCGACCGGCACGAGCACGAGCCCGGTTCGCATGACCGTGCGTTCGGTGACGGTCACTGCCTCGAGCTCGGTTGTCAGTAGCTGGGAGGGATCGGATTCGATGTCGTTCAGGAGCACCTGGAGGTCGGCCATGATCACTTCCATCGCTTCCTCGGCTGCGACGAGCTCTTCGGCGTGGCCCTCGCGCGGGACCGCGAGAAACCGCTGCGATCGAAGGCTTCAGCTCTTTCACGATCGGCCGGGCGTCGCGGGCGATCCGGCTGGCCGCGACCACGCCGCCGAACTCCATGCGGCGCAACGAGTCGTCGAGTATTCCCTCGGCCTTCCTGAGGCCCCGCAGCTCGGCCGGGTCGACGCTCGTCCTCGAGCCCATCCGTCTGCGTGTCGATCATGCTCAGAGACTGGACTGCACGGAGGTGGCCCGAGGTCTGGACGCCGGCGCGCGTCAGTCCGTGCGCGCCGTCCTGGCTGGCCATCGCCGCCCAGAGCGCCAGTGCGCCGAGGCCGAGCGTCGCCAGCACCAGGCCGGCCACGGCAAGCCGCTCGACGAGGCGGGAAGGTTGTTTGGCACGCAGAGGTCCCACGTTGAGGTCATCGGCGTCTCGGGCCGCACGCGAACCCCCGCATCCGCGCGACTCGCGTCACCCTTTCGCCCGTATCAGAGCCGCTTGCGCAGCATCCCGAAGACGCCGCGCACGACCTCGCGCTGCAGCTGTCGGCCCGAGCGCGAGCCGAGGAAGTCGGTGAGCGGGTCGCCCGCCGGCTTCGGTGGCTTGGCGCTTGCGCTTCGCTTCGGCTGCTCCGGCTCGGGCTCCGGTGCGGCCTCGACGCGCGCGGCCAGCACTTCGGCAGCGCTCTCCCGATCCAGCCGCTGGCCGTACTTCGCCGCGAGCGGCGACGCGGCGGCGGCGGCCTCGAGGTCCGGCGACGGCTGCATGCTCGCGCGCGGGCCGCGCAGGCGCGTGTGCACGACCGGTGTGGGCACGCCTTTCTCGGACAGCACCGTGACCGCTGCCTCGCCGGTGCCGAGCGAGGTGAGCAGCTCCTCGAGGTCGTAGAACTCCGACTTCGGGTACGTGCGCACGACCTTGCGCAGCGCGTCGGCGTCCTCCGGGGTGAACGCGCGCAGCGCGTGCTGCACCCGCGATCCGAGCTGCCCGAGGACGCCGCTCGGCAGGTCGGTCGGCGCCTGGGTCACGAAGAAGACTCCGACGCCCTTCGAGCGGATCATCCGGACGGTGCGCTCGACCGAGTCGAGGAACGTCTTGGTCGCCTCGTCGAAGAGCAGGTGCGCCTCGTCGAAGAAGAACACCAGGCGCGGCTTCTCGGGGTCGCCGACCTCGGGCAGCTGCTCGAAGAGCTCGGCGACGAGCCACATCAGCACCGTCGAGAAGAGCCTCGGCTTGTCCTGCACGCCGGCGAGCTCGAGGCACGAGATCACGCCCTTGCCCTCGGGTGTCGTCCGCAAGCAGGTCGGCGATCTCGAACTGCGGCTCGCCGAAGAACTCCGTGCCGCCGCCGTCCTCGAGCGCGACCAGCGAGCGGAGCAGAACGCCGATCGTCGCGCCCGAGACCCCGCCGAGCTCCTTCAGATCGGCCTTGCCCGCGTCCGAGTCGAGATAGGTCAGCACCGCCCGCAGGTCCTCGAGGTCGACGAGCGGCAGCCCGCGCTCGTCCGCAAAGCGGAAGACCAGTGCGAGGCTCGCCTCCTGGGTGTCGTTCGAGCCGAGGATCTTCGCCAGGAGCTGCGGGCCGAAGTCGGTCACCGTGGCGCGCACCGGAGCGCCCGGACCGATCCCGCCGAGCGAGAGGAACTCGACCGGGAAGCCCGTCGGCTCGTGCTGGAGCCCGAGGTCGGTCATCCGCTCTGCCGCCGGGCCGTCCGCCGAGCCCGGCTCGCGCAGCCCGGAGAGATCGCCCTTGTAGTCGGCGGCGAACACGGGGACGCCTTGCTCGGAGAGCTGCTCGGCGATCAGCTGCAGGGTCCGGGTCTTGCCCGTGCCGGTCGCGCCGGCGACCAGGCCGTGACGGTTCATCGTCTTCAGCGGGAGCTGGACGACCGCCTCGGCGGCGACCTTCCCTTCGTGCACGCCGCGGCCGAGGTCGATCGACTCCGCCCTTGACGGCGTAGCCCTCGGCGATCGTCTTGGCGAAGTCGGCCACGAGGAGCGGCAGGTTATCCGGTGTAGCCTCGGAGGCCTGACCGTGAGCGGACTGACCCAGGCTGAGGCGGCGCGTCGGCTCGCGGAGCGGGGACCGCCTGCGCCGCCCGCGACCAGCCGCTCGACCGCCTCGATCATCCGGGCGAACGTGCTGACGCCGTTCAACGCGATCCTCGCCGCGCTCGGGTTGCTGACGCTCGTCTTCGCAGACTGGCGGGACGCGCTCTTCCTCTTCATCATCGTGGCCAACTCCGCGATCGGGATCGCGCAGGAGCTGCGCGCGAAGCGCTCGCTCGACCGCCTGGCTGCGCTGGTCGCGCCCAAGGCCACCGTCGTCCGCGACGGCGAGCCACGCGACGTCGCCGTCGGGGAGGTGGTTCCCGGCGACCTCGTGCGCGTGCAGGCGGGCGACCAGGTCGTGGCCGACGGCCCGCTCGCCGACACGGCCGGGCTGGAGCTGGACGAGTCGATCCTGACCGGCGAGTCGCGCGCGGTGCGGCGCGAGCCCGGTGAGCAGGTGCGCTCGGGCTCCTTCGCCGTCGAGGGCGCGGGCGCGTACACGGTCGAGGCCGTCGGCGACGAGAGCTACGCGCAGAAGCTCGCCGGCGAGGCCCGCGAGTTCCGCCACCCTCGCTCCCCGCTCGAGCTGGCGGTCAACTACCTGCTCTACGCCCTCGTGGCCCTGATGGTGCCGCTCGGCCTGATGCTGCTCGTCGTTCTCACCAAGGGGCCGAGCTCGACCCGCGAGGCGATCACCACCGCGGTGGCGGGGATCGTCACGCTCGTTCCCGGAGGGACTGATCCTGCTGATGAGCGTCACCTTCGCCGCGGCCGCGCTCCAGCTCAGCCGTCGCGGTGCCCTGGCTCAGCAGTTGAACGCGATCGAGTCGCTCGCGTCGGTCGACCTGATCTGCCTGGACAAGACGGGCACGCTGACCGAGCCCGGCCTCCGTGTGGTCTCGCTCGAGCCGGCTGCCGGGATCGAGCCGGAGCGGCTGCGGGACGATCTGGCCAGATTCGCCGCCAGCTCTCCCAGCAGGAACGGCACGCTCGTCGCGCTCGCGGCGGTGGGGGACGCTCGGCCCGAGGAGCCGACGGAGACCGTGCCGTTCTCCTCGACGAGGCGCTGGAGCGCGCTTCGCCTCGGCGACGACGGCTTCGTGCTCGGCGCGCCCGAGCTCTTTCCGCTCGGGTCGCTCGCTTCTGTCGCCGCGCGGGAGCAGCGTGCCGGCCGCCGCGTCGTCGCCTTCGGCACGACGAACGGCTCGCTCGAGGAGCCTCACGACCTGAGCCCGCTCGGCGTCGCTGTCCTGGCGGAGGAGCTGCGACCGCAGGCGCGGGACACGGTTCAGTTCTTTCACGACGAGGGCGTCGAGATGAAGGTGATGTCCGGCGACGCGCCCGAGACCGTCGGTGCGATCGCGCGCGACGCGGGGATCGAGGGCGAGGTCGTGAGCGGCGACGCCCCGCTGGACGAGCTCGTTCGCGCGAGCGTGGTCGGGCGCATCTCGCCCGAGGGCAAGCGGGCCGTCGTCGAGGCGCTGAAGGACAGCGGTCGCTACGTGGCCATGGTCGGCGACGGCGTCAACGACGTGCCCGCGCTGAAGGCGTCCCGCCTCGCGATCGCCCAGGGGAGCGGGTCCGAGATGGCGCGCAGCGTCGCCGACGTCGTGCTCGTCAACGGCGACTTCGCGGCGGTGCCCGAGATGGTCGCGCAGGGGCGGAAGATCCTCCGCAACCTCCAGCGGGTCACGAAGCTGTTCGCGGCCAAGTCGGCGTTCGCGGCCTTCCTCATCCTCTCGATCGGCCTCACCGACGAGCCCTACCCGCTGCTGCCGCGCCACCTCACGCTCGCGGCCACGCTCACGGTCGGGATCCCGGCCTTCTTCCTCGCGCTGGCGCCGAGCTCCGGGCCCTGGCGCACCGAGGGCTTCCTGCGCGAGGTCGGGCGATTCGCCGTTCCCGCCGGCACTTTCGCGGGGATCGGCGTCCTCGCCTCGTACCTGTTCTGCCTCAACGTTGCCGGGATCCCGCTCGAGGAGGCGCGAACCGCCGCGACGACCGTGCTGATCGCCGTCGGCCTCTACCTCGTCGTCGCGCTCGAGGCTTCGCCGGGCCGCCGACGGGCGTGGGTGCTCTGCCTCGTCGGCGTGCTCACGCTGATCTACTTCGTCGTCCTGGCCGTGGGCGGCCTGCGCCACTTCTTCGGGCTGGAGACGCTCGGGGGCTGGGGCCTGCTCGGCGCCCTGGGCGGGATCGCGGTCGCGCTCGGAGGCCTCTTGCTGACGGACGACCGCTTCCAGCCGGGGCGAGCGGCCGACTAGCCCGGAAGGGGCACGTGTGGGTACAGAAGCTCGGTCTCGTGACAGTCGTGAGCGCTCAGGCGCCCGCGCCGCGCGCGCACACGGCTCCGTACTTCTTGGTGATCTCGTTGCACGCGGCCCGCCGCGCCTCGGACGTCTGGTGGAGGCCGCCGAGGATCGTCCCGATGCCCTCGAAGCAGCGTGCGCGCATGCTCGCCGGCGCCTTGTCGCAGAGCACTGAAGCCTCCTTGCCGCCGGCGTAGTTGCTCGACATGTCGCGGACGGCGCCCCAGATGCAGTCGCTCATCATGTTCCCGGCCGTCTTGCAGTGCACCAGGATCTGGTCGGGGTTCTGGCGGGTGTTCCCCGACGCGTCGCGCCCGAGCGACTGGAAGCACGTGGCGATCCAGGCCTTCTCGCTCGTTCGGCAGACCTTCGACGTCTTCGCGAAGTCGTAGCCGTTCGTCGGAAGGATCCGCGAGGTCACCATCAGGTAGCAGTAGATCTTGTGCCGCTCCGCGACGGTGTTGCAGGGGTAGATCAGGTCGTTGTCGCGCAGCCATTTCGACTTGATGCCGTACGAGGAGGACAGGTTCTCCATGAACACGCCGCCTGTGCAGGAGGTCTGGTCCCAGCTCCCGTTGAGCGCGTCGCAGACCTTGAGCGAGCGGGGCATGTCGTAGCGCGTGTAGATCATCAGCCCGTGCCCGAGCCCGTGCACGCACTGGTAGAGCGTGAACGTCGGCCCGCCCCGCAGGTCCGGGTCGTCGCACATGACGCGTGACGCGGCCGGCAGCTCGTCGTCCTCGACGTCGACGAGCGCGCGCTCGACCACGCCGTGGTAGTAGCCCGACCAGCAGGCCGCCGTCCCCGCGGCGAAGGCCGGGCCGACCTTGCCCTTGAAGCGCGCGAGCGAGGCGGCGCCGATCGAGTGCGCGATCCGGTGGCAGTTGCCCTCCACCTCTCCGGGCTGCGCGATCGCCGCCTCGAACTGCTCGAGCGCCACCTCCGGGCCTTCGTAGAAGGCGAGGTTGCCGTACGCCTGCTCGAAGCAGCCGAAGTCGCCCTTGCAGTCGGCGAGCTTCTTGTCGTTCGGCTCGAACTTTCCGGCCACCGGCTGGCCCTCGAGCCCGCCGCCGGTGGACTTCGCCACGAAGGCCGCCACGTTGCGGATCTCGTCCTTGCCCAGCTTGAACTCGAACGAAGGCATCGCCGGTCCGCCGTCGGTCACCTGCGTGACCACGCGCTCGTAGCCAGGCCCGACCGTGTCCAGGTTCGGCCCTTTGTCGCCGGTCGCGTTGGCCGCCTTCAACGCGTGGCAGCCGCCGCAGCCCGCGTCGGCGAACACCTGCTTGCCGGCGTCGGCGTCTCCGGGAAGGTTCGTATCCGAGGCCTTCTCGCCGCCTCCGCACCCGGCGCCGGCGAGGGCGAGCGAGCAGAGGAGTGCCAGCACCAGCCGCGTGCGCATCCCGCTCAGAGTACCCGTGCCGCCGGGAGATCTCGACCCCCGGGGTACCATGGCCGGGTGGCCGTGACTCCGCAACTGAAGCTCGACGCGCCCAAGCTGCGAGCCGACTTTCCGATCTTCGAGCAGCTGATCCACGGCAAGCCTCTCGCGTTCCTCGACTCCGCTGTGACGGCCCAGAAGCCGCGGCAGGTGCTGGACGCGATCCGCGAGTTCTACGAGACGTCCTACGCCAACGTCCACCGGGGCGTCTACACGCTGTCCGAGCGCGCGACCGAGGCCTACGAGGGCGCGCGAGGCAAGGTGGCGGCGTTCGTCAACGCCGAGTCGCCGCGCGAGATCGTGTTCACCCGCAGCGCCACCGAGAGCCTGAACCTGGTCGCGTACGCCTGGGGCCTCTGGAACCTCGGGCCGGGCGACGTCGTCGTGGTCACCGAGCTCGAGCACCATTCGAACTTCGTCCCGTGGCAGTTCGTCGCGCGGAAGACGGGCGCCACGTTCCGCGTGATCCCGATCGACGAGGCTGGAGACATCGACCTGTCCACGCTCGACGAGCTCGCCGCGGCCGGGAACGTCAAGGTCGTCGCCGCCGGCCTCGTGTCGAACTCGCTCGGGACGATCAATCCGATCGAGCGCATCTCCGCCTGGGCCCACGACCAGGGGGCGATCATGGTCGTGGACGCCGCGCAGGCCGCACCCCACCGCCGGATCGACGTCCAGGCGCTCGGCTGCGACTTCCTCGCGTTCTCCTCGCACAAGCTCTGCGGCCCGACGAGCGTGGGCGCGCTCTGGGCGCGGCGCGAGCTGCTCGAGGCGATGGAGCCCTTCAACCTCGGCGGGCACATGATCCGCACGGTCAGCGTCGAGGAGACGACGTGGGGCGAGGTGCCGGCCAAGTTCGAGGCGGGCACTCAGCCGAGTGCCGAGGCGGTCGGCTTCGGCGCCGCGATCGACTACCTCAACGCGGTCGGGATGGAGGCGATCGAGCAGCACGAGCACGAGCTCGCCGTGTACGCGCTCGAACGGATGGGCGAGATCCCGGGAGTGACGCTCTACGGGCCGCCTCCCGAGCGGCGGGCCGGGATCGTCTCGTTCAACGTCGACGGCATCCACCCCCACGACGTCTCTCAGGTGCTCGACTGGGAGGGCGTCGCGATCCGCGCCGGTCACCACTGCTGCCAGCCGCTGATGAAGAAGCTCGGCGTCAACGCGACGAATCGCGCCAGCTTCTACCTCTACACGCTGCCCGAGGAGATCGACCGGATGGTCGACGGGATCGTGAAGGTCAAGGAGAAGCTGGGATGAGCGAGTTCGACCAGCTCTACCGCGAGGTCATCCTCGACCACTACAAGAACCCGCGCGGCCACGGGGTGATCGAGGGCGCCGACGCGGCCGCCGAGGGCCAGAACCCGCTCTGCGGCGACGAGGTCGCGATCTACGTGGCGCTCGGCGAGGACGGCGAGACGATCGACGAGGTCAAGTTCTCCGGGCGCGGCTGCGCGATCAGCCAGGCGGCGACGTCGATGCTGACGGAGATGGTGCAGGGCCGGAAGGCGAGCGAGATCGCGGCGATGCCGCGCGACGAGCTGCTCGAGGAGATCGGCATCCCGCTGACTCCGATCAGGCTCAAGTGCGCGCTGCTCGGCCTCGGCGTCCTCAAGGTGGCGCTGCACAAGGCGAAGGGGACGCCGCTGCCCGACGAGTGGGCCGGCCTCGCCGACGAGCTCGACTTCGGCACCAACTAGCTTGGCGATCGTCGAGGTCTGCCCGGTCGAGGAGCTGCCGCCGGGCGAGGTGAAGATCGTCCATGCGGGCGAGCTCTCGGTGGGTGTCTACAACCTGGCCGGCGAGTTCTACGCGCTCGAGGACCGCTGCTCGCACGACGACGGCCCGCTCTGCGAGGGCGACTTCGACCTCGAGGAGGGAATCGCGATCTGCCCGCGGCACGGCGCGAACATCGACATCCGCACCGGCAAGGCGCTGACCCTTCCGGCCGTCTTCCCCGTCGAGACCTTCCCGGTCTCGGTCGAGGACGGGATCGTCAAGGTCGACCTCCGGTAGGCGTCGGTGCTCGACGACCTCGTCCGGAACGTGCTGGCGCGCCTCGAACGCGAGGACGCCGACGAGCGTGCCCAGGGCGTTCCGCGCGAGCAACGGGCGCGTCAGGTCGCCCGCACGACCGGGCAGCTCCTGTTCGCCTTCGTCGCGCCGCAGACCGACTGCGAGGTGCTCGAGATCGGGGGCTCCCGCGGGTATTCCACGATCTGGCTCGCGGCCGGCGCCCGCTACCTGGGCGGTCGCGTGCTCTCGCTCGAGGCCGATCCCGCCAAGTGCGAGGCCTGGCGACGGAACATCGCCGAGGCCGGGCTCGAGGACTGGGCCGAGCTGGTCGAAGGCGACGCCTTCGAGACGCTGCCGACGATCGACGACGTGTTCGACGTCGTCTTCCTGGACGCCGAGAAGGATGACTACGAGACGCTGTTCGCGCTCGCTCGCACGAAGCTCGAGCCGGGAGCGGTGGTCGTCGCCGACAACGTGCTCTCGCACGAGGACACACTCGGCGCCTACTCCCGCGCGCGCCAGGCGGATCCGACGCTCGAGAGCGTGACGGTTCCGCTCGACCGCGGACTGGAGATTTCAGCTGTCCTGACCGAATCGCTAGAGTAGGACTACCGCGGAAAGGAGGTGGTCCGGTAGTGACAGATTCAAGTACGGGCAGTGGAGGTGCCAGCGGGTAGAGGTGCGTCCCCGGGACCTACGGGGAATCGCCTAGCCAGCGTAGGGGGCTCGCGTTACGCGCCGCACGGTCGTTAGGACCGAGCCGGAAACACCTCTACCACTTCAGCGCTGGTGCTGGACTGGGGCCGCCTTCGGGCGGCCCCTTTCTATTTCTGCTTCGCCGCGTGTCCCTCGACCTCGAGGTGCGGCAGCCACTCGAGCCACTTCGGCAGGTACCAGTTCCGGTCGTCGAGCAGCACCATCAGGCTCGGCAGCAGCACCGACCGGATGATCGTCGCGTCGATGATCAGCGCGACGGCGACGCCGAAGCCCATCTGCTGGAACATCACGAGGTCGCCGCGCGCGAATCCCGCGAAGACGGCCACGATGATCAGCGCCGCTCCGGTGATGATGCGCGCGGTCGAGCCGACGCCCCAGCGGACCGCATCGGCCGTGTCGCCGGTCTGGTCGTAGCGCTCGCGGATCCGGCTGAGCAGGAAGACCTGGTAGTCCATCGAGAGGCCGAAGAGCACGGAGAAGAGGAACAGCGGCACCCACGCCTCGATCGCGTCGACCTGCGTGAAGCCGAGCAGGTCGGCGCCGACGCCTTCCTGGAACACGAGCACGAGCAGGCCGTACGCGGCGCCCACCGAGAGCAGGTTGAGGACGATCGCCTTGATCGCGATCACGAGCGAGCGGAACGCGACCGTCAGCAGGATGAACGTCAGGCCGAGCACGAAGGCGAACACGAGCGGCGCCGGATCCGTGACCGCGTCGAAGTAGTCGATGTTCTCCGAGGTCGTCCCCCCGACGTAAGCCTCCTGTCCGGAGCTCCCGAAGTCGCGCGCGACGGTCGAGCGCAGCTCGCGTACCGCCGCGATCGCCTCGTCCGAGAGCTCGTCGCCGCGCACCGAAGCCGAGAGCAATGACGCTCCGTTCCCCTCGCGGACCTCGCTGCGACCGAAACGGGGATCCGACGACAGGCTTTCGCGCAGCGCTTCGAGCCGGCTCGAGGTCTGCGGCGACCGATCGGCGACGACCACCTCCACGGGATCCACGCTCTGGCCGGAGAAGTCGCGCTGGATCGCCACGAATCCCTTCTTGGCGGCCAGGTCGTCGGGCAGCGTGCTCACCCCACTCGTGCCGATCTCCATCCGGAAGGCCGGCAGCGCGCACAGCACGAGGAGGGTGGTCGCCGCTGCCAGGCTGAGGGCCGGTCGCCGCAGCACCGCGCCCACGACCGCGCTCCAGAAGCGTCCCTCGCTCCCGCCGGCGCCGCGCCCGACGTAGGGGAGCGGTAGGCGGTCGACGCGGTCGCGGAGAACGCCCAGCAGCGCCGGGAGGAGGGTCAGAGCGGCGAGCACCGAGGTGATCCCGACGAGGATCGCGCCGAGAGCCAGGCTGCGCATGATCGACGACGGAACGAGCAGCATCCCGAACATCGCGACCACGAACGCCGTCCCGCTGAAGAGCACCGCTCGGCTCGCCGTGGCGCCGGCCGCGCCGATCGCGTCCGTCGGAGGTCGCCCGCCGGTGCGCTCCTCGCGGTAGCGCGAGATCACGAACAGGGAGTAGTCGATCCCGAGCGCCAGGCCCATGCCCGTGAGCATGTTCACGATGAAGATCGAGAGCTCGAACGTCTGCGAGAGGATCGCGACGAGCCCCATCGCCAGCACGATCGAGACGATGGCGAGCAGGAGCGGCACGAGACCGGCCACGATCGCGCCGAAGACGAGCACGAGGATGATCAGCGCGGCGGGGATTCCGAACTGCAGCTCACCCTCGCGCAGATCGCGCTCGGACAGGAGGTTGAAGTCGTGATCGAGCGTCTGGTTGCCGGCCACGGTCACGACGAAGTCGGGATCCTCGTCGGCGAGCTCGACGGCCTCGATCACGTCGCCGGCGGCCTCCTCGCTGACGATGTGGAGCGCGATCAGTGTCGCGTGCTCGTCCTCCGAGACGAGCGAGCGATCCTGGTCGTCGTAGTAGGTGCGGGTCTCGGCGACGGCCTCCGAAGCGCGAGCATCGTCGACGAGGCCGTCCACGAAGCCGCGGAAGCGGTCGTCGTCGATCGTGAGCCGCTCGGAGCGCACCACCGCGAGGTCGGTGACGAAGCCGCCCGGCTCCGGCGGGAACGACCGCTCGATCACCTCGAGCGCCCGATCCGACTGAGGATCGTTCGAGAGGGTCGCCTCGGTCGTCAGGCCCGTCATCAGGAAGAGCAGGCACAGGACGGACGCGACGAGGGCAACCCCCAGGCCGCGAAGGTCCTGCCGGGGTTGGCCGCGCAGGCACGGGCGATTCGCTCGGTCAGGCTCATGACGGCACCTCCGATCTCGTTGCCAGCCGCTCCTCCGCTGCGCGCAGCCACTCGACCATCCATTCGTGCTGGCGCAGCCCGTAATCGAGCACGAGCGCGCCCGTCTCCTGAGCGACTCCCAGCTCCTCGACGGCGCGGATCTGCTCCAGGACGGCCTCGCGATCGACTCGGAAAGCGCGCACCAGCTCACCGAGCTCCTCCGGGTCGAGCGCGCCGGCGAAGAAGAGCTTGAGCAGCCCTTCGTCGCGCAGCTCGTACCCCGCCGAGGGCTCGAGCAACCAGGCCCGCAGACGCTCCCGCCCGGCCTCCGTGAGGTGGTAGCGGTTGCGCTTCCGTCCGCCGTGGTCGTCGGCTTCGCTCTCGACCAGGCCCTCGGCCTCCAGGCGCCGGAGCTCGGGATAGATCTGGCCATAGCTCGCCGCCCAGAAGAAACGCGTCGAGTGGTCGACCATCTGCTTGATCTCGTAGCCCGATTGCGACCGCTTGGCCAGGGCACCGAGGATCACGAACTCGACTCCGCCCGGTCTCATGGGGCGTAACGATATATCGGCGCGCTATATCAGGTCAAGTCGCGCGGCGAAGCTGCTCTTCGAGCGGGACGAGTGGGAGCCCGAACGTCTCGACGGCCGCGCTGTCGGAGACGACGTTGTCGCCGGCCTCCAGCATCTTCAGGAGGTCTCGCGTGAGCGGGACGTTCCCCGGCAGGCGCTCGGTCACGAGCGCGTTCAGGCGCATGAAGCCCATCGGCACGTGCAGGCTCGGCCGCTTCACTCCGAGCGCCTGCTTCAGCCGCTGCCAGAACTCGTTCCACGACACTGCGTCGGGGCCGCCGAGGTCGAACGTCCGGTTTGCCGCTTCGGGCTTGTCGACGGCGGCCGCGAAGTACGCGGCGACGTCGTCGATCCAGATCGGCTGGATGCGCTGCGTTCCGGGCCCGGTGATCGGCGTCACCGGCGTCAGCCGCGCGAGCTTGCGGAAGGTCGGGAGGATCCCGCCGTCGCGGCTGAAGACGAAGCTCGGCCGGAAGATCACGTACTCGAGCCCGGATGCCTCGAGATCCTTCTCCTGCGTCCACTTGGCGTTGTAGTACGGGACGAGGTCCTTCGTCTCCTCGCTGGTGCCGAGTGCGCTCATCAGGACGAGCCGCTTCACGCCCGCCTCCTTCGACGCGGCGATCAGGTTGCGCGTCCCCTCGACCATGATCCGCTGGAACTGCTCGGGCCGGCCCTGGCGGATCGCGACCAGGTGCACCACGACGTCGCGGCCACGGACGGCTTGCCTCAAGCTCTCCGGGTCGGCCATGTCGCCCTGGACGGCCTCCTGGCAACGGATCCCCGCCTTGCTCCACGAGCCGGGTTTGCGCTCGAGCACGCGCACCTCGTGACCTGCGTCGACGATCGCGTTCGCGACCGTCGGGCCGACGAAGCCGGTCGCTCCGGTGACGAGGACCTTCACACCGTCTCCCGCTCGAAGTTCTTCCAGTACCGGCTCGGCGTGGGGCCGCGCTGGCCCTGGTACTTGGAGCCGAGGGCGTCGGCGCCGTAGGGAGTCTCCGCCGGCTCGGTCATCTGCACGAACGAAAGCTGACCGATCTTCATCGCGTAGTAGATCGTGATCGGGAGGTTGGCCACGTTCGACAGCTCCAGCGTGACGTGGCCGTCCCAGCCCGGGTCGATGAAGCCGGCGGTCGAGTGGATGAGGAGGCCGAGCCGGCCCAAAGAGCTCTTCCCTTCCAATCTGGCGACGAGGTCGTCGGGCAAGCGGATGCGCTCGAGCGTCGAGCCGAGCACGAACTCGCCGGGGTGGAGGATGAACGGCGTCTCGTCCTCGATCTCGACCAGCTCGGTCAGCTCCTCCTGAGGCTCCTTGACGTCGATGAACGGGTAGCGCGCGTTGTGGAAGACCCGGAAGAAGCGGTCCACGCGCACGTCGACGCTCGACGGCTGAACCAGGCCGTCGTCGAACGGCTCGATCCCGATGCGGCCCTCGTCGAGCCGGCGGCGGATCGTGCGGTCGGACAGGACCACGACCGCGATCCTAGTCCGCGACGCCGTCCGACTCGGGCGGTTAAGGTCGCGCGCATGAGAAACCGTGCAGCCACCTGGGTCAACTTCATCTTCGCGTCGCTCATCGTCGTCGGCGTCTTCCTTCAGGCCTACTTCATCGCGTCGTACGCGCTCCGGTGCCGGCGAGGGCGCGCTCGACGCGCACGGCTTCATCGGCGGTGTCGTCATCCACGTGTCCGAGATCATCGTCTTCCTGTCCGCGCTCGTCGCGTTCTGGAAGAACTGGACGCTGGATCGCCGTCTGCTTCGGGCTCTTCGTTCTTCGGGACGATCCAGATCTTCCTGCTCGCCGGGCGACGATCCGGGCAGCGGCTGGATCCACGGACTGCACGGCCTCTTCGCGCTCTTCGTGCTCGTCTACGCCGCCTACATCGCGCACCGCGACATGCGCTGGCTCGGGATCGGTCGCCGAGGCGACCCGACCATGGCGTCGGGCCCGCCGCCGGCCGTCTGACCAGGACGCGCAGCGTGGCGACCTACGACGCTGTCGGCGACCTGCAGGTCGAGATCGACTCGTTCTCGCTCGAGCGGCTCGAGCAGGCCGTCTCGACCGAGTTCACGCGCGTCACCACCGTGGTGCGCCTGCGCGGCGGAGGCGAGGAGGGCGTCGGCGAAGACGTCACCTACAGCGGCGAAGACCAGACGGAGTTCCAGGCCGAGGGCCTGAAGCTCCCGCTCGCGGGCTCGCACGCCCTGGATTCGTTCTCGCAGCTCGTGGGGCGGCTGGAGCTGTTCGCGCGCGAGCCGGACATGCCGGCCTACTACGACTACCGCCGCTGGGCTCTGGAGAGCGCGGCCCTGGATCTTGCACTGCGCCAGGCCGGCCGGTCGCTCGCCGAGGTGCTGGAGCGAGAAGCACGGCCCGTGCGCTTCGTCGTGTCCATGGGCCTGGGCGACCCGCCGAGCGCCGGCAGGGTGCGCGGGTGGCTCGAGCTCTATCCCGACCTGGAGTTCAAGCTCGATCCGCGGAGCTCGTGGGACGAGGGCCTCGTGGCCGAGCTCGCGGCGCTCGACCGCGTCGAGTCCGTCGACCTGAAGGGCCAGTACGTCGGCACGATCGTCGACCAGCCGCCCGATCCGGTGCTCTACCGACTCGTGGCCGAGGGCTTTCCCCAGGCGTTCATCGAGGATCCCGCGCTGACCGACGAGACCGACGCGATCCTGAAGCCGCATCGCGACCGCATCACCTGGGACGCGATCATCCACTCGGTCGAGGACATCGAGGCCCTCCCGTTCCCGCCCCGGACGATCAACATCAAGCCGTCCCGGTTCGGGAGCATCCGGCGCCTGTTCGACACCTACGACTACTGCGAGGACGAGGAGATCCGCCCGTACGGCGGCGGGCAGTTCGAGCTCGGCCCCGGGCGCGGGCAGATCCAGTACCTCGCCTCGCTGTTCCATCCCGACGCGCCGAACGACGTCGCTCCCGGTGAGTTCAACCTTCCCGAGCCTCGACCCGGGTTGCCTGCGAGCCCGCTGGCTCCCGCCCTGGAGCCCACCGGCTTTCGCTGGGCTCGCTAGACCAGCGCGAGCTGGCGGTGCGACTCGAGGCCGGAGACGCCGACGCCGACGAGTCGAAGCGCGCCCGGCCGGTCGGCGAGCGCCCGGTCGAGCAGCCGGCACGCGAGCTGGCCGATCCGCTCGCCGTCGTCCGTGCCGACCGGCAGCGACGTGGAGCGACTGCGGATCGAGAAGTCGGGGTAGCGAACCTTCGTCGTGACGGTGCGGGCCGTGTACCCGCGCCGCTCGAGGCCCTCGGCGAGGCGCGCGGCCATCCGCAGGACCTCCTCGGCGAGCCGCTCCCGGTCGGAGATGTCCCGGTCGAAGGTCTCCTCGTTCGAGAGCGAGACCGGCTCCGACGAGAGCTCGAGGCCGCGGGCGTCGATCCCGAGCGCGCGGTCCCGGAGCATCGCGCCCACCTTGCCCGGGAGCAGCCGGCGGAGCGCGCCGTCGTCGAGGCCCGCGAGCGCCCCGACCGTCGTGACGCCGGCGCCGGCGAGACGCTCCTCGGCCCTCGGGCCGATACCGGGTAGCCGCCGAACGTCCATGGGCGCCAGGAACGCCGCCTCGCGGCCGGGCAGGACGACGGTGAGGCCGCCCGGCTTGCGGCGGTCACTCGCGACCTTGGCGACCACCTTCGAGGAGGCGACTCCGAGCGAGCACGTGAGGCTCGTCGCGCCGCGGACCGAGGCCTGCACCGCCTCGGCGCGCACGCGGGCGCCGCGATAGTCCTCCACGACCTCGCCCAGGTCGAGGTAGCCCTCGTCCAGGCCGGTGCGCTCGACCGTCGGCACCACCTCGCGGATCGCGTCCCAGACCGCGCGCGAGTAGTCGGAGTAGAGGCGGTGACGCGGGCGGACGAAGACGGCCTGCGGGCAGCGGCGCAGCGCCTCGGCGCAGCTCATCGCCGAGTGGATCCCGAACCGGCGCGCCACGTAGTTGGCGGTCGCGACCACGCCCCGACCGTGCGGGTCGCCTCCGACCACGAGCGGCTTCGTCCGCAGCTCCGGTTGCTCCAGCTCCTCGACCGCCGCGAAGAAGGCGTCGAGGTCGAGGTGGGCGACGATCACGCCCCAACGATAGAGAGCCCCGCGGAGGAGCCACGTTCCCCGGCGTGGCTGCCTCCGCGGGACCCAAGCTGGCAGGCAGAGACGGAGAAGCATTGCCGTGCCGCCCGTAGTTATGCCGTGCGCGCGCCAGCCGGCGCCACCCGAAAACCGTCTGCGTTGTGTGTGGATCTGCTCGCGCGCCGCGTTCGCTAGCGTGCGGCCCATGATCACAGCCACGCTCCAGACGAATCACGGCGCGATCGAGGTCGAGCTCTACGACGAGGACGCGCCCAAGACGGTCGAGAACTTCACCAAGCTTGCGAAGGACGGCTTCTACGACGGCGTCATCTTCCACCGCGTCATCCCCGACTTCATGATCCAGGGCGGTGACCCGACCGGCACCGGCACGGGCGGCCCGGGCTACACGTTCGAGGACGAGTTCAACCAGCACAAGATCGAGCGCGGCGCGCTCGCGATGGCGAACGCCGGGCCCAACACGAACGGCAGCCAGTTCTTCATCGTCGTCACCGAGGCGGCTCCCTGGCTCGACGGCAAGCACACGGTCTTCGGCCGGGTGACGTCCGGAATGGAGGTCGTGGACACGATCGTCGAGCTGCCTCGCGACCGCAGCGACAAGCCCGACGAAGACGCGACCATAGAGGCCGTAGCCGTCTCCTAGGACGGTCCGCCGGTCCAGATATCGTCCGCTCCATGGCGACCACCAAGTCGATCGAGCTGCGCACGGACATCCCCGGCCCGCTGTCCAGGGAGATCCTGGCCCGCAAGAAGCGGGTCGTCGCCGAGCCGCTCTCGATCTACCTCCCCATCGTCGATCGCCGAAGGCCGGGGCGCGACGCTCACGGACGTCGACGGCAACACCTTCATCGACTTCACCGGCGGCGTCGGCTGCCTCAACGTCGGCCACTCCCACCCGCGCGTGGTCGAGGCCGCGCAGGAGCAGCTTGCGCGCTTCAGCCACACCGACTTCACGATCGTCCCGTACGAGGTCTACGTCACGCTCGCCGAGCGGCTGTGCGAGCTCGCGCCGATCGCGGGCCCGCGGAAGGCGGCCTTCTTCAACGCCGGCACCGAGGCCGTCGAGAACGCGATCAAGTTCGCGCGCTCGTTCACGGGCCGTCCGGCCGTGATCGGCTTCGAGGGCGGCTTCCACGGGCGGACGCTGCTCTCGCTCTCGCTGACGTCGAAGACGCATCCGTACAAGGCCGGCCTGGGCCCGTTCGCGCCCGAGGTCTACCGCGTCCCCTTCGCGCAGGACTACCGCGGGCCGAGCGCGCGGGCGGCGCTGGACGCGCTCGAGCGCGCGCTCGTGACCCAGGTCGCTGCAGAGAACGTGGCCGCGATCGTGATCGAGCCGGTGCAGGGCGAGGGCGGCTTCCAGGTCGCGCCGCCGGAGTTCATGCAGGGCGTGCGGGCGCTCTGCGACGAGCACGGGATCGTCCTGGTCGTCGACGAGGTGCAGACCGGCTTCGCGCGCACCGGCAAGTTCTTCGCGATCGAGCACTACGACGTCGAGCCCGACCTGATCACGGTCGCCAAGTCGATCGCCGCCGGCCTTCCGCTCTCGGGCGTCATCGGCAAGGCCGAGATCATGGATGCGCCGGGCGATTCGGCGATCGGCGGCACCTACGTCGGCAACCCGGTCGCCCAGGCGGCGGCGCTCGCCGTCCTCGACGTGATCGACGAGGAGGGCCTCTGCGAGCGCGCGACGGCGCTCGGCGAGACGATGCGCGCCCGCATGGAGGCCTGGCAGGAGCGCTGGCCGCAGATCGGCGACGTGCGCGGCCTCGGCGCGATGCTGGCGATCGAGCTCGTGCGCGACCCGGAGACGAAGGAGCCCGGCGGCCGACCTGGCGACCGAGGTCGTCGAGCACGCCGCGCAGCACGGCCTGCTGCTGCTGAAGTCGGGCATCTACTCGAACTGCATCCGCGTCCTCGCCCCGCTCGTGCTCGCCGACGCCGAGCTCGACGAGGCTCTGGGCGTCTGGGAGCAGGCGCTCGAGACCACATTCGGCGCCTGATCCAGGGCCGCCAGGCGCTACCGTAGGCCCGTGGTCGGCGAGGTGATCGTCGAGCGCTACGAGCTGGAAGAGCTCGTAGGCACCGGCGGGATGTCCAGCGTCTTCAGGGCGCGCGACCGCCTGCTCGAACGCTCGGTCGCGCTGAAGATCCTGCACGAGCACTACACCGACGACGCGGACTACGTGGAGCGCTTCCGCCGCGAGGCGCGGGCGGTCGCCCAGCTCGCGCACCCGAACATCGTCACCGTCATCGACCGGGGCGAGCAGGACGGACGCCAGTTCATCGTCTTCGAGTACGTCGACGGCGAGAACCTCAAGGAGCTCGTCAACCGCGAGGGCGCGCTGCCGGTGCGCGACGCCGTGGAGCTCGGGCTGCAGATGGCGCGCGCGCTCGGCTACGCACACGAGCGCGGGATCGTCCACCGCGACGTCAAGCCGCAGAACGTGATCCTGAACGAGGACGGCCGCGCGAAGGTGACCGACTTCGGGATCGCGCGCTCGCTCGACGTGGAGGGCGTCACGCAGACGGGGACCGTGCTCGGGACGAGCGACTACATCGCGCCCGAGCAGGCGCAGGGCCAGGTGGTCGACGCCCAGACCGACGTCTACTCGCTCGGGGTCGTCCTCTACGAGCTCCTGACGGGCGAGGTGCCGTTCGGCGGCGAGAGCTTCGTGGCAGTCGCGATGCAGCACGTCAACGACCCCGCGCCGAGCATCCTCGAGCGTCGCGGCGACGTGCCCCCGCGCCTCGACCTCGTCGTCCAGCGCGCGATGGCCAAGCGGCCCGAGGACCGGCACGGGTCGATGGACGAGCTCGTGGCGGACCTCGAGGGCTCGCTCCGCGAGCTCGACGGCTACGGCGACGAGTCCGAGCGAACGCTCGTCGTCCCGGCCGCGTCGCGCCGGCGTGGCAAGCGGAAACGCAAGGGCAAAGCGCCCGTCGTGCTGATCGTCCTGGCGCTGCTGATGCTGGCCCTCGCCGGCGCCGTCTACCTGCTCGTCGACGGCGTCCAGAACCGCGACGGTGGGGGCGATTCGCCACCTCCACCGGCCTCGGTGCGCGTGGCGGCGGTCACTGCCTACGACCCGGAGGGCGGCGACGACGAGCATCCCGAGGTCGTCCCGGCGGCCACCGACGGCGATCCCGCCAGCTACTGGACGACCGAGCAGTACAACGACTTCAGCAAGTCAGGCGTCGGCATCGTCGTCGAGTCGAGGCCCGCGGCAGCGCTGGAGAAGCTGACCGTCACGACCGATACGCCCGGCTTCCCCGCCAAGATCCGGGCGAGCAACAGCGTCGGAGGCGGGTTCGTCGACGTCTCGGAGGAGCAAGAGGTCGGTGGAACGACCACCTTCGACCTGGACACCAAGGACAAGGCGTACCGGTACTACCTCGTCTGGCTGCGGCTGCCCGACGGCGGCGCCGCCCACGTCAACGAGGTCAAGCCCTCCTAGTACTTCAGCCGTGAGCGGCGCTCGTGCCGGTCGAGCGCGTGCTGGATCAGGCGCTCGAGCAACTCCGGGTACGGGATGCCCGAGGCCTCGAAGAGCTTCGCGTAGACGCTCGTCGCCGTGAAGCCGGGGATCGTGTTCAGCTCGTTCACGATCACCTGGCCGTCCTCGCGCACGAAGCAGTCCGCGCGCGCCATCCCCTCGCACTCGCTCGCCACGAAGGCCTGCACCGAGAAGTCCTGGACGAGCCGGGCCGTCTCCTCCGGGATCCGGGCCGGAACGATCAGCTCCATTCCGCCCTCGTCGTACTTGGCCGAGTAGTCGTACCACTCGGCGTGCGCGACGATCTCGCCGACGAGCGAGGCGATCGGCGGCGTGTCGAGGTTGCCGAGCACGCTGCACTCGACCTCCGTGCCGGCGACGAACTCCTCGATCAGCACCTTCTCGTCGTGCTCGCGCGCGAGCGCCACGGCGGGCCCGAGCTCCGCCTCGGAGTGCACCTTGCTGATCCCGACCGACGAGCCGAGCCGCGCCGGCTTGACGAAGACGGGGTAGCCGAAGGGGTTCTCGACCGCGTCCGCCAGCCGGAGGGCGTGGTGGCGGGCGACGGGGATGCCGCTGTCCCGCAGCACCTTCTTGAACAGATCCTTGTCCATGCAGAGCGCCGAGGCGGCCACGCCCGGGCCGACGTAGGGGACGTCGGCGAGCTCGAGCAGCCCCTGGACGGTGCCGTCCTCGCCGAACGGCCCGTGCAGGACGGGAATGACGACGTCGACCGAAGCAAGCGCGGCCGGAACGGCCCCGTCCGCCGGCACCGGCAACGTCTCCCCGGGCGTTTCCCGCTCAAGTAACAGTCTGTTACTTGCCTCCGAATCGCCTCTCTGAGCGCTTTCCTCGGTTAGTGACAGTCTGTTACTTGGCCCAAGCTCCCAGCGGCCGTCGCGGCCGATCTCGACCCGCACCGTCTCGTAGCCCTCGCCCTCGAGCGCTTCCAGGACCGACGCGGCGGACGCCAGCGAGATCTCGTGCTCGCTCGAGCGGCCGCCCATGACCACCGCGACCCTCGGCTTTCGGCTCATTCTTCGGTGGGCGGCGGAGGAAGCTCTTCCGAGAAGCGGCCGACGAAGATCACGACCGTCGCGCCCTTCTCGGCCCGGTCGCCTCCCGGGGGGTCCTGGGCGAGCACGAACCCGTCGTTGGCCGGGTCGTCGGTCGGCTCGTCGGAGACCGAGACGCCGAAGCCCGCGTCCTCGAGCTCCTGGCGCGCGGTCTCCTCGTCGAGACCTTCTACGTTCGGAATGGCCACGTCCTGGGGGCCCTTCGAAACGATCACCGTGACCGTGGCGCCGCGCTGCTGGGGCGAACCGGGCGCGCGGCTTGGTGTCGATGACGGTGTTCGGCGCGATGTTCGAGTTCTGGTCGCTCCGCCTGACGACGAACCCCTCGGCCTCGAGCGCGGCCTTCGCGTCCTCGAAGCTCCGGCCGACCACGCTCGGGATCGCGATCGGCTTGGCGCCCTGCGAGACGTTGATGCGAACCCTCGAGTCCTCGACGACGCGCTTGCCGGCGCCCGGATCCTGGGCGATCACCGTGCCGGCCGGCTGCTCCGAGAAGACCTCGGCCGGTCGAGGCTCGAGGCCCGCGTCCTTCAGTCGGGCCACGGCGTCGGCGACGCTGAGGCCCTTCACGTCGGGCACGTCGACGCGTCTCTTGCCCTGGGAGACGTGGATCGTGACGATGTTGCCGCGCTCGATCCGCTCGCCGGACTCGGGATCCTGGTCGAAGACCTTGCCCTCCTCGGTGTCGTCGCTGAACTCGCGGACGACCTTCGGCTCGAGATCCCGGTCGAGGATGTTGTTGACCGCGAGCGCCTCCTCTTGACCCTCGAGGCAGTGGCACGGCCACGGGCTTGTTGGCGTTCAGCTCGTCCTGGATCCGCTCGTACGCGTAGAGGCCGGCGATCACGGCCGCGACGACGAGCGCGAGCGCGAGCAGCCAGGGCCAGATCGAGCGGCGCGCCGGAGGAGGAGGCTCCTCGTAGTAGTAACCGCCGTGCGGAGCGTAGGGCGGAGGCGGAGGACGGCGGACGACAGCGGTCGGCGCCGCGTCGGAAACGCCCGATCCGGCCAGGACGGCCGTGGCGGCGTCCGCCGTCGCGTCGGTGACGGACAGGCCCGCGGCGACCCGGCCCAGCTCCGCGTCCATCTCCTCGGCGGTCTGGAAGCGCTCGCGGGGATCCTTCGCGAGCGAGCGCAGCACGACGAGGTCGAGATCCTCGGGCACGTCCGGCCGCCGCGCCGACGGCGGCTCGGGCACGGCCGAGATGTGCTTCATCGCGATCTCGACGGGCGTGTCGCCGGTGAACGGCACCGACCCGGTCAGCATCTCGTTGAGGACGACTCCGACCGAGTAGAGGTCGGAGCGCTGGTCGACCGACGCCCCGCGAGCCTGCTCGGGCGAGAGGTACTGCGCGGTGCCGATGATCGAGCCGGCCTCGGTCATCTGGCTCGCGCCGGCCCGCGCGATCCCGAAGTCGGTCACCTTCAGGCGCCCGTCGGTGTCCACGAGCACGTTGTGCGGCTTGATGTCGCGGTGGACGATCCCCTTCTTGTGCGCGAAGCGGACGGCGCCGAGGATCTGGCGCGCGTACGCGACCGCCTGGTCGACCGGCAGCGGGCCGCGCGCGACGATCAGCTCCTTGAGCGTGCGCCCCTCGATGTACTCCATCGCGATGTAGTAGGTGCCCTCGGCCTCGCCGCGGTCGTAGATCGAGACGATGTTCGGGTGCGAGAGCGAGGCGGCGTTCTTGGCCTCGCGGCGGAAGCGCTCGATGAACTGCTCGTCCATGGCGTGCTTCTCGTCCAGGACCTTGATCGCGACGCGGCGGCCGAGCTCCTCGTCCTCCGCCAGGTACACGTTCGCCATTCCGCCCGAGCCCAGCCGACGGATGACGCGGTAGCGCCCGTCGAAGAGGGTTCCGATCAACGTGTCCTGGACAGCCATGACCGTTCCTTGCCCAAGGTTAGGGATTCGACTGTGACGGCAGGAGTGCCTGCAAGACGCTCTTCGCGATCGGCGCCGCGTGCTGGCCGCCGGTGCCGCTCGTGGCGTCGAGCACGACCGCGACCGCGACCTTCGGGTCGTCGGCCGGCGCGAAGCAGATGAACCACACGGTGTTGCGGCCGGCGACGCCCGTCTCGGCGGTGCCCGTCTTGCCGGCGACCGCGATGCCCGGAATCTGGGCGGCGGTCCCGGTTCCGCTCGCGACGGCCGCCGTCATCATCTGCGTGAGCTGCTCCGAGGTCTGGGCGCTGACCGCGCGACCGAGCTCGTTCGGCCGGGTTCGGCGGATGATCGTCCCGTCCGGGGCGCGAATCCGCTGCACGACGAAGGGCTCCATCACGGCACCGCCGTTCGCCACGCCGGCGGCGACCATCGCCATCTGGAGCGGCGTCACCTGCAGCCGCTCCTGGCCGAAGGCGAGCCGCCCCGGGTCGGCCTGCCCGGCGTTCTCGGGCTCGAACAGCTTGCCGTCCTCGTAGAGCCCGCTCGCGCGCCGCTCGTTCACCGGCGTCTCGAGCGGCGGGATCGAGTAGAAGCCGTAGCGCTTCATGTAGTCGACGATCGGCTTCGGGCCCATCTCCTTGCCGATGTTGCAGAAGACCGAGTTGATCGAGTTCACGAGCGCCTGAACCAGGGTGACGCGCCCGTACACCGCAGGGCCGCTCTGGTCGGAGTAGTTCGTCACCTTCTTGCCGTACTCGATGCAGAAGCCGGGATCGACGAAGCTCGAGTCCGGCTGGTACTTGCCCGTGTCGAGCGCGGCAGACGCCGTCACGACCTTGAAGATCGAGCCGGGGATGAAGTGACCGAAGGTGGCCCGGTTGACCAGGGGCGACGGCGACGGACAGGGAGCCTGGATCTTCGAGGATCTTGGCGAAGCCGCCCGGCTTCTCCATCAGGTTGGGGTCGAAGCTGGGCGAGTTCGCGAGCGCGAGCACGCGGCCGGTCTTCGGCTCGAGCGCGACGACCGAGCCGCAGCGGCCGCCGAGCTGCTCGTAGGCGATCTTCTGCGCGCCCGGCCGCAGCGTGAGGATGAGGTCGTTGCCCTCGATCGTCCCTCCGCGCAGCCTGTCGAGGGTCGTGTCGAGGACGGTGTTGAGGTTCGCATTCGACGCGGTCAGGTAGTCGTTCATCGAGCGCTCCAGGCCCGCGCGCTCCCGCACGGCGGTCGAGTAGCCGACCACGTGGGCGAAGCGGCCGCCCTGCGGGTAGCGGCGGAAGTAGAGCGTCTTCCCCTCGACCTTGCGCACCACCCTTCGGGCGAGGTACGTGCGTCCGTCCGCGGCGAAGATCTCGCCGCGCTTGATCTGGAACTGGGCCACGCGCTGGATCGCGTTGTCCTGCCGGTCCGCGAGGCCCGGCCGCCGCCCAGCTCTGCCAGTACGTCGTGGCGACGATCAGGCTCGCGAGCAGGACGAGCGCGGCGACGGCGACGCGGTTGATCTGCTTGTTCATGCGCCGCTCAGGCGGGCGTTGGCCCGGTTGGAGACCAGCAGGAGGCCCGCGAGCAGCAGGAAGTTCGCGAGCAGGCTCGAGCCGCCGTAGCTGACGAACGGGAGCGTGATCCCGGTCAGCGGGATGAGCCGGACGACACCGCCGACGATGATGAACGTCTGCAGCGCGAAGCCGAACGTCAGCCCGACCGCGAGCAGCTTCGAGAACCCGTCGGTCGCGAGCAACGCGATCCGGAAGCCGCGCAGGGCGAAGAGCATGAAGACGAGCAACAGCGCCGCCGACCCGACGAGGCCGAGCTCCTGCGAGAGCGCCGAGTAGATGAAGTCGGTCTTGAGGAACGGGATCACGTAGTCGCCCTCGATGGTCGTGAACGTGCCCTTGCCGAGCCCCGTTCCGCCGAAGCCGCCGTTCGCCATCGAGTAGTGCGACTGCACGATCTGGTAGCCCTCGTCGTCGGCGAGCGGCCAGGGATCGCGCCAGACCGAGACCCGCTCCTGCACGCGCGGCACGAGCTGGTACACCAGCGTCGCGCCGGCCACGAACAGCGCCGCGCCCGCCGCGACGAACCAGGCCTGTGCGGTCGCCACGTAGAGCATCGCGAGGAAGATCCCGAAGTAGAGGAGCCCGCTGCCGAGGTCGTTGGTCTGGAAGAGGACGAGCATTGCGCCGCCCCAGATCACGAGCAGCGGTCCGAAGTCCTTCAGGCGGCCCTGGGCGAGCACCTCGCGCTTCTCGCGCAGATAGCCGGCCAGGAAGACGATCAGCATGATCTTCGCCAGCTCGCCCGGCTGGAACTGGAACGGGCCGATCGCGACCCACAGCCGGGCGCCGTTGATCGTCCGGCCGATTCCGGGCAGCGCCGGGCAGCAT
Organism: uncultured Actinomycetes bacterium; assembly: GCA_963769645.1. Classification (GTDB taxonomy): domain Bacteria; phylum Actinomycetota; class Thermoleophilia; order Gaiellales; family Gaiellaceae; genus DATFQE01. The sequence goes on along the minus strand of CAVYMH010000002.1, from coordinate 419,137 downwards.
CAGCAGGAGCAGCGCACTCAGCCCGAAGAGGTAGCGGTAGGTCTCGAGCCGCCGGTAGTCCTTGCGCAGCAGGAAGAGCGTGCCGGCGAAGAGCGCGACGCCGAGCACGACCCAGAGCCCCTGCCGGAACGCGTCGTCCGGGTTGAGGCGGTAGATCTCGGTCACGCCGAGCGCGGTCAGGAGCGCGGCCATCGGGAGCAGGTAGGGGTCTGCGTGCGGGACGCAGATCCGCGCCACGATGTGGGCCGCCAGGTAGAGGGTGAAGAAGAAGCCCGCGTACGAGAGCGAGCTCGTCGAGACGACCTCCTGGCGGGCGATGTAGACGCTCGCGAAGCCGATCGACGTCAGGGCGCCGACGACGACGAGGTTGAGAAGCTCTCTGTTGCGGGCGCTCACCGGATCGCGGCCTCGCCGCTGGCGGCCGCCCACAGGAGCAGCAGCGCGATCACGGCGAGGAAGACGAGCAGGGCGACGAGCGCGAGCACGCTGCCGCGGCGACGGCTGCGGTGGTCGCGTCCGTCCGCGGCGGCGGCCTGCTGCTGGAGCTCCTCGACGCTCACGACCATCGTCCCGACCGCGGGCGCCGCCTCGAGGCCGGACAGCGTGTCCTCGTCGTCCGATTCGTCCTCGGCGGGCGGCACGACGGCGTCCATGCGGCGGGTGGCCTCCTCGTCGTCGCCGTCGACCGCGAAGACGACGACGGTGATGTTGTCGTCGCCTCCACCCCGGTTAGCCGCCGCGATGAGAGCCTTCGCCGCGGCCTGGAGGTCGCGCCGGTTGTCGCGGACGATGTTCAGGATCGTCTTGTCGCTGACCATGCCGCTCAGGCCGTCGGAGCAGAGCAGGTAGATGTCGCCGGGCTTGGCGTCGACGATGAAGGTGTCGACGTCGACGTCGGGATCGGTGCCGAGCGCGCGCGTGATCACGGATCGCTGCGGATGGACGTCGGCCTCCTCGCGCGTGAGCTTGCCGCTGCGGATCAGCTCGCCGACGAGCGAGTGGTCGTCGGTGAGCTGCTCGAGCTCGTCGTCGCGGACGCGGTAGGCGCGCGAGTCGCCGACGTGGCCGAACGTGACGTGCTCGCCGTCCGGGTCGACGAGCGCGACGGTCATCGTCGTGCCCATGCCCGAGGCCTCCGCGTCCTCGCTGGCGCGCGTGTAGACGCGTCTGTTCGCCTCCTGGATCAGGTCGACGATGTACGCCTCGTTGTCGCCGCTCAGGTCGGGTCGCACCTGGAGCGCCTCGACGGCGAGACCGGAGGCGACCTCGCCGGCCTTGGCGCCGCCCATCCCGTCCGCGATCGCGAACAGCGGCGGTTCGTGGACGTACGAGTCCTCGTTGTGGCGCCGCTTGCGTCCAGGGTGGGTGAGGTGTCCGGTGCGCAGCGTCACTGCTCGAACCTCAGATCGGTCTCGCCGACCCGGATCACGTCGCCGGGCGTCAAGCGGCGCGCCCGGGTGAGCTGCATGCCGTTGAGGAAGGTGCCGTTCGTCGAGCCGATGTCCTCCAGCCAGACGCCGTCGCGCCGTGGCTCGACGCGCGCGTGCTGCGTGGAAGCGAACTCGTCGGCGTCGAGCGGAAGGTCGTTCTCGGGGCCGCGACCGATCGTGATCGGCGCCGAGTTCAGCTGGTGCCGCTCGCCCTCGGCGAGCGCAGGGCTGCGGAGCACGACCAGCTCGCCGGTCTGCAGCTCAGCGGGCTGGCGCAGAGCGGCGGCCTGTTCGGGATCGAGGATGAAGCTCTCCTGGGGCAGACGGAGATCCTTGCTGGCCGTGCGGACGATTCGCCAGATGAACAGGTAGAGAACGACGAGGAACGCGAGCTTCAGCCCGAGTAGCAGTTCCTCGACCTCGACCGTCGATACGGCGATCACTGGAATGAGCGGCCGAAGACTAGCTCCGTCGAGCCCATGGTGACCCGATCCGAGTCCTCGAGCTTGGCGCGCTTGACGCGGCGGCCGTTGACCTCCAGCCCGTTGGTCGAGCCGAGGTCGACGATCCAGTAGGTCGCGCCCTCCTGGCGGACCTCGGCGTGGTGACGGGAGACGTTCTGGTCCTCGAGGCGGATGTCGCAGTCGCGCGAGCGGCCCAGCACGACGCTGCGCTTGTCGAGGGTGTGCCGCTGGCCGTCCACTGTGAGGGAGACGGTCTCGCGCTCGACCCCGAGCTCCTCGGGGGTGGCGGCCTCGGTGGGCTGCGGCGCGCGCGGCTTGTAGATCATCGTCGCGGCCGGCTCGGCCTGCGGGGCAGGCGTCCCCTCCTCCACGGGCCGGCCCTTCGGCTGCACGATTCGGGTCGCGATCCCGAACTCGCCCATGTCGAGGTCGTCGTCGGACTCCATCAGCACCTTCGGCGGCGTCAGCAGCGCGTAGCGCTCGCGGCGGGCCTGTTCCGCGAGGTAGTCCTGCAGCTCCACGAGCAGGGAGCTCTCGTAGCTCTCGAACTGCTCGCGATCCGCAGGGGAGAGGTAGATCGTGTACTCGTTGGGCACGTAGACGCGCGAGACGGAGATCGTGCGGTGGTCGTCCATCTCCTTCGCGAGCTTGCGCGCGAGCTCGACCGGTTGGACGTGGGTGCGGAAGGCGCGTCCGAAGACCCCCTCGAACAGCGACTCGATCTTGCCTTCGATTGTCCGCAGGACGCTCACGGCCGAAGGGTAACGCCGCCGCTCAGGAACGCGAGTGGATTCACCTGTGCTTCAGTGCGCAGAGCCCGCAGGTGAGCCAGACGGCGGCGACGGCGGGCAGCGCGGCGATCCTCGCGTCCGGCAGGAGCAGCGCCGCCGTCAGCACTGCGCCGAAGCCCGCCAGCTCCCAGGGCCCGCGCCTGGCGACGTGCGGAAGAGCTGCCGCGGCCAGAGCGAGGACGAGGGCCTCGAAGGCGAGAATCGGCGGGAAGGCATCGAGGAGCCGGCTCGCCGCCTCGAGCGGCCCGTCGAGGCCGACGAGCGGTATCGGAGGGGGGCTCTCGCCGGTGAGGGGCAGCGGCGAACGGCGGATTCCCGCCACGATCGCGGCCAGTACGAGCGCGGTCCCGGCGAAGACCGCACGGTGGACCGTGCTGCGGACCGTCATCAGGAGCAGCGGCAGGAGGGCGAGGAGCGAGATCGGGCCGAGCAGCGGGCCGAGCGCCGGGAGGAGGCCTTCCTGCGGGCGGCGCCAGGTGAACGCGAGCCAGGCGGTCGCGAGGGCGGCGTAGAGGACGGCGAGGCCGAGGGCGAAGTTCCCGAGCGGGAAGACCGGCGCAGCGAGGGCCAGCGCCAGGCCGGCTCTGGGGCGGAGCGCCGTGAGCCCGCCGGCCAGGGCGGCCAGGCCGAGGGGCCATCCGCTGGGATAGAAGGGAAGCGCGGCGGTGCTCCAGCCGGTGACCGCAGCGGCGAGGAGCGGCGCCGCGATCCGGTGGACGTCCACGGCCGGCAGCGCCGGCGCGTGCCGGCTTGCGTGGCGCTTGCGGGCTCTCGGTTGCTCCAGCGAGGAGCGGAGCGCAGCGGCGAGCCGGTCGGCCGAGGGTCGGCGGCCCGGCTCCGGAGCCAGCGCCCGCGCGACCAGCTTCACGAGCTGATCCGGCAGATCCGGACGCGTCTGCTGCAGCGGCGGGGCGCCCGTCTCGATCTTCTTCGCCATCTCGACCGGCGAGCCGGTCAGGAACGGGTGCCGCCCGGCGAGGGCTTCCCAGAGCAGCACGCCGACGGCCCACACGTCCGCCGCAGGCGTGGCCGGCTTGCCGTGGAGGCGTTCCGGCGAGATGTACGCGAGCGTCCCGGGCACGTCGCCCTGTGCGGTGAGCGTCTCGGCCTCCTCGAACTGCGCGAGGCCGAAGTCGGAGAGCCGGGCGTGGATGTGCTCGCCGTCCTCGAGCAGGACGTTCGAGGGCTTGACGTCGCGATGGACGATCCCGTGCGCGTGCGCGTGGGCGAGCCCGTCCAGGACCTGCGCCGCGGTCTCGACCGCCTCGAGGTCGTCGAGCGCTCCGGCGCGCATGCGCTCGCGCAGGGTCTGCCCGGGGACGAACTCGTAGGCGATGTACATGTGCCGCTCGTCCTGGGCGAGGGCGAAGGCGCGTAGGCAGTTCGGGTGGCGCAGCCGGGCTGCCGCGGCCGCTTCGCGCTCGGCCCGGGCAGCCGGCTTGCCCTCGCGCGGGATCAGCTTCAGCGCAACGTCGAGGCCCGATGCCTCGTCGCGGACGAGCCAGACGGAGCCCGAGCCGCCGCTTCCGAGCGGGCGCAGCGGGCGGTAGCGGCCGAGGACGAGCTGCGCCTCGGGCGGCGGGAGCAGGGTGGTCGACACGGTGGCCTTCCGGTTGGCCGTGGGCCCACGAAGTCCTTTCCGGCCGATCCTCGCGTTACAGTGGTCGATCCGGGGGCGGCATACATCGGCATGAGCGAACGCGACAGCGACATCGAGTTCGACTTCTTCGAGGACGAGCCCGCGACGACGGAGGCTCAATCGACACGTTCGTCGCGCCGTGGAACGCGTCCGCCGATCCGTCCGCCGGCCGGCGTCACGCCGCTGCTTCGCCTGGTCGGGCTGATCGGGTTCGCGATCCTCGTCGTCGTCCTACTCGTCTTCGCCGTCCAGAGCTGCCGCGGCTCGCAGAAGCGCGAGACCTACGAGAGCTACATGGAGGACGTGGGCGAGGTCGCGACCCAGTCCCAGCAGATCGGCGCGCAGCTCAACACGCTCCTCACCGATCCGGGCGCCAAGCTGACCGACGTCCGCCAGCAGCTCTCCGGGCTGGCGCAGCAGCAGGAGCAGGGCGTCACGCGCGCCGACGAGATCGAGGCGCCGGGCACGCTCCGCGAGACTCACGTCGCCGTCGTCCAGGCCTTGCAGCTGCGGGTCAGCGGCCTCGAGGGCCTCGATCGCGCCTTCGAGCAGACGGCACAGATCCGGAACGCCGGCGTGGCCGGCCGGACGCTCGCCGACCAGGCGAGGCGCCTGCTGGCGAGCGACGTCGTCTGGGACGATCTCTTCAAGGAGCCGTCGCGCGCCGTGCTGGTCGATCAGGGCGTCCGGGGCGTCCAGGTGCCCGACTCGAACTTCCTCCGCAATCCCGACCTCGCCACGCCGAGGCTGATGAGCCCGATCTGGCAGCGCCTGCGCGGGGCCTCGACCGGCGGGCGGGCGTGCACGCCGCGCGGGACGGGTCTCGTGTCGGTCAAGGCACTGCCGGCCGGCACGGATCTCTCGACCCAGACGCTGAACACGGTGGAGGCTTCGGAGCAGCTCGGCTTTGCGGTCACGATCGAGGACACGGGCTGCTCGCAGGAAGTGCGGATCCCGGTGACGCTGACGATCCAGAAGACGCCCGAGCCGATCGTGAAGACGCAGACCGTGGGGATCATCAACCCGGGCGAGCAGCAGACGGTGACCTTCCGCCAGATCGGTCAGGTGCCGTTCGCGACCCGCACGTCGATCAAGGTCGACGTCAAGCCCGTGACGGGCGAGACCCGGCAGGAGAACAACACCGCCGAGTACCCGGTCATCTTCTCCCTCGGCCAGTAGTCAGGACGCCATCGCGCGCTCGACCGCCTCGAGCTCCTCGGGGCTGAGAGCCACGGGCGCCCTGCCGCGATCGAGCTCCTTGACGTAGATCCGTGCGTAGTCGCGGCCCTGGATCGCGCTGACGACCACGCCAGACCGGCCCGAGTCGAGGAAGGCGAGCGAGGCGGACTGGTGCCCGCCTGCGCCCTCGTAGGCGTCGTAGCGGACGATCGAGGTGTTGGAGACGCACGCGTCCACGCGGCGGTCGACCCGGGAAAGACCGGTGGCGACCTCGTCCACGGCCCGGTGCAGGTCGTCGATCCGGCCCTGCAGCGCGACGGCGAAGTCGACCATGTCGTGCTTGCTGCCCCCGAGCAGAACGGCCTGCGCGCCGCGCACGCGGCGGAGCTTGAGGTACATCGCCGTGGTCGCCGCGAGGGCGAGGCCGGCGACTCCGAGGGCGATCGCTGCGAGGACGGTTGCGCTCACGGGGCGAGATCCTAGTTCGCGTTCTCGCACCTCCGGCCAGCCTTCGCTCCCGCCGGGCGGAGCCCGGCTCCGCGAAGGCCTGACGGCGCCCCGGAGGCACGAGAACTGTCGTTCGCTGACGCGATGGGTACATTTCGAAAGGGCATGGGGCAGGTTCTCGTCCTGAACGCGAGCTACGAGCCGCTGAACGTGTGCACGGTGCGGCGTGCCCACGTGCTCGTCTTCAAGGGCAAGGCCGAGGTGATCGAGCAGCTCGAGCAGCCGCTGCGGGCCGCCGCCGCCAGCTTCCCCTGGCCGCACGTGATCCGGCTGCTCAACTACGTCCGCGTGCCGCGTGCCATCCAGCGCAAGATCTCACGGCGGGCGCTGTTCGCCCGCGACGGCTGGCGGTGTGTCTACTGCGGCACCTCGGGCGGCCGGCTGACGCTGGACCACGTGGTGCCTCGATGCAGAGGCGGCGAGTCGGTCTGGGAGAACGTCGTCACCGCCTGCGCGCCCTGCAACCTGCGCAAGGGCGACCGCTCGCTCGAGGAGAGCGGTCTCGCGCTCCCGTCGCTGCCGAAGCCTCCGGCCCCGGTGCTGTTCATCCGCCTGGCCGCGCAGCGGATCCCGCACCGCTGGCAGCCGTACCTCGACCTGTTCGGCCGGGCCAGCTCGGCGGCCTAGCGTCGTGGGCTTCGTCTGCAGCGTCTGCGGCGAGCACCACGAGGAGCTGATGCTCGACATCCGGATGGGCCTGCCCGAGCCGATCTTCGAGCTGTCGGACGAGGCACGCGAGGAGCTCGTCGAGATCGGGGACGACGCCGGCATCTTCCACTCGCCTGAAGGCCGGGATCGCTACTACGTGCGCGGCCTGCTCGAGATCCCGATTCCCCGGCTCGACCGTTACTTCGGCTACGGGGCCTGGATCGAGGTCGACGCGCGCGAGCTACGACCGCCTCGGCGAGCTCTGGAACGACGAGCGGGGCCAGGACGAGCCGCCGTTCCCGGGCAAGCTGGCCAACGAGCTGGCGCCCTACGAGGGCACGTTCGGGCTACCCGTGATGCTGCAGCTGCGCGAGGTGGAGTCTGCTCCCGACCGTGGAGCTCGTCGAGACCGACCATCCGCTTCGGGCCGACCAGCGCGCCGGCATCAGCGAGGCTCGAGCGCACGAGCTCTCCATGGCCGTGCCTCATTGACTCCCCGGCCTGGGCGGACAGGGTGCGGGGGATGAACCGTCACAGACTCGATGCCGTGGAGAGATCGTCACGCTTTCGGCGCACGCGGCGCCGACCCGGTCTGCCCCGCCGCAGGTAGTGCGACGCGCCCCGGTGGGCCATGCCCGGGGTCTGACCCCGGACACGCCTGGCGGGGACATGCCGCCCGGCTCAGCCACGCTCGAGCGGGAGCTGTCGCGACTCCCAGTCGCTCCACGAGCCCGGGTAGAGCTTCGCGTCGGGGCGGCCGGCTCTTGCGAGCGCGTGTAGCGGCGACGCACGCGGTAACGCCGGAGCCGCAGTACGCGACGATCTCCTCCGCTTCGAGGAGCGCGGGCGGGAGCTCGCCGCCGCCGCTCCACGGGACGTTCAGTGCGCCCGGGATGCGGCCCGGGACACGGTCGATCGGATTCGGTTCGCCGCGGAAGCGCGCGGGCAGCCGCGCATCGACGATCACGAGACCCGGATCGTCCAGGCGCGCGGCGATCGCGTCTGCGTCCAGGGTGTCGCCCGAGCGCGGGCGCGGCTCGAACACCGCCGGCTCGACGTCCTCCTCGCCCGGCCGCGAGCGGTCCGCCCCAGGCGTCGATCCCGCCGGCCAGAACGGCGACGTCGTCGTGCCCGAAGTGTCGGAGCAGCCACCAGAGCCGCTCGGCGCCACCTCCCGACCCGTAGGCGACCACGAAGACGCCCGGGCCGATCCCTGCCCGCCCGGCCGCGCCGGCGAACGCGTCCGCGCTCGGCAGCGGGTGTCGGGCTCCGCCCTCGACCGCTGGAGCGGAGAGGTCTCGTTCGACGTCGAGGAACGCGGCACCGGGGATGTGACCGGCGAGGTAGAGCTCCCGTCCGCGCTCCGGCTTGCCGAGCTCCCAGCGGCAGTCGACGAAGCGATACGCGGGCATCCGAGCCGAGCGTACGTGACGGTTCCGCGCCCGGCGGCGTATCTAGGGCACCAACGAAGCTGGAGGAACAATGAAACCGATTCGCATCGTCGCCGCGGCAAGCCTGATCCTGGTAGCCGCCGCGCTCGCCGGTGTCGGCCGTCCCGAAGAGGCTCGCAGCGAGCAGGGAACGTCGACGCGTGGAATCACCGTGAGCGCGTCCGGGAAGGTCGAAGCGGCGCCCGACAAGGCAGCGCTTCAGCTCGGCGTCGAAACGCAGGCGCCGACGGCGAAGGAGGCCCTCGAGCAGAACGCCGAACGGCTCCGCGCGGCAATCGACGCGCTTCGTAAGGCCGGCGTCTCGAAGGACGACCTCCAGACCAGCAACGTCTCGCTCTGGCCGCAGCGCAACAGCGACGGGCACCTCGATCACCGGCTACTCAGCGCAGAACACGGTCTCCGCAGAGCTCGACGTCGCGAAGGCCGGCGACGCGATCGACGCCGCAGTCGGCGCCGGCGCGAACGTCGTGAGCGGGCCGTCTCTTTCGGTCGGCGACCGCGACGAGCTGTACCGGAAGGCGCTGAAGAACGCCGTCGAGGCCAGCCGCGCGAAGGCCGAGGCGATTGCGGACGCAGCAGGCGTGAAGGTCGGCCGCGTGACCGCGGTCGTCGAGTCGGCCGGCTACGAGCAGCAGCCGCCGATGCCGTACGCCGCCGAGGCCGCCCGGGACTCCGTGTCCTCGACCCCGATCGAGCCCGGCAAGCAGGCGATCGAGGCCACGGTCACCGTCACCTTCGCAGTCGCGTAGCGCCCAGTGCCCGGGCGACCCTTGCGGTCGTCCGGGCACTGCACTACGGTGGAGTGACTGATGAGCCGCGCGACGACCGTTCTCTTGTTTTCCAACGTCGTCGTTACGCGCGCGCTTACGCGCTAGCCGGCGTTCTGCTCCCCGCCTCCGCCGGCTAGGTCAATCGCAAGCAGGCGGGATCTCTCCATCTCTTTCGGAAGGCGGCTCGACCTGTTCGCGACGCGCGAAGAACGCGACTCCTGTGGCATCGGCTTCGTCGCCGACGTTCGCGGGCGCCCGAGCCGCGCGATCCTGGACGCCGCGCTCGAGGGCCTGCGCCGCGTCGGGCATCGCGGCGCCGTCGCAGCCGACGGGCTGACCGGGGACGGCGCGGGGATCCTGCTGCCGCTCGCGCCGGCGCTCGTCCCGGGGCCGTGGTGCGGGCTGGCGATGGTCTTCCTGCGCGACGAGGCCGCCCGCGCCCGAGTCGAGGCGGCCTGTGCCGAGGAGGGTCTCGGGATCCTCGGTTGGAGGCGCGTGCCGACCGACCCGCGCGCGCTCGGCGAGGCGGCGAGGGCCAGCGTCCCCGAGATCGAGCAGCTCGTGGTCCAGCGGCCTCTGGGCGTCGAGGCGAACGAGGCCGAGCAGCGTGCCTTCCGCGCCCGCAAGCGCCTGGCGGCCGATCCCGGCGTCTACGTCTGCTCGCTCTCGTTCCGCACCGTGACCTACAAGGCGCTCTGCGCCGCGGGCCAGCTCGCGGCCTTCTATCCCGAGCTCCGGGACGAGTCGCTCGAGGTGCCGTTCGCGATCTTCCACCAGCGCTTCTCGACCAACACCGAGCCGTCCTGGGAGCGCGCCCAGCCGTTCCGGATGCTCTGCCACAACGGGGAGATCAACGCCATCGACGGCAACGTCAACTGGATGCGCGCGCGCGCGGCGTCGCTCCCGCCCGCCCCACGCTCGAGCCGGGCGGCTCGGACTCGGCGCTGCTCGACAACGCGCTCGAGCTCCTCGTCCGAGGTGGCCGCGACGTGCGGCACGCGACGGCGATGCTGCTTCCCGAGGCATGGGAGGCCGACCCCGACCGGCCCGAGCGCGTGCGCGACTTCTATCGCTACCACGCCACGCTCGTGGAGCCGTGGGACGGGCCGGCGGCGATCGTCTTCACCGACGGCCGCGTCGTCGGCGCCGCTCTCGACCGTAACGGCCTGAGGCCGCTGCGCTACGCCGTCACCGACGGCGGGCTCGTCACCTGTGCCTCCGAGGCGGGTGCGATCCCGCTCCCCGCAGGCGCGCGCGTGCGCCGCGGCCGGCTGGGACCGGGCCAGATGCTCGCGGTCGACGCGCACGGGTTCGGCCTCGAGGAGAGCGAGGCGATCAAGCGGCGGCTCTCGGCGCGGCGACCCCACCGGCGCTGGCTGGGGAACGTGGAGGCCGGTGTCGTCCGGGACGCCGGTCGAGCCGCCCGCCGAGGCGCTCACGAGCCGGCAGATCGTCGCCGGCTTCACCCGAGAGGACCTCTCGGTCGTTCTCCGTCCGACCGCCGCCGGCGCGCACGAGCCGACGTCGTCGATGGGCGACGACACGGCGCTTCCGCCGCTGGCCGGCCGGGCGCGCCCGCTGTATGCCTACTTCCGCCAGCGCTTCGCCCAGGTGACCAACCCGCCGATCGACCACCTCCGCGAGCGCTCGGTGATGAGCCTGCGCACGCTGCTCGGCGCCCGCGCGGAGCTTCTGCTGGAAGGGCCTGCGCCCCGGCTTCGCGAGCTCGAGAGCTTCTTCGTCTTCCCGTCTGCCCTCGAGGCGCTCGGCCCGGCCCGGCTGGACGCCACGTTCACCGCCGAGGAGGGCCTGCGGCTCGCCTGCCGGCGCCTGGTGGCCGAGGCCATGGCCGCGGTGGCGAAGGGAGCGGAGCTCCTGCTCCTCACGGACGAGCGCGCGATCGGCGAAGCGCGTGCCCCGGTGCCCGCGCTGCTGGCGGTCGGCGCCGTCAACCGGCGCCTCGTCGAGGCGGGTCTCCGCACCCGCGTCTCGATTCTCGTGGCGAGCGAGGAGCCGCGCGAGAGCCATCACTTCGCCTGCCTGCTCGGCTACGGCGCCGACGCGATCTGCCCGCGGTTGGCGCTCCAGACCCTCGCGGCCCTGGCGGCTGCGGACAAGCTCGGTGGCGATCATCCCTCTCCCGCCGACGCACAGCTCCGCTTCCGCCGGGCCGCTCGAGGACGGCGTGCTGAAGGTGATGTCCAAGATGGGCATCTCCGATCTGGCCTCGTACCGTGGGGCTCAGCTCTTCGACACCCTCGGCCTGGGCCGTGAGGTCGTGGACGCGTTCTTCCCGGGAACGCCTGCGCCCGCCGGCGGCATCGGGCTGCAGGAGCTCGAGCGCGAGTGCCTCGAGCGACTCGCGGCCGCCACCGGCGAGAACGCTCAGCTCGAGAATCCCGGCTACGTCAAGTTCCGCAAGGGCGGCGAGCCTCACGCGACCAACCCCGAGGTCGTGGGCGCGCTGCAGGAGATGACCGCCGCGCACGCGCTGCGGCGCTCCCTGAACGGCGGCGGCTCGAGCGACTACGAGCGCTACGCGGCGCTGGTCAACGGCCGCGAGCCGCTGGAGCTGCGCGACCTGCTCGAGCTCGTGCCCGCGACAGCGCCCGTGCCGTTGGCGGAGGTGGAGCCGGCGGCTGCGATCGTGACCCGCTTCTCGAGCGGTGGCATGTCGCACGGCTCGCTCTCCGCCGAGGCCCACGAGACGATCGCCGTGGCCTTCAACCGTCTGGGCGCGCGCTCGAACTGCGGTGAGGGCGGCGAGGATCCGGAGCGCTTCCGGACCGACCGCAACTCGCGCATCAAGCAGATCGCCTCGGGCCGCTTCGGCGTCACGCCGGAGTACGCGGCGTTCGCGGACGAGCTCCAGATCAAGATCGCCCAGGGCTCCAAGCCGGGCGAGGGAGGCCAGCTGCCCGGCCACAAGGTCACACCCGAGATCGCCGCGCTGCGTCACACGCAGCCGGGCATCGAGCTGATCTCACCGCCGCCTCACCACGACATCTACTCGATCGAGGACCTCGCGCAGCTCGTCTTCGACCTCAAGCAGGTGAACGCGGGTGCGGCCGTCTCGGTGAAGCTCGTCTCCGAGTCGGGGATCGGCCTGATCGCGGCCGGCGTCGCGAAGACGCTCGCGGACGTGATCCACCTCGCCGGCTGTGACGGCGGGACCGGCGCGAGCCCGCTGTCCTCGATCAAGAACGCCGGGCTGCCGTGGGAGCTCGGGCTCGCCGAGGCGCAGCAGGCGCTGACCGCCAACGGCCTGCGCAGCCGAGTTCGCCTGCGCGTGGACGGCGGGCTCAAGACCGGACGGGACGTCCTCGTTGCGGCGCTCCTCGGCGCGGACGAGTTCTCCTTCGGAACTGCCCTGTTGATTGCGGAAGGCTGTCTGATGGTGCGCTCGTGCCATCTCGACACCTGCCCGGTCGGGATCGCCACGCAACGGCCCGAGCTGCGGGCGAAGTTCGCCGCCACGCCGGACATGATCGAGGCCTACGTGCTGTACGTCGCCGAGGAGGTGCGGCGCGGGCTCGCCGCCCTCGGCCTGCGTTCCCTCGACGAGGCGATCGGTCGCACCGAGCTCTTGCGTCGACGCGTCGCTGTCGGCGAGCGGGCCGCGGCGCTGTCGCTCGAGCCCCTCCTTGCCGCGCGGGGCGGCTCCTTTTCGGGCGGTCGCGTCCCCGAGCCCGAGGGCGGCGAGCTCGGCGAGTTGTTCGCGGCGGACGGCGCGCCGGCTCTGGCGGAAGCGCGCCTCGTCGATCTCGCGTACCCGATCTCGAACCGGGACCGCGCCGTCGGCGCTCGCCTCGGCGGGCGGATCGGCCGGCGCTTCGGGGCGCACGCACCAGAAGGCCGCGTGCGTGCCCGCTTCGAGGGTGCGGCCGGGCAGAGCTTCGGCGCCTTCCTTGCCGCCGGCGTGAAGGTGACGCTCGTCGGCGAGGCCAACGACGGCGTCGGCAAGTCGATGGGCGGCGGCCGGATCGCGATCGTCCCGCCTGCCGACGACGTGGGCGACCCGGTGCTGGCAGGGAACGCGGCCCTCTACGGCGCGACCGGCGGCGAGCTGTTCTGCGCCGGGCGTGCGGGCGAGCGCTTCGCTGTCCGCAACTCGGGGGCGACCGCCGTCGTCGAGGGGGTCGGCGACCACGCTTGCGAGTACATGACCGGCGGCACGGTCGTGATCCTCGGCACGGCCGGGCTCAACCTCGGTGCCGGGATGAGCGGCGGCGTCGTCTACGTCCACGACCGCGAGCGCCGGCTCCCGCAGCGGCTGAACGACAAGCTCGTCCGGGCCGACCGCGTCGAGGGCCTCGGCCCGGAGGAGCTGCGCGCCCTGCTCGAGCGTCACGTCCGCTACACGAGCTCACCGCGCGCGGCCGACCTGCTCGCCAGCTGGGAGAACGAGGCCGGCTGGTTCTGGCGCGTGGCGCCGCGGGCTGACACGGCCGCACCGCAGGCGGCCGCGTCAGCCAGGTAGCGGCCTAGGTCGACGGCTCGATGGCCGGTGCCGGTGTTGGAGCAGGCGCAGGAACCGAGCGCTGCGCATGCGCCAGACCGAGGTGGCCGTGCGACTCGGTGCCGTAGCCGCCCGGAACGGGGATGTAGAACTCGGGGTAGCCCCACATGCCGTGCTCGGACACGTCCAGCCCGGCCGTCTCGACCTCGGGCTCCACCCGGATCCCCCACAGGGCCTTCATCGCCCAGAGCGAGCCGAACGAGGCCGTGAAGGTGAAGGCGCCGACCGCCAGCAGGCCGAGCGCCTGCGTCCCGAGCTGGTCGAAGCTGCCCGTGTACCAGAGGCCGCCGGTGCCGGTGGCCAGGTTCTCGGCCAGGGCCGGTACGGCGAAGATGCCGGTCGCGAGCGTCCCCCAGACGCCGGCCATCCCGTGGACGGCGACCGCGCCGATCGGGTCGTCGATGCGGATGCGCTCGACGAGCAGGACGCCGAGGACGGCGATGCCGCCTGCTACGAGGCCGATCACGATCGCGGCCCAGGGAGCGACGAAGCCGGCGGCGGCCGTGACAGCCACCAACCCGGCGATCACGCCGTTCAGCATCATCGAGAGGTCCGGCTTTCGCAGCACGAGCCAGGCCGTCGTGACCGCCCCGAGTGCGCCCGCCGCCGCGGCCACGTTCGTGGTCACCGCGACGTACGCGAAGTAGGCGAGCCGGTCGCCGGTGATGACGCCGAGCGTCGAGCCGGCGTTGAAGCCGAACCAGCCGAACCAGAGGATCATCACGCCGAGCGTGACGAAGGCCATGTTGTGGCCGGGGATGGCGTTCGGCTTCCCGTCGGGTCGAACTTGCCGATCCTCGCCCCGAGCAGGATCGCGCCCGCCAGCGCTGCCAGGGCGCCCTGGTAGTGGACGACCGTCGAGCCGGCGAAGTCCTGCATGCCCTTGGCGAACAGCCAGCCGTCCGGGTGCCAGATCCAGTGCGACACGACCGAGTAGATGAGCGTGAAGACGGCGCCGAAGGCGAAGTAGACCCACAGCTTCGTCCGTTCCGCCATCGCGCCCCAGACGATCGCGAGCGAGACGGCCGCGAAGACGACCTGGAACATGTAGCCCGCGCCGGCGGGGATCGAGCTGAACCAGCTGAACGGCTCCTCGCCGATCGCGAGCAGCGTGTCGGCCGAGGGGAAGAAGCCCGAGCCGCCGACGATCCCGTTCCCGCCGTCGCCGAACGCGATCCCGTAGCCGACGAGGTAGTAGACGATCGACGCGATCCCGAGCACGAGCACGTTCTTGGCCGCGATGTGGCCGGCGTTCTTCATCCTGGTCAGCCCCGCCTCCAGAAAGGCGAAACCGGCCTGCATGAACATGACGAGAATCGCCGCCACGATCACCCACACCGTGCTCGTCGCGATCACCAGCTCCTTGGTCGTCATACCGGCTCCACCTCCTCCAGTCGTAGTCCGGTCCGGTTGTGTGTGACGTTCTCGACCGGGGTCGTCCAGACGATCCCGTCGCCCGACTCGTTGCCGCTTCGCGCCGAGTCGGCGATCGCGGCGATGACCTGCTCCGCGATCTCCTCCGCGACGACGAACGTGAGCACGGCCTTCGGCAGGAACCGTGACTCGAAGACCCGCCCCCGGTACTCGTGCGTGATCCCGCGCTGCCGTCCGTGGCCGATCGCCTCGACCACCGTGACGCCCACGTGACCCGTCTCGTGCTCGACCGCGTCGATCACCGTCTCGACGCGCTCGCGGATCACCACCGCCTCTACCTTGATCATCGAATCACCTCGCTTCGTCGCTCCAACAGCAGGACATCGCGCCACTCCCCACCCAGGCGGCCGATCCGCTCGAGCAGGCCGACGGCGCGGAACCCGCAGCCGAGGTGGAGGGTGACGCTGGCTCGGTTCTCCGGGAAGACGCCCGCGTGGAGCGTCCAGATCCCGGCTTGTTCGGAGTGGTCGACGAGCGCCTCGAGCAGCGCCCGTCCCAGCTCCGCGGCCGCGGGCTCCCGCCGTGACGTAGACGCTCTCCTCGGCGACTCCCGCGTAGCACGGTCGCGAGGAGTACGGCGCGAGGGCGGCCCAGCCGACGACCTCGCCGTCCTCCTCGGCGACGAGCCCGCCCGAGTGCGCGCCGTCCCAGGCCTCCCAGGACGGCGCCTCGGTCTCGAACGTGGCCTGCCCCGTCGCGATCCCCTCTTCGAAGATGGAGCGCACGGCGGGCCAGTCCTTCTCTTCCAGCTTCCGGATCAAGCGTCGAAGTAGAGGGCGAACTCGGCCGGATGCGGGCGCAGACGCACGACGTCGAGCTCGTGCTCCCGCTTGTACGAGATCCAGGTCCGGATCACGTCCTCGCTGAAGACGCCGCCCCTGGTCAGGAACTCGTGGTCGGCCTCCAGAGCGTCGAGTGCCTCGTCCAGCGAGCCCGGCACCTGCGGAACCTCGCCGCGGCTCTCCTCGAAGAGGTCGTAGTCGGCCGGCTCGCCCGGGTCGAGGCCGCGCTCGATCCCGTCCAGGCCCGCCATCAGCATCGCCGCGAACGCGAGGTACGGATTCGCTGCCGCGTCCGGGCAGCGGAACTCGACCCGCTTCGCCTTCGGCGAGTCCGAGTACGTCGGGATCCGGATGCACGCCGAGCGGTTGCGCTGCGAGTAGACGAGGTTGACGGGCGCCTCGTAGCCCGGCACCAGGCGCCGGTACGAGTTCGTCGTCGGCGCGCAGAAAGCGAGCAGCGCCGGCGCGTGCGCCAGCAGGCCGCCGATGTAGGAGCGCGCGATCGTCGAGAGGCCCGCGTACCCGTCGCCGTCCGCCATCAGCGGCTCGCCGCCCTTCCAGAGCGACTGGTGGGTGTGCATGCCCGAGCCGTTGTCGCCGAAGAGCGGCTTCGGCATGAAGGTCACGGTCTTGCCTGCCGCGCGAGCGACGTTCTTGACCACGTACTTGTAGGTCATGACCTCGTCGGCCATACGGGTCAGCGTCCCGTAGCGCAGGTCGATCTCGCACTGGCCGCCCGAGGCGACCTCGTGGTGGTGGAACTCGCAGGGAATGCCGAGCCGCTCGAGCGTCAGCACCATGCGCGTGCGCAGGTCGTGGAGCGTGTCGTGCGGCGCGGGCGGGAAGTAGCCCTCCTTCTCGCGCACCGTGTACCCCAGCCCCGGCTTGCCCGAGTTCCAGTGCCCCTCGGCCGAGTCGAAGGCGTAGTGCGCGTGGTTCGGCCCCAGGTCGTAGGAGACCTCGTCGAGGACGAAGAACTCGCACTCGGGCCCGAAGTAGGCCGTGTCGGCGATCCCGCTTCGGACCAGGTACTCCTCGGCCCGCCTCGCGACCCCGCGCGGGTCGCGTGCGTAGGGCAGCCGCGTCACCGGGTCGGCGATCTCGCACAGAAGCGAGAGCGTCGGCGCCTCGGTGAAGGGATCGAGGATGGCAGAGGCGGGATCGGGCATGAGCAACATGTCCGACTCCGAGATCCCCTGCCAGCCGCGGATCGAGGAGCCGTCGAAGCCGAGGCCCTCGTCGAAGGCGGACTCGGCGAACGCCGACACGGGCAGCGTCATGTGCTGCCAGGAGCCGAGCAGGTCGCAGAACTTCAGGTCGACCATCTGCGCCCGCGTCTCGCCCGCCCATTCGATCGCGTGGCGCGCCTCGGTGGCCGTCTTGCTCCCGTTGGCCAGGTAATGCCTGGTCTCGAGCTCGGACATTGTTCCTCCCTGCGTCTTGGACCAACAAAAAGAGCCCCAGGACGAGAGATCCGTCCTGAGGCTCCGATGCCTCGGGCGCCCGCCTTCGCGGAAGGCGCCTCGCGATCGAGGATAGAGCATTCCACGGACGATGCAAAGAAGCCGCTGTTACGCGGCGGTAAGCCGTACTAATGTCACGGGCGGGTGAAAGACCTGGTTGCCGCCCTGGGGGAACGCCGCTTCCGTCTGCTGTTCGCGGGGCGCGCGATCTCGGACTTCGGCGACAAGATCGTCCCGGTCGCGCTCGCGTTCGCGGTGCTCGAGCTCGAGCAGTCGGCCTCGGCACTCGGGCTCGTCTTCGCCGCGCGGATGATCCCGATCGTCGTGCTGGTGCTCGTCGGCGGCGTCTGGGCCGATCGCCTGCCGAGGCAGCGTCGTGATGCTCGCGGCCGACGGCGTGCGGGCGGCGACCCAGGCGTCGCCGTCGCCTGCTGCTGCTCACGGGCGGGCCGAGATCTGGCACCTGATGGTGCTGATGGCGGTGTACGGGGCCGCGCAGGCCTTCTTCGACCCCGCCTCGACAGGACTCGTCCCGCAAACCGTCAGCCGTGCGCGCCTCCAGCAGGCGAACGGGCTCCTCCAGCTCTCCCGCTCGACCGCCGACGTGATCGGGCCGGCCGTCGGCGGGCGTGCTCGTCGCGACCGTCGGGGCCGGGCTGGGCCTTCGCAGTGGACGCCGGCACGTTCGTGTCAGCGCGGCGTTCCTCGCCCTGCTCCGGATCGAGCGCGCGACGCGCGAGGCTCCGCGATCGCGCTTCGTCGCCGACCTCGTCGAGGGCTGGCGCGAGTTCAGGTCGCGGACGTGGGTCTGGGCGAGCGTCACGCACTTCGCGTTCTTCCACCTGCTCGTGCTGGCACCGTTCTGGGTGCTCGCGCCGATCGTGGCCGAGGAGGAGCTCGGAGGCGCGGGCGCCTACGCGACGATCCTGAGCGCGATGGGTGTGGGCTCGATCCTCGGTGGGCTCGTCGCGCTCGCGCGTCGAGCCGAAGCGACC
The DNA here is from genome assembly GCA_963769645.1 of uncultured Actinomycetes bacterium. Lineage (GTDB taxonomy): Bacteria > Actinomycetota > Thermoleophilia > Gaiellales > Gaiellaceae > DATFQE01. The sequence continues at coordinate 401,065 of CAVYMH010000002.1, read as the reverse complement.
GCTGGCCACGGCCTTCGCGCTGATCCTGTTCGAGGTGCCGCTCTACCTGGCGCTGGCCGCGGCGGCGCCGGTTGCGGTGATCGTCGCCTTCGCGCTTCGTCGGCGCGATCGCGTTGAACTTCGCCAACACGCTCTGGGTCACCGTGCTCCAGGCGAACATCCCGGCGCACGCGCTTTCGCGCGTCAGCTCGTACGACTGGCTCGGCTCGCTCGTCTTCCTTCCCGTCGGCTACATGCTCGCCGGGCCTGTCGCCGAGTCTGTTCGGCGTGGCCGAGACGCTCGTCTTCGCTGCGGCCTGGTCGGTCGCCTCGACGCTGGTCGTTCTCTCGCTCGAGGCCGATCAGGGGCGTGCGTCGCGCGCGCCGGAAGCCGCCCTTGAGCCTGTCACCCTGCTCAGGTAATCTGCCCGCCGTAATGCGAGTCGGCTGAGAACTCACATCCGCGCGCGGCCCGCCCCGAGGGGTGTGGCCGAGTAGCCCCTGTTCTCAGCGACCGAAGGAGTACCGAGATGAACGCGGCCGTACAAGTGGCCGACCTGCGTAAGGAGTTCGTCCGCAAGGACGGCTCCGGCCTGCGCAAGCGCCGCCGCCGCGTGGCGGCCCTCGACGGCGTCACCTTTTCGATCGAGCGCGGCGAATGCGTCGCGATCCTGGGCCAGAACGGCTCGGGCAAGTCCACGCTCGTCCGGCTGCTCTCGACCCTGCTTCTGCACGAGGGCGGCAGCGCGCACGTCTTCGGCCACGACGTCTTCGCCGAGCCGCGTGCGGTGCGGCGGCTCGTCAACCGCGTCTCGGTCGAGGCGTCGTTCTTCAAGAAGATGTCGGCCACGGAGAACCTCAGCTATGCCGCGCGCTTCTACGGCCTGACGGCCCGCGACACGAGGCACAGGATCCCCGACATCCTCGAGCGCGTGGGCTTCCCCGCCAAGCGGCGTGGCGAGCCGATGGAGGATCTCTCGCGGGGCATGCAGCAGAAGGTCGCGCTCGCCCGCGCGCTCCTGACGGCCCCGGTCCTGCTGCTGCTCGACGAGCCGACGACCGGCCTCGACCCCCGCTCGAAGCTCGAGGTGCAGGAGTTCATCAAGGAGATGCGCCAGACCCACGATTCCACGATCCTGCTCTGCACCCACGACCTGGTGGAGGCCGAGGCGCTCGCCGAGCGCGTGGGCATCCTCGATCGTGGGCGCCTGCTCGCCCTCGAGCCGGCCGACGAGCTCAGGGAGCGCTACGGCGCCGACACGCTCGAGCAGGCCTTCTTCGCCGCGACCGGCCGGTCGCTCGAGGACGACACCGAGGAAGAGGACGCCGAACGGGAGGTGTTCGCATGAGAGCGGTAGCACTGAGCGTGCGGCACGAGCTCGTCGGCCTCGGCGGGGTCGTCGAGCGCAACTGGTATCTCGTCAAGCGCTACATCTGGTGGGACGTCGCGTTCTTCCTCTGGACGGTCGCGAACACGCTCACGATCGTCTTCATCGCCGAGGGGATCGAGGCGGCGGGCGGGAGCATCGACGTCAACCGCATCACGACGATCCTGCTGATCGGCGCTGTGGTGTGGGCTTACCTCGGGATCATCTTCGAGATCCTCACCGAGACGGTCGCCTGGGAGCGCTGGGAGGGGACGATCGAGTACACGTTCATGGCCCCGCTCGCCCGGCCCGTGCATCTGTTCGGGATGGGCCTGTTTGCGATCGTCTACGGGATCGTCCGCGCCGTGCTGCTGTTCGCGGTGGTGGCGGCGTTCTTCGACCTGGAGCTGCCGGACGCAAACTTCGCCGCCGCTCTGGTCGTGCTCGCGGTCGCGTCGATCTCGTTCGTGGGGATCGGGATGATGACCGCAGTCCTGCCGCTGATCTCGCCGGAGAAGGGCACGCAGCTCGGCTTCGTCGCCCAGGGGATGCTGCTCGTCGTCTCGGGTGTCTACTACCCGGTATCCGTGCTGCCCGAGTGGATGCAGTGGCTCTCCACGATCTCGCCTGCCACCTACGCGCTGGACGGGATCCGCGACTCGATCCTCGAGGGCGACGGGCTGACCGCGATGTGGGACGAGATCTGGCCGCTGCTCGTGATCGGCGCGGTCTCGATCCCGCTCGGGCTGGAGGTGTTCCGAAGAGGAGAGAGGTATGCGAAGCGCCATGGAAAGCTCAAGCGCTCCGGTTGAGATCCGCGTCGCGGAGAGCGACGCCGATCTGGAGGGCTGGGCCTGCGTCAAGAACGCGGTCGAACCGAACGAGCGCGCCTGGACACCGCAGGAGTTCCGGGAGAGGGCGAGGCCGGAACGGCTGGTTGTCGTGGCCGAGCTCGACGGCGAGATCGTGGGCGCCGGGATCGCCCAGCCATCGGACATTGCGGGCCGCGGCTCGGTCATGCCTCGCGTTCACCCGGACGCGCGGCGGCGAGGGATCGGGACCGCCCTGCTGCGTGAGCTCGCGGCCCACGCCTCGACGCTCGACGTCGATCGGCTGTCGAGCATGGTCGACGACGAGGGCTCGAGGACGTTCGCCGAGCGGCACGGCTTTTCGGAGGTAGACCGCCAGGTGGAGCAGGTGAAGGCGCTGGGCGACGAGCCCCGGCCGCCGCCCCTTCCCGAGGGGGTCGAGGCGGTCACGATCGCCGAGCGCCCCGAGCTCCTTCGCGAGGCTCACCCGCTCGCTGTTCAAGGCTTCGCCGACATGGCGCTCGACGGGTCGGCGACGATCTCGCTCGAAGACTGGCTCTCAGACGAGGCCACCTATCCCAAAGGCTCTTTCGTAGCGCTCGCCGGTAACGAGATCGTGGGCTACTCCGGGCTCTGCAAGCTGAGCGACGGCGTCGCCGAGGACGGGCTCACCGTGGTGCGGCGCGACTGGCGCCGGCGCGGCCTCGCCACCGCGCTGAAGCGCCGCGAGCTCGCCTGGGCCGCGGCGAACGGGATCCGCGAGATCGTCACCTGGACGCAGACCGGCAACGAGGGCATGCGCCGGGCGAACGAGCTGCTCGGCTTCGAGTACCGCAGCGTCAGCATCACGATGGTCGCCCCGCTTCCGGTGATCGTGGAGTAGCTCCGGATGCGTCGCCTCTCGGCAACGACGGCCGCGTACGGGATCGAGTTCTTCGCCGACATCGGCTTCCACGCGATGGTCACCGTGGTCGCCGTCTACTACGTCCAGACCGTCGGCCTGAACCCGCTGGAGCTCGTCTTGCTGGGGACGGTGTTCGAGGTGACGATCTTCCTCTTCGAGGTGCCGACCGGCGTGATTGCGGACACGTACAGCCGGCGGACGTCGGTGATCCTCGGCTTCGCGCTCGAGGGAATCGCCGGGATCCTGATCGGGCTGTTCCCCTCGTATCCGGTGATCGTCGCCGCGTGCGCACTCTGGGGCGTCGGCGCAACGTGCATGAGCGGCGCCTACGAGGCCTGGATCGCGGACGAGGTCGGGCCGGAGCGGGCGGCGCGCGTCTTCCTGCGCAACGCCCAGTTCGCCTACGCGGGCGCGATCGTCGGCGCGATCCTGGGGGTCGCCGTAGCGACGATCGATCTGGGCGCGGCCGTGGTCGTCGGCGGGGCGATCACGCTCGCCACCGCCGTCGCCTGTGTGTTCGTGATGCCGGAGACCGCCTTCCGCCGCAAGCCCGCCGCGGAGCGCCAGGGCGCGTTCCGCGACGTCAAGGCGACGGCGGTCGCCGGGTCACGGCTCATCCGCGCGCAGCACCTGCTGCTCCTGATCGTCGGGATCACCTTCTTTGCCGGGATGGCAGCCGAGGGGCTCGACCGCCTCTGGGAGGCGCACCTGATCCGCGACGTCGGCCTGCCGAGCCTCGGCGGCCTGGATCCCGTCGTCTGGTTCGGCGTCATCAACGTCGTCGGGCTCCTGCTGGGGATCGTGGCCACGTCGTACCTCGTGCCCCGCTTCGAGCACGCGGACAACGCCGCTCTCGCGCGGGCGCTGCTCGTCCTGACCGCGATCCTCTCGGTGACGGTGATCGTCTTCGGCCTGGCGGTCGGCTTCGCGCTCGCGCTCGGCGCGTACATGGTCGCCCGGCTCGCGCGCCGGATGATCGACCCGCTCTACCTCACGTGGCTGAACCGCAACATCGAGGACTCGAGCGTCCGCGCCACCGTGATCTCGATGACCAATCAGGCGGGCGCTCTGGGCGAGGTCGGGGGCGGGCCCGTCGTCGGCACGATCGGCACCCTCGCCTCGATGCGGGCGGCGCTCGTCTTCGCCGGCTTCGCCCTGACGCCGGCGATCGCGCTGTATGCACGCGCCCTCCGCCACGGGGGCAGGGAGCCCGAGCTCGAGCAGCTTCCGGAAGTCCAGGAGGCCGTGTAAACTCGGCCTCGTTGGAGGCGACGGGGCCTCGGACCGCCTTGGGCGTCCGGGGCTCTTTGCATTTCTAGGCAGGGAGGAGAACGCATGGCGCAGGTCGAGAGCAAGCCGAGAGCGACGTCGAGCACCGACGAGCGCAAGAAGGTCCTGAAGCGCATCAAGGACGAGGGAGTCCAGTTCTTGCTGCTGTGGTTCACGGATCTCGAGGGACACCTCAAGAGCTTCGCGGTGACGCCGCAGGAGATGGAGGCGGCGCTCGACGACGGGATGGGCTTCGACGGCTCGTCGATCACCGGCTTCAACGCGATCGAGGAATCGGACATGGTCGCGATCCCCGACCCGACCACCTTCCAGCTGATGCCCCATCGCGAGGGCGAGACCAAGGTCGCAAGGATGATCTGCGACGTCGTCACGCCGGACGGCGAGCCCTACGAGGGCGACCCGCGCTACGTCCTGCGCCGCGCGCTCGAGCGCATGCGGTCGATGGGCTTCGACACCTTCAACGTCGGCCCCGAGCTCGAGTACTTCCTGTTCAAGGACGACAAGGGCACGGAGACGCTCGACGAAGGCGGCTACTTCGCGATGACGACCCTGGATGCGGCGAGCGAGCTCCGCCAGGACACCGTGCACGCGCTCGAGTCCATGGGGATCCCGATCGAGTACGTCCACCACGAGGTCGGGCCCTCGCAGCACGAGATCGACATGCGCTACGCGCCGGCCCTCGAGATGGCCGACCACACGCTCACCTACCGCCTGATCGTGAAGGAGATCGCGAAGAAGGCCGGTTACCACGCGACGTTCATGCCGAAGCCGATCTTCGGCGAGAACGGGTCGGGAATGCACACGCACATGTCGCTCTTCACGGACGGGCGCAACACGTTCTTCGACGGGGACGACCCGAGGCACCTGTCGGACGTGGCGAAGGCGTTCATCGCCGGCCAGCTCCGGCATGCCCGCGAGATCTCGGCGATCTTCGCGCAGTGGGTGAACTCGTACAAGCGGCTCGTGCCGGGCTACGAGGCCCCCGTCTACGTTGCCTGGTCGCAGCGGAACCGCTCCGCGCTGATCCGGATTCCGCTCTACAAGCCGGGATCTGAGCAGGCGACCCGCGCCGAGATCCGGTGTCCGGATCCCGCTTGCAACCCGTACCTGACCTTCGCGTCGCTGCTTCACGCAGGCCTCGAGGGGATCGAGCAAGGCTACGAGCTGCCGGATCCGATGGAGACGAACCTCTACCACCTGACGCCGGAGCAGCGGAAGGAGCGCGGAATCGTGTCGCTGCCGGAGACGCTCGGCGAGGCGATCGACGCCATGGCCGAGTCCGACCTTGCGCGGAAGGCGCTCGGCCCGCACATCTTCGACCGCTACGTCGAGCTGAAGCGCAAGGAATGGGACGAGTACCGCGTGCAGCTGACCGCGTGGGAGCAGGAGCGCTATCTGGCTGTTCTGTAGGGGGTAGCCGCGCGCGCGGTTGCGTGCGAGAATGAGTGCACACCGGTTCTGTCGAGTGGCGGAAGACAGAACCGCTGACGGCCGACCGCGAGCTGTCCTCTGGGCAGCTCGTGGTCGTTAACCGGGGGGAAACCATGTTTCCCCCTCGTGCCCCCTTCTTCAGGTTCTTCTGAATGTCATCCGGGGGCAGCAAGCTGCCCCCTTTGCAAGAGCCCTCCTGTAGCTCGATCGAGGGATGCCCCCGCTTGATTTGCAGGTCGAAAACTCCTTTGACCCTGCGGAGTAGGAGCATCTCGTTCCCGAGGAAGCCCCGATCACCGAAATTCAGTCCACGGCGGCCTCGCGGCCGCCGCTTTCGATCATTCGCTCGGACGACTTGCGCTCGTCGGGCGGCGCGGAGGGTTTGCTCCGGCTCGCGCAGGAGCTCGCCCGCTCGCTCGACCCGATCCAGAGCGCGCGGATCGCCACGGGCGGCCTCGCCGACCTGACCGGCGCCGCTCTGTCCGCGATCTACCTCACCGAGCAGGACGGGGCGCTCGCCCTGACCGCCTCGGCCGGCGGTGCCTCGGAAGACCTCGACGACAGCGTTCCACCCCTCGTCCGCCGCGCGGCCGCGGAGCGGATCTTCGTTCGCGACGGCAGCATGAGCCTGGCCGGGCTCGAGGACGTCCACGCGCTCGCCGTCCCGTGTATCGCGCACGGTGAGCTGCTCGGCGTCCTGCTGCTCGTCACTCCCTCGGGGCGCGACGCATCGACCGCCCTCACGATCGCCGAGCTGGCCGCGGCGTCACTCGAGAACGCACGGCGGTTCGCCCTCACCTTTGCCGAAGCTCGGCACGACCTGCTGACCGGCCTCCCCAACCATCGCGCCTTCGACGAGCACCTGGAGGCTTGCCTGCGCAGCGCTCTCGGCGGCGACACGGAGGCCACGCTCGTCCTGCTCGACCTCGACGACTTCAAGCGGGTCAACGACACGCACGGCCATCCCGCGGGAGACGAGGTGCTCCGCACGTTCGGGCGCACGGTTCGGCGTGCCGTCCGCAGCGGCGAGGAGGTCTTCCGCGCGGGCGGCGAGGAGTTCGCCATCGTGGTGCGCGGCGGCCCCGACGCGGGCCGGCTGGTCGCCGAGCGCGTGCGTGCCGCTGTCGCGCTCCAGGGCGCCGAGCGCCCGTTCCCGACCGTCTCGGCGGGGGTCGCGAGCTTCCCGCACGACGCGCGCACGAAGGACGAGCTCGTGCACAAGTCGGATGTCGCCCTGTACGCGGCCAAGCGTGCAGGCAAGAACGTCGTCGTGGCCTACGGCACAGACCTTCAGGGAGCGGCTGCCCGCGCGACCACGGACGTCTCGCGCGACCAGGTGCACGAGCGCATGGAGTCCGAGGCCGCACGCACGTCCGTGCTCACCGAGCTGTCGGCGATCACGCAGGCGATCGGCTCGATCACGAGCGAGGGTGGCCCGCGGGCCGTGCTGGAGCGCGCGTGCAAGCAGCTCACGGCCCTGCTCGGCGCGACGGCGAGCGAGGCCTCGCGGCTCGAGGCGCGACGTGCTTCGCAGCGTCGTGCAGGTGTGGCCCGCTCCCTACGAGCCGTCCGCCAACGACTACGGCTACCTGCTCGGGGACTATCCGCTGACGCGGGAGGTGCTCGAGAGCGGTCGCGCCCAGAGCGTCTCGCTCGCCGACGAGGACGCCGATCCCGCAGAGGCGTTCGTGCTCCGGGAGCTGAAGATGCAGGCCGTCCTGATGCTCCCCGTCGAGGTCAGCGGCCGCAGCTGGGGGCTGATGGAGGTGTACGACGCGCGGCCTCGTACGTTCACGACCGCCGAGACCGGGATCGCCGAGCTCGTGGTGCGGCAGGCGGCGGTCCTCCTCGAGCAATGCGAGAACCGCGACGCGCGCGACCGCCTCTATCGCGAGACCCTCGCTGCCTTGTCGAATGCGCTGGAGGCCAAGGACGGCGAGACCAGCGACCACACCCAGGAGGTGGCCGAGCTCGCGATCGAGGTCGCGACCGTGCTCGGGCTCTCCGCAGGCGAGGTTCGCCACGTCGAGCTCGGTGCGCTACTGCACGACATCGGCAAGATCCGCGTCCCGGAGTCGATCCTGAACAAGCCGGGCCCGCTCTCGGAGGACGAGTGGGCGGTCATGCGCTCGCATCCCCGAGGTGGGCGAGCGGATCCTCGCGCCGATGGGCTCCGCTCAGGGACGTCCTGCCGATCGTCCGCTCGAGCCACGAGCGCTGGGACGGCTCCGGGTATCCGGACGGGCTCTCGGGCACCGACATCCCGCTCGGCGCGCGGATCGTCTCGGTGTGCGACGCGTACCGGGCGATGGTCGAGAAGCGGTCCTACCGCCCGGCGCTTACCCGCGGCGAGGCGATCGACGAGCTACGCGCCTCGGCCGGGAGCCACTTCGATCCCGACTGCGTCACTGCTCTGCTCGAGGTGCTCCGGCGCCGCTCGGCCCGGCTCGTGCTGCCCGAGCTGCACCGCCCCACCCCTTAGAGAAACGAGCGGATCGTCTCGCGCTCGACCGCGAGGCCGATCACGCGGCTGCGGTCGTCGATCTCGACGATCGCGTCGGCGGGGACGAGGCGGCGGCGCCTGGAGAGCAATCCCGAGCGTACGGAGAGCGCGTCCGGAACGTTCTCCGCGCGGCCGTACATCGCGCACTCGACCTTGCCGACGATCTTGCCGCTGGCATCGGCGACGAGGAAGCCCCGCGTCTGATCGAGGTTCACATCGGCACCCTACGATCCGGGTGTTGAGGAAAGTCCGCACGCCTCGTAAAGATTCCGTTATGGACGCGTCCGAACGGCATCTGCGCCTGCTCACGGAGACGATCGCCGCGGTCAACTCGTCGCTCGATCTCGAGGAGGTGCTCGACCTCGTGGCCCGCGGTGTCGCCGAGGCGTTGGCGGCGGACGCCTGCTTCGTCTACCTCTATGACGCGCGGGCGGGCGAGCTCGTCCTTCGGGCGACGCACGGGACCCGCGTCGAGGAGATGACACGCCGGCCGAGGATGCGGCCGGGCGAGGGGATCACGGGCACGGCCGCGGCCGAGCGGGCGCCGATCATGATCCCGGCCCAGGCGCATCTCGATCCGCGGTTCAGGGCGTTCGCCAACCTGCCCGAGGACGAGTACGAGTCGATCCTGGCCGTGCCCGTCGTCGCTCGCGGCGACAAGCTCGAAGGCGCGCTGAACGTGCGCACCCGGGTCCCCCGCGAGTTCTCCGGGGCGGAGATCGACCTGCTGCTCGCGATCGCGACGCAGGTGGCGCAGTCGATCGAGCATGCCCAGCTGTACGCCCAGGCGCAGCGTCGGGTCGGCGAGCTCGAGGCGCTGGCGAAGATCTCGGAGGCGGTCTCGGAGTCGCTCTACCTCGAGGAGTCGCTCGAGGCGATCGTGAAGACGACGATGGAGGCGGTCGGCGCGACCGGGGCCGCGCTCGTGCTCGAGGACGGCAAGATCGCCTGGCCGGAGGGGCGGGGCGGCACGCACGCGATCCGGCTGCCGCTGCGCTGGAAGCGGCGCGTGATCGGCGAGCTCGTCTGCGACCGCGACACCCCCTTCACCGACGACGACCGCGCGCTGCTCGGCTCGATCGCCCACCACGCGGCGGTGGCGCTCGAGCACGGGCGAGCGGTCATGCGCGGCGTCCTCGCCCAGGAGATCCACCACCGGGTCAAGAACAACCTCCAGACCGTCGCCTCGCTCCTGCGACTGCAGGCGCGCTCGAACGGGGTCGAGCCCGCGCGAGCGTTCGAGGACTCGGTCAACCGGATCCTCGCGATCGCGGCCGTGCACGAGGTGCTGACCGAGCAGCGCGACGAGGAGGTCGACCTGCACGAGCTGCTCGACCGGCTCCGGGCGATGCTCGTCCAGGGGCTCGGTGCCGAGAAGTCGATCGAGACCACGCTCGAGTCGGTGTCGCTCGGCGGCGACAAGGCGACGGCGCTCGCCCTCGTCTTCAGCGAGCTGCTCCAGAACGCGCTCGAGCACGGGGGCGACCGGATCCGGGTGGAGCTGAGCCGGCGAGGCGGCGACGTCGTGCTCACGATCGCCGACGACGGGGGCGGCATCCGCGGCGAGAGCGGCACGGGCCTCTCGATCGTCGAGGCACTCGTGCGCGACGAGCTCGGAGGCCGGCTCAGTTTTGCCGAGACCGACGGACTGCGCGCGGAGGTCGTCTTCCCGCTCTAGAGCGTCGAAAGGATGCGGGCGAGCGGTCGCGCCCGTGGACGAAGTAGGTAGACGGTCGCGGGGGGATAGTCGCGCGTCACGCGCCGCTCCACGAGCCCGGCCGCGCCGAGATCCTTCAGGGCGAGCGTCAGCGCGCGCGCGGTCACCTCGGGGAGGCGTTTCTTCAGCTCGGAGTAGCGGCACTCGCCCTCGGCCAGCGCCAGCACCGCCGGCATCGACCATTTCTTCAGGCCGACGTCGTTCGCGTCCAGGCGGTCGAGCGCCGAGACCAGGCGGGCGCAGGCTGCGGCAACCGGCTTCCCTCGCTCTGTGAGCACGTACTCCGGCCGGAGGGGATGCCCGTAGCCGGGGTTCTTCATCACGAGCCCGCCCTCGATCAGCGCGGTGAGCGTGCGGCGAAGCGACTCGCGACCGAGGCCGAGCCTGTTCGAGAGGGTCACGAAACGGCTCCCCCTGGAGCGGTGCAGCTCGGCGAGGATCGGCGCGGCCCAGCGATGGTGGAAGAGCTTCGCGATTGACATAGAAGTGTGCTTAGTATAAAAACAGGACAGGACAGACGCACAACCGAAGGAGCGACATGAGCGAGCAGGCCGCAGCGACCACGTCCTCGAAGGTGCCCTTCGAGACGACGCAGAACATCGTCATCTCGGTGAACGTCTCCGACCTCGAGCGCTCGATCGGCTGGTGGGGTGAGATGCTCGGCTTCGAGCCGACGTACGTGATGAAGGAGTACGGATGGTGCGAGCTCGGAACCAGCATCGAGGGTGTCGGGCTCGGGCTCGGCCAGGTCGAGGAGGTCAAGGTCGGCGGGGCCACGACGCCGACCTTCGGCGTCTCGGACATCGCCGCGGCGCGCGGCCACATGGAGGCGCGCGGGGTCAAGTTCGACGGCGACACCTACGAGATCGAGGGCCAGGTCAAGCTCTGCACCTTCTACGACCCCGACGGCAACCCGTTCATGCTCGCGCAGGTGCTCGACGTGAAGGCGGAGCGCTAGGTCAGTTGAGACGCGCTACGTGGTCGGTGATCCAGCCGAAGCCGGCCCGCCCTGGGAGCACGCGGCCCGCGAAGTAGCTGAAGTGCACGCGGACGTTCGTGTTCTTCAACGCGGTCGCGCCGAGGCCCGACATGCGGCCGCTCCAGCGCTTCCCCGGAGGCAGCGTCGCCGGCAGTGCGGGCCGGAACGCCTTGGCCGGAAGCGCCTTCATCCCGCTGACGCGAACGCGGCTTGGCCCGTAGAGCACCGCGAACTGCTTGCGGATCCGCAGGGTCGTGCGGGACGTGTTGCGGAAGGACGCGTCGACCGTCCAGCTTCGTCCGGAGAGGGTGAGCGAGCGGACGTTGAAGGTCATGATCGTGCGGCTGCCCTCGGTGGCGCGCTCGCTCCAGGCGAGCCGGATCGTCTTCGTGGAGCCGGCCGCCGCGGGAGCCGCGAGGGCCGCCGCGCACGCAGACGCGAGCAGGAGGAGTCGAGCCGCCTTCATGCGCTCATCCTAGACTCGCTTCGTGCGAGTGTTGATCGCCGAGGACGAGACGATCATCCGGCTGGATCTTCGCGGCCTGCTCGAGGGCGCCGGGCACGAGGTCTGCGCCGAGGCGAAAGACGGCGTCGAGGCCGTCGAGCTGGCCCGCTCCGAGCAGCCGGACGTGGCGCTCCTGGACGTGAAGATGCCGCGCCTCGACGGGATCGAGGCGGCGAAGCAGATTCTCGACGAACGGCCGATTCCGATCGTGATGCTGACGGCGTACGGCCAGGAGGAGCTGGTCTCGCGCGCCGTCGAAGCCGGGGTCTTCGGCTATCTCGTCAAGCCGTTCCGCGAGAGCGATCTGCTGCCGGCGATCCAGACCGCGCGCGCCAGGCACGACGAGCTGGCCGCGCTCCGCGAGGAAGCCGAGTCGCTGACCGAGGCGCTCGCCGCGCGGAAGGCGATCGAGCGGGCCAAGGGGATTCTGATGGAGCAGGAGGGGCTGTCCGAGCAGGACGCGTTCGCCCGGCTCCGCAAGGCGAGCCAGCTGGCCGGTCGCCCGCTCAAGGTCGTCGCCGAGGCCCTGATCGCGACCTACGACTCGTGACGCATCCTCATGCCGAGCTGGCGGAGCGCGTCTTCGCCGCCTTCCGCCGCGATCCGCGGACGCTCGCGTCCCTGATCGCCGAGGACGCCGTCTGGAAGGTGGTCGGACGCGCCCCGGTGGCAGGTGTCTACGACGGCCGGCGCGCGATCTTCGACCTGTTCAAGGCCACGCAGGCGCTGAGCGACGGCACGTACAAGGCCGAGCTCCGCTACGTGCTCGCCGACGACGAGCGCACGATCGCGGTCTACCGGGCGAGCGGCCGGCGCGGAGAGCGCGAGCTCGACATCGACCAGGCGCTCTTCGTCCGGGTCGAGGACGGCCGCTGGCAGGAGATCCTCGCGGTGCCGCTCGAGCCGATCGCGTTCGACGCCTTCTGGGCCTAGCGGTCTCTAGGCCTGGCTGCCTTCGAAGAGCCGCTCCCAGCGCGCGAGCAGGGCCTCGAGCTGGTCGCGCGCGTGCTTGTGGGCGGCGACGGCGTCGACGTCGGCCCAGTCTTCCGCGAGCCGCTGCTCGAGCGACGGCGATCGCCTCCTCCTGCGCCGCGATCTCGGCCTCCAGCCGCTCGAGCTCGTTGGGCCGCCGCGGCTGCGGCTTCTCACGCGGCTTCCGCGACGGTTTCTTCACCTCGGCTGCCGGCGTGGCGGGTTGCGGACGCCTTTGTGCCGCCTCCTCGCGCCGTGCCACGTATTCGGCCCAGCCTCCGTCGTAGCTCCTCACCGTGCCGTCCTCGATCGCCAGCGTTCGCTCGGCGATGGCGTCGAGCAGCGCGCGGTCGTGGGAGACCAGCAGGAGGGTGCCGGGAAACGCGTCCAGCGCCGCCTCGAGCGCCTCGCGGCTCTCGAGGTCGAGGTGGTTGGTGGGCTCGTCGAGCACGAGGAAGTTCGCGCCGGACGCGACCACGATCGCCAGCGCCAGCCGCCGCCGCTCGCCGCCCGACAGGACCGAAACCGACTTCTGGTGCTCCTCCCAGCCGGAGAAGAGAAAGCGGCCGAGGAGGTTCTGCGCCTGCGGCCGCGCGAGGCCGGTCTCCCGTTGCGCCGTCTCGAGCACGGTCAGCCGCTCGTCGAGCTCGACCTCGTGCTGGGAGAAATACGCCGGCTCGACGCCGTGCCCGATGCGGGACTTGCCGGAGAGTGCTTCGTGGCTGCCGAGCAGCGTTTCGAGCAGCGTCGTCTTCCCGGAGCCGTTCGGGCCGACGAGGCCGACGTGCTCGCCCCGCTCGAGCGCGAAGGATGCGTCGGCGAGCAGCGGCTTCGTCCCGGCCGCGATCTCCAGGCCGACCGCCTCGAGCACGGTCCTTCCGCTCCGCGCGGGCTTGAGGAACTCGAAGCCGAGGGAGCGCTGGCTGCGCGTGAGGAGGGCCACCTCGTCTGCCGCCTTCGCGTGCTCCTGCTCGAGGCGGCCGATCTGGGTCAGCTTCGCCTGCGCCTGCCTCGCCTTCGACTTCTTGTAGCGGAACCGCTCGACGAAGCGCTCGAGCCGGGCGATGTCGACCCCCACGCGGTCGGCCGACTTCTGCGCGTCCTGCGCCCGAGCCGCCTTCTCCAGGCGCCAGGCATGCCACGGCCCCGGGAAGTAGGTCGAGCGGCCGCCAGCGAGCTCGAGCACGGCCGTCGTGGTCGCTTCGAGAAACCAGCGGTCATGGGCGACGAGGACGATCGCGGCGTCCATCGACGACAGCTCGCGCTCGAGCCATTCGAGGCTCGCGACGTCGAGGTGGTTCGTGGGCTCGTCGAGGAGCACGAGGTCGGGGTCGCCGGCGAGCGCGCGTGCGAGCGAGGCGCGCGTCAGCTCGCCGCCCGAGAACGTCGTCAGCGGTCGGTCGAGGTCCGGCTCGGCGAAGCCGAGGCCGCGCACGAGACCCGCGGCCCGCTCGCGCCAGGCGTAGCCGCCCGCGTGCTCGAGCCGCGCCTGCGCGTCCGAGTAGCGGCGCATGGTCGCCGCCTCGTGGTCTCCGCCCGCCATCGCCTGCTCGAGCCGTTGCAGCTGCCCTTCGAGCGCGACGAGGTCGCCGGCGCCCGAGAGGACGTACTCGCGCAGCGTCAGCGCCCGCTCGAGCGGGGGGCGCTGGTCGTGGAGCGCTACGCGGGTTCCCTTGCTGAACGCGAGCTCGCCGCCGTGGATCTCGGTCTCGCCGGCGAGCATCCGCAGGAGCGTGGTCTTGCCGGCGCCGTTCGGGCCGGACAGCGACATCCGGTCGCGGCGCTCGAGCTTGAACGAGACGCCGTCGAACAGGAGGTTGCCGGCGAGCTCCTTGCGCAGGCTGGTTGCGGTGGCGACGGCCATCGACCTAGCCTAGACACCGACCTCGGCTCCGGCCGAACCAGAACCTACGGGACGGGGGGCGTATGACCGAGCATGCGGTGGTGGTCGCCGGAGGCGGCCCGACTGGGATGATGCTGGCCGGAGAGCTGGCGTTGGCCGGGGTCGACGTCGTCATCGTCGAGCGGCGCGACAACCAAGAGCGCCCCGGCTCGCGCGCAGGCGGCCTGCACGCACGCACGATCGAGGTCCTCGATCAGCGCGGAATCGCCGATCGCTTTCTCTCGGAGGGGCAGGTCGCTCAGGTCGCGGGGTTCGCCCGCGTCCCGTTGGACATCAGCGACTTTCCCACGCGACACAACTACGGGCTCGGGCTGTGGCAGAACCACATCGAGCGCATCCTGGCCGGCTGGGTCGCAGAGCTGAAGGTGCCGATCTCCTACGGCGTCGAGGTCACCGGTTTCGCGCAGGACGACACCGGCGTCGATGTCGCGCTGTCCGACGGCGGGTCGCTACGCGCGCAATACCTCGTCGGTTGCGACGGAGGACGCAGCGTGGTCCGCAAGGCAGCCGGCATCGAGTTCCCCGGGTGGGATCCGACGACGAGCAGCCTGATCGCCCAGGTCGAGATGGCCGAGGAGCCGGAGTTGGGCATCCGCCACGACGCCACCGGCATGCATGCCCTGGGCAAAGTGGAATACGAGATCCGCGACGGGGAGGTGGTCTACAAGGAGGGCGGGACGGTGGGGGTCATGCTGACCGAGCAGCACGTCGGCTCCACGAGCGAACCCACCCTCCGTGACCTCAGCGAGCGGCTCATCGCCGTCTACGGGACCGACTACGGGATCCACAGTCCCACGTGGATCTCCAGGTTCACCGACATGACCCGGCAGGCCGCGGCCTACCGCGAGGGACGGGTCCTGCTGGCCGGCGACGCGGCGCACGTGCACTCGCCGGTGGGTGGTCAGGGCCTCAACACCGGAGTGCAGGATGCGGTGAACCTCGGCTGGAAGCTGGCGCAGGTGGTCGAGCAGACATCGCCGGACAGCCTCCTCGACACCTACCACGCCGAGCGCCACCCGGTCGCCGCCCGCGTGCTCCGCAACACGATGGCGCAGGTCGCGCTCCTGCGCGCCGACGATCGCATCGAGGCGCTGCGCGAGACCGTGGCCGAGCTCCTGAGCATGGACGAGCCGCGCACGCGGTTCGCCGCGAGGATGTCCGGCCTGGACATTCACTACGACCTCGGCGAGGGACACCCGCTGCTCGGACGCCGCATGCCCGATCTCGACCTGGTCACCGCCGACGGCCCGGTGCGGGTATTCACCCTCCTCCACGACGCCCGCCCGGTCCTGCTGAACCTCGGTGAGCCCCGGGGTTTCGACAGCTCCCCCTGGGCACCCCGAGTGTTGGCGGTCGACGCCGAATATGCCGGCGATTGGGAGCTTCCGGCCCTGGGCCCGGTAGCAGCCCCAGCCGCCGTGCTGATCAGACCCGACGGATACGTCGCCTGGGTGGGGGACGGCACCGCAGACCGGATTGCGCGATGCGCTGACTACGTGGTTCGGATCACCATGACGCGACGCGCCCTCAGGCGCGAACGGCCGCGCCGACCAGCTCCCGCGCGGCCTGCGCGATGTGGTCGGCGTCGATCCCGGCCGCGGCGAGCAGCTCGGCCGGCTTGCCGGAGTGCGGCATGCCGCTCACGGCGAGCAGCTTCACGCGCGGGCGCTCCTCCGCGTCCGCGAACGCCGCCAGGACCGCCTCGCCCAGCCCGCCCTCGGGCCAGTGGTCCTCGACGGTGACGATCCTGCCGCCGGTGGCCTCGGCCGCGTCCCGCAGCGTCGCTTCGTCGAGCGGCTTGATCGAGTAGAGGTCGATCACGCGCGCGTTGACGCCCTCCTCGGCGAGTGCGTCCGCGGCCTTCAGAGCCTCGTGGACGGTGATCCCGGCCGCCGACGATCGCGACCTCGTCCTCGTCGGAGGAGCGTGGCACCTTGCTCCCGCCGATCGGGAAGTCCTCGTCCGGCCCGTACAGCACCGGCGTAGCGGGCCGCAGCGTGCGCAGGTAGGAGATCCCCTGGCGCTCGGCCATCTCGGCCACGAGTCGAGCGGTCTGGTTGGCGTCGCAGGGGTGCAGCACGGTGCTGCCGTTGACCGCCCGCAGCGAGGCGATGTCCTCGAGCGCCATCTGCGAGGGCCCGTCCTCGCCGATCGAGACGCCCGCGTGGGAGCCGCGAGGCGCAGGTCGGCCTGGCTGATCGCGGCCATGCGGACGAAGTCGTACGCGCGCGAGAAGAAGGCTGCGAACGTGGACGCGAACGGCTTCCAGCCGCGCGTCTGCAGCCCGACCGCGGCGGCGACCAGCTGCTGCTCGGCGATGAACATCTCGAAGTAGCGCTCGGGATGAGCCTTGGCGAAGATCTCGGCGTAGGTCGAGTTCGAGACCTCGCCGTCGAGCGCGACCACCTTACCGTCGGCGGCGCCCACCGCCTTCAGCGCCTCGCCGTACGCGAGTCGCGTCGCGACCTCCTCGCCGATCTGCCACTTCGGCAGGTCGAGCTGGGCCACCGTCCCCACGGGCTGCGGCACCGCGTCGCCCTCGGGCTTCGCGACGTCGATCTTCAGGTCGCGCTTGCCGCCCAGCTCGGCGATCGCGGCGTCCGGGTCGTCCAGGGCCTTGCCGTGGAAGCCGGGCTTGTCCTCGACCGCGGCGACGCCCTTGCCCTTGACCGTCTTCGCGATCACGATCGTGGGCTGGTCGACGGTCTCGAGCGCCTCGGCGTACGCGAGGTCGATCGCCTCGACGTCGTGGCCGTCGATCACGATCGCGTGCCACCCGAACGCCTCGGCGCGCGCTCGGTAGGCCTCGAGGTTCCAGCCGGTCATCGTCTCGCCGCGCTGCCCGAGCCGGTTGGCGTCGAGGATCACGGTCAGGTTGTCGAGCTGGTAGTGAGCGGCGTGCTCGAACGCCTCCCAGACGGAGCCCTCGGCCATCTCGCTGTCGCCGTGGAGCACCCAGACCCGGGTCGGCATCCGGTCGAGGTACTTGGCCCCGAGCGCCATGCCCACGCCGATCGGCAGCCCTTGGCCGAGCGAGCCGGTGGCGACGTCGACCCACGGGATCACCGGGGTCGGGTGCCCCTCGAGCCGGCTGCCGTGCCGGCGGTAGGTCAGCAGCTCCTCGTCGTCGATCGCGCCCGCGGCGCGGAAGATCGCGTACAGGAGCGTGGAGGCGTGTCCCTTCGAGAAGACGAGCTTGTCGTTGCGCAGGTCGTCCGGGTTGTCGAAGTCGTAGCGCAGGTACTTCGCGAGGAGCACCGCCATCAGGTCGGCAGCGGACATCCCCGAGCTCGGATGCCCGGACTTGGCGGCGGCAGCGGTGCGGATCGAGTCGACCCGGAACTGCTGTCCGAGCTCGCGCCAGAGCTCGACGTCGGTCACGGCTGTAACGTAGCGCGTTGGCCATGAGGATCGCCGTCGCGTTCGATCATCGAGGCGTGAAGCTTCGCGAGACGATCCTCGCGGAGCTGGAGGCGTTGCGCCACGAGGCCGTCGACCTCGGCGTCGACGCCCCGGAGCCGAAGGTCGACTACCCCGACCTCGCCCGGAAGGTCGGCGAGGCCCTGCTCACTGGCAGTGCGGAGCGCGGGATCCTCGTGTGCGGCTCGGGCGTCGGGGCGTCGATCGCCGCCTGCAAGCTGCCGGGTGTGCGCGCCGCGATCTGCCACGACGCATATTCGGCCCACCAGGGGGTAGAGCACGACGACATGAACGTTCTCTGCCTGGGCTCGGAGATCGTCGGAGGCGAGCTGGCGCGCGAGCTCGTGCGCGCCTTCCTCGGCGCGAGGTTCGACGGTGGCGAGCGCTATGTCAGACGACTCGAGAAGATCGAGCAGATCGAGAAAGAGGGTCTCAATGTCTAGGTCACGGTTGCACGAGCTGTCCGAGCACGGTCAGAGCGTCTGGATCGACTCGCTCTCGCGGGAGTGGCTCGAGACGGGCGAGCTGCAGCGCATGCTCGACGAGGATGCGGTCGTCGGCGTCACCTCGAACCCGACCATCTTCCAGAAGGCCATGTCCGAGGGCGACTGGTACGACGAGCAGCTGCGCGAGGTGCTGCCCGAGGTGGACGAGGACAAGGAGGTCTTCTACCGGCTCGCGGTGCGTGACATCCAGGCCGCCTGTGACGTCCTCAGGCCCGTCTGGGACGGCGGCAAGGGCCAGGACGGCTACGTCTCGATGGAGGTCGATCCCGACCTCGCCTACGACCGCGACGAGACGATCGCCGAGGCGACGCGCCTGAAGGAGTGGATCGACCGGCCGAACCTGCTCGTGAAGATCCCCGCGACCGAGCCCGGCCTCGGCGCGATCGAGGAGTGCATCGCGCGCGGGAACGCGATCAACGTGACGCTGATCTTCTCGCTCGCCCGGCACGAGGCGGTCGCAGAGGCCTACATCCGCGGGCTCGAGCGGCTGGTGGAGTCCGGCGGCGACCCGAAGACGGTCGCGTCGGTCGCGAGCTTCTTCGTCTCGCGCGTGGACACCGAGGCCGACAAGCGGCTCGAGGCGATCGGAACCGACGCAGGCCCTGGCGCTGCGCGGCAAGCTCGCGATCGCCAACGCAAAGCTCGCCTACCAGAGCTACAAGCGGATCTTCTCCGGCGAGCGCTGGGAGCGGCTCGCAGCCGCCGGCGCGACGAGGCAGCGTTGCCTGTGGGCCTCCACCTCGGCGAAGAACCCGGCCTACCGCGACGTGATGTACGTCGAGGAGCTGATCGGCCCGGAGACCGTGAACACGATGCCGAAGGAGACGATCGACGCCTTCCAGGACCACGGGGTCGTCGCCGACACCCTCGAGCGGACCTCGAGGGAGCCAGGCGGCTGTTCGAGCAGCTGGCCGAGGTCGGCGTCGACTACGACGACGTCTCGGAGACGCTCGAGCGCGAGGGCGTGCAGAAGTTCTCCGACTCGTTCCGAGAGCTGCTCGACGGCGTGCGCGCCAAGCGCGCCGAGCTCGTGCCGGCGTGAATCGAGCGGACTTCGTCGAGCGGATCTGGGAGCGCGACCCGTCCGTCTGGACGGGCGGCGACGAGGCGCAGTGGCTCGGCTGGCTGGACGAGCCGGTTCGCATGCTCGAGCGTGTGGATGCGCTGTACGAGTTCGGCGCGACGGTCGACTTCGACGCCGTCGTCCTGCTCGGCATGGGCGGCTCCAGCCTCGCCCCCGAGGTGATGCGCCGCTCGTTCGGGGTCGACACCTTCCACGTCCTGGACACGACGCACCCGGCTGCGATCCGCCGCCTCGAAGAGCAGCTCGACGTCGAGCGCACGCTCTTCGTCGTCTCCTCGAAATCCGGCTCCACCCTCGAGACGCGCTCCCACGCGGACTACTTCTGGGCCCGCTCGGGGGAACGCGGCGACCGCTTCGTCGCCGTCACCGATCCCGGCTCCGAGCTCGAGAAGCTCGCATCCGAGCGGGGCTTCTTGGACGTGTTCCCGGGCGAGCCGACGATCGGCGGCCGCTACTCGGCGCTGTCCATGTTCGGGCTCGTGCCGGCGATGCTGATGGGCATCGACATCCGCCGGCTGCTCGACCGCGCCGAGGAGATGCGCGCGGCCTGCCGGCTGGCGGAGGGCAATCCCGGCCTCGAGCTCGGGGTCGCGATCGGCGAAGGCTGGCGTCAGGGCCGCGACAAGGTGCTCGTCGCGCCGAACTCCGGGGGCTTCGGCCTCTGGGTGGAGCAGCTGATCGCCGAGTCCACCGGCAAGGAGGGCAAGGGCCTCGTCCCCGTGCTGCGCGACGCCGACGGCGACGACGTCCAGCGGCAGGAGGTGCGCCTTCCCGACCCGTACGAGCTCGGACAGGAGTTCTTCCGCTGGGAGTTCGCCACCGCGGTCGTCGGCGCGCTCCTGGACATCAACCCGTTCGACCAGCCGGACGTGCAGGCCGCCAAGGACAAGACGAGCGAAGTGCTCGCGGCGGGCGAGGCGGCGCTCGAGCCGGAGGGCTCGCTCGACGAGGTGCTGGACGGCGCGACGGCGGGTGAGGACTACATCGCGATCCTGGCGTTCGTCGACCCGGCCCGCGAGGCCGAGCTGGAACCTCTCGTCGCCCGCGCGCGCGCCACCGGCTGCGCGGTCACCGTCGGGATCGGCCCGCGCTACCTGCACTCGACCGGCCAGCTGCACAAGGGCGGCCCGAATCGCGGCGTCTTCGTCCAGGTGGTGGACGACCTCGGCGAGGAACTGGCGATCCCCGGCCGGGACTTCGGCTTCCGCCGCCTGATCGCGGCGCAGGCGGCCGGCGATTTCGAGGCCCTGGAAGAGCGTGGCAGGCGTATCGTCCGCGTGAGACTGGAGGACAGCGCATGAAGTTCGGGATGATCGGCCTAGGCCGCATGGGCGCCGGCATGACCGCGCGCCTCGAGCAGCACGGGCACACCGTCCAGACGTACGACCCGCGCGTCGAGTCGACGGCCGGCTCGCTGGAGGAGCTCGTCTCGCAGCTCGACAAGCCGCGCGTCCTCTGGATGATGGTCCCGGCAGGCGAGATCACGCGCGAGACCTTCGACCAGCTGCTCGAGCTGCTGGAGGCGGACGACGTGATCGTCGACGGCGGCAACTCGAACTGGCAGGACTCGCAGGGCAAGCACGCAGTCGCGAAGCAGCGGGGGCTCCACTTCGTCGACGTCGGGGTCTCGGGCGGCATCTGGGGCCTCGAGGTCGGCTTCTGCCTGATGGCGGGCGGAGACGACGAGCCCGTCTCGCGGCTGGCGCCGATCTTCGACGCGCTCGCGCCCGAGAACGGCTGGGCACACGTCGGCGAGCCCGGCGCCGGCCACTTCACGAAGATGATCCACAACGGGATCGAGTACGGCCTCATGCAGGCCTACGCGGAGGGGTTCGAGATCATGCACCGCTCGGAGTTCACCCTCGACCTGTCCGAGATCGCGGGGATCTGGCGCTACGGCTCGGTCGTCCGCTCGTGGCTACTCGAGCTCCTGCACACCGCACTCGAGGAGCACGGCGACCAGCTTGCGGAGATCGCGCCGTACGTCGAGGATTCGGGCGAGGGCCGCTGGACGATCGACGCCGCGATCGCCGAGAACGTTCCCGCGCCGGTGATCGCCGCCGCCCTGTTCGCGCGCTTCTCCTCTCGCCTGGAGTACTCGTTCTCGGCCAAGGTCGCCGCGGCGCTTCGCAACCAGTTCGGCGGCCACGCCGTCCGCGCGGTCGAAGAGGCCAAGGCGGGCCCCGACCCACGCTAGCGGTGGCGACGACGCAGGAGAACCCGCTCCTCGAAGGGCTGCCGCTCGCGCAGACGCCCGAGCCGTGCGCGCTCGTCATCTTCGGCGCCTCGGGCGACCTGACCCGGCGCAAGATCTTCCCCGCCCTGTACGCGCTGGCGCTCAGGCGCCTGCTGCCCGAGCAGTTCGCCGTCCTCGGCGCAGCGCGCTCGGAGTGGACGGACGAGGAGTTCCGCGGCCAGATGGAGGCGGCGGTGCGCGAGTTCGGCCGCGACGACTTCCAGCAGGAGGTCTGGGACCGGCTCGCCGAGGCGACGAGCTACCGCGCGCTCGACTTCGCGGACGACGAGGCCGAGGACGAGCTCACCCGCTACCTGGACCAGGTCGACGAGGAGCGCGGAACGGAGGGGAACCGCGTCTACTACCTCGCGGTCCCGCCCGCGGCCATGCCGACCCTGGTCGAGGAGCTCGGCGAGCGGCGGCGCACCGACGGCTGGACACGGCTGATCGTCGAGAAGCCGTTCGGGCGTGACCAGGCCTCCGCGAGCGAGCTGAACGAGCTGATCTGGCGGCACTTCACGGAGGAAGAGGTCTTCCGGATCGACCACTACCTCGGCAAGGAGACCGTCCAGAACATGGCCGCGCTGCGGTTCGCGAACGGGATCTTCGAGCCGATCTGGAACCGGCAGTTCATCGACCACGTCCAGATCACGGTGGCCGAGTCGATCGGGCTCGAGGGCCGCGCCGCGTACTACGAGGAGGCGGGCGCGATCCGCGACATCTTCCAGAACCACATGCTCCAGCTCGTCGCGCTGACGGCGATGGAGCCGCCGTCCGACTTCACCGCCGACTCCGTGCGGAACGAGAAGGTCAAGGTGCTGAAGTCGATCCACACCCCTGGGCCCAAGCACGTCGTCCGCGGCCAGTACGGGCGCGGGTACGTCGAGGGGATCGAGGTGCCGGGCTACCGCGAGGAGCCGGACGTCGACGCGAGCTCGATGACCGAGACGTACGTGGCCGCCAAGCTCTTCGTCGACAACTGGCGCTGGGCCGACACGCCGTTCTACGTGCGCACCGGCAAGCGGCTGCCCCGCCGTGAGACGACGATCGCGATCCAGTTCAAGCGCGCGCCCGCACCCCCCGTTCGCCGAGGCGGCCGCCGAGGAGCTGCGTCCGAACGTCCTGGTCGTCCACGTCCAGCCCGACGAGGGCGTCTCGCTCGCGATCGGCGCGAAGGTGCCGGGCGTCGGGATGAAGCTCCGCACGGTGCACATGGACTTCGTCTACGGGGGTGCGTTCCAGGTCGAGATGCCCGAGGCGTACGAGCGCCTCCTGCTCGACGCGATGCGCGGCGACGCAACCCTGTTCACACGGGCCGACGAGGTCGACGAGCAGTGGGCGCTCGTGGACTCGATCGTCGCGGCCTGGAAGCGCGACCGGCCCTCGTTCCCGAACTACGCGGCCGGCACCTGGGGCCCGCCCTCCGCGGACGACCTGCTCAGACGCGACGGCCGCTCCTGGCGGCACCACTGATGCCTGTGGCCGCTCACGTGGAGGAGTGGAAGGGCGAGGACGTCTCGCTCGCCGAGGTGGAGCAGGCGCTCTTCGACCTCCGTCGCGAATCGGCCGACGAGCAGGGCCGTCCCGACCTGCGCACGAGCGTGATGACCCACATCGCCTGGGTACCGCCCGAGTGGCACGAGGCGGCCTGGACGACTCTGGAAGGGCTCGCCGAGCGCCACCCGTCACGGGCGATCCTGCTCGTCCCGGGTGGCGTCTCGGACGAGGACAAGCTCTGCGCTCGCGTCCAGCTGGCCGCCTACGCGCTCTCGGGCGAGAGGCGGCACGTGGCCGCCGAGATCGTCGAGCTGCGGCTCGGCAGCCGGCGCGCCCAGGCGCCCGCGAGCATCGTGATGCCGCTCCTGATCACCGGGCTGCCGGTCTTCTGCCGCCTGCGCGGGCGACCCCCCTTCGGCGAGCCGGTGCTGGCCGAGCTGGTCGAGCTGGCAGACCGGATGGTCGTCGACTCGGTGGAGTGGGACGACCCGGTGGCCGACTATCGGCGGCTTGCCGAGCTGTTCGACGCGGCCGCCTGGTCGGACATCGCCTGGCGCAGAACGCTCCCGTGGCGGGTGGAGCTCGCGCGTGACTGGCCCGAGATCGCGACGTGCGGAGAGCTCACGGTGGCAGGGCCGACCGCAGACGCGAGCCTGCTCGCGGGTTGGCTGCGCTCCCGTCTCGACCGCGAGCTGCGACTGGTGGTCGAGCCGGCCGAGGAGATCGAGTCGGTGCTCGTGGACGGCCGTGAGGTGCGCCGGCCGCCGTCCGAGCCGCTGGGCTCGAGCGACCTGCTCTCGAGCGAGCTGGAGACGTTCGGGCGGGATCTGGTCTACGAGGACGCGGTGCGCCAGGCGCGCTAGCGCGTGCCGCCGCGTACGACCCTGAAGCGCGGCCCGGCGATGCGGATTCGCATCGTGTTCGACCAGGCGAGCTGACGTGCGCCGGTCGGAAGCGTCGCGGACAGACCGCGAACCTTGTAGTACCAGAGGCCCGGCTTCATCGGCAGCTCGGCTGCCGTCGCGACCGTGAGGACGGTGCCCTCGGCCTTCCAGGGATACGCCTTCTTGCTCCACTGCACCTCGTACTGGTCGGCGCCGAGAGCAGGCATCCACGCGGCGACCGGAACTCCGTAGAACGAGGGCCGTGCGCGGCGCGCAGGCTGGAGGTGACCGTCCGGGCTCAGGCCCGAGATGTACGGCGCGCCCGACGCGGCGAGCACCGGCTCGCTGAGCTTGCCGAAGCTGAGGACGCGGCCGGCGGAGCAGGTGTCCTGCGGGACCTCGGCCTCGTACCACTTGACCTTGTTGTCCTGCGTGAGGATGTAGTAGACCGGGACGACCGTCCAGTAATAGCGGCTCGACGGCCAGCCGGTGTCCCAGAGGTCGACGACCGATCCGATCACGGTCTGCTCGGAGGGGAGTGAGGTGCCCGTGCCGCCGGTGGGGGTGTTCCCGCCCGTGGTGCCGCCCGGCTTGAGCGACTCGTTGGTCACGACCTTGAAGTAGTCGGCGCCGAAGGTCTCGCCTTCGCTGCCGTCAGGGAGGAAGCTGCCGCGCGCCTTGACGAGCTCCTCGGCGTTCTTGGGCAGGTCGAGCGGGCCGGTGGCGCGGGGCGCGAAGGCCGGGCCGGCGACGATGCCGCCGCGGTAGACGACGTTCACGCACTCGCGGTCGGTGGTGACGACGACGCGGTAGAACTCGTAGCTGGCGCCGCCGAGCGCGTTGCTGCCGTCGAAGGCAAAGCCCGGGGTGAGCCGGTGGGCGGCGGCGGGCGAGGAGCTCTGGACGTCGGAGGCCATCGCGGCAGGCAGGAGAGGGCCGTTGGCGCGCGCCTGGTTCCGCGAGGTGAAGACCGGGCTCCACGGGCCGTACGAGACGGCTGGAAGCTCGTTCTTGACGTTGCCGCTCAGCACGCGGGTCGCGCGGACCCGCCAATGGACGACGCCGGCCGCGCCCTCGTGGAACGCGTAGTACTCGCGCTCGTCGGCCGCGTTCGTCTTGGTGCTGAAGACCTTGCCGGCCTCGAGGTACCAGACCTGGTAGGCCGTAGCGCCCTCGACCGTCGACCAGCGCACGAGGCCGTCGTGACTCGGGAGCGCTGCGGGAACGGTCGGCCAGCGCATGTTGAAGCCGTAGGCACCGCTCCACTTCGAGAGACCCTTCGAGGTGAGCGCGCGCACGCGGGCGTAGAAGCCGTACGGCGTGCCGCTCATCCAGGGAAGCGTGACCGGGACGGTCGCGACGGGGCTCTTGATCTTGGCGCTCGTCCAGACCAGCTGCGACTCGCCGAACTTCGGGCTCGTCGCGAGCTCGAACTCGTACGTCTTGGCGCCGCGAACGGGCGACCAGCTGAAGGACGGTGTGCGGGAGAACGCGGTCCCCGCCGGCTCGTCGACCCGAAGCAGGAAGGGCTTCAGGTTCTTGGGCGCCGGGAGAGCATGCGCAGCCGGCGCCACCACGAGGGCAGCAAGGACGACCACGGCAAGACGGGCGAGGCGCATCACTCTTTGCTGGTTGTCGGCGGCGAGTCCCTCGAACGAAGTCCCTCGTTCGAGGGATGCCGCGCGCCGCTGGAGGTAAGTAACAGTCTGTTACCAGCGGTTCGAGCGCGCATGGTTAGGGGCTTCCCGATCCTAGTAACAGTCTGTTACTTGCCTAGAGCGGCTTCGAGTGCTTCGCCCGCCGCCAGCACCAGCGCGTCGGATCCCGGACGGCCGACGAGTTGAACGGAAGCTGGGAGGTCGTCCTCCGCGGGCCCGCACGGGAGCGCGAGCGCGGGCCAGCCGAGGGCGTTGAACGGGAGCGTGAACTGGATCATGCGCTCGCGGATCGTGAGCTCGTCCAGCCCGGACGGAGGCGCCACCATCGCCAGCGTCGGCGTCAGGAGCAGATCGGCGTTCCCCAAGGCCCGTCCGGCCGCGAGCCTGTACTCGTCTCTCGCGCGCCGTGCGGTCTCGGCCTCGGCGTCGCCGACCTCGAGGCAGCGCTCGATCTTCGTGCGGACGTTCTCGCCGTAGTCGTCGGCATGCTCGGGGAAGAGGCCGCGATGGACGTCCGCCACCTCGCGCATGAACAGCGGGCCGATCCCTTGGAGCAGCGGGAAGTCGACGGGCCGTGCGCGCGGAAAGCGCGCGGCGGCGGACTCGACTCGCTCGCGCACGAGCGGCTCGGCGAGCTCGGTCCAGGCGACGCCGACTTCCAGCTCGTCGAGCGAGACCGCTCGCTCCGGGTGGAAGCCCGGTGCCAGCGCGGCGAGCATGGAGGTGCAGTCGGCGACCGACCTGGCCATCGGCCCGGCGTGGTCGAAGCTCGGCGCGAGCGGGAAGCACCCCTCGAGCGAGACGAGGTCGAACGTGGGCTTGAAGCCGACCACGCCGCAGCAGGCGGCGGGGATGCGGATCGAGCCGCCCGAGTCGGAGCCGAGCGCGGCGTCGGCCAGGCCGGCCGCGAGCGCGGCCGCGGAGCCGCCGCTCGACCCGCCTGCCACCCGCCCGGGCGCGACGGGGTTCGGCACCCAGCCGAAGTGCGGGTTCTCGGACGTGATCCCGTAGGCGAACTCGTGCAGGTTCGTCTTGCCGACGTTCGCGTAGCCGGCCGCCTCCAGCCGGACGACCGCCTCGGCGCTGCGGTCGGGCACGTGGTCGGCGAAGATCACCGAGCCGTACGTCGTCGTCAGCCCGGCGGTGTCGAACAGGTCCTTGACGGCCAGCCGGATCCCGGAGCCGACCGACTCCGGAAGCGCGAGGAAGATCCCGTCAGTCGAGCCAGAGATAGGCGAGCGCGATCAGGATCGTCCCGCCGAACAGGAGCCAGAAGATCCCGAACAGCGCCATCCCCCAGGCCAGGTTCTTGCGCGCGAGGGCGAGGCTGGGATCGACCGGCGGCACGGTCGTGCGCGGCGGCGGGGGCTGGGGGACGGGCTCGGTCACGTCAGCAGCGGGTCGACGGCCATGGCGACGAAGAGTAGGGCCAGGTAGGCCAGGGAGTAGTGGAAGAGCCCGCTCGCCCGCGCCGGGGTCGGCTCCGCACGCAGCCGCCAGGCGAGCAGCAGGAACCAGGCGCCGAGCACGAGTGCGGACGCGAGGTAGACGACGCCCATCGTCTTCCAGACGACGGGCAGCAGCGTGACGCCGACGAGCACGAACGAGTACAGGACGATCTGCCGCGTCGTCTCGCGCTCGCCGCGGACGACGGGGAGCATCGGGATCCGCGCCGCCTCGTAGTCGCGCCGGATCAGCAGAGCGAGAGCCCAGAAGTGCGGCGGCGTCCAGAAGAAGACGATCGCGAAGAGCAGGAGCGCCGGCAGCGCGAGGTCGCCCGTCGCCGCTGCGTATCCCACGAGCGGCGGCACCGCGCCGGCAGCCCCGCCGATGACGATGTTCTGCGGCGTCGAGCGCTTGAGCCAGCGCGTGTAGACCAGGACGTAGAAGAGGTTGCCGACGAGCGCGAGCGTCGCCGTGAGCACGTTCGCGAAGCTCGCGAGCAGCACGAAGGAGAGCGCGGACAGGGCGAGCCCGAACTCGAGCGCACGACTCGCCGGCACCCGCCCCGCCGCCACCGGCCGCGCCCGCGTCCGCTTGCCCATCAGCTTGTCGATGTCGGCGTCGAGGACGTGGTTCAGCGCGCTAGCGCCTCCGCAGGCGAGGGCGAGCCCGAGCAGCATCACGGCGAGGTCGTCGAGGGGCGGAACGCCGCCTGCGCCGACGAACATCCCGCCCGCGCCCGTGATCAGGAGCAGCGACATGATCCGCGGCTTGGTCAGCGTGACGTAGTCGCGCCACGCTACGCGTCCTAGATACACGGGCTCGCCCCGGAAAGCCTGAGCCGCCGCCACCAGGCAGGCGGCGAGCGCCGCCGAGGCCAGCGCCACGTGGAGCGCCGGCTGTGTCACGCGCGGCTGCGAGACCGAACAACCCCAAGGCGGCTGCGGACGAGGGGAGAAGGCGGCGATGCGCGACCCAGGCCGCCACGATCAGGGCAACGAGCGGCGGCACCGCGACCGCCGAGGCGGCACGGTGGACGTCGCCGCCGACCGTCCCGCTGACGACCGCGATCAGCGCCCCGGCCGCCCCTCCCAACGCGGTCAGCCGCAGCCAGGGTCCAGGAGAGACGCTAGGCACCCTTCTCGGCCATCCTTCGCCGGATGTCGCGCAGCGGCCGCGCGCTGGTCACGTAGGGGACGCGGTCGAAGTTGTACGAGGGCGGCGGCGAGGTCGCGTACCACTCGAGCGTGTCGCCCAGCCACGGGTCGTTCCCGACGCGCGCATCCGGCCGGCTGCGCGTGCGGAGGATGTTGAACAGGAAGAGCAGGATCCCGACGCCCATGATGAACGAGCCGATCGTCGAGATCAGGTTGTAGAGCTCCCAGAGCGAGTCGTCGCGGTAGGTGTAGACGCGCCGCGGCATCCCCAGCATCCCGAGCATGTGCTGCGGGAAGAACGCGAGGTTGAAGCCGATGAAGGAGAGCCAGAAGTGCGCCTTCCCGAGGCCCTCGCCGAGCATGCGGCCGAACATCTTCGGCCACCAGTAGTAGAGGCCCGAGAAGATCGCGAACATCGACCCGCCGAAGAGCACGTAGTGCAGGTGGGCGACGATGAAGTACGTGTCGTGCACCTGCCAGTCGAACGGGAACGCGGCAACGAAGATGCCGGAGATTCCGCCGATCGTGAACGTCGCGATGAAGCCGAGGGCGAACAGCATTGCGGTGTCGCAGCCGGATGTTCCCCCGCCACAGCGTCGCCAGCCAGTTGAAGATCTTGATGCCCGTCGGCACCGCGATCACCATCGAGCTGAGCATGAAGAAGCCGAGCAGGAAGGTGGGCAGGCCGATCGTGAACATGTGGTGGGCCCAGACGAGCAGCGAGTAGAAGCCGATCGCCACCGTCGAGATCGCGATTGCCGTGTAGCCGAAGATCGGCTTGCGCGCGAAGACCGGGATCACCTCGGAGATGATCCCCATCGCGGGCAGGATCATGATGTAGACCTCGGGGTGCCCGAAGAACCAGAACACGTGCTGGTAGAGGACGGGGTTCCCGCCTCCGTCCGGGTCGAAGAAATTCGTGCCGGCCTGGCGGTCGAGCAGCATCAGCGTCAGCCCCGCGGACAGCACGGGCAGGACGGCGACCAGCAGGTAGCGCGTAGGTCACGATCGACCACACGAAGAGCGGCAGCCGCATCCAGGTCATTCCGGCGGTCCGCATGTTCGTGATCGTCACGACGAAGTTGATCGCCCCTGCGAGCGACGAGATCGAGAGGACGTGCAGCGCGAGGATCCACAGGTCCTGGCCGACGCCGGGAGTCTCGATCGCCAGAGGCGGGTAGCTCGTCCAGCCCGACGAGGGCGCTCCCTCGGCCGCGAACCAGCTGCCGTAGAGCGCCAGGCCGCCGAACAGGAACAGCCAGTAGGAGAGCGCGTTCAGGCGCGGGAACGCCATGTCTGCCGCGCCGATCATCAGCGGCACCATGTAGTTCGCGAACCCGGCCAGGATCGGGACGACGACGAGGAAGATCATCGTCGTGCCGTGCATCGTGAAGAGCTGGTTGTAGGTGTCCGCCTCGACGACGTCCGCGTTCGCCTGGGCGAGCTGCGTCCGGATCAGCAGAGCGAGGACTCCTCCCGCGAGGAAGAAAGCGAGGCTCGTCGCGATGTAGAGGATCCCGATCCGCTTGTGGTCGGTGGTCGTGATCCAGCTGGCGACGCGGCCCTCGTGCCAGGGCACCGGGTAGACGGGACGGGTGGTCTCGGACCTAGCTGCCATCGGCCCCGCCCTCCTGGAGGAAGGCGAGCAACGCGTCCAGCTGCTCGTCGCTCCAGTCGCGGCCGACAGCGGGCATTCCGCCGCGGCCGTTCCTGACCAGATCCTCGATCGCCTCCTCGTTCTCGACCGCGGCCGGGGTCAGCGGCGGGCCGATCAGGCCCTCACGCCGGAAGCCGTGGCACTTCGCGCAGACGCCGCGATAGGTCGCGCGGCCGAGCGCGGTTTCCCCGCGGGGCTGGGCCTGCTCTCCCGCCTGCTGCTCGAGCCAGCGGTCGTACTCGTCCTCGGGCAGCACCTCGACCGCGGTGAGCATGGCCCCGTGCTGGACGCCGCAGAGCTCGGCGCACTGGCCGCGGTAGAGCCCTTCCTTCTCGGCCTGGAACCAGGTCTCGTTCGTCGTCCCCGGGATCATGTCCAGCTTGCCGCCGAGCGCCGGCACCCACCAGCTGTGGATCACGTCGTGGGCCGGGGCGGTCAGCTCGAGGCGGACGACGCGGTTGACGGGTACGCGCAGCCGGTCGACGGCGATCACGCCGTTGGGGTACTCGTAGTTGAAGTAGAACTGCCGTCCCTCGACCTTGATCTCGAGGCGCTCGCCCCCGGCCGCGGTCGCCGAGGGGACGTCCGCGATCCCGGGCAGCTTGTAGAAGATGAAGCTGCCGATCAGCGGCCAGGATGATCACCGGGCACAACCGTCCAGGCGATCTCCAGCCGGTGATGACCGCGGATCTGCGGGCCCTCGACCTCGACCGGCCGGCCGCGGCGGCGGTACCTGATCACGAAGAGGATGAGCGCGCCCTCGACGAGCACGAAGATGAAGCCCGTGAAGCCGAGGATCACCCAGTAGGTGTCAGTGATCCGCTCGGCGTTCGGGGAGACCGGGTCGACGGGCGCCAAGCCGCCGTTCCCCGCGAGCGCGGGTGCTGCCACGACGAGAGCCGCAGCAGCGAGAAGCAAGGCGGCAAGCGGCTTCCGGAGCACAGCCGGTGGCACTCTATAGCCGTGCCGCTCGAGCGGGTCGACATTGGAACGGTCGTCGCATGGATGAGTCTTCGCGGGTCGCGTTGCCCGCTGCGGTGGCGTCCCCGATCGAGGTCTACGTCAACGGCGTCCGGCAGGAGCGCGGGCGCGACTTCGAGCTGCGTGGACGAGAGCTCGTCTTCACGCGGCCGCTCGAGCAGGAGGGGCGGCTCGGCTTCATCCGCTGGCTCTCGATCTTCCTCGGCCTCGCCGGGACCTATCGCAAGCACGACACCGTCGACGTCGTCTACGAGGCCGGCGGCAGGCGTCTCGTCGCGAGCGGGCTGCCGCCGCTCAGCGCAACGGCAGGAACTCGTTCGCCGGACTGACCGAGAGCCCCGGCGTCGGGCCGCCCGCAAGCACGTAGACGCGGCCGTTCGCATAGACGACTCCGAGGCCGTGGCGTGGCGTCGGGCAGGTCCGCGAGCCGACGCCAGCGGTTCGTGTTCAGGTCGAGGGCGTAGACCTCCTTGATCGTGCCCTCGTTGGCCTCGCCTCCGACCGACACGACGTACCGGCCGGTCGAGGTCGCCGACGTTCCTCCGCGGCGGCCCGGGACCGGTGGCAGTGTCGTCCAGCGCCGCGTCGCGGGCGAATACGCCTGCACGACGTCGAGGTTCGTGTCGAAGCCCGCCGTGCGCCCGGCGACGACGAAGATGCGCCCTCGGGCCGCCGTCACTGCGAGATGCTCGCGCGGGGTCGGCCCGGGGATCGTGCGCCAGCGGCGGCTGGCCGGGTCGTATTCGAGCGCCGACCGGGCGAGGCCGCTCGGCCCGACGCCGCCCATCACGTACAGCTTCCCGCGCGAGAAGGCCGCGCCGGCGGCTGCGCTCGGGGAGGGCATCGACGGCAGCCGGCGCCAGGAGCCCCGATCGAAGACGAACGCCGCCCGCGACGGCGCGCGGTCCGAGCGGTAGCCGCCCGGAGACGTAGAGGCGCCCGCGGTAGGCGGCGGCGGTGGAGTGGTCGACGGCGAGCGGTAGGTTTGGCAGGCGGCGCCAGCGGTTGCGGCGCGGCGAGAAGGCGTCGACGCGAGGCGAGTTCGCCCCGACCTGCCTGAAGCCGCCGACCAGCACGATCTCGTCGTTGACGAGGGTCGCTGCCACCTCGGAGCGCGGATCGGGCACGGGCGCGGCCTGTCTGCCAGCCGCCCGATTGCGCCGAGCTCGCCGAGGGCAGGACGGCGACGAGTACGGCGGCGAGGACGAGCCTGCGCATGCCATCGACGGTACTTGCCCGGTCAAGGGTGCTGTGGGTAGGCTCGCTCCGGATGCGGCGAGCCCTCCTCCTCGCGCTCCTTCTGGCCGCGCTGGCCGTGGTTGCCGCCGGCTGTGGCGGCGAGGACGACGACGGCGACGCGGCCGGGACGACGACTGCGGCCGAGACGACGGGCGACAGCGCCTGCGGGAAGGACCAGCTCGAGACGACGACGGACGGGAAGCTGACGATCGGCACCGACAACCCCGCCTTCCCACCCTGGTTCGACGGCGGCACGCCCAAGGGCTCGAAGTGGGAGATCAACGACCCGGCGAAGGGCCAGGGCTTCGAGGGCGCGGTCGCGTACGCGGTCGCCGACAAGCTGGGCTTCGCGAAGAACGAGGTCGAGTGGGTCGTCGTCCCGTTCGACCAGTCGTTCAAGCCGGGCCAGAAGAGCTTCGACTTCGACGTCAACCAGATCTCGATCAAGCCCGAGCGCGCCAAGAACGTCGACTTCAGCGAGCCGTACTACGACGTCAACCAGGCGCTCGTGGCGCTGAAGGGCTCGACTCTCGCGAACGCCAAGACGCTCGCCGCGGTGAAGGACGCCAAGCTCGGCGCGCAGATCGGGACGACCAGCCTCGACTACATCAACGACGAGATCCAGCCGAGCGAGGAGGCGTCGGTCTACAACACGAACACCGACGTGATCTCGGCGCTGAAGGCGAAGCAGATCGACGGCATCGTCGTCGACCTCCCGACGGCCTTCTTCGTCACGGCCGTCGAGGTGCCGAACGGGACGATCGTCGGCCAGTTCCCGGATGCGGGCGAGCAGGAGCAGTTCGGGCTCGTGCTCGCGAAGGACAGCCCGCTGACCGACTGCGTGGACGAGGCCGTCACGGCGCTGCGTGACGAGGGCACGCTCGACTCGATCCAGCAGGAGTGGCTCGCCGACAAGGCGAACGCTCCCGTGCTCGAATAGCGCGGATCAACCCTCGGCGATCCAAGATCCTCGACCTCGGCGGCGAAGGTGGCCGCTCGGTCGCCGTCGCCGTTGCGAGCACGCTCGTCTTCTTCGGCCTGATCGTCCTGCTCGTCGTCAACTCGTCGGGCTGGCCGGAGGTCAAGCGCGCCTTCTTCGACCGCGACGTCTTCGACGCGTCGTTCCCGACCATCGTCGAGGCGTTCGCGCTCAACGTCCGGATCTTCCTGATCGCCGAGGTCGCCATCCTGGTGCTGGCGCTCGGGATCGCCGTCCTGCGCAGCCTCCCGGGGCCCGTGTTCTTCCCCTTGCGGACGCTCGCCGTCATCTACACCGACCTGTTCCGCGGGGTCCCGACGATCCTGGTCGTCTACATCCTCGGCTTCGGCGCGCCCGCGCTGGAGATCGGCGGCGTGCCGCGCTCGCCGCTCTTCTGGGGGGTCGTCTCGCTCGTCCTGGTCTACTCCGCGTACGTCGCCGAGGTCTACCGCGCCGGCATCGACTCGGTGCACCCGAGCCAGGAGGCGGCCGCCCGCTCGCTGGGGCTGACGCGGGCGCAGTCGCTCCAGCACGTGGTGCTTCCGCAGGCGGTGCGCCGGGTGCTGCCGCCGCTGCTGAACGACTTCATCGGGCTGCAGAAGGACTCGGCGCTCGTGGCGCTGATCGGCCCGGTCGAGGCCTTTCGCCAGTCGCAGATCGAGGTGGCCGGCAGCTTCAACTACACGCCCTACATCGCCACCGCGATCCTGTTCGTGCTGCTGACGATCCCGCTCGCGCGGCTGACGGACTGGCTGATCGCCCGCGACCGAAAGCGGCAGCGATGAGCCAGGTCGAGCTCCACGGCGTCCACAAGTCGTTCGGCCGGGTCGAGGTGCTGAAGGGAATCGACCTCGAGGTGGCCGAGCACGAGGTCGTCTGCCTGATCGGGGCCTCCGGCTCCGGGAAGTCCACGCTGCTGCGGTGCGTCAACCTGCTCGAGCCCGTCGACCGGGGCCGGATCGTGGTCGACGGCGTGGAGCTGACGGCTCGCGGCATCGACCTGAACCAGGTGCGCCGCCGGATCGGGATCGTCTTCCAGGCGTACAACCTCTTCCCGCACATGAGCGTGCTCGCCAACGTGACGCTCGCGCCGCGCAAGGCGCTGAAGCTGTCGCGGGCCGACGCGGAGGCGCGTGCGCTCGAGCTGCTGCAGCGCTTCGGTCTGGCGGACAAGCGCGACGAGTACCCCGACCGGCTCTCGGGCGGCCAGCAGCAGCGGGTCGCGATCGTGCGCGCGCTGGCGATGCGACCCGACCTGATGCTGCTGGACGAGGTGACGAGCGCGCTCGACCCCGAGCTGGTGGCCGAGGTGCTCGCCGTGATCCGCGAGCTCGCCTCCGTGGGGATGACGATGCTGATCGCCACCCACGAGATGAGCTTCGCTCGCGACATCGCCGACCGCGTCGTCTTCCTCGACGAGGGCGTGATCCTCGAGCAGGGGCCGCCCGCACAGATCTTCAGCGCGCCGCAGCAGCCGCGGACCCAGCAGTTCCTCCAGCGAGTGATCGAGGCGGGTCGGCTCTAGAAGAAAAACCGGGTTGCGTGGAAGAAGATCGGCGCAGCGAAGAGCAGCGAGTCGATCCGGTCGAGCACGCCTCCGTGGCCGGGGATCACGCTCCCGTAGTCCTTGACCCCGCGGTCGCGCTTGATCGCCGACATGACCAGGCCGCCCGCAAAGCCGGCCAGCGCGATCACGAGCGACATCGCCGCGGCCTGCCAGGGGTTGAAGGGCGTCGCCCACCAGAGCCCCGTCCCGAGCAGCACCGCGCAGGCGACGCCGCCGACGAAGCCCTCCCAGGTCTTGTTCGGGCTGATCGTCGGAGCGATCGGGCGGCGGCCCAGCAGCTTTCCCCAGACGTACTGGAGCACGTCGCTCGCCTGGACGACGACGGCGAGGAAGAGGAGGAGCTTGCCGGTGTCCGCGGCGTAGCCCTCGATGTCGAGCAGGAGCAGCGCCGGCGCGTAGCTCACGCAGTAGACGCACGCCATCAGGCCCCACTGGATCGACGCCGCCCGCTCGAGGAACCGCTCGGTGTCGCCGGCGAGCACGATCCTGGTCGCCAGGAAGAGGAACGCGTAGACCGGGATCAGGATGCTGAGCAGCCCGTACCACTCGATCCCGACCAGCAGGTACTGGAGCGGCAGGATCACGAAGAACGCCCACGTCAGCGCGCGGTGGTCGGCGCGGGCGGTCGGCGTCAGCGTCACGAACTCGCGCAGGGCCAGGAACGACAGGAGCGCGAACAGCACGATCGTCCCGATCCCGCCCGTGACGACTGCGACGAGGAAGGCGGCGCACATCACCCACCACGCGCCGATGCGCGCGTTCAGGTTCGCGATCGTCGCCGAGGCGCTCCCGCCCGGCAGGGCGAGCCGGAGGGTCTGGCCGACAGTCGTCGCAACCACGAGCGTTCCCGCGATCCCTGCGAAGAGCCAGGTCAGCTCGGTGTCGCCGAACGGGCTCATGCGTCTCGCAGCCGGACGACGGCGTTGCGGGTCCGCTCGAGGAAGTCCGCCTTCGACTCTCCCTCCTCGAGCCGCAGGCCCTGGCCGAAGACGACCCGGCTGATCATCGGCACGGGCACGACCGCACCCTTCGGGAGGATGCGGTTGAGGTTCTCGAGCGAGACCGGCACGAGCTCGACGTCCGGGCGCGCGCTCGCGAGGTGGAAGAGTCCGCTCTTGAACGGCGCGACCGTCCCGTCGCAGCCGCGTGTGCCCTCGGGAAAGACGATCAGCGAGCGCGAGTCGCCGAGGCCGTCCACCATCCGCTCCACGGCTTCGCGGCCACCGCCGCCCCGGTCGATCAGGACGGCGTCGAAGACGGCCGCGGCGAAGTACTTCCGCGCAGGCCCACCCTCCCAGTAGTCCTGAGCCGCCACCGGTCGCGTGCGACGCCGCACGGCCGGCGGCAGGTGCGCCCAGACGAGTACGAAGTCGAGGTGGCTCGAATGGTTGGCGAAGAAGATCCGCTGCCGGCCGGCGTGTGGATCGGTCTGCCAGCTCACGGACCCGCCTCCCACCAGCCGTCCGGTCGCTGCGATCGCCGATGCGATCACGCGCGCTCCAGCTCGACGGCGAGCGCGCGGAGGCGGAGGGCGAAGGTGAGCAGCGAGCCGACCAGGATCACGACGACGCCGGCGAGCAGGACGCGGCCGTCGAAGCCGGTCGCGACCTCGATTAGCGAGAGCAGGCAGGCAGCGGTCAGCACAGCCATGCGGTGCGGCTTCGCCATCGGGCCGCTGAAGCGCTGCGTCGCGCCGAGGGAACCGGCGAGAACGCGCACGTATGCAGTCAGGACGGCGGCCGCGCCGGCGGCAAGGCCCAGCTCGGGAGACCCGGCCGCGTAGCCCGCGCCGGCGAGGATCAGGACGTCCGCGATCCGGTCCGGGACGTCGTTGTAGAGCTCGCCGGTCTTGGAATGGAGCCCGCCCTCGACCGCGAGCAGGCCGTCGAGGAGGTTGCTGAGCAGCCGGAGCTGGATCGCCAGGGCCGCGACGAGGAGCAGAGCGACCTGCGTGGCTCCGGCGGCCTCGGGCACGCCGACGAACGCGGCCGCCGCGAGCGCAGCGAAGCCGATGCCGGCGAGCGAGACGTGGTTCGGCCGCACGCCGAGGCGCAGGAGCCGTTCGGCGACGACGCGCGGCGCCCTCCGTCCACGCGTCTTGAGCGGGCGGCGGGCCTGGGTCGGCGGCGAGGCGGCGGAGTCCACCGGGCCGGGTATCGGCCGGCGCCGCCGTCTCCTCTACCCCCTAAAGCGGCGGCAGCCTGTCGACCCAGGGCCTCGCTTCCTCGAGTTGCGAGGCGAGCCGGATCAGCACGGACTCCTCCGCTGCCCGGCCGATCAGGTGGATGCCGAGCGGGAGGCCGTCGTCCGTCCACGCGAACGGCACCGACACCGCCGGCAGCCCCGCGACGTTGACGGCCGGCGTGAACGGCGTGAACGCGGCCGCACGCGCATATTGCTCCCTGGGATCGGGCGACTCCCGCACCCAGCCCACAGGCACCGGCGGCAGGGCAAGCGTGGGAGTCAGAACGGCGTCGTACTGCGCACCGAGCGTCGCCAGTGCCCGTCCATGCAGCTGGAGGCGCGCGAACGCCTTGAGGTAGTCGACGCTCGACGTGGCCCGGGCCCGCTCGGCGAAAGCCCGGTTCGTCGGCTCCATCAGGGACTCGTCCTCGACGGGATAGAGGGACGGAATCGTCTGCCACACCAGCTCGAAGAGCTCGAGCGTCTCGGTGGTCTGCGGGGGCGTCACCTCCTCGAGCTCGTGGCCGAGCTCCTCCAGGAGCGTGGCGGCGTCACGCGCAGCCGCGGCGCAGGAGGGGTCGACGGGAACCGGATGCGAAGGCTCGAGCGCTACCGCGATGCGCAGCGGGCCGGGCGGCACGCCCACCTCCTCGGCGAACGGTCGTTCCGGCGGCGGGGCGGCGTGGGGGTCGCCCGGAACGGGGCCGGCGATCGCGTCCAGGAACGCCGCGGCGTCCGCGACCGTCCGGGCGAGCGAGCCCGGGGAGCTGAGCCCGTAGGCGTCGCCGTACGGTGCAGGTGACACGCGGCCGCGCGACGGCTTCAGGCCGAGGAGCCCGCAGCACGAGGCCGGGATGCGGATCGAACCGCCGCCGTCGGACCCGTGCGCGATCGGCGCCAGGCCCGCGGCGACGGCGGCGGCAGCACCGCCGCTCGATCCGCCCGGTGTCCTCGAGAGGTCCCACGGGTTGCGGCAGATCCCGTTCAGCTCGGACTCGGTCACGGCGGTCGTCCCGAACTCGGGCGTGTTCGTCTTGCCGATCAGCACGAACCCGGCGGCTCGCAGCCGCCGGACGATCTCGACGTCGCGCTCGGGAACGTGCTTCGCGAACGCCCTGCACGAGAACGTCGTGCGGATGCCCGCCGTCTCGGTCAGGTCCTTGATCGGGAGCGGAACGCCGCTGAACGGGCCGGGTCGCGGCGACTCCGCGTCGGCGAGGGCCTGCTCCGCGCAGACGGTCACGTAGGCGTTCACCTGGGGGTCGATCCGCTCGATCCGGTCCAGGTACTCCTGCACGAGCTCGACGGAGGACACCTCGCCCTCGCTCACGAGCCGCGCCTGCTCGAGCGCGGGCAGGAAGGCGAGCGTCACGGCTTGCAGGGTCGCACATGCGGAACCGCTCGGGCCCGGCCGGTGTAGAGCACGCATGGAGCCGCTCGGCCGAGCCCTGCTCGCCTTCGTCCTCGTTGCCGCCCTTGCGTCGGCATCCGGGCCGAGGCTCGCCGTCTCCGTGGCGTCGAAGCCGGCCGCTCTGGAGGCCGGAGCCGTCTGGCAGGCGACGATCCGCGTTCGCCGCAACGGTCGCCCGCTCGTCGGCGCCCGACCGTCGCTCCTGATCGCCCGCGGTGCGACCCGGCGCTCGTTCCCGGCTCGTCCGGCCGGTCGAGGTCTCTACCGCGCCCGCGTCGTCTTCCCTACCGCCGGCCGCTGGACGTACGCAGCACGGCTCGGGAAGCGCAGCTTCCGCCTCGGCGCGGTGACCGTTCGCGAGCGGTCCGTGCGCCTCGTCTCAGCCGCCGACGTGGTCATCGATGCGGACGGCTCGCTCGTCGTTGCCGATGCCCAGGGGAACCAGGTGGCGCGGCTCGCCGGCCGGACGCTCAGTCGGCTCGCTCGTGTGGAGTTCGCGATCGAGGTCGCGGTCGACCCGCGCGGCGGAGTCGCCGTCGTGACCGAGGAGCGGCGCGTCCAGCACGTCTCGTCCCGCGGAGTCCGGACGATCGCGGGCACGACCACGTCTGGCTTCAGCGGCGACGGTGGCCCGGCGACCGCAGCCCAGCTCGACCAGCCGACCTCGATTGCCTACGACGCGGCCGGCAACCTCTTCATCACCGAGCTCGGCGGCCGGATCCGCCGCGTCGAGGCGGCCGGCGGCACGATCACGACCTTCGCCGGCGTGGGCGGACAGGGGCTCGGCGGAGACGGTGGCCCCGCGATCCGCGCACAGCTCGACCGTCCCCACGGGCTCGCCGTCGCCGCGGACGGCACCGTCTACTTCGGAGACACGTTCAACAACCGCGTGCGCAAGGTCGCCCCGGACGGCACGATCTCGACGGTCGCCACGGGTCTCTCCACTCCGAACGACGTGACGCTCGCGCCCGACGGCACGCTCTACGCCACCGACTACGGCACCAACCGGATCGTGCGGATCGACCCGGCCGGCGCGGTCACGACGGTCGCGGCGGCCGACGGCCCGAACAGCGTCGCGGTGGCGCCGGATCGGACGATCTACGCGACCGAGCGCACCAACGGATGGGTGCTGCGCGTCGATCCGGCCACCGGCGCCGTCACCCGCCTGCCGTAGCCGCCTGCTCGAGCGGCTCGTTCCACCGCCTGATCACCGCGTTCTCCCGTTCGTAGCCGAGGATGCTGATCGAGCCGGTCGAGAGCATGAAGAGCCGCCCGTCGGCCGGGTCGAGACCGAGCCAGCGGGCCGCAAGCACCCGCAGCTGGTGGCCGTGGCCGAAGACCAGGGCATCCACGTCGGCGGCGCGGAGCTCCTCGAGCACGCGGTCGGCCCGCCGTCCGGCGTCGGCCGAGCGTCTCGCCTGCGGGCGCCCCGTCGCGCCAGAGCGACCAGCCGGGCCGCTCCGCCCGGATCTCTGCCGTCGTCCGCCCGTCGTACTCGCCGTAGTCCCACTCCATCAGGTCGTCGCGGTCCTGGGCCACGTCGCCGAAGCCGGCGAGCTCGCACGTCTCGCGAGCGCGCCGCAGCGGGCTCGTCAGGACGAGGCCGAAGCGTCCGGCCGTGCAGCGCCTCCCCGACCAGGCGCGCCTGCCGCTTGCCCTCGTCGTTCAGCGGGATGTCCGTTCGGCCCGTGTGCTGCCGCGTGACCGTCCACTCGGTCTCGCCGTGGCGGACCAGGACGACCTCCATCACTGCCACGTCCCGATCGGGCCATTCTTCAGGAACAGCTTCAGGCCGTACGGGACGGAGTCGCTCTGGTCGGGCTCGATCTCCGGGTACGCCTGGACCGCGCGGTACCAGGAGAGCGCGCGCGCGATCGTTCCGAGCCGGTAGGCGATCGCGAAGGCAGCGAGGAGCTCCGCCCGGGAGCCGTAGGCGCCGAACGGCTCCAGGTACGCGTCGCGCATCCGCCCCAGGCTCGGCGCGCCCGGCTCGAGGCCGAGCCGCCACGCCGTCGCCCGCAGCGTGACCGCGAGCGTGTGGAACGGGTGCGACACGCAGCTGTCGCCCCAGTCGAACGTGAGGTACTCGCCGTCCCGGACGAAGACGTTGCCGTCGTGCAGGTCGTCGTGCTGGACGGTCTCGGGGATGCCCAAGGCGGCGAGCTCGGCGCAGAGGCGCTCGACCTCCGGCACGGAGGCGAGCAGGCTCGCGTGCTGGCCCTCGTGCAGACCGTCCTCCCGGTCGACGAGCAGGACGTCGCGGTCGGCCAGGACGCGCTCGAAATGAGCCGGGAGCCCTGCAAGACGCTCGTCGGGGACGCCGAGCGCGAGCAGGCGCTCCACGCTGCCGGCGGCAGCGAGCTGGACGTCCGCGTAGATCGGCAGGAACTCCTCCCAGCGCACGAGGTCGACCTCGGAGGCGAGCAGCTCGCGGAGGCGCGTGCCCGCGTCGGGCGTGAGCATCCAGCCCCGCTGCGGATCGGCGGCGAGCACCTCGATCACGCGTCCTGGCCGCAGGCGCGCGAGCTCGAGCGTCAGCTCCGGCTCGAAGCCGTGGCTCGGGTGGCAGGCCTTGAACCAGAGGTCGCCCTCGGCCGTCGGCACGCGCAGCACGGTCGACCACCAGTACACGTGCGGCTGCTCGATCTCGCCGGTGATCTCGACGCGCTCGCGGATCCAGGCGACTGCCTCCGCCAGCCATTCGGGCTGCGTCCAGATCAGGTCGGGTTGTGACACCGGGCTGCGGCGACGATACTGGCGCCATGCCCTTCCCGGCGATCAACGGGAACGCCGTCGTGCAGTGCACGCACGGAGGCAAGGTCACCATCATCCCCAAGCTGCCGACGGTGACGATCGGCGGGGCTCCCGCCATTCGGCTCACGGACATGCTGGGCTCGCCGATCATCTGCACGGTTCCGCCGACTCCCGCCTCGAAGCCGTGCCTCGCCGTGGTCGCCCCGCCCCAGCTGTGGGCGTCGAAGACGGTGACCGTCGGCGGGATGCCGCTCCTGATGCAGATGCCCGGCCCGAGCGGGACGACCGACGGCGTGCCTCCGCTGCCGATGGTCGGCCTGATCTGCTCGTTCTCCGGCGCGCCGACGGTGATGATCGGGAGCTAGGCTCGGCGCGATGACGGAGACGAAGTTCCTGCTGCCGGAATCCGCGATTCCGGAGCGCTGGTACAACATCGCCGCCGACCTGCCGAACGCGCCGCAGCCGGTGCTCCACCCGGGCACGGGCGAGCCGATCGGCCCCGACGACCTCGCGCCGCTCTTCCCCATGGCGCTCATCCTCCAGGAGGTCTCGCAGGACGCCGAGATCGCGATCCCCGACCCGATCCGCGACGTCTACCGCCTCTGGCGACCGACACCGCTGTACCGCGCGCACCGGCTCGAGCAGGCGCTCGGCACGCGCTCGCGCATCTTCTACAAGTACGAGGGCGTCAGCCCGGCCGGCAGCCACAAGCCCAACACCGCGGTCGCGCAGGCGTACTACGTCAAAGAGGACGGTCGCAAGCGGATCGCGACCGAGACCGGCGCCGGGCAGTGGGGCAGCGCCGTCGCGCTCGCCAGCCAGCTCTTCGGGCTCGAGTGCAAGGTCTACATGGTCAAGGTCTCGTACCAGCAGAAGCCGTACCGGCGCTCGATGATCCAGACCTGGGGCGCCGAGGTGGTGGCGAGCCCCTCCGAGGACACGAGCTCCGGCCGCGCGATCCTCGCCGAGACGCCGGACTCGCCCGGGAGCCTCGGGATCGCGATCTCCGAGGCGGTCGAGGATGCCGCGAACCGCGAGGACACCGCGTACTCGCTCGGCAGCGTGCTCAACCACGTCCTGACGCACCAGACCGTGATCGGTCAGGAGGCGATCGCGCAGATGGAGCTCGCCGGCGCGTATCCGGACCTGATCGTCGGCTGCGTCGGCGGCGGCTCGAACTTCGCCGGCCTCGCCTTCCCGTTCCTGCGCGAGAAGTTCGCCGGCAAGGAGATCGAGGTGCTCGCGTGCGAGCCCGCGGCGTGCCCGACGCTCACGCGCGGCCCGTTCGCCTACGACTTCGGCGACACCTCGCAGCTGACGCCGCTCGTCCCGATGCACACGCTCGGCCACGACTTCGTCCCCGCCGGCATCCACGCCGGGGGTCTCCGCTACCACGGCGTGGCGCCGCTGATCTCGCAGCTCGTCCTCGACGGCTTCGTGCGCGCAGAGGCGTACACCCAGAACGACGTCTTCGCGACGGCCGTGAGCTTCGCGCGCTGCGAGGGGATCATCCCCGCGCCCGAGGCGGCCCACGCGATCCACGGTGCGGTCACCGCCGCCGCTGCCGCCGACGAGGAAGGACGCCAGCGCACGATCCTCTTCAACCTCTCCGGTCACGGCCACTTCGACCTCGGGGCCTACGACGCGTACCTCGCCGGCGAGCTCGAGGACTTCGCGCTGCCCGACGAGGAGATCCAGCGGGCGTTGAAGGCGATCGAGCCGCTGCCCAAGCCGGTCCTGGCAAGCTGACTCCATGCCCAAGGTGCACAAGACCGAGGCGGAGTGGCGGGCCGAGCTGACGCCCGAGCAGTTCAAGATCCTGCGCGAGAAGGGCACCGAGCCGGCGTTCACCGGCGAGTACGACCACCTGTTCGAGCCGGGCACCTATCGCTGTGCCGCCTGCGGTGAGCTGCTGTTCGTCTCGGGGACGAAGTACGACTCGGGCTGCGGCTGGCCCGCGTTCTACGCGCCCGCGGACGAGAGCGCGATCGAGGAGGAGACCGACGCGAGCTACGGGATGGTGCGGACCGAGGTCATGTGCGCCAACTGCGGCGGGCACCTGGGCCACGTCTTCCCCGACGGCCCGGCACCCACCGGTCAGCGCTACTGCATCAACTCCGCTGCTCTGAAGTTCGACGAGGAGTAGCTACCCCGCGATCGCCTCGGCCTCGGGCGAGTCGGCCGTCTCCGTGTCCTTCACGACTCCGCGGACCACGAAGTAGTACGTCACCCCGCTCTTCAGGCCGCTGGCGATCGTTCCCGTCTCCTTCGACCTGCCCAGCTCGTCGTAAGGGCCGCCGCGCTCCTGCGAGGCCAGGATCACGTACTCCTCGGCGCCCTCGACAGGCGCCCACGCGAGCTCGGCCTCTGATTCGCCGGCGGTGGACGCCTTCAGGCTCGCCGGGCCCGCCAGGGCCTGCTCGCGCTCGGTCGGGACGGTCTCGATCGGCTTGGTCTCGGCCGGCTCCGTCTCCGCCGGTGCGGTCTCGGTCTTCCCGGTCTCCGGAGGCGGAGGCGGCGGGGGAGGCGGCGGCGGAGCCGCCGCTTTCGCGAACGGAAGCACCGCTTCCTCGACGTACAACGAGTAGGTGTTCGTCCGGAGCTTCTCGCTGCCGTCGTTACGGCCTAGTGCGGCGCGGAAGATCCCGACGCCCTTGAACGAGTAGGTCATGACGACGTTCTTCAAAGACTGGTCGTACAGATCGATCGTCAGCGTCTTCTCGTCGGTCTGGGCGTTCTTCCCCTTGATCAGAAAGTCGTCGAACCACGTGTCGAACTCGGAGCTCTTCGCGGGCAAGACGCTCAGATCGATCGTGCCGAGCGAGACCGTCGGCGGACTCTTCTGGAGGGTGCGAGTCT
This sequence comes from uncultured Actinomycetes bacterium, assembly GCA_963769645.1. Taxonomy (GTDB): domain Bacteria; phylum Actinomycetota; class Thermoleophilia; order Gaiellales; family Gaiellaceae; genus DATFQE01. The sequence continues at coordinate 357,190 of CAVYMH010000002.1, read as the reverse complement.
CTCCGACCGCTGCCTCGGACGCCTTCTGCGTCGCCGACCAGGAGCTCACCTTCGCTACGCCCTCGGTCTTGGGGAGACCGCTCAGCGACACCTTGAAGTTCGCCGCCAACGCGGCTTTCGTGGTCTTGCTTCCTGCGCTCACGGTGGATGAGACGGGCTGAATGCTGCGGGTGACCTCGGGTTGAAGCGTCAGCTCGAAGACGAAGGCCTTCTTGCTCTCCTGCTGATCGAGGGCGGGGAGCGTCACCTTCGAGATAGTCGCGTTCGTGAGCTCGATGCCCGACTGCGCCTTGTAGTTGAAATCGGTGTCTACGATCGACAGGGTCTTGGGGCCGGACTTCTGCTCGAGCATGTCCTGCATCCAGCTGAAGATGGCCGGGTCCATGTCCGCGCCGAAGCGGATGACGCAGGGCTCGTAGACCGGCACGCCGACGTGCTTGCGCGTCACCACTTGGCCGACGCTTGCCGGCTCGTCGACCACGTTCCCGTGGGTGTCGCAGCCCTCGGACGACTGCAGGAAGCCGAGCAGCTTGGTGCCCTCGTAGAGGACGGACTTGCCCGAGACGAAGGTCTTCGAGCTCGAAATCGCCGCGCTGCGCCTCGAGTCGTCGCCCGACGCCATCAGAACTCCGACAGTTGCGAGGGCGAGCACGCCCACGACCGCGGCCAAACCGCCGATCAGACCCTTGCTCATTGCTCGTGCCTCCCCGCTCGACGCTGTGGTGACCATCATCACCCAACATCAAGACGGCACCAAGGCCGGAGATCTTCCGTCTACGGCCCGCCGAAGGCGATCACCGTGCGGATGCCCTCCTGCCGCTCCATCGCGGCGAACGCGTCGTTCACCTCGTCCAGGGCGATCCGCCGCGTGACGAGGGCTTCGGCATCGATCTCGCCGGCGAGCCAGCGGTCGACCAGCTCCGGCACCTGTGTCCTGCCCTTGACCCCTCCGAACGACGAGCCGGTGACGCGTCGGCCCGTGATCAGCAGGCGCGGGACGACGTCGAGCGTCTCTCCCTTGCCCGCCACCCCGATCATCGTCGCGAGGCCCCACGCCTCCCGGGCCGCCTCGACCGCCTGCTGCATCACGCGGACGTCCCCCGTGGCCTCGAAGGTGTAGTCGGCGCCGAAGCCGCCGGTCTCCGAGCGGATCCAGTCGAGGGTGTCCTCGGCGGCCACGCGGGTGTCGGTTGCGCCGTGGCGGCGTGCTTCGGAGAGCCGATCCTCCGAGAGGTCGATCGCGACGATCCTGTCTGCGCCGGCGAGCCGGCAGCCGATCACGGCTCCGAGCCCCACGAGGCCGCAGCCGAAGACGACGCAGGTCGAGCCGCGGGCCACCTGCGCGGTGTAGAGGGCTGCGCCGATCCCGGTCGACAGCCCGCAGGCAAAAGGCGCGCAGCCGTCGAGCGGCGCCTCGGGCGAGACCTTGGCGAGTGCGATCTCGGGGACCACCGTGTACTCGGCGAACGTGGACGTGCCCATGAAGTGGCGGAGCGGCTCGCCCTCATGACGTGCGAAGCGGGTCGTGCCGTCCGGGAGGAAGCCGAGCCCCTGCTGGTCGCGTATCGCGACGCAGCGGTTCGTGCGCGGGTCCCGACAGTGGAGGCATTGGCCGCACTCCGGCGCGAAGAGCGTGACCACGTGGTCGCCCGGCCGGACAAGGGTCACGTCCGGCCCGACCGCCTCCACCACGCCGGCGCCCTCGTGGCCGAGCACGCAGGCCGTGTACCCGGTCGGGTCGGCGCCCGAGGCGGCATAGAGGTCCGTGTGGCAGACCCCGCACGCCCCCAGCCGCACGAGCGCCTCACCCGCCTTCGGCTCGGCGAGCTCGACCTCCTGGACGACGAGCGGCCGCCCGAACTCCTCGAGGACTGCAGCCCGAACCTTCACCGGATGATCCTAAATCGGCGCAGCGGGTAAGACTGTCTCATGGCCGGCAAGAAGATCCTCGTCGTCGCGACGACGGCACCGGACGAGCGGCTCCGAAACGAGATCCCGGAGGACGCCGAGGTGCGCGTCGTCTCGCCCGCGACGAAGGTGTCGCCGCTCGACTGGCTGACGAACGCCGAGGACGACGCCCGCGCCGAGGCGGCCCAGGCTGCCGAGCAGACCGCCGAGGTGCTCGAGGGCGGCCCGGAGGTCGAGGTCGACCGCACGAGCCAGAACCCCGACGCGGCCGAGAACGTCAGGGATGCGCTGCGGCAGTTCCCGGCCGACGAGATCGTCGTCGTCACGAGCCCGGGCGGCGACGACAGCTGGCTCGAGGAGGACGCGGTGCGCGAGGCGCTCGAGGCGCCCGGGGTCCCGGTCCGACGCATCGAGGCCTAAGCCCGGCCTCGTCAACTCAGGGAGTCGGCTACAGCGTCCGTCACGGAGCGCCGATAGCCAGACGGAACGTCGCTGCACGATCTCTTGCCTCGATGAAACCCTGAAAGCTGCTGACATGGAGGTTCGACAAACGATGAGACAACTACCTCTCCGCTGGCCGATCCGGGCCGGGCTCGTCGGGCTGATAGGAGCCCTGACGTTCGCCGCTCTGACGTCGGTCGGCGCAGCCGTGTCTCCTGCGGGCACGCCCGGAGCGAGCGAGCAGTACGGCAAGAAGGTCACGCTCTGCCACAAGACGGGCTCGAAGAAGAACCCGTACCGCACGATCCGCGTCTCGCGGAACGCGGTCAAGGCGCACCTGCGCCACGGCGACCGCCTCGGTCCCTGCTCCACGGCACGGTTCACCGTCTGCCACAAGGGCAAGCACACGACGAAGGCAAAGGGCGCGAAGGCGGCCCTGAAGCACCTTCGTCACGGCGACAAGCTCGGCAAGTGCAAGAAGCCGAAGGACAAGTCGAGCGAGCGGGGCAAGGGCTCGGACAAGGGCAAGCCCGAGAAGGACAAGGGCAAGCCGTCCGACAAGCCCGGCAAGGGCGGCGAGAAGGGCAAAGGCTCGAAGAAGTAGCTCTTCGAGGGCCCCGCTTCGGCGGGGCCCTCTCTCTTAGCCGGCCGCCCCGGCGGGGCTCAGGCCCTCGGCGGGCCGGCGCAAGCGGAGGAGCGCCAGAACGCACAGCGTCACGAGCCCACCGGCGAGCGCCGCGAGCGCGCCCTGCACCACCACCTGCCGGTAGGTGTTCCAGAAGAAGCTGGCCGGAATGTCCCAGGAGCAGGGGCCCGGGTTGATCGAGATCGGATTCACGCACCCGCCGGCGGTCGGGCCGCCCATGATCCCGACCACCGCGATCGAGCCGGTGAGGAACGCGGCTGCTAGGCCGTCGACCACCCGCGCCCGGTGGCCCGAGATCGCCGTCGCGATCGCCCCGGCCACCCCCTGTGCGAGCAGCGCAAGGGCCAGCTGCCAGGCGAAGAACGCGAGGATCAGCTCGTCCCTCGCCCGCGTGTCCGCGCTCATCCCGTAGTGGAGGCCCAGGCGCAGGAGCAACTCTGCGAGGAGAAACGCGGCTCCGACGCCGAGGCCGACGAGGAGCGGCCGCAGCAGGTGCCGCGCGAACGGCGGAATCGAGAGGCGGCCGCCGGGGTCGAGGAACGCCCAGCGCTCCTGCTCGTCGCTGGCCGGAGGTTTTCGTGCGAACGCCGCCGCGAGCGGGACGAGCCAGACGAGCACGACCACGGGTAGCAATGCGAGGCGCTGCACGCTCCAGACGATCTGCGGATTCATCACCAGCTGGTACGCCCACTCCGGGCCGGCCCAGGCCACCTGGTCGACCTGCGCGTGCTGCAGACCGGTGGCGAGGCGGGTGATGTCGATCACCTCGCGGGAATCGCGGCTGACGTAGAAGACGCCGAGGACGGCTGTGAGCACCGCGGCTCCGACGAGCAGGACGGCCACGGCCGAAAGACGCGGCCGTCGGCCGGCAGAGGCTCGCAGCCACGCGTCTGCGGCTGCGCGAACCCAGGCGAGCACGAGCACGGCCGCGACGGTCAGGGCGATCGCCCAGCCGACGCCACGCCCGTCGATCAGCTCCGACAGGATCGCGTCGTCGCCTGTGGGGACGCTGCGGACGAGCGCAAGCTCCGGCCCCACCATCAGGCCGGCGGCCAGCGCCAGTCCGAGCGGCCACGCGGCGGGCGGCCGCCCTCCCTCCGCCAGGCGTGCGAAGCTCGCGCGCCACACCGCGACTCCGACCACTCCGATGACGGCCGGCGCGAACGCGAGCGCGGCGATGAAGCGCATGTCGAGGATGTCGGTGACGAAGCTGGAGACCAGGCTGACCGCGCTCTCGTAGGCGATCGTCGCCGCGACGCCGGCTCCGAACGCGGTGAGCAGATCGAGCCGGAAGAGGCCCCGGGTGTCCTCGATCGCCGCCGCGCGCGCCTTCGGGTCGGGGTGGACGCGCAGGATCTGGTCGAGGCGCCGCCCGACGCGGTTGCGGCAGCGCAGCCAGCAGCCGCCTCAGCGCGTCGCCGGCGCCCGGCTGGGCAGAGGCCCGGACGTCGGCGTAGACCTCACGCGAGCGCAGGACGGCGTTCCGCGTCAGGTACACGAGTGCGGCGAGCGCGGCCACGCGCCAACCGAGGTCGAAGACGACGTCGAGCCCTTCGTCGAAGAGCGTGAGCGTGAACGGCAGCACCGCCGCGAGCAGGAAGGCGTACCAGAGCGACACCGTGAAGTAGGTGAGGTCGACGTCGCGGTTCCGAATGTGGGCGAGCTCGTGCAGCACGACCGCGCGGAACGCGTCGGGATCGGTCGCGGCCCGGACGACGAGGCCGCCCGTCAGAGCGACGGTGTAGTGCCCGGCATGGCCGAACGCGAGGCCGGTCGGCTCCGGGTCGAGTGGGTCCCAGACGAGCGTCGGAGGCTCGCGCAGGCCGGCCTCCTCGGCGAGACGTCGCACGGTCGCCACGACTTCGGGAGCATCGGCGTCCGTCAGCGGTCGTAGCCGCAACCGCCGCCGCTTCCACCACGGCTGGAGCAACGTGAGGGCGACGGCGACGAGGGCGACGAGGCCGGCTCCACCGAGCATCCACCAGGCCGTCGGGCGGTTGAGCTCCTGGACGCAGGCGGTGAACTGGCCCGTGCCCGTGGTGAAGTCGTCGAGGTTCGTCGTGCGCTCCGGCGCCTGCTCCAGGCAGGCTGCGGCAGTCCGCGCGTAGCGGGCGCCGTTGTCCCCGATTGCGAAGTAGATCCAGTTCCAGATGTAGAGCGTGGTGCCGAGCACGGCGACGACGAGCAGGACGAAGCGGAAGGTCGTATCGGAGGGGAACGCGAACGGGTTCAGTCGCGGCGAACGCTCGGCGCCCGACTCGGCCGCCTCGGTCATTCCGTTGCCAGGCTGCCCACGAGCGAGTCCGCCAGGAGCTCGGCCTTGTCCGCCGGGAGCTTCAGCTGCTTTGCCTTCTCGAGCGCGAGCGCGCGGACGCGCTCGAGCTGCTCGTCGGACAGCTCGGGCGGCTTGGGCTCGTCGGGTGCGTCCGGCTTGTCGTCGCCGAAGATGCGGTCGAGCGTCCCCTGTACGGCGCCCTCACCCTCGTCCTTCAGTCGAGCTCGCACCTGCGCGGCTACGAAGCCGAAGACCTCCTTCGCGACCGACAGCGCGACCGGCGTGAGCAGCACCATCGCAGCGTCGACGCCGAAGCCCAGCATGCGGTCGCCACCGCCCTTGCGCTCGAGTGCGGCCGGGTCCTCGAAGAAGGCCTCGCTCGTCGGGCCGAACAGGGGCAGCTCAGCCGGGGCCGCCCGCTCGACGGTCGCCCGCGCGAGCCCGGCGACGAAGGCGTCCTCGGTCGCCGCCCCGCTCATCGGGCCGCTCCCTGCGCCGCAGCAACGATGCGATCCGACGGCATGGATCCTCCGCGTTGCCTACTCGGACCTTAGCGAGCCACCGTTCCAGGTCAAGGCCGCGTTGTCCCGCGGCTACTTGACCTCGATCGCGATCGCCTCCGAGTCCTTCGACTGCGCTTCGCCGCTGGCCGCGCGGACGACGACGTGGATCACGGTGCCGGACTCGAGCCTCTCGAGCGTGTGCTCCGGAGCTCTGCTCTCCGCGACCGGCTCATAGGGCCCGCCGGCTTTGCTCGACGTCAGCACGACGTAGTGATCGGCTCCCTTGACCTCCGCCCAGGTGAGGCGAACCTGACCCTCGCCGAGAACCTCGAACTTCACCGCTGTCGGCGCGGCCGGCGGCGTAGTCGCGGGGGGCGGCGGCGGCGGCGCCGTGGTGGCGGGCGGCGGCGGTGGCGGCGCAGTCGTGGCGGGCGGCGGCGGTGGCGCAGTCGTGGCGGGCGGTGGCGGCGGTGGCGATGCCGTCGTGGCGGGTGGCGGTGGCGGCGGTGGCGCTGCCAACGGAGCCGCCGCGACGGTGGACGTCAAGGTCGCCTGTTCCACGTAGAGCGTGAAGCGGTCTCGCAGCACGATGCCCGCGGTCCCCGAGCCTGCCAGGCCGAGGGCTTCCCGACCACGGATCCCTACTCCGGTGAACGAGAGCGTGATGCCCGGCTGCTGCCCGCTCCCCTTCTTCATCGTGACCGTCATCGTCTTCTCGTTGCCGAAGCCATTGGTCACGAAGTCGTCGAACCACTCGTGGAACTCTCCGTCGGGATGTCTCATGACGGTGAGCTCGAGGTCCGAGAGCTCGAGGTCGACCGAGGTTCCGGAGGCCTGCTGGGTCGCCTTGAAGCCGCTCACCATGACCGTGTCCTCCGCCCCGTCCACGGTCGGGATCTCCACCTCGAACATGTTGCGGAAGAGCCGCTGCGTAAAGGAGACCGACGTCGCCCCGCCCGCCGGGAGCGAGGCACAGCAATTCGAGACCTCGGCGACCGACTGCGGGCGCAGCATCAACTCGAGGTGCACCTCCTCATCAAGCGCGTCGGCGTCGAGCTCCGAAAACGCCAGCTCGACCAGCGCGTTCTGGATGTGGATTCCGGTGGGCTTGGGCACGCCGACCCGATCGAGCTTCGCGATCCAGAAACCGCGGCGCCCGACCTGCTGGGTGAGGATGTCGTCGAGGAGCTGGTAGAAGGCCGGTTGCATCCCGGCAAGGCGGACGGTGAGCCGACAAGGCTCGTAGGCGACGGCGCCGACGATGTGCTTCCCGCCGACGGCATCGAGGCCGTCTTCCTCCTCCGAGACATTCGCCTTGGCCGCACACCCCGTGAGGGACAGCAGCGGTCCAAGCGGCTGCGGAGTACCGGGGCCGTCCGCGTACAGCCGCAGTCCGTAGCTCCTCTCGTAGTTGTCGGTGCGAGTCGAGCTGCCGATCGCTCCAGCCCTCCTCGAGTCGTCTCCGCCTCCCGTCCAGACCGCGATGCCCACGATTGCGAGCGGCGCGAGGACGAGCAGACCGACTACCAGCGCGATGAGAGAGCGTTTGCTCATTGGACCTCCGGCGAACGGTGAGGGATGCGTGCCACAACCCAAGACGGGCGTCGAAGGTCAGATCTTCCCGCTTCTTCGACCGATCGCCTAGGGGGCCAACCATCCAGCCGCCGGCGGTCGGACCGGCGCGCGCGCCGACGCCCGAGTCGCGGATCAGGGCTCGCGATCGACGCGCGACGCGCCCTCGCCGGCGTCTCGGCGATCGTCGAGCCGTTCGCGCGGAACGTCCCAGACGTCGGCGCGCTCGCGCGGTCCTTGCACGAGGGCGACCGTCTCCGAGCGCAGAGCAGCTGCGGCGGAGATCGTCCAATAAGCGATCGGAAAGATGGCTCCGACGAGAAGCGGTCGAAAGATGCTCCGGTCGTAGGGGCGCTCGAGGCTGAGCGCGACAACCATCTGGATGGTGGCGACGGCTGCGATCGCGACGCCCCACGCCAGACCGAACCCCAAGAGATCTTGACCTTCGCCCAGAAGCACGGCGAAGACGGCGACCAAGAGCGAGGCGAGAAGGCAGCTGACCCAGAGCAGCGAGGCGACCGCCTCGAGGCTCAGCAGCCACATCCGATGGTTCCGCCAGCGGACAATCTCGCGGAAGTGGGTGCGCAGCACCTCGCCTTGGCCGCGGGCCCAGCGCTTGCGCTGCATCCACAACGCCCGAAGCGAGGCGGGCACCTGCATGCCGACGAGCGCGCGGGGCTCGTACGCCGTTTGCCAGCCGGAGAGGAGCAGCTTCCAGGTCAGATCGATGTCTTCGGTTGCCATGCGCGGGTCGTAGCCGCCGACTGCCAGCACGCGGTCTCGGCGAAACAGCCCGAGGACGCCCGCGACGATGCCGACCCGCCCGGTCAGGGAGTGGGTGCGACGAATCAGGCCGATGATCGAGGCCGCTTCCAGCACCTGCATCGCCAGCAGGAGGCGTCCGCGGTTGGTCACGTGCGGCGCTCCGGCGACCGCGGCGACGATGGGCGAGCGGCTGAGGCGGGCGACCAGCAGCTCGAGCGCCTGCGGATGGATGTGGGTGTCGGCATCGGTGACGGCGACCAGTTCGTGCCGCGCCTCGGCGAAGCCGACGTTCAGGACCTCGGCCTTGCCCCGATTCACCGGGTCGCGGATCACACGGCCGTTGGGGTGGCCGGCGAGCGCCCTCAGGGCGACGGCTTCCGTGCCGTCAGTGGAGCCGTCGTCGAGAACGAGCACCTCGAACTCCGGGTACTCGCAGGCCAGTGCGGCGGCGACGGAGGTTGCGATCACCGCTTCCTCGTTGTAGGCCGGAATCAGGATCGACACGCCCCGCCAGCCCCCCTCAGGCTCCTCGCCTTGGTGCGGCTCGTCCAGCAGACGGAAGACGACGCCCCCGGCAACCCACAGCGCGGCTGTGACAACCGGATAGAGGGCGACGAACGCCAGCAGCAACCTAGCGACCGTCCACATACCGCCTCTCCTCGCGCCGCCGCCCGTTCCGCAGAAGGACGAGCACGATCAGCGAGACGACGAAGGATGCGACGGTCACCAGGAGGCCGACGCCGATCGCCCAGCTGTATTCGAAGATCCAGGAGGCGATGACGAGCGCCACGAGCCAGAGGATCGGCCCGAGCACGATGCCCGCGATCACGGCGGAGAGCGAGGCCGCGCGCAGCGGCTCGAAGACCACTTTCGAGTGAGAAGCGTCCTCACGCATGCCCTGGCGTCGATCTTGTCACGTTGTCCGCCCCCTGATCAGTCCCCGGGCTGCCGCCGGGAGCCCGGCCCGACCAACGAGATCGAAGCCGTCGCTGCCATCTGGGAGCGCGGATCGGCGGTTACAGTAGTTCTGCGATGAAGGTATCGGCGACGATCTTCGTTGCCGTTACGTACGCCACGTGCTTGGCGGCGACCGCATGCGGGGCGGACGAGGCATCGGCTCCGAGAACGCCCCGACCTGCACCCAGCGTCGTGCTCACCGCCGAGGAGAAGCGGGTGTGGGCGCCGCTGCCGCCGGACCGCTCGGCGGTGCCGGTGCTCCTCTACCACGGGATCGGGCCGGAGAGCGAGTTCTCGAACGCCGACGACGCCTCCTACGGGATCGACTTCGACGACTTCGCCAAGCAGCTCACGATGATCAAGCACGCCGGCTACCAGACGATCGACCTGCCGACCTTCCTCGATTTCGTGCAGGGAAAGGCGGTCGAGCTTCCGCCGAGGCCGCTCCTGCTCACCTTTGACGACGGCCGAGCCGACTCCTGGACGGGCGGCGACGGCATCCTGCGGGAGCTCGGCTTCAACGCCGTCATGTTCGTCGACGTCGGCCGTGTCGACGACGGCGAGCCCGAGTACCTGAGCTGGGAGGAGCTCGAGACCGTGCAGGCGAGCGGCCGCTGGCAGCTTCAACTTCACGCGGGCCACGGACACCAGCAGATCCAGTACGGCCCCGGTCCTGACGACTACGGCCCCTTCTACGCGTACAGGAAGCAGGACGAGGACTTCGACGAATGGCAGGAGCGGGCGCGGTCGGACATCGAGTGGGGTCAGAACCGGCTCGCAGCGCACATTCCGGCCTATCACCCACTCGCCTTCGCACCCCCGTACGGCAACTACGGCCAGGACGGGAGCAACGATCCGCGCATCGCCACCGACCTGCTCGGGTGGCTGAAAGAGCGCTACGACGCCGTCTTCACCCAGGACGTGAACGCACGGGCTCGGAGCGGCAGCGGCCAGCCGCTCGGCCGGATCCAGGTCACGCGAAGCGACACCGGCGAGGACCTCAACGGCCGGCTCCTCTCCGGCGAGCAGTAGGCGCCCAGGCGGGTGCCGAACGAAACCGCTGTGCAGCCACCGAGCGGCGGCTGCGCCGCGCCGCCGCGGCGGTTGCCTCGGCGGCGCGGAGAACCTGCGCGATCAGCCAGATCAGCAGGAGCGCGACGATCACGGCTGTCCAGAACAGCCAGCGCTTCAGGCGATGTCGCCTCACGCCGTGACAGCCTCGCTCTCGGCCGGCGCCGCGGTCGTGTAGGTCGGCTCGTAGCCGAGCAGGCGGCCGAGCGGTGCGGCGAATGCCAGTCCGGTCCGCTGCACCCAGGCAGGCGGGAAGGGCAGTTGCACCGTGTCGAACGTGTTGCGCGCGATCACGGCGAGGCGGAGCGGGTTCGGCATCCCCTTCTTGTTCGTCTTGCCGTCGGCGGCCAGCGAGAACATCGTCTCGATCAGCTGCTCGAACTTGAGCGCCGGCCGGATCTCGCAGACGAAGTGCGCCTCCTCGTCCCCGGCGTTCCAGAACTGGTGCTTCGACCCGGCCGGGACGAGGATCCGGTCGCCGGGCCCCGCAGGCAGCTCCTGGCCGTCCAGCTTGAGCACGAGCGAGCCCTTGAGCACCTCGAAGCGCTCGTCCTGCGACGGATGGACGTGGGCCGCCGCGACTGCACCGTTCGGCTTGACGAAGCACTCGATCACGACTGCCTCGCCGTTCGTCTCCGCAGAGGTCTTGCGGAAGACGATGCGCTCGCCGGTGACCGGGTTCTCGATCGAATCTCCTGCACGAATCATGTTGTGCTCCCTTCGTCCGGTTGACGTCTCGAACGATGGGGCGCTGCGCTTACCCCACGCTTACGGCACGCTTACGGGAGTGACGTCCGAGGACAGGGGGAGAATCGAATTCCGGCTGCTCGGGCCGCTCGAAGTGGAGAGCGGCGGCGCGCTTCTGCCGGTCGGTGGGCCGCGCCAGCGGTCACTCCTTGCCTTCCTGCTCCTGCACGCGAACGAGGTCGTCAGGCGCGACGTGCTGATCGATGCGCACTGGGGCGAGGATCCACCTGCTCGCGCCCAGAACGCGCTTCAGGTTGCAATCCACGGGCTCCGGAAGGTGCTCGGACCGGGGCGGATCGAGACGGTCGGCGACGGCTACACGCTCCGGGTCGCGGCCGGCGAGCTCGACCTCTCCCAGTTCCTGGAGCTCCGGGAGGAGGCTCCGGGCTCCGCCCTCGAGCTCTGGCGCGGGCCTGCCCTCGTAGGCGTCGACGCCCCGTTCGCCGTTGCCGAGGCTGCGCGCCTCGAAGACCTCCGTCTTACCTCGACCGAGCGGCGGATCGACCTCGACCTCGACGAAGGCGCGTACGACCGAGTCGTCCCGGAGCTGGAGCGCCTGATCGCCCGGCACCCGTATCGCGAAGGGCTTCGCAGCCTGCTCGTGCTCGCCCTCTATCGCGGCGGCCGGCAGGCCGAAGCTCTCGACGCGTATCGCGATGCGAGAGCGACGCTGCTCGAGGATCTCGGCGTCGAGCCCGGGCCGGAGCTGCGGCGGCTCGAGGGGGCGATCCTCCGCCAGGATCCGGAGCTCTTGCCGCAAGGGCGGGTCCAGGCGGTCAAGGGCAATCTCCCGGCTTCGCCGACCGCGCTCGTCGGCCGCGAGCTCGAGCTGGCCGCGGTGACCGCGCTGCTACGACGGCCCGACGTCCGCCTCGTCACGCTCACGGGGCCTGGCGGCACAGGAAAGACGCGACTTGCCGTCGAGGCCGCCTGGGAGCTCGGCAGGTCGCTGCCCGACGGGGCCTACTTCGTCGACCTGAGCCCTCTCGAGGATCCGGCGGACGTCCCGTCGGCGATCGCGCATGCGTTGCCGCTCGGCGAGGGGCGCTCGACCACACTTGAGAGTGTCAAGGACGCTCTGCGAGAGCGGACGACCTTGCTGTTGGTCGACAACTTCGAGCGGGTGGACGCCGCTGCGCCGGTGGTGAGCGAGCTGCTCGCCGCCGCGCCGGGGTTGTCCGTGCTGGTCACGAGCCGGTCGATTCTGCGGCTGTCCGGCGAGCACGAGTACCGAGTGCCGCCGCTTCGGCTTCCGGCCCGCGAGGACGTCCGCCGTCCGGAGGCGCTGGCGCAGAACGAGTCCGTCGCCCTCTTCGTCGAGCGTGCTGCGGCGATGCGCCACGGCTTCCAGCTCGCCGTGGGCAACGCGGAGGCAGTTGCCGAAATCTGCATCGCCCTCGACGGCCTTCCGCTCGCCCTGGAGCTCGCGGCGGCCCGCGTGCGGCAGCTCGCACCCGCCGAGCTCGCCGCGCGGCTGGAAGAACGGCTCGCCGTGCTGACGGAGGGGCCCCGCGACCGGCCGACACGCCACCAGACCCTGCGCGCGACGATCGAGTGGAGCCACGATCTGCTGGACGCCGAAGAGGCAGACCTCTTCGCGGTGCTCGCCGTGTTCGCCGGCGGTTGCGCGCGCGAGGACGCCGAGGCCGTAACCGGCGCTTCGGCAGACGAGCTCGAGCGTCTGGTCGACCGGAACCTGCTCCAGCACGACGACGGCCGCTACTCGATGCTCGAGACGATCCGCGAGTTCGGGGTGGAGCGATTCGAGGCGCGAGAGGACGCCGAGGAGTTTCGCCGCCGCCACGCAACTCGGTTTGCGACGCTTGCCGAGCAGGCCTCGGCCGCGCTCTGGGAGTCGGTGCAGGGCCCGAATCGCGCGGCGTGGCTCGATCGGCTCGAGGCCGACTACGCGAATCTGCGAGCGGCCCTCGCCTGGGCCGACCGCTCGGACCCGGAGCTGGCGCTGAGGATCGCGGTCGGTCTCCTCGAATTCTGGCTCAGCCGCTGCCACTTCGAGGAGGGCCTCGCGTGGCTCGAGCGAGCGCTCACCGCTGCGCCCGACGCCGACACGTCGTTGCGGGCCCAGGCGCTTCACTCGGCGGCCTTTCTCGCGCTCGGTCGGGGCGACGCAGAGGGATGCACGGCGCTCGGTGAGGAGAGCCTGGCGCTCTACCGGGGGCTCGGCGAGCCGGAGGGCGTGGGGAGGACGGTGCACCTGCTCGGCCAGGCCGCGACCGAGCTGGGGCAGCACCACTTAGCGCTCGAGTACGCCGACGAATCGTTACGGCTGGCGCGGGAGCTCGGGCACGTCCGCGGGGTGATCGTCTCGCTCCGCGAGCTCGGCGCAGCTGACCGCGCTGGGCGGCGACCACGGCCGTGGCAACGAACTGCTCGACGAGTCGGAACGGCTCGCCCGCGAGCACGGCGACGACTCGGCACTGGCGGCCATCCTGGTCGACCGGAGCAGGCTTGCACTTGCGGCTCGAGGCACCGAGTCGGCAGCGAGCATGGCCACGGAGGCCGTCGAGCTCTACCGCAGGTACGGCACGACTGCGGGTATTGCGGACGGGGTCCAGGTACTCGCGCTGGTCGCCGAGCTCGACGGAAGACCCGACCGGGCGGTTCGGCTTCTCGGTGCCGCCGAGGCGCTGCGCGATTCGACCGGAACACCGCTTGGGGTCGCCCACGCCGCCGCCGTCGAGGACGCGGTCGGTCGGGCCCGCGCTCTGCTCGGAGACACCGCCTTCGCGGCCGCACACGCCGAAGGTCGCGCACTGTCGGTGGACGAGGCTGCGGCCTTGGCAGTCGCGCTAGGCCAAGTGATCGAAGAGGACTAGGAGTGCGGCGAGTGCGCCGACCATCAGGATCAGCGCGACTCCCAGGAGCGCTCCAGCGAGCAACCTCATCCTTCGCAGCACGAACGCCCACGCCAGCCAGAACAGGACCGGCTCAGCGGATCTGATCCGTCGCAGCCACAGACTCGAGATCCCCAGAGCAGTGAGCAGCCTCCCGACGGGACTCGCTTCGAACCGCGCCTGCTCGGCGGCGCGGACTCGCTCCTCGCAGAGGGTCGCCATCGCCCTTGCCTCCCGGCGTGCGGCGCGGCGGTAGATCGGGAGCCGGCCCTGTCGCCGCTGCCAGTACTCGAGCGAGCGGCGAGCATCGTCGAGGGGCGGCGGTGCCAGCATCTGCTCCACCAGCAGCAGGTCGGGGTCGCGGTCAGCGTGCATTGGACGGCCACCGAGTCTAGCCTCGACGAACCGAGCTTCTGCACCGCCGCGCTGAGAGGCAACTTCCGAGCGAGAACGGAGATGCCCCCGGCCGGAATCGAACCAGCGCACGCGGTTTAGGAAACCGCTGCTCTATCCACTGAGCTACGGGGGCGCGGCGCGGTCAGTGTAGAGCCGAAGAAAGGCGCCTCGCCCGCCACCGCCGAGGGCGGCAGCGGGCGAGGCGCGCTCGGATCTAGGAAGCGTCGGCCAGCGAGGTCGTCCAGACGCTGCGGCCATAGGTGGCTGCGTAGAGCGTCTCGCTGCCGGCGGGCAGATCGATGTCGTTGATCGGCACGAGCGGAAGGTTCGCCCCGACCTTGAGCCATGTCTTGCCGAGGTTCGTCGTGCGGTAGACGCCGACGTCGGTGGCGATGAAGAGCCACTTCGGCTTCGCCGGGTGGCGGATGACGTCGTTGATCGGCGCCTGCGGGATCTTCTTGCCGGCGATGTCCACCCACGTGTTGCCGCCGTCACTCGTCATGACGATGTGCGCGTAGCCGTCACCCGAGCGCCAGCCCGAGAACGTGGCCCACGCCACTTTCGCGTTCTGCGGGTCGACGGTGATGCGCGTCACCCAGCGGCCCGGGAACACCGGGCTCGTGAGCTTCGTCCAGGTCACCTCGGCGGCCGGGGCCATCGCGTTGCGGCTGACCCACATGAGGCCGCTGTCGGTGCCGGCGTACACGAGGTTCGGATCTGCGCGTCGTCGTGCCCAGTGCCGTGACGGTCCCGAAGCCCGGTGCACGCGGCTCGGTGCCCTCGGTGAGGTCTGGGCTGATCCGCTGCCACACGCGCAAGCCGGGGTTCGGCTGGCCAACCGGCGGCGGGTCGGTGTTCATCCGGTAGACGAACTGGCTGGCGCCGAACATGAACTTCGTGTCGGCGGCGAACTCGATCGGGGTCACCCAGTTCTTCCGGTCGGCCCCGGGGAACGCCATGCTGAACGACGTCTGGTTCGTGTCCGTGCCGACGAAGCCCCGGCAACCGCCGTTCTGCGAGCACGCGTAGTACTTCCGCTCGTTCGTCGGGTCGATCCGGTTCATCATCCCGTCGCCGCCGAGCAAGCTGACCCAGTCGCCGGTGACCGTGTTGTCGAGCTGCCAGGACTTCAGCGAGCCGTTGTCCTGTGAGCCGGCGTTGACGCGCGAGCCGTCCTGGACGGAGACGTCCATCGCGTAGAACTGCGTCACGGGCAGGCGCGGGGCCTTGAACCAGGGGCCGCGCGCGGCGCCGTTCTGCGTCGACGAGTAGTAGCCGCCGTCGTTACCGAGGTGGACTTTGCCCGGCGTGAAGGGGTCGAACTCGAGGCCGTGCTGGTCGGCGTGCACGGCGTTGGATGTCGTCCAGGTGAGGCCGCCGTTCAGGCTTTCGGCGAGGCTCACACCCGCGACGAAGACGTGCTGCGGGTTCACTGGGTCGACGTACACGCGCCCGAACCACCAGGCGAAGCCGCCGCTGATGCTCTGCAGCGTGCCGGCGGTTTGCGATCCGACAGGCGTCCACGTTTCACCGGCATCGTTGCTCACAAAGAAGCCGTTGTATGCGCCTCGGGCTGTGCTGGAGATCAGGTAGGCCCGGTTCGCGTCGCTGTCGCTGAAGTCGACGCCCATCCGGCCGACGAGGTTGTCCGGTGTCTGCAGTGCCGGGTCGGTCTGGCTCTGCGGGAGCGGCGCGTTGTGGACGTTCTCCCAGGTGTGCCCGCCGTCCTCCGAGCGGTAGACGTACGAGTGCGGGCCGTAGATGCGCGACTTCTCGTCGCGGATCTTGTCCCAGGTCGTCGCGAGCATGATGTCGGGGTTGGTCTTGTTGATGGACACGTCGATCGCGCCCGTGGAGCTGGTCTCCGGGATGATGACCCGGGTCCAGCGTGGCGCCGCCGTCCTCCGTCAGGAACAGACCGCGAGTCGGCTCGGTGTCGTGCAGCGCGCCCATGACGGCGACGAACACCCGGTCGTCGTCGCGCGGGTCGATGACGATCTGGCCGATCGTGTCGCCGTCCGCGAGGCCCATGTTGGTCCACGTCGCGCCGTCGTCGGTCGACTTGTAGATGCCCTTGCCGTAGTAGGCCGAGCCGCCACCGTGGTCCACCTCACCGGTGCCGGCCCAGACGACGCCCTGGGAGTCGACCGCGACGGCACCCATCGACTGCGGCAGCTGGGAGTCCCACGCGGTGGCGAACGTCGCGCCGCCGTCGGTCGACCGCCAGAGGCCTCCCGAGCCGGTGGCGATGTAGACGACATCCTTGGTGTTCGGATCCGCTGCGACGTCGCGGACGCGGCCGCCGATGTTGCTCGGGCCGAGCTCAGCCCACACCTGATCGGTGCTGGGCGAGCCCTTGCTCGCCTTGCCCGCCGCCTTGGACTGCGCGATCGCCTCGTTGACGGCGGCGTCCGGGATGGAGCCGTCGGCGTTCGCCCGCTGGAGGTACATCCATTCCTCGGCCCCCTCCGGCTCGGCCATGACGTTCGACGCGGCCGGTTGCTGCGTGCTCCGTCCCGTCGCTCTTGGTGACGGCTGCGGTACCGGCAGCCAAGAGGATCGTGAGGGCCGCTGCGGCGGCCACGATCGGGGCATATTTCTTCAGCATGGTACGCGTACCTCCCAGGTCGTATGGCGCGTCTGCGCTCCCAGTCCGCGGCGCCGATTGCGTCTCCTGGTGGCCTCACCTAAGACGTACGCACCGTCGCCGCGGCAGCCTACACCCGAAATATTGAAACGCCAAATCCTGGGCGGCAGGCGGCTGGAGGCCTCGTGCAAGAATCACGCAATGGTCGAACATCGTCGCCATCGCCGTCGATTTTCGGTTGTGGGGATCGCGGTGGCAGCGTTGGCCGGGATCGCGGTGGCAGCGTTGTCGGTCGTTCGTGAGCGCGAAGGTGCTCGACGCCGGACGAGGCTGACCCGTGTGAGGCTCGGAGCGTGAGCGCCGCTCCGCCGGCCGAGACCGCGCTCATGCCGGCCGGGCTGTCCTTCGACCAGATCGGAACGGTCACGCGCGTCCGGAAGAACGAGCGCCACGTCATGGTGCAGGCGGTCACGACCAAGCCACTCGACGAGGTCACGGTGCTGATCCAGGATGCGGTCACCGCCGCCGGCTACCGCCCCGCCGGGATGGACAACGAGGGCTTCGAGGCCGAGGTCTTCTTCACGACCGGGCCGTATGCCGCAGGGCAGGCGCGCGTGCGGCAGTTCGGCTGCGAGGGTCGGTGGGACATCGACCTCGTCCTGATCGACCGTGCTGCCGAGCCCACGGGTAAGACCCTCCCCACCACGCCCTAACCCGTCGGGTGGTGGGCGCCTCGCGTGACTGCCTCCGCGCGCTCGAGCGCCTTCGCGACCTCGGCTGTCCACCGGCGCAGCGCGTCGACGTGGAAGAAGCCGTAGCGGCGCGTGAGGTGCTCGAACGGCGGGTCTCCCTCGCCGCCGGCCGCGTCCAGCGCGACCAGCTCCTCGGCGAGCTGCTCGGCCTCGGCTTGCCTCGCGCGCACCTGCTCGAGCAACGACGCCGTGTGGCTCTCGTCCGCCAGTCCCAGCTTCAGGAGCAGGACGTTCCGGCCGAGGCCGGCGTCGAGCGTCGCGTTGTGGATCCAGTCGCTCACCGCGTCGTGGCCAGCCTCGGTGATGGCGTAGAGGTGTTTGTCGGGCCGTTCGGTCTGGCGCACCGTCCGCCGCGTCGCCAGCCCTGCTTCGACCAGACGTGGCAGCGAGGAGTAGATCTGCGTCTTCGCGGGCGTCCAGTAGTAGCCGACGCTTCGCTCCACGAGCTTGCGCAGGTCGTAGCCGGACATCTCCCCGTGGCGGAGGAGGCCCAGGAGCGCCGCCTCGGTGGCGGTCAGCGTCATCTGAGCGCTGCCGCCAGGACGCGATCGCGGCCGGCGAAATAGTCCGCGGCCGTGAGCGGGACGGCCACGTCGGGCTCGACCGCGACCCTCGGGTCGCCCGGAGCGACCTCCACCCACTGGGTCGGCGTGAAGACGCTCACTCCGAGCGCCGGCAGCTGGATCTCCTGGGAGTCTCCGTAGTTGTTCGGGCTCCCTCCGGTCGGCTCGCCGAAGAAGCGCGCGCGGGTGGAGTGGTCGAGGTCGGCGGCGAAGTTCCCGGCCGCCGAGAAGGTGACCCGGGAGGTCAGCACGGCGAGCTTTCCGGGCCGGTTGATCGTCCGGCTGCGAAGTGCCGCGATCAGCGAGCCGTACGAGGTGTTGTTGCCGCCGCCGTTCAGGCGCAGGTCGATGACGACGCGTCGCACCTTCGGATTCCGGGCGAGACGGAGCAGCCGCCGCGGGATCAGCCCGGGGAAGGTCGTCTGGTTGTAGGCGACGTAGACCGCGCGCCCCCGTTGCAGCGGGGTGATGCCGTACTTCTCCCTGCCGAGCCGCTGGTAGAGCGGCTGGCGTTTACGCGGCATTCCCTGCGGAGCCGGGATGAACGACGAGAACGGCACCGCGCGCTGGTACTCGAGCGCGGTCATCGACTCCAGCGTGACCTCGCGCAGTGCGCCCGAGCCCGTCACGACCGTGAAGGCCGCACGTTCGAGGCTCGGCGTCAGGCCCAGCCCACGCAGCGCCTCGGCGCTGACGAGGTAGAACGGCAGCCCGAACGCGAGGCTCGACTCGTTGTCGCGCGTGACGAGCGGTCGCAGCCGCGCCTCGACCTCCGCGATCGGCACCCCCGAGACCCCGACGATGCGGGCGCCGACGAGCGCACGGTCGGTGGCCTGGATGACGTAGTAGCCCTCGGGAAACCGCCAGAGGCGCCAGGGAAAGACATGCAGCGGCAGCCGGTGACCGGCGTAGGTCGGGAACAGGCCGCTGTGGCCTTCGCGCTCGCCGAGGAGCGCCACGAGACGCATGGTCTCGGCGACGAGCTGCTCCCTGGTCAGGCCGGGTGCGCGAGCGGCGAGGTCGTCGGCCGCCCGGTGGAACTCGGCACGCGAGATCGCGTGGTACGGGTCGGGATGGAGGCGCTCCAGCTCGGTCACGAGCGTGCGGACGTCGCCGGCCGTGTCGGCTCCACTCCCCGAAGCACCGCCCGCCAGAGCGAGGATGAGCAGGACGCCGATGATCGTCATAGTCCGCACTGAACTAACCCGGTACGGACTATAGCAGCGGGCAGGCAGAGGCCGGCAACCCCGAAAGGACCGCCGGCCAGAGCCCTAGAGAAGCGCGGCGGCCGGGTCCGCGCCGCCCTTGTCCTTGTTCGGACAATCGCGGCCGTCGCCCCGGTCGTCCTGGACGAAGCCAGGACCGCTCTTCTGTGCGGGAGCCTTCTTGCCCGACTGGGCAGGATCGCTCCCGCCTGAGCCGCCGCCGAGGGCGCTACCCGCCCAGACGGTGGCCAGTGCCAGCAGGCCCGCGATGAGTACGACGGCGGCCCGCGTCTCGAGCTTGCGTGCTTTCGTCATGGACCTCCTTTCGCCGCTTGCTGGAGAGGAGGCACAACTATCAGTTCAAGCTGTGCCCTGCCTAAGAATCGTCCAGCTGGGCGGCCGGCACCGTGCTCACGCGGTTAGCGTTGCGCCGTGCGCATCGACGGAACGAGGCGGTTCGAGGCTCGACGCGAGCGCGTCTTCCGCGCCCTCACCGACCCCCACGAGCTGTCCGAGCTGATGCCCGGCGTCGAGCGCGTGGAGGTGAAGTCCGAGGACGAGTGGATCGCCGTCGTGAAGCCGCCGTTCGGCCCCGGGCTCAACCTGAAGGTCGACATGCACGTCACCGACCGCGTCCCGCCCGAGCATGCGCGGCTGATCGCCTGGGGCAAGAGCTTCGGCGCCCGGATCTCGATCGAGACGGAGTTCGAGCTCACGGAAGAGGGTGACGCCACCGAGATCGCCTGGAGCGCAGAGGTCGGGCTCGCCGGACTGCTCGGAGGGTTCGGGGGCAAGGCGCTCGAGCCGGCGGCTCGGCAGCAGGCGGAGCGGACGATGGACCGCCTGCAGCGGCGGCTCGAGTCGGAGCCGGACTAGATCTCGGCGACGTCGACGTGGCGCACGGCGATGCACGCCTGAGCCCAGCGCTCCGAGACCTCGAGCAGGCGCCCTCGCAGCTCGTCGAGCTCGTGCTCGTCGGTCGGGACGTCGTGCAGCGACACCTCGACGCGGACCTGATGGAGCTGAACCTCGGAGTTGTCGGCCATCTCATGGCGCTCTTCGCTGATGATCGAGACCTCGCGCACGCGTTCGAGCAGCTCCTTGCCGAGCTCGTCGAGCTCGGCGGACGTCGCTTCACGGCCTGCGAACATCCCGAAGTTGATCCGGATCTCCAGCCCAGGCGTGTCGTGCTTGCGGGCTGCGAATGCGATGGCAGGTTCGGTTTGCACGTCGAAACTGTGCCCTGCGCCGCTTCAAACTAATCTCGACTAGCGCTCGCGCGGCTCCCAGCGGAAGAAACGCACCGCGGCGGCCAGCCCGACCGCTCCCCAGGCCGTCACCACGGCCACGGCGGTCGGCTCCTCCCAGAACTCGCGGTCGTGCAGCATCACGTCCCGTACGAGCTCGATGAAGTACGTCAGCGGGAGCACGTTGGCGATCGCCTCGAGGAAGCCGGGAAACGACTCCGGGGCGAAGAAGGCGCCCGAGATGAAGGAGAGCGGCAGGTAGATCGCGTTCACGACGGCGGACGAGCCTTCTGCGCTGCGGACGAGACCCGAGAGGCCGACGGCGAGGGCGGCGAAGGCGATCGAGCCCAGCAGGAGCGTGAGCGCGAGCGACAGCCACCGCTCGGGCAGGTCGGTGTCGAAGGCCAGCCGTCCGATCGAGATCATCAGCACCGCCTCGAGCGCGAAGACGAGGACGATCGAGGCGAGCACCGCCGCCAGGTACGTGGACGCGGGGAGCGGAGTCGCTCGCAGACGCTTGAGGATGCCCTGCTCCCGGCGGACGACCAGCAGGATCGCCAGCCCGGCGAAGGTGGTGGAGACGGCGCCGTAGCCGAGCATCCCGGCGAGCAGGTAGTCGGCCCCGCGCACGCCCTCGATGTCGTCGTCGCCGTAGGTGGAGCCGAGCAGGAAGAACAGGAGGACGGGCAGCATGAAGGTGAAGAACGCGAGCTCGCGGCTGCGCCAGAACAGCCGTTGCTGCGCCTTGAGCTCGTGCACGAAGAGCCTCACTCGGCGCGCTCCTCCTCGGTGAGCGTCAGAGTAGACCTCCTCGAGCGTCGGGCGGCGCACCTCCAGGCCCTCGAGCTCGGCGTTCTCCGCGAGCGCGCGGGTCGTGAGCTCGTGGAGCACCCGCGTCGGCTCCTCGGTCTGCACGACCACGACCTCGCCGTTCAGCCGGTAGCGGATCTCCGTGGCCGGCGCGGCGCCGATCAGCTCGCTCGGCGTGCCGAGGGCGACGATGCGACCGGCGCGGAGGACGGCGACCTGGTCGGCGAGCTGCTGCGCCTCCTCGATGTAGTGCGTGGTCAGCAGGATCGTCTTGCCGAGCGCTCGCAGCGAGCGGATCGTCTCCCAGGCCATGCGGCGCGCGCCGGGGTCGAAGCCGGTCGTCGGCTCGTCCAGGAACAGCAGCTCGGGGTCGCCGACGAGGGCGACCGCAAAGTCCAGCCGGCGCTTCTGCCCGCCCGAGAGCGTCTTCACGCGCGCGTTCGCCTTCTCCTCGAGCCCGACAAGGCGGACGACCTCGGCGGGATCGCGCGGCTGCTCGTAGTAGCCGGCGAAGAGCTCGACGCACTCACGCACGGAGAAGTACGGGTAGAGCTCGTCCTGCTGGAGCACGACGCCGATCCGCTCGCGCCAGTCGAGGCCGGCCTGCTCCGGGTCTTCGCCGAGGACGGAGACCTCGCCGCGATCACGCTTCCGGTAGCCCTCGAGGATCTCGACGGTCGTCGTCTTGCCGGCGCCGTTCGGGTCCGAGGAGGCCGAAGACCTCGCCGGAGCGGATCTCGAAGTCGATCCCCTTGACGGCCTGGAAGTCCCCGTAGGACTTGTGCA
Source organism: uncultured Actinomycetes bacterium (assembly GCA_963769645.1). Lineage (GTDB taxonomy): Bacteria > Actinomycetota > Thermoleophilia > Gaiellales > Gaiellaceae > DATFQE01. The sequence goes on along the minus strand of CAVYMH010000002.1, from coordinate 335,104 downwards.
GGTCGGCGACGGCGACGGCGCTCATCGGCCCCTATCTAACAGGGGTCCCACTAGAGTCGCCGCGTGCGCCGGTACCGGATCCAGGGCCTCGTGCTCGCCGAGCACGAGTTCTCCGTGCCCCTCGACCACTCGCGATCCGACGGCGAGACGCTCACCGTCTTCGCCCGCGAGGCCCGTGCCGCCGGGAACGAGGACGCCGACCTGCCCTGGCTCGTGTTCCTGCAGGGCGGCCCGGGCTCGGCTGCGGCGCGGCCGACCGGGCTCGAGCCCTGGATCCTGCGCGCGACGCGCGACTACCACCTGCTCCTCCTCGACCAGCGGGGCACCGGCCGCAGCACGCCTGTCTCGGCTCAGACGCTGGCCCGCCTCGGCTCCGCGGCAGGCGCAGGCCGACTACCTGAAGCACTTCCGGGCCGACTCGATCGTGCGCGACGCCGAGGTCATCCGCCCGCAGATCACGGGCGGCGAGCCGTGGGCGCTGCTCGGCCAGAGCTACGGCGGCTTCTGTGCGACCACGTACCTCTCGATCGCGCCGGAGGGCGTGCGCGAGGCGTACGTGACCGGCGGGCTGCCTCCGCTCGAGCGCTCCGCCGACGAGGTCTACCGGGCGACGTACAAGCGGCTCGCCGACCGGAACCGCCGCTACTACGCGCGCTACCCGGAGGACGTCGAGCGCGTGCGCGAGCTGGTGGGGCTGCTCGGCTCGGAGGACGTGCGCCTTCGCGGACGGCTCGCGGCTGTCGCCGCGCCGCCTGCTCCAGGTCGGCTCGATCTTCGGCATGAGCTACGGCTTCGAGAAGGTGCACTACCTGCTCGAGCTCGCCTTCGTCGGCGACGGCGAGGTCAGCTCGCTCTTCCTGCGCGAGCTCGACCACTTCCTGCCGTTCGACCCGGCGCCGATCTACGCGCTCCTGCACGAGGCGATCTACGCCCAGGGCGAGGCCACGCGCTGGTCGGCACAGCGCGTGCTCTCGGAGTTCCCCGAGTTCGAGCTCGACGTGGACGGGCCGATCTTCTTCACGGGCGAGATGGTCTACCCCTGGCAGTTCGACGAGTACCGGGAGCTGCAGCCGCTGAAGGAAGCGGCCGAGCTGCTGGCCGAGTTCGAGGACTGGCCGCCGCTCTACGACGCGGACGCGGCTGAGCCGGAACGAGGTGCCGGTCGCCGCGGCCGTCTACGAGAACGACATGTACGTCGAGCGCGAGTTCTCGCTCGAGACGGCCGAGACGATGGGCGCGAAGGCCTGGGTGACCAGCCAGTACGAGCACGACGGCCTGCGGAGCTGGGGCGAGGAGGTGCTCGGCCGCCTCTTCGCGATGCGCCGCGGCGAGGTCTACGTCCTCTAGACGTCGAGGACGACCATGCCGCCCGGCGGGAAGGGCGGCTCGACCCCGTCGCCGAGCGCGGCGGCGATCTTGCCGCAGTCGGGCTGGTGGCCGACGACGACGACGGTCTCGCCCAGGCCCTCGGCGGCGGCGAGGACTCCGTCGGGCGTGGCCCCGAACCCGAGCCGGTCGTCCGCGGCCGGAGTGACGCCGGTCGCGCGGCCCAGCTCCGCGGCGGTCTCGCGGGCGCGGAGCAGCGGGCTGGAGAGGATGGCGTCGGGCTGGACGCCGTCGGCCGCGAGCCGCTCGCCGAGCTCCCGAGCGGCGCGCTTGCCTTCGGGAGTGAGCGCGCGCAGCTCGTCCGGCTCGCCGGGCGCGGCCTCTGCGTGGCGGACGACATAGAGACGCACAGGTGCAGGATAGGCTCGCCGGGTGCCGACCCTCCGCTACGTCATCGCCGACGTCTTCACGGACACCCCGCTCGAGGGCAACCAGCTCGGCGTCTTCACCGACGCAGCGCGGGGTCGACGGCGAGCTGATGCAGCGCCTCGCCCGCGAGCTCAACTTCTCGGAGACCGTGTTCGTGCTGCCCGCCGGAGGGCGACGGGCACGCGCGCATCCGCATCTTCACGCCGTCGCTCGAGGTGCCGTTCGCGGGCCACCCCACGCTCGGGACGGCCTTCGTCCTCGCCGCGCCGATGCAGCTCGAGGAGATCCGGCTCGAGACCGGGCGCGGCGTCGTGCCCGTGCGGCTGGAGCGCGAGGGTGCCCGCATCTCCTTCGGCCGCATGTCGCAGCCGCTGCCCGACTGATCGAGCCGTATCCCGACGAGGCGGAGCTGCTTCGAGATCCTCGGCGTCGATCGTTCGGAGCTGCCGGTCGAGCTGTACGACAACGGCATCCGGCACGTCTACGTCGCGCTGGAGTCGGAGGACGCCGTGGCGGCCGCTGCGGCCCGACTACGGCCGGCTCGTCGAGCTGCCGTCCGTCCTCGGCCTCAACTGCTTCGCCGGCTCGGGCACGCGCTGGAAGACCCGCATGTTCGCGCCCGAGCACGGCGTCCCCGAGGATGCGGCCACCGGCTCGGCCGCAGGCCCGCTGGCGCTGCACCTCGCGCGGCACGGCCGGATCGCGTTCGGCGACGAGATCGTGGTCTCGCAGGGCGCGGAGATCGGCCGGCCCTCGACGCTGTTCGCCCGCGCGGACGGCAGCGCCGACGCCGTCGAGGCGATCGAGGTCGGCGGCAGCGCGGTCGTCGTCGCGCGCGGCGAGTTCCGCCTGCCCTGATGCTCGTGCGACAGGCGAACGCACCGCCTCGATCTCGGGGAGGTCGAGCACGAGCGACTCCCAGAAGCGGCCGCCGTTCGTCGAGTGCCACACGCGGTGCTTCGCCGCGAAGAGCATCGAATCCGGGTCGTCCTCGTCGATCGCGATCGCCTGTCCGGGCGGGAGCCCGCCGCCGGCCTCGTGCCAGGTGACGCCTGCGTCGTGCGAGACGACGAGCGGCGGCCGGCGGTCGACGAGCGCCACCAGGGTCGAGCCGGAGCCCACGCAGGCGCGCACGGTCGGTAGCGAGACCGGGATGTCAGGCGGTCGGGTGAGCTGTGCACCGGCCTCGATCTCGACCACGCCTTCGTCCGCGTCGATGGTGAGGACCGCGTCGGCGATCTGCACGAGCACCTGCTTCATCGGCGCCGCGCCCGGCGAGGAGCGTGCCCACGAGCGACGTCGCGCGCCGGGCCGCGGAGGCCGGCGCCAGCCCGGTCGAGCGTGACGCCAGGTACCCGGCTGCGAACGCGTCGCCGGAGCCGGTCGGGTCCGCGTCGAGCACCGCGTGGGCGCGGACCCGCTCGGCCTTGCCGTCCACGACGACGAGCGCGCCCTTCGAGCCGAACGTGACGAGCACCTCGCGCGGTCCGAGCGCGGCAAGCGCGTGCGGGCTCGAGCGAGCCCGCGGCGGCCACGGCCTCCTCCTCGGCGAGCTTCAGGATCGACACGTGCTCGAGCAGCGCCGGGTCGAAGTCGGCGTCGAGCTGCAGCGGGCCGGGCTCGGGCCGGCGGACGAGCCCCTGGCCGTCGTACGACAGTCGCCTCCCCTTGGCGAGCTCGGCGAGTGTCTCGGGCTGGGAAGTCCGAGCGGAGCACCGGGCCGATGTGGAGCCACTTCACGCCGTCGAGCGGCTTCGTGGCGGAGCGACCGAGCCTCGCTCGGGGGTCCAGGCGTCGCCGACGGCGACGACCTCGAAGTGGCGGACGTCGCCCTCGTAGCGGAACGCGAACTCCGAGGTCGCGTTGCCGTCGAGACACGTCACCGGGAGGCCGAGGGCCGCCAGCGGCGGAACGAGCCGGGCGCGGTCGCCGGTGGCGCAGCGGGTGACCACGACTGCGGGCCGAGCGAGCAGGCGCAGCGCGCGGGCCGCGTGGAACGGCGCACCGCCGGGCTGCGGGGGCCCGCCCTCGATCCGGTCGATCGACAGGCTTCCGACCAGGCCGAGCGGTCGCACTACGCGCGAACGGCCGCGCCGCGGCCCGCCAGGGCGCCGAAGCCGACCGCGAGGAGGAAGGCGGCGAGAAAGCTCGGCAGCGTCGCGCCGATCTCGAGCTCGCCCGCATTCGTCCGCTCGACGAGGTCGATCCACCAGGTGGGTCCCGTCGGGTGGAGCCACTGGTAGAGCGCGAAGCCGGACAGCCAGGCGACGATCTGCTCGGGTCGGAAGGCGGGCGCGTAGAAGATGTCGCGCGCGGTGTAGCGCATCCCGGCGAGCAAGCCAGTCGGCGAGCAGGACGCCGAACAGCGGCACGAAGAACGACCCCAGCATGAGCAGGAAGGCCTCGTAGTTCCGCAGCTCGATCATGAGTGCGCCGGCCGTCGCGGTCACGGCGGCCACGACGACCAGCAGTCGCTGCGGCACTCCGGGAAGCAGGTTCTGGAGCGAGACCGCGGCCGAGTACGTGTTGGCGAAGGCCTCGTCGGTCTCGTCGACGGTGACGGCGAGGAGCGCGAGCGCAGCGGTCACTCCGGCGGCGGCGACGGCCGCGGGCACGGCGACGGGATCGGAGAGACCCGCGGCTCAACACGAGCACCGCGCCCAGGAGGAACATCCACAGCGACGGTATGAGGTAGCCGGCGAACGTGCCGAGGAAGGCGCCCGAGCGCGAGCGGCAGAAGCGCGTGTAGTCGGCGGCGAGCGGAATCCACGTGACCGTGATCGCGACCACGAGGTCGATGCCGAGCAGGATCGACGAGCCGCCTTCGCCGTCGGCATGCCAGAGCGCGCGTCAGGTCCGCGCCGTCGAGCGCCCACCAGGTCAGGTAGACGAGCGAGGCGAGCACCGTCCAGAGCGCGAACTTGCGCACGAAGCGGCGGACGAACGCCGACGGGCCCCATCAGCGCGAGCATCGCCGGCCAGCGTCCCGAACACGATCGTCCAGACAGGGCGGCCCTCGAAGCCGAAGAGCTCGTCCGAGAGCGCCCCGCCGCGGCCGCGATGATGATCAGCTCGAAGATCGCCCAGCCCAGGCACTGGGCGACGTTGCAGGGCGGTCGGCAGGTACGAGCCGCGCCGACCGAGCGGCGCGCGCATGAGGACCATCGCCGGCACGCGCGCATCCGCGCCGATCCCGCCGGCCGCGGCGAGCATCAGGTTGCCGATCACCGCGCCGACGACGATCGCGACCAGCGCCTCGGGCAGCGACAGCGCCGGCACGAGGAACGCGGCCGCCACGAGCACGAGCAGGCTGACGCCGAGGTTCCCCCAGAGCAGTGCCGCGTCGAGGCCGCCGAGCACCCGTAGGCGCTCCGGGACCGGCTCGATCCCCCAGTTCGGCGTGTCCGTCTTCATGCCACTCCCTTCGCCGGTACTAGCCGGATCAGGTTCGACGGGTGTGATCTCAGCCCCGACCTCGCGGGGCACCCCGGTGGCGCGACTCTAGCTCGCGTAGCCCGTATAGCGCTGCCTAGGCGATGCCTAGGCAGAAGCAGCTCTACGGCGCGCAGGAGGCGGCACGGGCGCTCGGCATCAGCCTGGACACGCTGCGTCGCTGGGATCGAGTGGGTCGCATCCGGACCGAGCGCGACGGCGCCAACCGGCGCGTCGTGCGCGCGGCCGAGGTGCGAGCGCCTCTTGGGCGAAGACGACGAGGGCCTGAGCGCTCGCAACCGCTTCACGGGCGTCGTCCGCTCGGTCGAGGTCGAGGGGCTCCTCGCGCAGGTCGAGCTCGACATCACCGAACCTGCGCGCGCGGTCGCGATCATCACGCGCGACGCCGCCGAGCAGCTCGGCCTGCACGAAGGCATGCGGGCGACCGCGGTCGTGAAGGCGACGTCGGTGATGGTCGAGCGGTGAAGCGCCTCGTCTTCGGCGCTGGCCCTCGGTCTCGTCGCTGACGCCGGTCGGTCGACGCCGCGCCGAGCGCACGTGTCACTGTCTACGCGGCGTCGTCGCTGACGGAGGTCTTCCCGCGCATCGACCGCCGCCCGAGCTACAGCTTCGGGGGCTCGAACCAGCTTGCGTTCCAGATCCGGCAAGGCGCGCCCGCGGACGTGTTCGCCTCGGCCGCCCCGTCCTACGCGCAGGAGCTCTTCCGAGCGGGCCTCGTCGAGCGGCCGCGCACCTTCGCGTCGAATGCGCTGGTGCTCGCTCGTCCCGCGCGGGAACCCGGCGGGGCTGCGCTCGGTCTACGACCTGAGGGACAAGTCGGTGCGGCTCGTGATCGGCGGCGCCGCCGTTCCGGTGGGTGACTACACGAGGCGAGTCCTGCGCAGGCTCGGGCTGACGAGCGTGCTGGACAAGGTCGTGAGCCAGGAACCGGACGTCAAGAGCATCGTCGGCAAGGTCGCCCTCGGCGAGGCCGACGCGGGCTTCGTCTACCGCACCGACGTGCGGGCCGCTTCGGGCCGACTGCTGGCGATCCGGATCCCGGCGTGGGCGCAGCCGGCCGTCCGCTATCAGGTCGCCGTCGTGCGCGCGAGCCGGAATCGGGCCGAGGCGAGGAGATTCGTCGCCGCGCTCGCCGGCCGGCGAGCGAAGCGGCTGCTGACGCAGGCCGGCTTCACCGTGCCGTGAGGCGCGCCGCCTTCACGGGCGTCCTGGCGCTCGCGCTTGCCGTCACGTCGGCCTTCCTGCTCCTGCCGGTGCTGGCGATCTTCCTCGAGGTGACACCGGGCCGGCTGCTCGATCAGCTCGGGAGCGACCTGGCGCTCGACGCCCTGCGCGTGACCCTGAAGACGAACCTGCTCGCGCTCGGCCTGATCGTCCTGTTCGGGACTCCGTCGGCCTACCTGCTCGCGACCCGGCGGTTCCGCGGCCGCGCGCTGGTGATCACGCTGGTCGAGCTCCCGCTCGTGCTGCCGCCTGCCGTCGCCGGCATCGGGCTGCTCGTTGCGTTCGGCCGGCAAGGGCTCCTCGGCGGAACGCTGGAGGCGGCCGGGATCACCGTCGGCTTCACGCAGCTCGCGGTCGTGCTCGCGATCATCTTCGTTGCCAGCCCGTTCTACATCCGGACGGCGATCGCGGCCTTCGAGTCGGTGGACGACACGCTCCTCGACGCGTCGCGCACGCTCGGAGCCGGGCCGGCTCGAACGTTCATCCGCGTCGCCTTGCCGCTCGCGGGCGGCGGTCTCGGAGCCGGAGCTGCGATGGCATTCGCCCGCGGGCTCGGCGAGTTCGGCGCCACGATCATGTTCGCCGGGAGCCTCCAGGGCGTGACGCAGACCGTCTCGCTCGCTATCTACCAGGAGTTCGACGTCAACCTCGACGTCGCGCTCGCCATCAGCGCGCTGCTCGTGCTCGTGAGCGGGGCGCTCCTGCTCTCCGTGAAGGTGGTCTCGACACGCGCGCCCTCCGCCTGGACGTCGCCGCCGGGCTTCGCTCGTTCCGGCTCAGAGCTCGCGCTCGAGGTCGGGGCGGAGACCGTCGCGCTCGTCGGGCCCTCCGGCGGCGGGAAGACGACCGTCCTGCGGATGGTCGCGGGCCTCGCTCGGCCCGACATCGGTTCGGTGGCGCTGGGCGACGCAGGTCTGGTTCGACTCCGCGCGCCGGATCGACCTGCCGCCCGAGGCGCGCTCGGTCGGGTACGTCTTCCAGGACTACGCGCTCTTCCCTCACCTGACAGTGCGCGCGAACGTCGCCTTCGGCGGCTCGGCACGGGTCGACGAGCTGCTCGAGCGCTTCGGGATCGACCGGCTCGCGCACGTCCGTCCCCGCGAGCTCTCCGGCGGCGAGCGTCAGCGCGTCGGCCTCGCGCGCGCGCTCGCGCGGGAACCGGAGGTGCTGCTGCTGGACGAGCCGCTCTCCGCACTGGACGCGCACACGCGCGCGGCCGTCCGGCTCGAGCTGCAGGGGATCCTCCGCGACCTGGGCCTGCCGACGTTGCTCGTCACCCACGACTTCGAGGATGCCGCTGCGCTGGCGGATCGCGTCGGAGTGCTCGTGGAAGGGCGGCTGCTCCAGCTTGGCCGCGTCGAGGAGCTCGTGGCTGCCCCGGCCGATCCGTTCGTCGCCAGCATCACCGGTGGCAACCTGCTGCCCGGACACGCGCGGCCCGGGGTCGACGGGCTGACGGAGGTTCTGCTCGACGGCGGCGAGACGGTCCTTTCGACCGAGGCAGGCTCGGGCCGCGTCGGCGTCGTCGTCCAGCCCTGGGAGGTGACCCTCGCGCACGGCCCGGCGGCGGACGAGTCGGCGTTGAACCACCTGTGTGCTCCGGTCGTCTCGACCGTCCCGGTCGGCAACCGCGTGCGCGTTCGTGTGGGCCCGCTGACCGCGGAGGTGACGGCTGCGTCGGCGAGGCGACTCGGCCTCGAGCCTGGTGCGGTGGTGTTCGCCTCGTTCAAGGCGACAGCCGCCCGGCTCGTACCGCTGCGAGACTGAGCCCGATGGACGAGCGCGACCTCCAGCCCGACCCGCTGGCGCAGTTCGCCGCCTGGTTCGACGAGGCTTCGGGCGTGCGCGAGGCGATGGCGCTCGCGACGGCTGATCCCTCCGGTGCGCCGTCGGTGCGGATGGTGCTGCTGAAGGGCTTCGACGAGCGCGGCTTCGTCTTCCACACCAACTACGGCAGCCGCAAGGGACGTGAGCTCGAGGCGAACCCGCGGGCGGCGCTGCTCTTCCACTGGCGCGAGCTCGGCCGCCAGGTGCGGATCGAGGGAACGGCCGAGCGCACGAGCCGCGCCGACTCGGAGGCCTACTTCCGCACGCGGCCGCCGGGAGCACGGCTGTCGGCGTGGGCGTCCCCGCAGAGCGAGCCGGTCGCAGACCGAGCGGAGCTGGAGGCGCGGGTGGAGGAGGCCCGCGCCAGGTTCGGCGACGACCCGCCGCTCCCGGAGAGCTGGGGCGGAATCCGCGTGGTCCCGCGCGCGTACGAGTTCTGGGTGCACGACGACGACCGCCTGCACGACCGCTTCCGCTACGAGCGCGACGGCAGCGCGTGGCGCATCCAACGCCTGGGGCCGTAGCCGCCTTAGGAGCAAGTAACAGTCTGTCACTAGATCCAGGAACGACCGAGCAAGCCGTGCGCGAGCGCAAGTAACAGTCTGTTACTGAGGTTGGGCTGGAGCTCCTCGCGCCAGAAGCGGAAGAAGCCCGCCTGGTCGCGGCCGATCTGGTGCAGGTAGATGTGGGTGAAGCCGGCCTGCTCGTATTCGCGGATCGCCTCGAGGTACGGCGCCGGGTCGGGCCCGGCCGGTAGCGACTCGAGATCCTCGTCGCGCACGAGCTCGCACGCCTGCTCGAAGACGACCGGCGTGGCGCAGCTCCTGCGAGAGGTCGCCGGGGAGGCCCGCGGTCGGCCAGATTTCCTTGATCGTCTTACGCGCGGCTTCGCTCGGACTCGGCCCAGCAGAGCGTGATCTGGCCGTACTTCGGCTTGCCCGAGCCGCCCGCTTCGTCGAACTTGCCGACGATCTCCGCGTCCGGCGCGACGCCGATGAAGGCGTCCCCGAGCCGGCCCGCCAGCTCGGCCGCGAGCGGCTTCGATGCGGCCACCGCGAGCGGCGGCGGCTCGTCCGGCAGCGTGTACAGGCGCGCCTGCTCGACGTCGTAGAACTCGCCGCGGAAGCTCTGGAAGCCGCCCTCCCAGAGCAGGCGGATCACCTCGATCGCCTCCTCGAGCATCTCCAGCCGCTCGTCCGCGGCCGGCCACTTGTCCCCGAGGACGTGCTCGTTGAGGTTCTCGCCGCTGCCGACGCCCAGGAAGAAGCGGCCGGGCATCAGCGCCGCGCAGGTCGCCGCTGCCTGGGCGACGATCGCCGGGTGGATGCGGATCGTCGGGCAGGTGACTCCCGTGCCGAGCACGAGCCGGTCCGTCGCCTGCGCGATCGCGCCGATCGTGCTCCACACGAACGCGCTGTGTCCCTGCGCGTCGACCCACGGATGGAAGTGGTCGCTGATCAGCGCGAAGGTGAACCCGGCGTCCTCGGCCGCTTTCGCGTTGCGCGACCAGGTCTGCGGGCGCGTGCTCCTCGCTGGAGAGGGCGTAGCCGAACTCGGGCACGGCGCTCACGTTCCCGGCGCCGTGCAGTCGCGAAACGCTAGAACCCGGCGCTGCGGGCGCCGGTGCGATCAGCAGCAGCACGATCGCCGACGACGAGCAGCCGGTAGACACGAAGATGTCGTACGAGTGGGTGCGCACGTAGCGCGAGGAGGAAGACGATCGCCGCGAAGCCGCTCGACCGCCGAAGCGATCGTGCCGACCACGAACGGCCCGGCCGAACCGGGCGGAAGGTCGCCGAGCACGACGTCCGTCAGTCCCTTGAAGAGCACGGCGCCGAGCGTGATCGGCACCAGCAGGAGGAACGAGAAGCGCGCGGCCGAGTCGCGGTCGAGCCCGAGGAAGCGGCCGGCCGTGATCGTGATGCCCGAGCGTGAGACGCCCGGGGCCAACGCGAGAGTCTGGGCGAGCCCGACCGCGAAGGCCCGGCCGAGGGTGAGGTCGTCGATGTGGCGCGTCTGCGGCCGGCGGTCGGCGATCCAGAGCAGCACGCCGAAGACCGCGAGCAGGATCGCGATCTGCCAGGGCTCGCCCAGGTTGTCGGCGATCAGCTCCTCGCCGAGCGCGCCGATGATCGCGGCCGGGACGGTGGCGGCGGCGATGAACCAGGCGATGCGCTCGTCGGCGCCCTCGATCCGCCGCCGGCGCAGGGAGCCCCAGAAGGCGACCGCGAGTACGGACGATGTCGGCCGGAAGTAGGTGACGACCGCGAGCAGCGTGCCCACGTGCAGGGCGACGTCGAACGTCTGGTTGAAGCGGTCGTCCTCCATCAGGTACTGCCAGTCCGCGAGCCACGGGACGAGGATCAGGTGGCCCGAGGACGAGATCGGCAGGAGCTCGGTCGCGCCCTGGACGAGGCCGAGCACGAGCGCCTGCCAGTTCGACAGGGCGCCGGGCTCCTCGCCGACGCGAAGGGCGGCAAGGAGAAGCGCGACTCCGGCGGCGAGCACCGCGAGGCCGATCGCGGTTGCACGGGTCCGCATGGGCCTGATCAAACCATCCGCCGCGCCGCCGCCGAAGAGTGAACGAGCGGGGAAGATCGCGACACAGAACTTTCCACAGCTGTGGAAAGTCGTGATGGGCTACTTGACGAGCGGCTCCAGCTTGTAGCCGACCCCGTAGCGCGTGTGCACGAACGCGTGCCGTGGCGTGCGCCGGTCGATCTTGTCGCGCAGCTTGCGCACGAAGACGTCCACCGTCCGGTCGCGCCGGGTCTGACGGCGGCCCCAGATCTTCTGCAACAGCTCGTCCCGGGTCAGCACCCGGCCCTGCTCGAGCGCCAGCGCGTAGAGCAGGCGGAACTCGGTCGGCGTCAGGTTCGCGCTCTGACCGGACACATACGCCTGCACCGTGCGGGGATCGATCCGGAGCTCCTCGATGTTCAGCGCCTCGCCGCGCTCGACCTCTTGCCCTCGAACGCCACGCCGGGCAGCGCGCGCACCCGCGCAACCAGCTCTCGCATCGAGAACGGCTTCACGAGGTAGTCGTCGGCTCCCATCTCCAGCGCCCGCACGCGATCCGTCTCGGTGCCTCGCGCACTGACGACCACGATCGGCGTGCCGATTCCCTCGCTGCGCGCGATCTCGATCAGCGACCAGCCGTCGAGCGTCGGCAGCATCAGGTCGAGCACGCAGACGTCCGGCCGCTCGAAGCGCAGGCGGGCCACGCCGGTCTCGCCGTTGGCCACCCAGACCGGGTCGAAACCGCTTGCAGTCAAGTGCGTGGCCATCGCCCTGGCGATGACGGCGTCGTCCTCGACGATCAGCACTTTCGACACTCCTTCGATGGTGCACTCACCGAAGCGGTCGCAGGGTTTACGAAGGGTAAACACAGCGTGAATGGGTGGTGAACGAATTTCCCTTGCATTTTCTTAGGGTTGTGCCTCACAATTCCCTGCACGCGAGCGGAGGGCTCGCCTGGGACTGGAGGTCTAGTGGACACGATCGGGCTCTTCCGCTCGGGCGCGGCGTCGCAGGAACCCCTACACTCCCGCCGCCGCATGATCTTCGCGATCGTCGCCCAGCGCGCGACGGAGACCAACGTCGCGCTCGCTTCGCGGCCCTGGCCGGGGGTGGAGTCGCTCATCCTCACTCCGGACGAGGCGATGGACAGGCTGGAACCGGGGGACGTCGCGCTCGGCCGGCTCGACGTCAAGCCCACGCTCGACGGGGTGGACGACGGCGTGGCGGAGCTCGGCAAGCTCGCAGACCGTGGTGTCCGTGTCCTGAACGGACCGCGCACCCTGCTGGCGGCCCACGACAAGCTGCTGACCGCGCGCGAGTTCATGCAGGCCGGGATTCCGCACCCGGCGACCACGCTGTTCACGGCCGGCGACGACACGCCGCCGCTCGAGCCTCCCGTGGTGATCAAGCCGCGCTACGGCAGCTGGGGCGCGGACGTGTTCCGCTGCGACGACGGAGAAGCGCTCGAGCGCTGCCTCGCGATCCTGCCCGAGAAGCCCTGGTTCCGCACGCAGGGCGCGATCGTCCAGGACCTGATCCCGCCGCGGGGCTGGGACCTGCGCTTGATCGTGGCCGCGGGCCGGGTGATCGGCGCCGTCAGCCGGGTCGCCGCCCCGGGCGAGTGGCGCACCAACGTCGCGCTCGGCGCGGTGCGCGCGCCCTGTTTCGACCCGCCGGCCGAAGCCTGCGCGCTCGCGATTGCGGCGGCCGAAGCCGTCGACGGGCACCTCGTCGGCGTCGACCTGCTGCCCACGCCTGGCGGCGGCTACGTCGTGCTCGAGCTGAACGGCGCCTGCGACTTCACGGCCGAGTACTCCCGCGACGACGACGTCTTCGCGTCGGCCATTCTCGCCCTGGCCGAAGTGGCCGTGGGCGTGCCTGCGCTCCTCCCCCACGCGCTCGAGGACACCACGGCCGGCGACCTCTTCGAGGCGGCCGAGTCTCCGCCGGCCTCGTAGCTCCCCCTTGCAAACGCTGGAGCGGGAGCGGAAGCTGGTCGGCTCGGCCGACGCTCTCGATGCGCTCGACGGGGAGCCGATCGAGCCCAGGCTCTTCACGTCGACCTACCACGACACCGCCGACCGGCGGCTGGCTCGGCACGGGATCACGCTGCGCCGTCGGCTGGAGAACGGCGTCAGCCTCTGGCAACTGAAGCTGCCGCGCTCGAACGGCCGGCTCGAGGTCGAGGAGCCTGGCGGGCCGGGTGCCGTCCCGGAGCCGCTTGCCCGCCTGCTCGCAGCTCTCAGCCGCGGGGCCGAGCTCGAGCCGGCCGCCACGCTGCAGACACGCCGAACCGGAAAGCGGGCGTCCATCGGCGGCGGGACGGTCGAGGCAGTCCTCGACGAGGTCACCCTGCTCGAGGGCCAGCGGGCGGAGAACGGGCTGACCGAGCTGGAGCTCGAGCTCCTTGACGGTGACCCCAAGGCGCTTGCCGAGGCCGAGCGCGCGCTCCTCGCCGCGGGCGCGCAGGCGGCCGACCAGCATCCGAAGGTCTTCCGCTTCCTCGGGCTCGAGGAGAACGGCTCGGCGCAACCGAAGTCCGGCGCCAACGCCATCGACCACGTCAGGACGCGGATCGAGGCCCAGCTCGCGGAGATGCTTCGCCACGATCCGGGAACTCGCCTCGGAGACGATCCGGAGGACCTTCACGACCTGCGCGTGGCCGTCCGCCGCCTGCGGGCGCTCCTGCGCGCGGCCGACAGCTTGCTCGTGCCCGAGTGGTCGGAGCCGCTGCGAGAGGAGCTGAACTGGCTCGGCGGCGAGCTCGGTCCCGCCCGCGACCTGGACGTGCTGCTCGAGTATCTGCGCGGCGAGGCCGCCGAGCTCGACGGCGACGAGCTCGCTTTCGCCGAGGTGCTTCAGCAGCTCGAGCTGGAGCGGTCGGGAGCTCGCGAGCGCCTGCTGGCGGCGCTCGAGAGCGAGCGCTACCTCGCCCTTCTCGACGCGCTCGAGGCCGCAGCCCAGGCGCCTCACACGCGCGCGCTGGACGCGCCGCTCGAGGAGCTCGCGGCGAAAGAGTTCAAGAAGCTCGCGAAAGCCGTCGACGCGCTCGGCCCCGAGCCGAGCGACGACGAGCTGCACAAGACGCGGATCCGCGGCAAGCGAGCGCGTTACGCAGCCGAGCTGGCGGAGCCCGTGGCCGGCAAGCGTGCGACGCGCTTCGTCAAACAGGCCAAGGCCTTCCAGGACGTCGTCGGCGAGCACCAGGACGCGGCCGTCGCCGAGGAGAAGCTACGCGCGCTGATTCCCGCGCTCGCAGCGAGCGAGGCGGTGCTCGCGGCCGGCCGGGTGGTCGAGCGGCAGCGCCTGCGGCGGCGAGAAGCACGCGCCGCGCTGCCCGCCACCTGGGCGAAGCTCGAGCAGAGCGGCCGGCGCGCCTGGAAGTGAAGAAGGACGTGATCCGCGCTGCCGGCGGCGTCGTCCTGCGCGACGGATCCGGCGGCCCGGAGGTCCTTCTCGTCCACCGGCCCGCCTACGACGACTGGTCGCTGCCGAAGGGCAAGGCTCACCGCGGCGAGACCGACGAGGACTGCGCCGTGCGAGAGGTCGAGGAGGAGACCGGCCTGCTGCTGCTCGCTCGGGCAGGAGCTGCCGTCGACGCGGTACCGCGACGGCAAGGGACGTCCGAAGGTCGTCCGCTACTGGACGATGCAACCGCTCGCGGGCGAGGCCCGGGCTCGGGCCGAGGTGGACGACATCGCGCTGGCTGCCGGTCGACGAGGCCCGGGATGCGCTCACCTGGGAGCGCGACCGGGCCGTGCTCGAGGCGGTCTGATGCCCCAGGTACTCGTCCGGCACGGGACCGCCGGCGATCCCGACGCCTGGATCGGGGACGATCGGGCCAGGCCGCTCGACGAGCACGGCCGCGGCCAGGCCGAGGCCCTGGTCGCACTGCTCGAGCCGTATCCGCTCGACCGGGTGCTCACCAGCCCCTACCTGCGCTGCGTGCAGACCGTCGAGCCGCTGGCGAGGGCCCGCGCCCTTCCGCTCGAGTACCGGCACGAGCTCGGCGACGACGCTTCGGCAACGGAGGCTCTCGCGCTCATCCGCGGGCTCGGAGCGGTGAGGGCCGTCCTGTGCTCGCACGGCGACCAGATCGCCGAGCTGCTCGGCGATGAGCTCGAGAAGGGCGCGGTGGCCGTGGTCGAGGCCACCGAGGGCGGGGTCTCCATCCTCGACCGCCGCTAGGCGGCGACGCGCTCGGCGAGCAAGGCGAGCGCGGCTCCTTCGCGGAGCCCGCCGCGTGCGACCTCCAGCGGCAGCCCGAGCCGCCGCTGGGCCTCGGCCAGGATCAGCGTCCCCGCCGGCAACGTGCGCGCCCGTTCGGGAGTCAGGCCGTACCGCTCCGCGATCTCTGCGGAGTCGCGCTTCGCGAGCTCGCGCAAGACGCCTTCGAGGTGCCTGCCCGCGAGCCGGCGACGGCCCGCGACCCGACGGAGCGCACGGGCGCTCCCGCCGGTCGCCAGGGCCGCGAGTGGCAGCGGGGGCGTGACGCCTTCGAAGGCACGCTCGACCTCGAGTCGCGCGGTTTCGAGCTCGCGGCCCGTGGGCGGGTCCGAGACCAGCAGGCGGCGCGTGAGCCGTAGGGAGCCGAGGTCGACGGAGCGCATCCAGGCGGGCCCGGCCGCCGTCGTCCCGACGATGAGCTGCGCCGACCCGCCGCCGACGTCCACGACCGCCACGCTCTCGTCGCGCGGCCGTGCGGCGGCCACCGCTCCCGCGTGGGCCAGGCGCGCCTCCTCCTCGGCCGAGAGGATCCGCACCTCCTGGCCGCTACCGCGCTCGAGGGCGGCGCGGAGCTCCTCGCCGTTCGCCGCCTGGCGGCCGGGTGACGTGACGAGAACCTCGAGCCGCGAGCAGCCGAGCTCGCGCGCCTTCGCGGTCAGCGTTGCAGCCGCCGCCTCGGCGCGTGCGAGCTTCGCAGGCGAGATGCGGCCGAGGCGCTCGACGTCCTCGCCCAGGCCGAGCTGCTCGCGCTCCTCGTGCACCCGGGCCACGCCACCTTTGCGCGGGCGTGCGACCAGCAGGCGCACGGTGTTCGATCCGACATCGACGACTCCGACCGGCACGGTTGCCGATTCTGGACGGCGGGTCGGTCGGAGCCGGAGCGCTCGGAGCATCTGCGACAACGCCCTCAGCGGGTGCGAGGCACGCGCCGCCGCGCCGCGCGCGCCTGCACCTTGCGCATCAGCGTCTCCTGCGACGCGCGTGCCCGTTCGCCCTTCTTCGGCCTCACCCGGCGCCAGCCGCCGTCGCCGCGCAGCTCCCACGCGGTCGCGTTATCGGCCAGCAGCGTGTCGAACATCCGGTCGATCTCGGCCTGCAGCCGGCCGTCGCCGATGGGCGCCAGGATCTCGACCCGGTGGTCGAGGTTGCGCGGCATCAGGTCCGGGCTGCCGAGCAGACAGGTTCGTTCGTCCCCGGCCTCGAACAGGAAGACGCGGCTGTGCTCGAGGAAGCGCCCGAGCACGCTGCGCACGTGGATGTTCTCGCTCAGCCCGTCGACGCCGGGACGCAGAGAGCAGATCCCTCGCACGACGAGATCGATGGCGACCCCTTGCGCGGATGCGGCGTACAGCTCCTCGATCACTTTCGGGTCGGTCAATGCGTTGACCTTGATCCGGATCCGGGCACGTTCGCCGGCAGCCGCCGAGGTCGACACGCGGCGGATCTGCTCGATCAGGCGCTCACGGAGATCGAACGGTGCGACGAGCAGCTTGCGGAGACGCTGCGGCCGCCCGTAGCCGGTCAGGTAGTTGAACAGGTCGGCGACGTCGGCGGCGATGTCCGGATCGGCCGTGAACAGCCCGAAGTCCTCGTAGAGGCGGGCGGTCTTGGAGTGGTAGTTGCCCGTGCCGACGTGGACGTAGCGGACGAGCTCATCGCCCTCTCGCCGGACGACGAGCGTCATCTTGGCGTGCACCTTGAGGTTCGGCAGCCCGTAGACGACGTGCACGCCGGCCTGCTCCATCGTGCGTGACCAGGCGATGTTGCGGTGCTCGTCGAAGCGTGCCTTCAGCTCGACCAGGCACACGCTCTGCTTGCCGTCCTCGGCTGCGCTGATCAATGCCGGGACGAGCGGCGAGGCCTCGTCGGTGCGGTAGACGGTGGTCTTGACGGCGACGACGTCGGGATCCTCCGCCACCGCCTCCACGAAACCCTCGAAGCTCGACGCGAAGGAGTGATAGGGGTGGTGCACGAGAATGTCCGAGCGCCGAATCTCGCGCGAAGAGGTCGCTGCGCGCCCCACGCTCGGTGAAGCGCGCATGGCGTCACCGGGATCCACGGCTCCTGCTTGAGCTCCGGTTGGTCGACGTCGACGAGCCGGTCGAGGTCGGCCAGGTCGAGGAGGCCCGAGACGAGGTAGATCTGCTCGTCGGTCACGCCGAGGCCGCGCTTCAGGCGCTCGAGCATCCGGCTCGAGACCGAGCTCGAGACCTCGACGCGCACGACGTGCCCGAAGCGCCGCTTCCGCAGCTCCAGCTCGACCGCCTCGAGCAGGTCGTCTGCCTCGTCCGAGACCTCGAAGTCGGCGTCGCGCGTGACGCGGAAGACGCTGCACTCGACGATCTCCATCTTCGGGAACAGCGCCGGCAGGAAATGGCGCAGCACGCGCTCGAGCGGCAGGAACAGGCCGCGCTTGCCGATCGACGCGAAGCGCGGCAGCAGCTCTGGCACCTTCACCCGCGCGAAGCGCTCCTCGCCCGACTTGGGGTCGCGGACGAAGACGCCCAGGCTGAGCGAGAGCCCCGAGATGTACGGGAAGGGCTGGCCGGAGCCGACGGCCAGCGGCGTGAGCATCGGGTAGATCTCCCGGTCGAACAGATCGGTCAGCTCGGCGCGCTCCTTCTCCGTGCAGTCGTCGACCTCGCCCACCACGATGTCCGTGCTCGGCCAGCGCGGGCCGTAGCTCGCGCTTCCAGAGGCGAGCTTGCTGCTCGGTCAGCTCGAGCACCCGCGCGCGGACCGCTGCGAGCGCGGCGATCACGGTGCGTCCGTCAGGCGAGCGCGCCTGGATGCCGGCGTCCGCCTGCTCGAGCAGGCCGGCCACGCGCACCATGAAGAACTCGTCCAGGTTGGAGGAGAAGAACTTGCACATCCGGACCCGTTCGAGCAGCGGCAGGGCGGGGTCGGCCGCCAGCTCGAGCACGCGGGCGTTGTAGTCGAGCCACGACAGCTCGCGGTTGAGGAGCCGCTCGTCGATCTCGGTTACGAGGACGGTGCCGGGCACGGGGTCAGGATCTTCGTTTCCGTCGAAGGCCGGAAGGGTCATGGGCCGGTGAAGGACCGGAGAAGTTCCGGTGAACGGCCGAGCCTCGCTCACTCGGGCTTGGCTTCGGGCTCGAGCTTGTAGCCCACGCCGTAGCGCGTCTGGATGAAGGTGTGCTCGCGGGCTCGGCGGTCGATCTTGTCGCGGAGCTTCCGCACGAAGACGTCGACGGTGCGGTCGCGGTGGCCCTCGCGGCGGCCCCAGATCTTCTGCAGGAGCTCGTCCCGCGTGACCACGCGGCCGCGTGAGAGCGCCAGCGTGTAGAGCAGGCGGAACTCGGTCGGGGTCAGCTGCGCGTTCTCGCCGTGGACGTAGGCCTGGACGTCGTCGGGCGAGATCCGGAGCTCCTCGATCTCGAGCGGCCCACCGCGCTGCTCCTCCTCGCCGCGGACGCCGCGCCGGGCCGCGGCGCGCACGCGCGCGACGAGCTCCTTCATCGAGAAGGGCTTGACGAGGTAGTCGTCGGCTCCGAGCTCGAGCGCGTGGACGCGGTCGTGCTCGGTGCCGCGTGCGCTCACGACGACGATCGGCGTGCCGATGCCCTCGCCGCGCGCGGTCTCGATCAGGTTCCAGCCGTCCCTGCCGGGAAGCATCAGGTCGAGGACGCAGACGTCCGGCCGCTCGAAGCGCAGGCGAGCGAGGCCTGCATCCCCACGCGAGACCCAGAGCGGGTCGAACCCGGCCGCCTCGAGATGGCGAGCCATGCCCTGAGCGATGACATCGTCGTCCTCGACGATCAGCACCTTCGCCATCGTCTCGATTGTGAACGACGCATTCGGCTCCGCGCGCGCTACGCCGGCCGTGGCAGCCACTTTTTCACCACTTCTTCACCGGCAGCGCACCGGTGCTGCCGACGATACTCGGCTCGTGGGGTCTCCGCAGCCCGATCACTCCCGACGGCGAGGAGCTTCGCCGGCTCCGGCTCGACGCCGAGCGCGGGCGGTTGCTGGTCGAGCACAGCCCGGAGATCGTGGTCGTGCTCGACGAGGAAGGCCGGGTCGTCGCCAGCTCCCGGCGGGCGCGGGCGGCGCTGGAGGGGCTCTCCGAGGGCGACGTCGCTCCCGGCGCGACTGCTCGAAGGCGAAGGGGTCACCCGCGTCCCGATCGAGGCCGAGGGGAGGCGCGAGACCCTCTTCTACCTCGGCGGCACCGGGGCGCTCGCCGCCTACGAGGAGCTACGAGCCGGATTCACGGCCGCGGTCTCGCACGAGCTGCGCACGCCGCTCGCGCGCGTGCTCGCGCTGCTCGACACGGCCGCGCTGCCCGGCGAGGACCCGCACGAGCTGATCGACCAGGCCCGCGCCGAGGTCGAGCAGATCGGCGAGCTGATCGACGAGGTCCTCTTCCTCAGCGAGCTCGAGACCGGCCGCGCCGTCGTCGCCCTGGCCTCGACCCGCGCCCTCCCGATCGTCCGCGAGACGCTCGCCGAGCTGGCCGAGTCGGCCCTTCGCGCCGGCGTGACGCTTCGCGCCGAGGGCGACGAGGAAGCCGAGCTCCCGCTGCGGCCGCGGATGCTCCGCGTCGTGGTCGAGAACCTGGCGCGGAACGCGATCCGGTACGCGGGCGACGGGCGACGTTCACCCTGTCCATCGGACGCCGGCGACGCTCCGCGCGGTCGGACGACGGCGTGGGCGTGCCCGAGGACGAGATCCCGCGCCTGTTCGAGCGCTTCTACCGCGCCGACCGGGCTCGCAGCTCCCGCGGCACCGGCCTCGGCCTCGCGATCGTGAAGCACATCGTCAACTCCGCCGAAGGCACGATCGAGGCCGACGGCGGCTCAGGGCGGGGCTCTCCATCGTCTGCCGGTTCCCTCGTTCACCAGATCGACACCGGACGTTCACCTGATCACCATGCGCCCGCGCGCCGGCGCCCGGAACAATCCGGGTGTGCGGACACTCGCGGCAGTCGTCGCCCTGCTCGCCCTGCTCGCCGTCGGCTGCGGGCGCGAGCGTCCGTCCGACGCCGCCCCCTCCGAGACCCTGAGCGAGGAGGAGGCCACCGAGGGCTTCGAGGAGGAGGCGCTCTCCGGCCGCGTGCAGGCTGACGGCTCGAGCACGATCGCTCCCCTCGTCTCGCTCGCGGCCGAGCGCTTCCGCAAGGCCGAGCCCGGCGTCAAGGTGACCGTCGGCGTCTCCGGCACGGGCGGCGGCTTCGAGCGCTTCTGCGCCGGCGAGACGGATCTCTCCAACGCCTCGCGTCCGATCAAGGACGAGGAGAAGGAAGCGTGCGCGAAGAAGCGCATCCAGTTCCGCGAGCTCCACGTGGCAAACGACGGCCTCACGGTGGTGGTCAACCCGGACAACGACTGGGCCGAGTGCCTGACCGTCGACCAGCTGAAGAAGATCTGGGAGCCCGGGTCGAAGGTGAAGTCCTGGAAGGACGTCGACGACTCGTTCCCCGACGAGCACCTCACCCTCTTCGGCCCCGGCACCGACTCCGGCACGTTCGACTACTTCACCGACGCGATCGTGGGCGAGGAGGGCGCCAGCCGCTCCGACTACTCGGCGACCGAGGACGACAACGTGATCGTCAACGGCGTCTCCGGGACGAAGGGCGGGCTCGGCTACCTCGGCCTTTCCTACGTCGAGCAGAACGAGGGCGAGCTCAAGCCCGTGCAGGTCGACGGCGGCGACGGGTGCGTCTCGCCCAGCATCGAGACGGTCCAGGACGGCAGCTACAAGCCGCTGTCACGGCCGCTCTTCGTCTACGCGGCAGTCGACGCGCTGGAGGAGAAGCTCCAGGTCTCGGCCTTCCTGGAGTTCCTGCTCGACAACCAGAGCCCGCTCGCCAGGGGAGCGCTCTTCGTGCCGCTGACCGACGAGCAGCTCAACCGCTCGCGCACGGTGCTCGAGGGCGCCGGGATCGACGCCGGCAACGAATGACCTGCGCCGTTCACCACTTCTTCCCACCCCCTTCACAACACCGATGCCCAACCCCGACGACGGTACGGCGACGATCGCAGCGACCTGACCTACGAAAATCGTCAAGGGGGATATCGAATGCGTAAGCACCTCACGAGGGTGACGCTGCTCGTAGGCGTCGCGGCTCTGGCCGCGACCGCATGGGCGGCAGCCGGCTCGGCGCGGCCGTTTTCCGGCAACGTCTCGGGCACGCTCACCGCCGACGGCTCCAGCACCGTCGGCCCGTTCGCCACCGCCGCGGCCGAGACGTTCCAGCGGGCGAACAGCGGCGCGCAGCGTCACCGTCGGCATCTCCGGCACCGGCGGCGGCTTCGAGCGCTTCTGCAAGGGTGAGACCGACATGGCGAACGCCTCGCGGCCGATCAGCTACTCCGAGGCGAAGAAGTGCCAGGACGCGAGCATCCGCTACATCCAGTTCCTGGTCGCCAACGACGGCATCTCGCTCGTCGTCGAACAAGAGAACACGTGGGCGAACTGCCTCACGGTCGACGAGCTGAAGAAGGTCTGGGACCGCGGCTCGAAGGTCAACAACTGGAAGGACGTTCGCGCCGGCTTCCCCGACGTCCCGCTGAAGCTCTACGGCCCCGGCACCGACTCCGGCACGTTCGAGTTCTTCACCGAGAAGGTCAACGGTCAGCGCGCAAGGCAGAGCCGCTCCGACTACAGCGCCAGTGAGGACGACAACGTGCTCGTCCGCGGCGTCGAGGGTGACCGCGGCGGAATCGGCTACTTCGGCCTCTCGTACTACGTCGAGAACAAGAGCCGGCTGAAGGTCCTGCGGGTCGACGGCGGCAACGGCTGCTCAGACGCCGACCGTCGCCACCGGTGCAGAACCGCGCGTACAAGCCGCTCTCGCGCGCGCTCTTCGTCTACGTGAAGCGCACGTCGTTCAACAAGGCGATCACGCGCGCGTTCGTCCGCTACGTGATCGTGAACGAGAAGAAGATCGCCACCACGGCGAAGATCGTGCCCCTGACCAAGGCGCAGATCCTGAAGGCCAAGCGCCAGTACAACACCGCGCTGAAGAATCGCGGGTAGACCGGATAGGTAACTAGGAGCCGTAGGCTTGGCAACGCAGGAGGTCACTGCCAGCGCAGTCCGTCTGCGTGCCACCCGCCGGCGCTGGGGCGAGGACGTCGTCAAGGTCGTCCTCGCCCTCTGCGCCCTCGTCTCGATCGCTGACCACGGTCGGGATCGTCGTCGCGCTGTTCCTGCCGGCGATCGAGTTCTTCGCGGACGTCTCGATCTGGGACTTCCTCACCGGGACGAACTGGGCGCCGCTGTTCGAGCCGTCGTCCTTCGGCGTCCTGCCGCTGGTCGCCGGGACGCTGCTCGTGTCGCTCTGCGCCGCGCTCGTGGCCCTGCCGTTCGGGCTCGGAGCGGCGATCTACCTGAGCGAGTACGCGCGCGCCACCGAGCGCAAGGTGCTGAAGCCGACGCTCGAGATCCTCGCCGGGATCCCGACCGTCGTCTACGGCTACTTCGCCCTCACCGTCGATCGCCCCGCTGCTGCAGGAGCTCGGGATCCAGGTACGGCGTCTTCAGCGCGCTCGGCGGCGGCGCTCGTGATGGGCGTGATGCTGATCCCGACCGTCGCGTCGCTGTCCGAGGACGCGATGTCGGCCGTGCCGCGCGACCTCCGCGACGGCGCGTACGCGCTCGGCTCGACCCGCATGCAGGTCGCGACTCCGCATCGTCGTCCCCGCCGCCGTCTCCGGGCATCATCGCCTCGTTCGTGCTGGCCATCTCGCGCGCGGTCGGCGAGACGATGATCGTGCTGATCGCCGCCGGCGGCCAGCCCAACTTCACCTTCGACCCGACCGAGGCGATCCAGACGATGACCGCGTTCATCGCCGCCACCGGCCAGGGCGACGTCGCCGACCGGCTCGATCGAGTACAAGACGATCTTCGCCGTCGGCGCTGACGCTGTTCGTGATGACGCTCGTGATGAACCTGTTCTCGATCCGGCTCGTGCGCAAGTTCCGTGAGGTCTACGAATGAGCGCGCAGCCGGCGGCCCTTCGGGCCGACAAGCCGCGCGGGCGCGTCGCGAGCGCCCTCTTCAAGGCGTTCCTGCTCTTCTCGATGGCGATCGGCATCGTCACGCTCGGCGCGCTGCTCGTCCAGGTCGTCGTCAAGGGCTACAAGTCACGTCGACCCGGTTCTGCTCCTCGAGCCGCCGTCGGCGGACCCGCGATCGCCGGTGCGCGCCCGGCCATCCTCGCGACGATCTACCTCGGCCTGCTCCTGATCGCCTTCACGGTGCCGATCGGCGTCGGCACGGCGATCTACCTGGAGGAGTACGCGAACCGAGACCGCTGGTACAACCGCCTGCTCGAGGTCAACATCCAGAACCTCGCGGGCGTGCCCTCGATCGTGTACGGCATCCTCGGGCTCGCCTTCCTCGTGCGCGGCCTCGGCCTCGGACGCGTGCTGCTCGCCGGCGCGATGATCCTGACGCTGCTCGTCCTGCCGACCGTGATCATCGCCGCGCGCGAGGCGATCCGCGCGGTGCCCGACTCGATCCGCCAGGGCGCTTACGCGCTCGGCGCGACCAAGTGGCAGGTCGTCTGGCGCCAGGTGCTTCCGGCGGCGACGCCCGGGATCGCGACCGGGTCGATCCTGGCGCTCTCGCGCGGCCTCGGCGAGACCGCGCCGCTCCTGCTCGTCGGAGCGCTGACCTACGTGGCGTTCGACCCGACGATCCTGGGCGACTTCACCGCGCTGCCGGTCCAGATCTTCCAGTGGATCGCTCGTCCGCAGGAGGACTTCCGCATCCTCGCGGCATCCGGGATCATCGTGCTCCTGATCGATCCTCCTGACGCTGAACGCTTTCGCGATCTGGGTTCGCAACCGCTACCAGAGAAAGTGGTGACGATGTCCGACACAATCCCCGAGGTGAGCATGGATCGCCTCGTTCAGACGCAGCGCGAGCCCCTGCCCGCGCGGGAGCTCGCGCGAGGTCGTCTTCGACGTGGCCGACCTCGGCGTGTCCTACAGCGGCAAGCCCGCGCTCAAGGACGTGTCGCTCGAGATCTATCGGAACTTCGTGACCGCATTCATCGGGCCGTCGGGCTGCGGGAAGAGCACCTTCATCCGCTGCTTCAACCACATGAACGCCCTGATCCCGGGCGCGAAGATCCACGGCAAGATCACTCTACCACGGCGCCGACCTCTACGGGCACGAGGTCGACCCCGTCGAGGTGCGCAAGCGGATCGGGATGGTGTTCCAGAAGCCGAACCCGTTCCCGAAGTCGATCTACGACAACGTCGCCTTCGGGCCGCGGGTGCTCGGCATGACCGACGAGCTCGACGACCGCGTCGAGAGGGCGCTCCTGCAGGCGGCGCTCTGGGACGAGGTCAAGGACCGCCTCAAGGCGAGCGCGCTCTCGCCTCTCGGGCGGCCAGCAGCAGCGGCTGTGCATCGCGCGCTGCCTCGCCGTCGAGCCCGAGGTGCTCCTGATGGACGAGCCGGCCTCCGCGCTCGACCCGATCGCGACCACGCGGATCGAGGATCTGATGCACGAGCTGAAGAACGAGTACACGATCATCGTCGTCACCCACAACATGCAGCAGGCCGCCCGCGTCGCCGACATGACCGCCTTCTTCAGCGTCGAGCGCGGCGAGGAGGGCCAGCGGACGGGGATCCTCGTCGAGTACGACGCGACCACGAAGATCTTCACCC
The DNA here is from genome assembly GCA_963769645.1 of uncultured Actinomycetes bacterium. Classification (GTDB taxonomy): domain Bacteria; phylum Actinomycetota; class Thermoleophilia; order Gaiellales; family Gaiellaceae; genus DATFQE01. Next base: position 310,450 of record CAVYMH010000002.1, on the reverse strand, counting down.
AGCCGTCCGACCAGCGGACCGAGGACTACGTCACGGGGCGCTTCGGATGAGGCGTCGGGCTTCAGGAGGAGCTGGACATGCTCCAGGCGACGCTGATGGAGGAGGGCGACCTCGTCCTCCGCGCCCTGCGCGGAGCGTTCGAGGCGCTCGAGCAGCGCGACCCCGAGCTCGCCGACGAGGTGATCGCCTTCGACGACGAGGTCGACGCGCGCTACCGGCCGATCGAGCAGGGGATCGAGTCGCTCCTCGCCCGCCAGACCCCGGTCGCCGGCGACCTGCGCCAGGTGCTCGCCTGCCTGCACACCAACCTGCACCTCGAGCGCATGGCCGACTACTGCGTGACGATCGCCAAGCTCGACGAAGCTCGTCTACGGCATCGCGCCCGACGCGAAGCTGATGGAGTCGTTCGAGGAGATGACCTCGCGCGCAGAGGAGATGATCCGCGTCTCGCTCGAGTCGTTCGCGCAGCGTGACCTGGCCGGCGCCGAGTCGCTGGTCGAGCTCGACGAGCTGATCGACCGCGCCAACCGGCGTGCCGTGCAGCACGTGCTCGCGCTCGGGTCGAACCCCGAGCTCCGGGAATGGGGGCTGCGGATGATCATCGTCTCGCGCTGCCTCGAGCGGATCGGCGACCACGCAGTGGACATCGGCGAGCAGACCGCGTACCTCGTCACCGGCGAGTTCCGCGAGTTCACCGATGCGTCTCCACTGATCGGGCAGAAGGGCCGATCGCGAAGACGGTGCCCGAGGTCCTGTTCGTCTGCGTCCAGAACGCCGGGCGCAGTCAGATGGCCGCAGCGCTCCTGAACCGACGGGCGGAAGGGCGAGTGCACATCCGCTCCGCCGGGAGCATGCCCGCCGACCAGATCAATCCGGCGGTGGTCGAGGCGCTCGACGAGCTCGGGATCGACGTCGCCGAGGAATTCCCCAAGCCGCTCTCGGACGAGGTCGTTCGCGCGGCGGACGTGGTGATCACGATGGGCTGCGGCGACGCGTGTCCGATCTATCCGGGCAAGCGCTACGAGGACTGGCAGGTCGACGACCCCGACGGCAAGGAGCTTCCCGCGGTGCGAGTCATTCGGGACGAGATCGATGCCCGGGTGGCGAAGCTGCTCGGCGAGATCGCCTAGCGCCGCGTGAGCGCGTCGGCCACGTCGGAGACCGAGAGGTAGCCGGCCAGGCGGTCGCCGTCGAGGACCAGACCGCGCTTCACGCCCGCCTCGGACAGACGTGCGAGCGCGTCGAAGAGGTCGTCCTCGGGGACGAGCCGGGGCGCATGCTCGAGGTCGAGCATGCGGTCGCCCACCCGCAGCGCGTCCCAGTCGTCCCGCGGGGTGTCGAGCACCGCGCTCGTCGGCAGCAGCCCGACGACCCGGCCGTCCTGGAGCACGGGATAGGACGTGAAGCGGCCGTGCTCGCCGAGGCCGGCCATGAACTGCGCGAGCGTGTCGTCGTGCAGCGCGGCAGCGGGGTCGGCCACCATCAGGTCGCGGACGCGCAACCCCGAGATCGCCCTGCGCGCCTCCGCGTGCCGGGCCTCGCTCCCGGCGGCGCTCAGCACGAACCAGCCCAGGAAGGCGATCCAGGCCCCGCTGAACATCCCCCCGGCCAGGAACAGCACGAAGCCGGCGCCGATCAGCAGCAGGCCGGTGGCCCGCCCGGCCTCGGCCGCGATGCGCGTTGCCCAGGAGAAGTCCCCGCGCACACGCCACAGCGCCGCCCGCAGGAGGCGGCCGCCGTCGAGCGGCAGTGCGGGAAGGAGGTTGAAGACGAGCAGCGTCAGGTTGATGTAGCCGAGCCAGAACGTGACGCCCTCGGCCGCCACGGGCAGGTTCGCGAGCGCCGCGACCGCAGCGAAGGCCGCGCCGAGCGCGAGCGAGACCACCGGGCCGGCAACGGCGATCCGAAACTCGGCGCCCGGGCCGGGGAACGTCCCGCGAAAGGTCGCCACGCCGCCGAAGAGCCAGAGCGTGATCCCCTCGATCTCCATCCCTTCGCGTCTGGCCTGTAGTGCGTGACCGAGCTCGTGCAGGAGCAGGGAGACGAAGAGGAGCACGGCGGCGGTCAGGGCCATCGCCTGGTAGTCGGCCTCGGAGAGACCCGGGTTCTGGCGCGGAAAGACCGTCTCCGACAGCGTCCACACCATCAGGCCGAAGACGACCAGCCAGCTCCAGTGCAGCCCGATCCGGATCCCCGCGATCCGGCCGAGCGACAGGCTAGGAACTGGCATCGGAATGAGGCTCGTGCCCCCGGGCCGCGCTGGGCGGCGCGAGGCGGCGTCCTCGGTCGCGCCCGTATCGCTTCGGATACGAACGCTCCCTGCGTCCTTGCCTCGCACCACCCATCGCACCCCGACGACGAGGCCACATCCCGATACCAGTTCCGGGCTCACGGGAAGATGCGCACCGTGGCCCCGTAGGGCCAGCGGGCGTTGAAGCCCGGGGCGAACCACATCGGCAGCCGGACGCAGCCGTGGCTCGCGGGGTACGCCGGCACGGACGGATATCCGTGCAGGGCGAAGCCGCGGAGGAAGTAGAGCGGGTACCAGAGCACCCAATCCCAGCCGTTCACCTTGCGGTAGACCTGCCAGGTGCCGAGCGGGGTGTTGCCCGTGGCGCCGGTGGAGACGTGCGTGATCCCGACCACACGGCCGCCGCGCACCTCGAAGGCCACCTGACGCCCCTTGTAGACCTCCACGTGGCTGCCTCCGACACGCGCGGCCGGCGTACGGGCGCTGCCGAGCGCGCGCCAGACCCGTGCGTCGACGCGACCGGTGCGCGGAAGGCCGTGCACCTTCTGGAAGGCCAGCACCGCGTCTCGCGTGTCGCCGGCGTACAGGCGGTCGACGCCGCGCAGCGTGTAGCGAAGCGACGCGAGTCGCCGCTCGAGCGCGGCAACGCCTTCGCCTCGGGCGCCGAAGCCGAGCGGGGCCGCGCGGACTCGGAGTGTCAGCCGGCGCGAGACGCGCACGTAGCCGCTCTTCGGCCGTACCGCGACGCGGAGCAGCACGCGTCCAGGCCCGGGAGCCGGCAGCGTCAGACGGAACCGCCCCGAGCGCGAGACCCGGGCGCGATACGTCCTGTCGCCTGCCGCGACGACCACGCGGCCGGCCTGGTGCGGCAGGACCCGGCCGATCACGCGCACGCGCGCGCCGAGAACCCGTCTGCCGCGAACGCCCACCCGCAGGACGGGCTTGACGCGGACGCGTGCGGCCGCGGAGCGGGCGAGGCCCACAACTGCCACGTAGCGGGCGGCTCTGCGGACGGTCACCGTCGCCGCGAAGCTGCCGTCGACCTCCGTGAGGCCGGCCCAGACCGGAGTCGAGCCTTCGAGGATCGTCACCGGCTCGCCCGGCAATGCGGGTGCGGCGGCGCCCACGAATGTCGTCTGCCCGTCGAAGCGGACGAGGCCGGGCGTGGCCGAGAGGGTCACCACATCGGCCCCGTAGGCCGGAGCCGGCAGCGCCAGGACGGCGATCAGGATCGTCAGGCGCCGCACGCCCCAATCGTAGTCAGGCGGCCGGAGGGGGAGTCGCTCCAGTCGGCGTGGTTACGATCGCGAGGTGAAGCTCCCGGAGAGCGCCCGCGCGATCCTCGAGTCCGGGCGTCTGGCCCATCTGGTCACGCTGAATCGCGACGGCTCGCCGCAGATCTCCTGCGTGTGGGTCGGCCTCGAGGGCGACGAGATCGTCTCGGCTCACCTGCGCGAGCAGCAGAAGCTCACGAACCTCCGCGGCGACTCCAGGGTGTCGCTCTCGATCGAGGGCACCGAGCTCCAGCCGCCCGGCCTGTTGCAGTACCTCGTCGTGCACGGTCGGGCGCGGATCACCGAGGGCGGGGCACCCGATTTGCTCCAGCGGCTGGCCCGCGTCTACCTCGGCCCGGACGTGCGCTTTCCGCCCATGGACGACCCGCCGCCCGGCTACGTCGTGCGCATCGAGGTCGCGCGTCTGGGCGGAATCGGCCCGTGGGCCGGCTGAGCGGACGCAAAGAGGCCTTAACAAAGGAGAAAGCGGCGGTTAATCCAGGCACACAGGAAGCAAACCGCTCGCGGGTATAAGGATCGAGTACAGATGAGAGTTCCTCTCCCCTCTCTCACTCTGGCGACCGCTCTAGCGGTCGCGGCGATCGCAGGCGGCGCCGTCGCTCTCGGCGGCGCCGCTCTGCTAGGCCTGGTGGTCGAAGACGACTCAGCAACGGCCGTCTTCCCACCGGCATCACGCTCCGCTCCGTCGGGCGAGCAACCGACGGCCTTCAAACGCGACCCGGGGCCGCTGACCATCCGCGAGATCTACCGGCGGGCGGCCCCGGGAGTCGTGCAGATCACGTCCACGACTCTCAGCGAGGAGCAGATCGACCCGCTCTTCGGCTTCCCGCTCCCACAACAGGAACAGCGCGCCCAGGGCTCGGGCTTCGTGCTGGACGAGTCGGGCTACATCGTCACCAACTACCACGTCGTCGCCGGCGCCACCGACATCGAGGTGAGCTTCTCGAACAAGGAAAGCCTGAAGGCGAAGGTCGTCGGCACCGACCGCTCGACGGACGTCGCGTTGCTGAAGGTGGACGCCGACGCGCGGGCGCTCACGCCGCTCGAGCTGGGCGACTCCGAGCAGGTCCAGGTCGGAGACTCCGTCGTCGCGATCGGCAATCCGTTCGGGCTCGAGCGCTCGGTCACGGCCGGCATCGTCAGCGCGCTACAGCGCACGATCGAGTCGCCCGCCGAGACGCCGATCGACCGAGTGATCCAGACGGACGCGCAGATCAACCGCGGCAACTCAGGCGGACCGCTTCTGAACGCGGCCGGGCAGGTGATCGGCGTGAACACGCAGATCGCCACGGGCTCCACGACCGAGTCGGGCAACGTCGGCATCGGCTTCGCCGTCCCGGTCAACACCGTGCGCGAAGTCGTCGACCAGCTCCAGCAGAAGGGACGCGTCGACCACGCCGAGCTCGGCATTGGTTCGCAGGCGGTGTCCGACGAGATCGCCGATCTGTTCCGCCTGCCGGCGAAGGAAGGGCTGCTGGTCATCCGCGTGAAGGACGGGACCGGCGCCGCCAAGGCGGGCATCCGGGCGGGCGAGACCCAGGTCGTGGTCGCCGGCGAGAGCTGGCTCCTCGGCGGCGACCTGCTGATCCGCGCGGACGGACGCAAGCTCGCCACCGTGTCCGACCTGCAGCGCGCGGTCGCCGCCAAGAAGCCGGGCCAGCGCCTGAAGCTCGAGCTCTACCGCGGCGACGAGAAGAAGACGGTCAACGTCGAGCTCTCGCGAAGAAACTAGCTAGCTACCCTTCCGCGCCATGGAGGAGAGGGACCCGGCCCGAGGGCGGGTCGTCCTCGAGGACGAGGAGCTCGTCGAGCACCATGAGCTCTGGGGCGAGGACGAAGAGGAGCATGCCGGTTGGTGGTGCGTGTCCACCAGCCCATTCCCGTGCCCGGCGCCCGGCTGCTCGTTCGTGGCCGAGTTCATGACGGCCGCCCATCTCGTGCTCGTCTGGGAGGAGCGCGACGACCCCAATCTCCTCCGCCACGCGGCTCGCGCACGCGAGGTGCAGCGAGACCCGCACGTGGTCGAGTACGTGTCCACGTTCGGCGCCAGCCTCTCGTACTACCTGTGGGAGGCGTCCGGCCGGCCGGTTCACGGCGTGCGCGGGAAGTGAGCGCCTTCGGGCGGAGGAGGCCGTGGTCGGTCGGCGTCGAGGAGGAGATCATGCTCCTGGACGGCGAGACGCTCGACCTCGTGCCCGCCTCCGCCGACCTGCTCGCCGAGGCCGGCGAGCTCGAGGTTCCCGGTCGCCTCAAGCTGGAGCTGTTCGCCTCCGTGCTCGAGCTCACCACCGACCCGTGCGATTCGGTGGCCGAGGCGGAAGAGTCGCTCCGCGGCCTTCGCCGCGCCGCGGACGAGGCGGCGGCCCGTCTCGGGCTGCGGCTGGCGGCGGCGGGGACGCACCCGACCGCGCTGCCGACCGACCAGGAGATCGCCGACGACCCGCGCTACCGCGAGTTCGTCTCCTACGCGGGCATCTCGGCCAAGCGTCAAGGCGTCAACGGCCTGCACGTGCACGTGGAGATGCCGAGTGAGGACGCCTGCTTCACGGCGCTCGAGGCCGTGCTGCCCTGGCTGCCGCTGGTGCTCGCGCTCTCCGCCAACTCGCCCTACCTGGAGGGGAAGGAGACGGGTCTTGCCTCGAACCGGGCCGAGGTGCTCGCCCAGCTCCCCCGCAGTGGAGCCCCGCCTGTCTTCGGCTCGTTCGCGGGTTGGGAGCGCTTCGTCGGGCGCTTCGTCGCCGCCGGCCTGGCGGACGACTACACGCGCTTCTGGTGGGACGTCCGGCCGCACCCGCGCTTCGGGACGCTCGAGGTGCGCATGCCCGACCAGCCGACGGTGCTCGAGCGGTCGGCCGCATTCGTTGCGCTCCTGCAGACGCTCTGCGCGCACTTCGCCGGCGCCGAAGGCGAGGCGGCCGACCGGGGCGTCTACCAGCAGAACCGCTGGGCGGCCCTGCGGTTCGGAGCCGAGGCTGAGCTGCTGCATCCGACCGAAGACCGCACCGCATCCGGTGGCCGAGCTGCACCCAGGAGCTGCTCGAGCGCCTCGCGCCGACCGCCGCCGAGCTGGGCACCGCCGAGCGGATCCGCATCTTCGAGCGCTCCGAGCCGGAGGGGCTACGCCAGCTCGAGATCGGTCGCGCCCGCGGCCTCCAGGCCGTCAGCGCGGACGTCGTGGAGCGGACGGTAGTGTCCTAGCGCGATGGCGCTCCAGAACGAGACGCTCCAGGTGACCGGGATCCGCTGCGAGCGCTGCGTCCACCGGCTCGCGGCCGCGCTCCAGGGCCACGAGGGCCTGGAGTCCGCGAACGCGAACCTGATGGGTCAGGTGACGCTGCAGTTCGACGACGAGCGCACCGACCTCGACGTGCTTTGCTCGACGCGATGGGCAAGGCGGGCTTCCGCCCGCCCCTCGCCGCCGTCTAGCTCTCTCGGTCGCGCTCGACGACCGTGTCGTCGTAGCGGTCGCCGAGCAGCGCCGGCGACTCGTGGATCCCGTCGTTCGGCTCGCCGCCCTCGCGGGCAGCGACGCGCTCCTCGATGACCGCGGAGTCGTCGAAACCGGGCGGGTCGTCGACCGTCGTGTCGGCGAGCCCGTAGTGCGCCGCGACTGCGTCCTCGTCGACGTCGCCGTCCACCTTGGGCGAGTCCTCGAGCAGGTCCTTCGGAACCGTGATCACGAGCCGGCGGCTCTCTTCGTCGAGGTGCGCGAAGTCCTCGGGGAGGGCGTGCTTCGTCTTGCGCAGCAGCCCCTGCTCGACGATGTAGTTGCGGCCGACCTTGTCGACCACGTGGCCGACCACCTTCTCGTCGTCGTGCGTTACGACGTCATATCCCTGCATGTGTGTTCCCCCTTGTCGTCCCTGCCTCTCGTACCCCGGGGAATACGCTCCGAAACGGCGTCGTTAGGCCGAGATCAGGAAGCTGCTAGGGTCGCCCGCGTGGGCGAGACGGCGCACGAGGAAGCCCGGCGGCTGGCCGAAGGAGCACGCGATCGCGTGCGCTTCGAGGAGGAGGCACTGGCTCTGGCCGATCAGGTCTATTCCGTCGCCCGGCACCTGTCGGGCTCGAAGGAAGAGGCAGAGGATCTCGTCCAGGAGACCTTTGCGCGCGCGTTCCGGAGCTGGCGCTCGTTCACGCCGGGGACGAACCTGCGCGCGTGGCTGATGCGGATCATGACCAACCTCAACATCGACCGCGGCCGGCGCAAGCAGCGCTCGCCGGACACGCAGCCGCTCGAGGAAGGCGACTACTACCTCTACAACCGTCTCTCCGACTCGATCTCGGACGAGAACCCGCGGGAGGACCAGGTGCTGCGGCGGTTGTCGCAGGACGGCGCGGTCAACGCCCTCTCGGCCGTCCCCCACGACTTTCGCGACGTCGTCGTGCTCGTCGACATCGGCGACTTCTCCTACGCCGACGCGGCGCGGATCCTCGACATCCCGATCGGGACGGTCATGTCCAGGCTGCACAGGGGCCGGCGGATCCTGAAGAAGGAGCTGGCAGATACGGTGGTCGAGAACACATGAGCCTCCTGCCGGTCGACGACCCGTGCGAAAAATGCGAGCAGATGCTCCAGCCGTACCTCGATCGCGAGCTGACCGAGGCCGAGCGCATGGAGGCCGAGCAGCATCTCGACGACTGCTCGTACTGCCGGGCGCGCTACCGCTTCGAGGAGAAGCTGCGCATGTTCGTCCGCCAGGCGGCGGTCGAGACGATGGACCCGCAGCTCAAGCTCAAGCTGGCGGCGCTTCGAACTCCGCTATAGACCCGAGCTGACGGCCCGCTCGGCGCCGACGACGACGACGAGCCTGCGCGGGTTCTTGCCGCCCGGAAGCGGCTTGGCCGCCACGTCGAGCTGATTCGCGAGCCGCTCTGCCAGCGCGGCGCCGCCCGGCTGGAAGTAGACCGCGGTCTCGGGATAGTCGAAGCGGTCGGCGCGTCGTACGCTGCGCACCGTGTAGGCGAGCGAGGTGACCCGGTCGGCGACCTGACGCGTGTAGCGGATGTTGCCGCTGCCGTTCAGGACGTCGACGGAGACCTTCCAGGTCGGCGGCAGCTTCTTCGCCCTGGCCTCGGCGGCCTCCTCGGTTGCGCGCTCGGAGGCCGCGCCCGGGACCACGGTGAACGCGGCGCCGATCGCGACGACGAGCGCGAGCACCGCGGCGAGCGTGGCGATCCGGCGCGCAGGGTTGCGGTCGAGCGGTCTCGGCGGCACCGGCAGCCCCGCCAGCTCGCGCGCCTCGCGGCGGTCGATCTCGAGCGAGGTCGCGTAGAGCAGGAGCGCGAGCGTGGCGCTCGCGCTCGAGGGGAAGCGGTACAGGCGTCCGGTCTCGAGCCAGGACACCTCTTCGGGCGTGAGCTTGGCCTGCTTGGCCGCGTCCTCGAGCGTCAACTGGCGGCGCAGGCGGGCGGCCGCGAGCGGCGAGCGGTCGGAGCCGGGCTCGAGCGGTGGGACGAATGCCATCTCTGTCTTCACGGTTCTCCAGGACTGAGGCCGTACCTCCCCATGTCATCGGCGGAATCGACGTCGCCTGGAGGGCCGAGGTCGTCGCAGGGGACGAGCAGCGGCGTCAGCGCGCGGGCCCCCTCGTCGGGGATGTGCCCCCACGCGGCCCGCGCGAGCAGCACCGGGTGGCCGCGCTCGCCGGCGTAGCTCGCGGCGAGGATCTCGGCTCCGGACCCGCGCCAGGCCTCGATTACGCGGTCGACCGCGGCGGGTGCCAGGTTCGGCCCGTCGGCCAGGACGACGACGGCGGCCTCGACCTCCGGCCCCAGTGCGGCGAGCCCGCAGCGGAGCGAGGCTCCGGGGCCGCGCTCCCACTCGGGACAGCGAACCGTGCGGGCGTCGACGACGACGTCGTGGGCGCCGAGGACGACCACGCACCTCGTCGACGCTGCTCTCCCGTAGGCGGTCGAGGACGAGCGGCAGCAGGAGCGCCTGCTTCGGCGCCCCGAACCGAGACGCGGCCCCGGCCGCCAGCACGACCGCAGCGATCACCTCTACAACCTAAGTGACAGTCTGTTACTAGAGGACGAAGAGACCGAGCCAAGCGGATCGCTCGGCAAGTAACAGACTGTTACTAGGTGCAGCCGGCGAGGGCGCGATGGTGCTGCCGGACGTTCGCCACGTAGGTGAGGACGGCGCCGGTGGGTGCTCCGCCCGCGCGGGCGACCGCCGTCGGGCCTGCGTTGTAGGCGGCGAGCGCGAGGTCGAGCGAGCCGAAGCGGACGAGCAGCCGGCGCAGGTAGCGCGCTCCGGCGAGGACGTTCGAGTGCGGCCGGTCGAGGTCGAGCTGGAGCTCGGCCGCGGTCTCGGGCATCACCTGCATCAGCCCCCGCGCGCCCGCGCTCGAGCGGGCGTGGGGCCGGAGATTGGACTCGATCCGGCCGACGGCGAGCAGGAGCGAGACGGGCAGGCGCGTGTCGCGCGCCGCTGCCCTGAACGCGGCTGCGTGAGCAGGCGGCAGCGGGCACGGATTCGACGTCACGCGAACCGGAGGAGCCGACAGCGCAGCCGCGCTCGCGGGCCGGTCAACGACCTGCGCCGAGGTGGCCGCAATCGTTGCAACCGTGGTCGTCACCACGAGTAGTGCCAGTAGTCGCCGCCGCAAAGGACTCGGGACTCTACCCGGCCTACGGCGCCCAGTTACTCCTTGAGCCGCATCCTGGAGATGACGACGACCTGCGTCGGTTCCTCCGTCGTCGGGTCGCCCAGGCGCCCGATCTTGTTCACCACCGCGATCCCGTCCGTGACCTTCCCGATCACCGCGTACTCGGGTGCGAGCCCGATGTCCGCTCCGGTCACGACGAAGAACTGGCTGCCGGAGGTGCCCGGCGCCTCCGTCGGCGTCTTCGCCATCGCCACGACTCCGCGCGTGTACTTCGTCGACTGCGAGGGCGTGTCGACGGTCGAGTAGCCCGGCCCGCCCGTGCCCGTGGCCGTCGGGTCGCCGCCCTGGATCACGAAGCCGGGGACGATCCGGTGGAACGTCGTCTCGTCGTAGAAGCCGGCCTCGGCGAGCCCCACGACGGACGCGACCGTCTTGGGCGCGGCCTTCGGGTCGAGGTCGATCGTGAAGGTGCCGCAGTTCGTCTCGACCTCGAGCTTGGGCTGCTTCACGGCCGGCAGCTCGGTCACCTTCTCGGCGCCGCCCTCCTGCCTTCGGCTCCGGCGGATCGACCTGACTGCACGAGCCGGGCGGATTGGCGGACGTCGGCGGCGGCGTGGAGGTGTCGGTCGAGCTGCTCTCGCCGTCGTCGTCCCCACCACAGCCTGCGAGCACGACGACTGCAAGACCGAGCAGGAGCCAGTGCCTCACGAGCCGACCTCCGCCAGCGCCCGGCCGACGAGCGCACGTGCGAGCTCGACCTTGTAGGCGGTGCCGGGGAGCGGCGTGGCGGCCTCGAGCGCGTCGACGGACGCGAGCAGCCACGGGAATCGGCGCGACGCCCGACAGCGCAAGTCGCGTGTCGCCGCCCGATGCGGGCGGCAGCGACGCCCACGAGCGGGAAGGAGAAGACCTTTCGATCCATGGCTTTCAGGTAGGTGCTTGCCTCGCTGGCAGGGACGTCGAGCTCGAGGATCAGCTCGCCGGGCCGCAGGGTAGTGGTGGAGCGGTCGTCGTCGGTGGGGAGGCGGTAGAGCTCCTCGACCGCCAGCTCACGCTGGCTCGTCCGCAGCCGTGCCCCGAGCGCCACGAGCGCGGCCGCCGGATCGGACGGGTGCGCCGACGCGCAGCGCTCGTTGCCGAAGACGGCGTGCTCGCGGTGGGCGCCGGACTTCGCGAGGCAGCGCTCGCCGCCGTGGAGCCAGCAGGGGAACTTCAAGCGCCAGTACCAGCAGCGCGTCGCCTGGAGCAGGTTGCCGCCGATCGTCCCCATGGCTCGTACCTGCGGCGAGGCCGCCAGGCGGCAGGCCTCGCGCAGCGCCCTCGGGATCTGCGGGTCGACCTCGAGCTCGCCGAGCGTCGTCCCGGCTCCGATCGTCGTCCCCTGGATCCCGCGCGGAACGACGTCGCGGAGCTCGACGAGCGTCTCCGCCTCGACCAGGTGGTCCGGAGGAGCGGCACGAGCTCCGTCCCGCCGGCGAGCGCCCGGGCGGACCCGTTCCCGAGGGCTGCCGTCGCCTCTTCGAGTGAGCTAGGTCGTTGGAGCTGCAACCTCGCCCCGGGTGCGGTCTCGGGCCTCGCGGAGCGCGCGCAGCATCTCGTCCCGCGTGATCGGCAGCGAGCGGACGTCGGCCCCCGTGGCGTCGCGAATCGCGTTCGAGATCGCGGCGGCCGTGGGGATGATCGGCGGCTCGCCGAGGCCCTTGGAGCCGAGGTTCGTCAGGTGCTGATCAGGGATGTCGACGAATTCGGTGACGATCTCGGGCACGTCGGCGATCGTCGGGATCTTGTACGCGTCGAGCGTGCGCGTGAGCGGGATCCCCGTTCCGGGATCGTCGATCCGCTGCTCCGTGAGGGCGTAGCCGATCGCCTGGATGATCCCGCCTTCGACCTGGCTGCGGGCGCCGAGCGGATTGACGATCCGGCCGACGTCGTGGATGGCCGCGACGCGCTCCACGCGCACCTCGCCGGTCTCCGTCGTCGACGGCGACCTCCACCACCTGGACTCCGAAGGTGAGCACGCGCATCCCGGTCGGGTTCGGGCCGCGGGCGCCCTTGCCGAGAATCTGCCCGTCGTCGAGCAGGCCGTCACCTCCTCGATCGGCCAGGAGCCGCCGTTCGCCGAGATCACGTTGCCGTCCTTCAGCGAGAGCACACGCTGCTCGAGGTCGTAGCGCTGGGCGGCGATCTCGAGAATCTGCTGACGCGCGTCGGCGGCGGCCGAGCGCACAGCCGGGCCCATGCTCGGGACGGTCGACGAGCCTGCGGAGATCGACGCGTACGGGCCGCGGGCCGAGTCTCCGAGCTGCACACGGACGCGCTCGAGCGGGACGCCCAGCTCCTCGGCTGCGATCTGGGCCATCGCCGTGCGCGAGCCCGTCCCGATGTCCTGCATCGCGGTGACGACGTTCACACGCCCGTCCGAGCCGACGCGCACCCAGGCGTACGAGGGCGGGCCGCCGCCGCCGTACCAGATCTGGCTCGCGAGGCCGACGCCGTGCTTCCACGGCCCGTCCGCGCGAGCGCGCACCTCCTCGCGGCGCGCCCAGTGCTGCTCTGCGCGCCGGTAGCACTCCATCAGGTTCTTGGAGGAGAACGGCCGCCCGTCCGCGAGGTCGGAGTCGCTGTGGTTCTTGCGGCGCACCTCGAGCGGATCGAGGCCGAGCTTCGCGGCCAGCTCGTCGAGCAGGCACTCCAGCCCGAAGGTGCCCTCGACGAAGCCCGGGGCGCGGAAGGCCGCGTTCGGAGGCGTGTTGAGCTTGGCCCCGTACTCGGCCGTGCGCACGTTCGGGCAGGCGTACAGCATCTGCATCGGCCCGGAGGTGCTGGACGAGAAGCCGCGGAAGCCGACGGCGTTGACGAAGTCGCCTCCGAGCGCGGTCAGCGTGCCGTCCGCGCGCGCGCCTGCCACGAGCCGCTGGATCGTGCCGTTGCGGTTGCCGGCGTCCAGGTTCTCCTCGCGTCGGTCGTTGAAGCAGCGCACGGCCTGGCCCGTTCGCTTGGCGAGCTCGGCCGCGACGTAGGTCTGGACGCCGGGCCCGTTCTTGGAGCCGAAGCCGCCGCCCATGAAGTTGCAGATCACGCGCACGTCGTCCTCGGGGAGGCCGAGCTTCTCGGCCACGTTCGCACGAACGCCCCAGATGAACTGCGTGGAGACATAGACCTCGAGCGTGTCGCCCTCCCATCGGCACACGGCGCCGTGGGGCTCCATGCTGTTGTGGAGCGCCACCTGCGTGCGGTACTCGGCACGGACCACCGCGTCCGCCTCGGCCAAGCCCTGCTCGAGATCGCCGCGCTCGTAGTGGCGCGCTTCGCCGAGCAGCTCCTTGCGCTCGACTGCGTCGTCCGGGTCGACGAGCGGCTCGAGCAACTCCCACTCGACCGCGATCAGCTCGACCGCAGCCCGCGCCTGCGCATCCGTGTCCGCGGCGACGGCCGCGACGGGAGCGCCCACGTAGCCCGGCTCGTCGGTGAGGGCGTCCAGCTCGTCAGGGCCGAGTGCGGCCCTCACGCCCGGCGCCGAGAGTGCGGGACCGAGGTCGATGCTCGCGACCCGCGCGCGCGGATGTGGGCTGCGCAGGATCGCCGCGTGCAGCATGCCCGGGAAGACGAGGTCCGCGGTGTAGAGCGCCTCGCCGCGTGCGCGCTCGGGCCCGTCCATGCGCACGGCGTCGCGGCCGACCGTGTTCAGCGGCCCCGCGGGCCACTGGTCGAGCGCGTCCTCCTCGACGACGACCCAGGTCTCCGCTGTAGTGCCCCTCGACTTCCTTCTCGGTCTTGATCAGGCGCGCCAACTCAGAATCGCCTCCTCGATGTTCGGATAGGCCGCGCACCGGCAGAGGTTCCCTGCCATCCCGTGCCGGATCTCCTCGCGGGTCGGCTCGGGAATCGCTTCGACGAGCGCCGACGCGGAGACGATCTGCCCCGGCGTGCAGAAGCCGCACTGCAGCGCGTCCGCACGGACGAAGGCGTTCACGAGCGGGTGGTCGCGGAGACCTTCGATCGTCGTCACCTCGCGCCCTTCGACGGTGTGGACGAGCGTGATGCACGACAGCATCGGCACGCCGTCGATCCGCACGGTGCAGGCTCCGCAGTGGCCCTCGCCGCAGGCGACCTTGGTTCCGGTCAGCCCGAGGTCCTCGCGCAGGGTCTCCGCCAGCGTCCGCCCCACCGCGGCGTCCACGGCGTAGGCGCGGCCGTTGACGACGAGCTCAGGCATCGGCCGTGACGGCGAAGATGTCGGCGAGGTGGATCAGCCGGAAGGTCGCGCGGCTGACCCGGACGCGATCGGCTTCCTCCTCCACCTCGGCCAGCCCGCGCCAGAGGTCACGCGCGGTCCCCACGAGCTCGCGGATCTGCTCCAGCTCCTCGGGATGGCCGTTCCGCTCGTCGCACGCGTTCAGCGCGAGGCCGAGCACGCCGATCGTGTCCGGCTGGCGCGTCCACAGGAGCGGCGTCGCCATCGAGAGGTACTGGTGGATGCGCGCGAACGCCATCGGCTGGGTGAACGTGCCGCCGCCTCGGGGCGTGCGTCGGCTCGAGCGGAGGCTCGCCGTCGGCGATCCGGTTCGCGTTGCCGGCCAGCATCGTGCGCAGGTCGTCCTCGTCGAAGTTGGCCTGGATCGCGGTCCTCAGCGCGATCAGCAGCGAGCTCGGCTGGCGCCCGTAGGGATAGTCCGAGGCGTACAGGACCTGCTCCGGCGGGACCTGATGGAAGAAGTCGAGCAGGTCGATCGGGCTCCACACCGAGGTGTCGAAGAAGACGCCCGCCTTGCCCGAGAAACGGCTTGCGAGCGCGGCCAGGTCGGCGATCCCGGCGTGGGCGATGATCAGCTGCGCCTCGGGATGCGCCTCCACGAGCCGGTGTAGGTGGTCGGCGATCGGCGGCAGCCCGCGCCCGCCGTGGATCAGGATCGGCACCCGGCGCTCGGCGGCCAGCGCGAACACCGGCGCGAGCCGCTCGTCGTTCAGCAGGAAGCGCTGCGCGCGCGGGTGCAGCTTGATTCCCCTGGCGCCCAGGTCGAGGCAGCGAACGGCCTCCTCGATCGGGCTCTCGCCCATGTCGAGGCGCACGAACGGGATGAAGCGGCCCTGCGACCGCCGGCCGAACTCCAGGGTGCGGTCGTTCGGCGCCCTGAAGCCGGGATGGCGGTCCGGCTCGTCCAGGCAGAACATGAAGCAGCGCGAGGCGCCGTAGGAGTCGAGCTCCTTCTCGAGCTCCTCGTAGGTGCCGCGGAAGCCGTCGATGTCGAGGCCGAGGTGGACATGCGCGTCGAAGATCTCGGCGCCCTCGGGCAGCGTCTTCGTCAGCTCACGGTCGTAGTCGGCGATCAGGTTCTGCGCGCGCTCGAAGAGGTCGTCCACGAGCCTCAGTTTATGCAGCGGTCAGCTCGGGACCAGGACTCCCGGCGATATAGAATCCGCTCTGCGTGACGGACGTCCTCATCCACGCGGACACGATCAGGTCGCCCGAGCTGCGGCACGAGGTGCC
Source organism: uncultured Actinomycetes bacterium (assembly GCA_963769645.1). Classification (GTDB taxonomy): domain Bacteria; phylum Actinomycetota; class Thermoleophilia; order Gaiellales; family Gaiellaceae; genus DATFQE01. Next base: position 294,802 of record CAVYMH010000002.1, on the reverse strand, counting down.
TGTCGCCGTGCCCGACGCCTTCCTCTACTTCGAGCGCAACGGCTCCAAGCTCGCGATGCTGAGCTCGTTCGAGGTCGACCGGCTGCGCGAGGTCGGCGTGGAGGCGCACCCGTACGAGGAGTTCGGCTGGGACGAGCTGATCGCGAAGGGCATGCCGCGCGAGGAGGTCGACCTGGAGCTGTCGATCCGCGCCGCCAAGGAGTGGGGCATCTCGAGTGCGGCCGTCCCGAGCACCTTCCCGCTCGAGCTCGCCGACCGTCTGCGCGCGAGCGGCGTCGAGCTGAAGGTCGATCGCGACCTCTTCCTGCAGCGCCGGCGCGTCAAGACCGACGCCGAGCTGGCCGGCATCCGCCGGGCACAGAAGGGCGCCGACGACGCGATGGGCGCGGCGCGCGAGCTCTTCCGCCGGGCGGAGCCGCAGAACGGCTCGGTCTCGCTCGACGGCGAGCCGCTCACGTGCGAGCGCGTCAAGCTCGAGATCCTGCGGGTCTTCGGTGAGCACGGGCTCTCCGCGGACGACTTCATCGTCTCGCACGGCGCACAGAGCGCCGTCGGCCACGACATGGGCTCCGGCCCGATCAAGCCGCGACGAGCCGATCGTGATCGACATCTGGCCGCGCGACCGCGAGTCGATGTGCTTCGCCGACATGACGCGGACGTTCGTGGTCGGCACGCCCTCCGACGAGCTGCGCGAGTACCACCGCCTCGTCTACGACGCGTTGCAGCGCTCGCTAGAGCTGACGCGCGCCGGGGTCGAGGGCCGCGCTGTCTTCACCGAGGTCTGTGAGCTCTTCCACGAGGCCGGCCAGCCGACGCAGCTCTCGAAGCAGCCGGGCCAGGTGCTCGACAGCGGCTTCTACCACGGGCTCGGCCACGGCGTCGGCCTCGAGGTGCACGAGCAGCCGTGGCTCGGCCGGGCCCCCGGGACGCTGGTCGCCGGCGACGTCGTCACGCTCGAGCCCGGCCTGTACCGCCACGGCTACGGCGGCTGCCGCCTCGAGGACCTCGCGGTCGTGACCGAGGACGGCTGCGAGAACCTCACCGATTTTCCGTACGACCTGGAGCCGTGAGCGCGGACGGCGGCCGTTCTCCGGCCATCGAGACGATGCAACTGGAGGAGCGGCGGTATCCGCCGCCTCCGGAGTTCGCAGCCCAGGCGAACGCGCAGCCCGACATCTACGAGCGCGACTTCGACGAGTTCTGGGAGACCGAGGGCCGCGAGCGGCTGACCTGGTTCGAGCCGTTCACGAAGCTGTACGAGTGGGAGCCGCCCTACGCCAGGTGGTACCTCGGCGGCAAGCTCAACGTCTGCTTCAACTGCGTCGACCGCCACGTCGAGAACGGACAGGGAGACAAGGTCGCGTACTACTGGGAGGGCGAGCCCGCCGACGACCGGCGCGAGGTCACGTTCTCGGAGCTCCAGCGGGAGACGACGAAGCTCGCGAACGCGCTGAAGGCGCTGGGCGTCGGCAAGGGCACGCCTGTCGGCATCTACATGGGCATGGTTCCGGAGACGCCGATCGCGATGCTCGCGTGTGCGCGGATCGGAGCGCCGCACACCGTCGTCTTCGGGGGCTTCTCGGCCGACTCGCTCTCGGACCGGCTCGGTGACATGAGCTGCGAGGTACTGATCACCCAGGACGAGGCCTGGCGCCGCGGTTCGACCGTGCCGCTCAAGCAGACGGTCGACGAAGCGCTCGCCTCGGCTCCCTCGGTGCGGCACGCGATCGTCCTGCGGCGAACCGGCAACGCCGTGCCGATGACCGAGGGCCGGGACGTGTGGTGGCACGACGTCGCGACCGACGAGTCCGAGTATCCCGTGCGAGCCGATGGACGCGGAGGACCTGCTCTACCTCCTCTACACGAGCGGCACCACCGCGAAGCCGAAGGGCATCGCGCACACGACCGCCGGCTACCTCACCGGCGTCGCCACGACCCACCACTACATCTTCGACGTCAAGCCCGATTCCGTGTACTGGTGCGCCGCCGACGTCGGCTGGGTCACCGGCCACAGCTACATCGTCTACGGCCCGCTGGCGAACGGCACGACCGGCGTCATGTACGAGGGAACGCCCGACTACCCGGACAAGGATCGCTGGTGGGAGATCGTCGAGCGCTACAAGGTCGACATCCTCTACACGGCTCCGACCGCGATCCGGTCGCACATGAAGTGGGGGACCGAGTACGCGGAGCGACACGACCTCTCGTCGCTGCGGCTGCTCGGGTCGGTCGGCGAGCCGATCAACCCGGAGGCCTGGGTCTGGTACCACGAGCACATCGGAGGCGAGCGCTGCCCGGTGGTCGACACCTGGTGGCAGACCGAGACGGGGATGATCCTGATCACCCCGCTGCCCGGGGTGACCACGACGAAGCCGGGCTCCGCGACGAAGCCGTTCCCGGGCGTCGACGCGGCGGTGTACGACGAGCAGGGCAGCGAGGTCGGGCCCGGAGGCGGCGGCTACCTCGTGCTGCGCCGGCCCTGGCCGGCGATGCTCCGAGGCCTCTACAAGGAGCACGACCGCTACGTCGAGACCTACTGGTCGAAGTACGAGGACGTCTACTTCGCCGGCGACGGTGCGCGGATCGACGAGGACGGCGACTTCTGGCTGCTCGGGCGGGTCGACGACGTCATGAACGTGTCCGGTCACCGGATCTCCACGATCGAGGTCGAAAGCGCCCTCGTCGACCACCAGGAGGTGGCCGAGGCGGCCGTCGCCTCCCGGGCCGACGCGACCACCGGTCAGGCGATCGTCGCCTTCGTGACGCTGAAGGGCGGCAAGGAGGGCTCGGTCGAGAAGCTCGAGGAGCTGCGCGCGCACGTGGCGACGAAGATCGGGCCGATCGCGAAGCCCGCCAACATCGTCTTCACCCAGGAGCTGCCGAAGACGCGGAGCGGCAAGATCATGCGGCGGCTGCTGCGAGACGTGGCCGAGAACCGGCCACTCGGCGACACGACGACGCTGGCCGATCCCGACGGTCGTCGAGGAGATCCGCGAGCGCTCCGTGACCGGGCGCGACGAGGACTAGCCGTGGCGCCGCTCGAGCCGGAGCGGCAGCGGCAGCTCGCGAAGGACCTCTTCAACCGGGTCTGGGCGCTGCTCGAGCAGGAGCAGCGCACCGGCGCGGAGGACGACGAGATGCTCCACGCGGCGCACGCGTCCCGCTACCACTGGGGCGTCGTCGGCGAGCCCGTCAACCTTGCACGCGGCGAGTGGCAGTGCTCGCGCGTGTACTCCGTGCTCGGGCGCGCCGAGCCCGCGCTCTGGCACGGCCGGCGGTGCCTCGACCTCTGCGACGAGCACGACATCGGCGACTTCGACCTCGCCTACGCGTACGAAGCGCTGGCGCGAGGCCACCGCGTGGCCCGCCAGGTACCGGAGGCGGAGGCCTACGAGCGGCTCGCCGTCGAGGCGGCCGAGCGGATCGTGGACCCCGAGGATCGGGAGCACTTTCGCCGCGACCTCGCGACCCTCGGCTGAGTGCGCGCGGCTCTCGCAATCGCGCTGCTCCTCGCGGTCGTGCCGTCGGCGGCAGCGCAGGATCCCGCCGTCGTGCAGGCGCGGTACGACGCCGCGCGCGACCGGGAGGAGCGGCTGCTTCGCGCTCCGTCTCCGGACCGCGGCGAGCTCGCTCGGCTGCGCGCGACGATTCTCGCCGCGGAGCGCTTCGACCAACGACCCGCGGGCTGGCGGGGCGCCCGCGAGCGTCCCGCGCACCTCGCTTCCCCGCGGCTCGATGCGTGCGCGGGCGGCGGGCCGGACCGACGTCGCGCTCGAGCGGCGGCTGGCCGGGCTCGGCGAGTGGTATCGCGGCTGGGCGGCGTTCTGGGTGCACGACCTGGTCAGCGGCCGCGTCGCCGGCTGGAACTCCGACGCCCGCTTTCCGGCGGCGTCCACGGTCAAGCTCGGCGTCCTCGCCGCCGGTTTGCGGGCCGTCGAGACCGCGCCCGAGCGCTCTCCGCTCTGGTACGACCTGCGCCAGCTGACGGGCTGGTCGTCCAACCTGGCCGCGAACCGCCTGCTGGAGACACTCGGCGGGTCGCGGGTCGCCGACGCTCTGGGCGGTCTCGGAATGATCTCGAGCACCTACCCCGGCCCCTACCGGGTGGGGACCGCGCGGGTCGACGCTCCCAAGCCACCGCCGCTCGGCACGTGGAGGTACACGACCGCGCGCGACCTCGGTCGGGCGCTGTACGCCCTGCATGCTGCGGCCGCCGGAAACCGCTACCAGCAACGTCAGACCGGCCTCTCGCGCGGGCGAGCGCGTGCTTGCGCTCGAGCTTCTGCTGGCGAGTTGGAAGGGAGGCGACAACGCAGGCCTCGTCCAGCCCTTCCTGCCGGGAGTCCCGGTCGCGCAGAAGAACGGCTGGCTCTCGGACGCGCGTCTGACGGCGTCGATCGTCTACGCCAGGAGCGGCCCGAAGATCGTCGTCGTCCTCGCGTACCGCCCGAAGCTCCCGTACCGCGAAGCCCAGTCCCTGGGGAAGAAGGCGCTCGCTTCAGCGCGTATCCCGTGAGCTTCCTCGACACTGCCTAGCGCGACCCAGCGTCTTCTCTCGCCAGGTCCGGGGTCTGACCCCGGACACGCCCGAAGCGGACAAGCCAGCCAGGTCGATCGCGTAACGCAGCGATGCCTGTGGAGCGTTCGTCACGCTCTTGTCTTCTTGCACCGCGAGCGGCCACGCCCCGTCCGGCCACGGCGGGGGTCAGACCCCGGACATGGCCCGCCTATTCGGCGGTTTCGCCCGAAGGGAGGACGCGAAAAGGGACGCTCTTCTTGTGCTCGCCGTCGATCGCGATCTCGATCGAGTACGGGCCCTCGCGCTCGGCCACGAACTGGCTCACCACGGTGAGCAACACGCCCGCCTCCCAGCCCTCCTCGATGTTCGGGTTGGGCTCGGACTGGAAGCCGAGCGTTCCCTCCTCGCCGACCTGGTCGAGATCGCCGTCCAGAATCCGGAACGTGATCTGGTGCGGTTGCACCATCTCCTCCTGCCCGCCGCGCAGCTGCACGGTCAGCGGCAGCACGATCGGAGCCGGCAGCTCAGGAGGGTAGTAGGTGTCGATCCCGGCGCCGACCAGGGTCGCCAGCCCGCCCGACGACTCCGCGTAGCGGGCGAGCGTCGCCCAGTCGACCCTCACTCGTGCTCGGCGTCGCCCGGCGGTATCCCGATCGCGGCGGTGCGCATCGCGCGCGCCTGCTCGACGAGGGCCGAGGCCAGCTCCTCGATCGGCCGCCCTTCCAGCCTGGTGGTCTCGCCCGTTCTGTGGTCGATCAGGGTCACGTGCGGCTCGACTGACTCGGCCATCGCGCCCTTCCTACCACAACCGAGCCGCTAGGCCAAGAGCTTCTCGAAGCGCTCGGCGTCGTCGAAGGGGCCGATCAAGGCCAGGTTGAGGCCCTGCGAGCCGATCACGTCCTGCGCCACGCGCTGCACGTCCTCGCTCGTGACCGCCTCGATCTCGGCGATCACCTCCTCGGGCTCGGTCGCGCCACCCTCGAGCACCTCGCGCCGCAGCCCGAACATGATCAGCGCGTGCGGGCTCTCGAGCTGCAGCACGAACCGCCCCTTGGCCACGTTCTTCGCCTTCTCGAGCTCGTCCGAGGGCACGGCCTCGTCGGCGATCCGCTTCAGCTCGCCGACGATCGTCGAGACAGCCTCGTCGACCCGGTTGATGTCGACGCCCGCCTGCGAGTAGAGCGAGCCCGCGTCCGTGTAACTGTGGTTGGCGGCGAAGACGTAGTACGCCAGCCCGCGCCGCTCGCGCACCTCGGTGAAGAGGCGGGACGACATGCCGGTCCCGAGCACGGTGGCGAGCACCTGCAGCGGATAGCGGTCGGGGTGCACGAGCGGGTACGAGCGCACGCCGAGCGTCAGGTGCGCCTGATCCGATTCCTTCGTGTGCAGCTTCACCCTCGGGCCGCCGTTCCCGCTCACCGCGACCGGCGGCGGCCCGCCCGTTTCGGCAGGCTCGAGGTCGCCCAGGAGCTCGGCCACGTCGGCGCGGACGTCGCCGTCGATCTTGCCGCCGAACCCGACGACCATGCGCTCCGGCTTGTACCAGCGACCGATGTAGTCGGTGAAGGTCTCGCGCGTCGCGGCACGGACGGTCTCCTTGCGGCCGATGATGTCCCAGCCGAGCGGCTGGTCGCCGTAGAGGAGCGAGTCGTAGACCCCGCCGATGTAGTCGCGTGGGGTGTCGAAGTACATGTTCATCTCCTCGACGATCACGCCCTTCTCGCGGTCGATCTCCTCCGGCTCGAACTTCGAGTTGCGGAGCATGTCGACCAGCACCTCGAGCGCGAGCCGCCGGTGCTCGGCTGCACAGCGCACGTAGTAGCCGGTGTACTCCTTGCCGGTGAAGGCGTTGAACTCGCCGCCGATCCCGTCGATCTCGGTGCCGATGTCGCGCGCGGTCGGGCGCTGCTCGGTGCCCTTGAAGAACATGTGCTCGGCGAAGTGCGCGATCCCGTTCGTGTCGGGCGTCTCGTAGCGGGAGCCCGCGGACAGCATCACGAAGCACGCGACGGACTGCGACGTCGGCATCGGCGCCGTCAGCAGGCGCAGTCCATTGGGGAGCGTCTCCCGTTCGAAGACGCCCATCAGACGGTCACCTCGGTCGGTGCGAGCCATTCGCGCCACTCGGCAGGGATCTCCACGCTTTCTCCTCTCGTGTAGTCGTAGCCGACGAGGACGCTCTTGGCCTCGGCGGCGAGTCGGCCGTCCGCGCGCACCTCGTACTCGAGCTCGAAGCTCTTCGTCCCGAGCCGGGCGGGGCGCACGCCGACCTCCACGCGCTCGCCGAAGGCGATCGGAGAGCGGAAGTCGACCTCCATGCGCGCGAGGATCAGATTCCCCTGCGGGTTCGGGCCCGCGCCGAGCCCCGACAGATAGTCGATCCGGGCGGACTCCATGTAGGTCAGGAAGACGGCGTTGTTGACGTGTCCCATGCCGTCGAGGTCGCGGAAGCGCACGTCCTCGCGGAAGACAAACGGGAACCCATCCACGGCCGCATGGTATAGACGGCCATATGGCCGGCGAGAAGACGCGGGAGGCGGTTTCCAGCCAGCCCGAGTGGCTCCGACAGGTGCCCACCGACCGCCGTCTCCCGGACGCGAGGACGCTCTTCACCGGCTGCGGGACCTCGTTCCACGCCGCCCAGACGGCCGGCGAGGCCGTGCAGGCGCTCGAGCTCGTGCTGCGGCCGCAGCGAGAGGCCGACGTGCTCGTCGCGGTCAGCCACGAGGGCGAGACGCCGCTGACGCTCGAGGCCGTACGCGCCTGGCCCGGCCAGACCTGGGCTGTCACGGCAGCCCCGGAGAGCCCGATCGCCCAGGCCGTCGACGAGGTCGTGATCGCGACGCCGGGCATCGAGGAGAGCTGGTGCCACACGGTGAGCTACACGTGCGCGGTGGCGACGCTCCGGGCGCTCGGAGGCGAGGACGTGTCCTGGCTCGCGGACGCGGTGGCGGCCGAGGTCGAGCGGCCGGCCGAGCCGAGCGACCACGAGCGCTTCCTCGTCGCCGGGGCGGGCCGCGACTGGCCGACCGCGCAGGAGGCGGTGCTGAAGCTGCGCGAGGGCTCGTTCGTCGCCGCCGAGGCGCACCACACCGAGCAGCTCCTGCATGGGCACCTGGCCGCCGTCGACGAGAGCGTCCGCTGCTTCGTGCTCGCGGGCGAGGGCCGCGCCGCCGAGCGCGCGCGAGACGCGGTCGCCGCTCTGACCGTGCTCGGCTGCCAGGTCGAGCTCGTCCCGACGCGCCACCCGGTCGTCGACATCGTGCGCTTCCAGCTCCTGACGATCGCGCTCGCCGAGCGGCGCGGCGTCGACCCCGACCACATTCGCACCGACGACGAACGCTGGAAGCGGGCGCGCGCCGCCTACAAGTGAGGCGCCAGCCGGCGCTCGAGATTGGCCCGCACCGCCGGCCACTCCTCCTCCAGCACCGAGAAGTAGGCCGAGTCACGCCACTCGCCGCCCCGCACCCACAGGTGATGGCGGAGCACACCCTCGAACTGCGCGGGCAGCGCAGCCAGCGCGGCGCGGGAGCGCTCGTTCGTGGCCTCGGTCTTGAACTCGACGCGGCCGCAGCCGAGCCGCTCGAACGCGTGCTCCAGCATCAGGAGCTTGGCCTCGATGTTGACGCCGCTGCCCCAGAGCTCGCGCACCACCCACGTCCAGCCGATCTCCGCCCCCCGGTGCTCCGGCCGCAGCGTCCCGAAGCGGCTGCTGCCGACCGCGCGGCCGGTGGCGCGCTCCACCGTGGCGAACGGAATCTGCGTGCCCGCCTCCTGCTCCGAGCGCGCGCTCTGCCACCAGAGGTCGAACTTCCTGCCGAAGTCGTCCATCCCGAAGCGCCAGATCTCGGCGTCCTGCGCCGCCTCGCGCAGCGGCCCCTCGTGCTCGGGGGCGAGCGGCTCCAGCACGACGAGCCGGCCCTCGAGCCTCATCGGTCCTCCAGGCGGTAGACGAAGCGCAGCGCCTGCCAGCGCTCGTCGATGGCCGCCGACTTGTTGTCGACCAGGCCGGCCTCGAGGCCGATCCGCTGAACCGCGTCGAAGTCGAGGTCGGTCTCGATCATGGCGGCCTTCTTCGGCCAGGCGACCCAGAGGCCGTCCGCCGGAGCGAGGGTGGCCTTCAGGCCGGTGAACCGCTGCTCGAGGTCGTCGCGGCTGGTGGTGAAGAAGACGACGACGCCTGCACCCGGCTTGGCGCCGAGCTTCTGGGACAGCGGCGTCGCCGAGTAGTCCTTGTCGGGCATCAGCGTGGCCGAGCTTGCCACTCGGCCAGGAGCTCGGCCTCGCGGCCGGGGTCCAGCCCTGCCTCGCCCAGCTCGAGACCGCTCGCCAGCGGCGCACCCGGGTCGCCGGTGCGAAGCGCCCACTCGAGCGTGTCGCGAACGGTGTCGGCGACCGGCCGAAAGCGCAGGCCCTCCGCGACCGCGCGCGAGACGTCGGCCTCGAGCAGGCGCCGCCAGGCCGGATCGCCGGTCTCGGCCATCCACAGCGGCAGCTCCATCCACTCGCCCACCTCGTGCTCGCGCAGGAAGGTCTCGTCGACCCAGGTGATCAGCGCGTTCGAGCGGCTGACGGCGCGCGACGTCTCGAGCAGCTCGCCCATCGTGATCGGCGGCACGGGGCCCGTTGCGTTGAAGGCGCCCGAGACGCCTCGCTCGCCGAGCTCGACCAGCCAGGCGCCGAGGTCGCGTACGTCGACGAACTGCACCTGGCGGCCCTTCCGCCCCGGCGCGAGCACCTCGCCGCCGCGGGCAATTCGGCTCGGCCAGTACGTGAAGCGACCGGTCGGGTCGTTCGGCCCCACGATCAGGCCGGCGCGGACGCGGGCGCTGCGCCCGGGGAAGACATCGGTGACCACCTGCTCGCAGAGCGCCTTGAAGCCGCCGTAGCGATCGCCCTCGAGGCTCTCGTCCGAGGTGTCGTCGAGCCGGATCAACGGCGTCTCGTCCTCGCGCGGGCCTTCGCTGAAGTCGCCGTAGACCGAGATGCTCGAGACGAAGACGTAGTGCCCGACGCGATCGGCGAGGAGCTCAGCCGAGGCGCGCACGACGCGGGGCAGGTACCCGGACGGATCGATCACCGCGTCCCAGTCCCGGCCCTCGAGCGCAGCGAGGTCGCCGTCACGGTTGCCGCGCAGCTTCTCGACCTCGGGGAAGAGGTCCGGGTTCGTCTCGCCCCGGTTGAACATCGTCACCTCGTGCCCGCGCGCGAGCGCCTCCTCGACGGCCGCGCGTCCGAGGAACTTCGTCCCGCCGAGAACCAGCAACCGCACGGGCCGAAGTATGGAGACGGGGTGAACCCCGCGTAAAGATTCCCCGACCGCCTTGCGCGCTCGGAGGGGCGGTCGCTAGCTTGACCCGCGTTGCCTCCGCGACACCCCTCCCCATGTTCGAGTTCCTCATCGTCTTCGGTCTTTTCGCCGCCGCCTGGCTGCTCGCCAGGGCCAGCGGTGTGGTCGCGCGCGCAGTCCTAGGCTGGCACGACCGGCGTCACACAGACCCGGAGCTCGGACAGAGCAAGATCGCGAGGATCAAGCGGCAGGAGACGCTGGTCGCGCTGGTGCAGGACGGGATCGCGATCGCGGGGTTCGTGGTGGCGGGCGTGTTCTCGTTCGCCCAGCTGATCGGCGGCGTCGATCGCCTCACGGCGATCGCGGGCGCGTCCTTCCTGCTCGTCATGGTCGGCTTCGCCCTGCAGCGCGTCCTGACGGACATCATCGCCGGCTTCGCCATGTTCGCGGAGCGCTGGTACTCGGTCGGCGACACGATCTTCGTCCCGGGTCACGAGCTGCAGGGAATCGTCGAGGACGTGTCGCTGCGACGCACGAAGCTGCGGACGCTCGACGGCGAGCTGATCTTCATCCACAACTCGCAGATCCCGGCGGTTCGCGTCATGCCCCACGGCGTAAAGGAGCTCGCTGTCGAGCTGTTCGTGACCGACGGTGGGCGCGCCGAGGCGATCATCGGCAGCGTCGTGTCCGCCTTGCCCCAGAGCTCCACCACCTTCGTCCGTCGTCCCTGGGTCGAGCAGATCGAGGAGATCGGCGACAGCCTCGTCCGGATCCGCATGCGCGCCTCGGTCGTCCCGGGCCGTGAATGGCTCGTGGACGGCTTCTTCGCCGACCTACTGCGCGCACGCGCCGGCGAGGCCCTGATCGCCCACGGGCCCGTCGCGCTCACGATCGACGAGGGCACGACGACGAGCTTCGCCCGCGCCAGCGCGATCTCCCGGCGCGCGCGGCCCGGGATCACCTCCGCCGCCTAGAGCTCCGTCGTTCTCAGAGCGCGGCGAGCTCCTCGAGCAGGCGATCGACCTCGGCGTCGGTGTTGTAGTGGACGATTCCCGCTCGCACGGCCCCGTCGTCCAGGCCGAGTGCCTCCATGACCTCGAGCGCGTAGTAGTTGCCGTGCCACACGGCGATGCCGCGTTCGGCGAGGCGTTCGGCCACCTCGGCCGGTCCGCGCCCGGCGACGTCGAGCGCGAAGGTCGGCACGCGGCCCTCCATCGTCGGCGGACCGTACAGGGTGCAGGTCTGAGGAAGCGCCGCGAGAAACCGTTCGCCGAGCGCGCGCTCGTGCGCGACGATCGGCGTCCCAGCCCAGCGACTCGAGGTAGCGCACCGCCGCGACGAAGCCGGCGAGCAGCTCGTGGGCGAGCGTCCCGGTCTCGAAGCGGTGTCCGAGGGGCTCGTCGGGGGCGGGGCGAACCTTGTACGGGCGCCAGCGCCCGAGCAGCTCCGCCCGCGCCCAGGCCAGGCCGAGGTGCGGCCCGTAGAACTTGTACGGCGAGCAGATCAGCACGTCGACTCCGGCCGCTGCGACGTCGATCGGCCCGTGCGGCGCGTAGTGGACGGCGTCGACCCACGCGAGCGCGCCCACCTCGTGGGCCAGGGCCGCCACGCGCTCGACGTCCACGAGCGTCCCGAGCGCGTTGGACGCCCACGGGAAGGCGACGACGCGCGTCCGTTCGGAGAGGCGCTCCGCGAGGTCGTCCAGGTCGAGCCGGCCCTCCGCGTCGATTCCGACGAACCCGACCGCGAGGTCGAGATCGTGCGCCAGCTCGAGCCAGGGCGAGACGTTGGCGTCGTGATCGATTCGGGTCACGAGGATCTCGTCGCCCGCGCGGAGCTCCCGGCCGACCGTGCGGGAGAGCGTGAAGTTCAGCGACGTCATGTTCGCGCCGAACACGACCTCCTCCGGCTCGCCGCCCAGGAAGGAGGCCGCGGCGTGCCGCGCCTCGTCGACCACCGCGTCGGTGCGCCGGCTGGTCTCGAAGAAGCCGCCGGCGTTCGCGTTCGACTCGCGCAGGTAGCCCGGAGATCGCCTCGATCACCTCGTCCGGCACCTGCGTCCCGCCGGGCCCGTCGAAGAACGCGGTCGGCCCCGAGAGAGCCGAGAAACGGGCCCGCACGGCCTCGACGTCGAGCATCGTCGCGCTCACGTGACAACGGTATCTGCGCCGTCCGGGCGCCGTCGTACGGTACGGCTGTGCGCAGGCTGAGGGAGCTGAGCGAGGCCGAGTGCTACGCCCGTTGCTACGGAAGCGGCGACGAGGGAGTCCGGGTGGTCGACGATCCCGAGCATCGTGCGGTCGAAGTACGCTGGGCACGTCTCCGGTGAAGAGCTCCGCCGCCTCTTCGAGCTCCGGCTCGATGCCCGCCAACCCGAAGCCGCCTGAGGCCCCGAGCGCCGTTCCGGATGTCCTGTCGCCGGGCCTCGACGTCGTCTTCTGCGGGATCAACCCCGGCCGCGTGTCGGCCTCGACCGGCCGGCACTTCGCGAACCCGCGGAACGACTTCTGGCGCCTGCTCCACGATGCAGGCTTCACGCAGCGGCTGCTCGACCCGGCGGAGCAGCGGGAGCTGCCGGCCCTCGGCTACGGCCTGACCAATGCCGCGTATCGCACGACGCCGGGCTCGGGAGATCTCCGCCGCGGCGACTTCGAGGGCTCGGCGGCGCGGCTGGCGCGGATCGCCGACGAGCTCGAGCCGCGGTTCATCGCCTTCGTCGGCAAGGAGGCGTACCGCGGCGCGTTCGGCGAGCGCCCCGAGCTGGGCCTGCAGGAGCGCGCGCTCGGAGACACGCGTCTCTTCGTTCTGCCCTCGACCTCCCCGGCGAACGCCGCCGTCCCCTACGACGAGCGCTTGCGCTGGTTCGGCGAGCTCTATTCCTCGTTTCGTCTCGCCTTCGGGGTCGAAGCCGCCGGACTGACTGAGCGGCTTCTTGTCGATCGCGTCGATGCAGCCCTTCTTCGTCGGCTCCTTGAGCTCGGGCTGACCCGGGTTGGAGCGGGCGACGGCCTCGCCGACGTCCTCCTTGGTCGCGGCGTCGGCGTTGTACGTCTGCTGCAGGTCCTTGATCGAGAACCCCTGGCACTGCTGGTAGCCGTTCTCGTAGGCGAGCTGCGCCTCCTGGGAGTTCGCCGTCCTCGTTCCCTCGCCGCCCCCGTCGCCGACACCGGTGTCGGTGCTCCCGCACCCGGCGAGCAGAGCGGTCGCGACGAGGATCGGTGCGAGCGTTTTCAGCATGACGGCGCGAGAATACCCCCTTCGGGGCCTAGCCGCGCCAGCGATTGGTGATCGGCACGCGGCGGTCGCGGCCGAACGCCTTTGTGCGGAGCTTGACGCCGGGCGGCGCCTGCCGCCGCTTGTACTCGGCGCGGTCGATCATCCCGAGCGCCCGCTCCACGGTCTCGCTGTCGAAGCCGTCGCCCATCAGGTCCTCGCGCGAGCGGTCGAGCTCGACGTAGGCCTCGAGCACCCGGTCGAGCGCGGCGTAGGGCGGCAGCGAGTCCTCGTCGAGCTGGTCGTCGCGGAGCTCCGCGCTCGGCGCACGCTCGATCGTCGACGTCGGGATCAGCTCCCGCCCGGCCCGCTCGTTCAGGTGCTTGGCCAGGCGGAAGACGTCGGTCTTGAACACGTCCTTCAGGAGCGCGAAGCCTCCGGCCATGTCGCCGTAGAGCGTGGCGTACCCGACTGCGAGCTCGGACTTGTTCCCCGTCGCGACCACGAGCCAGCCGAGCTTGTTCGAGAGCGCCATCAGCAGAACGCCGCGGATCCGGGCCTGGACGTTCTCCTCGGCGAGGTCGCGGTCGAGCCCGGCGAAGCTTCCCGCCGAGGGTCGCCTCGAACGCCTCCACCATCGGCTCGATCGGCAGCTCGCGGAAGTCGACGCCGAGGCTCTCGGCCAGCTTGCGCGCGTCTGCGCGCGTGTGCTCGGACGAGAAGCGCGAAGGCATCGACACGCAGTGCACACGCTCGGGGCCGAGCGCCTCGACCGCCAGCGCGGCCGTCAGCGCTGAGTCGATCCCGCCGGACACGCCGACGACGACGTCGCTGAAGCCGTTCTTCTCCACGTAGTCGCGCGAGTGCGAGCTCCAGCGCGAGCCGCATCTGCTCGAGCTCGTCCAGCAGCGGCGCGAGCTGCGGCTCGGCCGGCTTGCCGTTCGTGGAGGGGCGCGGCGCGCCCACATGGATCACGGGCAGGTCGAGCGGCTCCCCGCGATCCCGCGCGAGCGCGCGGCGGCGCACGTCCCGCAGCCGCCGGGCGATGGCGACGGACGGTTCGATGTCGACCACGAGGAGCGCCTCCTCGAAGCCGGGCGCCCGGGCGAGCACCTCACCGTCGTCGTCCAGCACGACGGAGTGGCCGTCGAAGACCAGCTCGTCCTGTCCGCCGACCGCGTTGACGAGCGCGACGAAGGCGACGTTGTCGCGGGCGCGCGTAGCGAGCATCTGCTCCCGCTCGCGCTCCTTCCCGAGGTGGAACGGCGAAGCCGACAGGTTCGCGATCAGCTGCGCCCCGGCCAGCGCGAGCTCCGTCGCCGGGCGGCCCGGGCTGCCAGATGTCCTCGCAGACGGTCGGGCCGATCAGCACGTCGCCGTGCTCGAGCAGGAAGAGGTCGTGCCCGGGCGCGAAGTACCGGTCCTCGTCGAAGACGCCGTAGTTGGGCAGGAAGCGCTTGCGGTACATGGCCTTCACCTCGCCGGCGGCGCAGACCGCGCAGGCGTTGTAGAGGTCGCGGTCGAAGTGCGGCGTGCCGATCAGCGCCACGATCCCCCGGGTGGCGCGCGCGATCTCGTCGAGCGAGTCGCGCGGCCGCGCGGACGAAGCCGGGGCGGAGGAGCAGATCCTCCGGCGGGTAGCCGGTGACCGCGAGCTCGGGGAAGAGGACGAGGTCGGCGCCCGCATCCTTTGCCTGGGCGAGGCGGTCGAGGATGCGACGGCGGTTGCCGTCGAGATCGCCGACGACGGTGTTGATCTGGGCGAGCGCGAGTCTCATCTGAACCAGTGTAGGTTTTCGCCTCTCAGTCGAAAACGTAGCATCGCGGACGCATGCCCGCCGAGATCGTGATCGACCGCCGCTTCCGCGGCCCGACGGAGTCGGGCAACGGCGGCTACACGTGCGGCCTCGTCGCCGCACTCGTCGACGAGCCTGCCGAGGTCACGCTGCGTGTCCCGCCTCCGCTCGACCGTCCGCTTCGCGTCGAGCGCGACGGTGACGGCGTCCGGGTCCTGGACGAGGGCACGCTGGTGGCGGAGGCGAAGCCGGCCACGGTCGACCTGGAACCGCCCGATCCGCCGTCGTTCGAGCAGGCGGGCGGGGCGGCGCTTCCCGAGGGCGACCTCGACAGCCCGTTCCCCGAATGCTTCGTCTGCGGTCCTCACCGCGCCGCGGGCGACGGCTTGCGGATCTTCGCCGGCCCTCTGGGCGAGGACCTCGTTGCCGCGCCGTGGATCCCGGCCGAGCCGTACACAGGTCCCGGAGTTCGTCTGGGCGGCACTCGATTGCCCGGGCGCGTATGCGTGCGGCTTCGGCGAGCGGGGCGTTCTCGTCCTGGGCCGGCTGGCGGCGCGGGTCGATGCGCTCCCGCACGCGGGGGAGCGCTGCGTCGTGGTCGCGTGGCCGCTCGGCGACGAGGGCCGCAAGGCGTACGCGGGCACGGCGCTCTACGGCGAGGGCGGCAGGCTGCTCGGAGTCGCGCGGGCGACCTGGATCCAGCCGCTGTCCCTTCGAGCCACGTCCGGGGTCTGACCCCGGCCACGTCGGGAGCCGACATGGCGAGTGTGCCGGGTCGGTAACGATCCGTCCCCGACGTGGCTTTCCTCCGAGGCGCCGTGGCCCTGCGGGCCACGTCTGGGGTCAGACCCCGGCCACGGCCCAAGGAGACGTCAGCGCCGCAGCCGGATCGCGTTCAGGTCGTCGCGCAGGATCGCGTCGATTCTCTGCTCGAGCTCCTCGGGCGGGTCGTGCTCGGCGTGCAGGTAGCGGCCCGAGAGCGCGTCGAAGCGGCCGCTCGCGAGCGCGAGCGACGAGCTTCGGCGCGGCTTCGGGTGGCGTCCAGGGCGCGTCGTCCGGGAACGCCGTCTCGGTCATCTCGGTGCGGACGAGGCCGGGGCTGATCGGGAAGACCGGAATGCCGTACGGCTCCAGCTGGCGCGCGAGCGTCTCGCCGAAGCGCGTGACGGCCGCCTTGCTCGAGCTGTACGCAGTCGAGGTGGAGCCGGGTAGATACGAGGCGCCGCTCGAGGTGATCACGATCCGTCCCCGGCCGCGCTCGATCATCCCGGGGATCACCGCCCGGCAGCTGAGGTAGACGCCGAGGACGTTGACCTCGAGGACGTTCCACCAGTCCGCCGGATCGAGCTCCCACGCCTTGTCCTCCCAGATCGCGATGCCGGCGTTCGCGACGAGCAGGTCGATCGGCCCGAGCTCGGCCTCGACCTTCGCCACCATGGCTTCGACGTCCTGGCGCTTCGACACGTCCGCGGTCACGCCGAGGCCGCCGATCTCTCCAGCGACGTCCTCGACCTGGTCGGCGCTGCGGGCCGAGACGGCGACGAGCATCCCGGTCGAGGCGAGCTCGCGTGCCACGTTCGCGCCGATTCCTCGCCCACCGCCGGTGACGAGGGCGACCTGACCTTCGAGCTCAGACGGCATTTGCGATCTCCTCCAGGGTCTCGGGGTTCTCCAGGGACGACAGGTCGCCGGGGTCGCGGCCGAGCGCCTTCGCGCGGACCGCGCGGCGCACGATCTTGGCGCTGCGGGTCTTGGGCAGCGCGGGGACGAAGAGGACGCGCTCGGGCCGGAACGCCTTGCCCAGGTCGTCCGCGACGAGCCCTGCGACCTCGCCCGCGAGCTCGTCGTCGCCCTCGCGGCCGGGCACGAGGGCGCAGAAGATCCACGCCACCTCGCCCTTCACCGCGTGCGGCACGCCGACCGCGGCCGCCTCGGCCACGGCTGGATGGGCCACCGCAGCCGATTCCAGCTCGGCGGGGCCGATGCGCTTGCCCGCGATGTTGAGCGTGTCGTCGGAACGGCCGTGCAGGAACCAGTAGCCGTCCGCGTCCACGGACGCCCAGTCGCCGTGCGTCCACACACCGGGAAAGCGGCTCCAGTAGGTCTCGAGGTAGCGCTCCGGGTCGCGCCAGAACCCGCGCGTCATCCCCGGGAACGGCTTGCGGCAGACGAGCTCGCCCACCTCGCCGCTGCCGACCAGGGAGTTTCCTTCGGCGTCGACGACGTCCATTGCCATCCCGAGCGCAGGCCCGCCGAGCGAGCACGCCTTGATCGGGGCCGCGGGGGTGGGCGAGAGGAAGCAGGCTCCGACCTCGGTCCCCCCGGAGCAGTTGATGATCGGGCAGCGGGAGCCGCCCACCCGCTCGAACAGCCAGCGGTAGGGCTCGGGATTCCACGGCTCGCCCGTGGTCACGATCGTCCGCAGCGAGGAGAGGTCCGTCTCCGGGTCGCCCTGCGGGATCAGCGCGCGCACCAGCGTGGGCGAGAGGCCGAGAATCGAGACGCCCTCGTCGGCGATCAGGCGCCACAGCCTGTCGGGCGGGAAGTCGGGAGCTCCCTCGGCGAAGACGAGCGTGGCGCCGAGCGCGTGCCCGCCGACGACCGTCCACGGGCCCATGATCCAGCCCATGTCCGTGGAGAAGTGGATCACGTCGCCGGGCCGCGCGTCGGCCTGGTAGCAGACCTCCCGCGCGATCGAGACGAGGAAGCCGCCCTGGACGTGGACGACGCCCTTCGGGCGTGCCGGTCGTGCCCGAGGTGTAGGTGAGCAGGTACGGCGTCTCCGAGTCGAGCTCCGCGGGCGGCGAGCAGCCCGGCTGCCCGGCCAGCAGGTCGTCCCACGGCGCGACCACGACGTGCTCGAGCGTCGGCGCCTCCGTGCGGGCCTCCTCCAGGATCTCGAGCATCGGCACCTCGCGCCCGCGACGGAGCGAGGTCGTCGTGGTGATCGCCACCTTCGCCTCCGACGCCTGGAGCCGCTGCGCGACGGCGGGCGCGGCGAATCCGGAGAAGATCGGCACCTGGATCGCTCCCAGGTGGGCGCAGGCGTGGGAAGCGACCGCGACCTCCTGCGACATCGGCAGGAAGATCGCCACACGGTCGCCGGCCTCGACGCCGAGCCCGGCGAGAGCCTCCGCGAGGCGCGTGACCTCTGCGGAGAGCTCCGCGTAGCTCATCGTGCGGCGGCCTCCGTCCTCGCCGAGCGAGACGCAGGCCGCGGTCTCGGGAGTCCGCTCCGCCCAGCGATGGACGCAGTTGTGCGCGATGTTGAGCCGCCCGCCGACGAACCAGGTCGCCCACTCGGGGCCGCGCGAGAGGTCGGCGACGGCCTCCCACGGACGAGAGAACTCGAGCTCCATGTCCTCGACCGCCGCAGCCCAGAACCAGTCGGGTTCCTCCTGCGAGCGGCGAACGAGTTCGCGGTAGTCGTCGAAGCCGTGCCGGCGCATCAGGCGCACGACGTTGGCGCGCTCGAGCACCTCGGGGGACGGACGCCAGACGACCTCGGCCATGGCCGCGAAGCCTAGTCCCCACCGGCGGTAACACCATTGACGCAGTTAGCTAGTAAGTGCTAACTTAGCGTCCGCTAACCGTGAGAGCCCGAATCTTCGATCCCGAGACGCGCAAGTGGTGGACGCTCGCCGCCGTCGCGTTCGGGCTGTTCATGATCATGCTCGACAACACGGTCGTGAACGTGGCGCTCCCGGCGATCCAGGAAGACCTCGGCGCCGACCTCTCCGAGCTCGAGTGGATCGTCGCCGGCTACGCGCTCACCTTCGCCGCGCTGATGCTCACCGGCGGCAAGCTCGCCGACCTCCTCGGCCGGCGCCTGATCTTCGTCGTCGGGCTCGCGATCTTCACGGTCTCGTCGCTCGGCTGCGGCCTGGCGGACAGCAGCGAGCTGCTGATCGCCGCGCGCATCGTCCAGGGCGTCGGGGCCGCGCTGATGAACCCGGCCACGCTCTCGATCATCTCCGCCACCTTCCCGCCGCACCAGCGGGGAATGGCGATCGGGATCTGGGCCGGCGTGTCGGCGCTCGCGCTGGCGATCGGGCCGCTCGTCGGCGGGCTCCTGACCCAGCACGCGAGCTGGCACTGGATCTTCTTCATCAACGTCCCGATCGGGCTGGTCGCGATCGTCGCGAGCTTCGTGCTGATCGACGAGACCAAGGACACGTCGGAGGAGCAGCGCCTCGACCTGCCGGGCCTGCTGACGTCGGGGATCGGTTTGTTCGCGTTGACGTACGGGCTGATCGAGGCCAACACCTACGGCTGGACGTCCGGTCGCATTCTCATCGCCTTCGCCGTCGCGGCCGTCGCGCTCGTGAGCTTCGTGCTGCTCGAGCTGCATCAGAGAACGCCCATGCTCGACCTCTCCCTCTTTCGCAACAGCACCTTCGCCGGCGCCAACGCGGTGATGCTGCTCGTCGCTCTCGCGATGTTCGGCGTGTTCTTCTTCGTCTCGCTCTACATGCAGAACGTGCTCGGCTACTCCGCTGTCCAGGCCGGGGCTGCGTTCCTGCCGATGACGCTGCTGATCGTGCTGATCGCGCCGATCGCCGGAAAGACCTCCGACCGCTTCGGCTCGCGCTGGATGATGGCCGCCGGAATGCTGCTCCTCGCGGTGCAGCTCTCCTACTTCTCGCGCCTCGGGGTCGAGGAGGCCTATCTGACCCTGTTCCCCGCGATGGTGATCGGCGGCGTGGGGATGGCGCTCGTGATGACGCCGGCCGCGGCCGCGGCGATGAGCGGCGTTCCGGTCGACAAGGTGGGCGTCGGCTCGGCCGTCCTCAATTCCGCCAGGCAGGTCGGCGGCTCGATCGGGATCGCCCTGATCGGCGCGATCATCGCCCACGAGGCCGGTGGGCGGCTGCACGCCCGAGGCCTTCATGGACGGGTTCTCCGTCGCCCTCGTGGTGGCGTCGGGGGTCGCCCTCGCCGGCGCAGCGCTGGCCGTGCTCACGATCCGCGCGCCCCGGCACGCCACCGAGACCACGGCGTCCGTACCGGATCTGGCGGCGTGACGGCGCAGCGCACGCGGCTGCCGGCCGAGGAGCGCCGCGCCGCCGTGCTCGAGGCGGCGTCTGCGATCTTCTGCCGCGGCACCTACCGGAGCACGACCACGGCCGAGATCGCCAAGCAGGCGGGCGTCACGGAGCCCGTCCTGTACCGGCATTTCAGCTCGAAGCGCGACCTCTACCTCGCCTGTCTCGAGGAGGCCTGGGAGGACACGCGCCGGATGTGGGACGACGCGATCGCGGAGGAGCCCGATCCGACCCTGTGGCTGACGGCGATGGGCCGGGCCTACCTGGCCACGAAGGACCGGCGCGGCCAACTTGCGCACCTGTGGCTCCAGTCACTGAGCGAGTCCAGCGAGGATCCGGAGATCCGCAAGTTCGTCCGCCGCCAGCTCCAGGCGGTCCACCGCTACGTCGCCGATGCCATGCGCCGCTCGCAGGAGGCAGGCGGGATCCTTCCCGGCCGCGACACCGAGGTCGAGGCCTGGGTCTTCATCTCGCTCGGCCTGCTCGGAACGGTGGGTCGCCGCCTCGGCGGGGTGGTCGGCGACGACTTCCCGAGGATCATGGCGGCGCGGCGCGAGTGGATGACCGGGAAGTCCGCTAGCGAAGGTTGAGGCGGAGCACGTTCGCTCTCGGAGGTGAAGTAGGGCAGAGCAAAAAAAAGCCCCCGGCTGCGGCTCCGGGGGCTTTATATGTGTGGCAGCTTCTAAGAGCCGCCTCTATGTGGTGGCGACAGGCCGGAGACATTTGGCTCTGCGGCCCAGCCAAGGCCTCCGGCCCTGTGTGTCGCCATCTCTGTGGCGCGCCCCTGGCATCTCCGCTCTGGCGTCTGAGCAGCGCTGCAGGGTGGACTGACTATAGAGCGGGTATCCTAACTCGTCAAGTACCTCGGTCAAGTGATTTTCGAAGCTGAGAACTTCACCGGGTAAAGCGCCTGAACATGCCCCTTTAGGGGGATGGCTGCTTAGGGCAGTTGCGCGAAGGTGAAGTGTAAGCTTGACTACGAGTACAACGAGTGCGTCCGCCGCCTATGTCCCGCACCCAAGACCTCCCCGCTCCCACCCGTACCGCACCGCGCAGCGCCGGCCTGAAACTCGGCGAGCGAGTGCGGCAGCTGCGCATGTCGTCGGGGATGACCCAGACCGATCTCGCGGGCGACCGCTTCTCCAAGGAGTACGTCAGCCAGATCGAGCGTGGCAAGACCCGGCCGACGCAGGAGACGATCGCCTGGCTGGCCGTGCGCCTGGGCGTCGACTCCGGCTTCCTTGCCAACGGGGTCTCGGCGAACGAGCGCGGTCGCATCGAGACCGTGCTCACGCGCGCTGAGGCGCTCACCGAGGATCACCGCTACGACGAGGCGCTGGCCGAGTACGAGAAGGTCTCGCCGGCCGTCCAGGGCATCGCGGCGCCGGAGCTCGAGGTTCGAGCGCTCGGCGGCGAGGCGTGGGCGCGCATGGAGGAGGGCCAGCTCCGCGAGGCGAGCGAGCTGCTCGACCGGGCCCGTCAGTTCACGGAGACACCGGGCTTCTCGGATCTCGACCGGGCCGACGTGCTCTTCCGTCTCGGCGTCTGCCGCTACAAGCTTCAGAGCATCTCCACGGCGGTCGGCCTCTTCAACGAGGCGCTGACACTCGCCGAGCGGTCGGGGATGCCCTGCGACCTGATCCGCTCCAACATCCTCGGCTGGCGCTCTCGCTGCTACCGCCGCCAGCGCGACTTCGAAGCCGCGCGCGAGGACGTCGAGCGCGCGCTCGAGCTCGCCGAAGGGCTCAACGACCGGCGCACCGTCGCGCACGTCTACTTCCAGGCTTCGCTCGTCGCCGAGCGCGACGGCCACTGGGTGCTCGCCCGCTCGTACGCCGAGCGCGCGAAGTCCCAGTACGAGGAGATCGCCGACCGCGCGAACGTCGGCAAGCTGCTCAACAACCTCGGTGGCCTCAACTTCCTGCTCGGCAAGCCGGAAGAGGCGGTCACCTACCTGAAGGACGCCTTCAAGGTGCTGCTCGAGTACGGCACCGAGGAAGAGGCCGCCCGCGCGGTCAACTCGCTCGCGCAGGTGCACCTTCGCTCGGGCGACATCCGCCCGGCGGAGGAGCAGGCCCGCCAGGCACTCGAGCTCCTCAAGGGCCGGGTCGACCACATGGACGAGATCGGCAACGCGCAGCTCGTGCTCGGGCGCGCTCTGCTCGAGCAGGATCGGCTCGACGAGGCCGATTCCGCCCTGCGCTCCGCCGAGTCGAGCTTCGAACAGCTTTCTTCGCTCAGCCACCGAGCTGCGGCCTGGATCGCCCAGGGTGACCTGGCGACGCGCCGCAGTGACGACCGCGCAGCGGCCGGCCTCTACAGGCGCGCAGCCGAAGCGCTCCAGGATGTCCGCTTCTAGCCCCTGAAAGGAGGTGACCACTTGAAGCACTACACCAACGCCAGGATCCTCCTTCTCCTCGCGCTCGCCCTCGCGGCGGCCGTGACGGGCGGCGGCTTCTTCGACGGTCATCTGCGCGACTTCTAGTTCGGACGAGTCCGCTTCAAGGGACTCGTCCGTGCCGCCCAGGCACGGAAGCTCGGGCTCGCCCGAGGTTCCAGGGGTCAACCTCCGAGGACAAGCCGCCTCGCGCCGACCGTAATGGGTCGCGAGGCAGGAGATTTAGGCGTCTCCCAGGGGGGAGCCGGCGCCTTCATTCCGCTTCATAGTGAACACCGTCCGAGACACGGTGTCGTCGTCGTGCCGCAAGATGCCGCTCGATGGCGACGCGGCGGAGGCGGCTGAAGCGCACGCTCGAGGTGACCGGCGTGGCACGCCGTACCCGGCTGCTGCGAGTCCTGCGCGAGGTCGGCGTCACCGGAACGCGCGAGGCCACCCGCGAGAGCGCCCGCGAGTTCCGGCACGCGCTCGAGGAGCTCGGGACGACGTTCGTGAAGCTCGGGCAGCTGCTCTCGTCCCGTCCCGATCTGCTCCCGGACGTCTACGTCGAAGAGCTCGGCGAGCTCGTCGACGCGGTCCAGCCCCTGCCCTTCGCCGAGATCGAGCCGGTGATCGAGCAATCGCTCGGAACGGACATCTTCGCCCGCATCGACCCGGAGCCCCTCGCGGCGGCGTCGATCGCCCAGATCCACCCCGCGCTGCTGAAGGACGGGCGCGAGGTCGTCGTCAAGGTCCGGCGCCCGGGGATCATCGAGGAGGTCCAGCTCGACCTCGACCTCCTGCGTCGGACGGTCGCGCTAGCGGAGACCCACTCGGAGACCGCACGCCTGCTGCAGCTCGCCGCGCTCGCCGACGAGCTGGAGTCGCACCTCCTGGCCGAGCTCAACTTCGTCGAGGAGGCGAACAACTCCGAGCTGATCGCCGGGCTCGTGGCGGACTTCGACGGCCTGCACGTCCCCGCGCGTGATCCACCCCCACGTCCGCGAGGACGTGCTCGTGCTGGAGCGGATTCACGGGACGAAGATCGAGGAAGGCGTGGAGCTCGAGCGGGAGCGGGCGCAGGAGCTCGCGAGGCAGCTCTTCTCCGCCTACGTGAGGCAGATCGCCGCCGAGGGCCTCTACCACGCCGACCCGCACCGGGGGAACATCCTGCTGATGCCCGACGGGCGCCTGGCCCTGCTCGACTTCGGGCTGCTCGGCCGCCTGGACGACGACACGCGCCGCACGATCGGGTTGATGCTGCTCGCGATCGCGCAGAACCGCGCCGACGACGTCGCCGCGCTCATCCTCGAGCTCTCGCTGACGGACTTCGCCTCGAACGAGCCGGCGTTCGTGCACGAGCTCCGGCGCAAGCTCCCCCGCTACCACTGGCGTCCGCTGGGCGGCATCCAGGCCGGCGAGGCGCTCGCCGACCTGCAGCGGATCGCGCTGGCCCACAACGTGCGCCTCCCGACGAGCTTCGCCCTCGTCGGCAAGACGCTCGCCCAGGCCGACTCGATCGCACGCGCGCTCGACCCCGAGCTCGATCCGGTGAGCCTCCTCGACGTGGAAGGCACGGAGCTGATGCTGCGGGAGGCCGAGCGGCGGCTGGAGCCCAACCAGCTCTTCGGCTACCTGTTCACGCAGGTCGCACCGGCGGCTCGCCTGCCCCGGCGCGTGAGCCAGGTGGTCGAGCGGCTCGAGCAGGGCACGCTCAAGGTCGGGATCGCACCCACCGACCTCGGCGGGCTCGAGCGCCTGCTCCGCTCGACTGCGAACCGCCTGGGCGCGGCGCTCATCATCGTCGGCCTGCTCGTCTCCTCCGCCCTGATGGCGCGAGTCAACGAGACCGTCTCGCTGGTCGGCTACGTGCTCTCGGGCCTGATGGCGCTCTACTGGTTCTGGAGGATCCTGAGGACGCCGGGCGACCTGTAGAGGGGTCGGAGCTGCCCGCGTCGAACCACGGCGCAGCTTTGCGCGTCGGGGTCCGCGCGCTCAGCTCCTCCTCTCCCCTGACATGCGGCGGCGTCTCCTCGCCGCCGCATTGGCATTTCGGGAATCGCCCCGTCCCCGGCCGCGTTGTCACCTCACACGTTCGAAGCTACAGTCCCGCGGACCCACGGAGGAGGACGCCGCCATGAACGTCGACGCCGGAGGGATCAGGCTCACCGAACTCGCTTCCTGCGGGGGCTGTGCCGCGAAGTACTCGGCCTCCCGCCTCGAGGAGCTCCTACAGGGGTTCGTCCCGGTCGAGTCCGCGAACCTGCTCGTCGGGCTGGCCCCGGCCGACGACGCCGCGGTCTACAGGCTGGACGACGAGCGGGCTCTCATCTTCACGCTCGACTTCTTCCCACCGATCGTCGACGATCCAGCCGACTACGGCGCCATCGCCGCCACCAACGCCCTGAACGACGTCTTCGCGATGGGCGGCACGCCGCTCCTGGCGCTCTCGATCGCGGCCTTCCCGGAGAGCCTGCCCACCGAGATGCTCGGCGCGATCTTCGCCGCCGCGGACGCCCAGGTGCGGGCGGCGGGCGGCCTGCTCGCGGGCGGCCACACGATCCGCGACGAGGAGCCGAAGTACGGGCTCGCGGTGGTCGGCACCGTCAGCCCGGACGGGATCTGGCACAAGAGCAGCGCACGGCCGGGCGACTCGCTCTTCGTGACGAAGCCGCTCGGGACGGGGCTGATCATGACCGGCGTCCGGCGCGGCCTGGCCGGCACGCAGCAGCTCGAGCGGGCGGTCGGCTGGATGCGGACGCTCAACGCTGCCGCGGCCGACGTGCTTCGCCGGCTGCGCCCGAACGCGGTCACCGACGTCACCGGCTTCGGGCTCTTCGGCCACGCCCACGAGATGGCCGACCGCAGCGGCGTGCGAATCGTGCTCGAGTCGGAGCGCTTCCCGGCGCTCGACGGCGCGCTCGACCTCGCCCGCAAGGACGTCCGCACGAGCGGCGACCCGCGAAACCGCGAGTTCGTCTCCGGTCGCGTCGAGCTCGACGAGGGCGTGCCCGAGACGTTCTCCGCGCTCGGCTACGACCCGCAGACCGCAGGCGGTCTGCTGGTGTCGATCCCGGCCGAGCGCGCCCCGGCGCTCGAGGCCGAGTTCGAGGCCGCCAGGCTGTTCGTCCGTCGCGTGGGGACGGTCGAGGAGGGAGCCGGAGTCCTCGTCCGGTGACCCGGGGAATGATTCACGGGCGCTTTCAGCCCTTCCACAACGGCCACCTCGAGTACCTGCGCGGCGCGTACGAGCGCTCCGAAGAGGTCTTCGTCGGGATCACGAACCCCGATCCCAACCGGATCAAGCCCGAGGCGAGCGACCCGCGCCGTCACCTGCCCGAGTCGAACCCGTGGAGCTACGCGGAGCGCCTGCTGATGGTGAAGGCCGCTGCGCGCGGGGCCGATCTCGACCTCAGCCGCGTGCACGTGATCCCCTTCCCCGTCAACGAGCCCGAGCTCTGGCCGGCCTACGTCCCCGAGGGCGTCACCCAGTTCATCCGCCTGTTCTCGGACTGGGGTGGCACGAAGCTCGAGCGGCTGCGCGAGGCGGGCTACGAGGTCGTCGTGCTCGACGAGGGCGCCGACAAGGAGATCTCGGGTGCGGACGTGCGGGAGGCGCTCCGCTCCGGCGGCGACTGGGACGAGCTCGTCCCGGCCGGGGTGGCCCGGGTGATCCGCTCGCTCGACCGCGTCACCGTCTAGCGTCCGCGCGTGCACCCGATCGTCGTCGTGCTGCTGGACGGGCTGGCCGACCGCGCCCACGCTTCGCTGGGCGGGCGCACGGCGAACGAGGTCGCTGTCACGCCCAACCTCGACCGGCTGGCTGCGAGCGGCTCGAACGGCGTCCTCTACTCGCTCGGGCCGGGCCGCGCGCCGTCGAGCGAGCTCGCCCACTGGGCGATCCTCGGCTACCGACCCGACGAGTTCCCCGGTCGCGCGGTCTTCGAGGCGCTCGGCGTCGGGCAGGAGGTCAGCGCGGACCACGTCTTCGCGTACGCGGCGCTGCGGCCGGCGGAGATCCGAGACGGGCGAGCTCTGGCTGACCGGGCGACCGCGGTTCGGCGAGGACGAGGACGAGGCGCGCGGCCTCGTCGAGGCCTGCGACGGGATCGAGGTGGACGGCTTTCGCTTCAGGCTCGCGCACACGCGCCGAGGCGAGGCGGTCCTGCGCGTCGAAGGCGGCGCCGACGACCGGGTCACCGACACCGATGCGTTCTTCCGAGACCGGCATCCCGTCCTGCGCCCGCAGGCGCTCGTGCCCAGACGCGGAGCCCACCGCGCGGGCGGCCGAGCAGTGGACGCGCACGGTGATCGACCGCCTTCGAGGCGAGCGCTTCAACGTGATCACGCTCAAGTGGTGGGGCCGCCCGCGGCCGGTTCCGAGCTTCGAGCAGCGGCACGGCCTACGCGGCACGTTCGTCGGCGAGTCCGCCTTCCTGCGCGGGCTGGCACGCTGCGATCGGGCTCGAGCGCGATCGAGGAGCCCGAAAGCGGCGATCCCCCCGCCGACCTTCGCCGCCGCCTGGCGAGGGTGGAGGAGCGCCTCGCGGCGGGCGACGACTTCGTCTTCGTCCACCTCAAGGCCACCGACGAGGCCGGCCACACCAAGGATCCCGCGGTCAAGCAGGCGACGATCGAGGCGCTGGACGCGGCGCTCGCACCGGCTTTCGCCCTGGCAGCACGCGCGGTGGTGGCGGTGACCGGCGATCACGCCACGCCGACCTATCCCGACGTGATCCACACGGGCGACCCGGTGCCGTTCCTGCTCGCGGGCCCTGGGGTGCGCGCCGACTCGGTCGAGAGCTTCGGCGAGCTCGACTGCGCGGCCGGGATCCTCGGCCACCTGCGCGGGGACGACGTGATGCCGGTGCTCCTGAACGCGGCCGACCGGCCGCTCTTCGCGGGCTCCCGCCCGACGCCGTTCACCGGGGCTGACGGCTATCCGTCGCTGCTCGAGCCCCTGCGGATCCTGTAGAGCACGTGTGGGCGATCAGCCCACTCGATCGCCTTCTCGTAGGTCAGCCCGCACTTCTCCATCACGCGACGGGAGGCCGCGTTCTCGGGCAGCGTGAAGGCGACGATGCTCTCCACCCCCAGCGCGAGCCCTGTCTCGATCACCGCAGCCGCCATCTCGGTCGCGAAGCCGTCGCCCCAGCGATCGCCGTCGACCATGTAGCCGACCTCGAGCTCGGCCCGCTCGTCGATCGTGACCCAGCGCAGGCCGGCGCGCCCGACGAGCGCGTTTCCGTCCCGCTCGCGAAAGACCCATTCGCCGTAGCCGTGCGCTTCCCAGTGGATGAGCTTGTCCTCGAGCCAGTCGGGCTGAGCTCGCGGTCCGCCGAGCCACTTGGCGACCCGCGGATCGTTGTGCATCGCGACTAGGGCTCCGAAGTGCTCGCGCGCGAGGCGGCTACCGACGAGCCGTTGTGTCTCCAGCTGTTCGTTCAGGACTGAGACGCTAGCCTCGAACCGTGAGCGTCGAGTCGAGAGCCGCCCCACGCTCCCGCCGGCTGGAGCTGACGCCGGCGCTCTTCGCGAAGGTCGCCCTGTGGTCGGCCGTCTCGCTCTACCTGATCATCGTCAGCGGCGCCACCGTGCGCCTGACCGGCTCGGGCCTGGGCTGCGAGGGATGGCCGGGCTGCGGGCAGGGCAGGCTCTTTCCGGAGAAGGATCACCACCAGGCGGTCGAGTTCGGCAACCGCCTCGTCGCGATCTTCCCGCTCACGCTCTCGGTGCTCGCCTGGCTCGCCGCCTGGCGCCTGGCCGCGACTTCGACGTGGGTGCGGTGGCTGGCGTTCGGCGTCGCGGCGGCGACGATCTTCCAGGCGCCGATGGGCCTGATCACGATCCGCCTCGACCTCGATCCGATCGCCGTCCTCTCGCATTTTCTGCTCGCGATCGCGGCGCTCGGCGGCGCGGTCGTCGTCGCGATCGAGGCGCGGGCGCTCGAGCGGGGCCGCGCCGAGCCCGTCGTGCCGTCCTGGGTGCGCCTGGGCGGCCTCGCGCTCGCGGTCGTCTGCCTCGTGCTCGTCGTCACCGGGACGCTCGTGACCGCCGCCGGGCCGCATGCCGGCGATCCCGACGTCGTCGATCGCCTCTGGCGGCTGGAAGAGGCGATGTGGATCCACGTGCGCGCCAGCGCCGCCTTCGGGCTCGGATTCTTGGCGCTCCTCGTCTACCTCTGGCGGCGGCGTCCGGCGACGGGTGGCCTGCTGAAGGTCTCGGCCGTGCTCCTGGCGCTGCTGCTCGTGCAGATGGTCGTCGGCGAGACCCAGTACCGCAGCGAGTTGCCATGGTGGCTCGTTCTTGATCCACGTCTCGCTCGCGGCCGCGGTGTGGGCCGTGACGGTCGTGCTCGTGACCCTGATGTGGCGGCCGCTGCGAACGACGCGCCTACACTGAGAGCTATGGCCGAGGAGCTGATCGTGCAGAAGCGGCCCGAGCTGCGCAGCCCCGTGCTCGTCGCGGCCTTCCGCGGCTGGAACGACGGCGGCCAGGCCGCCTCGCTCGCGGCCGGCTACCTGACCAAGCTCTGGGACGCACAGCCCTTCGCCGAGATCGATCCCGAGGGGTTCTTCGACTTCCAGGTCACGCGGCCGCACGTCTCGCTCGTCGAGGGCGTGACGCGCAAGATCGAGTGGCCCGAGACCGCGTTCAGGCACGCGAGCCTGCCCGGGACCGAGCGCGACGCGATCCTGCTGACCGGCAACGAGCCGAACGTGCGCTGGAAGGCGTTCACGAGCCTGATCGTCGAGCTCGCACAGGATCTGAAGATCGAGCTCGTCGTGACGATCGGCTCGCTCCTCGCCGACGTTCCCCACACCCGCGCGGCGCCCGTGACCGGCAGCGCGAGCGACGCCGAGCTCGTGGAGCGGCTCGGGCTCGAGACCTCGCGCTACGAGGGGCCGACCGGCATCGTCGGCGTCCTTCACGACGCGTGCCGCACGGCGGGGCTCCCCTCGGCCAGCCTCTGGGCGGCGGTCCCGCACTACGTCTCGCTCGCGCCGAGCCCGCGCGCGGCGCAGGCGCTCGTCGACCGCCTCGGCAGCCTGCTCGGGATCGAGATCGACACCGAGGAGCTACGCGAGGCGGGGGAGGCCTACGCCGAGCAGGTCAGCGCGGCCGTGGCGACCGACGAGGAGACGCAGGCCTACGTCGAGGAGCTCGAGCAGCGCTCCGACGAGATCCCCGACGAGGGGCAGCTTCCCTCGGGCGACGCTCTCGCCGCCGAGCTGACCCGCTTCCTGCGCGACCGCGACCGCGAGAGCGGCGACGGCACGCCCGGGCCGAGCTCGCAGCCCTAGCCGAACGTGAAGGCGTAGCCCGCGACGCCGGGCGTGAAGCGGAGCTCGAGCAGGCCGCTGCGGAAGCCGGGGCAGGTCGAGCAGCTCGTAGAGGCGGCTGCCGCGCACGGCGACGGTCCGCACCCGCTGTCCCGTCGAGCGAGACCTGCACGCGGCCCGTGCCGCCCAGCACGAGGTTGACCTCCTTGGCCCGGAAGCGCAGGCGCAGGCGTGCGTTCCGCCCGGCGACGGCTCGCTCCGCCTCGACGCGCCACCGGCCGCCGTACGCCATCTGGTCGGGCTCGAGGCTCCCGGGAAGCAGGTAGGGCGCGTCGCGGTCGGGCGCGACCGCCGGGTTCGCGAGCCCCATCAGCCGCTGGTGGCCGAGGTAGGTCTCGCGCGTCGCCTCGCGGCTCGGCATCGCCTCCGCGATCGCCGCGGACACGAGCTCCGCGCTCGTGGGCTCGGCGAGCAGGCTGCGGATCACGCGCTCGGTCTCCGCGTAGGCGCCCTCGCCGAAGTGGACGAAGCGCACGTGTCCGCGCACGTCGATGAGGTACTTGGCGGGCCAGTAGCGGTTGCCGTAGGCGTTCCACGTGCCGTACTCGTTGTCGAGCGCGACCGCGTAGTCGACGCCCAGCCGGTCGACGGCGCCGCGCACGTTGTCGGCCTCGTGCTCGAACGCGAACTCGGGCGTGTGCACGCCGACGATCTGCAGACCCTTGTCCCGGTACGCCTTGTCCCACCCGCGCAGGAACGGCAGCGTGCGCAGGCAGTTCACGCACGAGTACGTCCAGAAGTCGATCAGCACGACCTTGCCGCGGAGACCCTCGACCGTCAGCGGGCTCGGAGTTCAGCCACCGGGAGATCCCCGCGAGCTCGGGAGCCGGGCCGAAGTCGCGCAGGCCCTCGTCGCTCGCCTCCCCCTGCTCACGCCCGGCAGATTCGATCCAGCTCGCGCTCGGCCGCCGAGCTGCGCTCGATCTGCTCCTGCAGCGACTCGGTGTAGCCGGGCACCGCGGTCTGGAAGCGGCTGTCGGCGCCGAGGGCGATCGCCAGGGCCGTCAGCCCGACGACGACCCCCAGTGCCCGGCGGACTCCGAGCCCGTGCGCGCGGACCGCCTTCATCCCTGCCGCCCAGCGACCCCCCGCGGCGACGAGCAGCATCGGGATTGCTGCTCCGGCGGCGTAGGCGACGGTCAGCACGACGACGTCCAGCCCGAGGTCGCGGCTCGCGGCGACGACGGTCACGGCTGCGAGCACCGGGCCGGCGCAAGGGACGAAGACCAGGCCGAGCGCTGCGCCGAGGAGCAGGCCGCCGCCGAGATCGCCGGCCGGCCGGCGGCCCGAGCCGCGCGAGCGGGCGCTCGAGGAGGAGGCCGAGCCGCGGGACGAGGAGCGAGGCCGCGACCACGAAGAGCAGGACGATGGCGAGATCGCGCAGCAGGTCTTTCGGCAGGCCGAGCGCGTCGAGCAGCCAGACCCCGGCGAGTGTGAAGGCGGTGAAGCTCGCGATCAGGCCGGCGACGATCGCGTACGGCCGGCGCCGACCGCCGGCTGCTCCGCCCGCGAGCAAGATCGGCAGCACCGGGAAGCACGCACGGCGACAGGGCTGTGATCAGCCCGGCGGCGAAGCCAACTGCGATCAGGACGAGCATGTCCTCCGCCCTCTATTCGGCCGAGAGGCGTCCTCGGTTCGAGGGAGGCTAGCCCTCGGCCGCGCGGGCGGGCTCGGGCTCGGGTCGCCTCTGGTCGGGCGACGAGGTCGGCAGCGACTCGACGTTCGTCTCCTGCGGCTTCTGACCCTGGCCCTGCTTCGCACGCTTGCGCCG
Organism: uncultured Actinomycetes bacterium; assembly: GCA_963769645.1. Classification (GTDB taxonomy): domain Bacteria; phylum Actinomycetota; class Thermoleophilia; order Gaiellales; family Gaiellaceae; genus DATFQE01. Next base: position 263,447 of record CAVYMH010000002.1, on the reverse strand, counting down.
GCGGCGCCGGCGGGAGCGGCCGGGGTGAGCCTTGGGCGCGGGGAGGTTGTCGGCGAGCGCGTTCGCGATCTCGTTGATCGGGGCGATCTGCTCTCGGGCCGCGTCGATCAGCTGGTTGGCCCGGGGCGTGTAGCCCTCGGCCGACGCGAGGAGGGCGACCCCGACCTGCAGCGGTTGGCCGAGCGCGACGTTGACGAGACGGGCGGCGTTCTCCTCGTGCCGGTGGCCGCGCGAGTTCGCGAGCGCGCCGAGCAGCCGCTTGGCCTCGGGGAACTCGGCGCTCGCGCGCCGGTCCTGCGCCTTGCGAGTCGCGCGGGCGAGCTTCCACGTCCAGCGGCCGAGAATCTGGTCGGGAGCCTCGGCCTTGCCCTCGCCGAGCGCTCGCAGCAACGTCCGCACGCCCTGGATGCGGTCCTTCTCCCACGTCGGCGCCTGCGTCACGAGCGTGACGATGTCGTCGAAGTCCGCACGCTCGACCTGCATCGAGACCCGGTCGGCCAGCGCGATCAGCCGCAGCCGCCGGTTCGGGTTCTCGGCGGCGCAGGTGAAGAGGAACTGCTCGAGGCAGCCGCGGCTCGCGCGGCCGTCGGTCAGCTTCTTGACGAACTCGGTGCGCTCGTCGAAGCGCACCTGCCGGCCCGCGATCGTGGCCCAGAAGCGCTGCTCGTCCTCGTCGAGGAAGCGCGGATCGACCCGCTGCCACTCACGCGCGATCACGTTCAGCCGCCGCTTCACGTCCGGGGTGACCGGAACGAGCCACGGAGCCGGCGCCAGCTTGCGCCGCGCGCGGCGGTTCGGTCGGCGCCGCGGCGCGGGCGTCACGCGCGCGCCCTCGCGGTAGAAGTCGGCGTCGAGCAGGCTGTGCAGCGAGACGACGCGGTCGGTGTGCGTCGAGGCCTTGTTCACGAAGTCGACGACGATGCCCGCTTCCTTGCGCGGGTGCAGGCGCATGATCCGCCCGATCCGCTGCTGGTAGACGCGGCGGCTCGCGGTCGGCGCCAGGTGCATGCACACGGTCGCACGAGGCGAGTTCCAGCCCTCGGCGAGCAGCTGGGCGTTGATCAGGATGTTGATCTCGCCGCGCTCGTAGGCGGCGAGCGTCTCGGCCAGGCGCACCGGCGGGGTGCGCCCGCTGACCGCCTCGGCCTTGAGCCCGGCCGCGCGGAACTCCTGCGCGAGGTTGTACGCGTGGTCGACGCCGGCCGCGTAGACGATGCCGGGTGTGTTGTCGAAGCGGTCGCGGTAGAGGCTCGCGGCCGCCTGGTTCAGGGCCTGGTGGTCGAGCACGGCGGCCAGCGCGCGCTCCTCGAAGTCGCCGCCGACGATCGGCACCGAGGAGATCGCGGCCGCGGGCGGCACGCGGAGGTAGCGCAGCGGCGCGATCAGGCCGCGCCGCGCGGCGTCCTGCAGCGGCAGGTCGTCGACGGAGGCCGGGAAGACGTCCGAGACCTGCTTCGCGATCAGCTGCTCGGTCGCGGTCATGCCGACGTAGAGCGGCTCCGGGAAGCTGCGGATCGCCGCGCTCGTCTTCTCGCCGAGGGCGGTGTGCGCCTCGTCTGCGATCACGAGCTGGTACGTCGTCGCGGTCGATCGAGCCGACGTGGCGTGCGAACCAGGCGTAGGTCTGGATCGTGATCGGGTTCTTGCCCTTGGCGCGGCTGCCGCGTTCGACGATCGGCTCGAGCCGGTCGCCGTAGCCCTCGTCGGTCAGGTCGCGCGTGAACTGCGAGACGAGCAGGCGGCGGTGCGTGAGGATCAGGACGCCGAGCGTGCGCGCCGACTCGACGAAGCCGCCGGCGGCGATCGTCTTGCCCGAGGCCGTCGGATGGCGGAAGCGGAAGCGGCGGACGGCGCCGGGGTCGGCCTTGAGGTCGACCTCCTCGGCCTCGCCCTCGGCGGTCATGTCCTCGTCTTCGTCCTCGTCGACCTCGACCGGCTCGGCGTAGCCGTTCCCGTTGCCGTTTCCGTTCCCGAGCTCCTCGTCGTCGCGCTGGTTCGACGGCGATCAGCTCGGTGAGCATCCCGGCGAGCGCGTCCACCTGGTGGCGGCGCAGCTCGGTGCCGGACGCGAGCCGCGGGGGCTCTCGCGAGAGCACGCGCTCGAGGCCGAGCATGAGCCCGAAGCGAACCTTCCACTCGGTGCGACGGCTCCTTGCTGGCCTGCGTCGAGCTCGGCGAGGGCCTCGTCCAGAGCGCGCCGCCGTGCCGTTCCAGGCGCGAGCGCGACGGCAGGATCCTCGTCGGAATGGAGGAACGGCTCGCCCGCCCACGCTTCGGCGCGTGCAGCGGAGTCGGAAAGAGCGTCCGTTGCCTCCGGCTCTATGGTCGGGTGCTCGGTCGTGTTTTGCATGCGCGCGACGCTTCGTGCGTCGCTACCTTGTAGAGATGCCGCCCGCTAGTCCCCTGGGGCGGGCGTCGCCGCGCAGCATAGCCGATTTCCGCGCTTTCAGGCGGGTTCCTCGGCAAGGCGGCCTCGCCAGGAACTGCCAGGAGCGGTCCTCGAGCCGGTCGGCGAGCTCGGGGCGCGTCGAGTGCGCAGCTCGTCCAGGAACGCCTGTGTGGCGGCTCTGCGCCGCGCGGCCGAGCTCGGTCGGCCGTCGAGCGAGCGTGGCAGCGCGTCCTCGCAGCGGGGCGAGGACCTCCGCGGGCAGGTCGTCGACCCCCTTGTACTCGTCCGAGCTCGAGCCCCGAGCCGGTCGCGTGGCGAGCGTCAGCGTCCTCCAGCGGAGGACCCCGACGTAGTACTGGGCACGCCAGGGACGGCCGCGGGCGCGGCGACTGCCGCATGGACGGCGTCGTGCCACCCGAACCCGGCCTCGCTCTCGGGATCTGGGCCGGGCCACTCGCCGTCCTCCCGGCCCGCTGGCAGGCTGGAAGCCGACGTCGACCTCGAGCAGGTTCTCGAGCAGGAAGCCGCGAACGTGATCGCTCGCCGAAGGCGACCGCGAAGTGGTGGACGACCGGAACAGCCTCGTAGACGCGACCGACCGACGCGTCGCCTACCTCGCGCTGGTCGACCCCTTCGGCGACCGTCACGAACAGGTCGACGTCCGACCAGCGGTCGGCAGAGCCGGAGCGCCCGAGCCCGCGCAGCTCGACGCGGTCATCCGCTCGTCCGCCGGCAGGAGCTCGAGCAGCCGTGCCGCTACGGCTCGTCGCGCTCCTCAGGCGTGAACAGCGCCACGAGCCTCGGCGAGCGGCCGGCCGGCGACGCGCTCCGAGATCGCCGGTCTGGTCGAGATGCTTCGTGATCCCGCCCAGGAAGAACGGCCAGCCGGCGCCGAGGATCAGCGCGGTGTCGACGTCCTTCGCGTCCGCGACCACGCCCTCGTCGAGCATGCGGTTCACCTCGTCGGCGATCGCCTCGAGCGCGTCCCGCTGGATCTCCTCGACCGTGCGGCGAGCGTCGCCGCGGACGGCGATCTCGTCGCGGCCCTCGGCGTAGTTGCGAAGCGTCTCGGAGAGCGGGTAGCGGTCCGGGATACGCCTCGTGCAGCGTCTCGAGCACGTGGTTCGCGACCCGCGGGCCGACCATCTGCAGCAGCACCGACGGCGCCATCGGCATGCCGAGCCGCAGGATCGCCTCGTCGGTCTCGTCGACGGTGTTGCCGTTCTCGAGCGCGTCCATCAGCACCGTCGTCATGCGCGTGAGCACGCGGTTGACGATGAACGCGGGCGCGTCCGCCGAGAGCACCGGACGCTTGCGCAGCTTCTTGGCCGTGTCCCACACCGTGGCCAGCGTGGCGTCGTCGGTCTCGCCCGCGCGGATCACCTCGACGAGCGGGAGCACGGCGACGGGGTTGAAGAAGTGCATCCCGGCCACGCGTTCCGGATGCTCGAGCTCCGAGGCCATGTCCGTGATCGAGAGCGAGGAGGTGTTCGTGGCGAGCACGCACTCCGGCCGAGACGACCCGCTCCAGCTCGCGCGAACACCTCACGCTTCACGTCGAGCTCCTCGAAGACGGCCTCGAGCACGAGGTCGCAGTCGGCGAAGTCGTCGTAGCCGGTCGAGCCGCTGACGAGCGATGCCGAGGAAGCGCGCCTTGCCCTCGGTGTACCGGCCCTTCCGGCCTGCTCCGTCGAGCTCGTCACGGATCGACCCGAGCGCGCGATCGACGATCTCCTGGCTGACGTCGCGCAGCACGATCGGCACCTCGAGCCGCCGCAGGAAGAGTGTCGCGAGCTGGGTCGCCATCAGCCCGGCGCCCACGATCCCGACCTTCCTCGACCTGGCGCGGCTCGGCGTCCGGGCGGCCCGCGTCCTGCTTGGCGCGCCGGTCGACGAGGTCGAACGCGTACAGCGACGCGCGCGCCTGCGGCGACAGCATCAGGTCGGCGATCGCCTCCTCCTCCGCGCGGTAGCCCTCCTCGAGGCTCCAGCGTCTGCGTGCCCTCGATCAGGTCGAGCGCGCGGTAGGGGGCGGGGGCGGCTCCGTGCACCGAGTCGTCGAGCTGGTTCCGTGCGCGCCGCAGCACCTCGGGGAGCTCGGAGGTGTCCGGGCGGCGTCCGCTCGAGCGGTGCCCGCACCAGCTCCAGCGCGTAGGCGATCGAGTCGTCGAGGAACTCCGCCGGCTCGAGCAGCTTGTCGGCGAGCCCGGACTCGACGGCCTCGGCGCCGCTCAGCATCCTGTTCTGCCGCATCGGGTTCTGGACGACGAACTTGACGGCCGTCTTCGGGTCGACCAGCCGCGGCACGAGCTGCGTCCCGCCCCAGGCCGGGAAGATGCCGAGGAAGACCTCGGGCACGGCGAAGTGGCGAACGTCGCGCCCGATCGTCCGCGCGTCGCAGTGCAGCGCGATCTCGACGCCGCCGCCGAGGCAGGCGCCGTTGATCGCGGCCACCGTCGGGAAGGGCAGCGCAGCGATGCGCGCGAAGGCCTCGTGACCGGCACGGCTGCCCTCGATCGCCTCCTCACGGGAGCTGATCTTCGGGAACTCGCTCATGTCGGCGCCCGACGGCGAAGACGAACGGCTTGCCGGTCAGCACCATCGCCACCCAGTCGCCGTCCTCGAGCTGCGCGAGGAGGCGCTCCGCCGACTCGAAGGCCGAGCGTCCGAAGACCGTCGGCTTCGTGTGGTCGTGGCCGTTGTCGATCGTGACCAGCGCGAGCGGGCCGGCCTCGGTCTCGACGCGGTTCAGCTTGAACTCGGTCCTCGGGGCGGTCACGCCGCGGCGGCATTCTCCCATAGCGCCGCGGCGCCCATGCCCATGCCGATGCAGAGCGCGGTCAGGCCGTAGCGGGCGCCCGGGCGCTCGCGGAAGCCGTAGGCGAGCTGCGCCATCAGCCGCACTCCCGTCGCCGCGAGCGGATGGCCGCAGGCGATCGCGCCCCCGTACGGGTTCAGGCGCTCGTCCTCGGGGTCGACGCCCATCCCGTCGCACCAGGTGAGGACCTGGACGGCGAAGGGCTCGTTCAGCTCGAAGAGGCCGACGTCGTCGATGGTCAGGCCGGCCTGGTCGAGCACGCGCTTCGTGGCCGGGATCGGGCCGATGCCCATCAGCTCCGGCTCCACGCCGGCGAAGGCGAAGCCGACCAGGCGCATGCGGGGCTCGAGCCCGAGCTCGGCGGCGGCGGTCTCGGAGGCGAGCAGCGCGGCCGTGGCGCCGTCGGTGAGACCGGCGGAGTTCCCGGCCGTCACCCGCCCGCCGGCACGGAACGGCGTCGGCAGCTCGGCCAGGCCCTCGAGCGAGGTGTCCGGCCGCAGGAACTGGTCGCGGTTCGCGACGGACCAGCCGTCGTCGGTGAAGACGCTCATCGGCACGACCGTCTCGCGCATGACACCGTTGTCCCAGGCCGCCGACGCGCGCTGCTGCGAGCGCACGGCGAAGGCGTCGGCGTCCTCCTTCGTCAGCTGCGGGAAGCGGTCGTGCAGGTTCTCGGCGGTCGAGCCCATCGACACGGCGGAGTCGTCGACGAGCCGCTCGGTCAGGAAGCGCGGGTTGAAGTCGACCTCCTCGCCCATCGGGTGGTGGCCCATGTGCTCGACGCCGCCGGCGATCACGACGTCCGCAGCGCCGTAGGCGATCTGGCCGGCGCCGGAGGTGACGGCGGTGAGCGCGCCGGCGCACATCCGGTCGATCGAGTAGCCGGGAACCGATTCCGGGAGCCCGGCCAGCAGGCCGACGTCGCGACCGAGGGTCAGGCCCTGGTCGCCGACCTGCGCGGTGGCGGCGTAGACGACGTCGTCGATGCGTTCGGGCGGCAGGCTCGGGTTCCGCCGCAGCAGCTCGCGCACCACCTTGGCGCCCATGTCGTCGGCCCGGGTCTTCCAGAAGAACCCCTTGGGGCCGGCGCGTCCGAACGCGGTCCGGACCCCGTCGACGTAGACGACCTCGCGCAGCTCGCGTCCCATGGTTCCGAGCATACTCACCGCGTGACGGACTGGAACGCGCTCGTCGTGCGGGGGCAGGAGCGCCACGAGGACGGTCTTGCCCGCCTTCCCGACGACCCCGATCAGCGGCAGCGCCAGCTCACGCGCACCGGCAACGCCGCGTGGGGTGCCGGGCTCGCGCTGCTGATGCTCGGACGGAACGAGGAAGCCGCCACGTGGCTCGGCAATGCCGCGGAGCGCTGGCGCGAGAGCTTTCGCGCTGCGCCTCCCGGCAGCTGGGGCCGCCCGATCGGAGCGGTCAAGGCGCTCCTGCTCGCGGGCGACCGGGCCGGCGCCGAGGACGCCGCGCGCTGGGCACTGGACGCCGGTGCCGCCGACGCGGAGTCTCCGATCGGCCGCTATGCGGCCGCGCTCGCCCACCTCGCGCTGGGCGAGGACGCGGAGGCGCGGCAGCTCGCAGCGTCCATCCGCGAGCGTGACGACTTCCCGCCGGATGTCGCCGACGCCCTTGCCACCCTCGCCGCCGAGGACCGGCTCGGCTACGTCCTGGCGGTCGAGAGCGTCCTCGAGTCCTTCGAGGCGCGTGACGAGTATCTCGAGGACGTGCCGGTGGCCGACACCGTGCTGGTGCTCCAGGCCCTGGCCGAGCCTCGCGGACTGGCCGCGGAGCTCAGTCTCGCCGCTACTCCCCCTCGGTGTAGGGGTGTGAGAGGAGGGTGACGAGGACGGGGTCGATGCTCGGATCCTCGAGCTGCTCTGCTTTCTCGACGAACTCCTGCCAGAGCTGGCGCACGTGCTCCGGCTTCAGGCGCGCGGTCAGCTGCGCGCTGCGGAAGCGGCCTGCGGGGCCGAACTTCTCCCAGCCGCGCTGCACCTCCTCCAGCATGGCCGCGTGGATGTCCGTCGACGCCGTTCCGAGCAGCTCGGGCGCCACGCGGATCGCCTTGGCGATCGCCCGGTAGGGCTTCTCACGCGCTCGGCCCGCTCCGTCGACCGGCCGGATCAGTCCCGCGCGCACCAGCATCCGCACGTGGAAGTGGAGATGGCCCGGATCGACGTCGAGGCGGCTCGCGAGCTCACGGTTCGACAGCTCTTCGCCCGTCTCGCCGAGCAGCTCGAGCACGCGCAGCCGAAGGGGATGCCCGAGGGCCTTGATCTGCTCCGGTCGGTCGATGGTGAGGACTTCGAGCGGCTCGGGCGCGGGCGTCGGCGCGTCCATCGTCAACGCTTTATAAACGAGCGGCTCGACCGTTGTCTATGAAGGCAGCCGGGCCGCGGCGGGGCGATCGAGCAGCGCGACCGTCCTTCCGTGCTCCGAGCGGACGAGGCTGGCCGGCGTTTCGGCTCCCGGCGGGTCGGCAAAGGCGCGTCTCACCGCCTCGGCTTTCTCCGCCCCGAGGGCGAGGAACAGAACGGTCTGTGAGGCGCACAGCACGGGCAGCGTCAGGGTCACGCGGTCGACGTCGTCGCGCCGGACGGCGACCGCACGGCGTTCCCGCTCGTCGAGAGCCGGGTCGCTCGGGAAGAGGGAGGCCGTATGGCCGTCCGGGCCGATGCCCTGGAACGCCAGGCCGAGCCGAACGCCCTCGAGCTCGTCGTGGTAGAGGGCGGCCGCCTCCTCCGGCGTCAGCTCGCCGCGGATCCTGTGCACGGCACGCGGTAGCCGAGCGAGGCGGTCGAGCAGCTTCTCGCGCGCGAGGCGGTAGTTGGAGCGCGAGTCGCTCGGATGCACGCAGCGCTCGTCGCCCCACCAGACCTCGGCGCGGCTCCAGTCGGGCTCCACCTGCGCGGCGCGCGCGAAGGCGGGGCCGGGCGCCGAGCCGCCCGAGAGCGCGATGTGCAGGCCGGCCTTCGCAGCCGCGGCGAGCTCGCGGGCCGCCTCCTCCCGCGCCTCGTCGGCGCTGTCGAAGACGCGGAGCTCGGGGTCGGTCACGGCTCGCCGGCGGCGAGCTCGCGCGAGCGCACCATCGCGGCCTGGATGGCATTGAGAAACGCTGCGCGCACGCCCGCCTGCTCGAGCTCGTGGATCGCGCGAATCGTCGTCCCGCCGGGCGAGGTGACCATCTCGCGCAGCTCCACCGGGTGCATGTGCTCGTCGCGCAGCAGCTTGGCGGTGCCGAACATCGTCTGCACCACCAGGTCGGTCGAGATCTCGCGCGCGAGGCCGAGCAGGATGCCCGCCTCGATCATCGCCTCGGCCAGGAGCGCGAAGTACGCAGGCCCCGAGCCGGAGACGGCGGTGACGGCGTCCATGTAGACCTCGGCGACGCGGACGACGCGGCCGACATGCGTGAGCACTTCCTCGGCGGCCGCGAGATGCTCCTCCGAGGCGTGGGCGCCCGCGCACAGCCCGGCGACTCCCTCGTGCACCGTGGCAGGCGTGTTCGGCATCGCGCGGAGGACCGGCACCGGCTCTGCGAGCCGGCGCTCGATCGCGGCGGTCGGAACCGCGGCCGCGATCGACAGGACGACCTGGTCCGGGGCCAGGAGCCCGCCGATCTCCCCGAGCAGGACGTCGAAGTCCTGCGGCTTCACCGCGATCACGACGACACCCGCGCCGCTGACCGCCTCGGCGTTCGATCTCGTCGCCGTCACCCCGTGGCGCTCACCCAGCTCTGCCAGCCGCTCGTCCCGGCGCCCGGTGACGACGATCTCGTCCGGCTTTCGCCAGCCCGTGCTCAGCAGTCCGGCGAGCAGCGCCTCGCCGATCTTGCCGCAGCCGAGGATCGCGATCCGGCGGGGGTCAGGTGCCATGGCGGGAGTGTAGGCGGGTCAGGGCCTCGGCAATCTGCGCCAGCCGGGACCGGTCGAGCTCGCCGTCGGGGTCGACGGCGGAGACCTCCAGCGTCACTGCGCCGTCGTAGCCGCGCTCCCTGAGCCCGTCGAGGAAGCCGTCGAGGTCGAGCGCCCCCTCTCCCGGGAGCAGGTACCGCGTGCGCGGATCCCCGTGACGGATCTCGCCGGCGAAGTCCTTCAGGTGCACGTGCCCGACCGGAAGCTCGGTCCCGAGCGCCGCGTCCAGCTCGCCGTGGAAGGCGAGGAACTCGGTGTCGAGGACGGCCACGCAGCGGGGCTCGCGCTCGACGGCCCTCGCCACGTTGGCGAGCGGTGAACCCACGCTGCACGGGATCGTCTCGATTCCCAGCTTCAGTCCGTGCCGCTCGGCCACGTCCGCACAGGCGGGCAGCAGCTCGAGGTTGCGCTCCAGGTGGCGGTCGCCGAGCGGCAGCTCCCAGAGGTGGAGGACGAGCAGGCGCGCGCCGAGCGCACCCGCAAGGCGGGCGCTCGCCTCCAGGCGGTCGACCGCGGTGGCGTCGCCCTCGCTGAGCCGCGCTCCGACCGCCTTCTCGGCGTGAGCCGTCTCGATCGGCAGCCCCAGCGCGGCCAGGTCGTCGGCCACGGTGTCGCCGTCGTCGAGCCACGACGGGTAGATCGAGAGCTCGAATGCGTCGACCGGCAGTGCCCGCGCCTCGGCGACCAGGCGGTGGTCGGCGCGCGTCGGGTGGTGGGTGACGGTCCCCGTCGAGCAGAGGATGCGCACTACGCCGCGTAGCGCGTGCGGATGCGGCTGTGCGCGGACTTGCGCGCGGGTGGCCTTCAAGGGCACGAGCCCCCGGCTCCAGCCGGCGAGCAGGTAGACGCTCGCGAGCCCCTGCCACTCGCCGTAGGCGGCGAGCAGCTCGTCGGTCTCCTCGGCCTCCACCCAGCGGCCGCGAATCGCCGAGAGCAGCTTCACGAGCCCGAGGTCGCGGTTGATCCCGCGGTCGTAGCGGCCGAGCCCCTCCAGGAAGACGACGCCGATCGAGTACGGCCCGATCCCTCGCTCGCGCTGGAGCCGGTCCGCGACGGCGTCGCCGTCGAGCTCGCGCAGGCGTTCGAGGTCGATCGAGCGGCAGATCCGGACGAGCGTCGCAGCCTTGCGGGCCGACAGCCCGAGCCGCTGCAGCTCGGCCGGCGAGAAACGGCGAGCGCCTCGCTCGTCGGCGGCGCGCCCGCGACACGGATCACCCGCCGCTCGATCGCCGCGCCTCCTGCGCCGTGATCAGCTGACCGGCGACCGCGCGCAGCAGCGCATGGGCGACGGTGGCCGTCCGGAGCGGGCGCAGGCCCGCGCAGGTGCCTGGTGGCCGGCCCGACGAGCTCGTCGTCCGGCGAAGCGGCTGCAGGAACTCGGAGTGGTCGTCGTCGAGCGCGAGAACGAACCGGAGTCGCTCGAGGCCGCGCTCGCTCTCGGCGCGCAGTCGCAGCGAGCCGTCCTGCCGCTGCGCGGCGATCCCGCGCTCCACGCGGCCGTCGACGGCCAGCACGGTCGAGAACACGCCGTCGCGGTAGCTGCGGCCGTCGACGGTCCCGCGCGCCGAGAGCCTGAGCGAGAAGGGCCCGCGCGGCCGGACGTCGGCTTCGAACGGCATCGATCGAGCATACGGCGCGCGCTCGCGGCTGCCGTAGGCTTCGACCATGAGCGAGCCGATCGACCCGCGCGTGGACATCGGCCACGTGCACCTGAAGGTGTCCGACATCGACCGCGCGCTCGGCTTCTACCGCGACGTGCTGGGCTTCGAGGAGATGGCGCGGATGGGCGACCAGGCGGCGTTCATCTCGGCGGGCGGCTACCACCACCACATCGGGCTGAACACCTGGGAGTCGAAGGGCGGCTCCGCCGCCGCCGCCCGGCACGACCGGGCTCTACCACGTCGCGATCCGCTACCCGGATCGCGCGGCGCTCGGCCAAGGCGCTCCGCCGCGTGGTCGACGCGGGCGTGCCGCTCACCGGCGCGTCCGACCACGGCGTGAGCGAGGCGATCTACCTGCGCGATCCCGACGACAACGGCATCGAGCTCTATCGCGACCGTGCCGCGCGAAGAGTGGCCGCGCACGCCGGACGGCGAGTTCACGATGTTCACCGAGCCGCTCGACCTGCAGGCGCTGCTCGGCGGAGGGCGGCTAATGGGGAAGGGCTACGCGGAGGGGCCGGCGGCCGAGGAGGCCCAGGCCCGGATGGACGCCCTCGAGCTCGGGCCTGGACGGCTCGGCGCGCACGCAGACGCGGCCGGCCGTGTTCGGCTCCACCGAGGACGATCCCGAGCGCCACTTCCTCGGCTGGGCCGACGAGGTCGACGCGGACGCGCTCTTCGCGTCGGGCGAGGCGTGGGGGCTGACCGTCGTGCGCGTCAGCCCCGAGGCAGTTCCCTCCTAGGGCACGAGCCGGTAGAAGCGGTAGAAGTCGCTCTCGATCGGGAGCACCTCGACGTCGGAGAAGCCCGCCTCGCTCGCGTAGCGGCGCACCGTGTCGGCGCGCATCACCGTCCCCGTCCCGGCCGGGTTCTCGCCGACCATCCCCACCGGCAGGCAGTGGAGGACGCTGACGCTGTAGTAGAAGCGCTCGAGCTCGTCAGCGGGGGCCGTGAACGTGTCGCCCACGAGCTCGTCGCCGACGAACACGGAGCCGCCCTCGGCGAGCATCCCGCGCACGGCGCGCAGGACGTCGACGGGCCTCGACATGTCGTGCAGCGACTCGAGGATCGTGACGAGGTCGTAGCGGCCCGCGAGCCCCGGGTCGGCGCCGTCGCGCTGTGCGAAGGTGACGCGGTCGGCGACGTCGTCGCTCCCGCGCGAGCACCTCCTGTGCGCGCTCGATCGACGCCTCGTCCAGGTCGATCCCGTCCACCTGCACCTTGGGGTAGGCGCGCGCGATCGCGATGCTCGAGTGCCCGTGGCCGCAGGCGAGGTCGGCGACGCGGGCCGGCGGATCCGCGCGCAGCCGCTCGTCGACGGGGGCGACCGCGGGCAGCCATTCCTTGCCGAGCAGGTTGGTGAAGAGCGGGCGGGTGAACGAGCCCTGCGCCTCGTGCAGCTCCTCGCCGTACTCCTCGTACGACACGCCTTCCCCCGAGCGGAACGCGGTCATGCAGCCGTTCGAGCGGCAGCGCGCAGGCCAGGTGCCAGCGGGCGAACGGGGCGGCGTAGTTGAGGCTCTCCTCGTCGAGCAGGACCTCGTCGTGGCCGGCGGGCAGCGAGAAGCGACGCTCGTCCGGCGGCGCCGACGCATCGTCGACCTCGAGGATCCCGGCCGCGGCCTGCTGCTCCAGCCACTCGCGGGCGTAGCGCTCGTGGATCCCGGCCGCTTCGGCCAGCTCCTTGGGGGTCAGCGGGCCACGCTCGGCGACGGCCGCGTAGAGCCCGAGCCGATGGCCCAGGTAGAGGCAGCCGAGCTCGAAGGACGCGATCGTGGCGTTGAAGAGCCGCTCGACGAGCGCGTCGCGGCGCTCGGTCTCGGGGGTCGCCTGGGAGGCGGCGGACGTCATGGAGCACCTCCTGGAGGGGTCGCCGTGATCGTAGACCCGGCAGGCAGGAGCCATCACGTCAGCCCCGAACTCGCCGGGGTGCCTCGGCAGCCTTCCCGCAGTCCTGCTTCGCCTCGAAGGTCTCGTCCTGTTCGGGGCCGCGATCGCGCTCTACGTGCGGGAGGACTACTCGATCCTGCTGCTCGTGGTGCTGTTCCTGGCGCCCGATCTCGCGTTCGTCGGCCTCGCCGGCGGCCGAAGGGCGGGGGCGTATCGCCTACGACGCCGTGCACACGTACGTCGGCCCGATCCTGCTGGCGAGCACGTCGCTGATCGTCGAGTGGAGCACGGGCGTCCAGCTGGGCCTGATCTGGCTGGCCCACATCGGCATCGACCGAGCGATCGGCTACGGCCTCCGCTATCCGGACGCGTTCCAGGACACGCATCTCCAACGGGTCTAGGTAGACGCGCGAACCGGACGCGTCAAGAACAGTCGCCTCTCCGTCGCGAGGTGCGGTGCCCACTCGAGGCGGGTTGCGCCCGCGAAGCGCAGGTAGGCGCCGAGCGCGTCGCGCATCGCGTCGACGAAGCTTGCGGTCCGGCGGGGCGAGAAGCCGTCCTCCCACCAGAGGTCGAGCACCTGCACCTGTCCTGAAGCGCGGTCGATGCGCGGCTCGATCCGGCCGACGAGGCGGTCACGGAACAGGATCGGCAGCACGTACCAGCCCCAGCGCCGCTTGGCCGGCGGGATGAAGAGCTCCCAGACGTAGTCGAAGGCGAAGAGCGCTCCGAGGAGAGGCCGGTCCCAAACGACCGGATCGAACGGGGGCAGAAACGCCACGGACGGCGGCGGCTCCGGCGGATGCTCCAGGAGCGCGACCTCCTCCTCGAGAACGAACCGCTTCCCACGCACCCCCTCGATCTCGACCGGAACGAGCTCGCCCTCGGCGATCAGCCCCTCGCGCACGGCAGTTCGGCCAGGATGGCCAGGCCACCGCGGATCGGGCTTGGCCGGGCCGAGGCCGCCGAAGATGTCGCCGCCTCCACCCACGCCCAGGAGACCGTGAGCGCGGTACCGCGAGAGGAGCTTGTGCCGGACTTGCTCCCCGAGCGGAATCTCCAGCGCGACCAGGTCGGCGGGCAGCAGTCGCTCGAGGAGATCGTAGTAGCGCCGGTTGCCGTCCCGTCGCGCGAGGCCGAGCACGCCCGTGGTGGAGTACGCCTCCAGCACGGCGCGAACGGTGTTCGTCGGGAGTCCGAACCAGTCAGTCGTCGTCCCGGGCCGGCGCTCGAAATCGAGCGCCGACAGGGGCCCCTCGGCGCGGATGCGCTCGAGCACCTGTTCGGCCACCTTGGCGTTCTCGGCGAGGACGCGTGTCCCGTGCTGGCTCCAGGTGCCGCGGAACCACGGGAACTTGCTCGCCGGGACGAACGAAAGTCCCTTGTTGTACGCCTCGAAGATCGTGCGGCGCTCGTAGAGGAGATCGCACCAGGCGGGGTCGTAGTCGGCGACGCGCGCGTGCAGCACGAGATCGTGGTTCCGCCCGGCCACGGCAAGCGGGTCGAACTGGACCGATCCGAGCCTGCGGAAGATCTCGAGCACGGCGTCAGGACCTCCGTCCAGCGAGCGCGCCGGCGCAAGTGCGTGGCGCGCGACGAGAAAACGGCGTGCGGCCTCAGCTGTGACCCTCATGCACAGGACGCTATCGGTGGTACTAAGCTGGCGACGATGCTGGTCGCCGTTCTCGCCGTGGCCCTCGCCGCCGGCCCGTTCGCGCCCAGGCCGACGCGCAGACGCGGGTCTTCCGCTTCCAGACGCCCTCGAAGAACATCGGGTGCCTGTACTCGTCGGCGACGGGCCGCCCCTCCTACCTGCGCTGCGACATCCGCAGCGGCGTCCGGCCCAAGCCTCGCCGCGTCTGCCAGCTCGACTGGACGGGCTACTCGATGACCGCGGGCAGCCGCGCGAACCCGACCTGCGCGGGCGACACGGTGCTGGCCCGGAAGGCTCGGGTCTTCCCCTACACCTACACCTGGACGCGTGGCGGTTTCACCTGCACGGTGCAACGCGCAGGCCTCCGCTGCAAGAACCGCGCCGGTCGCGGATTCTTCATGTCGAGAGACCCGCTCGTACGCTTTCTGACCCGCCTCTGAGGGCCGGTGCTAGCCTCACTCTCGATGGCCAAGCCCGTCGAGCAAGTCGACCGCGTGATCATCCGCTTCGCCGGCGATTCCGGCGACGGCATGCAGCTGACCGGATCGCGCTTCACGAGCGAGACGGCGCTGCTCGGCAACGACCTCTCGACGCTGCCCGACTTCCCGGCCGAGATCCGCGCGCCCGCGGGCTCGCTCCCGGGCGTCTCGGGCTTCCAGATCCACTTCTCCGACCACGACATCCTCACGCCCGGCGACGCCCCGAACGTCCTCGTCGCGATGAACCCGGCCGCGCTGCGGACGAACCTGCGCGACCTGCCCAAGGGCGGCACGCTGATCGTCAACCGCGACGCCTTCACCGAGCGGAACCTCGAGAAGGCCGGCTACACGTCCAACCCGCTCGAGGACGGCACCCTCGGCGAGTTCCGCGTGCACGACGTGCCGCTGACGACGATGACGATCGAGGCGCTCAAGGAGATCGACGTCACCAAGCGCGAGGCCGAGCGCTCGAAGAACATGTTCGCGCTCGGCCTGATGTCGTGGCTCTACCACCGGCCCACCGACGGGACGATCGCCTTCCTCGAGCGCAAGTTCGCGTCGAAGCCGGAGATCGCCGCGGCGAACATCAAGGCGTTCAAGGCCGGCTGGGCCTACGGCGAGACGAGCGAGGACTTCGCCGTCACCTACGAGATCGCGCCCGCGAAGATGGCGCCCGGCACCTACCGCAACATCACGGGCAACCAGGCGATCTCGCTCGGGCTCGTGGCGGCGAGCGTGCAGTCGAAGCTGCCGCTCTTCCTCGGCGCCTACCCGATCACGCCCGCGTCGGGAATCCTCGAGGAGCTCGCGCGCTACAAGCACTTCGGCATCCGCACCTTCCAGGCCGAGGACGAGATCTCGGCGGTCGGCGCCGCGCTCGGCGCGGCGTTCGGCGGCGCGCTCGGCGTCTCCACCTCGAGCGGCCCCGGCATCGTGCTCAAGGCCGAGACGATCGGCCTCGCGATCGCGCTCGAGCTGCCGCTGCTGATCCTCGACATCCAGCGCGCCGGCCCCTCGACCGGAATGCCGACCAAGCCCGAGCAGGCCGACCTGCTGATGGTGATGTTCGGGCGGAACTCGGAGTCGCCGGTGCCGGTGATCGCCGCGCCCACCCCGGGCGGCTGCTTCGACGTCGCGATCGAGGCGGCGCGGATCGCGATCAAGTACCGCACGCCCGTCTACCTGCTCTCCGACGCCTACCTCGCGAACGGCTCCGAGCCGTGGCTGCTGCCGGACGTCGACTCGCTGCCCGACATCTCGACCGCGTTCGCCGAGCCGGCGGAGCACGAGGGCGACTTCATGCCGTACAAGCGCGACCCGGACACGCTCGCGCGGCCGTGGGCGATTCCGGGCACGCCCGGGCTCGAGCACCGGATCGGCGGGCTCGAGAAGGCCGACGGCACGGGCAACATCTCCTACGACCCCGACAACCACGACCTGATGGTGCGCCTGCGCGCGCGCAAGGTCGCGGGGATCGCCGCGGACATCCCCGAGCTCCACGTCGACGACCCCGACGGCGCCGAGCTGCTCGTGCTCGGCTGGGGCGGCACGTACGGGCCGATCACCGCCGCCGTCCGCCGGCTGCGCCGCGACGGGAAGAAGGTCGCCCAGGCGCACCTCACCTACCTGAACCCGTTCCCGCGCAACACGGGCGAGGTGCTGCGCCGCTACCCGAAGATCCTGATCCCGGAGATCAACCTGGGCCAGCTCGTGAAGCTCGTGCGCGCCGAGTTCCTCGTCGACGCCGTCGGCTACCACCGCGTCAGCGGCCAGCCGTTCCGCTCCGACGAGCTCGCCGAGGCGATCGAGGCGATGCTGTGAGCGTCTTCGACTACCGGACGACGAAGGACGGCAAGGTCTTCATCTCGCACGAGGGCCGCGACGTCACCACCTTGCGCGGCGGCGACGCGGTGCGCTTCCTCGACCGCGTGCGCGACGCCGGCGAGGACGAGGCTCAGCTGGCGATGGCCAAGGCGACCGGCAACTTCAAGCGGGGGAACGAGCGATGAGCGACGGCAACGGAAACGGCAACCCGCTCGTGCAGCTGACGGCGAAGGACTTCAAGTCCAACCAGGAGGTGCGCTGGTGCCCGGGCTGCGGCGACTACGCGATCCTCGCCGCGATGCAGGCCTTCATGCCCGAGCTCGAGATCCCGCGCGAGCGGATCGTCTTCGTCTCCGGGATCGGCTGCGCCGCCCGCTTCCCGTACTACATGGAGACCTACGGGATGCACTCGATCCACGGCCGCGCGCCGGCGATCGCCACCGGGCTGTCGATGTCGCGCCCGGACCTGTCCGTGTGGGTCGTGACCGGCGACGGCGACGCGCTGTCGATCGGCGGCAACCACCTGATCCACGCGCTGCGCCGCAACGTGAACATCAAGATCCTGATGTTCAACAACCAGATCTACGGCCTCACGAAGGGCCAGTACTCGCCGACCTCGGAGCTCGGCAAGGTGACGAAGTCGACGCCGATGGGCTCGCTCGACTGGCCGTTCAACCCGATCTCGCTGGCGCTGGGCGCCGAGGCGACCTTCGTCGCGCGCGCGATCGACACCGACCGCAAGCAGCTGACCGGGGTGCTGCGCAAGGCGGCCGCGCACAAGGGCGCGGCCTTCGTCGAGATCTACCAGAACTGCAACGTCTACAACGACGGCGCGTTCGACATCGTCCGCGACAACAAGGAGAACCGCATCGTCCTGGAGCACGGTGCCCCGATCCGCTTCGGCGCCGACGGCGAGAAGGGCGTGATCCAGCGCAGCGACGGCTCGGTCGAGATCGTCGACACGGCGTCGGTCGGAGAGGACGCGCTGCTCGTCCATGACGAACAGCGCGAGAGCCCGTCGCTGGCGTTCGGCCTCAGTCGGCTGGCGCACGGCCCGACGGGGCCGCTGCCGATCGGCGTCTTCCGCAACATCGACCGGCACGTGTACGACGAGCTCGTCACCGAGCAGCTTGCGACTGCGATGGCACAGCGGGAGAACGACCTGGACGCCCTGCTGCACGGGGGCGACACTTGGCGGATCGGCTAGTCGCCCCGCGTGTCGACCGCCCAGCGGATCCGAATCAGGGGATCAGCCCGGCGACTCGGCCGATCGCATTGATCACGTTGCCGGCGAGCAGGGCCAGCGCGCCGAGGCACGCGATGGTGACGACCGTCAGGACGACGCCGTACTCGGCCATCGTCTGACCGGATTCGTCCTTCAAGTGGTTTCGTTCGATCACGTTGAGACCTCCGCTGGGGGTGAGACGTGGCCGCTACGCCGCAATTTGATTGCCGACGCCGCAGATATCGGCCGGCGCGCGGTGGCTCTCCATCCCTGAAACAAGCTCCCTCGCGCTGGGTGAGACCTGTCGCCACCCGCGGGTGGTAGATCTACCGTCCGTGACGGTCGAGATCCGAGACGTGGTGCCGGGCCTTTGGATCTGGCGCCAGCCGCACCCGGACTGGCATGCGGGCGCGGGCTGGGAAGGGCCCGTCGCGTCGACCTGCGTCGAGTCCGGGGGCGAGGTCGTGCTGCTCGACCCGCTCGCGCCTCCGCAGGATGCAAAGGAGTTCTGGGAGAGGATCGATGCGAGCCCGCCGACCGCCGTCGTCGTGCTCAAGCCCGACCACGTGCGCAGCATCGACCTCTTCGTCGACCGCTACAGCGCCCAGGCGTTCGGCCCCGACGTCTTCTTCGGGGGCGACGCGCCCGAGACCGAGCTCGACTGGATCGGGGAGGGCAGCGAGCTTCCGGGCGGCCTCCGAGCGCTCTACGACGGTCGTGGCCGTAACGAGACGCCCATGTGGCTGCCCGAGCAGCGGGCGCTCGTCTTCGCCGATGCGCTGACGGCGCCCGACGGAGAGCTGCGCGTCTGGTGGACGCCCTGGCACGAGAAACGGGTGCTTCCAGCCCTCCGCGAGCTGCTCGAGCTCCCGTTCGAGCTCGTGATCGTCTCGCACGGCGAGCCGGTCCACGGCCGCGCCGACTACGAGCGGGCCCTCGAGCGCGAGCCCTACAGAGAGACCTAGCGCGAAGCGACGGCGACGAGCGCGTCCACGACGCGCGGATCGAACTGCGTGCCCGCGCAGCGCTCGAGCTCCTCCAGAGCCTCGCCGGCACCGACCGCGCCGCGCGATACGAGCGATCGGTCGTCATGGCGGAGAACGCATCGCACGTGCACACGATCCGGGCCACGAGCGGGATCGACTCGCCGGCCAGTCCCGTCCGGGTAGCCGTCGCCGTCCCACCGCTCGTGGCACGAGCGGACGATCGTCCCCACGTCTCCGAGCAGGCCGCCGACCTTCATCAGGAGCTGCTCGCCGATCACCGTGTGGGTCTCGATGATCGCGCGCTCCTCGGCGTCGAGCTTGCCGGGCTTGTTGATGATCTCGCCGGGAATCCGGATCTTGCCGATGTCGTGCAGCAGCGCCGCGAACTCCGCGTCGCGCCGGCCGCGGGGATGGACGCCGAGCTCCGTGCAGACGTCGAGCACGAGGTCGACGACGTCACGTGAGTGCGAGCCGGTGTAGGCGTCGTCGGCCTCCACGACGTCGCCGAGGAGCAGCGCCGTCCCGCGGTACGCGGCCGAGAGCTCGAGCGCGTGGTCGATCCGCGCCTTCCGCTCCTGGGCGAAGACGCCGAGCAGCGCGAGCAGCGGCAGCGGCACCACGAACGCCCACGGCATCGAGACCGCGGCGAACGCGACCAGCAGTCCGATCGGCGCCAGGGCGGCGTCGACCGCGAGCACGCTCTTCCAGTAGCGGAGGAGCGAGCGCGGCGAGACGCCGAGGCCCAGCCAGTCCCGCGTGGCGCAGGCGGCGAAGTCGAACGCCCACTGGGCGGCCAGCGCGAGCACGTACAACCAGAGGAGGTCCCAGGAGGGAGCGCGCGCGCCCGCCAGGCCGAGCACCAACGCCGGCCCGACCACGTGCCACGAGTTCACGAGCCGGAGCAGGATGCGGTCGAGGTGGATCCCGTCTCGTGCGTCGAGCACGTACCCGGCCACGAGACAGCCGGCGACCACCAACGGCACCGCGCCGACCGGAAGCAGGAAGAGCATCGGCACGAGCACGATCTGGGTCGGGATCGCGGAGCCGGTTCCGATCTCGAACTCGATCCGCAGCGCGAAGACGTAGGCGGCGGCGAGGCCCGAGCACGACCAGCACCGACGGCGAGCGGGCGGAGTCGAAGCTGACAGCGCAGTGCGACCGCGACCGCGACGAAGGAGCCCGCGAGCAGGGCAGTCGCGGCGCGATCGCGGTCGGCGAGCCGCCCCGCGAGGCGCGCGCGCGAGGCGAGGATCAGGCCGTCGGCCTCGGGATCCAGGTCGGCGTGGGGCGCGGGCACCCCGGCCGCAAGCGGGTGATCGACGCTCGACACAGCACCCGATATCGGCTTATGTACACGCGCGAGTGCGGACATTCACTCGAACGAGGGATGCAGATGACCCCTCATCTCCCCAAAGAGGGTGATGCCGCATCACCCGAATCAGGCCCACAGTGAGTCCGTCATTTGAGGGCGAGGAAAGGGTCTGTGGTCATGCGGCGTTCCATGCGAGCTGTTCTGGTGGTCGGCGCGTTTGCGCTCACGTTCGGAGCCGGGCCGGCCAGCGCAGGTCTCGGTGTGGCCTGTCCGGATCCCGTGTCGAGGCCGTTCGCTCCCTGGAACGACTACGCGAAGTACGCGTTCGTACCGAATGGAGGCTTCGAAAGTGGAGCGGCCGGCTGGACGCTTACCGGGGGCGCGCGGGTCGTTCCAGGGAACGAATCCTTCAAGGTGCACGGCGCCGTAGACCGCTACTCGCTGTCGCTCCCGCCCGGAAGCACCGCGACCACGTCGCCGATGTGCATCAGCCTCTTCTCGGGGAAGATGCGCTTCTTCACGGCGAACGCGGGCGCGCCGAGCTCGAGGCTCAAGGTGCAGGTCTTCTACAACGGCGGCGTCGGCAGCCTGCTCGGCGGAGTCGGTCGGCTCGCTCGGCCTCTCCGAGGTCGGCTACGCCTCCGGGGGCACTTCCTGGCAGCCCAGCCCGGAGATCGGGATGCTCGGCGGCACCCTGCCCGCTGCTCACGAGCTCCGTGCAGTTCCGTTTCTCGACGGTGGACAGCGTCGGCAGCCTTCCAGCTCGACGACGTCTACCTCGATCCGTTCCTGTCTCGCTAGGGGAGCCTCGGGCGTTCAACCCGGACGGCGGCCGCGCGGTGGGCGCGCGGCCGCCGTCCTGCTCGTTGTGCGCGAGACGTGAGCTGTCTTACGTGATGTAGCCGGCGACGCGGCCGATCGCGTTGACGATGTTCCCGGACAGCAGTCCGAGCGCACCGAAGACGGCGATCGTGATCACGGCGAGCACCACTGCGTACTCGGCCATGGTCTGGCCTTCCTCGCGCCGAGGCAGCGAGGCGATCAGCTCCGCGGGCTTCTGCACCTGACTCATTCCAGTCCTCCTTGAATCACTAGGCGCTGCCGCTTTCGCCCTTTTACCGATCGAAGGCGGTATCGGCCCCTGGGCTGTCGCGCTGATCCCTCTGGACAGGGATAGTCGTCTGTCTAGTAGGATAGACGTCTATGACGCTAGACGAAACCACACTCACCGAGGCGCGCGAGCTTCGCGGTCGCCTCCTCGAGCTTCAGCACGAGGCCGATCGCGCGAAGCTCGACTACCACCACGCGATCCGGCGGCTGCACGCGGCCGGCGGCTCCATGCGTGAGATCGCCGAGGCACTCGACCTCAGCCACCAGCGCGTGCACCAGATCGTCGAGGGCGACGAACCGGTCCAGACGCGCATGGGCTGGCAGCGGAGGCCGCAGGGGCCATCGCTTCGGGCTCCGGCGCTTCACGCGCGTGGCCCGCCACGTGGTCATGCGTTCGCAGAAGGAGGCCCACCAGCTGGGCGCCGAGGAGATCGCTGCCGAGCACCTGCTGCTCGGGCTCGGTCGGCGTCGAGCGCGGGACGGCCGCCCGGGCGCTGGCTGCCCAGGGCGTCGAGCTGGACGCTGTTCGTGCCGAGCTTGGCGGCGAGCCGGTGCGGGAGCCCTCCCGCGGCCGGATGCCGTTCACCAAGGAGGCGAAGGACATCCTCGAGGGGTCGCTTCGTGAGGCGATGACGCTCAAGCACAACTGGATCGGGAGCGAGCACGTCCTGCTCTCGCTGCTCGCGGCGGGCGGCCGTCCGGTCGAGATCCTCGAGAAGCTCGGCGCCAAGCCCGACGCGGTTCGCGCCGAGATCGACCGCCTCCTGGCGGAGGCCGCGGCCTAAGCCTCGACGCGGCCCGAGGCTCGGGCGAGGAAGTCGAGCTGCTCCTGCTTGCGCAGGATCAGATGCTCGAGCAGGTGCTCGAGCGCCTCGCCCGGGCCCTGGTTGCCCGTGTGGCGAATCACGCGGCGAAACGCGTCGACCGCCTCCTCCTCGCTCGAGATCAGGGCCGTCAGGTTTCCTTCGGGGTCGCTGGGCTCCGGAACCGGCGCGACTCCGTTCCCAGCCGTTCCGCCGAGTGCCACGATCTTCTCCACGACGCGCCGTGCGTCTTCCAGCTCGGCGCGCGCAAACGCAGCAAGCCGGTCGGCGACGAAAGCGTGGGCGAGGCCGAGCGTCGTTCCCGCAGCCAGCGTGAAGTGCACCACCGAGCGGAACTGCAGGCGCAAGGCCTCGTTCAGCCCCGCGATCGCCTCCTCGACCTCCATCGGATCGTCGTGACCCATCGGGCGAAGCTACCCGCCCCGGCCTCTTTTATGCACGCTTCACGAGATCGACGCTGCGTAGGCCGACGGCGGTCATCACCAGCGCGCTCGCGCCTGCCACCACGAAGGCCAGGTCGGTGCCGCCGACCTCGATCAGCCAGCCGATCAGCAAGCCGCCTGCGGGCGCGAGCCCGTGGAATGCGAACAGGTACAGGCTGAGCACGCGCCCCCGCAGGTGGTCGGGGACGTTGAGCTGCAGCAACGAGTTCGAGTTTGCGGTCCAGAGCGTGAAGCACGTTCCGGCGACCAGGAGCAGGGCTGCACACGCGACGGTGGTCGACTGTGGGACCACCAGCAGCATGGCCACGCCGAACCCGGCGGTCCCGGCGAGCAGCACCTTCCAGCTCGCGCGCCCGAGCGTCGCCGTCGCGAGCGCGCCGATCAGCGCGCCGGCGCCGAACACTGCCGACAGCAGCCCGAAGACCTCCGGCCCCGCGTTGAGCTCGGCCGCGAGCACCGGCAGGATCACGCCGTTGTTCACGCCGAGCGTCCCGACCACGAGCACGAGCAAGAGGACGAGCCGGATCCGGCGATCGCCGCGCGCGTAGGCGAGGCCCTCCTTCGACGCCGCGAAAGAGCGCGAGCCGCTCCTCCGGCCGCTCGACCGGGTGGAGCTCGCGCGTGTTCATCAGGAGCAGGGCCGCGAGCACCGCGACGAAGCTCACCGCGTTGACGGCGAAGCAGGCGCCGACGCCGACCGAGGCGATCAGCAGGCCGGCGATTCCCGGCCCGACGATGCGCGAGGCGTTGAAGACGCTCGTGTTCAGCGCGATCGCGTTCGGCAGCTCGGCGCGGCCGACCATCTGGTAGACGAGCGCGTGGCGCCCGGGCGAGTCGAAGACCTGCGCCATCCCGGCCAGCACCGCGAGGCCGTACACGTGCCACACCTGGGCGGCGCCGGAGAGCGCCAGGCCGGCCAGCGCGATCGAGACCGCCATCGAGGCGGCCTGGGTGCCGATCACCAGGCGCCGGTTGTCGAAGCGGTCGGCGATGACGCCGGCGAACAGGCCGAACAGCGTCTGCGGCGAGAAGCGGCAGAACGTGAGGATCCCGACCGCGAGCGGCGAGTGCGTGAGCTCGTAGACGAACCAGGCCAGGGCGACGTTCTGCATCCAGGTGCCGCTGACGGAGACGACCTGGCCGGTGAAGAAGAGGCGGAAGTTGCGGTGCTTGCGCAGGCTGACGAACGTTCGCTCGTTGAGCGCGAGGAGCGCTGCGCTCAAAGCTCGTCCTCCTCGAGCAGCTCCGTCAGCGCCTCGAGCGCATCGGACACCGCGGCGAGCTTCTCGGGAGGCAGGCGGTTGAGCCGCGCCGCCAGCCAGGCCGTCCGTCGCGTGCGGACGGTGCGCAGGATGCGATCGCCCTCGTCGGTGACCCAGAGCGCCTGGCGGCGCCGGTCGAGCGGGTCGGCCGTCCGGCGCACGAGACCGGCTTTCTCGAGTCGCGCCACGGCGACCGACATCGACGGCGGCGCGATCCGCTCGCGCGCGGCGAGCTCGCGGACGCCGATCCCCGGCGACCTGCGGATCAGGCCGAGCAGGGTGGCCTGGCCGCCGGTGACGCCGAAGGCGGTCGTCTCACGGCGCAGCTCGCGGTTCAGCTTGAGCAGAACGGGCCGCAACTGACCGGCGACCTCGGTCGGAGAGACAGTTGTCGGAGCGCGCGGCGACATCGTTAGTCAGTCTAACAAAAGTCGTTAGCCTGGGTAACGACCAGAACCTTCTTCGAAGCAGAGCGCAAGGTTGCCCGGGGGGCGGCATCCACCACATCGGAACCGGGCTACTGCGCGAGAGGCCGCGCAGATGCGGTGCCCGTGCTTCCTCCTCATGGCGGGGCGCCTCCCCGGGGGGTCGGGGCGCCCCTCCCCCTTACGCGTTCGGGCCGCCCCTACGGCGGCGGCCCGAACACCCAAACACCCGTTAACAGAAGAAGGCCCGACGCGAGTTGCGGCCTCTCGCGTCGAGCCAACTTGTGGTCACCCTGCCAGCGATCTGCGTGACCGACGCCCCCCTTCCGGGGGACTTTTCCGAAGCTAGCCGGCCGCGAGCGCGACGACGCGCTCGTCGCGCGTGTCGCTGTAGTTCGTGCCGAGCGCCTCTGCGAGCTTGTTCGTCAGCTCGCCGGAGGCAGCGAGCTCCTCGACGATGTCGGCGCCGCCCACGAGCTCGCCGCCGACGAAGATCTGCGGGATCGTCGGCCAGCCCGAGACGGCCGAGAGCTCCTGGCGGAACGAGGGGTCGGGCAGGACGTCAACGGCGGTCACAGGCGCACCCGCTGCGCGAAGCGCTTCGAGCGCGCGATGGGAGTTGCCGCACATGACGAAACTGGGAGTGCCCTTCATGAAGAGCGCGACCGGCTCCTTCTCGATGATCTCCTCGATCTGACTCCGCAGCTCGCTCATGACGCCCCTTTCGTCTTGATCCGCAGTTCGTGGATGGTCCCGTCGGCGAGCGGGGCCTCGAGGGCCGCGTAGACCAGACGGTGCTGCTCGACGAGCGACAGCCCGTCGAAGCTGCCGGACGCGACGGTCACCTGGAAGTGGTCGCCGCCTCCGGTGCGGTCCTCCACCGACAGCTCGGCTGCGTCCGGGAACGCGGTAGCGAGCAGCGCTTGCAGGGAGTCGGTAGGGGCCACGCGGCAATCGTAGCCGCGTGGCCCAGCTTCTACCGGTAGCGGAAGACGATGCGCCCGCGGTCCAGGTCGTACGGCGACAGCTCGATCTTCACGCGATCGCCGGGGAAGATGCGGATTCGGTACCGGCGCATCTTCCCGGCGGTGTAGCCGATCGTCTCGTGGCCGTTGTCAAGGGCAATGCGGAACATCCCGTTCCGCAGGGCCTCGGTGACCTCGCCCTCGAATTCGATCTTCTCTTCGGCTATGGGGCTCTCCTACGAGGTCGGGACGACGTTCGTCGCCTCGGGACCCTTCGTGCCCTCGCGCACCTCGAACTCGACCTTCGCACCCTCGGTGAGGGACTTGAAGCCCGTGCCTTCGATGTTGCGAGTGGTGCACGAACACGTCCTTGTCACCCTCGTCGGGCGAGATGAAGCCGTAGCCCTTCGCATCGTTGAACCACTTGACGGTTCCGGTTGCCATGCTGGGGTTCCTCCCCTTGTCGTGTAGCGAACGCAGTCAGGGAGGTCACGAGGACTACCGCCGAACAAACGCTCTTGAACGGCGGAGAGTGTAGCGAGTAGCACGAGACGCGAAAGCCCGCCCCGAGGAGGAGGGCGGGTTCGCTTGTCCGGAGAGACGGGACCGGGAAGAGAGCTGCGAGTGCTAGTCCGAGTCGGTCGAGCTGACCGTCACGGTCTTGCGGATCTCGCAGTCGCTGTTGACGACGTCGGTCTCGGCCGAGTTGAGCCACACGATGTCGCGACCCTCGCCGCAGTTGATCGTGTCGGTCATGTCGTCGTTGGCCAGCGCGTGCAGGCGGTCGTCGCCGGCGCCGCCGTTCTGCGTGTCGGCGCCGCGGCCGACCCAGAGCCGGTCGTTGCCCTCGCCGCCGTCCACGACGTCGTTGCCGTGGCGACCGCGGATCAGATCGTTGCCGGCGCTGCCGTTCAGCGTGTCGTTGCCGGGCCCGCCCGACGACGTAGTCGTTGTCGTTGCCGGCGTCCACCGTGTCGTTGCCCCAGCCGGCCCAGATGCGATCCCGCCCGCCGAGCGCGTTGACGACGTCGTTCCCGCCGCGCGCAAGGAAGCGCTCCGGTGCGTCGCTGCCGGTGAGCACGTCCGCACCCTTCGTGCCCTTGTGGGTGACGAAGCGATGTGCGGCGGCCGCGCCGACGACGGTTGCCCCCATGAGCGCGACCAGTGTGATGACGATCAGCTTGGTCTTCACAGTCCTTGACCTCCTCGGGGAAGCTTGCCTTCGGACTATTCCCAGGCCCCATTAGCTGCAGCCGTGGGCGGTCTGCAAAGCGTTCTGTAAGGGCGGCCTCGGGCACACTCTCGCGCGATGCCCGGGCCCTTCGACCTTCTGCGCACGATCGGCGACCAGCTGCGGCGGAACCCGGCTTCCGAGCCTGCGGTCGACTGGGTGACCGAGCAGTTCGAGTCGCTGCGCCGGCCCGAGCAGGAGCGGAGCCTCGAGGAGCTGCAGGCCGAGCTCGACTCGCTCGTCGGGCTCGAGACGGTCAAGGAGCAGGTCCGCGCTCTGGTCGCGTTCCTGCAGGTGCAGGCGCGGCGGAAGGAGGCGGGGCTGCCCGAGGTCGCGACGGGACAGCACCTCGTCTTCCTCGGGAACCCGGGGACGGGCAAGACCACGGTCGCGCGCCTGCTGGCCGACATGTACCGCGCGATGGGCCTCCTGCGGAAGGGCCACCTCGTCGAGACCGACCGGTCCGGGCTCGTCGGCCAGTTCGTCGGGAACGACGGCGCTGAAGACCGACCGCGTGATCCGGCGCGCGCTCGACGGCGTGCTCTTCATCGACGAGGCGTACGCGCTCGCGCCACGAAGGCGCCTACCACGACTTCGGCCCCGAGGCGGTCGAGACGCTGCTCAAGCGGATGGAGGACTTCCGCCACCGGCTCGTCGTGATCGTCGCCGGCTACCCGACGGCTGATGAATGCGTTCCTCGACTCGAACCCGGGGCTGCGCTCGCGCTTCGCGCGCGAGATCTCCTTCCCCGACTACTCCACGGGCGAGCTCGTCGCGATCACCAGCAAGTTCGCCGGCGACCACGAGTACGTGCTCGGCGAGGGGGTCGACGAGGTCCTGCGGTCGGTGCTCGGCGGTGCCGTGCGGGGCGAGGGCTTCGGCAACGCGCGCTTCGCCCGCAGCCTCTTCGAGCAGTCGCTGAACGCTCAGGCGCTGCGGCTGGCCGAGCGGCTCGACACGGCCGGCCCCGAGGACCTGATGACGTTGACCGCCGAGGATCTCGCGGCGGCTGCTCGGGCGCTCGGCGAGGAGCCGCGCTCGCCGCGCTGGCGCCGCCGGCGCGCGTCGTAGGCTCTCGCGACTAAAAAGCGCCTGGTTCGGCAACAACCCGACGATGGCACGGCCAGACGTCGAACCGCGAGCAGGAGGTCGTGCGCCCCGCGGGACCGCCGCCGCCAGGCCCGCCGCCGTCCCCGGCCTGGTACCGGGATGTCTGGCCCTGGCTGCTCGCGCTCGGGATCGTCGTGCTCGCGATCATCGTCGGCTACATCGCGTACGACGCGTACGAACGACGACAACGCGGACGACGGGCCGGACGTCACCGTGCACCGTCACCGACACGACGGACGGCACGACGACGGAGTCGGAGACCACGACCACCGAGGTCACGACGACGGTCGAGGAGCCGCCGGAGCCCGTCGAGGTACCGGATGTCGTCGGCCTGAACCACATCGAGGGTGGATCGACCATCGAGGGCGACGGTCTCGTCGGCGACTCCTACCCGGTGGCATCGCCGGAAGCGCTCGGCACGGTCGTCGCGCAGCGCCCGACCGGCGGAACCCAGGCGAAGGAAGGCGACACCGTTCGGATGAACGTCGCGCTCGGCGAGGGCACTCGGGAGACGCGCGAGATCCCCGACGTGACCGGGCCCCAGGCCTCGGACGCGCGGGCGACCGCGCGGCGCGGCGGCTTCACCGTCCGCACGCTCTATCGCCAGCCGCCCTCGCTCCGAGGAAGTCGGCGAGGTCCTGACGCAGCAGCCCGCCCCGGGCACGAGCGCCCCCGAGCTGACGCAGATCACGCATCTACGTCGGCCGTCAGTAAGGCTTGCGCGACGAGCAGCTCGGCGTTCCGGTCGAGCGGGGTACCGCGGCGGTCGTCGCGGCCGTCCTCGCCGGCATCCGCCTGCGGGTCGTTGAACGCCAGCTCGCGCGCGATCGACGCCAGCCTCGTGACCTCCGACTCGCGGGAGGACGCTCCCGACCTTCCGCGCCGCTCGCCCCGGGCGGGGAGGCGCGGCATGGTCGACGACCCTGCGTCAGGATCGAGATCGTGCCGTCGCCGTTGTCGACCAGCGAGATCACGCGGCTCCGCTGGGGCCAGTCGATGTGCGAGGCCGACACGATCTCCCAGAAGCTCCCGTGCGGCTCGATTCGCTCGCGGTGCTCGTGGCCGACGACGTAGGCGATCACCCCGGGGTAGCGACGAAGCAGGCAGTCGAGCGGCTCCGGCGGCCGGGCCGCGTGCACGAGCCGAGGCCGTAGTGGACGGGCGGGGCGCCGCTCGGAGGCGCCTGGTTCAGCGTGCGCAGCGAGTGGTGACCGAACACGACGACGAGCTCGCGGGCTCCCTCGGCCAGCGCCAGCTGGCTCTCGAGCCAGCGGAACTGCGGGTCGTCGACGTTGCCGTTCGGGGCGTTCTCGGCGACCGTGTCGAGCGCGACGAAGCGCAGCCCCGGCTTGGGGCTGAACGAGTAGTTGCCCTCGCCGCGGGCGACGTTCTCCGCCGAGTAGCCGTGGCCGGCAGGTCGCCCGCGGGTGCGGAAGTGCTCCTGCATGTAGCGGCCCTTGGAGATCAGCGTGCGCGCGGGATCGCGAGGGACGATCCGCCAGAGGCGCTTCGGCGTCTTCGGGTCGGCGAGGGTCTGCAGGACGTCTCCGTAGAGGATGCGGATCAGCTGCTCACGCTCGTCGCCCTGGAGCCGGCCGTCGGCGATCAGCGGCCCGATCAGCCCCCACGCGCGCTGGGAGAGATCGGCCACTTTCTTGCACCCCGTGGCGATCTCGCTGAAGAAGGCCGTGGGGGTGAGGTTCCCCTGCGCGAGCGCGTCGTGATTGCCGAAGACCGAGTACCAGGGAACGCCGAGCCCCGGCGAGCGGAACGGCAGGTTCATCCGCTCGAACAGGCCCGGGTAGTCGCGGAGCGAGCTCGAGCGCCGCATCCGTCGGCGGTTCTCGGCCTGGGACGCCGCGTATCCTGGCTTGTCGCGGGCGCGATCCGGGTCGTAGTAGCGAACACCGGCGTAGCGCGAGCCGGCTTTCGGCGTCTTGCAGGTCCCGCGGATCCCGGAATCCGGCCTGACGAGACCGCCGTCGAGTGCGTCGATGAACGCGCGCGTCTCGTTCAGCTGCGCGTTGTCGACGTTGTCGCCCGTCGTCATCACCAGGTCGAGCGCCTCTCGGCGCAGGGCGCGCGCCTGCTCGCTCAGGACCTGGGCCATCAGGCCTTCGTCCGGGCGGTACGCGGCCGTCTCGAAGACGTCGCCGATCCGGTCCACGAACTCGACGCGGGCCGGCGACTCCTCGTCCACGAGCTGCGTGTCGGTGACGTGGCCGAAGCGTGATCAGCGACGCGTCGTCGCCCCTCGCGGCCGGGCTGCGCGGGCGCAAGCTCGGTGCGGACGACTCCGGGCCCGGCGGGGACGTACTCGAGCCGGTTGTCGCCGTTGGCGTCCCCGATCGAGCGAAGCGGCGGAGCCTGGGCTCCGCTCGACGCGGCGATTGCCAGGGCGACGACTGCGGCGGCGACGAGACGCGGCACGTAGCGATTATGTGCCGATGCCGACTCGTCGACTCGTCTTGATCGCGATCGCCGGCGCCATACCTCTCGCCGCGGCGCTCGCTCGGGCTGCTCGCGCTGCGCGACTCGGACGCGTCGACCGCCCGCGTACCGCGGCTCGCGGCCGCCCGGAGGGCTACGTGGCTCCCGACTTCCGACTACGGAGCTACACCGGCCGGGAGGTGCGCATGGACGACCTGCGCGACAAGGTCGTCGCTCTCACCTTCCTGGACGCGCAGTGCACGGAGTCGTGCCCGCTGATCGCCGCGGCAGCTCCGCGGGCACTGGCCCGCCTCGGCCCGGAGGCAGCGGCGAGTGTGGCGTTCGTCGCGATCACGACCGATCCCGCCGAGGACACGCCTGCCGCGGTGCGGTCGTTCCTGCGCCGCTACCGGGCCGAAGGTGCGCTCGAGTATCTCGTGGCGCCCGAGAGCGAGGTGCGGACGGTCTGGCGGGAGTACGGCGTCCTGCCATCCGAGTCGAGCGGCTCGGACAGCCTCCACTCGGCCCCGGTGCGGATCTACGCCCCGGGCGGGAAGTGGGTCTCGAGCCTCAATGCGGGCCGAGACCTGACGCCACGTAACCTGGCGCACGATATCCAGATCGCAATCGATACGAAGTGAGTTTGCAACTCGAAATACGCGGGTAGCCCAAGGACTTCCCCATCGCCCTCCAGGAGGTTCTCGTGCTCAAACGCTTACCGCTCCTGCTCGCGCTTCTCACTCTCGCGGCCGTCTTCGCCGGCCAAGCCGGCGCTGCCGCGGCCGGTCGCTACATCGTCGTCCTGAAGGACGGAAGCGACACGGGCTCCGTCGCCGCGTACCACGAAGGCTTCGCAGGTGCAGACGTGACTGCCCGCTACACCCACGCGCTCGACGGCTACGCGGCGGCGCTGACGCCTGCTGCGCTCGCGGCCGTCAAGGCGGACTCGCGCGTCGACTTCGTCTCGGTCGACCGGCCGGTCAGCATCGACGCCCAGTCGCTGCCGACGGGCATCAACCGGATCGACGGCGAGGTCTCGACGGCCGCGTCGGGCAACGGCTCCGGCTCGGTGAACGTCAACGTCGCCGTCGTCGACACGGGCATCGACCCGACTCATCCCGATCTCAACGTCGTGGGCGGCAAGGACTGCGCTCCGGGCGTCGGCTACAACGACCTGAACGGGCACGGAACCCACGTCGCGGGGACGATCGCGGCCAAGGACGACGCGAACGGCGTCGTCGGCGTCGCCCCCGGGGCGCGCCTCTATGCCGTCAAGGTCCTCACCGACGCGGGCGCCGGCCTGACCTCGGACATCGTCTGCGGCATCGACTGGGTCACGTCGACGCGCAGCGATCTCGACCCGAACAACAACATCGCCGTGGCGAACATGAGCCTCGGCGGCGGCGGGTCGGACGACGGCAACTGCGGCAACACGAACAACGACGCGGAGCACAAGGCGATCTGCCGGGCCGTCCAGGCCGGGGTCACCTTCGTCGTCGCAGCCGGGAACGACGGTGTCGACTTCCGCAACTCCGTGCCCGCGTCCTATGACGAGGTCCTGACCGTCTCGGCCGTGACCGACTACAACGGCACTCCGGGCGGCGGCGGCGCCAGCACCTGCCGCACCGGCGTGGACGACCAGTACGCGAGCTACAGCAACTTCGCCGTGCTCGCCGCGGATCAGAACCACACGATCGCGGCACCGGGCACCTGCATCAACTCGACGTGGATGCTCGGCGGCTACAACACGATCTCTGGCACGAGCATGGCCAGCCCGCACGTGGCGGGCGTCGCCGCGCTCTGCGTCTCGACCGGTGCCTGCACCGGGCACCCCGGCGCAGATCGCCTCCAAGCTCCGCGCCGACGCGCAGTCGTACACGACCGGCACGCCGAGCTACGGCTTCGCCGGTGACCCGACGCGCCCGGTCAGCGGCAAGTACTTCGGCTATCTCACTCGCGCGGGCGGCTACTAGACCGCTCGCCGAACGGGACTGAGAGAGGGCCGCCCGCGGGCGGCCCTCTCTCGTGCTCAGGCCGGCTGGCCTGCCGGCTCGAGCCTGCGCTCGAGCGCAACAGACAGCCAGATCGACCCCTCGAAGAGCCCCATCAGCGGAGCCATCAGCAGCGCGGTCGTGACCGGGTCGACCCCGGGCAGCACGACGGCGAGGACGGCCATCGCGACGTAGCCCGTACGCCGGTTGCGGCGGAGCTTGTCGGAGCTGAGCACCCCGAGGCGGACCAGACCGAGGATGATCACCGGCAGCTCGAAGACGATCCCGACCGAGGCGATCACGGCGAGCACGAACGAGTAGTAGTAGCTCGCACGGACCTCGATGTCGTAGAGATTCGAGTCGTAGTCGGTCAGGAAGCGCACCGCGGCGGGGAGGGCGATGAAGTAGCCGAACGCGGTTCCTGCGGCGAAGAGCGCCGCCCCGAACGTGACCAGAGCGGCGATCGCACGCCGGATCGAACGATCGAGCGCCGGCGCCACGAAGCTCCAGAACTGCCAGAGGACCACGGGCAGCGCGATCGCGAAGCCCGCGAAGGCGCTGATCTTGAGCGACGTGACGAACGGCTCGGTCACCCCCAGCGTGACCGGCTTCTTGTGGTCGGCCGGGAGCGGTGCGTTCAGCAGCTCGATCAGCCGCTCGCGGAAGACGAAGGCGACGGCGAAGCCGGCCGCCACCGCGATCAGCGAGACGATGACGCGTGCGCGGAACTCGCCGAGATGGTCGACGAGCTCCGCGGTTTCGCCCGCCGCGAGTCGGCGCGGAAGCCTCATGCGCGGGCGTGCTGCTTCTCGGGCCGCGGGAAGTCGGCCGGGAGGCCGTCGACCTCGACGTCGCTCGCGAGCGCGGGCAGTTCGAACGTGTCGGGCTCGTTCTTGTCGCCGCCGGTGACCGACGACTTGAACTCGCGCAGCCCGCGACCCATCGAGCGGCCCATCTCGGGCAGACGCTTGGGGCCGAACACGAGCAGCACGACGAGACCGAGCAGGAGCAGTTCAGGCATTCCGATGAAACCAGGCATGAAAGATCCTTTCGTGGAGGGTGAGGGCGGCGGAGCGAGGCCCCGCCGCCCGGTGCGGCCTAGAGCCCGACGATGAAGCCGGTGCCCTTGACTGCCTTGAGGATCTGGGCCTTGGTGGCCGCAGCGTCGAACGCCTTCGGCGCCGGCACGTTCTTGCCGCTGCCGCCGAGGATGTCGCGGACCCACGCCGCATGGCGGGCCTCGACGGAGTGGATCGAGAGGGCGGCCTTGACGATCGCCTTCGTCTTCAGGAGCGGGCCCTGGCCGGCATACGCCGCCACGCCCGTGTCCTCGAGCACCTTCGCGGTCGCCAGGAACTTCGCCTGGTTCTCGGTCGTGCCCTTGAAGTCGAACTCCGGCCGCTTGACCGCGGCCGAGCCGAGCGCCTTGCGGAGGAACGCGACGTGCGCCCGCTCGTGCGCGCCGACGACGTTCGAGAACGCCTTCGCCTTGCCCGAGAGCGCGCCCTTCGAGGACGCCTCCGTGTAGAACGCCGCCTCGAGGTACTCGAGCGTGAGCGCGAAGTTCAGGATGGCGACGTCCGACTTCGGCGTCGCGGCGGACGCCATGGCCGGCAGGCCGCCGAGCAGCACGCCGCTGCCCATTACTGCACCGGCACCCACGCCGGCCTTGCGCAGAAACGATGCGCGCGTGTCGCCGTCGACCTTCTCGGCGGCCTCGCGGACCGCGCCGTCGACGTCGAGCTCCTCGAGAGGAGGTAGGTAGGTCATGCGGTAACCCCTTTCCTCCGGCGGCGTGGTTGTCTGACGTTCGTCTAAAGCCGCCGGTAGGGCGTATTCGGGTCGGGGCGCTAACCGGTTCGATCGGCCAGCGCGGCGCGTACAGCCGCGTCGAACGCGGTCAGCTCGAGCGGAACGATGCTGCGGATCCGGTCGTCCCGCGCCACCGTCGGCACGCTGAGCCCTTCGACGAGCGGGCGTGCGACGGCCGCCTTGACCGGCGTGACCAGGTGGAGCCAGTACGACGAAAGCCGCGGGCTCAGGACCGGGACCTCGACGATCAACCGCCGCTTGCCGCGCAGCCCGGCGACCCGCTCGATCATCCCGCGGTAGGTCATCACGTCAGGCCCGCCGACGTCGAACGCCTCGCCGAACGCCTCCTCGCGACCCGCCACTCCGGCCAGGTAGCCGACGATGTCTGCGAGCGCGATCGGCTGCGTCGCGGTCGAGACCCAGCGAGGAGCCACCATCACGGGCAGGCGATCGACGAGCGCCACGATCGTCTCGAATGACGCGCTTCCCCGGCCGACGATCACCGCGGCGCGCAGCGTGGTCACGGGAACGCTTCCGCCGGCGAGCCGGCGCGCCGTCTCGTGGCGGCTGCGGAGGTGCGCGGAGAGCTCGGGCGACTCGTCGCCGAGGCCGCCGAGGTAGACGAGCTGGCGAACGCCTTCGCGCTCGGCTGCGCGTGCGACCGTCTCGGCGCCCTGGGCGTCGCGCTCCTCGAAGTCGCTCTCGCCGAGGGAGTGGACGAGGTAGTAGACGACCTCCGCGCCCTCGATCGCGGCCCGGACGCTGTCGGAGTCGAGTACGTCCGCCTGTGCCCACGTGACGCTCGCCCTCACGCGGCTTCCTCGAGACGGCCACGACGTCGTGCTCCTCCGCCAGCCGGGGCAGGAGGGCGCGACCGACCGTCCCCGTGGCTCCGAACACGACGACTCTCATCGTGGACATAAGCTAGACAGCACATGCACGACGTGCTCATCCTCTTCACTCGCGACCTCCGTGTCCACGATCACCCGGCCCTCGCGGAGGCCGCTCGGCGCGGGGAGCGGGTGACCCCCCTGTTCGTTCTCGACGAGGGCATCCTCGGCAGCGACTTCGCCCGCCCGAACCGGGTCGCATTCCTGCTCGACTCGCTCGCCGATCTCGACGGCTCGCTGCGCCGGCTCGGCGCGAGGCTGGTGCTGCGGCGCGGCGACGTCGTCCGCGAGACCGTCCGGCTCGCCCGCGAGGTCGGCGCGCAGGCCGTCTTCGCGAGTGAGGACGTCAGCTCGTATGCTCGCCGGCGCCAGCGACGCCTCGCGGCGGCCCTGGGCGCCGAGCGGATCGACCTGCGGCTCCTGCCTGGCGTGACGGTCGTGCCTCCCGAAGACCTGGCCCCGTCCGGCGGCGATCACTATCGCGTCTTCGGCGCCTACCACCGAGCGTGGCTGGCCCAGTCACGTCGAGCGGTCATGTCTGCACCACGGCTCCGTGGCCGAGACGTGGAGTCGGCGACGGCCCCGGCGCTCGCCGAGCTCGTCGCGGGGGCTCCGTCCCCCGAGCTTCCCCGCGGTGGAGAGACGTCCGGCCGCGCGCGGTTGCGGCGCTGGCTCGCCGACGGCCTCGGGCGCTACGCGGAGGACGCCGACGACCTCGGTGCAGACGCCACCTCGCGACTGTCGCCGTACCTGCACTTCGGGTGCCTGTCCCCGCTGGAGGTCGCCGAGCGGGCGGTTCCGAGCGACGCCTTCGTCCGGCAGCTGGCCTGGCGCGACTTCTACCACCAGCTGCTGGCCGCCAACGCCGATCTGCCTCGCGCCGACCTCCGGCCCCGGGGTGACCGTTGGCGCGACGACGAGGACGCGCTCCTGGCGTGGCGGGAGGGGAGGACCGGTATCCCGATCGTCGACGCGGGCATGCGCCAGCTCGCACGTGAAGGTTGGATGCACAACCGCGCGCGGCTCCTCGTTGCCTCGTTCCTGGTCAAGGACCTCTACCTCGACTGGCGCGAAGGACAGCGGCACTTCTTCGACCTGCTCGTCGATGGCGACGTCGCCAACAATGCGGGCAACTGGCAGTGGGTCGCGGGGACCGGCACCGACTCGCGGCCGAATCGCGTCTTCAACCCGCTTCGGCAGGCGCTGCGCCTCGATCCCTCGGGCGACTACGTCCGGCGCCACGTGCCCGAGCTCGCCTCGATCCAGGGACCCGCGGTCCACGAGCCGTGGCGGCTCGAGGTGGCCGCCGTCGACTACCCGCCGCCGCTCGTCGACCACGACGAAGCCGTTCGGCGCTTTCGGGAGCTTCGAACGGCCTAGCCCGGAACGAGCGCGTCCGCGGCGGCCACCGGGTCGCCCTCGAGCAGCCGGCCGCCCACACGCTGGGCGATGGCGGCATCCGCTCCGGCACCGGCGACGGCGAGCGGCGCCACCTTCGCGAGCGCGATCAGCTCGTCCGCCACCGCCGACAGGCGCCTGCGAGTCGTCGCCGACACGACGACGAGCTCGGGCTGCAGGGCCTTCGCGGTGGCGGCGATGTCGGCGATCGGCGTGTCCTGGCCGAGGAAGGTGACCCGCCAGCCGCGCGCCCGGACGGCGAGGCCGAACGCGATCAAGCCCAGGTCGTGCAGCTCCCCCGGTGCGCCGGCGAGGAGCGCGTGAGGCCCCACACCGCGTCCCCAGCCGCGTGCCAGGCCGAGCAGCCGCCCGCGCAGGAGCCCGCTCGCGTAATGCTCCTGCGCGACGGACACCTCGCCGCGCTCCCAGCGCTCACCGAGCTCGCGGAGGTACGGCAGGAGGACGTCCCGCAGGATCGTGTCGAGGGTGAACCGGGCCAGCAGGTCGTCGACGACGGCATGTGCCTCGAGCTCGTCGAACTCGTCGAACGCCCGCTCGAGGCGGCCTAGTGCCTCGGCCGGCGAGCTGCCAGCCTCGGTGGGCTCCGCGCCGGGGGATTCGCCCGCGAGTGCGAGGCTCGCCGCTTCGGCGGCGGACAATCCCTGTTCGAGGTGGTCCTGCATCAGCCGGACTCGTGCCTCGTCGTCCCGGCCGTAGAGGCGGAAGCCGCCGGACGACCGCTCGGGACGGAGGAGGCCGTAACGGCGCTCCCACGCGCGCAGGAGCTCGGTGCTGACGCCGACACGACGGCTCAGCTCCCCGATGCGGACGTTCGACGTGGTCATGCGACGCAGTGTACAGACCCTGTACACACATTTGACACTCCGGACTCATCCCTGTACATTCCCTGGACGAAACTTCTACAAAGGAGGAATTCCATGAGGAAGTTCGATGTCCTCGCCGCAGTGCTCGTGGCGGTCGGAGGTCTCAACTGGGGCCTCGTCGCCGTCGCCGAGTTCGATCTCGTCGCCACGCTCGTCGGCCTCGAGTTCGGGGAGACCAACGCCGCCAGCCGCGTCGTCTACGGCCTCGTCGGCCTCTCGGCCGTCTACCAGATCGCCCAGCAGAGCGCCATCCGCCGACGCTGGAGCCGTGAGCCAAGCCTGACCACCGCCTAGTTCAAAGGAGATACATCACATGACCACGTACATCCGCACGACACTCCCCGTCACGGTGCTCGCTGCCGCTCTGATCGCGGCCCTGGCATTCGCGGCGGGAACCGCACCCCGCGCCGAGGCCGCCCCGGTCGCCGGCAAGAACATCGTCCAGACCGCCGTCGCGGCCGGCCAGTTCAAGACCCTCGTCTCGCTCGTCAAGAAGGCCGGCCTTGCGAGCGCATTGTCGGGAAGCGGCAAGCTGACGGTCTTCGCGCCCACGGACGCCGCGTTCAAGAAGGTGCCGAAGGCGACGCTCGCCAAGCTCGGCCGCGACCGCGAGCTGCTCAAGAGCGTGCTCCTCTACCACGTCGCCAAGGGCAACGTGAAGGCCGCCCAGGTGGTCAAGCTGAAGTCCGCTCCGACGCTGAACGGGAAGCGCGTCCGCATCGCCGTCCGTGGCGGGATGGTCTATCTGAACGGCAACTCGCGCGTCGTCAAGACGGATATCGCTGCCTCGAACGGCACGATTCACGTGATCGACCGCGTGCTCATTCCGGCGAGCTAGCGCTTGCCGGCTCGAGGGCGCGACCCCGCGGGGGGAACCGGGGTCGCGCCCTCCTCTCAGCGCAGCAGGAAGCCGGTGCCGAGCGGGTCGGCGGGGTCGAGGACGAACTCGTGCCGGCCGGTGAGAAACGCGC
The DNA here is from genome assembly GCA_963769645.1 of uncultured Actinomycetes bacterium. GTDB lineage: Bacteria > Actinomycetota > Thermoleophilia > Gaiellales > Gaiellaceae > DATFQE01. The sequence goes on along the minus strand of CAVYMH010000002.1, from coordinate 225,543 downwards.
TTCCCGACACCTCTGTCACGACCGCGACGCGACCCGCGACCTCGGTCTCCTCGACGATCCGGCCCTCGAACTCGGTGTCGACGATGCTTCGGTGGCGTAGCACGTCGCCGATGCCCAGCCGGCCCTGCCGGTGCAGGATGGCGAGCCGCGCCGACGTTCCGCTTCCGCAGGGCGAACGGTCGACCTCGCCGTCGGCGAACACGGTCACGTTTCGCTGGACGAATGGGCGCTCACCTTCCTCGGCGAAGAAGATCACCCCGTAGACGTCGCGCAGCTCGGGCTCCTCGGGATGCACGACCTCGCCCTGCGCCTCGACGGCGTGCTTCACCTCCCGGCCGAGCTCGATCAGCCGAGGAAGGCTGCCAGGCTCGACTCCGAGGCCTGCATCCTCCGCGCGAACGCTCGCGTAGAACGCCCCGCCGTAGGCGACGTCGACCGTGAGCGCGCCGCGGCTCGTGTCGAGCTCGACCCCCTCGCTGTGCACGAACGACGGCACATTGCGGAACCGCACCCGCTCGACCAGGCCGTCTCGGACGGCTGCCGTGACCGGCAGCGTTCCGGATGGTGCATCGACGCGCAGCGCCGTTTCGGGCTCGTGGGCGGGCAGCAGCCCTTGTTCGAGGGCGTAGGTGGCGAGCGCGATCGTCCCGTGGCCGCAGGCGGTGCTGAACCCGGCGTTGTGGAAGAAGAGCACGCCGAGGTCGCTGCCCTCGGCAACGGGCTCGGTGACGAAGCAGCCGTACATGTCGGCGTGGCCGCGCGGCTCGTTGACGAGCAGCGCGCGGACGTCGTCGAGATGCTCCCGGGCGTGGCGGCGCTTCGCCAGGATTGTCGCCCCCGGGATGGCCGCGACGCCGCCGGTGACGATCCGGAACGGCTCGCCGGCGGTGTGGTAGTCGACGGTGGTGACCACAAGCTGGCGCGGCTCGTCCACGCGGCGATCTTAGGCTCGCTCAATGGTTCGCTCCGCGCGGAGTCGGGCCTGCCGTGACGGCGAAGTCAACCGAGTTGTCGTTCGAGTCCGCGCCGTCGGGGAGGCGACCCACGCTGGATCCCGGGCCGGCCGTGGTGGGTGGCGCCAGCGCCGGGCTGCCCTCGACGAAGCCGTTCGCGGCCGTGGCGCCGTAGCCGACCGAGTCGAGCAGCGTGCCGTCCGGGCCTCGAACTCCGATCCCGCCGGCCGTGGCTGCGAGACCGATCCCGAAGGACTGGTCGGCCGCGACAGGGCCCGCATAGGCGCCGCCGCCGAGGAGGTAATGACCGCCGGGCGCGATGATCGTGCCGGCGGGCAGCGCGGCGAGAAGGGTGTCGCTCGTGCCGGCTGCTGAGCGGTAGACGACGCGGTACCCGCCAGCATCGACCGGCTCCGAGCCCGCGTTCACGAGCTCGACGAACTCGTTGGCTGCGGCTCCCGTCATCCCCGTCATGACTTCGTTCACCCGGATGACCGACGCCGGTCCGCCGCCGCCGGCGACCGTGCAGACGATCATGGCTTCGTTGCCGGTGCCGTATCGGATCGAGACGCTTCCGACCCCGCCCGACGCCGTGCACGGAAGCCCGGCGAGCTCATCGAAGGACGTCAGGCCGCGGCCGGCCTCGCCCTGCGGGTCCTGCCGGTCCCTGCGGTCCCGTCGCACCCGCCGGTCCGGCCGGGCCGACCGCGCCGGGCTCGCCCGCCACGCCTTGCGGCCCGCGCTCGCCTGCGGCGCCCTGGTGGCCCTGCGGCCCGGCTGCGCCCGTCGCACCGACAGCGCCGGCCGGCCCCGGGGCGCCGGTATCGCCCTTCGGCCCGCGGACGTTCCAGGCGAGCCGGTGCTCGTGCGAGCGGCAGGAGCGGGAGGTCGAGACGACCCGCAGCCGGCCACTCGACTTCGAGGCGCAGGCGGTGATCGTCTCGGTGCTCACGTGGTCTCGCCCACCGGTCGCGGCGAAAGCGGCGCCGGCGACGGCGGCAAGAAGCGCGAGCGGAACGAGAACGCGGAGAAGTGTGCGCGGACGCATGAGGGCTCCCTTGAGTCGAGGACGGGTCGCTCTCTGGGATATCCGCCCGTCGGCCGCCGCGCCAGGGTCGGGCACGCTCTCGGCGCGCATCTGTCACAGACTCGTGACGATTTGCTGTCCAGAATGGACAGATGCGGCCAGAACCCTCCGTCGGCGCTCGCGGTCGCATTCGCCGCGCTGGCGCTGGAAGAGGACGGGCCTCCGCCCCCGGCGGTCGTGACGATCGAGCGCTAACGCAACCCCCCGCGAAACCGCGCGACCTGCTGGAGTACACGCGTGAACGTCGAGCTCCTCGCTCAGCGCTTCCCGTCGACCTTTCTCGGGGGAGCGGCCACCGCCGCGTACCAGATCGAGGGCGAGCCGTCCGCGGACGGGAAGGGCCCGTCCGTCTGGGACGAGTTCTGCCGTCGGCCGAGCGCGATCGCCGACGCGAGCAGCGCCACGCAGCGGCGAACGGTCAAGGCGAGCGGCCGTCGGTACGCCGAGCTCGTCCGAGCGGCGTCACGCTGACGCATGCGTGCGTTTCGCGCCCCCGGTCGGGTCAACCTGATCGGCGAGCACACCGACTACAGCGGCGGCCTCGTGCTGCCCGCCGCGGTCGAGCTGGGGCTCACGGTCCTCGGCGACCCGGGTGGCGACATGATCCAGCTCGAGTCCGACCGATTCTCGGCGGAGGAGGGCTGGAGACGCTACGTCGACGCAGTCTCCGCCGAGCTCGACCTCGCCGGACGACCGGCCGTCGGGTTCCGCGGCCGCGTCCGCGCCGACCTCCCTGCCGGGGCGGGGCTCTCGTCGTCGGCGGCGCTCGAGGTCGCAGTGGCGCTGGCGCTCTGCGACGCCGCCGGCTTCGCGGTCGACCGGCTCGAGCTCGCCGAGCTCTGCCGGCGCGCGGAGGAGCGGGCCGTCGGCGTCCCCTGCGGCCTGATGGACCAGGCCGTGGCGCTGCTGGCCCGGCCCGGCCACGCGCTGCTGCTCGACTGCGGGAGCCTCGAGCACCGGCAGGTTGCGTTCCCGACCGACCTCGAGCTGCTCGTGGTCGACTCGGGCAGTCCCCGCCGTCTGGCGGAGTCCGGCTACTCGCAGCGCCGGGCCGAGGTCGAGGCGGGAGACCCGCGCCGGCTGCGTCACGTGCGCTCGGAGAACGAGCGCGTAGGCGAGGTCGTGGCCGCGCTGGAGGCCGGCGACCGCGTCGCCCTTCAGCGAGCCTTCGCGGCCAGCCACGCCAGCCTGCGTGACGACTTCGAGGTCTCCACGCCGGAGCTGGACGAGCTCGTCGCGGGGACGCTCGCCGCCGGCGCGGTGGCGGCGAGGATGACCGGCGCCGGCTTCGGCGGCTCGATCGTCGCGCTCGTCGAGGCAGGCACCGGCGAGGAGATCGGCAGAGCCGTCGGCGCCTCCTTCTTCGTCTCCCGGCCCGCGGGTGCCGCGCGGTCGATCAGGCCCGCCCACCCGGTCGAGTCGGCTCAGGCGGCGGCGTTGGTCGAGCGTGCCTACGGCCACTACGTCGAGCGGATCGGCCGCCGCCCGGTGCCGATGGACGACGACTACGACGCCCGTGTGTCGGACGGTGAGGTCTGGCTGCTGCACGACCAGGAGCTGGCCGGTCTCGTCGTGCTGCGCGCGGTCGAGGCTCACCTGCTCGTGGACAACGTCGCCGTCGACCCGCAGCGCCAGGGGGAGGGCCTCGGGCGGGCGCTCCTCGAGTTCGCCGAGGCGGAGGCCAAGGCGCGTGGGATCCACGAGCTCAGGCTGCTCACGAACGTGGCGATGACCGAAAACATCGCGCTCTACGGGCGGCTCGGCTGGGAGGAGTACGACCGCAGGATCGACGGGCCATACTCGCGGGTGTACTTTCGGAAGCCAGCGGGTTGAGGAGGGACTACATGGCCGGCAAGTCGGACTTCACCGAAGAGGATTGGGAAACCCTGAAGAAGGCCGTCACGGGCGCGGGGCTGCTCGTCTCCGTCAGCGACAAGGGGTTCTTCGACACGTTCAAGGAAGCAGGGGCGCTCGCGAAGCACCTGGGCGAAGCGCGCGAGGGACACGACAGCCAGCTCGTGCGTGAGCTCGGCAACGTCAAGGGGAGCGGCTTCGGGCTGACCGCCTCGCCGGAGGAGGTCGAGCGGGAGACGGTCGAAGCGCTGGGCTCGGCGCTCTCGATTCTGCGTGCGAAGGCGCCCGACGAGGTGGATGCCTACAGCAGCTTCGTGCTCGGGGTGGCCGAGTCGGTCGCCCAGGCGGCCAAGGGCATCGCGCCGGGCGAGACGGCGGCGATCGACAAGGTCCGGGCGGCGCTCGACTCGGCCTGAGCGCCGCCCAAGTGGCGTCTCCTACGGGACGAACCTGAGCTTCTCGCTCGCGTCGTCCCGGATGTCGCCCTCGTCGATCGTCGCCGAGTGGTACTCGTCGGTCAGCCAGAGCCCGAGCTGGTTGCCGAACCAGCGGCCGGACGGGTTGCCGCTCTCGCCGCCGGGGATCACCTGGACGGCGTGCGGCCCCGAGCGGCGCTGCTCGGCGACGAACCGGCGGGCCGGGCCGCTGCCGAACATGAACCCGTTCAGCGTCGACGCCCGCGGGTTGTGCGAGGAAGCGTCGACGACGCTGAAGCCGCCGTCCGTGGCGACTCCCGGAAGCCCCGCGCCCAGGTCCGTGAAGCCCGGCGCCGGTCGGGATCGAGAACGGCCCGCCGAGCGGGTGCCGGAAGACGATCCGGTGCAGCTTGCCCCAGCGGTAGTCGGCCTGGTTCGTCGAGCCGCCGAAGGCGGGCGCGAACGCCGGGCTCGCGGCCAGGTCGAGCGCGCTCCTCAGCGCTCCGAGGACCGCCGTGTCACGAGCGGCCGGGCCGGCGAAGAAGACGATTCCGGACGCGCCGGTGCCGTCCGACGCGAGCAGCCGCCGGAGCGCGGTCATCGCCTGGTCGCCGCCCGGCAGGAAGCCGCCGAGCCCGCGTGCCGCGAGTGGGCCGTCGACGACCGCGGCCAGCAGCCGCGCCGCGCCAGAGGCTGTAGATCGTCGTCGCGACGCTCGCGTCGATCTCGGCCTGGGTCGGCGTGAACCGGATGCCGTAGAAGTCGCTCGCGTCGTAGCCCTCCGGGATCCCGGTCGGGCGTGGAGAACTTCCAGGCGGCGAGCCGGGCGACCGCCTCCTGCACCTTCGGGTCGGCCCCGAGCGCGGCGAGCGCGGGCGGCGCGCCCGGTGTCTGCGCCGCCTGAAGGGCGGCCGGTGATGTACGGCGTCAGCACCTCGGCGTCGTGGAGCTTCTCGTCCGCCTGGATCTGGGTCATCTCGAAGAACGAGACCTTGCCGTCGCCGTCGAGCGCCTCCTGGATCCGCCGCGTGATCCGGGCGTTGCGGTTGCCGTCGGCAGTGGCCGGGGGTGATGTAGCGGATGCCGCCGCCGGGCCGGAGCTCGTTCAGCGGGTCGTTGTCGAAGGTCTGCCCGTTCGGGTCCTGGTTCGCGTTCGAGATCCAGCCGCGCTTCGGGTTCACGAGGCCGTCCATCTCGGCGAACGGGAGGACCTCGTACGGGATCGCCTGGTCCTCTGCGCGCGTCGGGTCGGCGATCCACTCGTTGCCGCCGGTGCCGTTGCGGATGAAGTACGGCGGCAGGCCGGCGACCGTGCCGGCCTGGAGATCCTCGCGCAGCGGGATCTCGGCGCTCGTCTTGTAGCCGATGTTGCCGCTGTCGTCGGCGTACATCCAGTTCTGCGCGCCGAAGTCGAAGTAGCGCTGGGCGTCGATCGCCTCGGTGACGTCGTCGGCCTTGCGAGAGCAGGCGGAAGAAGTCGACCTCGCGGGTCGCGCTGAAGCCCGTGAACTGGACGGACAGCCCGGTCGTGCCGGTGACGCTGATCAGCGGGCCGTTGTTCCGGCGCGGGACGACGACCGTCGCGGCCGGGACGCCCGCCGCGGGCGGCACGACGACCAGGTCGTCGGCGGTGCCGTTGCCCGGCTGGTTCGTCCGGAAGGTCTCCGGGATGATCTGCGTCGGCTCCGTGGTCCCCTTGTACGTCGTCGCCACGGGAACGCCGCCTGCGACGACGAGCTGCTCCTGGTAGACGTCGGTGACGTCGGTCGGGTTCACGGTCGAGCCCCACGAGACGCGGCCGTTCGTGCCGTGCACGACGGCCGGGCGCGCCGGGGAAGGTCACGCCGTAGAGCGTCAGGCGGTCGCTCTGCCTGCCGTCGACGTCGACTCCCGACCTCGTAGAAGATCGGCCGGCGAGCGCGAGGGAGAGGTGCGGGTCGCTGGCCACCATCGGGCGCCCGCTTGCCGACTTCTTGCCGGAGACGACCCAGATGTTCGAGCCCTGCTCGGTCGTCCGCTCGACCGCCACGCCGGCTCGCTCGGCCTTCCTCAGCGCCTGCACCGGCCGCCTCGGCGACCGCCGCGTCGAGGCCGAGGCGTCGACCAGCTGCGGTGCGCCGTGCCCTTCGCCGGCTGCGAGGTCTCGCCGGGTTGGATCGACGGCGCGTGCGCGAACGGCTCGCTTCGCATGACGTCGTCGAAGAAGAGCTTGCGGCCGTCGAAGCCGAGCGCGGCGCCGGCGGTCTGGTAGGCGATCAGCCGCTGGGTGTTGGTGAGGTCGCCGAGGTCGAACGAGAGCCCGAAGGCGAGGAGCTTCGTGATCGCGACGCGAGTCGAGAGCCGTCCAGGCGGGCACCTGCGCCTTCGTCAGCTCCAGCGCGGCGTACTCGGACGGGAGCGGGTTGGCGGCGAGCCAGGCGTTGACGCCCTTGCGCGTACGCCTCGAGGATCGCTTTGCTCGCGGGCGAGAGCTCCGCCGAGCGACCGCGCGGCCGCGCGGCGCAGGCCGAACGTGCGGAGCTGCGCGTCGCCGGCGAGCGCGCTCGAGCCGAGCAGCTCCGCGAGCGTGCCGCTCGCCTGGCGGCGGCTCGAGTCCATCTGGAACAGCCGGTCCTCCGCGTGCAGGTAGCCGACCGCGAGGTAGGCGTCGTGCGAGCTCTTGGCGAAGACGTGCGGGACCCCCATCTCGTCGCGGATCACCTCGACCGGCCGCTCGAGGCCCGGGAGCCACGATGCGGATCGGGGCGGGGCGATGCGCGAGCGACGCGCCCGGCAGCGCGAGCAGGGCGGCCAGCGCCGCGAGCACGATCAGGGGCCGTGCGACCATCGAGGGTTCCTCCTCTGTTTGTCGATTCCGCGAGGCGATCATCTCGCCCCGGGGGCGCCCGGGCAACCCGGAGCGGCTACTACTAGATGATCGTCGGCTTCTCGAACTGTGGCTCGGGGAACCGGGGGGTCGAGCCGGCGCAGCGTTTCTGGTAATCGGAGAGCTCGGTGAGGACCGTGTCGAGCCGCTCGTTCGCCTCGGCCTTGTCCGGCAGGCCCAGTGTCTCGCGCGGGTCGCGGCTTCCGAGGTCTGCCGCCTCCCCGGGCCGTACGATCACCTGCTCGACCATGAGCCTGGACGTTAACCCGCGGGAGCCGGCGGAGTTCGGCAGCCAGAGCATGACCGCTCCGCTTCGGCGTGTCCTCGTCGTGGCACCGCGAGCCGAGGAGGCCGCTCGCTGGCGCGAGTCCGGCTGGCGCGCGGCGCCGGATCCTGGGCGCCTCGCGGACGAGCACGAGGCGTTCCGGGCCGAGCTCGTGGCGGCCGGCGCCGAGGTGACCGTCGCCGAGACCTCGCCCGAGTCCGGCCTCGACGCGGTGTATCCGTACGACCCTGCGCTCGTCGCGAACGGTGGCGCGCTGCTCCTGCGGCCGGGCAAGGACTCGCGCCTCGGCGAGGTGGAGCCGCTCGGCAGGGCGTTGAACGCGGCCGGAGTCCCGACCGCCGCCCGGCTGGAAGCGCCCGCAACGGTCGACGGCGGCGATACCTGCTGGCTCGACGAGCGCACGCTGGTGGTCGGGCGGAGCTACCGGACGAACGACGCCGGCGTGCAGGCGCTCGCCGCTGCGCTCCCCGAGCGTGGACGTGGTCGCCTACGACCTTCCGCACCATCGCGGCCGGGCCGAGCTCCTGCACCTGATGTCCATGATCTCGCCGCTTGCCGACGATCTCGCGGTCGTCTACCTCCCGCTGCTCCCGGCCCGCCTGGTCGATCTCCTCGCCGCACGCGGGATCGAGCTGGTGGAGGTTCCCGACGACGAGTTCGTCACCCAGGGGCCGAACGTGCTGGCCCTCGCTCCCCGTGTGGCGCTGGCGCTCGACGGCAACCCCGAGACCAGGCGGCGAATGGAGCGGGCCGGCGTCGACGTGCGGGTCTATCGTGGCGACGAGCTCTCGCACAAGGGCGAGGGCGGGCCGACCTGCCTCACCCGTCCGGTGCTGCGCGGCTAGAGCTCGGCGCACGGCCTCGCGGCTCTACCGTTTCCGCAGGTAGCCCGAAGAGACGCTACCCTGGTTCGTAACGCATAAGGCCCGACTCTCTGACTTCCCGGCCATTGAGCCCGGGACCAGGAGGGGCCATCTGCCCATCTACGAGATCGTGCTGCGCTATCCCGACCGTGACGAGGTCCGCATCACCGACGCGCCGCTCATCGACGGCAACGTCGTGGTGATCGCGGGCAAGCGATGGACGGTCATCCATACGGAAGCGCCTGATCCGGGAAACGCGGCCGTGCGCTTCTTCTGCCGTCCCGAGAGCGGCGCCACACCTAACGGCTGAGCCTCAGCCGGAGCCACCCGCGGCCGTCGTGAGCGCGGAGCTGAGCCGAGCGTGGGCGTCGAGCTCGCTCTCGACCGGCTCGAGCACGAGCTCGTTCGCGACCGCCTCGACACGCTTCCGGAGCGAGCGGCCGGCCGCCCGGGAGCGTCGTCGTGCCCCGACGCCGTTGACGAGCCGCGCGAGGAACGCGAGCACGATCCCCGCCAGCGCACCGCCCACGAGCAGCCAGGTCGGGATCGGGACATCGCGCACCTCGGGCACGGGAATCACGTCGTCGACACGCAGGTAGCCGAGCACCGCCAGGACGAGGAGCCAGAGCATTCCGAGGATGACGGCGACGCCCAGGAGCCGGTGGAGCAGCCCTGCCGCCCGCCACCAGCGTGGGCGGCTCACGTGGAGGTCGGCGCCGGCCACCGCGCGGTCGAGCTGGTCGGCGAGTTCGTCCTCCCGGGCGGTTGCAACCTCACGCACGAGTCGCGGCCAGGGCGGAGGCAGCCCTGTCGCCGCCCCGTCGGCCAGTCTCCGGGTTGCGGTCTCCACCTGCGCGTGCTGGACGTCGCTCGGCGGGGGTCGCGACGTGCGGACCTCCGGCTTGGGCGTCTCGGGGAGGCGCAGGCGCCTGAGCGGATCCGGGCGCAGGCGCCGGATCCAACGAACGAACGGCCAGCCGGTCGCGAGCGCGCCTCGGTGCCGGTGCGCGGCCTCCACTGCACGCACGACCTCGGGGACGCCCGCCGCGCCCTCGAGCGCGGTCACCAGCCGCTTGCGGTCGGCCCCGTCGACCCCGGCAGCCTTGCCTGCGCCGGACGACTCGGCCAGGCGACGCGCGGCCGCGCCGACGTCGGCGTCGAGCCGTGACACGGCCGCCTCGCGCGCCGACACCCGCTCTGCCAGCAGCCGCCTCAGGTCCTCGAGCCCGGCACCCGTCCTGGCGGAGACGACCACGAGTGGGATCTCGCGGAGCCCGTCCTCGGCGAGCAGCCGAAGCGCGTCCTTCCTCCACGCTTCGGCTTCGTCGTCGGACAGGAGATCCGCCTGGTTGAGCACGACGGCCATGGCGGCCGCATGCGAGCTGAGGGGACGGAGGTAGCGCTCGTGCAGCGAGGCGTCTGCGTATTTCTGCGGCTCGACGACCCAGACCAGGAGGTCGGCCAGTGCGACCAGCCGGTCGACCTCGAGCCGGTGGGCGAGCTCGACCGAGTCGAAATCGGGCAGGTCGAGCAACACGAGGCCGGCGAGCCCGTCGCCGTCGAGACGGTGGCGTCGGTCGATCTCGAGCCAGTCCAAGAGGGCGTCGGCGTCCTCGCCCCAGGTGGCTGCCTGTCCCGTCGACGTCGTGGGGCGCCGGCGGCTCACAGAGGCGAGCTCGGTGCCGGTGAGCGCGTTGAAGAGCAGCGACTTGCCCACGCCGGTCGGGCCGGCGAGCGCAACGATCGTCTGCTCGATGCCCAGGCCGAGCCGTGCTCCGGCCTTGCCGACCAGCGCGCGAGCCTCCTCCACGGCGGGCGGATCGAGCCGGCTCTCGGCCAGTTCGACCGCCTCGGCGAGCGCGGTCAGGCGGCGGTCGAGGGCGCTGCCCACCTCAGGAGGCCCGGCGGACGGCGGTCGCCGCAGCGTGGAGCTGCGCCACGCTCTCTGCCTCCGGACCGGCAGTCTCGAGCAGCGCATCGAAGCGGCGGGCGTCCTCACGCAGGAGGATCTGCACGCGCTCGAGGAGATCCTCACGGGCGCGGGACGCGAGCGAGCGCACGGCCTGGTCGCCGAAGATCGCCTCCAGCACCTTCTGTCCGAGCGCGGAGGTCCCCCCGGCGACGACCGCCTCGACTCCGGTGAGGCCGCCGGTGTGAGCGAAGACCGCGAGCATCACGGTCAGCCCCGCACCGTTCATCCCGAGAGACGCGAAACGCGCCGTCGTGCGCTTCGAAGCGCCCTCGGTGCGAACCAGGTCGAAGACGAACCCCTGCCAGGCGCGCACCTCGCCCTCGGTCTGGGCCCCGAGCCGCTCGGAGGCGCGGTCGAGCGGAGGCGTGCCGGCCAGGAGCGCCTTGCCCGGGACCCGGTCGCGCCAGGCCCGGGCGGCGCGTTCTGCGGCCCGTTCGGCCCCGGCCAGGATGACAGCCTCGACCCGGTTCTCGACCGCCTCCTGGAGCTCCTCGGCGCCCGAGCTTCGGCCGGTCGCGAGGCTCTTGAGCCGGTCGCGGACCCAGCCGACCCGCGTCTCGAGCGCGCGCATCAGATCGCCCGTGCCGACGACCTCGTGCCAGCGCGCGAGCACCTCCCCCCGGAGCAAGGAGCCGCTCCGAAGCGCCTCTTCCACCTCGCGCAGCGCAGCGGCATAGGCGGCGTCGACGTCCGCCGTCAACTCGGCCGCGACGGCCAGCTGCTCGGCGGCTGCTCGTTCGACCGCGGCGGTGCGGCCCGGGAGGCTCGCGAGGGCGCCGCGCAGTGTTCGGCGCACGAGGTCCGCGCGAGCGTGCGCGTCGGCTGCGAGCGCGTCGAGCCAGCGGCGAACCGGAGCGAGCGCTCCCGCCGGCAGGAGCTCGCCCTCCAGCGCCACCTCGGGGACGAGCAGCAGTTCCGCACCGCCGAGGTCGTGGTCGCGCAGCATCTCGGCCAGGTGTGCCGAGACCTCTCCGCGCGCGTCCTCCGGCACGCGGTTGAGCACGACGGACAGCGCGGTCCCGCGATCGCGGGCGCCTTGCAGGAACTCCCACGGCACGGCGTCGGCGTAGCGGGCGGCGGTCGTCACGAACAGCCAGGCGTCCGCCGCGGCGAGCAGTTGGTTGGCGAGCGCGCGATTCTCCGCGAGGACCGAGTCGATGTCCGGCGAGTCGAGCAGCGCGAGCCCGGGCGGCAGCGCGGGCGTCGGGACGAGCTGGAGCGTGCCGGGAGCGGGCGCGCCGCCCGTGGCGCGGGGCAAGCCCGGCAGGATCCGCTGGTCCTCGAACCAGCCGAGATCCTCCGGGTGGCACGCGAGGACGGGGGCGCGCGTCGTCGGCCTGAGCACCCCGGCCGGGCTGACGACGCTCCCGACCAGGCTGTTCACCAGCGTCGACTTGCCGGCCCCGGTCGAGCCCCCGACCACCATCAGCACCGGCGCCTCCATCTGCCGCAAGCGCGGCAGCAGGTAGTCGTCCACCTGCGCCACGAGGTCGTCGCGGACGCGTCGCGCCTCGGGGGCTCCGGGGACGTCGAGGTCGAGCCGGACCGCCGCGGCAGCGTCCCGCAGGCGTCCGAGGGCGTCGGGTAGCTCGGGGTTCATGCCTCTTGGATTCCCCGAATCCGGCGCTCGACACCCGCGGGTCGGTTACGCCAGCACCGTGAACAGCGTCAGCTGCATCCCGTCGGGCGCGCGCACGCGCACGTTCTTGTGCGACCACGGCGTCACCACGGGCCCTCCGATCCGTTGGGCGCCTCCGGCGACCAGTGCCTTCGCGGTCTCGTCCGAGTCCTCCACCTCGAGCGCAAGCCGGATCGGCCCGGAGACGACCTCGCCTACCTCGACTCGGTCGACCAGGTCGGACTGGGCGACCGAAAGCAGCTCGAGGGTCGCCCGCCCGGCGTCGAGGATCGCCCCGCTGCCCGTCTCCTGCTCCCACTCCTCGATCACCGGCAGTCCGAGCGCGTCGCGGTAGAAGCGCAGCGCCTGGTCGTAGTTCTCCACGGTGAAGGCGAGCCGCAGCTCGCGCACAGGGCTTTCCGGCATTGGGAGCCTCCTTGGTCGGCGGTACGCGGGGAAGATGCACGCACGAGGGCTTCGACGGAGGAGGAACCGTGGCGACGATCCTGTGTGTTCTCTACGACGACCCGGTCGACGGCTACCCGACCGCGTACGCGCGCGACGACATCCCGACGATCGAGCGCTACCCCGACGGGCAGACCACCCCGACGCCCGAGGCGATCGACTTCACGCCCGGCGAGCTGCTCGGCAGCGTCTCCGGCGAGCTCGGCCTGCGGCGGTTCCTCGAGGAGCGCGGCCACCGCCTGGTCGTCACCTCGGACAAGGACGGGCCGGACTCGGAGTTCGAGCGCGAGCTCCCCGACGCCGAGATCGTGATCTCGCAGCCGTTCTGGCCCGCGTACCTGACCGCGGAGCGGATCGCGAAGGCGCCGAAGCTGAAGCTCGCGATCACCGCCGGCATCGGCTCCGACCACGTCGACCTCCAGGCGGCGATCGACCGCGGCATCACCGTCGCCGAGGTGACCTACTGCAACAGCATCAGCGTCGCCGAGCACGTCGTGATGGTGATCCTCGGCCTCGTGCGCAACTACATCCCCTCGCACCGGTGGGTCCTCGACGGCGGCTGGAACATCGCCGACTGCGTCTCGCGCTCGTACGACCTCGAGGGCATGCAGGTCGGCACCGTCGCCGCCGGCCGGATCGGCTCGGCGGTGCTGCGGCGGCTGAAGCCGTTCGACGTCGGGCTCCACTACACCGACCGCCACCGGCTGCCCGCCGAGGTCGAGGAGGAGCTCGGCGTCACCTTCCACCCCGACGTCGAGTCGCTCGTCGAGGTCTGCGACGTCGTCACGATCAACGCGCCGCTCCACCCGGAGACCGAGCACCTGTTCGACGACGAGCTGATCGGGCGCATGAAGCGCGGCGCGTACCTCGTCAACACCGCGCGCGGCAAGATCTGCGATCGGGACGCCGTCGCGCGCGCGTGCGAGAGCGGGCAGCTCGCGGGCTACGCGGGCGACGTCTGGTTCCCGCAGCCGGCGCCGCAGGACCACCCGTGGCGCACGATGCCGAACCACGGCATGACGCCGCACATCTCGGGCTCGAGCCTCTCGGCCCAGGCGCGCTACGCGGCCGGCGTGCGCGAGATCCTCGAGTGCTGGTTCGACGAGCGCCCGATCCGCGAGGAGTACCTGATCGTGGACGGCGGCAAGCTCGCGGGCGCGGGCGCGCACTCGTACAGCGCCGGCGACGCGACCGGCGGCTCCGACGAGGCGGCGCGCTTCCAGGCCCGCTAGGCCGGCACGGGTGACAGCAGCCGACCGTCGCGCATCGTCAGGCGGCGCGGTGCCCGGTCCGCGAGCACGACGTCGTGCGTCGCCACGATCACGGTCGTGCCGCGGAGCGCGGCCAGGCCGGCGAGCAGCTCGATCACCTCGCCTCCGGTCGTCGTGTCGAGGTTGCCGGTCGGCTCGTCGGCGAGGATCACGCGGGGCTCGACCGAGAGGGCGCGCGCGATCGCGACGCGCTGCTGCTCACCGCCCGAGAGGTGGCCCGGAAGATGGGTTGCCCGGTCCGCCAGCCCGACCTCCGCGAGCATCGCCTCGGCGCGCTCGCGCAACTCGGCTCGCGCGAGGCCGGTGGGCGCCAGCTTCGCCTCGACGTTCTCGAGGGCAGTCAGGGTCGGGATCAGGTTGAACTGCTGAAAGACGAAGCCGAAGGAGCGGAGACGGAGCTCCGCCAGCGCCGAGTCCGGGAGGGCGGCCAGGTCGCGGCCGTCGAACGCGACCCGTCCGTTCGAGGGTCGGTCGAGCGCACCGAGGAGCTGCAAGAGCGTCGTCTTGCCGGAGCCGCTCGGGCCCTCGATCGCGACGAACTCGCTCGCCTCGATCGTGAGGTCGACGTCGAGCACCGCGTTGATGATCGTCGGCCCGCGCGCGAACGACTTGCCCACCCCGCTGAGCTCGTACTGGCTCATTCCACCGTCCTCAACGCGTCGGCCGGGCGGAGTCGTGCGGCCCGGAGCGCGGCGGCCGCCCCGGCGAGCAGGCCGCCGAGCACGGCGAGAGAGAACCCGAGCAGCAGGATCCCCCCACCCGTCGGTGCGCTCAGGGAGACGGACTGGGAGCTGGTCTGTGCGGCCTGGCCGATCCCGAAGAGGCTGCCGCCTCCCGCCGTCGAGGTCGCGGTCAGCGTCGGGCCGAAGGCGTCGATGAGCGCTGCCACGATCAGGCCGAGCGCGACGCCGGCGATCCCGCCGAGCACGCCTTGCGCGAGCGACTCGCCTGCCACCTGGCGCACGACCCGGCGCTGCGTCCAGCCGAGCGCCTTGAGCGTGCCGAGCTCGCGGACGCGCTTGCCGACCGAGGAGAGCGCGAGCAGCGCGGCCAGAGCGAACGCGGCCACGGCGGCGACGATCGAGAGAGCCAGGCCGAGGTCGTTCGAGAGGTTCGACGCGTCGACGAGCGAGCCGCTGATCCTCTCGGCGACCTGCTTCGAGCTTGCCACCTGCGCCGAGGGGTACTGCGACTGGATGCTGTCCTCGGCCGCCCCGACGGACGAGCTGTCGGTCGCGCGGACGAGCACGACGTTGACGAGGCCCGTCTGGCCGGAGAGCGTCTGGAGCTGTGCGAGCGGCAGGTAGACGTCGGCACCCTGCCCTCCGAGCGGCGGATCGACGAGCCCGACGATGGTGAACCTCGTGCCGTTCAGGTTCAGCTTCGAGCCGACCTTGAGTGACTTCCGGGCCGCGTACGTCTTCGAGACGAGCGCGTCGCGGCCCGTGCGCAGGAACCGTCCCTTCGTGACCTGCGCATCGGTCACGAGCCCCATCGAGGAGTCGCCGGTCTCGACGCCGGCGATCGTGTACGACTCGCTCTCGATGTCGGTCTGCGGCGGGTCGAGCACCTGCTGGAGCGTCTCGCGCGGGGTCGTGATCGAGGCGCGGAAGCGCTGCATCCGCTCGGGCAGGCATCTGGAGAACGCGCCGCCGCCGGGGCCGATCAGTGCGCCGCGAATACCGCCGGGGCCGCCCTGCCTCCGCTCGCCTCCGCCGAGGCCGCCGGGGACGACCGTGCCGCCCTGCTTCTCGATGCAGGCCTCGATCTTCGCCAGCTCCGCCTGGCTGGGCGGCTCGATCCTCCGCTGGATGTCGATGCGATCGCCGCCCGTTTGCATCTTCGCCACGATCTTCGGCACCTTGCCCTCCTGGTGCACGGCCTGGAGCATCAGGCCGGACGAGACGGCGGCGACGTCGTCCAGGCCGGCGAGCTCCCTCGCCTGGCTCTGCGGAAACGTGAGCTGGGTGCCGGGCAGGAAGAAGTCGTGGACGAATCGCTCGCCCGGCTTGCCCAGCTTGGAGAGGTCGGTCAGCACCGACCGATTCGCCTCGACGAGGTCGCGGCCGGCGCCCGGGAAGCCGGCGTCCTGCTCGGCCGAGCGCGTCACGGTGAGGTCGGTCCCGATCCCGGCGAGCGGGTCGAGCGTGGCCGCCTGGGCGCGGTCGAGGCCGTTCGACAGGCTCGAGATCGCGATCACGAGCCCGACGCCGAGCGCGAGGCCCGCGAGCGTCAGGATCGTCCGGCCCTTGCGTCGCAGCAGCTCGGCGCGCAGGTAGCGCAGGTAGAACACGCTCTCACCTAACCACCGGCCTCTAAGAGCGATCTAAGAGCCGGCGGCAGTGGCGGCGATGAGTTCGGCGCCCGGCAGCGGTCGTAGTCGACTGACCGCTACTGGCATGCTGAACCGATGAGCACCGACCTCGCCATCCGCCTGCGCGGAGTCGTCAAGCGCTACGGCTCGATCACGGCCGTGAACGGGCTCGACCTCGACGTGCCCATGGGCACCTGCGTCGGCCTGCTCGGGCCGAACGGCGCCGGCAAGTCGACGACGATGCGGCTGCTGACCGCCCAGTCGATCGCCGACGAGGGCGAGCTCGAGGTGCTCGGCTTCAAGCTGCCGGAGGAGTCGAAGATGGCCCGCGCGCAGTGCGGGGTCACGCCCCAGCTCGACAACCTCGACACCACGCTCACCGTCGAGCAGAACCTGCTCGTCTTCGCCCACCTCTATCGGATCGGCCGCGGCGAGCGGAAGGCCGCGATCGAGCGCGCGCTCGAGATGTCGAAGCTGGTCGACCGGCGCGACTCGCGCGTCGACAAGCTCTCCGGCGGCATGCGCCGGCGCCTGCTGATCGCCCGGGCGCTCATCCACCGGCCCCGGCTCGTGCTGCTCGACGAGCCGACCGTCGGGCTCGACCCGCAGGTTCGCCAGGAGCTCTGGGCGCTGATCGACGCGTTGCGCTCCGAGGGCACGACCATCCTCATGTCGACCCACTACATCGAGGAGGCCCAGCGCCTCGCGGACACGGTGATGATCATGTCGCACGGCAGCGCGGTCGCCGCCGGCCCGCCCTCCGACCTCGTGGTCGAGCACGCCGGTCACGAGGTGCTCGAGGTCTACGGCCCGCCCAAGCGGCTCGCCGAGGTCGAGGAGGAGGCCGGGGCCGCGGGCCTGCGCACGCGGCGCACGGGGACGAGCGTCTCGATCCTCGGCGTCGACGGCGGCAACGGCTTCGAGATCGACGGCGAGCGCCGGCCCGCCAACCTGGAGGACGTCTTCGTGCTGCTGACGGGCGAGGAGATCGCCTGATGGCCGCCAACGCCGCGTCGCCACGGACTCAGCGCCTCCACCGGCTCGAGCGTCCCGCCCTCCAAGGCGTGCTCGTCCGCGAGGTCGTCAACTTCTCGTCCTTCTGGAAGTCGAGCACGTTCTCGTCGACCGTCGAGCCGACGATCTACCTGCTCGCCTTCGGCTTCGGCTTCGGGAGCCTCGTCAGCACGATCGGCGGGCTCGACTACGTCGACTTCGTCGGCACGGGCACCGTGGCGACCGCGGTGCTCTTCTCCAGTGCGTTCCCGGCCATGTTCGGGACGTTCGTCAAGTACCAGTTCCAACGCACCTACGACGCGATCCTCGCCGCGCCGGTCGACACCGAGGAGCTCGTCACCGCGGAGGCGCTCTGGATCGCCACGCGCGCCGGGGTCTACGGCTGTGTCCCGATGGTCGTGGCGATGTTCTTCGGCCTCGATCCCTCGTGGGGCATGTTCGCCGTGCCGTTCATCGCCTGGATCGCCGGCTTCGGCTGGGCCGGCTTCGGCATCTCGATCGCGGGCTATGCGAAGTCGTTCGAGAACTTCAACTATGTGGTCAGCGCCGTGCTGACGCCGCTCTTCCTCCTCGCCGGCTCGTTCTTCCCCCTGGACGGGTTCCCGGAGTGGCTGCAGACCCTCGCGCAGCTCAATCCCCTCTACCACCTCGTCCAGCTGATCCGTGACGCGGTGTTCGGCTGGAACGGCTGGTGGGACCTCGCGCACCTGGGCGTGCTCGTCTCCTACGGGCTCGTGATGTGGCGCATCGCGATCCACGCGATGACGGGCAAGCTCGTCGACTGACAGTTAGGTCGTGTGGGCGACGTACCTGGCCTCGGTCGTGGGGCCCCACTCGCCGTCGACGGGTGTCGCGCCCACCTTCCGCTGGAGCCACTTGACGCCGGCCAGGGTCTTCGGCCCCCACTCGCCGTCCACGTCGAGCTTCGGCGCGTGGCCGAGCGCGTTCACGGCCTGCTGCTGCTGACGGATGCTCCTGATCGACGTCATCGGCGTCACGCTCGTGCCCGTACCGCCGCCGCCCGGAACGCCGCCTGCGGTGCCGTAGGCAGGGCGGCCGAAGCCCGCGATCGAGGGTGAGGAGCGCTTCACGGTCTTCTCGTACACGCCGTCGCCGTTGAAGTAGCTCCCGGCCAGCGAGCCGCCGGTGTTGCCGCCGATCGTGCGGATGGTGCTCGGGTCGACTCCGCAGTCACCAGTTCGACATGCGTCTTGCCGCCCGGGCCGTAGTAGACGAAGTCGCCGACTTGAGGTGTCGTGCCGAAGCGGCTCCGAGCTCGGAACCAGGCGACTCCGGCGAGACAGCCGGCCGTGCGCGGGCCCGCGGCCGTGTTGCTCGAGTGCGCGAGGCAGTACGAGAGGAAGCTCGAGCACCACGGGTAGCCGAAACCGTCGTGCGGATAGCCGCCGCAATCGTCCTCCGAGCCAGCGATTGAACTTCGTGTCGTTCGTCGCCGGACTCGCGGTAGCCGACGTGCTTTCTCGCCTCCGCAAGCATCGTCTGCGCCGAGCCGGTCGCCCGGGTCGGCTCGGGCTCGACCTCCGGCTGGGGCTCGCCGTGGGCGAGAATCGCCCTGTCGAGCCTGTCCTTGCGCTCCTCCTCGGCCGGGTCGTCCTCGATGACGTGGACAACGTCGTCCTTCGGACGGTGCGGTTCGTCACTTCGTCCTCCTGGGTGAAGACCTCGTCGAGGTTGGTCGCGTAGAACCCGATCGCGCGGCGATATCGCTGCACCGAGTCGTCGGAGGACGTCTCTGCGAGTGCCCGCAGGAGCAGCTCCAGCGCCTCCGCGTGCCGGCCGAGGTTGTAGAGCGCCATCGCCAGGAAGGCATCGAACGCGCCGTGCGGCCCGAAGCGCCCGCGGCCCTCCCGGAGAGTCCGTTCGGCGTCCTCGTAGCGGCCGATCGTGCGGTAGGTGCTGCCGAGGCCGAGCAGGGCGCCGCGGAGGTCGTCGTCCGAGAGCCCGAGCTCCAGAGCGCGCTCGTAGAACGGGACCGCCTCCGTCTCCAGCCCCGAAGCGTCGTGCGCCCAGGCGGCCTGGTAGTTCACGACGGCGTCGTCCGGGCGCTCCGCGACGAGCTCGATCAGAGCAGCCCGGGCCGCCTCGAGCTCGCCTGCCTCCCTCAGCCGCACGGCGGCTTCGAGCCGGTCGTCCGTCACCGGCCGACAGCGCGGCGGTAGCGCCAGACCGAGAGCACGCTGAAGACCGCCGTGATCGCGATCGCCCAGACGATCGAGAGCCAGATGTCGTTGCCCGCGGGCGTGCCCACGAACAAGGCCCGTGCCGCGTCGACCATCGTCGTGAAGGGGTTGTGCTCGGCGACCGGCTGGAGCCAGGAGGGCATCGACTCCACCGGGACGAACGCGGACGAGACGAACGTGATCGGGAAGAGGATCGTGAAGCCGTAGGCGTTCGAGGCTTCGGGCGACGAAGCCGAGAGCCCGATGAACGCGAACACCCACGAGAAGGCGTAGCCGAAGAGCAGCAACAGCGCGATGCCCGCCACGACTTCCGGGAAGCTGGTCGAGAAGCGGAAGCCGGCCGCGATCCCGACCGCGAACATGACGACGAGCTGGATCACGTTCGTGCCGACGTCGGCCAGGATCCGCCCGGCGATCACGGCCGGGCCCCACATCGGCAGCGAGCGGAAGCGGTCGATCAGGCCCTTCTTCAGGTCCTCGGCGAGCCCGAGCGCGGTGACGAAGCCGCCGAAGACCATCGACTGGACGATGATTCCCGGCATCAGGAAGTCGACGTAGTCCAGGTCGCCCGTGTCGATCGCGCCGCCGAAGACGAACACGAAGAGCAGCACGAACATGATCGGCTGGACCGTGAAGCCGATCAGCAGGTCGGGCTGGCGCGGAATGCGCTTGAGGCTGCGCATCGCCAGCACGACCGTGTCCGAGACCGCGTACTGGACCGCGTTCACTCCTCGTCCTCCTCCTGCGGCTCGGCCGCGTGGCCGGTCAGGCTCAGGAAGACGTCGTCCAGAGTCGGCGTGCGCACCGCGATGTCGTCGATGCCGATCCCGGCCTCGTCGAGCCGGCGGACGGCCTCCGCGATCGACCCTCGGCGGCGCCGCAGCGGAACGCGCAGCGTGCCGTTCTCGCAGAACGGCCGCTCGTCGGCGATCGCGGCGAGGGCGGCGATCGCCGCCTCGTCGCGTCCGCGCTCCTCGAGGCGGATCTCCAGGCGGTCGCCGCCGACCTTCGACTTGAGCTCGTCGGAGGTGCCCTCGGCGATCACGAGGCCGTGGTCGATGACGGCGATCCGGTCGGCGAGACGGTCGGCCTCGTCGAGGTACTGCGTGGTCAGCAGCACGGTCGTCCCCTGCGAGACGAGGGTCGCGATCGCGTCCCAGAGCCCGATCCGGCTGCGGATGTCGAGCCCGGTCGTCGGCTCGTCGAGGAAGAGCACAGGCGGCCGGGCCACCAGCGCGGCGGCGAGGTCGAGGCGGCGGCGCATGCCGCCCGAGTAGGTGCGCACGAGGCGGTCACCCGCGCCCTGGAGGTCGAAGTCCGCGAGCAGCTCGTGGGACCGGTCGCGAGCCGGCCGGCGGCCGAGGTGGTAGAGGCGCCCGACCATCTCCAGGTTCTCGAAGCCCGTCAGGTTCTCGTCGACGGCGGCGTACTGGCCGGCGAGCCCGATGTGCTCGCGGACGCGCGGGCCCTCGCGGACGACGTCGAATCCGGCGACGCTCGCGCTGCCGGAGTCCGGGCGGAGCAGCGTCGTCAGGATCCGGACGGCGGTGGTCTTCCCGGCGCCGTTCGGGCCGAGCAGCCCGAAGACGGTGCCGGACTCGATGCTGAGGTCGATCCCGGCCAGGGCCACGACGTCCCCGTACGCCTTGCGCAGCTCCCGCGTCTCGACGGCGGCGTCGGCAGGCATTTCGACAAGCTACGGGAAACGCGAGCTGCGAGGGTCGAGGTCGAGGGGCCCGCCGTCGCGGCAATCCGCGGGCACGAGGTACTCGGAGCTGCTGCCCCCGTGCAGCACGTTCTCGGTCAGCTGCTGGCGCATCATCTGCCGCGCCGTGCTCGGCGAGAGGCCCAGGTTCCGTCCGACGCTCGACGCCCGACTGCAGCGCGTAGCACTCCGTGGTGCCCTCGTCCCGAACCCCGCGCAGATGCCAGGCCTCGTGGGCGAGCACGGCGATCGCGCGCGCCGTCCGGCTCGAGGTGATCTCGCCGTCGAAGGCGAGGCGGTAGAGCGAGAGGCAGCGCTCGGGGGTCAGGTAGGCGAGATCGCCCCCGACGACCGCGACGCCGTCGGCGTGCTGGACGGCGCCCACGTGGCTGCCCGACTCGTCGCAGCGGATCGTGACCGGCTTGCCCGACGACCCGGGAGGCCTCGGTCGAGAAGCGCTTGGTCGCCGCGGCCCGTGCGTCGGCAGGGAGCTCGTCCCAGCCGGTGCTCCTGTCGGCGATCCAGAGGATCAGCGCCAGCGCGCCGATCACGCCGAGGCCGACGAGGAAGCGGCGTAGCGGCGCCGATAGAAGCCCCGGCTCGCCGGCCTCGGCCGGCTCCCATTCCGGTCGTTCGCGAGCCTCGGCGATCAGCTCTCCGACCTCCTCCTCGCTCTCGCCGGAGTAGGGAATCCAGAGCTCCTCGCCACCGTCGCGCAGAAGCAGCATCTCCTCGGGCTCCTCCTCGTAGCCGAAGCGCTCCCGATCGACGGTCTGGGGGCCGCGATCCGGCTTCGCCCGAGCCGGCCGCGAGCCGAGCGCCGAGATGAAGAACTGCAGCTCGAGGCCGAGCGCGACCAGGAAGGCGAGCCAGACGGGAATCGTCGAACGCAGGCCGCCCGGGCCGAACAGCCAGACGACCACGAAGACGACCAGGCCGATCCGCAGCAGCGTGGGCGGGCTCGGCAGCCGCTCGAGGAGCCTCTGCACGCTTCGACGGTAGCCAAGCGCACTCGCGTGGGGCTCGGCTCATAGGGTTCACGTCCGTGGTGACTCTCGAGGAGGTGCGGGCGGTGGCGATGGCGCTCCCTCGGACGACCGAGGGGCTCGTTCGGGGCCGGGTCAAGTTCCGCGTCGGCCGCATCGTCTACCTGGCCTTCTCGCACGACGAGACCGTGATGGGGTTCGCGTTCCCGAGGGAGTGGCGGGCAGCGCTGGTGGACTCCGAGCCGGAGAAGTTCGCGCTGCCGAGCCAGTCCGACCTCCGCTACAACTGGGTGCTCGTACGGCTGGCGGCGATCGACGCCCCCGAGCTGCGCGAGCTCGTCGTCGACGCGTGGGCGATGGTCGTGCCGAAGCGGGTCTCTGCCGCCCTGATTGCCGGCCGAGCTCGAGTAGATCAGGTGCGAATCATTCGACGCGCGCCGACGAGGCTGCGGCCGTAGTTCGAGCGGCCGAGCGCGACGACCTCGACTCGCCTCCCGGACTGCGGTGCATGCACCATGCGCCCGCGTCCGAGGTACACGCCGACGTGCCCGAGCCCGTAGAAGAAGAGCAGGTCGCCGGGCTTGATCCGGGAACGCGCAACCCGCCTGCCCAGGCCGTAGAGCGCGTACGAGCTGTGAGGCAGCTCGACGCCGAGGCGCCGGTAGGTCCAGTAGACGAGCCCGGAGCAATCGAAGCCGCCGGCGGGGGAGGCGCCGCCCCATCGGTACGGCACGCCGACGGCCCCGAGCGCGATCGTCGCCGCGCGGTCACCGAGAGTCGGCTCACGAACCCTCGGTCCAGGCCGGTTCTGCATCGGCTCGGGTACCACGAGAGTCGACGGCGAGCTCTCCAAGCGTGCCGGCGCATCGTCTCCTAGGGCGAACGGAACGGGCGCCAGGCAGGCCGAGACGAACGCAGCAAGTGCGAACGCCGGCAGGAGGCTGCGGAGGCGGGTCGGCATGAGGAAGAGGGAACGACGGGCCGCGAAAGATGCGTGAGGCGCGGCCCTGGCCTGTTCGTAGACCTCGAATCCTAGTCGCAAATCGGAATCTGTCCAATCAGCGTGGCAGGTAGGTCACCTCGAGCATGGGCCTGAGTCCCACGTCTGCGAACTCGGCGGACGGCAGTTTGGGGCCGCTGACCGAGAAATCCTCCTCGCCCTCGGCGAGCTTCAGCAGGAGTCCGTCGTTCGGCGCGCCGTGCTCGACCCAGTCGGTGACGAGGTTCGTCACGTCCCACGAAACTCGGCGCGGCGCGCCCGTCCAGAACGATGCCTGGTCGGCCACGGGGCCGAAGTCGACCTCGCGCTCCCGCGACCAGTCGCGGCTCAGCACGGGGTGGACGTCGACCGTGTAGATCCGCGCGGGACACGGCCGCTCGGTCTTGCTGGGCGCCAGGCACACGCCGTCGAATGAGAGCGAGAGCGTCGCCGAGTCGACGACCGAGCCGCGTGGGATCGCGCCGAGCGGGAACCGCAGCGCCGATCGCCACAGCTTGTCGACGTCTCCGCCGATCGCGAGCCGGTCGGAGGCGTCGCGATAGCACCGCTCATCCCAGTCGTAACCCCAGTCGCACGAGAACGGCAGCGAGAGGTCGGCCGAGGGTGCGGTGCGAAAGACGGTCGCCCGGGTGCCGGCGCCCGCGGGACCGGCAGTAACGGCGAGCGCGACGAGGGCCAGCGCAATCCATTTCATGCGGCCATGCTGGCGAAGAAAACGTCACGCGTGTGTGACGCGAGAGTGCCCACTCCGAGCCCAATCGTCCCCTGCTCGACGGGCTCGACTTGACATATGCCGATATGGATATATATCCTGGCGCAATGGCACGAGCAGCAACGACGACAGATGCGTTCAACGCGGTGGCAGAGCCCCGGCGGCGACAGATCCTGGACGCCCTCGCCGGCGGCGAGCGCCCCGTGAACGACCTGGTCGACGTGCTCGGGCTGGCTCAGCCGCAGGTGTCGAAGCACCTGCGGGTGCTCAGAGAGGTGGGAGCGGTTGACGTGCGAGACAAGGGACGGCAGCGGCTCTACCGGCTGAACGGCCACGCGCTCAAGCCCATCCACGACTGGGTCAAGGAGTACGAGCGCTCCTGGTCGGAGCGGTTCGACCGGCTGGACGACGTGTTGGAGGAACTCAAACAGAAGGAGGAAGGAGATGGCAGTGACGAGTAGCGGGACGGCGACGGTGACGCTTCCCACGGACGAGCAGATCCTGATCACGCGGGAGTTCGACGCACCGAAGCACCTGGTTTTCAAGGCCTGGACCACGCCCGAGCTGGTCAAGCGCTGGTGGCACGCGAACCGCGGCGAGGTGAAGAGCGCCGAGATCGATCTGCGTGTCGGGGGCAGCTGGCGGTACGTGAGCGTGACGGATGACGGCTCGGAGTTCGGCTTCCACGGCGAGTTCCGCGAGATCGTCCCGAACGAGCGGATCGTCTCGACCGAGGTCTTCGAGGGCTTCCCCGACGCGGAAGCGGTGAACACCCTGACGCTCACCGAGGCGGACGGGCGCACGACGCTCTCGGTCCTCGTGCAGCACGCGAGCAAGGAGCACCGCGACGGGCACATCGAGTCAGGGATGGAGGCAGGCATGCAGGACGCGATGGACCTGCTCGAACAGGTCGCGGTCTCACTTCGCTGAGCAGACCTCCCGATCACGGACCACCGGGCAATCGCCGCCCGGTGGTCCGGGGGTCCGTTGGCTCCTGTGCCCCTCGAGTGCCAAACTACGGCCGTGACCGCCGTCGCCGACGCGATCGAGATCGACGAGGCCGAGTTCCGTGGGCACGTCGTTCGTCCCGGGGATCCGGGCTACGACCTGCAGCGCAAGATCTGGAACGGCTCGATCGACAAGCACCCGGCCGTGATCGTTCGCTGCGCGGGCGTCGCGGACGTGATCGCCGCAGTGAAGCTCGGGCGGGCCAGCGGGCTGCCGGTTGCGGTGCGAAGCGGCGGCCATTCGTTCCCCGGCCTGTCCGTCGCGGACGACGCGTTGATGATCGACCTCTCGCCGATGAAGGGCGTGCGGGTCGATCCCGAGAAGCGCACCGCGCGCGTCCAGGCGGGCGTGCTGCTGGGCGAGCTCGACAGGGAGACGCAGGCGTTCGGGCTCGCGGTGCCGTCCGGCATCGTCACCCACACCGGCGTGGCGGGGCTCACGCTCGGCGGCGGGATCGGCTGGATCATGCGCAAGCACGGACTCTCGATCGACCAGCTCGTCTCGGTGGATCTCGTGACCGCCGACGGCGAGTTCGTCAAGGCCAGCGCCGACGAGAACGCGGAGCTCTTCTGGGGCGTGCGCGGCGGCGGCGGCAACTTCGGGATCGTCACCGAGTTCGAGTTCCGCTGCGTGCCGCTCGGGACGCAGGTGCTGGCCGGACCGCTGTTCTGGCCGATGGAGCAGTCGGGGGAGGTCCTGCGCTTCTATCGCGACTGGGTCGCGGAGGCGCCCGACGAGCTGATGACGATCGTCCTCCATCGCAAGGCGCCGCCGCTGCCGTTCGTCCCCGAGGAGCTGCACGGAAAGCCGGTCGTGATGGTCGTCTGCTGCTGGGCTGGGCGACATCGAGGAGGGCGAGAGGTTCATCCGCCCGCTGCGGGAGTTCGGCCCGCCGGTCGCCGACGTCTGCACGCCGAAGCCGTATCTGACGCACCAGGCGATGTTCGACCCGAGCTTCGTGCCGGGGCGCTGGTACTACTTCAAGAGCTGCGACGTCGCGGAGCTGAGCGACGAGATCATCGACATCACGGTCGAGCGCTCGCTGCAGATCTCCTCGCCGCTGACGTCGTTCCCGATCTGGCAGATGGGCGGAGCGGTCGGCCGGGTCGGCGACGACGAGACCGCGTTCAACGGCCGCACCGCGGGCTTCACGTACAACATCGGCGCGAGCACGGCGACGAGCGAGGGCTTCGACGAGGAGCGCGAGTGGGTGCGGGGCTTCTGGTCGGCCCTGGAGCCGTGGCACGAGGGCGTGTACGTCAACTTCCTGGGCGACGAGGGAGCCGAGCGGGTTCGGCAGTCCTACGGACCGGAGAAGTACGACCGGCTTCGGGCCCTGAAGCAGAAGTACGACCCCGACAACTTCTTCCGGATCAACCAGAACATCTCGCCGAGCTAGCGATGCGCCGCTGGAGATCAGGCGTGGCTCTGCTCGCGGTTGCTGCCCTTGGAGGCTGCGGCGGCGGGGACGGCGGGGGCGGCGAGTCCGAGGCGACCTTCGACCCCGGCCCGGCCACGATCGCGAAGCCGGGCAGCACCGTCGCGCTCGGGGAGCGGGCGTTCGTCAACTATGCGGGCCTCGGCGCAAAGCTCGAGCCGACAGTGAAGACGACTCTCGGCGTCACGGTGAAAGAGCTGGACGAGGGAAAGGCCTCCGACATCGACGGCCTGGGCGAGAGCAGCGTTCCGTACTACGTCGACGTGGAGTACGAGAACCACGGCGACGCGTCGATCAAGGCTTTCGCGCCCGGCGGCCGCTTCACCATCCGCGGCTCCGACGGCGAGGAATACGAGAAGGCGGGCGTGATCTCGATCGGGGGCGAGTTCGAGGCCTGCCCCGGCGCCGATCCTCAGGCGAACCTCGCCCCGGAGGAGGCGATCGCGGACTGCGTCGTCATCACCCTGATCGAGGGTGTCTCCCCGCAGGAGGTTCGCTTTCAGGGCGACTACGCCGCGGGCCAGGAGCCGGTCGGCTGGAAGGTCGACTGACGCGCGCAGCCCTCTCCTGAATGGAGTCGATCCTCGAGGCGATCGGGAACACGCCCCTCGTCCGCGTGCGTCGCTGCGCGCCGGCGAACGGTGCGGAGCTGTGGCTGAAGCTCGAGTACCGCAACCCGACCGGATCGATGAAGGACCGGATGGCGCTCGCGATGATCGAGGGGGCGGAGCGCGACGGCTTGCTGTCGGCCGGCGACACGGTTGTCGAGTACACGGGCGGCAGCACCGGCCCCGCGCTCGCGCTCGTCTGCGCTGCGAAGGGCTACCGCGCGCTGATCGTGATGGCCGACTGCTTCACGGAGGAGCGCTTTCAGCTGACGCGGGCGCTCGGGGCGGAGATCGACGTCGTCCCGTCGGTGGAGGGCCGGCCGAGGGTGACCTCGAGGGACATCGACAACATGGTCGCGCGCGCCAAGGAGCTCGCGGGCGCGCCGGGCCACTACGCGACCGACCAGTTCAACAACCCGTACATCGTCCCCGACCACCGCGACCGGCTCGGCCGCGAGATCTGGGAGCAGACGGACGGGCCGCGTGACCGCGTTCTGCCACGGCATGGGCACGGCGAGCTCGGTGATGGGCGTCTCGGACGCGCTCAGGCCTCACGGCGTCTTCATTCAGGCTCACGAGCCCGCGTCGTCCGCTGCGATCGGCGGCGGTGAGCGCGGGCCGTTCCTGATCCAGGGCTGGACCGGGCTCGTCATGCCGCACTGGGACCCCGCCAAGGTGGACCACCTCGAGCCGATCGGCGACGACGAGGCGGTCGAGATGACCCTTCGGCTCTCGCGCGAGGAGGGGATCTTCGCGGGCATCTCGACCGGGGCGAACGTGGTCGGCGCTCATCGTCTGGCCGAGCGCCTCGGCCCGGACGCCGTGATCGTGACGCTCGCCGTCGACTCCGGCTTCAAGTACCTGAGCGTCAGCCCGTTCGGCGACCTGAACTGAACGGCAGGCCGATGATCCCCTCGAATGGGTGTAACACCATCCCTCTCGTGCGGTCGATGCACGGTCAGGCTGGCAAAGGCGGGCCGCTCAAGCCGCCAAACCTTTCCAGCCACATGAAACGGTCCCCGGGAGCCGCAGCCAGGGGGCCGTTTTCCTTTCTGTGGCGCGGAGCCGGCTACGACTGAGAGGGCGGCCGTTGGCCGCCCTCTCAGAGTCTCGCCGGCTACCTGGGGCCGGCTTGCTTGCAGAGCCCGGGCTGGTTCTCCGTACGCCCGAGATCCTTCAGCCAGATGTTGTCCGTCGGGATGGTGTCGTCACGGCAGTCGTACCGGGTGTTCTCGAACGCCTTGTTGTGGGAGATCAGGGTGTTCGAAGTAGAGCTGTAGGCAACGATGCCGTCGAAGTTGTTTCGGGCACTGTTGTACGAGATCTCAGCCGTGCCGTTGACGACGGATGACCCGACGCCGATCTCGTTCAGGAACAGGCTGTTGTGGTGGACGCGAGCGTCGGGGTTGTCGAAGAGCAGGATCCCCGTGGCCTCGGTGCCCGGCGGGCTGTAGAAGTTCTGCGAAACCTTGTTGTGGTGGGCGTCGACGTGAGCCTGTCTGCTCACCTGGATGCCGTTCTGGGCGTTGGCGATAGTCGGTCCGAAGCCGACGACCTCGTTGAAGGCCACTTCCCCGGCCGAGCCTGCGCCGTCGACCAGAACGCCGCCCTTCTGGTACTTGTCGATCAGGTTGTGCACGATGGTCGCGCTTCCGAACGTCGGCCCGTCAGGCGGGAGCACCCGGCCGGCCGCCACGCCGATCCCGTTCTGACAACCGCTCAACGGCGGGAAGTCGCGGATCTCCGTGACGTGGTTGTCGGTGATGAGGGCCGACCCCCCGCCGTCGACGAAGACTCCGTAGCGGATGGAATTGCATGGGCCGCCGCCCGGGCCGGTGATCGTGAAGTGGCGAATGGTCACGTCTTCAGCGCCGTTCACTCGGACGATCGCCTGTGGGGGCAACATCACCGGAGGCGCCTTGATGATTGCCTGGCGGGCGCCCTCGGAGAACAACGTGAGATCGTCCTTGCCGGCCGGGATGGTCACCTGCTCGATGTACGTGCCGCGGCAGACTTTGATCTTGTCGCCCGGTGTTGCGGCGGTGACGGCGGACTGGATCGTCGTGAACTCGGCGTTGGGGCAGTCCAGGCCGTCGTCGTCGACGATCAGGAGGTCACCCGATGCGGCCGTCGCGCTCGCGGTCGGCCCTACAGAAAGAAGCTCGGCGTCGGAGACGCCCAGAGCCGAGAGATCGACCTCCCCGAGGGCGAACGGCAGCGCGACGAAGATCTGGCCCACGCTCGCGTCGTTCGCTACCGGTTCGCTATCGGTCGGAGACGGCTCGGCGGCGGCCCGACCGGCTCCCGCAACCGCCACGACGAGGGCGAGAGTGGCCATGAGAATGATGCGTTGCAACACTGACCTCCAAAGCTCGAAGACGGGACTACACGGGCCCGGCGTTTCCACTCCCAAACAACCGCAAACGCAGGTGAGAACAGGGCTCGCGGCGACCGTCCCTTGACTGACTCGTCGGTCAGGCTTGGAGCCTTTTGGCTGAGCTGACCGGCATCCCCGGTTGGGGAATCGAGCGCACGCCGGCCGGCAGCGCAGGGGCGAAGGCGCGCAACAGCATGAGCGCAAGCACGGCCAGGCCGGCGCCTGCCAGTAGAGCCAAGGGCGCCGACACCGCCAGCAGCTGCCCGCCGACCGTCGGAGCGATGGCGAGGCCAAGCCACCACGACAACCCCGCAGTCGCCATGTAGCGGCCGCGCAGGGCAGGCGGCGCCAGGTCGGCGATCAGCGGCATGAAAGCGGTCGCGTGCAGGCACTCGCCGACGCCGAAGGCGATCGCCGCCGCGACCAGGCAGGCGAAGGCCATTCCCGGGCCGCCTGCCGCCAGAGTCCCAGCGAGATCGCGCTCTTCGCACCCGCGTGGTGTCGCGCCGCGCCGGCGGGGCGTGGAGCGTGGGTCTGCTCGCCTCCGAGGTGGCCGATCGCCCGGCGGTGGGCATCGACGCCCGCGGCGCGATCACCGTCGCCTGGGCGGCGAACGAGCCCTCGACCGGCGTGTTTCGCGCCGAGGGCCAGGCCGGCGGCGAGCTCGGCCGCAAGATCCGGATCGTCGACCTCTCCTCCACGAGGCCCGGCGCGCAGCGGCAGGTCTACATCGCCGTCGCCGAGACTGGTGCGGCGACGATCGCCACCGTTTACGGCCGTGGCCCCACGGGCGCGCACCGGCCCGCCGGCGGCGCCTGGGTCTCCCGACCGCGCTGCGCGGCGAGGACGGGGGATCGACGATCGACGCCGCGATCGACCCCGCGGCGCGGCCGCGGTCATGATCGGCGCAAACGTGTTCACGCACGCGGCCGGCCCCGGGCGCTGGCCGGCCCTGGCGGGTCGGCCCCGACGGCGAAGTCGGTTCCGGGCGCATCGCCGTCGACGCCGCCGCACGCGTCGCCCCGCGGTGCCCGTGTACCGCGACGGCACGCCGGCGCGCTGCCGCGCGCGTGCACCCGCTGCCGTGTTCCGCTGCTCCTCGGCTGAGCTTGTGGCCCCGCGCTCCTGAGATCCTCGGCGCTAGCGCGCTCGAGGTGATCCGCCCGTTCCCTCGGCTCCTGGCAGCGAGGCAAGACCGTGATCGGCGGGGTTTCGATCGCTAGCGTCCCCGCCGGGTCTGGCTCTGAAACGAGCGGCTACCTCGCTACTTGCTCAAGTAACGCGAGCCCGGCCTCAGCGAGTGCGACAGCTTCGTCACGGTGATCTCCATCACCCACGATGTCCGCGCTTACGACTGTTCCACCCTCTCGTACCTGACAACTTGTTCCGTCGACGCGCTCTTGGGAACAGATGGCTTCCTCACCGCCTCTGGGCTTAGGGCCGCCGTCGTCCGTACGCCCCGCAAAGAAGGTCGAGTGGGCGAACTTCGCGTTGCCGATTACGTAGAAGTTCAAGAGCTGCCGCTCGGCAGGGCCGTGAAGCGTCACTGTGACGACGGGTCCAACGGTGTTCGCGAAGCCTTCGCTGATCTTGGTGGCGCGAAAGCCGGCCGGAACATCTATCTCTGAGAGCGGTGTGAGGGCGAGCGCGTCGAGAGTCCGGTGCAGGGCGCGGCTCGCGAACGACGTGGATGCTCGAGCAACATCGAGTGCCTGTTCACGCGTCTCTGCAGAAATCATCATTCCGATTCGTCCGAGCGCAATTCGGCAATCCCAGAGTTCCTCGGGGAACGTGTCGTGCACGCAGCCTGCTCGGTCGCCTAGCCTTGGATGGATATCGAAACGGAGTCGTGGTGGGAACACACCAGCCAACGCAGACGATTCCGACGGATGGACGATGAACATCACCGAGACGGCGTGAACCTCTTCGTCTACGTCCGACGAGGTCACCTGGACGAACGGCTCAGGGTTGACGATCTTGGCGCTCACAACACCGAGTCTTCTGCCCTTCCGTACCTCCCGAGCTAGCGCGACATCCTCCGGTCGAACCTTCATCAGCCGTTGAAACGCGGCCGCCCCCGATGCGTCGCTGAACCAGCTTCGCTCAAACTCCATCTCGCGCTCAGCTGGGACCCCAGACGCCGTTTCCCCCGTAGCCGTCGTCTCGCCGCCAGCGCCGGAGGGCGACGTGGATCCCGGCGGGGAGCCGGCCGCCTCGCTCGTGGTGGCGCCCGGCGTCTTCGCGGAATCCGCTGAGGAGCTTCCCGTCGATGTCATGAGATATACGAGAGCTCCGATCGCGATACCTGTAGCGAGTGCTATCACGGCGCCGGCGAGAATAAGCCGGCGCACCCGGCGACTCGCCCTGCGCGCGCCGGGAGCTTCAACGCGCTGGGACTTGCCGATTAGGAAGGCATTACGCGTTGCTTCTTCCCACTCATGACTCACCCTGAAGACGGGAAGCACCTTTACGTCGAGCTTCCTCAATAGCTCTCCTTCGGGCTTCTGCTCGAGCTTGGCGGCGACCTGCTCGCGCGCTTCCTCCGGCAGCCCATCAGGAGCGACGACGCCTTGGAATGGTCCGAAGGACTCCCATTCGTCGTCCTTCGGCTTCACCTCCTGGGGCGGCGGAAGGAGGACCTCGTCCGTCTCAGGAGCCCGCTCGATCGAACCGAGCACGTAGCTGACGAGTACGCCTGTCCCTTCGCACTTGCCGCATTTGGTGTAACCCTGGCCGAGGCAAGGCAAGCACATCTTCCAACCACTCCCGCCGCACTTCGTGCATTGCACCGTCCCGCGACCGGCGCAGCTCGAGCAGCGTTCTCCGTTGTAGGTCTGACCCTTTCCGAAGCACGACGAACAGTTCTGGGTCGGCGAACAGGGTGTGCGTCCGGCGCCTTGACACCACCCGCAACGCACCTGCCCGCTCTGGCAGGACGGGCAATCCGACGCCTGTTCGGACCCCTCCAAGATGAACTGCCAAGACGTCGGTTCGAACCCAACGGGTGGCGGAAGCTCGACGCCTTCGATGCTGAGGCTGTACGTCGAGGTCGGGCGGCCGGCGTTGCTCGGCACCGTCACATGACCTTCGGAGCGGTGCTCAATGAGCCGTGTAACGGCAAGCTTCGCTGCGGATGCCTGCTCGATGACCAAGGGGCCATCGAAGAGCTCATTCGGGACGAGCCGTTTCGATCGCGCCCATTGCCGCAAGGCCTCTCGCGCCTCCGCCTCGTCGGGAGGAGCCGGCCAATCCACGATGCCTTGGAACGCTCCGCGTTCACCGTGCTCAAGGGTCGGCGAGGGAGTCTGATCCTGGTGGGTAGCGCTATCTCGCGCGGCCTCTGACGCAATGCCCGAAACGACAGTCTCGAGCGCCCCGGTGAGCGTGGACCAACTTTGAAGAGTAGAAGGTAATCCGTTCGATTCGGACGATGGCACACCAGTGAGTAGTGCTCGCGCGCGATCTTCGAACGCGGCTAGCGCGTCCTCTATCGACGCGGCCTCGCTGATCCCCAGGAGAGCGAAGGGCGTTAGCGGTTCGGTCATGCGACTGCGGGGATGTCGTCGGCCTCGATCCGGACAAGGGACGTTTCATCGAGAGCAGAGTGCGTCGCGAGCCGGTTTGCCTGCGCCGCGACTGCGTCCTCGAAAAGATTCCGGGCGAGGCGCGCGTTCCCGAAGCTTTCGTCGCGCGCAAGCCACGCCTGCTCAAGGACCGACGCGGCCTTGGCTTCGGCTTCGCTAGTCAGCTCGTATCCCTCAGAAGCAGCGAAACGCTCGAGCACCTTGACAAGCTCCGGTGGTTCGAAGTGTGGAAAGGAGATCGTTTCGTCGAAGCGGCTTCGTAGACCAGGATTGGCGTCGAGGAAGCGTTTCATCGGCCGTTGGTAGCCGGCGACGATCACGACAAACTTCTCTCGGTCGTCTTCCATGCGCTTCATCAGAGTGTCGATAGCTTCGAATCCGAAGTCGCTGCGGGAGTCTTCCGGGGCAAGCGTGTAGGCCTCATCAATGAAAAGAACGCCGCCGAGCGCTCGATCGATCGCGGCATTCGTCTTCACCGCGGTCTGCCCGACATACTCCGCCACGAGGTCCTGTCGGGCGACCTCGACGACCTCGCCGTGCTCGAGAAGGTCCAGCGCGTGGAAGATCCGCCCGAGCAGCCGCGCTACCGTCGTCTTCCCAGTTCCTGGCGGCCCGACGAAGACCAGATGATTCGACCGCGAGGAGGCCTTTAGCCCGCGCGCCAGCCGCTCGCGCTGGATCCGAAGGAGGTTAGCGAGGGTCTGGACGGCTCTCTTCACGGGCTCGAGGCCGATCAGCGCATGTAGGTCGGTGAGGAGCTGATCGAGGCTCTCCGTGTCCGGATGCCCAGACGGTCTCGATCCGGCTCCGTCAGAAAGCTTGCGCGCTACATCTCTCTTACGCTCGTCTGAGAACCAGACCGGAAAGAGCTCGAAGAGCACCTCCCGTGCGACTTGGTCACCTTGCTCGGCGGCGTGCGTGAGGCGCTCCATGCGGTTTCCCACACCGCTGAACAGCTGTGAGCGAATGAGACTGTCGAGCTGCTCCGCTCGATCCGTCGCTGCGTCGTACAGCTCGGTCGCGTGTCGCCCAGAAGCCTGTTGCGCGGAAACCAAAAGGGCATGAGCTTGATAGAGGGGTACGGCCGCCCCAAGCTGACGCTCAATGGTTGCCCTGACTCCTTCAGGGAGACCGGACGGCATCAGTGCGGCGGTCGCGACAAGCTCAGCGGCCGCAGCTCGCAGATCCTCAGTTGAAGACGCGTCAAGGAGATCGAGTCCTCCAGTCGCACGCGCCTGCAGGACTCGAGTAAGCGCCCGGTGTGCGTCCACGAGCGCGGTGTCCAGCTGAAAGGGAAGCACCTGGGCGGCCTCTCGCCCCGCTGGAGTTGTCGGCACGCTCATGGGAGTACTTGCAGCGTCCACAGTCATCGACCCTCTCGAGCTCCCTCTGGTTGCGCGCGCGTCCTCGCCGGGATGCCGCGCGCGCTAGACCCCTATCAACGCTTGGGAGTGTTGCACTCCCCCATCAGCAATCAATGGGCCGTTCGGCCTACTTGGCCTTCATCGGTCGGGCCTGTGTGATGGCTACCGATCCATCGGACGTTCCACACCCGTGGAAATGGTGGGAACCCACAGCCTCACCGTGCAGGTAACGGGACGCTATATGCAGCGTCTCCGTGAACGGGAGCGTCGGTGGTTGCGGGTCAGCCTCTGATCGCCGCCGGTTACAGCCGCTTCGTTCCACGACACTGCTTGGTCGGAGCCACGCACCGACGTAGCTACCGGATCAGTTTGTAGACCCGACCGCCCTGCGCAGCCGCGTAGAGCTCGCCGCGCGCGTCCTCGCCGAACGTCGTCAGTCCGGGAAGCGTGCCGCTCTCCCGGCGGACGTCGACCGCGGCCCCATTCTCGACTCGAAGGCTCCAGATCGCCCCGCTGCAGTAGTCGCCGAAGAAGTAGCGGCCGCGCGCGGCCGGCACCGCCGAGCCACGGTAGACGTCACCGCCCGTGATCGAGCCCGTGCAGCCGGGGCGGCCGGCGTGAGCGAAGGCGTGGACCGGAAAGACCAGTCGGCCCTGCGGGTTTCGCGGCTTGTCCTCCTTGGTCGCGCGGGCCTCCCAGACGTCCCAGCCGTAGTTGACGAGCTCGCCGAGTGCTGCGCGCGGCTGGTAATCGATCTCCTCGAACAGCCCTGCGCCGACGTCGCCGATGTAGAGGTCGCCGTTCGCCCGGTCGAACGAGATCCGCCAGGGATTCCGCAAGCCGAGCGCGACGATCTCGGGCGCGGGCGGTCGTTGCGCCACGTCGAGCCGCCAGAGCTTGCCGAACGGCTCGCTCATGTTCTGAGCGCGGTTCTGCGGATCGTCGCAGCACTCGCCGTCGCCGAGTCCGAAGTAGAGCTTGCCGTCAGGGCCGAACGCGATCTCCCCGCCCTTGTGCTCGGCTCCGGGCTGGCGGAGGGTGAACAGGACGCGCGCCGTCTTCGGCAGCGCGGCCGTGCGGTCCCTGTTCGCGCGGTACTCGACGATCCGTGTGTCGTTCGGGATCGCCGAGTAGTGGACATAGAAGAGCCGGTTCCGCGGGTAGGCGGGGTGGAACGCAATCGAGAGCAGCCCCTGCTCGCCGCCGACGCTGACCCGACTGCCGAGGTCGAGGAACGGCTTCCGCCTGAGCTTGCCGCCGACCGCGACGCGGACGCGGCCTTTCTGCTCGACGACGTAGAGCTTCCCGGGCTCCGAGCGCGGCGCGGCCAGGTGCGTGACCTGGCTCGTCCTGATTAACGGGCGGAACCTGTAGGTGCTCGCAGAGCGTTCCGCCGGAGCGGATCCTGCTGCCACGAGAGCCAGGCCGGCGATGGCGAGGAGCGATTTCACGCGGCCAACGGTAGGCGCGCTATGGTCCTCCCGAAAGGGCCAATTACGCCCATGTTGACAGGACCACTTCTCGGGCTCGAGCTCGACCGCGACGGGCCGCTCGGCCTGCAAATCGAGCGGCAGGTACGCGAGCTGGTCCGGTCCGGCGCGCTCGAGGTGGGGCAGGCATTGCCATCGACTCGAACGCTCGCCGCCGACCTGCGCGTCTCCCGCGGCGTTGTCGTCGGCGCCTACACCCAGCTCGCCGCCGAGGGCTACATCGCGGTTCGACGCGGCGCGGCCCCGACTGTCGCAGCCGCCGTCTCTGCGCCGGTACAGGTGGAGAACGACCCGAACCTGCCGTTTGCGCGAGCGACGTGCCTTCCGGACTTCGCGCTCTTCCCGCGTGCGCAATGGCTCACCGTGGTCCGCTCGTCGCTTCAGGACGCGGCCGGACAGGACTTCGCGTACGGGGAGCCGCAAGGAGCGGCCGATCTCCGGCGGCGCCTACCCGCGTTCCTCGCTCGGACACGCGGCGTGGTCGGCACCTTCGACCGGACGTGCATCTTCGCCGGCTCGTCGCAGGCGCTCTTCGTGCTCGCGTCGGTCCTGCGGGCGAGAGGCGCGACGCGCATCGCGGTCGAGGACCCGAGCCACCGCTGGCGTGCGACGACGCTCGCCGCCGCCGGCCTCGAGCTCGTGCCCGTCCGGGTCGACGAGGGAGGTCTCCGTGTCGACGAGCTCCCGGACGTTCCGGCCGTCGTCGTGAGCCCCGAGCACCAGTTCCCGACGGGAGCGGCGCTCGCGCCGGAGCGACGCCGCGCCCTGCTGGACTGGGCGGCGGTCGGCGACAGGGTCGTGATCGAGCACGACTACGACGGGCATTTCCGCTACGACCGCGCACCGGCAGCCGCGCTGCAGGGCCTCGCGCCGGAGCGCGTCGCGTACGTGGGGAGCGCGAGCGCGTTGCTTGCCCCTACGGTGCGTGTCGGCTGGGCCGTGCTGCCCGGAGCCCTGGTCGCGCCTGTCGTGGAGTATCTGTTCGCTACGTCGATCGCGGCTCCGCGGCTCACGCAGCTCGCGCTCGCGGAGTTCCTGGAGCGCGGTTTCCTCGACCGGCACCTGCGCAGGGTCGGAGCCGCTTATCGCCGCCGACGCGAGGCCCTCGTCACCTCGCTCGCGAGGCACGTCCCGGAAGCACGCGTCGTCGGCAGCGCCGCCGGCCTGTTCCTGTCCTTGTCCTTTCCCGAGGACACCGACGAGCCGGCGCTGCTCAAAGCCGCTCGCGAGCAGGGAATCGGCGTGGACGGCTTCAACGAGCACGCTGCGACGCCGCAACCGCCCGGAGTGGCACTCGGCTTCGCCTGCGAGTCGGAGCCGGTGCTCCGCTACGGCGCCAGGCTCCTGGGCACGAGCGGCGAGGCTGGGCGGCGAGGAACCGAAGCTTTTCCGACGTCGCCTTTCGAGCCGGTCGGCTCTGTGACCGCCTGGCCTCGCAGCGCCTCTCGCTGCGATGGTCAGCCTCGCGCCCCGACCTGAACCGCTTGTGAACCGCTTGCTCGACGGGGGACTAGGTGACGTCGACGTACGAGACCTCGATCGCGTTGTTTCCGTAGCCGAGTCGGTTCCAGGGTGGGACGTCGGGTTGGACGTTGCCGGCGGCGTCGGTTGCGCGCGCGCGGAGGCTGTGGCGTCCGACCCCGGTTGCCTCCCAGTCGAGGGACCACTCCTGCCACTGAGACGGGTCTTTCGGGGGTTCGAGTTTCGCTGCGTGCCACTCGCCCTCGCCGGTGAAGCTGACGTCGACTGCGGTCACCGGCCCTGTGCCGGACCAGGCCTTTCCGCGCACGGTGTAGGTGCCGGCGGTGATGATCGTGCCGGGAGCTGGATCGGTGATGCGGGCGCGGACGCGCATCAGGTCGACTGGCTCGTGCGGACGATCGGGCCACTCGTAGATGTAGTGGCCGGTCTGGAACTCGCCGGAGAAGGGCTCGGTGAGAACAGCGATTCGCTTCAGCCACTTGACGGAGGCGACCGCGTACCAGTGGGGCACGATGAGCCGGAACGGGGCACCGTGGTCGGGGGTCAATGGTTCGCCGTTCATCTCGTAGGCGATCAGGATCTCCGCTTCCGGATCGACTGCGTGCTCCAGCGCAAGCGAACGCACGAAGGCCAGGTCGTCGCGAGTTGTCTCCGGCAGGACGGGCTCCAGGTGGTACGCGCCGTGGTCGGCGCCTTCGAAGAGAACCTCGACGCCGTCCGCCCTGGGCTGCGCCTGGTCGAGGACGTCGCGCAGGAGCGCCCCTGTCCAGCGCGAGGTTGAGACGGCGTAGTCGCCCCAGGGCTCCCCGACCGGCAGGGGCCGGGTCGCCAGTCGTCCGTTTCCGGCGCACTCGAGCGTGACGGCACGCTCGATCGCAGGTAGTCGGCGAAGGTCGTCGAGGGTCAACCTGGTCGGGCTCTCGACAGCGCCGCCGATTTCCAGGTTGCCGTCGTGCGTCGGTACGGCGAAGTTGCTTCGAACGTAGTGGAGCGCGACCGGCGTGATGTCATCCGCGAGTGCCTCGGGTGGCGCCTCCGCGTTGTACGGGGCCGGGTTGATCATGTTGAGCGCGGCGCGATCTTGTTCGAGGTCGTTTGCCAGTGCCATGGTCTCAGCCTCCTCGCCGATGACGGCGCATCAGAAGTCAGGGTCCTGAAAGGTCGGGTCGCGGCCTTCGTTGAAGGCGCCGATTCCCTCGATTCGGTCGGGATGGACGGCAGAGCGCCAGTGGGCCGCCATCATGATCGCGATCGCCTCCTCGACGGGCTGTCCCTCGCCCATGCGGACGGCACCCTTGACCGCCTGGACCGCCGTCGGCGAGTTGCTCGCGATCTTCGCCGCGATCCGATGCGCCGCGTCCATCAGCTCCCCCTGCGGATGTAGCTCGTTGACCATGCCGAGCCGGTGGGCTTCCTGTGCGGTGATCGGGTCACCGGTCATCAGCATCTGGAGCGCCTTGCCGGGTGGGAGCACGCGCGGAAGGAAGACCGGCGAGCCGCCACCTGCAGAGAGGCCGATCATCGCTTCGGGCTGGCCGAAGGTGGCGTTGTCGGAGGCGATGATGAAGTCGGTGCTCTGAGCCAGCTCTGAGCCGCCGCCGTAGGCGATGCCGTTGACAGCCGCGAAGATCGGCTTGCGCAGCTGCCGCACCGTGTACAGGGTGCGGTCGAAGTCCTGGCGCTGCCGCAGCCAGTCCTCCTTGGTCATGTTCTTGCGCTGGCGAAGGTCGCTGCCGACGGAGAACGCGCGGTCACCTGCACCGGTGAGGATCACTGCGCGGAGGGAGGTGCGGACGGCGATCGACTCCAGAATCTCGGTCAGCCGGGCTCCCATCTCGGTGGTGATCGCGTTGTCCGCATGCGGGCGATTCAGCGTGATCACGGCCACGCGCTCATCCGCGCTGTACTCAACGAGGACGGGCTCATCGGGCTCGGGGGCATCCGCCGGAGGTGCGGCGAAGTCGAGTGCTTTCCAACGGTCTGTGCTTGTCTTGGCTGCCACGTCCGTCCTCCCTCGATGCGTGCCGGTCAGGTGTCCAGTTCCGCAAGCCAGCGCATGGCGCGCAGCCCTGGGGCGAAGCAGTACTCGCCGCCGCGGGTGACCACGAACGGCGGCAGGGCCTGCAGCCGGCGGCGGATCGGCCGCTGCGGGATCGTGAACATCCCCGAGCCGTCGTTCGGGCCGACGAGCGGGTCGCTCTCGCTCGGCGCGCCGATGAAGATGCCGTCGTTCAGCCACTGCGTCTTCACGAACTCGAACTGCCGCTTCGGATGCGCGCCGGCGAAGACGAAGATGATGCCCCGGTCGGCTCCGTCGTCCTCGAGCACGCCCTCGGGCAGCATCGGACCGTAGCTCGTGCCGCGCCGGATCATCCGATGCAGACGCACGTCGACGCTGCCTTCGCCCTCGAGCGCGTCGCGCGGGTTCGCACGGCGTGCGTGCGCGCCCGCCGGACACTTGAAGCCGCGCAGATCGTCCTTGTAGAGGAAGTCGTTGTTCCGCAGCGGATCCGCGCCGAGCTCGGGATCGTCCTGCTCGGGAGCGAGAACCAACGGCGCTCCGCTCTGCCAGCGGCCGACCATCTTGGCGCCGAGCAGCGCCTCCTCTCCGCGGCTCGCCGCCTTCTCACGGAGATAGCTCCGGTAGGCGGCGACGCGGGTGTGCAGCTTGCGGAAGACGACGTACGTGCCGTTCCGGCCGAGCACATCCGGGCTCGGCATCGGCGGCAGGCTTCCGGTCTCGTCCGGGTAGCCGAGGATGATCTCCCCCGGCTTGAGCGGGGCCTCGCCAGGGTTCGAGCCGGGGATGCCGCTGCCCTCGACGGACGGCTGTCCGATCCCGTCCTTGAAGCCGAAGGAGGTGCGTCCTGTGGGCAGCTGGTAGCAGTCCTGCCGCCAGATGACCTCGATCCCGGCGAGCTCTTCGTACGTCTTGCGCGCGCGCTCGAGCACCGCTTCCAGCCGCGCTGCGTCAGGCGACAACGCGGCGAGCGCGACGTGGACGTCGGGGGTACCGAGCGGCTTCTCCCAGTTGGCCGGGCTGCTCTCGCCGAGGTCGCCCAACTCGGCTGCCCGCGCGGCCATCCCCTGCCGAAACTCCGGCGCGAAGCTGTCCAGCGAGTCCTGTGGCACGCCGAGCGCCTTCAACCCCCGGTAGGTGAAGGCAGCGGTAACCCAGGCGTCCTGGGCCGGATCGGCGGTCGGCCGGCCGGAATCGACGACTGAGAGCAGCCGGCGCACGAGCTCGCGGCCCGCGCTGCGGTCGTCCACGCGAATCAGCAGATAGGCACCGACGTATGGGGTCGGCCGTTCGTGCAGCGCGCCGCTCTGGATGTCGTCGAGCTCGAGGCTGACGCTCTCGCCGGAGGTCACGCTCACCGCGGGGACGGCCACCCTCAGTGGTGGTGCTCAGGGGGCTCTGGAGGATCCGGGTTCGCCGGCGCGAGGTAAGGAAACGTGCGCGCGGCGGGCCGCGTCGCGTGGTCGACGCCGTCGCGGATGATCGGCCCGTTGCCGGCGTTCACGAGCAGCGTGAAGATCCTGTCCATCACGTCGTCGTTGGGCGAACGCCCACCGCAGGTCTCATGCGGGCGGCCCTCCATGGCGGCGCGCTCGATCTCGAGGAAGGAACCCTGTTCGGCGTAGGGCTTGCCGACGTCGACGACGAGATAGTCGGCGAGCACGAACTCGGTCAGCGGGTGAGCGCCGTTCCCGTCCGCAGGCCAGTCGGTTTTCCCG
Source organism: uncultured Actinomycetes bacterium (assembly GCA_963769645.1). Lineage (GTDB taxonomy): Bacteria > Actinomycetota > Thermoleophilia > Gaiellales > Gaiellaceae > DATFQE01. The sequence continues at coordinate 184,871 of CAVYMH010000002.1, read as the reverse complement.
TCCAGACCGTCCCAGAAGGCGAGGTTGGCATCGAGCCGCGCTCGATAGGCCCCCTGGTAGCCGTCCGCAAGGTGGAACGCGTCCTCCATGTTGTAGAGATCGCGGATCTCGAGGTCGCGATTGACGGGATCAAACTGCTTCGGCGCGAGCATCATGTTCTTCACCTCGGGCCTTCCGACACGCTCGATTCGGACGTTGAGTCTGCCGCTGGTCAGCGTCTCTGCGACCACCCCGACCAGCTCCACGCCGGCGAGCAGCTGCGCGCAGTCGACCTCGACGACGAGGGAGAGGACGTTCTTTCCGTCCATGTAGATCGAGCCGGCGTCCGTGAAGGCGAGCTCTCCCGTCGCGATGGTCTTCAGCGCCGCCGGCGCGTCCATGATGAACGGATCCCAGCGCGGGCCGGCGAAGACGCGAACCCCGTGACCGGAGCCGCCCTCCTCGTCGTTCACGCGGAACTGAACGACCTCGCCCTCCGGCGTCGTCAGCGTGCCTTCCTGTCCGTCGGGCACCGTTGTCTGCCGACGGATCGGAGAACACGCAGTCGAACGTGAACTCCTTCTCTCCGACGGCGAACGGTGTCGGATCGGTCGCTGCCCGCGCCGTGAGCGGGCGCAAGCGGAAGCGGTAGACGAGGCCGTCGGAGAGGAGCGCGGACGGGGGAGCAAACGGAAGCGTGTTCATCACGAGCACGAGCCGTCCCGGCGGCTCGGGACTCGGGAACGCGTACACATCGGTGATGTCAGCGATCGGGTCGGCGAGCGCCCGCGGGCCTGAGATGTGATCCGACACCTGTTCCTCCCGCAGGCTTAGTCGGCGGCCTCGTCGAGCAGCGGCTTCAGTGCCGGGTGCTGCAGCGCCTCCGCGGCCTCGGGGTCGTCGAGCACTTGCTGGAACGCCTTGTTCACACGCTCGGCCTTCCGGATCTCCTTCACGGTGCCTCCGTAGTTTCTCGCGTAAGCGGACGCGGTCACCTGAGCGCCGAGGACGAACGACTGTACGGCGGCGAGGTCCGGCAGCCCGTCGTAGCCGTCAACGTGCTTGAAGATGACGTCGAAGAGCGCCAGGGTCGGCCCGGATGTGAAGAAGTCCTCCATGTAGGAGTCCCAGGGACCGTCGAAGCTGGTCGCAAACAGCAATCGCGTGTCGTCGTCGAACAAGACGAACCTGGCCTCGTGAATCGTGGCGACTGCCATGTTGTGCTCTCCCGGCCGGTAGCCCGGCGTTTCCTGAAGCGCCTGTAGTGCGTCCCGCAAGGCAGTCGCCTGACCGGGCTTGACCCGGAAGAACAAGCTGAACTCACTCGTGGAGCCGACGTTCGCCCCCGGTCGGGCAGTCGCGGGTGCGGGTGTCATTCCTCACTCCCTCCGATCGATCTCATCGGCCATCAGCGGCTGCAGGAACTATCCCATCGCCCGGATCGGTCCTCATCACCCCGTTGGCACGATCTCGCTACCGCACCGGTTGGGTTTCGGTTTCGATGTCACGGGCGACGACCGCCGGTCATGCGGACCGGGAAGACATGCGCCGGAGCAGACCGGGTCCTGACCTCTTGACCGCGGCTTCTCGTCGAAAATTGCCGTTAGGTATGTTGTCAGCTGAGACGACTATGGCGGTGGCCACGGAGGGCTCTGGCCGCGGACGTGCACTGTTAGCCGCCCGAGTAGCCGCCCGAGGAACTGCTGGAGATGGCGGCAGTTGACCCAGCTGACGCGGATGAGTTGACGGCGAGCCGGTGCACGACGAAGGCTGCGAAGAGCAGCAGTCCTGGCTCGATCGCGTCGGATTCCGTGAGGGTGATCTTGACCGGCCGCCCGCCCCAGCCCTTGCCGTCGAGGAGGACGAGCGCCCGATTGTCCTCGCTGAGGGCGTAGCGCTCGCGCAGCGGGCTGACCGGGCGCAGCGTCAGCTCGTGATCGCCCCAGCAGAGCCTGCCGCCGCGCCGGATGTCGCGCGGCACGAACTCACCCGCCACCGCGCCCGCGGCGTCGGTGGCCTCGATCTCCCGCTGCCAGAAGCCGCGGCGGTTGATCCGCCAGCTGCTTCCGGCAGCTTCGGCGTTCGCGCTGTTGGAGAACAGCCCGTCCAGGCGCACCGTGCCGATTCCTTCGAGGGAGTAGAGGCGACGATCGTTCGGTGCGCGTGTGAGCTCGAGCTCGGTCATAGCGTCTCCTTAGGCCAGATCTTGTGGGCGGTTTGTCGAAAGCAGAACGCGGCCGCCGCAAGGTCGGCATCCGAGCCCAGTCGTCGCCTCCCGGGAAAGCCCGGAGCTGTGCGTGGCCAGGTCTTCCAGGGTGATCGCCCGCCCGTTGCAGGACGGCACTTTGACGTTCGCGGCGAGGAGCAGCGGCAGGAGCCGGAGTGCACGCAGCCGGCTCACGTGATCTCCCGTCGTGTGACGAGGTTTGTGCCGGCCGCGGCCAGCGCCAGCGTGTAGCCGGTGAGGACCAATCCCGCGCTCCAGAAGGGAAGCAGGCCCTCTTCGGCCGACCAGGTTCCGCTGAGGGCGCTCGCGGCACCCATCGGGAGCCAGCGGCCGACCTCAGGGACAACGTTGATGAGCAGGGCCTCGACGGTCGTCGACCAGACGACCACGACCGTGATCGCGAGTGTCTGGTTCGGCATCACGGCGCCCAGGCCGATGCCGAAGGCCGTCATCAGCCCAGTGCCGATCAACCCGCCCAGGATCGGGGCTCCGACGTCGGTGCTGAGGAGACTGACGTCGATGTCCCGCGCCGCCAGCCAGGGAAGGGCGATCGCGAGGGTTAGCAACGAGGAGACCGCAGTCGCCAGGACGCCTACGACGCTGCCCGCGGCGAGCTTCGCCGCGATCACGCGCCTCCGATCGGGAGTGATCAGGAACGTGGGCGTGGCGGTGTTGTGGCGGAACTCGCCGGCCATCATCGTGATGCCGAGGAGCAGGAGGAGCAGCCCGCCGGCCGACGCAGCGGAGAACACAGCGGTAATTCCCTCGCTGCTGTCGAGCAACAGGCCGTCGTTCGAGACGGTCATCGTCAGCGCGATGCTGACCGGGACGAAGGCCAGCGCGAAGGCGATGTACGCCCAGAACGCGCGGGTCGTCTGGAGCTTCAGCAGCTCCGCGTGGATCAGGTTTTTCATCGGGATGCTCCTTCGGAAGTCGTGAGCTCGAGGAACATCTCCTCGAGGTTGAAGTGCTCCGGCGTCATCTCGTAGATGACCGCGCCGATGCCTGCCGCGACCAGACCCACCGCCTCGGCGGCGCTCTCAAGGGCGACGAGCGCATCGGAGGCGACGAGCTGGGCAGAGATGCCCTGAGCGAGCAGCGCGCCGCGCAGCGCCTCGGCCTGCGGCGTTCGCACTCGCACACCGGATCGCGACCGGTTGGCCAGCTCGGCGAGCGAGGACTGGGTGACGAGTCCCCCGTTCGCGATGATCACCACGTCGTCGACGGTCTGGGCGACCTCGGCGAGCACGTGGCTCGAGACCAGCACGGTGCCGCCTCTGTCGGCGAACGCACGCACGAACCGCCGCAACCAGTGGACGCCCTCCGGATCGAGGCCGTTCGCAGGCTCGTCCAGGATCAACACCTCCGGCTCGCCGAGCAAGGCGCTCGCCAGACCGAGGCGTTGACGCATTCCGAGCGAGAAGCCCTTGACCCGGCGGTGCCCGACGTCGGCGAGGTCGACCTCGCGGAGCACCGCGTCGACGCGCGCGAGCGGGAGACCTGCGGCGGTCGCCAGGACGCGAAGGTGATCGCGCGCCCGCCGACCGGGATGAAAGGCGTCCGCCTCGAGCACTGCCCCGACGCGGCGGAACGGCTCCGCCATCGCCGCGTACGGCTTGCCGCCGATCGTGGCGCTGCCTTGGCTCGGCCGCACCAGGCCGAGGAGCATCCGCAGCGTCGTCGACTTGCCGGCCCCGTTGGGCCCGAGGAAGCCGGTCACGGCTCCTTCGCGAGCGGTGAAGCTCAGGTCGTCGACTGCGGCTACCTCGCCGAAGCGTTTTGAGAGTCCTTGAATCTCGATCGCTGCCATTTGCATCCTCCAGTTGAGTTCGTTGTCCTGACGACACGATGGGCCGCGAAGCGGGGCTCGGCAATCGGCCATAGGGCGACTCTTGGACCGACGAAAGTCGGTGATCTGATCGACTTCGGAACGGTGTCCAAGGGCGGCCGAGACACCTACTCTTGGCGGAGTGACCGCTCGCCGTCTCCTGTCCACCCTGGTCGTCGTCCCGGAGGAGGACGAGGAGCCGCCCTCGCGCCGCTCGCGGTTCGACTGGGTCGTCGACTGCTCGCTGTTCCTGCTGGCGACCGCCCTAGGCGGCCTGGCGCTGGCTGACCAGGTCGGCCGCGGGCTGGACGGGCCCCTGCTTGTCTTCGATGTGATTGGTGGCGCTGCGCTCTGCCTCGCCCTGTGGTGGCGGCGGCGTTGGCCATTCGGCCTCGGTCTGGCCTCGGTGCCGATCGTGGCCTTCTCGTCCTCCGCGGGCTTTGCCGGCCTGATCGTCCTGTTCACCGTCGCCGCCTACCGCCGGTGGCAGCTGGCGTTCCTCGTCGCCGGACTGCAGCTCGCGATGTTTCCGGTCTACCGTGCCGTGCAGCCCGACGACGACTCGCTGCCGCCGCTGGCGTTCTTCGTCATCCAGACGCTGGCCTACGCCGCCATCGTCGCGTGGGGCATGTTCATCCGCGGGCGCCGCCAGTCGCGGCGCGAGCGCGTGCGCCATGCCGAGGCCGAGCAGGAGTTGCGCGTCGAGCAGGTCCGCTACGCGGAGCGCACGCGCATCGCGCGCGAGATGCACGACGTGCTGGCCCACCGGATCTCGCTGCTGAGCCTGCACGCCGGCGCGCTGGAGTTCCGCCCGGACGCGCCGCCCGAGGAGGTCGCGCGCGCGGCCGCAGTGATCCGCGCCAGCGCACACCAGGCGCTCGAGGACCTGCGCGCTGTGATCGGCGTGCTGCGCGACGGGCCCGACGGCGAGGCGCCGCAGCCGCCCCAGCCGACGCTCGCGGCGCTGCCCGGCCTGCTCGAGGAGTCACGCGCCGCCGGGATGCTCCTCCACGCCGAAATCCGTCTCGCGGACCTGGCCGCCGTCCCTGACGCGATCGGTCGCCACGCGCTGCGGATCGTCCAGGAGGCGCTGACCAACGCGCGCAAGCACGCCACCTCGGCCGCGGTGGACCTCCTTGTGGAGGGCGCCCCGGGGGAGGGTCTGACGATCGAGGTGCGCAACTCGGCACCGGTCCTGGCCGCCGGCGAGTCGGAGATCCCCGGGGCGAGGACCGGCCTCGTCGGCCTGGCCGAGCGGGCGACGCTCTCCGGCGGCAGCCTCGTGCACGGGCTCGACGAGGCGGGCGACTTCCAGCTTCGCGCCTGGTTGCCGTGGCCGAAGTGAGCGAGCAGATCCGCGTCCTGGTGGTCGACGACGACGCGCTCGTCCGCGCCGGGCTGTCGATGCTGCTCGCGGGCGTCGAGGAGATCGTGATCGTCGGCGAGGCGGCGGACGGCAGCGAGGTCGCACACGCGGTGGCCGAGCACGAGCCCGACATCGTGCTGATGGACATCCGGATGCCCGGGATGGACGGCCTGGCCGCCACCGAGTTGCTGCGCGCTCACGACGACGCGCCCGAGGTCATCGTCCTCACGACGTTCGAGGTCGACGACGACGTCCTGCGCGCCCTGCGCGCCGGTGCCAGCGGGTTCCTCCTCAAGGACACGCCGCCGGCCGACATCGTCCGCGCCGTGCGGGCCGTCGCCGCCGGCGAGCCGATGCTCTCCCCGACGATCACCCGCCGGTTGATCGGTCACGTGACCGACGGCGAGACCCACGACCGCCAGCGGCACGCCCGCGAGCAACTCGACCGCCTCACCGAGCGCGAGCGCGAGGTCGCCGTCGCGGTCGGGCTGGGCAAGTCCAACGCCGAGATCGGCCGCGAGCTCTACATGAGCGTGCCGACCGTCAAGTCGCACGTCTCGCGCGTGCTCGAGAAGCTCGAGTTCAACAACCGCGTGCAGATCGCCCTGCTAGCCCACGACGCCGGGGAGGCGTGACCGGTTTTCCGCCGCTGCTTTCGATCGGCCGTGATCGGTGAGGAGCAATGACGGCCCATTTGCAGGTAGTTCTCGGGCGACCTTCCGTGCGCGAAGCGGGGCCGGGCAGCAAACGATGCATTTCAGACCCGCAGTTCGTGCCTGGCCAGGCAACGTAATACAGTGTTTTGCAGAGGTTTTAGAAGCGGGAGCGACGGGACTCGAACCCGCGACCTCCGGCGTGACAGGCCGGCGTTCTAACCAACTGAACTACGCCCCCGAGAGCCGGACGATTGTAGCCGAGCGTTGCTCGCGAAACGTTGTGGCGCGCGGGGCCCGGGCCCCAGTCGCTACCTCGCACGTCTTGCGTGCCTGAAACGGCGTTGTAACGCCGGTGCTTTACACGTACTCCCCAGTCGTCCTTTCGTTCCTGCCCGAAAGCGAGCATGCGTACGTGACGACTAGCAGCCCACTTCCCAGTTGAAGGGCCGGGAGTGGAGCGACACCCACAGGAAGCCGTGCCCATATACGAGGGCGTACGGGTAGGAACGCGTGGGGATGGTGCCTACGACCTCGTTCGTCTCCGGGTCGATCTCCGAGATCGTCGTTTCTGCGCCGTTCGCCACCCAGACGGAGCCCCCACCCGCCGCCACACCTATCGGGTGGTCTCCGACCTCGATCTCCTCGCGCACGGCTCCTGTCGCGGGATCGACTCGGAACACCTGCCCGTCCCCCAAGGCCTGCGTGAGCCAAACGGCGCCGAACGCGACGGTGATCGCGCACGGAGACTCAATGCTCCCGATCGCTTCGGAGCCGCCGCCCAGGGCGTCGATCCGAAGCAGCTCGCCTGGCTTCCTTTCAGAGTTCGCGACCGACCACGCCGCTCCCTCGCCGAACGCGAGCTGGGACGAGTGCAGGAACAAGGGCGCGTGCAGGAATTGCCGTTGGAGCTGCCCGTTCTGGGCGTCGAAGCGCGAGACGGCAGCGGGGAAGTCGCGGGAGACCCAGACCGCCCCTCCGCCCACGGCGACATGCCGCGGGCTGGTGTTTTCGGGGACCTCGGCCAGCTGCTTCAGCTGGTAGGTGCCGGCGTCGATCTGCGAGACCTGGTTCCCCTCGAAGCTGCCGACCCAGAGCGTCCCGTCGGCCCCGGCGGCGACACCGGCCGGCGACGTGAGCCCCCCGTACGTGTCGAGCTCACCGGAGCGGACGTCGATGCGCGAGAGCGTCTCGTCCTCCTGGCTGGAGACGAAGACGTAGTCGCCGACGATCGCCGGCTTGAACGGCAAGCCTCCGACTCGGTACACGTCCACGATCTCGCCGGTCTTCGGGTCGATCTTGACGAGCGAGTTGGGTACGACGGCGGGAGCCGCGTCGTCGCCGCGTGTGAGCAGAAACGCCAGTAGGGCGGCGGCCGCGAGTACGAGTGCGGCCATGACGAGGAGGAGCCGGCGGCGCGGTGGCGCCCGGGTCGCCTGGGGTCGCTCGTCCCTAGGCGGCGGCACGAGCGGTGGCGATTCGACTGCGGGGTCTCGGGTGAGGATCTGTCTCTCGAGTTGTTGGAGGGTGGCGCCCGGCTCGAGCCCGAGCTCTTCGGCGAGCAGACGGCGTCCGTCCTGGTAGGCCTGCAGCGCCTCCGCCTGTCGGCCGGACTGGTAGAGGGCCAGCATCAGCTGTCCGCGCGGTCGCTCCCGTAGCGGATGCTCGGAGACGAGGGGTTCAAGCTCGCCGACGAGGTCGGCGTGGCGTCCGAGCGCAAGGTCGGCCTCGATCCGCTCCTCCAGAGCACGCAGGCGCAACTCGTCCAGCCGCGCGACCTCTGTCGAAGCGAACGGCTCGTAGGCGAACTCTTCCAGCGGTGGCCCTCGCCACAGGGCGAGCGCCTCACGCAGGGTGGCGGCCGCCTCCGCTGCTCGCCCTTCCGCCAGCGTGCGCCTGCCGTCGGCGAGCAGCGACTCGAATCGGCGTGCGTCGATCGCGTCGGGCTCCACGTGCAGCAGGTAGCCGGGCGCACGGGTGACGATGACGTTTTCTCCGAGCGAGCGCCGCAGTTGCGAGACCGCGTTTTGGAGCACCTTCGCCGCGGTCGCCGGCGGCCGCTCCCCCCAGAGGCCGTCGATCAGGCGGTCGCTCGAGACGACCTCGTTCGCGTGCAGGAGCAGCAGCGCGAGCACGGCACGCTGGCGGCGGCCGGCGAGCTCGACCGGGCGGCCGTCCTCCAGCACCTCGAGCGGCCCGAGGATCCTGAACTCCACTCCAGGGATTGTCCGATACCGGGCCGATACCGGCAATGACCGCGCCGGCACCGATTCGTGGGTGGTGTCGCCCAGCCTCCTCGGCGAGAGGTCGCGATCAGGCGGCCTCCGCAATGCGAAGGAGGAGCCATGCAGTCCACCACCACCACGATTCGCCGGCTCGCGTGCACGGCAGGCCTTGCCCTCATCGTCATGGCCGTGTCCGCCACGGGAGCGGCCGGAGGCTCAGCCGGGAGCGTGTGCACGGTGCGCGCTCAGGCGTGCATGAGCGACGCCGAGTTCCGGGCGCTGCTGATCCGCAGCGAGGCGCTCAACCGCCAGAACGGCCTGGGCGAGACGAGGTAGCTGTTGCTCGCCTGTAACCGGCCTGAAACGGGCCGGGTCGAGCATCGGACCCGGCCCGTGTCGACGATGCGACAAGCAAGCAGTACGGGGTCTGGACAGGAGACGCCATGAAACGACCGAGCTACGCCACTCCAACCTGGGAGGTTCCCGTGATTCGTCACACCCGGCGCGCGCTGTGTGTGTGTGCCGCTACCGTCGCGATGCTGCTCGCGCCCGCCGTTGCGAAGGCAGATGCCGTCGGCGACTGGAATGTCATCGCACAGACGGAGAGCCTCATGCTCAGGCCCACTGCTCACGGTCAGACCCGCGGGATCGCGATGGTCGAGGGTGCGGTCTACGACGCGGTCAACGCCATCGACCGCGGCCACGAGCCGTACCTCGTCAACCTCAACGCTGTCGGGGCCCAGCCCTGGGTTTCCCAGGATGCAGCCGCTGCGACGGCTGCGTATCGCGTGCTCAAGGCGATCACGCCGGCTGCCCGACACGCCGGGCTCGACGCCGCCTACACCGCGTCATTGGTGCCGATTCCCGACGGGCCGATCGAGGTCGGGGGCGTCGCCGCCGGTGAGGCCGCGGCCGCGGCGATGCTCGCCTTCCGGCAGAACGACGGCTTCCTCGCGACGTTCAATCCCGAGGTCGGCACGGACGCAGGCGACTGGCGGCCGATCGGCTGGCCGGCCACTCCGGCGTTCGACCCCGACGGCTACGTCGGCAACATGAAGCCGTTCCTGATCAAGAGCCCCTCGCAGTTCCGCTCGAAGGGGCCGAACTCGCCCAAGAGCAAGGCCTACGCGAGGGAGTTCGACGAGGTGAAGGAGCTCGGTGCGCTGAACAGCACGACGCGCACCGCAGACCAGACGGCGGCTGCGGTCTTCTGGCAGTTCGCCCCGATCGCGCTCTGGAACCCGCTCATGCGGGAGCTCGCGGCGCGGTATCACCTCGACACGGCCGACCAGGCTCGTCTCTACGCGATGGTCAACCTCGCGGCAGCCGACGGTGCGATCGCCTGCTGGAACGACAAGTACCACTGGAGCTTCTGGCGGCCGAGGGCAGCGATCCGCGAAGCCGACACCGACGGCAACCCGAGGACGGTGGCTGACCCGGCGTGGGAATCGCTGTTCGCGGCGGCCACCGTGACGACTCCCCCGCTGGCGACGCCGCCGTTCCCCGACCATCCGTCGGGTCACGGCTGCCTGAGCGGGGCCGTGCTCAACACGATGGCCCACTTCTTCGGCACCGACAAGGTCGAGATCACGGTGGTCTCGGGCCGTTCCCTCAACGGTGTGCCGATCGCCCCGCGGAAGTTCAAGCGCTTCTCGGACGCGATCGACGAGGTGATCGAGGCGCGGATCTGGGGCGGCATCCACTTCCGCCGAGCGGACGTGCAGGGCACGGTGATCGGCAAGAAGGTTGCCCGGTACCTCCGCAAGCACTACTTCCGGCCTCTGCGCGGCCGCTGAGGCGAGTACTTCCGAACGAAGGAAGGCCCGTCCGCGGGCCTTCCTTCACGTCTCGGCCGCGAAGACGCCCGTTTGGTAGGCCGGCACGCCTCATGGAAGATCGCTTGTGCCGTGTGCGTCTAGTGGGTGGAGGTGGGGAAAGTGAAGAAGTCGTGGTTCGTGGTCGCCGCAGCGATCCCCCTTGTGGTCTTCGGCTCGATCGTGGTCTGGCAGGTGTCCGGAAGCGACGCGCGACGGACCGCGGGGCTCGACCCGTCGAAGGAACCCGTTCCGGTTTCGTGGCGTGGCTCCTGGAGCGCCGAGGAAAGCTACGCCGGGGGGCAGATGGTGTCGCACCAAGGTTCGGCCTATCTCGCCGAGACCGACACCGCCGGTGTCAACCCGGACCCGAACGAGTGCGCCAAGGAATGTCCCTGGGTACCTCTCGGAGGGGCCGCCGGTACGCCGGGCCCGCAAGGCCCACCTGGCCCGAAGGGCGACGGCGGTGCCCCAGGCGCTAAGGGAGATCCGGGGCCGAGCGGCACCGGTCCGGTTACGGGGCGACAGGTGATCACGAAGCAGGGCGAGCGCTGCATCGACGAGGTCCAACTCCCTGGAAGCCCGCTCCCTATCTGCAACGAGTTCGCGCCTGGGCCCGAGGCAACCGTCGCATGTCCGGCTGGAAAGGTCGCCACCGGCGGCGGTGGTGGCGAACGGAGCGAGCCGAGGGGCAACGGCTGGTACGCGAGGAATCCCGGTCTGACTCCGGTGACGGTGTACGTCGTCTGCGTGAACGGCTGAGGATCGACGCAGCTAACAGCGCGGCTCACCGCAACGCCGACAGCTACGCCAGTCTCGCTCGTGTGGGCTCAGCCATGCCATCTTGCATGTGCTGCGCGATGACTCGCGAGTGGTGCTGCCCGTGCATGCGGCGTGACCTTAGCTTCGGGTCGAGCTTCTCGGGTATCGCCGTGTCGCGCTGGAGCAGGCGGGCGAGCCCGTGGTTGCTGAGGCCCGGCTGCGCCTGGGGAGGTCTCTCGCGGGCAGGTTCGCGTCGGCGGGGCCGCTCGACCGGATCCGCATCAGCCGCGCTCGACGACCTCGCGCTCGGGGTCGCGCGCGGGATCGTTGTCGGGCAGGGCGTCTCGCGACCACTCGCGCGTCTTCCACCCGGGCACGGGCGTCTCGCACTGGGCCTTGGGGACGAAACGGGAGCGCTCGACGAGCTGGTAGTGGTGGATGTAGCGCGGGCAGTTCGGGAAGACCTGCTCGGCTCGCACTCGAACCACGAACTGCGCCTCGGGGTACTCGGACATGAGCGGGTCGTCCTCGGCGATCGAGGCGACACCGTTCAGCCGCAGCCGCTTGCGCTCCTCGAAGTGGATGAAGAGCAGGCCGACGTTGGGGTTGACCAGCAGGTTCCCCATCGAGAGGTACATGCCGTTCCCGTCGTAGCTCGGCAGCGCGATCGTCCGCTCGTCGAGCACGCGCACGAAGCCCGGCTCGCCGCCCTTGTAGGAGCAGTTCGGGCGACCCTCGGCGTCGGCGGTGGCCACGAAGACCATGTCGCAGCGCTCGATGAACGCGCGGTCGTCGTCGTCGATCGTCCCGCGCGAGACGAGCTTCTCGTCGATGCGATCGGCGAGGCGGCGCGTGTCGAACCGGTCCTGGAGCCGGCGCGACCCGTCGTGGTACGTGGCCACGGCTTCGATGATCGCACCGCCGGTCGGTAGCGTCCAGGCCGCTGACGACGCTCGACTGGATCGCCCTCGGCTTCGCCCTGCTGATCGGGCTCGTCGGCGCGCGCCGAGGCTTCCTCGCGACGGCGCTCTCGGTGGCCGGCGTGGTCGCGGGCGCATTGCTCGGCGCCCGCCTCGCTCCGCAGCTCCTGGACGAGGGCTCCAGCTCCCCGTACACGCCGCTCGCCGCTCTGTTGGGTGCGGCGGCGTTCGCGATCCTGTTCGAGGCCGTCGGCTCCACCGTCGGCGCCCGGCTCCGCCGGGCGCTGCGCTTCGAGGCCCTGCGAGGCGCCGACTCGCTCGGTGGCTTCGTCCTGGGTGCGGCGATGGGGTTCGTCCTCGTCTGGGTGGCCGGCGCCGTCGCGCTGCAGTTCCCCGGGCAGACGCGCCTGCGTCAGGAAGCGCAGCGCTCGGAGGTGCTCCAACGGTTGAACGAGATCGCGCCGCCCTCGCGGGCGCTCCGCGCGCTCGCGCGCGTGGATTCGTTCCCTGCGATCGCAGGGCCGCTGGCTCCGGTCGAGCCGCCGAACGCCGACGTGCTCCGCACGCCGGGGGTGCGCACGGCGGCACCGAGCGTCGTCCGCGTGCTCGGAACGGCGTGCGGGCTTGCGGTCTCCGGCTCGGGCTGGGTCGCGGCACCCGGTCTCGTCGTGACGAACGCCCATGTCGTCGCCGGCCAGGAGGACACGACCGTCGAGGCGCCGGGCGCGGGTCGCCTCGAGGCCGAGACCGTTGCCTTCGACGCGAGGAACGACGTGGCCGTCCTTCGGGTCGGCGGCCTTCGGGCTCGCGCGCTGCGCCTCGTCGAGCCGGACAGTGGCGCCGCCGTCGCGATTCTGGGCTATCCGGAGAACGGCCCGTTCGCCGCGACGGCGGGGCGCGTCGGCCCGACGACGACCGTGCTCACCGAGGATGCGGTCGGGCGAGGCCCGATCGCAAGGCGGATCACGACCTTCCGAGGCCGTGTCCGCAGGGGCAACTCCGGCGGGCCGGCCGTGAACGCGCGCGGGGAGGTCGAGACGACCGTCTTCGCGTCGCGAAAGGGGTCGGACGGCGGCTACGGGGTTCCTACGAAGATCGTCCGCGAGGCCCTCGGGGCGGCGGGCCGTCCGGTCTCGACCGGAGACTGCGCTCGCTGAGGGAAGATCGGCGGCCATTGTTCCGTCTGGTGCTGTGGAGGTGCTTCGATGAAGAAGTCATTGCTCGTCGTGTTGGCGGTCGTCCTGGTGGCCGTAGTCTCGATCGCCGTCTGGAAGTCGTCCGACAACGGCTCTCGCCGGCAAGGTGCTCTCGAGAGCAGGGAAGCCGTTGCGTTGAGCTGGCGCGGCGACTGGAGCTCGGAGACCGAGTACGCAGCCGGGAACGTCGTCTCCTATCGAGGAGCCTCCTACGTCGCCGAGGGCGAGGGGCTCGGAACGCCCGAGGCGGAGTGCAGCAGAGTGCGGCTGGGCGCTGCTCGCGAGCGAGACGACCAGGCGCTGCGCCTCGCCGCTCCGCGCCCACGACCATGACGAGCCCGGACGGCCGCTTCAAGATCGAGGTCACCAACACCGGCATCAAGCTGGACGGCCCCGGCGGAGGCCCCAGCTCGATCCTGTTCACCGGGGCAGCCCTCGACATCCACCTGGCAAACGACATGCTCGTGATGGCGGGCAACGGCATCCACCTCAAGGCGGCCGCCGCCACGATCGAGGCGGGTGCGAACTTCGTCGTCGAGAGCAGTGGCACAGGTGTCATCAAGAGCTCGGTCCTCAATCTCGGCTGCTCGAGCGGCGGACTACGGGTCGCGCGGCAGGGCGACCCGGTCGCAGGCACGTCGATCGTCACGGGCTCGACCAAGGTCCTCGCCTGCTAGAGCTACAGCAGGTCGAGGACTGCGACGGCCGCCTGAACGGCGCCACGATGTAGACGCCGTCGGCGCGGTCGCGCGAGGCGGCGATCAGGCCGCGCGCATGCTCCATGCCCAGCGCGGCCGCGTCCGGACCGGCCTCACGTAGCGCTTCCTGGAGCGTCGTCCGGGACGACGATCCCGGGCACCTCGTTGTGAAGACGCAGAGCGAGCCGGTAGCTCGTCAGCGGGAAGATCCCGACCAGCACCGGGATCGGCCACTCGCCGCCGAGGCGCTCGCGGAAGCTGTCGAGCTCGTCGAGGTCGTAGACGATCTGGGTCATGGCGAACTTGGCGCCGGCCTCCAGCTTCTGGCGGAAGCGCTCGAGCTCGACCTCCATGTCGTCGGGCGTGGGGTTGACCGCCACGCCGATGAAGAAGGAGGTCGGGGCGTCGATCGGACGGCCGTTGTAGTCCTCGCCTCGGTTCATCCGGGCCATCAGGCGGGTGAGCCCGATCGCGTCGACCTCGTAGACGCCCTGGGAGCCGGGATAGTCGCCGACCTCGGGCGGGTCGCCGGTGATCGCGAGGATGTTGCGGACGCCCTCGGCGTGCGCGCCGAGCAGCATCGACTCGAGGCCCATCACCGTCCAGTCGCGGGTCGTGAGGTGCGGGACGGTCTCGATCCCGGCCAGGCGCTCGATCGCCGCTGACACCATCAGCGCGCTCATCCCCGCGCGTGCGGTCGCGTTGTCGTTGACGTCGACGAAGTCGACCTTCCCCGAGTCCTTCAGCGCCGTAGCCACCTCGACGAGACCGCGGCTGGAGCCGCCGAGCGGCGGGTCGAGCTGCACCGAGACGACCCACTCCCCTTCGCGTAGAGCCGTGGCGAGGCCTGTCTCGCGCTGCTCCTCGCCGAGGGCGACGATCAGCTCGCGCTCGTCGAGCTCGAGCGGAGCGCGGGCCTGCCGCTCCTCGTCCACCGCCGGCCTTGATCGAGGCGATCTCCGCCGGTGTCGTCCCGCAGCAGCCGCCGATGATCCGGGCGCCGAGGTCGCGCGCGTGGGCTGCGAACTCGGCGAAGTACTCCGGCGAGGCGTGCGGGTAGATCACGCGCCCGCCCGCGAGGCTGGCCAGGCCGATGTTCGGCAGCGCGGCCAGCGGCTTGCCGTTCTTGCCCATCTCGTCGAGCGCGTGCGAGCGCGGCGAGCAGGCCGGCGCCGTGGTTGGCTCCCATCGCCGCGATGTCGAGCTGGCCGAGCCTCTGCGCGGCCTCGGCGGCCGTGATGCCCGCGAGCGTCTCCGCGCCCTCGTCGAAGGTCATCAGCGCGACGATCGGCAGGCTCGAGACGCTCCGCACCGCCTCGACGGCGTCCACCACCTCGTCGAGGTCGTAGAAGGTCTCGATCATGAACAGGTCGGCGCCCCGGCCCTCGAGCACGCTCGCCTGCTCGGCGAACAGCTCGCGCCGAATGCGGGAGGTGGCCGCCTGCCCGATCGGCCCGATCGAGCCCGCGACGAAGACGTCACGACCGGTCGTCTCGCGCGCCTGTCGAGCGAGCTTCACGGCGGTCGAGTTGATGTTCTCGAGCTCGTCCTCGAGGAAGTGCGCGGCGAGCTTGCGCCGGTTCGCGCCGAAGGAGTTGGCCTCGATCAGGTCGGCGCCGGCGTTGATGAAGCTGACGTGGAGGGACACGACAGCCTCGGGCGCTCGCAGGTTGGCCTCCTCCGGGCACCGAAGCCGGGGCACGGCCGCCGAGATGAGCGCGCCCATCCCGCCGTCGGCGACGACGAGGGGCCCGTTCGCAAGGCGTTCGAGAAAGCGGGAAGCCACGGCAGGACTCTAGTGGTGCTGACACGCACTTAACGTCCAAGCGGGGCCGCCGCCTGGCCCCGCTTGGACGCCTCCGAAGAGATCCGCAGTGAAGTTGTGCTGAGACCACGCCGCATCGGGGTCTCGCTTTGGGATGAGCCCGCGCCGCATCGGGGCCTTTCCCTGTTGGAGTCGAACCGCGCCGCATCGGGTTCTTCTCCTTTCGAGTCGGCCCCCGCCGCACCGGGGCCGTGCTCTGTAAGCCCACTATGGTCGCCGCCGGATCGCTTGATCCATCACCCTTTCCGGGTTGACGGCGTTGGTTCACTAATCAGTTCACTCGGCGCGCTAATGAGCGGATTTGCAGGGAGTTCGAGCTAATCCGCGTGCAGGAGGCGGCCTTCCATGCCGCCCGCGACCGTCACGACCTGCCCGGTGACGTGGCCCGAGATCTCGTCCGAGGCGAGGGCCACGACCTGCGCCGCTACGTCCTCGGGACGGGCAACCTTGCGCAGCGGCATCGTTCGTGTGACGCGGCGCACCAATTCGGGGTCGTCGAGCTCCGCGCGCGTCATCGGCGAGGCGGTCCACCCCGGGCAGACAGCGTTCACGCGCGCGCGAGGCGCTACGCGAACCACCTCGTTCTTCAGGCTCAGGAGGAGCCCGCCGACGATTGCGGATTTCGCGGCGGCGTAATCGGCGTGGCCGGCCTCGCCGAACAGGCCGGCGGTCGAGCCGACGAGCACCAGGCTCCCGCGCCCGGACCGCTCGACTCCGCGCAGGAAGCCGCGAGCGGTCAGGAAGGTCGACGTCAGGTTCGCGCGGAGCGTCTCCTCCCAGCGCTCGAGCGACAGCTCCCACACGGGCACGTCGTCTCGCGGCCACACTCCGGCCACCGCAGCGCAGACGTCGAGGCTGCCCGCCTCGGCGAACATCCGGTCGACCTCGTCCTCGCGCGTCAGGTCGGCCTGGACGAGCTGCGCTCCGCCAACCGCCTCCGCGCGCTCTCGGCCCCGGTTGTAATGGACGACTACCTCCGCTCCCTCGGCCGTGAACGCCCGGGAGCAGGCCGACCCGATCCCGCCCGAGGCGCCCGTGACGAGAACGCGCTTGCCTGCGAGACCGGTCTCCACGTGACAACCCTAGGGACCCCGAAGCCCTCGCACGGCGTAGCTCTCTTCGTGGAGCTCGAGCGAGACGGCCTGGTCGTGGTGCAGGACGCGCTGGACGCGGACACCGTGGCGCGGCTGACCGCGGCGGTCGATCGCGTGTGGGCCGAGCGAGCGGCCGGACCGAACGGCACTGCACCGGCTCGGCTTCCTCGGCCTCGACCCGGCCTTCGTCGAGCTGATCGACCACCCGGCGACTTTCCCGCTCGTCTCCTCCTCGCTCGGCTGGAACATCTACGTGTACCACTGCCACCTCGACGTCCATCCGCCGCTCGTCGAGCCGCCGCGCTGGCGCTGGCACCAGGACGGCGGCCGCCAGAACCTCGAGCTCGAGTCGCCGAGACCGCGCCTGTCGCTGAAGGTGGCGTACTTCCTCACGGACGTCGAGGACCCCGAGCAGGGCGCGCTGCGCGTGGTTCCGGGGAGTCACCTGCGCGACACGCTTCCGAAAGACGCCGAGCCCGAGGAAGCCGTGCCGCTCCTGGTTCGCGCCGGGACCGCGGTCGTCTTCGACCGCCGGCTGTGGCACGCGCGCGGCGACAACCGCTCCGAGCGCACGCGCAAGGCGCTCTTCTACGGCTACACGTATCGCTGGATCCGCCCGCGCGACGAGCTGGGGCTCAGGCCCGCACAGGTGGCGGCTCTCGACCCCGTTCGGCGGCAGCTCGTCGGCGGCGGGACGAGCGCGATCGGCTACTGGATCCCGACGGAGGAGGACGTGCCGCTGCGCGCGATCGGGTAGAACCCGGGCGTGCGCGTCCTGATCATCAGCGACATGGAAGGCGTCTCCGGGATCGTCAAGTGGGAGCAGGTCACCGGCGGCGACCCCATGTACGAGGAGGGGCGCAAGCTCTACACCGAGGAGATCAACGCAGCCGTGCGCGGAGCGAAGGCAGCCGGAGCCGACGAGATCCTCGTGATGGATCACCACGGGGCAGGCAAGGGCTGGAGCTTCAACTCTCTGATCCCGGAGCTGCTCGACCCGGCCTGCGAGTACGTCGTGCAGTCGGACTGGACGGAGTACACGGAGTTTCTCGAGCAGGGCTGCGACGCCTGCCTGCTCGTCGCGATGCACGCGCGCGCGGGCACGACGGACGGGGTGATGAACCACACGGTGTCGGGCCAGGCCTGGAGGAACCTCTGGTTCAACGGGACGCTCGTCGGCGAGACCGGCATCAACGCCGCGCTCTGCGGTCACTGGGGCTGTCCGGTCCTCCTCGTGACCGGGGACGAGGCAACCTGCCGAGAGGCGACCGACCTGCTCGGGTCGGGCCTGACCACGGTGGCCGTCAAGAAAGGTCTCGGCCGGTACAGCGCACGCCAGATCCCGCCCACGCGCGCGCGCGAGCTGATCGAGGCCGGAGCCCGCACCGCGCTCTCCGGCGACCTGAAGGCCGTCGAAGCCGTACGACCCGGGCCGCCCGAGCGAGCTCCGCGTCGAGATCACGACCACGGATCGGATCGAAGAGTTCCGGCGCAAGGCGGGGCTGGAGATCGAGGAGCCGCTGACGGTCATCTCGCGCGCGGACGACTGGTGGACCGCCTGGTCGAGCCTGTACTTCTAGTTACTCTGCACACATGGGAATTCGCGATCTGCTCAGGAAGCTCCCGGGCATCGGCTCGCTGGAGCGCGGGGATCACACGCAGGCGTCCGACCCCCCGGTCGAGAATCTCGACGCGATGACGGCGGCGCACGCCCGCGAGATCGACATCGACCTCGGCGGCGGCGACGGCGGCGGCGCAATCCCGCCGAACTACGTCAAGTCGTACGACGAGGGCCGGCCCCGAAAATAGCCCCGTAGCACGGTTTTCGTGCTACTTTGAGTGCACGGACGGCGCCTTGTCGTCCCGTGAGATTGAGCTTCTCGTTCTCCTCCGTGGGCCCGAGTCGTTGATCTCGAGCCCAATTCAAAGGAGTCGAAGAACGTGTCCGAACAAACTTTCCATGCGCTCGGCGTGAGCGCGGAAGTGTCGAAGGCTCTCGAAGCCAACGGCATCGTCGCGCCCTTTCCGATCCAGTCCCTCGTCGTTCCCGCCGCACTCGGCGGCGGCGACATCCTCGCCAAGTCGCCGACCGGGTCGGGCAAGACGCTCGCCTTCGGCGTGCCGATCGTCGACCGGATCTCGCCCGAGGTGGGCGCGCCTGCCGCGCTGATCCTCGTTCCGACGCGCGAGCTCGCCGGTCAGGTCACCGAGGCCCTGACGGCGATCGGCAAGTCCAAGGGCCTGCGCGTCGAGGCGGCCTACGGCGGCCTGCCCGTGCAGAAGCAGGCGAAGAAGATCAAGGGCGCCAACATCCTGGTCGCCACGCCCGGCCGCCTGTTCGACCTGATCGAGCGGCGGCTGGTCAAGCTCCACCAGGTCAGCATCCTCGTCCTCGACGAGGCCGACCGGATGCTCGACATGGGCTTCAAGCCCCAGGTCGACCGGATCGTCAAGCACCTGGACCGCGAGCGGCAGACCATGCTCTTCTCGGCCACGCTCGACGGTGAGGTCGGGGAGCTCGCACGCTCGTACACCCGGAACCCGGGCCGCTTCGAGGCCCAGCCGCCGGAGCGCGGCACCTCGGGGACGACCGATCACAGGTTCGTCTCGGTCACGGCCGAGAACAAGGTCGACGCGCTGATCGAGGAGCTGAACGCCGACCGCGGGCTCGCGCTCGTGTTCGTGCGCACGAAGCGTGGGGCCGATCGCCTCGCCGCGAAGCTCGTTCGCCGCGACGTGCCGGCTCTGGCCCTGCACGGCGACATGACGCAGGGCGCTCGTGAGCGGGCGCTCGCCCGCTTCCACTCGGGCAAGGTCACGACCCTGGTCGCCACGGACGTGGCGGCCCGCGGCCTCGACCTCGACGACATCACGCACGTGATCAACTTCGATCCGCCGGAGGACGACAAGGGCTACGTCCACCGCGTCGGACGCACCGGACGCGCAGGTCGCGACGGCAGCGGCGTCACGCTGGTCACACCCGACCAGCAGGCGGACGTCAGCCGCTTCGCGGTTCGACTGGGGCACCGCGAGCAGTTCGAGCGCGAGGGCATGAGCGTCGCCCGGCCGAAGCTGCTCTACACGAGCCGCCGCGGTCGCAACTCGCGCTGGTAGGTACTACGCGCCGAGGGTGCGATGATGTGGATGTGGACGGCGGCCTGACCGATGCGGAGCTCGTCGCCCGCTGCCGCGAGGGAGACGACGAATGCTGGCGGCAGCTGGTCGAGCGCTACTCCCGCTACGTCTACGCGATCTCCGTCCAGGCGTTCCGGCTGCCCGAGCCGGACGCCGACGACGTGTTCCAGGAGGTGTTCGCGCGCGCCTACGAGCATCTCGGCAAGCTCCGCGACGACGCTGCGCTCCGACCCTGGCTCGCGCAGCTGACGCGCCGGCTCTGCATCGACACCCTGCGCAGCAGCTCTCGGGAGCAGCCGTCGGGCGACGATCTCGAGCCCGAAGGCGTGGACGACACGATCGCACTGCTCGACGAGGCGCTGTCGGTCCACGAGGCGATGCGGATCCTGCCCGAGCACTGCGCCGAGATCCTCGACCGCTTCTTCGGCCGAGACGAGAGCTACCGGACGATCGGCGAGGCGCTCGAGCTGCCGTCGGGCACGGTCGCGAGCCGGATCTCCCGCTGCCTGACCCGATTGCGCGGCGAGTTGGAGGGCGAGGGAAGAAACCCCGAGCCCGCGCAGTCTGGTGGTTGGCGATGAGCACACACGACGAAGAGCGGATCGCGGACCTCCTCCGGCTGCTGCGGCCGGCGCCGGAGGCCTGGGTGCGTGCCGCCCAGGAACTACCCCTTGCCCTACGCGGCCTCGACGACATCGTCGAGCGGGCGCGGGCCGACGACCGCTTTCGTCGTGCGCTCATCGCCGATCTCGAGTCGGCGCTCGCCGCCGAGGGCTACGAGCGCGACCCCAAGCTCGTCGAGGCGCTCCGCCGCCGCCTCCCCGCCGAGTAGCTAGCGCCTGACGCGCTGAGCGAGGACAATCGGCGGGTGTCGTACCAGGAGGACATGCTGGCCGCGTCGCTCGGCGACGTCCTCGGCCACATCGCGTCCGAGGTTCCGTCGCCGGCCGGTGGCTCCGCTGCGGCGATCGCGGTCGCGCTCGGCGCGGGCCTGACGGCGATGTGCGCGCGCAACTCGCGCGAAGGCTGGCCCGACGCCGGCAGCGCGACGGCTCAGGCCGAGACGCTGCGGTCGCGGATCGAGCCGCTCGCTCAGGCTGACGCCGAGGCCTACGAGGGAGCGCTCGTGGCCTTTCGCCTGCCCGGTCAGCTCGAGCCCGAGGTGCGCGACGCGACGCTCGGCGTCGCGCTCGAGCGGGCTGCGGCGATCCCGCTCGCGATCGCCGAGGTCGGCGCGGACGTGGCCGACCTCGCCGCGCACCTGGCCGAGCACGGCAATCCCGATGTCCGCGGCGACGCGGTCGCGGGCGCCGTCATCGCCGAGGCCGGGACGCGGGCGGCGGCCCACCTGGTCCGGATCAACCTCGGCATGAATCCCGACGACGACCGCGTCTCCCGCGCGGCCGTGGCAGCCGACCACGGCCGCCGAGGCCGCGCAAGCGCGCGCTGGAGAGCGGCGAGTGAGCTGCCGCCCGCTTCCGGCCTGGAGCCTGCCGGCCGGACGAGCCGACGACCTGCGGCTCCCCGACGAGTGGCCGGCGCAGCTCACGCGCGACTGGGCCTGGGGCGACTCGACCGGCAGCGGACGTGCGCGTCTGCATCCTCGACAGCGGCGTCGAGAGCGGCCATCCCCTCGTCGGCGACGTCGACCAGGCGGTCGCCGTGTCGGTCGCACGACGACGACGAGGTCGAGGTCGACCGAGGACGACGAGGGCGACCTCTGCGGCCACGGAACGGCGTGCGCGGGCATCGTCCGCTCGCTCGCGCCCGACTGCAGGCTCTCGAGCGTGCGCGTCCTCGGCGCCGGCTTCACCGGGCAGCGGGCCGGCGCTCCTCGGCGGGCCTGCGCTGGGCGGTCGAGCAGGGCTTCGACGTGATCAACATGAGCCTCTCGACGACGAAGCGCCAGTTCGCCGCGATCCTGCACGAGCTCGCCGACACGCGCGTACTTCCGCCGCACGGTGCTCGTCGCGTCGGCGCACAACATGCCCGTGGAGAGCTACCCGTGGCGCTTCTCCTCGGTGATCTCGGTCGGGAGCCACGAGGAGCCCGATCCGCGCTCGTACTACTACAACCCGAATCCGCCGGTCGAGTTCTTCGCGCGCGGCGTCGACGTCGAGGTGGCCTGGCTCGGCGGCGGCACGATCCGCTGCACCGGCAACAGCTTCGCGACCCCGCACATGAGCGCGATCTGCGCGCTCGTGCTGGGCAAGCACCCCGAGCTGACCCCGTTCCAGCTCAAGAGCGTGCTCTACCTGACGTCCGGCAACGTGGGAGGTGAACGATGAGCGACGACCTCAGCGCGGCCGTGGCCGCGGGCGTGCTCGGCGCCGAGGAGGAGCACCGCGCGCTGCTGCAGTCGGTCGTCGAGGTCGCCCGGGCGATCTTCGCGGCGCGCGCGTCGTCGGTCTTCCTGCTCGACGAGGAGGCCGACGAGCTCGTCTTCGAGGCGGTCTCGGGCGAGGGCGCGGACGTCGCTGATCGGCCAGCGGATCCCGTCCAGCACCGGGATCGCCGGCTGGGTGCTCGTGACGCGCCAGCCGCTCGTGATCGAGGACGTCGCCAACGACCCGCGCTTCGCGCCGCGACGTCGCCGAGAGCACCGGCTACGTGCCGAAGGGGCTGATGTGCGTGCCGCTCCTGCACGACGAGAAGGCGCTCGGCGTCCTCGAAGTGCTCGACCGGGCGAGCCAGCTTCACCCTCGAGGAGATGGAGCTGCTCGGGCCTGTTCGCCGAACCAGGCGGCGATCGCGCTCGACCTGCTCCAGCGCGCGCGGCGCGCCCAGGCGGTGCTGGCCGAGAGCGGCGACCAGGCCGAGGCGCTGGCGCGGGTCGCGGCCCTGCTCGAGGGTGAGCGTGGCGATGCAGGCCGCGAGCTGCTGGACGCGCTCAGCCGCCTGCTGAAGCCCGTCTGAGAGAAACCCGGAAACGAAAGAGG
This sequence comes from uncultured Actinomycetes bacterium, assembly GCA_963769645.1. Lineage (GTDB taxonomy): Bacteria > Actinomycetota > Thermoleophilia > Gaiellales > Gaiellaceae > DATFQE01. Next base: position 162,210 of record CAVYMH010000002.1, on the reverse strand, counting down.
CCGGGTTCCCCCGGCCTCTCGACGTCTGGCGGCTCGAGCCTAGTGTCCATCTTACGTGTCTGAGGCTTGGGCCTGAGCATGTGCCCTTCGACGTCGGCGCCGCCGTCAGTCCTCGCGCTTCTCGTCGCTCTCGCCGATCTTGTCGTTGAAGCGGTGGGCCTCGACGTCCGACAGCCGCTCGCGCTCCTCGGCGCCGCCGCGCTTCTCGCGCTCCTCTGCGCCGCCCCTCTTCTCCAGCTCGTCCGACATTGAATCCTCCTTTTCGGCTACCGCGCTGTTGCGCGCGCTCTCATCGCACTAGACGGGCGATGCCGGACAAATCTTCCCCCGTTGCCTTCAAAAACACAAGGAAGGCTGCGATGCTGCGTCGGTGAGCGGGCTCCGAGGGCGGCTTGGGGAGTCGCTGCAGGCGTTCCGGGCTGTCTTCCAGAACCCGAACCTGCGCCGCCTGCAGCTCGCCTGGGCCGGCTCGATCATCGGCCACTGGGCGTACGGGATCGCACTCGCCGTGTACGCGTACGACCAGGGCGGAGTCACCGCGGTCGGCGTCGTCGGGCTCGTTCGCATGCTGCCCGCGGCGCTGGCGGCCCCATTCATGTCCGCGCTGGCCGACCGCTATCCGCGCGAGCGGATCATGCTGGTCTCCGACCTGACCCGCCTGCTGGCGATGGCGGGGGCGGCCGCGGTCGCGCTCTCGGGCGGGCCGGCGGGCTTCGTGTACGCGCTGGGCGCCTTCGAGGCGGTGATGCGCACGGCCTTCCAGCCGGCCCAGTCGGCGATCACCCCGACGCTCGCGCGGACGCCCCAGGAGCTGACGGCGTCGAACGTCACGTCGAGCACGATCGAGAGCGTCGGCGTCTTCCTCGGCCCCGCGCTCGGCGGCCTGCTGCTCGCAGCGACGAGCCCCGGCGTCGTCTTCGCGGCGTCTGCGGTCACCTATCTGTGGTCGGCGCTGCTCGTCGCCCGGATCCGGGCCGAGCGCGCCGAGCCGACGAGCACCGACCGGCACCTGGCCAAGCAGGCGCTCGACGGCTTCAAGGTGATCGCCGTCGACGCCAACCTGCGCCTGCTGATCGGCCTGTTCGCCGCCCAGACGCTGGTCGCGGGCGCGCTCAACGTGCTGATCGTCGTGACCGCGCTCGACCTGCTCGACCTCGGCGACGCGGGCGTCGGCTACCTCAACTCGGCGATCGGGGTCGGGGGGCTTGCTGGGGGCGTTTGCGGCCGCGATCCTCGTGGGGCGGCGCAACCTGGCCTCGCCGTTCGGAATCGGGATCGTGCTCTGGGGCGTCCCGATCGCGCTGATCGGCCTCTGGCCTGAGCCTCTCCCGGCCCTGCTGCTGCTCGGCCTGCTCGGCGTCGGGAACACCGTCGTGGACGTGGCCGGGCTGACGCTGCTCCAGCGCGCGGTGCCCGACGAGGTCCTCGCCCGGGTGTTCGGCGTGCTCGAGAGCCTCGCGGTGGCGACGATCGGGCTCGGCGCGATCCTCGCCCCGCTGCTCGTCAGCGCCTTCGGCGCGCGGCCGGCGATGGTGATCACCGGCGCGCTGCTGCCGGTCGTGACCGCGCTCTTCTGGCGCCGGCTGACCCGGATCGACTCGGGCTCGGACCCCTCCGAGCAGCTCGACCTGCTCCGCTCGCTGCCGCTGTTCCGGCCGCTGCCGCCGGCGGCCGCCGAGCAGCTCGCGTCGAGCCTCGTGCCGGTGCGCGTCGCGGCGGGCGACGACGTCTTCCGCCAGGGCGACTCGGGCGACCGCTTCTACGTCGTCGGCTCCGGCGAGGTCGTCGTCGCGGTGGACGGGGAGCCCGTGAACCGGCTGGGCCGCGGCGGCTACTTCGGCGAGATCGCGCTCCTGCGCGACGTGCCCCGGACGGCGACGGTGACGGCCGAGACCGACGTCGACCTGCTCGCGCTCGAGCGGGACGAGTTCATCGCGGCGGTCACGGGCCACGCGCCGAGCGCGGAGGTCGCGAACGCGGTCATCGCGAGCCGCCTAGGCGGCCTGCGGACCGCCGCCGTCTAGCGCGACCAGTCCCTCGAGCATCGGCTTCACGCCCCAGGTGTCGGCGAGCTCGCGGTACTCGCGCAGCGCCCGCTCGGCGCGCCGCTGGTCCGGGCGCCGGACGGCGCGGATCATCAGGTTCTTGGTCGTGTGCTCGGCGGCGACGAACTCCATCGCCTCGGCGTGGTAACCGAGAGCCTCGAGAGCACTCGTGCGCAGCGCGTCGGTCACGCAGGTCGGCCAGCCGGGCGCGCAGGATTCCGTGCTCGACGACCGGCCGCCAGACGCCTGGCACCTCGCTGGGCGATGGCATGGTTGATCTGCACCAGGCACTCGTGCTGGCAGCAGGGAGCGAGCACGATCGCCTCGGCGCCGAGCCTGACCCCGGCCGCGATCGCCTCGTCGGTGGCCGTGTCGCAGGCGTGCAGGCTGACGAGCAGGTCGACCGGCTCCTCCCGGGCGCGGGCGTAGTCGAGGATCGTCGCGGCCTCGAAGCGGGCGCCCTCGTATCCGAGCTCCGCGGCGATCGCCGCGGACTCGCTCGACCACCTCGGGGTTCGAGTCGACGCCCACGAGCTCGACCTCCCGTCCGCGGCGGCGCGCGTAGCAGGTAGAGCGCGAGGCTCATGTACGCCTTCCCGCAGCCTGCATCGACGATCCGCAGCGGACCGGTGCCGGTCCAGATCGGCAGGGGCCGCAGGAGCTCGACGTAGTGCTGCACCTGCCGCTGCTTGTCGGAGGTCGCCCCGGTGGCCGCGAACAGCCGTGCGACCTCGGGGTCGCCAGGCGGGAGCGGGTAGCTCGGGCTGCGGTCGTGCGCGGCCAGGCCGCCCCGCGACGTGGCCAGCGACGGCTTGCCGCGCGTGACGAGCCAGCGCCCCTTCTTCGTGCGGCGGGCGTGCCAGTCGCCGTTCGACCCGACGACGTCGATGCCGAGCAGCTCCTCGTCGAGGAGCGCGCGCAGCTCGAGCGGCCAGTCGCGCCAGGGGGACGTTGCGCGTCTCCTCCCGACGCCCGACCGTCTCGACGAGCTTGATCGACGGCGCCGCGCTTCAGCCCGACGGGCGACGCGACGAGCTTGCCGCGCTCGGGCCGGCGGAACACCGCTTTCGTCCACGTCTCGATCAGCTCGGGGTCGGCGAGCTCCTCGTAGACCGGCACCAGTTCCGTCGCGAGCGTGGCCACCGCATCCATGATTGCGGTTGCGATGATCTCTTCGCTACACGTCGCCACCGGCGCCGCGGCCGGCGCGCTGCTCGGCTCGCGCCGTGCGGCGCTCGCTGTCGGCCCTCTCCTCCACGTCGCCGGGGACCGAATGCCGCACTACGACATCGGCTGGCGGAAGTTCGAGCTCTGGACGAGCATCGGCGGGGTCGCTGCGCTGGCGGTCTCCCGCGGCCCGCTGGATCCCGCGACGGTGGGAGGGTTCGCGAGCGCGATTCCCGACGCCGAGCACGTCCTGCGCTTCCCGCGGCCCGGCGGACGGAAGCTCTTCCCGAGCCACCGTTTCGCGGGCTGGCACGTGCCCGGAGGGGTGCCCGCGGGTGTCCAGGTGATCGTCGCGGGCGCGCTTCTGTCGAGCCTCGTCGCCGCGGGCGTCGCCCGCCGGCTGCGCTAGCGCCCGAACTCGATCCGGCGCTGCTGCTCGGCCGGATCCTCGATGTGGCCGTCGCGGCCGACGTAGCCGCCCTTGCCGCCGACGATCAGCAGGACGAGGTCCTCGTCGCCCGCGTTCGAGAGCTTGCGCAGCGTGGTCGAGCGGCAGTGGAAGAGCCCGCCCGGCCCGAGCTCGCGGGTCTCGCCTTCGACCTCGACGCGCGCGCGGCCGCTGTGGACGAAGTACAGCTCGTCCTGGCTCGTCGTGGTAGTGGGGGAAGCCTTCGAACTGCGGCGGGTAGACGACCGCGTTGACGCCGAACGCCTCGATCCCGAGCGCCGAGCGCACCTTGCGGAAGCCGGGGCCTTCGCCGAGCTCGTCGATCGAGCTGAACGCGTGATTGCTCACGAGCGCGAGTCTACGCACCGACCGCCTGCTCGGCGGCGGCCTTCACGCCCTCGGCGAGGCTCGGGTACGTGTGGTGCACCGATGCGAGGTCGTCGACCGTCGCGCCGAGCTTCAGCGCCACCGCGAGCCCCTGCACGATCTCGGCCGCGCTGCGGTTGACCACGTGCACGCCCAGGACCCGCCGGGAGCCTCGCTCGAACACGAGCTTGTACAGGCCGCGCTTCGAGTCGGTGTACTGCGCGCGGGTGACCCCCGCGAGCGGATGGGTGACGACCTCGACGTCGAGGCCTCCCGTCTCTCGCGCTCCTGCTCGGTCATGCCGACGCCCGCGAGCTCGGGGTCGGTGAAGATCGCGGTCGGCAGGACCGAGTAGTCCGCCTCTGGCGCGTCGCCGGTGAACATGTCCCGCACGGCGATCCGCGCCTGGTACTGGGCGATCGGCGTGAACTGGTAGCGTGCCGATCACGTCACCCGCGGCCCAGACCCCCTCCGCGCTCGTGCGCAGGTGACTCGTCCACGGCGATCCCGGTCTTCGTGTGCTCGACGCCGGCCCGCTCGAGCTCCAGCTCCTCGACGTTCGGGACGCGGCCGGACGCGAGGAGCAGCCGCTCCACCCGCAGCTCGCTCGTCGCCGCCGCCGTCGCGCGGAGCCAGCGTCGCGACGACGCGCTCGCCGTCGCGGCGCACGTCCTTGACGAACGTGCTCGTCACGATCTCGATGCCGTCGTCGGCGAACGCGGCCGCGAGCTCGCCGGCCGCGTCGCGCGTCGCTGCGGAAGCGCGATCCGCTCGTCCGCGTCGACGACCGTCACCTTCGAGCCGTAGCGCGCGAACGCCTGGGCGAACTCGAGGCCGACGGGCGCCGCCGCCGACGACCAGCAGCGACTCGGGCAGCTCGGTCGATGCTCGAGCGCCGAGACGTGGTCGAGCCAGTCCGACGCCGTCGAGGCCCTCGATCGGCGGCAGCGCGGTGCGTGAGCCCGTCGCGACAGGATCCGCTCGGCTGAGAGCCGGCGCTCGCCGACGCGGACCGTGTGCGCGTCCTCGAACGACGCCATGCCCTCGACCAGCTCGTAGCCGGCCCCGGTCAGCCGCTCGCGCCACCTCTCCTGCGGTGTGAGCAGCGAGTCCTTGCGCGCCTTGACCCTGGCCAGGTCGGGGCCGGCGCGGCCGACCTCGACTGCCGAGCGTGGCCGCGAGGTCGTTGACGTCGTGCGCCAGCTCGGCCGCCACGAGGTACGCCTTCGTCGGGCGGCACGCCACGTTGGGGCAGCTTCCGCCCCAGCGCTCGCGCTCGATCATGGCGACGCGGGCGCCGTGCTCCTTTGGCGGCCTTCGGCCGCGGCCTCCCGCGCCGCCGATCCGGCCCCGATCACGATCAGGTCGAAGCTCTCGGTCGTCATGTGTCCTCCGGTTCCGGGGTTTCCTCAGGCCCATCTTGGAGGCAGAACCACTCCGATGCGATTTCGTCGAGGTGCCAGGCTCGATCCGTCTCAGGTCAGCGACCGGCGCGGCGTCGGCGGCGGCCGCGGCGACCTGGCCGTCGGCGGCGGCGGCCTCGGGCTGATCGTCCTCGTCGTGGCGCTGCTCCTCGGAGTCGACCCGACCGGCGGCGGAGGCGGCACCGACCCGTTCTCGAGCCTCGACGACCGCGCCGTCTCGGGGCAGCCGGCCGGGCAGGTCCTGGAGGAGTGCCAGAGCGGCGCGGACGCGAACGAGCGTGAGGACTGCCGCATCGTCGGCTTCGTCAACAGCCTCCAGACGCTTCTGGTCGGAGACGTTCGAGCGCAGCAACCGGCGCGTATCGGCCGGCGCAGACGGTCTTCTTCACCGGCTCGGTGCAGACCGGCTGCGGGGGCGCGACCTCGCAGGTCGGCCCGTTCTACTGCCCGCCCGACCACAGGGTCTACATCGACCTCGACTTCTTCGACGAGCTCCAGTCGAGGTTCGGCGCGAGCGGCGGGCCGTTCGCCCAGGGCTACGTGATCGCGCACGAGTACGGGCACCACGTCCAGAACCTGCTCGGAACGCTCGACCGGGTGAGCAAGCGGGGAGACCGGGCCCGAGAGCGCCGCCGTGCGCTCGGAGCTCCAGGCCGACTGCTACGCCGGCGTCTGGGCGGCCAACGCGGTCGCGACGGGCTTCCTCGAGGAGCTGACGCAGGCGGACATCAACGACGGGCTCGACGCGGCGGCCGCGGTCGGGGACGACCGGATCCAGGAGGCGACTCAGGGCCAGGTCAACCCCGAGCGGTGGACGCACGGCTCGTCAGAGCAGCGGCGGCGCTGGTTCAGCCGGGGCTACGAGAACGGCAAGCCCGCCGCGTGCGACACCTTCGCCGGCTCGATCTAGCGACTCTCAGCAAACCGCAAGTAGCGGGCCCGCAACGCATCTATCCGTAGTACCGGGAGAGGCGCGCGGGCATGCGGCCCCCGCGTGGCCCTCCCGGTTGTCCGGTTTGACTTTCGCCTCCGCCGGTGAGGCAGAGGTGGGGGCGCTCGGCCGGGGCCGCAACGGCTAGGGCGCCCCCGCTTCTTCTAGTGAGACCGGCGCCGGCGCGCGCGGCGGGCGATCGGGTCGAGGATGACCCGGACTCGTGCGGCTCGTGGCCCGTCGTCAGTCGTCTCCAGGTCGTACTCGACGACGAGGCCCGAGCACGAGCCCTGCGGCGGCTCGTCCACGAAGGCGCTTCCGTCGACCGGCAGCCGCTCGGCGTCCTCGGTCGAGATGATCCCCTGGTTCTTCGCCTCGTTGAACCAGAGCATCTTGCCGCGGAGAGGCTGGGGCGGGCGCCCATTGGAGGCCATCTGCGAGATCGAGTGGTCCTGGATCATGCGCCGGCCTGTGCCCGGCGGAACAGCCGCGACCACGGCCGTTTGCGCGGCGGCGGGGTCTCCAGCCGCTTGCCCACGTTCTGCGTCAGTGCGTCCTGCGCGCGTCTTTCGGTGTCACCGCTGCGGTCCGTGGTGGCCATCTCGAGCTCCTGACTGCCGCCTGCGCGGCGTCGAATGAACGTACCGATGCACTCAGGCCGGTGTGGAGACGAAGAGGAAAAGCTTGGAGCCTCAGGGCTTCCGCGCAGGTCTACGCGCTGGGCTCAGTCTAGCACTTGTACTGATCGTCACTAGCCTACGGTTCGATCAGCCCGAGGAACCGGAGGGCCTCGGGGATCTGCGTCCGCATCTGGGCCGAGTGGTTCCAGTGTCCGGTGACGGCGTCCACGCGTCCTCGTGGCCGCAGCTTGCGCAGCTCCTTGTAGAAGTGACCCGACTGGTGGACCTGGTCGAGGATGATCTGGTCGGCGAGGCTCCACCACAGCTGGAGCGGCACGCCCGAGCGAGCGATGTCCTTGATCCAGTGGGTCGGGCTGCGCAGGACGTAGGCCTCCGGGTTCGTGCGGGGCGTCCCACCGACCTCGAAGCGCGCGAGCGTCTGCAGGCCGCGTGTCCGCGGGGCAAGCCCGAAGTCGCCGTAGCGCCGGTAGAAGTTGGTGACCGGGTCCATCGCCACGGCGCCCGCCAGGACGCGGGGGTACTGGCCCAGCAGGAGCAGGGTCTCGTGACCGCCCATGCTGCCGCCGAGCGCGTAGACGCGGTCCATGTCGATCCGGAGCCACGGGAGCCCCGCGCGGAGGGTTCCGGGCATCCTCGCCAGGTCGGAGATCTGACCCCGCCAGCCCCACGAGTGCAGCGGCAGGCGCCGGCCCATGCCGCCCGGGCAGACGACGACGAAGCCCTCCCGCCCCGGCAGGTCGCCCCACAGGTCGGCGTTCGCGCCCGGGCGGACGCCACGGCCGTGTGGTGAGATCACGAGTGGGAGCGGCGGCGACGGGCGCCCGGGGCCGTACTGCTTGGGAACGAGCACGACGGCCGGCCGTGGCATCCGGTTGTGTGCGCGGTACCGGAACGACCAGCGCTTGGTTCTTTCGGCCATCTACCAGTCGACGGGAACGAGGTCGGGCCCCACCACGTGGCCGACGGGCGTGTGGTGCTGCACGTCGTGGGTGAAGTGCGCGTGATACCAGACGACGACGTCCTGGTCGAGCACGGACTCGTTGTTGACGAGCTTGTCGAGCTGAGCCTCCGTGCCGGTGATCGGATAGTCGTCGAGCTGACCGGCCCGGGAGCGCAGGACCCAGAAGTCACCCTTTGCGTAGGCGTTGCCGGCGGCCGTGCGGTCGTTGCTCCCCGGAAGAATCGCGTAGCCCTTGCCCGCTGAGTTGACCACGCGCCAGCGCCGTTTGCGGGCCGCGTCTCGAAACCGCTTCGCCTCGAACCGGATCGGGTGCCAGTGCGCCCCGCCCGGCGCGATCGCGGGATCGTTGAACTCGAGAACCCGGTTCCCGCCCGCGGTGCCGATGTCGAAGTCGAGTCGCCAGTACGCATGGTGAAAGTGCTTCTTGCAGACGCACGAGCTCGAGACCGCGGCGAAGCCGAAGCGAGGCCTGATCGTCCCGTTCGCGTCCAGCCGCCATTCGCTGACGTAGCGGTACCAGCCCGCCTCGAGCTCGCTGACGAGCACGACTTCCTGGTTGCGGACGTAGATGCCCACGCCGAGGAAGTTCCCGACGTCGGTGCCCGACTGCATGATCGTCTTCGCCGGCGTGGTGCTGAGGCGGAAGCCCGGGGCGACGTCGCGGCCTGTCGACTGGATCTTCCCCTCCTGCCATTGCCAGTCGCGATACGGGCCGCAGGCATTCGCGCTGTAGCGCACGTTCAGGATCGGCAGATGGGCTCGATGCAAGACGCGGCGACCCTTGTAGTCGACGAAGCGGAGCTCGATCCCCGAGCCGTCTCGCCCCGAGGAGGCGGCGGGACGGACGGCGACGAAGCGCCAGAGCCGCGTGCTTCCGCGCGAGACCGTCACCTGGGCCATTCCCGGTGCACCGCGGCCCGCCGTCGCCTGGTCCGCGGCGACGGGGACGCCGCAGACCGCCGCGTCGGCTCGCGCGGTCAGCGGCGCGCCGCCCTCGAAGCGCGTGACCTCGCCGCGACCGAGGTTGACGCTGACGATCTCGTGCGTGCTGCCGCCGCCCTGCGGCAGGAGGCCCAGGGTGATGTTGCGCTCGGCGTTCCCCTCGGGGAGCTCGGTGGGGACGAGCGGCGGCATCGGCGCGTACGCGACGAGCGACCCGCCGCGGACGGCGTCTCCGACCTCGGACTGGGCCTTCACCAACTGGAGCGCCGCCTCCAGCTCCTCCTGGCTCACGGGCGGTTGCTGCGCGGTCTCGCCGACCGTGACCGGGCCGTCGCCCTCGAGCGGCCCCTCGACGACCAGCGTTCGTTCGCCGCTGTAGTCGTAGACGGTCGCGCGCACCCGCGTCGGCTCCTTCGGCGAGCGCGTCTTGCGGTCGGGCTCGACCAGGCTCATGGCGAGCAGGCGATTCGGCGCCCCGTTCAGCCGCTCGCGCACCGTCGCGTGGCGCGCGAGCCGCTCCGCCGCGCGCGTCACGCGCGTTGGGGCGGGTCCGAAACGCTCGACTTTCACGGTGAGCCTCTCTGGCAAGGCCACCTTCCTTCAGACGGCAGGCCGGACGCTAACCGGCCAGCATGCCGCTGACAAGCGCGCGCCACGTGATCGGCCCGACGATCCCGTCGGACGGTGTCCCGACGGCGGTCTGGAAGCCGCGCACCCAGGCATCGGTGCGTGGCCCGAAGATCCCGTCGATCTGCACCGGGGGCGCCTCACCGTCCGACTGGTCGTGGAACTTCATCACCTCCTGGACGCCGCGCACGGCGTCTCCGTTGCTGCCCCGCTTGACCTGGACGACGAGCTTGGGCCAGGTGTTCGGCCCGACGATCCCGTCGGCGGCCAGGCCCTTGCTCTGCTGGAACGCCTTGACGGCGGACTCGGTGTTGGGGCCGAAGATCCCGTCCACCGCGACGGGGTGGTTCCGTGCGCGCAGGAGCTGCTGCAGCGGGCGCACCGGGAAGATCCTGGCGCCGCGCTTGACCAGCGGCCAGGGTGCGATCGGATCGGCGGGCATGCGGGTCTCCTCTCGGACGTGGACTTCTCGTCTCCGTCGGGCTGATCCGCAGGACGGTCGCTCCAAGCGTATCGCGGTCAGTTCCGGATCTGCACGTCCGTGTCGTCTCTCGCCTCGTTGCCGGCGGCATCCCAGACCCGGACCCGGACCCGGTAGCCGCCGTTCGGCAGGCGCGTCGTGTCCCAGTACGGCCGCGGGAAGAGGCGGAACCAGTAGATCCCGTCGCAGCGGACGGTGCGGTGGAGCCGCACGCAGCCGTTGGCCGGGAGATTCTGGTCGGTGCCGGGCGCGTAGTGCTGGCCTGCAGGCAGCTCGAGCATCTGCTCGGAGCGGAAGACGTCGCGATCGACGACCGGGTTGCCGGTGGCATGGCTGAACACCGTCACGGCGACCCGGAATGGATGGTGCGGTGCCGCGAGCCACGGCACGTCGGTGAACCAGCCGACGAACGACTGCGGGTCGTTCGAGCGCACGCGAACGTCGACCCTGCCCGACAGCCGCCTTGGGTCGAGTCGCCGCCCGGCCGGAGGGAGGCGGGCCACGCGCGCCGCCGACCGGCGCGCCCAGGCGGGAGTCGCGGGCACGTGGAAGCGCACCTCCTGGATCACCGGCGCGGCGGTGTCGCCGTAGGGGCGGAGCTTGCCCCCGCGGCGCAGCGGGTTCACCACCAGTCGGCTCCCGTCGGGGCGAAAGATGAACTCGCTCAGGTGGACGTGCCAGCTTCCATCGGTCGTCCACCCGATCAGCTGACCGGGCGCGACGACGTCGCCGACCCCGACGAGCGCGTCGATGTGCTCGTAGCGGAAGTGGCCGGCGTCGACGAGCCCGCGGGCGCCGCGCGGAGTCGCCGCGGTGACGCGGCCGCCCTCGATCGCGTGCACCCTGTGTGTCCGGCCGGGCGGCGCGCCGCGACCCGGGATGTCGTCGCGAACGCCGATGTCGACGCCGTTGTGGTAGATCGCGCCGCGGCGCGGGTCGGGCCGCGGGTCGAGAAACGAGCCACGGATCGGGTGCTGCCGGTGCAGCGGCAGGACCGGCCAGCCGCGCCAGTCGTCGTTGTACGTCTGGCTCACCTCGAGCTGACCCGGGACACGCGGCGGCACGCGAGAACTATCTTCTGCGGATGCTGATCGCGCAAATCTCCGACGTCCACGCGGGTGGGACGCGCTACCGGCAGGAGCTGCTGCGCACGGCGATCGCCGAGATCAACGCGGCCGGGCCCGACCTCGTCGTCATCGCCGGCGACCTGACCGACGACGGCTACCCCGACCAGTACCCCGTGGCGAAGGAGGAGCTCTCTGCGCTCTCCGCGCAGCACGTCGTGCGCGTGCCCGGAAACCACGACGCTCGGAACGTCGGCTACCTGCACTTCGAGGACACGTTCGGCGCGCGTGACTCACGGGAGCGGCTCGAGCTCGGCGGCCTCGACGTCGCCGTGGTGGCGGTGGACTCGACCAAGCCGGACCTCGACGAGGGGGAGATCGGCCGCGAGCACTACGGCTGGATCGAGGAGGGCTTCGCCGGAGAAGCCGACCTGCGCCTGTTCGTCTGCCACCACCACCTGATGCCGATCCCCGCGACCGGCCGCGAGCGCAACCAGGTGCGCGACGCCGGCGACGTCCTCTCGCTGCTCCGCCGCTGCGAGGTCGATCTCGTGCTGGCGGGCCACCGTCACGTCCCGTACGTGTGGCCGGTCGCGGGCATGCTCCTCGTCCACTCGGGCACGGTCTCGACGCTGCGCACGCGAGGCTTCCCGCTCCCTGCGTACAACCTCATCGAGGTGAAGGAGGGGCGGATCTCGGTCGAGCTGTGCGTTCCGGGCGGCGAGCGGCAGAGTCTCGGCGACTATCCCCGTGACTGGCCCGAGGAGCTCTCGGCGCGTGGCGCCGACCCCTTCGTGCGGGCGCAACGCGGCGTCAAGCTCGCCGACGACACCGGCGCGTAGTCGCTCGGGCCGTGCTCGCTCGGCATACTCGTAGCGTGTCGGGCGTCGTTCACCGGGCCGGAGAGGGCGATGCGCTCTTCGGCGGCCGGATCGTGCTCAAGGCGGCATTCGAACGACTCTGCATCACGGAGTCATGGTTCGACAGCGCCCGCGACGGCGCCGGCCCGCACTTCCACGAGCGGCACGTCGACTCGTTCTACGTGCTCGAGGGCGAGCTCGCCGTGCTCGTCGACGACGAGGAGGTGCGGCTCGGGCCGGGCGGGTTCGCGTCTGCTCCGCCGGAGCTCGTGCACGGCTTCCGGACGACGATGCCGACCCGGTTCCTCAACTTCCACACCCCGGACGGAGGCTTCGCGGAGAACCTGCGCGACCGCAACCGCGGCGGCCCCGGCGGCTTCGACAGCATCGACGTTCCGCCCGGCACCGGCCGGCCGGGCTCGACCGGAGTCGTCCTGCGCCCCGGCGAGGGCGAGCGTCTGGAAACCGGCACCCGGGTCGCGACGATCAAGGTGGGCCGCGAGGAACTGTCGCTGATCGAATTCGAGCTGGAGCCCGCCTTCGAGGGGCCGCCGCCGCACGCCCACGACGACGTCGTCGACTCCTTCTACGTGCTCGAGGGCAAGGTCGAGTTCCAGCTCGGCGACGAGAAGCAGCTGCTCGGCCCCGGCTCCTTCGTCGCCGCGGCACCGGGGGAGACGCCACACGTTCGGACCCGGCCCCGGCCGCAGCCGCCTGCTCAACATCCACGCGCCGAGCGGCGGCTTCCACGACTGGCTGCGGGAGAACTCCTAGCCGCGTGAGGATGGACCTAACCGGACAGCTTCGAACCCACGCCTCGAGAAGGCTGTCCGATGAGGCGGCGCGGCTCTTGACGAGGTCGGTGATCCCAATCGCTTTGGTCGAGGAGCTCGCGTGACGGCCGGACGTGAGTAGTGTGGGTCGCGGCGGGTGCATCAGGCACCTGTCGATGAAAGGACTCAACATGCCCCACGGCCCGCACACCGCTGCGACCGACTCGGCGAGAACGACTGCGCGCCGCGGATTGTTCGAGCCGGCCTCGGACATGGCCACGCCCTGGACCTCGAAGCTCGTCTCGACGACATCGCCGAGCCGGAGGGCGGCACGCAGGCTCTGAGACCCGAGGAGGCCGCTGATCGGATCGTCGCTGCCGTGGGCGAACGATCAGCGGTGCGGGCCACGGCGCGCGGAGCGCGCCGTGGCACTTGACGGGCGCTCGATCGAGCGCGCGGTGTCCGCCGTTGCGCGTGACGCGGCTCCGTAGAATCGCTGCTGTTGACCCTACGTTGATCCGGAGGGGCTGCCAGAAGTAGCGTCCTACGCTCGACCCTGCGACTAGCAGGGACTTCGTAAGTGGGCCGTGCTGGACTCGAACCAGCGACCTTGGGATTAAAAGTCCCCTGCTCTACCAGCTGAGCTAACGGCCCTCCGCGGCCAGTGTAGAGCCGGGTTTACCGGCCCAGTCGCCTCCGAGAGTGGACTCGTGGGTCGGCGGGTCGTAACGTAGCCAGGCGGCGCAACGCGATGGGAAACGAGTCAGAGCATGTGGGCGACGACCACGCGGCCCCCGTCGCGAGGTCGGAGGGAGCTGCGCCCGGCCTAGCTGCTCCTGGACTGACGTTTGCCGCATCCACGTCGGGCCGGGGGTGGACGCCCGCGACCGTGGCCGCTCTTCAGCGCTCGGCCGGGAACGCCGCCGTCGCGGCGCTCCTGCGAAAGCCGGTGCTTCCGCCACCGCCGACGCCGCTTCTCCAGCGCGACCTCGCTTTCGGGCCGGCGCTGATGGGGCACGGCGGGCCAGGCACGTACGGGCTGATCAAGGAGAAGCTGACTCTGTATCACGCGGAGCGAAAGTCAACCGTCAGGCTCCAGCTGCTGCTGACGATCCAGTCGTTGATCACGGAGTGGGAGAACAAGCACGGCTCGAGTACCGCGCGGGACGACCAGGACCGCGCCAAGACGCTGGGCATGCTCAAGCGGGCGATCAAGCTGGAGCTGCCGGAGGCGACCCTCCACGGCGAGTACGTGTCGGACATGTATCTGGGGAAGTTCAAGTACTCGAGCTACGAGTCGCAGCGCGAGGTCGGCGCGGCCGACATGCTGACGTTCGGGGAGACCGGTGTCGCGAGCGGCACGGGGGCCAAGGCGCTCCAGAAGATCCTGGACTACCGGCTCACCGAAGCCGAGGTGCTCGCGATCAAGACGTACTCGGTGGGTGACTATCAGACGATCAACCCCACGCTGGCCGGATCGGACGCGTGGCTCAGGAAGAAGCTGCCGAAGGTCGGGGGCCTGCTCAAGGACGCGAGCGGGAACCAGATCTCCGAGCCGGAGGGCCCGGAGCCCGAGGAACAGCAGGCGAAGAAGGCGTGGACGACGAAGAAGAAGACGTACGACACGGCTGCCGCGGCGTTGCTGGCGCAGACCCCCCTGGCGGCCGTCAAGGCGGAAGCGCAGAGGCACGCGGCACTCCTCCTGTCCGGGCTGGGCAAGCTGCCTCGTCACAACAGCGCGACGGACGGCAAGACGTACCGCGGCATCCGGCTCGAGTGGAAGGAGTTCCTTCGGGACTACGGAGTCGGCGACGTCGTGTGGTCGCAGGCTCTGCTCTCGACGAGCAAGAAGCCCGAGCAGGGGAAGAAGTTCGCGCGCAAGATGTTCGAGGACGGCTACGTGGGAGTTCTGCTCGTGTGCACCGTGAAGAAGGGTCGCGACATCGAGGACCTGTCGGCCCACGGCAACGAGGCGGAGGTGCTCCTGCTTCCCGGCGCCGGGCTGAAGGTCATGGGCCCTCCCAGGCCCGGCGGGACGGGCTACGAGTACGAGCTCGACGTGACCGAGGTCTGACGCTGGCACGCGCGACCGCGGATTCCTGGGAGATCGAGCCGATGCCGGGCCGGAAAGAGCGCATCGAGCTCGACCGCAGCTTCAGCCGTGAGGAGTACGAGCGGCTTGCGCGCGGCCACCTACCGGAGAGCCAGGACGATCGCTGGTTCGTCTACGTGGACGACGCGGGTGTCCACATCCACCGCAGCGCAACCGGGTTCTGCATCTTCGAGGTCGAGCTGGCGCCTGCCGGCGACGGTCACGAGGTGAAGGCCGCGTGGGCGAACCGCGACCCCGAGCAGGGAATGGACCCCTCGTTCGACTACGTCGCCTCCGACCTGCTCGACCGGCTCGCGCAGAGCTGACCGGGTCCAGAAAGCAGCGCGGCCCGCCGGAGGCGGGCCGCGCTGTCGAGGGTTGAGGTCGGACTAGCTGGCGCGAGCCGGGATAGCAACAGCCTCGGGGGCCGGAGCCGCCTCGGTCTCGTGCTTCAGCTCGGGCAGCCAGTTCAGCCACCTCGGCAGGTACCAGTTCCACTCGCCGAGCAGCTTCATGCTGGCCGGGAGCAGGACGCCGCGGATGATCGTCGCGTCGATCAGGACGGCGGCCGCCAGGCCGATGCCCATCTCCTTCATGTCGATGACGGGCAGCGTGGCGAAGACCAGGAACACGACCACCATCACCAGCGCTGCGCTGGTCACGACGCCGGCGGTGGTCTTGATCCCGTGACGGATCGAGTCATCGGTCGAGAGACCGCGGTCGCGACCCTCCTTGATCCGGCTGAGGATGAACACGTGGTAGTCCATCGAGAGCCCGAACAGGATCACGAACAGGAACATCGGCAGCCACGGCGTGATGCCGCCGTTCGACTGGAAGTCGAGCAGGCTCTCGCCCCAGCCCCACTGGAAGGCCGCGACGAGCACGCCGTAGGCGGCTCCGACCGACAGCAGGTTGAGCACGATCGACTTGACTGCGATCGCGATCGACCGGAACGAGATCAGCATGACGATGAACGCGAACAGGAGCACGAAGCCGAAGACGAGCGGTGCCGTCGTCGTCATCTTGTCGCTCCAGTCCTTGTCCGCGGCGGTGACGCCGCCGACCGCGTACTCGACGCCGTCCACCTGACCGATCGTCTGCGGGACGAAGTCGTTCCGCAGCGTCTCGAGCGCGGCGACCGACTCGTCGTCGGTGCCCTTGCCGGCGAGCGGGATCTCGATCGTCGTGACGGTGCTGTCACGGCTGGCCTCGATGTCGATCGGCCCGCCCATCTGGTCGCTGGCCAGGGCCTGCGCCTTCAAGTCGGCGATTGCCTCCTGAATCGGCTCAGCCCGGGTGTCCGCGGCCTTGACCGCGACGATGGCAGGCTCCTGGCCGCCCTCGAACGCCTTGGTGAACTTCCGTGCGGGCTCGATCTCGGCGATCGAGATGTCCTCGACGGTGGTCGCCGCCGTGTTCAGCTGGAACGCCGGGATCATCAGTGCGAGGAGCACGGCCGACGCAGCCAGGAACGAGACGACGGGGCGGCGCAGGACGCGATCCAGGATGGCTCCCCAGACGCGGCCCTCGCCGTCCTTGCTCTTCAAGCGGTGCAGGAACGGCACGCGTCCCTTCTCGATCTTGTCGCCGAGCCTGCCGAGCAGTGCCGGAAGCACCGTCAGCGAGCCGATCATCGCGATCAGGACGACCATCATCGTTCCGATCGAGAAGGACATGAACGTCTTGTCGCCGGAGAAGAACATGCCGGCCATCGCGATCATCACGGTGACGCCGGAGATGAGCACCGCACGACCCGAGGTCGCGGCAGCGGCCTCGAGCGCGGCGGACTCGCTTCGTCCGGCGCGGCGTTCCTCACGCTCTCGCTTGATGTAGAAGAGCGAGTAGTCCACGCCGACCGCGAGGCCGATCAGCAGGATGACCTCGTTGACCGTCTCCTCCATCGGGACGATGAAGCTCGGGAACGCGATCAGGCCCATGGTGGCGAAGACGGACGGTGAGCGCCAGCATCAGCGGGATGAGAGCGGCCGTGAGCGACCCGAACACGAACAGCAGGATGATCAGGGTCAGCGGGATCGAGAGCAGGCCGGCCTTGGCGAGCATGCTGTTGAACGCCGCGGTCGGTGGCCTTCTCCGTGCTGACGCTGCCGAGCTCGTCGACGTAGAAGTCGGGATGCCGCTTCTGCACCTGCGCGACGGCATCGTCGATCTTGTCGATGTACAGAACGGCCTCGTCGTAGGTGCCCTTGGGCTGGAACGTGACCATGACCGCGCGGCCGTTGTCGGCCACCTGGTCCTTGTGCGCCGCGTCGAGCGGCGACTGCAGCTTCACGCACCTGCGGGAAGCCGTCGAGCGTCTTGACGACGTCCTTGACCACGGCCTCGAACGCCGGATCGTCGGCCTTCAGCTTCGTCGACTGGATGAAGACGACTTCGCCCTGCTCGTCCTCGTTCGACGGGAAGCCGGCCTCGACGATCCGGTCGGCCGTCTTGGTCTCGCCGACGCTCTTGTCGCTGTCTTCCAGGAACGTCGTCTTCACGATGCCGCTCGCGCTGAGCGCGAAGGCAACGAAGACGAATGCGAGCCAACCGAAGGTTGCGGTCTTCCAGTGGCTCGCGCTCCAACGGCCCATCCGGGCCGCGATGTTCGTAGAACGCTTGAGAGGTGTCACTTTGGGATCTCCTTGAGTGAGGGGTGACCTTGCAAGTCGCAGGCTCGCAGCGGGCGCTCTCCGCCGGAATGCGGCCCACAGGCGTCTGTCCGTGGGGATAACCACACCCCGGGACCAAGAATCGGGGCCCGCTCGCGCGGGCCCCGATCGTTCACAGCGATGTCGACGCCGGCTATTCGTACTGCAGCGCCTTGAGCACGTTCAGGCGCGACGCGCGCCGTGCCGGGAGGATCGCGGCGAGCATTCCGGCGACGATCGCGACGACCACGAAGACGCTGAGCGCTCCGACGGGGACGGAGAACACCATCCCGTAGTCGGAGAGCGCCCGGGTCGCCAGCGCGGCGAGGAAGATGCCGACGCCGATCCCGAGCGCCGCGCCGATCAGCGCGGTGACGATGCTCTCGTGCCGGATCATCCGTCGCACCTGCCGGCGGGTCATGCCGATCGCCCGCAGCATCCCGAGCTCGCGCGTCCGCTCGAAGACCGAGAGGACGAGCGTGTTCACGACGCCGAACAGGCTGACCAGCACCGAGAGGCCGAGCAGCGCGTAGAGCATGTTCAGCAGCGTCGTCATCTCGCTGAGCTGGCTCTCCTTGAACTCGTCACGCGTCTGCACCTCGGCGGTGGGGAACGCCGCGACCGACTTCTCCAGGGCGGCGGTCGCCTCGTCGTTCGGCTCGCCCGTCACGTTCGCCAGCGTGAACGTGTTGTCGTGGTCGGCGAACGCGCCGTCGAACGCCGCATTCGAGATCGACACCTCGCCGAAGGGCGATCCGCCCTTGGGCTCGTCGAAGACGCCCTCGACCTGCAGCCGCAGGAGCTTGCCCGTCGGCGTCTTCAGGATCACGGGCGACCCGATCGCGAGCGAGTGGTCCTCCGCGTAGGGCTTCGTGACGAAGGCGCCGTCGTGCCCCAGCTGGGCGGGAACGCCGGCGGAGCCGCTCGACCACTTCATGTTCACGACCTTCGTCAGGTTCGCGTCCACGCCGGTGACGAAGACCGACTTGGCGCCGACCTTGGCCTCGCCCTCCCGGATCTCCGAGACGACCTCGACTCCCGGGGCCTTGGCGACGGCAGGTGCCGCCTTGCTCGAGAGCGGATTGTCGCCGCCCGACACGTTGTAGTCGGCCACGAACAGCTCGTCGACCGCACTGGTGAACGAGCTGCGGAGGCCCTGGCCCAGAACCGCCACGAACGTGATCAGCGAGAGGCCGATCATGATCGCGGCCGCCGTGGAGGCCGTCCGGGCCGGGTTCCGCATGGCGTTCTGGCGGGCCAGCTTGCCGGCGCTGCCGCCGATGCGGGCACCCGGTGCGCCGAGGATCGACGCGAGCGGGCGGACGACGCGTTGGGCGACCATCGCGACGCCGACGAACAGGAGCAGCACGCCGCCTGCGAGCGCGAAGAGCCGCACCTTCGTGTCGAGGCCGCTCGCGAACGAGCCGTACGAGAACAGCCCGATCGCGGCCGCGGTGACGACCAGCGACACCGGCAGCGCGTAGCGCGCGAACCGGGACGCGGGCATGACCGCCCCTTCGCGAACCGCGGCGATCGGTGCCACCCGGGTGGCCTTGATGGCCGGCCGCAGGCTCGCCAGGAGCGCGATCAGCGTTCCGACGGCGAGGCTGACGAGCACCGTGCGGGGCGCGAGCACCAGGCTGTCCTCGGGCAGGTCGAGCCCCGTGGCCGCCAGGAGCGCGTAGAGGCCCTTGGCGATCCCGAGCCCCGCGAACAGGCCGACGACCGACGCGATCGCGCCGACGACGACCGACTCGAGCACCACCGACCAGAGCACCTGCTTGCGCGAGGCGCCGAGGGTCCGCAGCGTCGCCAGCTCACGCATCCGCTGGGCGACGGTGATCGAGAGGGTGTTCGCGATCACGAAGCTGCCCACGAAGAGCGCGATGCCTCCGAAGGCGAGCAGGATCATCCGGAAGATGCCCATCCCGTCCTGGCTGTCCTGGCTGTCCGAGGCCGCCTGGGCGGTCGCGGTCTTGACCGCGGTGGTCTCGGTGAGCAGGGGATCGATCTGGCGGACGAGGTCGGCCTCCGTGACGCCGGGCTTGGCGCCGACCAGGATCTGGTCGAGCTTGCCCTGCTTGTCGAAGAGCCTTCCGGCCGTGGACAGGTCGAAGACGGCGATCGTCGTGCCGGCGAGCGAATCGAGCTCGCCGAAGCGGACGAGGCCGGTGATCTCGTACTTCCGAACCGGGCCGTCGGCGAACGCGCCGATCCTGTCGCCGACCTCGAGCTGCTCGTCGTCGGCCGTCGACTTGTCGATCGCGATCTGCCCGTCGCCGCGGGGCCATTCGCCCGCAGCCAGCGAGAGCGGGCTCAGGGTGGTGCCGGTGGACGCGTCGATGCCGACCCCGGTGCCGCTCTCGGGCTTGCCGATCGGCTCGCCCTTCCGGTCGACGAGGGTCGTGACATCCGAGAGCTCACCGGCCGCGGCGCGGACGCCGGGCAGCTCCTGGACCTCGTCGAGGACGCCGGCGGAGAACGGGGGCTTCTCCTTGTCGCCCTCCTCGGTCTCGATCGCGTGCTTGGAGCTGATCACCGCGTCGGCCTCGGCGTACGACTCCTCGTAGACGCCGTCGATCGTCTTGCCGAGCGTGTCGGTCAGGACGAAGCTGCCGCTGATCATCGCGACGCCGAGGACGATCGCGAACGCCGTCAGGACGGCGCGGAGCTTGCGGCCGAGGAGTCCTCTGAGCGCAACGCCGATCATTGTCCGCTCACCTCCTCGAGGGTCTGCAGGATCTCGTGGGCCGTGGACGGCCCGAGGTCGCGGACGATCACGCCGTCGGCCAGGAACAGGACCCGGTCGGCGATGGCGGCCGCGTTGGCGTCGTGCGTGACCATGACGGTGGTCTGTCCGTAGGTGGTGACCGAGTCGCGCAGCAGCTGGAGGATCTCCGAGCTCGTGCGCGAGTCGAGGTTTCCGGTCGGCTCGTCGGCGAACATCACCGTCGGCCGCGAGACCAGGGCCCGCGCGATGGCGACACGCTGCTGCTGGCCGCCGGACATCTCCGAGGGCCTGTGCGAGAGGCGATCCGAGAGGCCGACCTTCTTCACGAGCTCGTCGACCCACGCGCGGTCGGGCTTGGTGCCGGCGATCGACAGCGGCAGGAGGATGTTGTCCTTCGCCGTCAGCATCGGGAGCAGGTTGAAGAACTGGAACACGAAGCCGATGTGCTCGCGACGGAGCTTCGTCAGCTGCGCGTCGTTCAGCTCGCCGATCGCGGTGCCGGCGATCCGGACGTCGCCGGACGTCGGCCGGTCGAGCCCGGCGAGGATGTGCATGAGCGTCGACTTGCCGGACCCGGACGGGCCCATGATCGCCGTGAGCTTCTCGCTCGCGACCTCGAGCGAGACGCCGCGGAGCGCGTGGACGGTGGTGTCGCCCTCGCCGTAGCGGCGCGTGAGGTCGCTTGCGGAGACGACGGTCGGCGAGCCGGTGACCGGCTCGGGGGGAGCTTGGAGGGTCTGCATATTCAGGGGCTCCTAACGAGGGGGAGAGAGAGGGGAACGTGCTCTCCGAGGCTCGCACGGGCAGCCGTACGACGCAGGGCGGGCAGCAGGTCTCTTGCGGTGCGGTTAGCCACACCCTTAGGCTCGACCTCGATGGAAGAGCCTCAGCTGCTCGACCACATGCGCCTGGTCGCCGAGGCGTTCCGTCCCGCGGCGCCGATCGACCGCCGCGGGCTCTTCTCCGGACGCTCGGAGGAGATCGGCGAGCTCTACTCCGTCGTCGCCCAACCCGGCCAGCATGCGGTCATCTACGGCGAGCGGGGAGTCGGCAAGACCTCACTCGCGTCCGTCGTCACGGAGATGCTCCGCGGCTCGGGGATCCTCGTCGCACGCGCGACCTGCGACTCGAGCGACGACTACTCGAGCGTCTGGCGCAAGGCCCTGTCCGAGATCGCGGTCAGCCACAGCTCGCACTCGATCGGCTTCGGCTCGACGGAGAGCGAGACGAGCACGCCGGCGGCGAGCATGCTCGGCTCCGCCGCGGTCACGCCGCACGCCGTGCAGCGCACTCTCGGGACGATCGGGCAGCAGGCCTCGATCGCCGTCATCTTCGACGAGTTCGACCGGCTCGGCGGCGCGGCCGGAAAGGACCGGGCGCTGTTCGCGGACACGATCAAGACGCTCTCCGACCGCGTCGCGCCGGCGACGGTCGTGATCGTGGGGGTCGCGGACGACGTGGGCGAGCTGATCCGCGAGCACCGCTCGGTCGAGCGGGCGCTCGTGCAGATCCGGATGCCCCGCATGTCCCGTGAGGAGCTGGCCGAGATCGCCACCCGCGGCGTCGAGGCGTCCCGCATGAAGATCGCGAAGGCCTGTGTCGGCCGCGATCACCGTGCTCTCGCAGGGCCTTCCGCACTACACGCACCTGCTGACCCAGCTCGCAGCTCAGGCGGCGCTCGCCGAGCGGCGGGCGGAGATCACGGTCCGGGACGTCGACTCGGCGGTCGCGCGGGCGATCGACCGCGCCCAGCAGAGCGTCACCGAGGCCTACTACCGGGCGACCTCCGGCGACGGGGACGCTCGTCGCCGCGTGCTGCTCGCCTGCGCGCTCGCGGAGGAGGACGACTTCGGCTTCTTCTCGGCGGACGATCTCGGCGAGCCGCTCGGCCGGCTCGGCGCCGAGGGCGGCGAGTCGCTCGAGCAGGACCTGCTCGCCCTCGCCAAGACCGAGGCCGTCCTGCAGCGGCGGCAGGAGTCGGGCGCCGACCGCTATCGCTTCGTGAACCCGCTACTTCAACCGTACGTGGTCATGCGCGGGTTGTCGGAGGGCCTGCTCAAGGCCCGCGACGTCAAGTAGCGCAGGGCCGGGCGCGCGGGAGGCGGCGCACCAGCTCGACTCCCAGCGTGATCGTCGCCGCTACGGCGACGGCCGCGCCGAGACCGAGGAGCGGCTGCTCCTCGAAGGCTCGCCCGCCCAGGTAGCCGAGCCCCGCTGCGAAGGAGGCCCAGATCACGGCGGCCACGGCGGTGAAGCGGAGGAAGCGCGTCCAGGCCATCCCCGTGACGCCGGCCGTCAGCGTCGCCGCCGTTCGGCCGCCGGGGATGAAGCGGGCGGCGACGAGCAGATAGCCGCCGCGCTCGTCGAGCGTTCGTTCCGCCCAATGCCGGCGTTCGCGGCCCTTCTCGCCGCGGAAGAGCGGTCGCGTGATCGTCTGCCCTGCCGTGCGTCCGACTGCGTACGAGCCGTTGTCGCCGATGAAGGCGCCGGCGGCGGCTGCGCCGACGACGAAGAGGATGCTCAGGTCGCCCGCGCCCGCGAGGACGCCGGCGGCGATCGCGGCCGTCTCGCTCGGGAAGAAGGGGAAGAGCGCGTCGCCCGCGGCGAAGCCGAGGACGATCGCGTACGTCCAGGGCGAGCCGGAGATCAGGGAGGTCAGTGACTCGAGCATGGCGATGCTTGTACCAACGCAGGCCGGAGGCGGAGACTTCCCAGCCGGGGCCGCGGGAGCTTCAGCATCGCGACCGCGGAGAGCGCGACGAGGATGCCGACGATCGAGTCGAGGAAGTAGTGGTTGCCCGTGGCGGTCACGGTGATCGCCATGATCACCGGGTGCACCGCGAAGAGCGCCTTGACGGCGGGGCGGCGGGCGACGCGGAAGCCGATCAGCCCGATCAGCAGGCTCCAGCCGACGTGCATGCTCGGCATCGCCGCGTACGGGTTGAACTT
This sequence comes from uncultured Actinomycetes bacterium, assembly GCA_963769645.1. Taxonomy (GTDB): domain Bacteria; phylum Actinomycetota; class Thermoleophilia; order Gaiellales; family Gaiellaceae; genus DATFQE01. The sequence goes on along the minus strand of CAVYMH010000002.1, from coordinate 139,060 downwards.
GATGCCCGCGAAGGAGCCGGAGTCGTGGCCGGCGAGACCGACGGTGTCGGCGATCCCGAGGCCCTCGACGAGGCGCGGCGGCGCCGTCGGAAGCAGGAGGTACGACAGCGACGCGATCGCGATCGAGAGCAGCAGCCAGGTGCGCAGCTCGCGGTAGGCGCCGCGGTGCCGCAGCCCGAGCCACACGAGCATCGAGAAGATGACCGGCCCGAAGCCGACCATGTAGTAGAGATCGAAGAAGCGCTCGAGCCCGAGGGCGACGGACAGCGTGTTCTGGACGGCGACCTCGTGGAAGATGCCGACGCCGCGCTCGATGTCGACGACGGCCGACGCGTTCGCGAAGGCCTCCTCGGGGCTCCCCATCGAGAAGTTGCGGAGCGCGAGGTAGGCGCCGTAGAGGCCGGCCCAGAGCGCGAGCTCGAATCCTGCGAAACGGAATGTGCGTGCCAGAGCCATGTCGCAAGGCTCGCTGCCACGAGCGCCTGCGTCAGGGGTGGCACCCTGCGTCTGCGGGTGCGGTTACCCCTACGCTCTGAGGAAGGCGAGCACCGCGAGCACGCGGCGGTGATCCTCGGAGGCCTGCGGTAGGCGCAGCTTCCCGAAGATGCTCGTGATGTGCTTCTCGACCGCCCTGGGCGTGACGAACAGGCGCTCTCCGATCGCCTGGTTCGAGCGGCCCTCCGCCATCAGCTCCAGCACCTCGCGCTCGCGCGGCGTCAGCTCGTCGATCGGGTCGTGCTGCCGCCGTCGGCCGACGAGCTGCGTGACGAGCGCGGGGTCGAGCGCCGAGCCGCCCTCCGCCACGCGGCGAACGGCGGCCGCGAACTCGTCCACGTCCGAGACGCGGTCCTTGAGCAGGTACCCGACGCCCTCGGCGCTCTCGGCCAGCAGCTCCATTGCGTAGGCGGGCTCGACGTACTGCGACAGGACGAGCACGCCGACGTTCGGGTGATCTTGGCGGATCTCCTGAGCGGCTCGTAGGCCCTCGTCGGTCTGCGTGGGCGGCATGCGGATGTCGACGATCGCGACGTCCGGGCTGTAGCTCCGCACCTTCAGCATCAGGTCGTCGGGGTCGCCGGACTGGCCGACGACGTCGAAGCCGGCCTCGGTGAGCAGGCGGGCGATCCCCTCTCGGAGCAGCACCGAGTCGTCGGCCAGCACGACGCGGAGCCCCTTGCCCTCGGCGCCGGCGGCCTCGGCGCCCGTGCGGCCGTTCTCGGTGCGCAGCGGCGGAAACTCGGACGGCAGGTCGGGCGCGATCAGCTGGAAGAGGCGCTCGGGGCGGGGCAGGCCTCTCAGGTCGTACTCGCCGAGGTCCTGGAACTCGGCTTCCAGCACCTGGCCGGCCTCGAGCAGGTTGCGGGTCGTGTGCGAGAGCAGCACCTGGCCGCCGTGGCCGGCCGCGCAGATGCGTGCCACCCGGTGGACGTCCAGCCCTTCGTAGCCGCTCTCGCCCAGGAGCGGCTCCCCCGTGTGGATGCCGATCCTGACCCGGACGGCGCCGTTCGCCGGCCACTCGTGCGCGGCGAAGTCACGCTGGACCTTGAGTGCGGCTTCGACGGCCTCCCGGGTGCGCTGGAAGACGGCGAAGAACTCGTCGCCCCGGGAGTCGATCTCGTGCCCGCCGGCCTCCTTGACTGCCTCCCGGAGCAGGCGTTCGGTGCGCGGCCATGACGTCGCCGTAGGCGTCGCCCAGCTTGCCGACGAGCCCGGTCGAGCCCTCCACGTCGGTGAAGAGAAAGGTGATCGTCCCGGTGGGCAGGGCGGCGGCCATGGTGCGAGTCTAGAACGAGTGAGCGCCGGCTGGGCCGGCGCTCGAGGGGTGGGGAGGAGTGCGGGTTGGGGTTTCAGGCGGCCGTGGGAGCGAGCAGCTCGGCCAGCTCTTCGGCGAGCTCGGGGGAGAGGACGGCCGCGTAGGCGAACGGGTGGTTGAAGGCGTCGCGGGCGATGGCTGGGATCGACCGGAATCTCGAACCGCTCGCCGGTCCTCGTATCGAGAACCTTGACCGCGATTGCATCCTCGGCCGGGTACCACACGAGGGCGACCTCGAGGCCGTCGCTCTCGCGCTGGTCCAGCTCGCGAGCCATGTCGGTAGGCGTCAGGGTGGGGGCCATTCGAAGTCCTTTCTCGGTGGTCATGCAGGGAGGTTCGCACCGGGGAGGCCGTGCCGCGATGAGGCAGGCTTGAGTCTTTGGGGTGGGGCTAGCCGCCCTAACCGAACGGAATCTCGGCGCGAATCCGAGTCCCGGCGCCCGGTGGGCTCACGATAGCGAGCCGGCCCTCCAAGGCCGCGACCCGGTCGCTGAGCCCGCGCAGCCCCGAGCCGCCTTGCGGATCCGCCCCGCCGACGCCGTCGTCGGCGACCTCGACGATCGCGTAGCCGTTCTCCTGCGCGACCCGGACGCTGACGGTCGAGGCCTCTGCGTACTTGGCCACGTTCGCCAGCGCCTCGGAGACGACGTAGAAGGCGGCCGCCTCCACGGGCGCAGGCAGCCGATCGTCGGGAACCCCCTCGAGCCGCACCGGGAGCGGCGTGCGGTCGGCGAGCGACTCGAGCGCGGGGCCGAGGCCGCGGTCGGTGAGGACGGCCGGGTGGATTCCGCGCGCCAGCTCGCGCAGCTCCTCGAGCGCCAGCGCCAGCTCGACGCTCGCTCCGCTCAGGATCTCGTCGGCGGCGTGCGCGTCCGAGCGCAGCTTCGCCTGCGCGAGCCGAAGCGAGAGCGAGAGCGAGACCAGCCGCTGCTGCGCGCCGTCGTGCAGGTTGCGCTCGAGGCGCCGGCGCTCGGCGTCGCCCGCCTCGACGATGCGCGCGCGGGAGGCGTGCAGCTCCTCGCGGGCTTCCGCGTTCGCGAGCGCGGTGGCCACGAGGCTGGTGAACTGCGCGATCCGGTTCTCGGTCTCGGGTGGGAACGAGCCTTCGTTGAGCACGACCGAGACGGCTCCCCAGACCCGCCCCGCACACGAGGACGGGCGCCGTCGACGATCGAGGACGTCTGTTCGGCTCGAAGCCGTTCGAGAAAGCCGGGCTGCAGCTTCTGGCCGGGCTCGAACCGCATGGTTCGCCCGGATTCGCGGACGATCGAGGCGGGGCCGCCCTTGAGCGAAACCCGCCTGCCGATGATGGTGTCGTCCTGGACCGCGTCTCCGCGGCGCCACGATCCGACCACGAGGGACTCGTTGGCCTCGGGGTCGTAGCGGAGCATGTAGGAACCGTCCGCGCCGAGCAGTCGCCCGGCTTCCTCGGTGACCGTCTGGAAGACGTCCTCGGGTCGCCGCTCGCTCGCCACGGCGACCGCGACGCGCCGGAGCGCGCCCTGCTCGTCCTCGCGCAGCCTGCGTTCGGTCACGTCCAGGCCGGCGATCGAGAAGTAGTCGTGCCCGTCGATCGACGGCAGCGGCGTACACGGTCCAGGCGACGAGCACGCGGCGTCCGTCCCGGGTCAGCCACTGCGTCTCCCTCTCGACGGGCGGCGTCCCGGCGGCGGCCGCAGCGATCGCCTCGGCGACCTCGCGCCGGCTCTCCGGGGCGACGAACAGCTCGGTGAACGAGCGGCCCGAGGCCTCCTCGTCGGTGTAGCCCGTGAGCTCGGACATCGCCCTGTTCAGCGGCTTGCGCGCTGAGGTTTGCCTCGGCGTCGACCAGGCACAGGAGTGTCTGGGTCGAGTCGGCTATCGCATTGAGGAGGTCGCGCTCGCGCTGGATCTGCTCCTCGTGCCGGACGCGCTCGGTCACGTCGCTACCGCTGATCAGGAGCTTGGCGCTCCTCGCCTGTGCACCGTCGGCATCGGCCTGCACGTCCAGGCGACGATCACCTCGTGTCCGTCCTTCGTCAGCCAGCGGCTCTGCTGCTCGCCGGGATCTCCGCCCGCGACGACCTCCTTGACCACACGCTCGGCCGTCGGCTCGGTCCTCAGGTGCGACGAAGACATCCCAGAAGTAGCGGCCGTCGACCTCGTACTGCGCGTACCCGGTGAGCTCGCGCAGCGGGAGATTGACGTTGTCCGCCCGATCCGCCCGTCGAGATGGAGGTTGCAGAGGAGTCCGGTTGTCGCGTCGCCCATCGCCTCGAGAAACTCGTTCTGCGTCTCGATCTGGCGCTGCTGGATGACGCGGTCGGTGACGTCGCGCACGATCATCACGAACTCGTTCTCGCCGCTCGGCACGATCCGGGCCTCCGAGTACAGCGTCTCGCCGTCAGGCGACCAGATCTCGTACTCCTGTGTCTGCACCTCTCCGGTCGCGAAGGCACGCTCGGCGAGGGCCATGCGTTCGCGAATCGCCTCGGGGGCGATCCGCTCCGGCGGGATGTCGTAGACGCTCGAGCCCAGGATCGTGTCGCTGGGTAGGGTGAGGAGCTCGGGGCGAGGCGTCGGAAGTCGAGGAAAGCGCCCGTCGCGCGAGAGCCGGAACATCGTGTCGGGAATCGCCTCCAGCAGCGCCCTGCTGCGGGACTCCGTCAGCCTTCGTGCGTGACGTCGCGGACGATCATCACGAACTCGTTCTCGCCGCTCGGGACGATGCGCGTCTCCGCGAACCGGCGGCCGAACGGCGCGTTGATCTCGTACTCCTGCTTCTGCGCCTCGCCGGTCTCGAACGCGCGCTCGACGAGCACCCTGCGTTCCTCCATCGTCTCGCGCGAGATCACCTCGGGAGGGATGTCGTACAGGTTCGTCCCGATCATCTCCTCGGGCGGGATCACGACGTCCTCGGGGTCGTGGGAGTGGATGTCGAGGACGGTGCCGTCGCGCGCGACGCGGAACATCGTGTCCGGGATCGCGTTCAAGAGCGCGCGGCTGCGGTACTCGCTGATCCGAAGCTCGCGAACGGTCCGGTCCTTCTCGAGGCGGAGGCGCAATGCAGCCGTGACGCCCGCGATCTGCTCGGACTCGACCGGCGAGCACGGGGTCGTGGACGAGTGCGGCGAGCGGTCCGTCCTCGGAGTCTCACCTCCGTGACGGCGCGTTCGCTCGCGACCTCGGACAGCTCGCGCCGCCGGCGCTCGACGTCGAAGTAGCTGCCCACCTCGTCGACCCAGTAGAGAAGCTCGAGCGTCGGATCGCGCAGCAGGCCGCGGAGCGCGTCCTGTGTCTCGCCGAGCGTCGGCGTGTCAGTCGAGTCGACGAGGAGCGCTCCGAGATCGGGACGCACGAGCCGGCTGCGGAGGATGCCCCAGAGGAAGACGAACGGCGTCGCCACGAACGTGGCCAGAGCGCCGACGCCGATCAGCTCCGACACCGCTGACGAGAGCGGATAGACGGCGATCCCGACGGCGAAGAAGAAGACGGTCGCCCCGCCGGCGAGCAGCACAGGGCCGAGCAGGCGCCGCGCTGCGGGGCTCGAGCTGCGCCAGCGTCGCGCCAGGAGTACCACGACGATGGCGAGGAGCACGAAACCGAGCCCCTCGAACAGGACGGAGAGAACGTCGTCGGCGGTCTCGTTGTCCGAGACGAGGAAGGCGTTCTCGGGGCAGCTCGCACAGTCGGGCGTGGGGGTGCGGTCGAAGAGAATCGGTGCGGCGTTGGCCAGGAACGCGACGACGTAGCCCGCGACGACGAACGCGCGCTCTCGCGCCGACGCGAGGCGGCCGCTGGGATAGGCGAGCAGCAGGTGGACGAGCGCACCGATGAAGATCGCGCCGAAGACGTGCCCGATCGAGAAGACGAGCGAATTGTTCGACTCCGCGAGCGCGCCGATGAAGAACGTGAAGCCCGACGACGAGCAAGAGCGCTCCTGTGCGGTTCTCAGGCCGCCTGGTCCGTGCGATCAGCCCTGCGATGACGAACGACCAGCCGACGAGCAGCCCGAGGATGCTCGTCCGAATCTCGTTCTCCTCGTGGCCGCTCGTGAGTACGAGCGCGAGCGCTCCACCGCCGGCTGCGAGCGCGAGTGGGCCGACGGTCAGCCAGACCCGTGCGGCGGATCTCATTCCAGCAGGGCTGAGAGCGTGTCCGCCGAGAGCTCGGCCTTGGGAATGAAGCCGCGGGCGCCGCTCTGGGTCACCAGCGACCCGAAGTCGGCGAGATCGCGGCTGGACGTGAGCACGATGGCCGGAGACCAGCCGTTGCGCGTGAGCTCCGCGGCGATGGCGAAGCCGTCGGTGTCGGGCAGTTGGACGTCGAGCAGGAGCACATCGGGGCGAAGCTCGAGGGCTTGCTCGAGCGCCGACGCCCCGTCCGGCGCTTCGCCGACGACCTCGTATCCCTCCGCCTCGAGCAGTGCGCGGGCCGTCACGCGGAAGCTCGGGTGGTCGTCGACGATGAGAACTGTCTGTTTCATGCCCTTATGGTGGCATGCCGGTCGTTTCCCTGCGGTACGGGTAACCACACTCTTGACCAGGGCTATCCTCCGCGCGGGCCCCCATCGACTAGCGGTCCAGGTCACGGCCCTTTCAAGGCCGTAGCGCGGGTTCGAATCCCGCTGGGGGCATCGCGCGCCTAGGTAGGGCCGAACCAGAAGACAGGTAGCCGTCACCGATGACGCCGCAGCCGGCCGTCCATAGCGTCCTCAGCGTCCGCACGAATGGTCGTGCGACCGACCGAAAGAGGACAGCATGAGCCCGACCAAGCACCCGGTTCTCCGCCGAATCGCTCTCGGTCTGGCCATCGCGGCGATCGCGGCGATTCTGGTGCCGATCGCGTCGGCCAAGCCGGCCGACTCGATCAGGCTCGGCCCGGGCGAGATCCCCTATCTCGTCTCTCCGATCAGCCGTCGATCAAGCTCGGCCCGGGCGAGATCCCGTACGTCGACTACGGCACCTCCGGCGCCGACGGCCGTACACCGCGCCGCCGACGGCGGCTACGAGATCGGCTTCGGCGTCGTCAGCAGCGCCGGTGACGCTGCTCCTGCTCGCTGTCGGCGGCGCGCTGGTCGCGATTCGCCACAGCCGCAAGACGAAGCTGTCACCGGCCTAGATCGAGCAGCAACGAACAGTCGAAGGGCGGGCACGAGCCCGCCCTTCGCGATTCCCCGATCACGAAGGAGGACTCCGATGACCACAGCAATCAAGACTCCCCGTTCTCGCTTCCTGGCCGCCTGCGCCGGCGTCCTGGCGGTGTTCGGCCTCGTCGTCTGCGACTGCGCTCGCGCACCCGGCGCCGCCGACCGTCGCCCGGCGATCCGCTCGACCCTCGGACGACGGCTCCGAACAGCAAGCTCTTCCTCGTCCGTCCACGCGACGGGAGTGCAGAAGTACGCCTGCCAGGCGAACGGCACCTGGCTGTTCACCGACCCGGAGGCGATCCTCTACAAGAGCCGTGGCGGGAAGCCGAAGGCGATCGGCACGCACTTCCTGAACTTCGCCACCGGCCGCCCGGTCTGGAAGCTCGAGGACGGCAGCTCCGTCGAGGCCGCACGGATCGTCGCGGTGCCCGCCGCGCCGGGAAGCATCCCTTCGCTCCTGCTCCAGGCAGTGCCGACGACCGCCGGTGCCGACGGCCGCTTGGCGAAGACCACGTGGGTCCAGCGGCTGAACACGTCAGGCGGGGTCGCTCCCGTGGGAACGTGCACGCCCGGCGCCACCATCGCAGTGCCGTACGAGTCGGACTACTTCTTCTGGAAGGCGAAGAAGGCCCACTAGGCGGGTCCGGTACGCGGGGCGGCGAACGCCGCCCCGCTACGCTCTTGTCAGCGGGCGGTTAGCTCAGTTGGGAGAGCACCTGCCTTACAAGCAGGGGGTCGCTGGTTCGAGCCCGGCACCGCCCAACGAAGGAACTCTGCTAGACGCAGGGTTTTTCTCTTGTGTCGTCCGCAGCGGCGGCTCAGGCGAGCTCGCGGGCGCGCGCCAGCAGCGCCGCCTCGGCAGACGTCTCGCGCTCCCGAGCAGCCTCGCTCCACGACTCGTTCGCCGCCAGGGTCGCATCGAGCCCCGCGAGCATCGCGCCCATCGCCGCTTCCGACGAGGAGCCGATCTGCAGGCGGGCTGCAGCGCACGCAGCAGGATCGAGCGCGGCACGCAGCGTCGCCTCGTCGAGCTCGACCGGCGCCCCGATCGCGGCCTCGGCAGCCGCAGACAGGCGTGCCGGCGTCAGCGCCGACGGAGGCTCTCCCGCCTCGACGAGGTCGCGGACGGCCCGTCCGACGACCTTGTGCGCGCTGCGGTAGTCGAGGCCGCCCTCGAGCGCGAGGACATCGGCAACGTCGGCCGCCGTGACGAAGCTCTCGCGTGCGACCTGCTCGAAGCGCGCCGGCCGCAACTCGATCCCGTTCAGCACGGACGCCGTGAGCCGCGCGATCGCGACCGCGTCGTCGAGCGCCCGTGGGACCGTGCCGTTCAGGAGGTGGAAGTGATCCGTACGAGCCGACCCGGTGTGCAGGGTCGCGAGTGCAGCAGCCAGGTCGCCGGCAGCCTGGCCGGCCTGTGTTCGGATCGCGGCGAGGGCGTACGGGTTCTTCTTCTGCGGCATCAGCGCGCTCGCGCGGCTGTGAGCATCGCCGAGCTCCACGAGCCCGAACTCCTGGCTCGCGTAGATCTCGAAGTCCTGGCCGAGCTGGCTCTGGTGCGTGGCCGCGATCGCGAGGGTCGCGAGGAGCTCGACGTAGACGTCCGCCTGCCACGCCGCGTCCTTGGCATGCTCGATCATCCCGTCGCAGCCGAGCAGATCGGCGAGACGTGTTCGATCGAGCGCCCAGCGCGAGCCTGCACTGCCACCGGCGCCGGCGACGCTCGCCCCGAGGGCCGTGTACGACGTGCGCACGCGCTCGGCGTCCCGCAGCGCCGGATAGGCGTACGTCAGGAGCAGGTGCCCGACGGTGGTGGGCTGGGCCGGCTGCAGGTAGGTGTAGTCGGTCGCGAGCGCGTCTCGGGTCGCGCGGGCGTGTCGCGCGAGCGCGGCGGCCTGGTCGGTGAGCGCGTCGTGCAGCTCCCGCGCAGCTCCACGCGCAGTCAGACGAAGCCCGACGCGAAAGGCCTCGCGGCGTGGACGCCCCGCGCTCAGCCATCCCGCCGCCGCATTGCCCACCCGCCGCTCGAGCTCGGCCTCGCGCGCATTGAAGGCGTCGCCGAGCGACGGGTCCCACGGGAACTCGTCGCCGGGAATCGCGTGCAGCTCGAGCAGCCCTCGCACCAATGCCGTCGCCGCGTCGCCGGCCAGGTCGCCGCCCTCGACCAGGGCGACCGCATGCGCAAGATCCGCGAGCGACAGGCCGCGGGCGAGCCGCGGGCCATGTGCGCTCTCCGCGGCGTAGGCGGCCGCCACGAGCTCGCCTGCAGCACCGCCCCGCAACCGTCCGCCTCGGCCGAGCTCCTCCGTCTCCGTCATGACCCGGAGGCTAACCGCCGGATCCGGGTACGCGGCGATATCGACAGTGAGATAGTTGCTTCTTCGCCACCGAGGGAGAGAGGGACAATGAGGAAGCGACTGCTCTGCATCGGGCTCGTCCTGGTCGCCGTGCTCGCCGCCGCACCGGCGGCCTGGGCTCACGGCGGCGGCGGCGACTTCGACATTCGGGTTCTGTCGAGCCCGGCCGACATGGTCACCGGCGGTGACGCGCTCGTCGAGGTGACGGTGCCGCGCCGCGAGAGCCTGCACGACGTCCGCGTGAAGCTGAACGGCGACGACGTCACGTCGGCGTTCGACCGCGACTGGTCGAAGCGCACGCTCACCGGCCTCGTCGACGGATTGGAGCTCGGCGAGAACCGGATCACCGTCTACGCGCGCCAGCAGCACAAGTGGCGTAAGCAGGCCCGTCTGAAGCTCGAGAACCACCCGATCACCGGCCCGATCTTCTCGGGGCCGCAGCAGCAGCCGTTCGTCTGCAAGACCCAGACCCAGGGGCTCGGATTCCCGCAGGTGGACAACCAGGCCGCGATCGGCATGCGCCTCTTCCAGACACCGGGCAATCCGGCCACGCCGCTCGTCGGCTGGAGCAAGGACTGCACGGCCAACACGGTCGTCGACTACCAGTACCGCAACACGGCCGGCCAGTTCCGGCCGCTCCCCGCGGGCGCGCTGCCGGGGGACGTAGCCACGACCACGACGCTCGACGGTCGCACCGTGCCCTACGTCGTCAGGCGCGAGCGCGGGACGATCAACCGCTTCATCTACGCGATCTCGATCCTGGCGCCGCCCGGTGACCCGGCCGCGTCCCCCGACACGTCGCTCTGGAACGGGCGCGTGATCTACGCCTTCGACGGCGGGGTCGCGATCGGCCACAACCAGGGCACCGTCGGCGGCAGCCACCTCTTCGACCCGGGGCTCTCGAAGGGCTACGCGATCCTGCATTCGAGCGGAACGCGGACGTCGACCCACTACAACCTCGTCCTGGGCGCCGAGACGGCGATCATGACGAAGGAGCGCTTCATCGAGGGCTACGGCGTCCCGAGCTACACGGTCGGCGTCGGCGGCTCGGGCGGCGCGATCCAGCAGTACGTGTACGCCCAGCGTCATCCGGGCGTGATCATCGACGCGGCGATCCCGCAGTACTCGTATCCGGACATGGTCACGCAGACCATCCACGTCGGTGACTGCGAGCTGCTCGAGCACTACATGGACGTCACCGACGGTGCCAATCCGAAGTGGGCCTTCTGGCCGAACCGCACGTGGCTCGAAGGCATGAACGCGAGCGCCACGCGTCCGAACCCGTACCGGGGCGGAGCACCGGGCAACAGCGAGTGCGTGAACGGGTGGCGGGGGCTGACGCCTCTCGCGCTCAACCCACACTTCGGCACCGCAGGAGCGGGCACGGAGTTCTACGACCCCGCCGTGATTGCGGCGGTCAAGTGGACGCACTGGGACGACCTGCGGAACATCTACGGCGTCGGGCCCAACGGCTACGCCCGGGTGCCCTCGGACAACGTCGGCGTCCAGTACGGGCTGCAGGCGCTGAACGACGGGAACGTCACGCCTGCCGAGTTCCTCAAGCTCAACGCCACGGTCGGGACCTGGAAGGAAACGAGCGACATGGTCCAGGAGGGCTGCCCGTTCTTCCCGCCCGGCTGCACCACACCCGCGAACTTCGACCCGTGGAGCCGGCGCAACATGCGCCTGAGCCCGGACGGCGGCGTGACACCCGCGCCCAGGCGCGAAGGCGACATGGCGGCCGCGAACGCCGCCTACAAGTCCGGGATCGTGTTCCGCGGCGACATCGACATCCCGATCATCGACTGGCGGCACTACCTCGAGCACGAGCTCGACATGCACAACTCGCACCAGTCGTTCGCGTCTCGGCAGCGGATGCTGAACCTCGACGGTAGGGCGTCCAACCAGGTGATCTGGTTCACCGACGCTCGGCCCGCCCGTGCGTTCGACCAGACGCCTCAGGCGCTCACCGTGATGGACGAGTGGATGGCCAATATCGAGGACAAGCCGTGGCGCGGTGTCGTCCGCAACAAGCCTGACGGCGCGGTGGACTCGTGCTTCGCCACCAACGGCTCGCTGCTTCACGCGGGCAGGGACGTGTGGGACGGCATTCTGGACGGCGGGGCCGCGGGCCCATGCACGCTGGCGTTCCCGCTCTTCTCGACCTCGCGGATCGTCGCGGGAGGACCGATCGAGGGTGGCGTCTTCAAGTGCGCCACGATGTCGGTGAGCAAGGCGGTCAGGCGGGGTCTCTACGCGCCGTGGATCCCGGGCTCGGCCGACGTCGACCGGCTCGAGCAGATCTTCCCGACCGGGGTCTGCGACTACTCGAAGCGCGACGTCGGACGCCCGAAAGGCTTCTGAGGTTGCAGACGTGGGCGCCCCGGCCGACGTGCCGGGGCGCCCATCGCGCTTGGCGCTGTCTCTCGCGATGCGCAAGATGTGTCTCGGACCGTCCAAAACGGGAGGTACGTCATGCGAGCCGCCGCTGTCCGCTTGTCCATCCTTGCCGCCGGGATCCTCGTCGGCGTCCTGATCGCCGCTGCTACCGGGTCCAGTGCGGAGCAGAGGCCGACCGCCAAGGCGAAAGCCGGCGCGAAGAAGCCGCTCCGCGGGCCGCGCGGTCTCCGCGGGCTGCGCGGCTTCAGAGGCCCACGCGGGTTCACCGGGCCGATGGGGCCGACCGGGCCGGCCGGGACGAACGGGGCCGTCGGTCCGTCGGGAGCGACGAAGGCGCTGTACCGGGCGGCGGCGGACTCGGCCGCGCTGCAGACCTTCTTCACCGGGCAGGGGTTCGCGCTCGAGGCTGCTTGCGCGCCGTTCCAGGCGAGGATCCGGTCGACGGCCAACGACGGCCACCTCGTCCTCTCGGGCCTCGACCATCGAGCGCCGCCGACGCCGTTCTTCGCCACGGACGCGGACTTCGACGCCGGGGAGGTCGCGAGCCTCTACCAGACGGCCGGCCCGGCCAAGACGGAGGTGGCCGGCACGCTCGTGTTCACGACGCCCGCGGCTGCGGTCGCGACCTTCGTCTACGCGATCGACTTCGACTCGGTCGTCGGGGCCTGCGTCGTGAGTGGCACCATCTCGCCTGCGCCGTGAGCCTCCAGGAAACGCTGCCGTCCGACTGGTACGTCGAGCCCTCCCACCTGGACGGAGAGCTCGAGCGCGTCTTCGACCGGTCGTGGCAGTACGCAGGCCCGGCCGAGCTGGTGGCGGAGCCCGGCACGTTCCTCACGACCCGCGCCGGGTCGCGTCCCGATCGTCGTGACCCGGGACGCCGACGGCGGCCTGAACGCCTTCGTCAACGTCTGCCGCCACCGCGGCGCCGAGGTGGCGCGGGAGCGCAACGGTCGCCGGCGCTCGCTCCAGTGCCACTACCACGCGTGGACGTACGGCCTGGACGGCCGGCTGCGCGCCGCTCCGCGCACGCAGCGGCCTCGATCTCTCGGACGTCGCGCTCCCACGGGTCGGCGTCGAGCTCTGGGGCCCGTTCGTCTTCGTCAATCCCGATCCCGAGCAGGGCTCCTTGGAGGACGCCCTCGGCGAGCTGCCCGCGATCGTCGCCGAGGCAGGGCTGCCGTTGGACGGCTTGCGTCCGCGCCGCAGCTCGAGCTACGAGATCCAGGCGAACTGGAAGCTCGTCGTCGACAACTACCTCGAGTGCTACCACTGCCCGGTCGCGCACCCCGGCTTCAGCCAGGCATTCGACGTCGACGACTACACGCTCACCGAGCACCCGACCTTCTCCGTTCAGCGCACTCCGGGGCGTGAGGCCGGCGAGGGCCTGTATGCGTTTCTCTGGCCCAACTTCACGCTCAACGTCTACCCGGGCCCCGGCAACGTCTCGGTCAACCTGTTCGTGCCGCTGGCGGCCGACCGGACGCTCGCGCTGTTCGAGTACTTCCTGGCGGACGAGGTGTCCGAGGCCGAAGGGGACGAGTTCGTCGCCTTCGTCGACCAGGTGCAGCGCGAGGACACCGAGCTCTGCGAGTCGGCGCAGCGCGGACTGCGCTCAGGCAGGCTCGAGCGAGGGATGCTGGTGCCCGGCCGCGAGGACGGCCTCAGGCACTTTCAGGCGCTGGTGGCGAAGGCCGCTCAGGACGCCTGAACGGCCGTCCAGGTGAACTCGGCGGTCGTGCGGAGTCCCTGGAAGGCACCGTCGGCGGCGGACGAGCCGGTCGTGCGGAACGTCACCGCGAAGCGGAAGTGGCGTGCCTGGCCGGGGCCGATCAGCCCGAGCTTGACTGCACGCAGGCCGGCGAGGGTGCCGGTGTAGACGAGGCTGTCGACACCGCGGGCCCGCTCGCGCACCGAGAGCACGAGGTGCCTGGCCAAGACCATGCTGCCGTGCGTCTTGCCGCTGAGCGTGAACGACCCGGCGACCGCCCCGGTGTTCGCGATCGTCAGCGAACCAGAGACCCGGTCGCCGGGAACGAGGTCCCGGCCGGACAGAATCGCACCCTGCTTCGAGGCAGCGAGGGCCAGCCGACCGTGGGCGAACCCGTTGGGCCGGACTTCCCCCGGCTCGTTCGCTCCGGCGAGCGGAGCGGCGGAGAGGAGGAGGAGAAAGATTGAGATGGGCGCAAGCGCCAGCCGCAGAGCCATACGACAAGAGTCATCGGGCCAGGGCGCGGTGGGCCGTCTCCCTCGATCAAGCCGAATTGCGGCCGGAAAGGAGCGCTCGCTCTACCCCTTTCGGGGCGCCGCCGCCGTTGCTCTCGTCCACCGAGCTCAGGAAGACGTCGAGCAGCTCGGGGTCGAACTGCGTCTCCCGGCCGGCCGCCATGGTCTCGACCGCCTGGTCGAGCTCGAACGCAGGTCGGTAGACCCGGTCGCTCGTCAGCGCGTCGAAGACGTCCGCAACAGCCGCGATCCGGCCTTCGACGGGAATCCTCTCGCCCTGCACACGGTGCGGATAGCCGCGACCGTCGTAGCGCTCGTGGTGCGTGAGGGCCACCTGGGCGGCGAGGTCGAGCAGCTCTTCGCCCGACCCGCCGAGCATGCGGTAGCCGATCTCCGTGTGGCGCTCAATCACCCGTCGTTCCGAGCCTGTGAGCGTGCCGGGCTTGAGCAGGATCCCGTCCGGGATTCCCACCTTGCCGACGTCGTGCAGCGGGCTCGCGAGGCGCAGGAGCTCGCAACGCTCGGCCTGGAGGCCTGCGCGGATGGCCAGCCCCTCGCAGAGCCGGCTCATGCGGCGACTGTGACGCCCGGTCTGCTGGTCGCGGAACTCCGCCACCCGTGAGACCCGGAGGATCGTCTCCTCCCGGGACTGGCGCAGCTCGGAGGTTCGCTCGGACACCGCCAGCTCCAGCGCGTCGCGTTGCGCTCGGCCCGCGAGCTCCAGCTTGTGGTGGCGAAGGGCGTTCGCGGTGGTGAAGAGGATCTGGCTGGCGCTGAACGGCTTCACCACGTAGCCGTAGGTGCCGAGCTCGAGGGCCGCCACCGCGACGTCGGGGTCGTCGTCTCCGCTGACGACGACGGCGCCGGTGTCGGGGTGCTCTCGAAAGACGTGCTCCAGCAACCCGAGGCCCGACTCGCCGGGAATGTTCAGGTCGCAGAGGACGAGGTCGAAGTGGCTCGACGCGAGCAGCGTCCGGGCTTCCGCGACCGTGCTGGCCACGTCCGGCCGGTAGCCGCCGTCAGCGAGCACGCGGGCGATCAGGTCGGCGAGCGTCCGCTCGTCGTCGACGACCAGGACGCGAGCGCCGCCCTCGGTGCCGTCTTGTCTGTAGTCGATCATGGCCGCACCAGGAGTCTCCCCCGTTCGGCGCGCCCTAACCCGATTTCGTGCGAAGTGCTACTTGACCGAGCCGGCCAGCAGGCCCTGCACGAAGAAGCGCTGGAGGCTGAAGAACACCAGCAACGGCAGGGCCATCAGCACGAACGAGCCTGCCGAGAGCAGGTGCCATTCGACCCCGTAGGTCGTCTGCACCTGGCTGATCCGCACGGTCAGCGGCAGCAGGGTGGACTCCTGCACGAACACGAGCGCCATCAGCAGGTCGTTCCACACCCACAGGAACTGGAAGATGGCGAACGAGGCCAGCGCCGGCACCGAGAGCGGCAGGACGACCTTCGCGAAGATGCGGAAGTTCGAGGCGCCGTCGACCCGGGCCGCCTCGATCAGGTCGCGCGGCAGCGTGATGAAGAAGTTGCGCAAGAGGAAGATGCAGAACGGCAGGGCGAAGGCCGCGTGCGCCAACCAGATGCCCGCGAACGAGCCGGTGATCAGCGTCTTGTCGCCGAAGATGCTCTCGCCCATCCACTGGAACAGCTTCAGCATCGGCACGAGCGACATCTGGATCGGGACGACCATCAGCGCGACGATCGAGAGGAAGATCGTGTCCCGGAAGGGGAAGCGGATCCACGAGAAGGCGAAGGCGGCGAGCGCGCCGACGAAGAGCGGGATCAGCGTGGCGGGGATGCTGATGAAGAGGCTGTTGAAGAAGCTCGAGCCCATGTCCGCTCCGCTCAGGACCTCGCGGTAGTTGTCGATCGTGAAGTTGAGCGTGGAGAAGGTCTCCCACCAGCCGGTGGTGGCGATGTCGCCGCGCGGGCGGAACGACGTGATCAGCAGGCCGACCGACGGGACCAGCCAGATGACTGCCACGATGACCAGCGCGATGTGCACGGGCGAGCGGGAGATGAACTCCACGATCCGGCCCGCCAGCGTGGAACGCTTGGGGCGAACGAGCTCGGCGGCCTGCGTCGTCATCCCTGGACTGCCTCGCTGCGGAAACGCTTGATGTTGAAGAACATGATCGGGATGATCAGGAGCAGCATCACGACGGCGATCGCCGACCCGTAGCCGCCCTTCCCGCCCTGGAAGGTCTGGTCGTACATCATGAACGCGATCACCTGGCTTTTCCCGTTGGGGCCTCCCGCGGTCATGATGTAGATGATGTCGAAGAGCTTGATCACGTTGATCATCAGCCAGACGGTGACAACGGAGATCGGCAGCGCGAGCAGCGGCAGCTGGATCCGGCGGAAGATCGCCCACTCGTTGGCGCCGTCGGTGCGGGCGGCCTCGATGATCTCCTCTGAGATGCCCTTCAGGGCCGCGGAGAGCACGACCATCGCAAAACCCGCGGACGCCCACACGTAGGCGAAGATGATCGCGTAGTTGACCGTGTCCTCACGGCCGAGGAGCGGGATCGGGTCGGCGCCCCAGAGTCCCTGCCGTAACGCGTTCAGGATGCCGACGTCGGGATCGTTGCTGTAGACGAACTTCCAGATCAGGCCGACCGCGACGGCCGAGATCGCCATGGGGACGAAGATGATCGCCTTGATCGCCGACTCGTAGAAGACTCGCGTCGCCAGCACCGCGATCAGCAGTCCCAGCAGCAGGCAGATCGACGTGTAGAGCCCGAGCCAGAGGAGGTTGTTGACGAGGGCGCCCTCGGGCGGGAACTCGGTCAGGTCGAGGAACCGGCGGTCCTCCGTGAAGAGCCTCGTGTAGTTGTCGAAGCCCACCCACTGGCGGAACTCGAGCCCGCGGCCGGTGTTGAACGAGAGCGCGATCGTCCGGATGACGGGAAAAACGAGCAGCGCGAGCAGCAGCACGATCGCAGGCGCGATGAACATGGCCGCCTGCCAGCCCCCGCGCTTGGTGAACTTGGGAAGCCGTCGGCGGGGCGTGGCCCCGCCGACGACCGAACCCGGTGCTGCCGTACTGGACAACTACTGCGAGTCGAACTCCGTGGCTGCCTGGCTCTGGAAGTCCTCCAGCGCCGTGTCCACGCTGCTCGGGTTCTTCATGATCCCCTGGAGGACGCTCGGCCACTCCGTGCCGAGCGCACCCGGGAGGAGGTCGGAGCCGTCGAATGCGAAGACCTCCGCGTTCTGCACCTGCTCGGCCTCCTTCTTCACCAGCTCGTTCGGGTACGCGTCGAGGGGAACCGCCTTGTTGGGGGACACGATCGCCCCGGTCGAGACCCACTCTGTGCCGGCCTCCTCGCTCGCGAGGAACTCCATGAGCTTGCCGGTGTTCTCGTCGTCGTTGAAGGCGACCGCGACGTCGCCCGCCCCGAGCAGAGGCATGCCCACCTCAGGATTGATCTCCGGGAAGGGGAAGAAGTCGATCGTCTCGCCGGGCTTGAGGTCGGGGTTGACCTGGCCGGTCGCGATGCCACCGACGAAGCCGCCCTCGTAGTACAGCTCGGCCTTGGGGTTCTTCCCGAAGACCTGGCCGATCGAGTCGACGAACGTCGTCGCGAGGGCACCATCGGCGCCGCCCGGAACGGTCTCCTCGTTCAGGACCTTCGAGATCTCGGTGATCGCGTCCTTGACGGACTGGTCGTCGAAGGGCAGCTCGCCGGTGAACAGCTGGTCGTACTTCTCCGGACCGGCCTGGTACAGGTAGACGCTCTCGAACCAGTCGGTCAGCGGCCAGCCGTCGCCGGCGCCGACAGCCCAGGGCGTCTTGCCCTCGGCCTTCAGCTTCTCCGTCAGGGCGAGCAGGCCTTCCCAGTCGCTGGGTGGCTCGTCGGTGACCCTCGACGGGTCGTACCAGATCGTGCTCTTCGAGTTGGCCTTGGCGACGATGCCGTACACCTCGTCGTCGACGGTGGTCAGCTTCGTCCACGCCTCGCTGTAGTTCTCGTTGATCTCGTCCGCGTCGAGCCCGAGGTCGTCGAGCGTCATCAGCGAGTCGTCCCGCGCCAGGTCGGCCACGATTCCCGGCCGGGGCACGATCGCCATCGACGGCGGGTTCCCTGCCGCGAGGCGCGAGCGGATCACCGGCAGGAAGTCGCGCGCCGTCTCGTACTGGGTCTGGATCCCGGTGTCGGCCGTGAACTTGGCGAGCACCTTGTCGAACGCTTCCTTCTCGCTGCCGCCCCACAGCGAGAGCACGGTGACGGTGCCGCCGTCTTCGCCTCCGCCTTCCCCTTCGTCGTCGCCCCCGCCGCACGCGGCGAGCGCCAGTACGACCATGGACGCGAGCGCGGCGAGCGCCAGCCCCAACCGGAATCTCCTCATTGCCCAGCTCCTTTCGTGGAATCCTTTTCCTTGTAGATGCCCATCCCCGTCTCGGGGTCGAAGAAGTGCAGCGAACGCGTGTCGACGGTCACCTCGACCACGTCGCCCTGGCGGACCTCGGTGCGAGGCGAGAAGCGGCCCACCATCGTGGTGTGGCTCGCGTCGACCTTGGAGTCGACCGTGCTCTCGTCGCCGACGTCCCGGGCGAGCTCGCGGACGTCCTCGGTCACCGCGGGCGGCGCCTCGATCGTGAAGTGCACCATGATCTCGGAGCCGAGCGCCTCGCGCAGCTCGACGCGCCCGCGCACACGCCGGTCGCTCGGTGCCTCGGTGTCGAGCGAGGCGTCCTCGAGGTCCTCGGGCCGGATGCCCATGACGACCTGCCTGCCGTCGTACGCCTTCAGGGCGGGCCGCATCTTCATGACCTCGTCGCCCAGCGCGATCGTCTGATCGCCCGTCTTGGCCGCCAGCCCGCCGTTGGCGCGCTCGAGCGTCGCCTCGACGAGGTTCATGGCCGGGCTGCCGATGAAGCCGCCGACGAAGAGGTTGACGGGCTGGTCGTACAGCTCCTGCGGAGTCGCGACCTGCTGCAGCTCGCCCTTACGGATCACGGCCACGCGGTCGCCCATGGTCATCGCCTCGACCTGGTCGTGCGTGACGTAGATCGTGGTCACCTTCAGGTCGCGCTGGATCCCCGAGATCTCGGCGCGCATCTGCACGCGCAGCTTCGCGTCGAGGTTCGACAGCGGCTCGTCCATCAGGAACGCCTGCGGCTGGCGGACGATCGCGCGGCCCATCGCCACCCGCTGGCGCTGACCGCCGGAGAGTGAGCGTGGCTTCTTGTCGAGGAACTGCTCCAGGCCGAGGATGCGCGCCGCTTCCTTCACGCGCTTGTCGATCTCCTGCTTCGCCGTCTTGCGCAGGCGCAGGCTGAACGCGATGTTGTCGTAGACCGTCAGGTGCGGGTAGAGCGCGTAGCTCTGGAACACCATCGCGATGTCGCGGTCGCGCGGCGCCAGCTGGTTGACGACGCGCTCGCCGATCCTGAGCTGGCCCTCGGAGATGTCCTCCAGCCCGGCGACCATGCGCAGCGCTGTGGTCTTGCCGCAGCCCGAGGGGCCGACGAGCACCATGAACTCCCCGTCGGCGATCTCGAGATCGATGCCGTTGACCGCGCGCGTGCCGTCGAGGTAGATCTTGCTGACCCCGTCGAAGGTGACTTCAGCCACGCTCCCCCTTTCCCTCCAGGCCGCGTTCTACGGTTTTCGGAGGGGATTCTGGCGTGTTTCCGTCCTTCGTGCTTCGGAGCCGCTTGGAGCTCGCTTCACTCTACTGGGTCGGTCGGGCGGGGTTCATCATCATCCGCGCGCGTCCCGTCGCTCGCCGACTGGAACTCGTAGTCGAAGAGGTCGTTCAACGTGAGGTAGTCGACGGTCGCCGCTTCGAGCTCGCTCATCCCGAGCGCCGACGGAGGCTTGGCCGTCGGCAGCGTCTCCGAGAGCGGGCGGTCGAGCGGTGCCTTCAGGTCGTCGCGGCGGAAGAGAACCGCGCCGCCCGGGTTGCCCTGCTGGTCGGGCGGGAGCAGGACGACGACCGGATCGACGTCGTTGTAACGCATCATGTAGAGCGAGAGCTCCAGCGCCTCGCGGCGCACGAGCCGGAGATCCGCGCTCGACGACGCGGCGGCCGGCAGCGCGCAGTCCGAGCCCGAGCCGCAGAGGATGAACATGATCGCCTTGTCGGCTCCGATCGTCTCCTGGGAGCTGCCGTCACGGATCACGAAATCGACTGACCGGCGCGTCCTGGACGGCCGGCGGTCCGCCGAGCACGCGCGCGATCTGCTCGCCGTTGCCCGTCTGGTAGCGGGTGCCCACGAAGCGTGCGATCTCCCGTGTGCGCAGTCGCCTCGGAGTCGCCGGTGGGCTTGAAGAACGACCAGGTCGAGGCCGTGGCCCCCTCGCCGTCCGACGAGCGCTGGCTCCAGGCGACCGCGAACGCCACGAGCAGCGCGCCGAAGAAGAGCACGATCAGCAGATAGCCGACCATGAAGCGGCCGGGGTAGACAGCCTCCTCCTTCGGCAGGTCGGCGGTCTGGACGCGCTCCGCCGTGACGGCGAGGGGCTCGAGCTCGCCCTTCTGCCTGGGATCGCCCGGAGCACCGCGACCGCGTGGGCCCTTCGGCGATCGGCTCTACAGCTTGGGCCATGCGGATTCCTCTTCGTAGTCGATCGTGGGCTCGGTCAGGTTCGCGCTCCTCAGCAGGTCGAGCAGCTCGTCGCCGTAGATCTCGCGCCGCGCGACCACGACGTCGGCGATCCTGGAGACGGCCTCCTTGTTCTGCGTGATCAGGTTGAACGCCTTCACGTAGGCCTGGCCGAGGATCTGCGCGGCGGCCTTGCGCTTGTCCGGGTCGCTGAGAGCACCGGAGATCGGATCCTGGGTCATCGGCCCGCCACCGGTGCGGTTCATGATCTGCACGCCGATCTCCTCGAAGCGCTTCATCATCTTCTCGCGCGCCTCGTCGCGATCCTCGTCCTTCTTGAAGCTGCCGTTCAGCTCGATGCGCTCCGGGCCCATCGCCGAGGCGCCGACCATGAAGGCCGCTCGGGCGGTCGCGCTCTGCACGTCGCCGCCGACGCCCGTCGAGTTCTCGTCGTAGAAGACCCGCTCGGCGGCCATGGCGCCGAGCGTCCACACCAGAGCGGCCATCTGCTCGGAGCGCCACTTGGAGAAGCGCTCCTCCTTCTCGAGCGCCTGGTGGTGGCCGAGCGACTGGCCGCGCATCCGGATCGACAGGCGGGTCGACTCGACGTCCTTCATGAAGACATGGCTCGCCACGGCGTGGCCGGCCTCGTGAATCGCGACGGCGCGGGTCTCGTCGGCGACGTACTCGATGTTGATCGCCGTCCCGGACTCCACCGTGGTCATCGCCTCGAAGAGGTCCTCGAACTCGAAGCCGGGGCGGCCGTCGTGGTGCGCGATCGTCAGCGCCATCGAGCAGACCTGCTCGATCATCGCCGGGGAGTAGCCGTTGGTGACGCGCGCGATCTCGTCGCGGCGGCGCTCGCCGTCGAGGTCCTCGCTGTGCGAGACCTTGTCGATGTAGAGGTCGAAGATGTCGAGCCGGTCCTGCTTCGTCGGCGTCCGGAACCAGACGTGGCGCCCGAGCCGGCCCGGGCGCGTGAGCGCCGGGTCGAGCGACTCGATCGGGACGTTGCACGCGCCGATGAAGTAGATCTGCTCGTTCCTCGGCCGAGCGCGTGGGAGGCGGAGTGCGAACCTTCCGACGCTGCGCGGGAACACGTACGTGGCGTCGAGGAACGTGTTGAAGTAGTTGCGGCGGATCTTCTTCAGGTAGGGCGGGTTGCCGATCCCGTCCATCACGACCAGCAGCTGGTTGAGGGCGAGCTGGCCGCCTCCGCCCATCATCCCGCCGGGCATGAACTGGTTGACGACCCCGGCGAAGCGGCCGAGGAGCGTCGCGCACCGGCTGGGGTGCGCGCGACTCGAACAGCCGGTCGCGCCACGCGCGCGTCTCCAGGATGAGGTCGCCGCTCGGCGTCAGCGAGCCGTAGGGGCCGTAGAAGGCGAGCTCCTCGAAGCGAGTCGCCGGAAGCGGGGTGGCGTAGCCCCCCACCGGCCCCAGGCTCTGCCGCCGCATCCCGACGGCGTCGATCTCGTCGATGAAGACGATGCACTGGCCGCCCCACTTGCGCGCGAGCCGCTTCGCCTTCCAGGCGAGGTAGCGGACGATCACGGCGTCCATGCCGATGAACGTCTGGGCGAAGCCGGAGCCGGGGATCGAGACGAACGGGCAGTTGAACCCGGTCGCGATCGCCTTGGAGAGCATCGTCTTGCCGGTTCCCGGCGGGCCCAGGAACAGGATCCCGCGCTCGCGCTTGCCGCCCGCCAGCTCGAACGCCTCGCCCGACTGCCAGAGCGAGACGATCTTGCGGACCTCCTCCTTGGCCTCGGCCTGGCCGCGGACGTCCTCGAGCTTGACGCCCCAGTCCGCGTCTCCCGGCTCGAACGACTGGATCTGGGTGATCCCCATCAGCATCAGCGGGCCCATCAGGATCAGGAAGTTCATCAGGAAGAGGAGCGGGAAGATGATCGCGTACATCGCGATCATCGGGTTGGACAGCAGGCGATGACGCTGTCCACCATTCCCGTCGCCGTTCCCCACCAGGTGTGCTCGCCGCCCGGGACCAGCAGCACGATCACGTAGCAGATCGTGATGAAGAGCGCGATCAGGTAGACGAGATGCCAGCGCTTCGCCCCAGAACCAGGCGCGGCGGCGGTTGACGACGTCCTCGTCCCGCAGCTGCTGCTCGTCGGCGCCGAACAGGCTCGGCCACGGGATCAGGCGGCGCAGGACGATGTCCAGCAGCCCGCGGTAGGCGATGATCAGCAGGAACGTGACGACGATCGACCAGCCGAGCGGCCAGTCCCGCTGCACGTAGAAGAAGAGGAACGGGATCGGGCTGGTGAGGATCGCGATCAGCGTCGCGGCGCGGATCAGCCGGCGCCACTGGCTCGCGAGCGCTTTCGATGCTTCCCCCGCGGGGGCGACTGGTCGAGAGCTGCTCCGAGCACACTCGCCATTCGTCGTCAGCTTAGACGGCGCGTCCGTCGAAATGGTTTTCGCCGCGGCAACGCTTAACCTGACCTTCATGCACGCGCAACGCGGCCATTCCCACGCGTCTCGAGCGGATCGCGCGGGCGCGAAACCGCCGCGCGCTCGGCGTCGCGCTGGCGCTCGATCGGGCGGTTTCACGGTCGTCGAGGTCGTCGCCGGGCTTGCTGGCCGGCTCGCTGGCGCTCCTCGCCGACGCGGCGCACATGCTCTCGGACACCGGGTCGCTCGGGCTGGCGTTCCTCGCCGCCTGGCTGGCCGCCCGGCCGGCGACGCCGCGGCGGAGCTTCGGCTTTCGGCGCGCCGAGATCCTGGCCGCGCTCTTCAACGGCGTCACGCTCGTCGCCGTCTCGATCTGGATCTTCGTCGCCGCGGTCGGCCGGCTCGGCGACCCGCCGGACGTGCCCGGCGGCTGGATCCTCGCGGTCGGCCTCGTCGGGCTCGCGGTCAACGCGTGGCCGCCTGGGTGCTCGCGCGCGCGGCGCGCGGAGCAGCCTGAACGTGCGAGCCGCGCTCAGCCACGTCCTCGCCGACCTGCTCGGCTCGGTGGGCGTGATCGTGGCGGGGCTGATCGTGCTCGCGACGGGCTGGCGCTACGCCGACCCGATCGCCGCCCTGGCGATCGGCCGTGCTCGTGCTCGCGAGCTCGTGGCGGATCTTGCGCGAGTCGGTCGCGATCCTGCTCGAGGAGACGCCGCCGGGGATCGACGCCGAGGAGGTCGGTCAGGCGCATGGCGTCGCCGCGAGAGCGTCGTCGAGGTGCACGACCTGCACATCTGGACGATCACGTCCGGGTTTCCCGGCGCTCTCCGCGCACGTGCTGGTCGCGCCGGAGGCCGACTGCTCACGGCGTGCGCCGGGAGCTGGAGCAACTCCTGCACGAGCGCTTCGACCTCGACCACACGACGCTGCAGGTCGAGCACGCGGGCGCGGAGCGCTCGTCGAGCTGGGCCCGTCGTTCCGGCGGCGCGCGCCGCTCCGGTCAGCCTAACCCGCCGTGCCCTCGCTGGACGGCAAGACCGCGATCGTCACCGGGGCCTCGAGCGGGATCGGCCTCGCGACGGCGCGGGCGCTCGTGGCTCGGAGGGCGTCCACGTCGCCGCCGGTGCCCGGCGGGTCGAGCGGCTCGACGAGATCGGCGAGGGCGCGATCGGGCTGCCTCTCGACGTGACCGACCCGGACAGCTGCGCAGCCTTCGTCACCCGCGCGCGTGAAGGAGCTCGAGGGGCTCGACATCCTCGTCAACGCGGCCGGGCTCGCGCTCGGCCGCGACCCGTTCGACGACTCCTCCGAGGAGGACGAGCGCACCGTGATGGAGACGAACGTGAACGGCCTGATCCGCATGACCCGCCTCTGCCTCCCGCACCTCGCGCGACGGCGGGCACATCGTGCAACATGGGCTCGGTCGCCGGGCGGCAGGCCTATCCGAACGCGGCGCTCTACGTCGCGTCCAAGTTCGCCGTACGCGGGCTTCACCTACGCGCTGCGCGAGGACCTGCTCGGCCGGCCGATCCGGATCACGACCGTCGATCCCGGTCTCGTCGAGACCGACTTCTCGCGCGTTCGCTTCCGCGGCGACGAGCAGCAGGCGCAGGTCCGTCTACGAGGGCGTCGAGGCGATGCAGCCCGAGGACATCGCCGAGTGCATCGTCTTCGCGCTCACCCGGCCGGCGCGCGTGAACGTCGACGAGCTCGTCGTGAAGGCGCTGGCCCAGTCGAGCGGCGGCCGCATCCTTCGCTCGTCCTCCTCCTGCTAGCTAGGACGCGTAGCGTGGCGCTGACGATCCTCGAGGGCTCGACGTTCTGCGTCTGCGACCACCGCGGCGATTTCGGCTGGCCGACGAGCGGGTTCTTCGCCAAGGACATGCGCTTCCTCTCGGTGCTCGAGCTGACCGTCAACGGCGAGGCGCCGCTTGCTGCTCTCGTCCGACCAGGTCGAGTACTTCTCGGCGGCCTTCTACCTGCGCAATCCCGCGCGCCGACCTACCCCCGGACGTGCTCTCGATCGCCCGCGAGCGCTTCGTCGGCGACGGGATGCAGGACAGCCTCCACCTCCAGAACCACGCGATGGAGCCGATCGCCTTCGAGGTCGCGCTGCGGTTCGGGAGCGACTTCGCCGACATCTTCGCGGTCAAGGACTACGACTTCGCGCTCGGCGACCCCGACGAGGCCGATCCCGCTGCCTCGCGAGGTCGAGCCGAGCTTCGACGCCGAGAACAACCAGTTCCTCTTCGTCGATCCGGACAGCGCCGCCCGGACGCAGGTGATCCTGTCCGAGCGCGGCGACGTGGACGGCTCGACGATTCGCTGGCGGATCGAGCTCGAGCCGCGGGCGGTGTGGAGCGTCCGCGTCGACGTCCACGCCGACCTCGAGGGCGACGTCGAGGCGCCGCACGTGGTCGAGCGCCGCTTCGGCGAGGAGCTCGTGCACGTGCGCGAGTCGCTGACCGCGTGGAAGCTGCGCGTGCCGCAGCTCCGGACGAGCTGGGACGACCTCCAGCACTCGTACTCGCGCTCGGTGGCCGACCTGGCCTCGTTGCGGATCCGCAACGGCCTCGGCTCGCTGCCGGCGGCCGGGATGCCGTGGTTCATGACCGTCTTCGGCCGCGACACGCTGATCACGTGCCTGCAGACCCTGCTCTTCGGGCCGGAGCTCGCGCGCAGCGCGCTCGAGGTGCTCGCCAACCTGCAGGCGACCGAGGACAGCCCGGAGCTGGATGCCGAGCCGGGCAAGATCGTCCACGAGGTCCGGCACGGGAAGGCGGCGACGCAGGTGGTTCCGTGCCTACTACGGGTCGGTGGACGCGACGCCGCTCTACCTGATCCTGCTCTCGGAGGTCTGGCGCTGGACGGACGACGCCGCGCTCGTCCGCGGCTTCCGCGAGCCGGCGCTGAAGGCGCTCGCCTGGATCGACGAGTTCGGCGACCGTCGACGGCGACGGCTTCGTCGAGTACCTCAAGCGGAGCCCGCGCGGTCTCGACAACCAGTCCTGGAAGGACAGCCACGACTCACAGCGGTTCGCCGACGGCCGGATCGCCGAGGCGCCGATCGCGCCGTGCGAGGTGCAGGGCTACGTCTACGACGCCAAGGTTCGAACGGCCGAGCTCGCCCGCGAGGTCTGGCGCGACCGCGAGCTCGCCGACCGGCTCGAGCGCGAGGCCTCCGAGCTCAAGGCGCGCTTCGACGAGGCCTTCTGGTGCGAGCAGGGCTACTACGCCCTCGCGCTCGACCGCGACAAGCAACGCGTCGACTCGCTGACGTCCAACATCGGGCACCTGCTGTGGAGCGGCATCGTCCCGGAGGAGCGGGTCGAGCAGCTCGTGGACGCCTTGATGGGCGAGTCGCTCTGGTCGGGCTGGGGGGTGCGGACGATGTCGACGACAGACGCCGCCTACAACCCGCTCTCGTACCACAACGGCACCGTCTGGCCCCACGACAACTCCCTCTGCGCGGCCGGTCTCGCCCGCTACGGGCGGTGGGGCTGAGCTGCACCGGATCGTGCGGCGGATGCTCGCCGCCTCGCGTCACTTCGACCATCAGCTCCCGGAGGTCTTCGCGGGCATGCCTCGCGACGACACGCCGTTCCCGATCAAGTACCCGACCGCGGCCCGGCCGCAGGCCTGGGCAGCGGGGACGCCCGTGCTCCTGCTGCAGCTGCTGCTCGGGCCTGCAGGCCGACCGCTGCGCGCCACCGCCTGCTGACGACCGCACCTGATCTGCCCGACTGGGCGGGCTCGATCCGCCTCTCCGGGATCCGCGCGTTCGAGCGCCCGTGGGACGTCGAGGTCGAGAATGGGC
The DNA here is from genome assembly GCA_963769645.1 of uncultured Actinomycetes bacterium. GTDB lineage: Bacteria > Actinomycetota > Thermoleophilia > Gaiellales > Gaiellaceae > DATFQE01. The sequence goes on along the minus strand of CAVYMH010000002.1, from coordinate 112,345 downwards.
AGATATCGATCGAGCAGACGTGAGAATCGCGATCCTCAGTCCCGTGTGGTTCCCGGTCCCGCCGACCGGCTACGGCGGGATCGAGCTCGTCGTCTCGCTGCTGGCCGACGGGCTCGTGGACGCCGGCCACGACGTCACGCTCTTCGCCTCGGGCGACTCGCTGACCAAGGCCGAGCTCGCCTACACGTACGAGCGGGCGCCGAGCGAGCTGATCGGCCGCTCCATCCCCGAGCTTCGGCACGCCCTGGCCTGCTACGCGCGCGCCGACGAGTTCGACGTCATCAACGACCACTCCGGGATGCCGGCGGCCGCTCTGGGCGGGCGCGCTGCGCACGCCCGTGCTGCACACCGTCCACGGGCCGCTCGACGGAGAGGCCGGCGGGACCTACGAGTGCATCGCACAGGTCGCGCCGCAGGTGGGCCTGATCTCGCTCTCGCTCAACCAGCGGCGCCCCAAGCCGGACCTGCCCTGGGCCGCGAACATCCCGAACGCGCTCGACCTCTCGCTGTACCCGTGCAAGCCGCACCGCGGCGACTACCTGCTCTTCCTCGGCCGGATGAGCCCGGACAAGGGGGCGCACCGGGCGATCGCGGTCGCGATGGAGCTGGGGCTGCCGCTGAAGATGGCCGGGAAGAAGCGCGAGCCGAAGGAGGAGGAGTACTTCTCCGAGTTCGTCGAGCCGCACCTCGGGCACGGGATCGAGTGGCTCGGGGAGGTGTCCCACGGGACGAAGGTCGAGCTACTGCAGAACGCGCGCGCGACGCTGTTCCCGATCGAGTGGGAGGAGCCGTTCGGCCTCGTGATGATCGAGTCGATGGCGTGCGGCACGCCGGTCATCGCGACGCGCCACGGAGCCGTCCCCGAGGTGATCGAGCACGGCCGCGGCGGGCTGATCGTCGACAGCTACCGGCGAGATGGGCGGCCGCGCTCGAGGAAGCCGACGGGCTGGATCCGCTCGAGTGCCGCCGCTACGTCGAGGAGCGCTTCGCGCCCGAGCGGATGGTCGGCAACTACCTGGACGCCTACCGGAGCCGTCGAACGGCCTCGTCGGCTCCGGCGAGAGGTAGTTCGGGCGCAGGTAGTCCTCCGCGAAGCCGAAGCGGAGGATGTTCCGGTACGAGTTGCTCGGCTTCAACGGGATCCGCTCGCCGGTCTCGGTGAAGAGCTCCGTGCAGCCCGCCTCGACCGCGTCGCGGATCCGGGCGGCGAGCAGCGCGCTCTGCGCGCCCTTGCGGCGGTGCTCGGGACGCGTCGCGGCGAAGCAGAGATAGCCGACGCCGTCGAGGATGTAGAGCGCGGCCGCGCCGGCCGGCTCGTCGCCGTCGTAGGCCACGTAGCAGCGCCAGCTCGTCCTCGGCAGCTCGGCCAGCCAGGCGGCCGTGAAGGGCTCGAGCTCGTAGCCGGCTGCGACGACCTCGCCGAAGTCGGCGCCGTGGTCCGAGCCGACCTGCTCGACGCGAAGCGCCGTGTCGACCGGCGGTGGCGGCTCGGCGCCGCGGCTGAACTTCATCCAGGCGTAGTCCGAGCTCGTAGCCGCGCCGCTCGAGCCGGGAGGTCAGGTCGCGACGGCTGCGCCTGCGGGCTCAGCGAGACGTAGAAGCGCTGCCCGTGCCCGGCGAAGAACTCCGTCGATCGCGTCGAGGTCGCCGTCGGCGGCGGGCTCGGCCAGGCCCAGCCCGACGACGCGGTTGAACATCGTCGACTCGAGCTCGCCGACCGCGGTGCAGAGCGCGCCGCCGATCTCGGCGACCGCGATCCCGTGGCGTGCGGCCAGCTCGGGAGGCGCGGCCTCCCAGACCTCGCGCCAGCCGCTCAGCTCGATGTGCTCAGCCGGGTGCATGGGCGGCATTCTCGCCCACGTCGAGGCGTCCCGTCGCGCGTTTGTCGACGTAGCGCTTGAGCCCCACGTACGACTGCTCGAGCGGCATCGCCTGCGCGTACTCGGCCGCCGCGGCCGAGTCGAGCTCGCCGAGGACGGCGTCCACGAACCCCTGCTCGGAGACGCCGCGGGTGACGCGCTCGGCCCATTCGTCCAGGCGGCGCTCGAGCTCCGAGAGCTGCCGCTCGACATCGTCGAAGGCGCCGAAGTGGATCAGAGCCAGCCGCTCGGGGGAGCGGCGCCGGATCTCGGCGATCGTCCCGTGCCAGGCCTCCACGTTCACCTCGGGCGGTGGGGTAGGCGGCAGCACGAACGTACTCGGCTCGATCCTCACGCCCGCCGCGTCGCCCGCGTAGAGCGTGCCGTCGGCGTGGAGGTAGCAGACGTGATGGCTCGCATGGCCGGGGCTCGGGAAGCAATCGAGGCCGAGGACGCGCTCGCCGACAACGTGGACGTTCTCGCGCGGCACCGGGGCGATCTCGCCCCAGAGCGAGCCGAGCTCCTCGCCGTAGAGGCGGGTCGCGCTCGCGATCAGCTTCGACGGATCGACGAGGTGCGGCGCACCGATCTCCGACACGTGCACCTGCAGCCCGGGGTGCTCGCGCACGAGGACGCCGGTCGCGCCAGCGTGGTCGAGGTGGATGTGCGAGAGCAGCAGGTGCCGGAGGCTGCTGAGCTCGAGGCCATGCTCGCGCAGCCGCTCCTTCAGCGTGTCCGAGCAGGACGCCGGCCCGCAGTCGAACAGCGCCGGGCCGTCGTCGGTCTCGACCAGGTAGCAGCCGACGACGCGCTCGCGGCCGAGGTGGAGCAGGTCGAGTGGGGCGACGGGCACGCGGCGATCCTAGTGAGAGGCGTTGCCGAAGCCCCGCATCTCAGACGCGGCGCCGGGGTTCCGGCTAGGCGCTGGCTGCCGCGCGCGAGCGGACGAGCGCGGCCTCGAGGTCGGCCACGAGGTCGTCCGCGGATTCGATTCCCACCGAGAGCCGAACGAGGTTCTTCGGCGCCGCGAAGGACGACTCCGCAGTCGACGCGTGCGTCATGCGGGCCGGGTGCTCGATCAGGCTCTCGACGCCGCCGAGGCTCTCGGCCAGCTTGAACACCTTCGTGCGGGCAACGAGGGCGACCGCCTCCTCCTCGGATTCCGCGAGGAACGAGACCATGCCGCCGAAGTCGCTCATCTGGCGCGCCGCGATCTCGTGGCCCGGGTGGGAAGCGAGGCCCGGGGTAGAGCACGCGCTCGACCGCGTCGTGCTCCTCGAGGAAGGCGACGACCCGGCGGGCGTTCTCGCAATGAGCGCGCATGCGCAGGGCAAGCGTCTTGACCCCGCGGAGCGCCAGCCAGCAGTCGAACGGTCCCGGGACCGCCCCGAGCGACTTCTGCAGGAAGACCAGGCGCTCGGCGATCGTCGGGTCGTTCGTCCCGACGAAGCCCCCGACGAGGTCGGAGTGGCCGCCGATGTACTTCGTCGTCGAGTGGAGGACGATGTCGGCGCCGTGCTCGAGCGGGCGCTGGAGGTAGGGCGAGGCGAAGGTGTTGTCGACGACGACGATCGCGCCGACCGCGTGGGCTGCGTCGGCGGCGGCGCGGATGTCGATCACGTTCAGCAGCGGATTGGTCGGCGTCTCGAGCCAGACGATCCGCGTCCGCTCGTCCAGGTGGGCGGCGAGGTTCTCGTTGATCTCCGCTGCCGGGACGAACTCGAACGCGTACCCCTTGGGCTCGTAGACCTGCGAGAACATCCGGTAGACGCCGCCGTAGACGTCGTTGACACAGACGACGCGCTCGCCCGGGTTGACGAGGTGCATCAGCGTCGTCGTGGCGCCGATCCCGGACGAGTAGGCGACGCCGTGCTCCGCGCCCTCGAGCGAGGCGAGCACCGTCTGCAGCGCAGTCCGCGTGGGGTTGCCGACGCGCGAGTAGTCGTAGCCCTTGTTGACGCCGACCGCGTCCTGCACGTAGGTCGAGGTCTGGTAGATCGGCGTTGTCAGCGCGCCCGTGGCCGGGTCCGGCTCCTGGCCGTCGTGGATGGCGCGGGTCTCGAAGTCCATCTTCGGCGATTGTACTGAGGGCATGGATCTCCACCTGCTCGCCCGCCGGGAACTGCCGCCGCCTCCGGCGCGGGTGCTCGAGGTCGGTTGCGGGAGCGGCGAGCTCGCCCGCGCGCTGTGCGGCGGACGGCTACGACGTCGTCGCGGTCGACCCGAAGGCGCCCGAGGGGCCGATCTTCCGGCGAACGACGATCGAGGAGCTCGCCGACGAGGGGCGGTTCGATGCCGCCGTGGCCTCTCTGTCACTGCACCACCTGCACGACCTCGCCGAGGCGCTCGACAAGGTGCACTCGCGGCTGCGGCCCAGAGCGACGTTCCTGGTGCGGGAGTTTGCGTGGGACATTCTGGACGAGCCGACCGCCCGCTGGGACTACGCGCGCCGCGGCGAGGCCGGCGGCCTCGCGGAGTGGCGCGCCGGACACGACGACCTCCACGGTTTCGAGGCGCTGACCGTCGCGCTGGACGGCCGCTTCACCCGCCGCTCGTTCGTGTGGACGCCCTACCTGGCCGAGTACAAGGGCTGCCGAGGGTCACGACGCGGACGAGCTGCGGCTGATCGAGGCCGGCGAGATCCGCGCGGTCGGGTTCGTCTACGTCGGCCTGGCGTAGACGACGTCGCCCGCGCCGAGCCACTCGGCCAGCTCGGTCACCGCGGCCTTCAGGGCCGGTCGCGCGTCCCGGGGTGCGTCCGGGCTCCCAGTGCACGGCGTTGATCGTCAGCACGCCCGTCTTGCGGTCGAAGAGCGGGTCGATCCGGCCGACGAGCTCGTGGCCGTGCAGGAACGGGAGCACGAAGTAGCCGTACTCACGCTTCGCCTTCGGCACGTAGATCTCGAGCCGGAAGCGGAAGCCGAACAGCTCCTCGGTGCGGTCGCGGTAGTAGACGAGCTTGTCGAACGGCGACAGCAGCGTCGAGCGCGGCTCGCCGCGGCCGCGCTCGAGGACCTCGGCGTGGGCGAGCCAGTCGCCGGCGAGGCCCTCGATCTCGACGGGGACGAACCGACCCTCCCGGATCAGCGCCTTCATGGCGCGCTCGCGGCCGGGCACCCACCCGTCGAAGACCCGGCCGAACTCGTTGGCGCGCGAGACGCCCCGGGACCGCAGCTGCTGATCCAGCACGCGGCGGGCGATCTCGCCGGCCGGCAGCCTCGGCTGCTCGGTCGGGAAGACGCGATCGGCGACGTCCCACAAGCGCTGGTTGCCGTCACGCCGACTCACGCCGATCTTGCCTTCCGCCCAGAGCGACTCGAGCATGATGCCGAGGCTCTTGCCGTCGTTCCAGCCGCCGGTCTTCCAGGGCAGGTCGGCGCGGTCCTCGAGCTCGCGCGAGCGCAGCGGCCCGCGCTTGCGGAGCTCACGAAGCACGTAGCGCCGGAAACCGGCGTTCGCGGCCAGCCACTCGAGGAGGTAGGTCCAGCGCGCGTAAGGGCCACTCGGGTAGCGGCGCATCGTCTCGCGGTGAATCGGGTAGTCGGGGGCGGGGACGATGTGCGCCCAGTAGTCGAAGAGCTCGCGGGTCTCCCAGCGCAGGCGGTCGAGCTCGGCCAGGTCGTAGTTGCCGAGGCGGCTCCAGAGCACGAGCCGCTCGCTCCGCGCGACGGCGCTGGTCGGGTCCATCTGCAGGTTGCCGAGCCACGCGACCGTCTCGAGGATCGAGCGCGGCCGCGGCGCGTCGAGGAGCTGTCCGGCTACGGCGAGCTTGCGCGCCTGGGCGAGCGTGAGCCTCGTCATCGAGCGAGCTCGGCCGGCGTGAGTTGCTCGCGGAGGAGGCGGCCGAAGCGTTCCGGCTCGCCGTTCACGAAACGCCTCGCGAGAGCCAAGCCGCTCCGGTAGCAGAGCGCGTACGCCGGCCAGGGCTGGTCGAGATGCGCGACCGACCGCTCGATCAGCTTGTCCGGCCCGAGCAGCCAGCGGCGCGCGTAGTCCCAGGCGTCATCGCGCGCCGCCCGACCCTCCGCGATCAGCTGGACGAGGTTCGTCCCCACCAGGGACAGCGTTTCCTGGGCCGAGCGGACGACCGCCGCCGTCTGCGCGTCGTACGGGATCCCCAACGGGCGCAGGATCTCGGCGCCGGCATGGTCGGCCTCGGCGCCGAACAGGATCTCGTGCGCCAGCATCGCGATGCCTTCGGCGACGACTGACCGCGGGGTCGGAAAGAGCGCGATCGCGAGCTCCAGCCGACCCTCCGCGAGCAGCGGCTCCTTGCAGACGTGGTCGGTGTGGTGGCCGGGGTAGACCTCGTGGGCCACGAGCTCGAACAGCCTGTGTGCGGGAATCGGCACGTCGATGCTGATCGAGATGCGGGTGCGCAGGGCGCCCTGGTAATCGCAGAACCCGCCCCAGGGCTTTCCCGTCTCCAGCACGAACTCGACCTCCTCGCCTTCGGGCAGCCCGAACAACTCGTCGGTACGTGCATGGAGTTCGGAGGCCAGGCGAGCCACGGCAGTGCCTACGGCCTCGGCCGGAACCTCCTGGGACTTGCGCCAGGCGAGAAAACGGTCGTGGACCGGGCCGCGGCCGGGGAGCGCGTCGTCCAGCTGAGCGTGGGCTTCGGCGAAGCGCTCCTCGGCTACCACGCTCGCCTCGACCTGGTGGCAGCGCCGGACGAGCTCGTCGAACGGGATCTGCTCGCCGGCGAACCAACGGCACGCCGTCTCGAGTCCGATGACCTCGCCACGGAGGGCGCTCCGCTCGGCCCGGGCGGAGAGGTCGGCCGCCTGCTCGGCGAGCCGCTCGTACGTACTCGGCGGCTCGGCGTCCACTCTCGCCCTGAGCTCCGGCGGTCCGCAATAGCTGTCGATCAGGCTGGGCTGGAGCCGCCCGAACCGGAGCGCGAGCTCGAGGTACTCAGCCGCCGCGGTGATGGGCGAGGTACTCGAGCAGGTCGGAGCGGGTCAGCATGCCCGTGGGCCGGCCCGCGTGCGCGACGACGACGGCCGGGCTGCCGTTCGTGAGCGCCGAGAAGACGGTGTCGACGGTCTCGTCGGCGTCGACCGCCGCCAGCGGCGGCTGCATCGCGGCGGCGACCTCTTCGTTGAGCGAGTCCGGGTTCTTGAAGATGCGGTCGAGCAGGCCGCGCTCCTGCAGGGAGCCGACGATGTCGGCAAGCGAATCGACCGGCTCGTGGCGGACGACCGGAAGCTGTGAGATCGAGTAGCGCTGCATCAGGTCGATCGCCTGTCCGACCTTCTGGTGGGACTCGATCGTGACGAACTCGGGGACGCCCGGCTCCTCGCCCTGCTTCGCCCGCAGCACCTCGGCGACCGTGGGCACAGGCGCGCGCCGCTCCAGGAAGCCGTACTCGAGCATCCAGTTGTCGTCGTAGAACTTCGACAGGTAGGCGCGGCCGCCGTCGGGGATCAGGGTGACGATCGTGGCGTCCGGGCCGAAGCGCTCCGCCACCTCGAGCGCGGCGTAGACCGCGGTACCGCCGGAGCCGCCGACCAGCAGCCCCTCCTCGCGCGCGAGCGCGCGTGCGGTGAGGAAGGAGTCGCGGTCGGAGACGGTCACGTACTCGTCGACGAGGGACGGGTCGTAGGTCTTGGGCCAGAAGTCCTCGCCGATGCCCTCGACGAGGTAGGGGTGCACCTCGGGCGAGTTGTAGATCGAGCCCTCCGGGTCGGCGCCGACGACGAGCAGGTCGGGCTTCTGCTCCTTCAGGTAGCGGGCGGTGCCCGAGATGGTGCCGCCGGTGCCGACCGAGATCACGAACGCGTCGATCTCGCCGCCGGTCTGCTCCCAGATCTCGGGGCCGGTCGTCGCGTAGTGGGCCTGCGGGTTGGCGTCGTTCGAGTACTGGTCGGGCTTGAAGCCGCCCGGGATCTCCTCGGCCAGGCGGTCGGAGACGTTGTAGTAGCTCTCCGGCGACTCGGGCGGGACCGCGGTCGGGCAGATCACGACCTCGGCGCCGTAGGCGCGCAGCAGCGAGATCTTCTCCTGGCTCATCTTGTCGGGCATCACGAAGATGCAGCGGTAGCCCTTGATCGCCGCGGCGATCGCGAGGCCGACGCCCGTGTTGCCCGAGGTCGGCTCCACGATCGTGCCGCCGGGCTTGAGCTTGCCCTCGCGCTCGGCCCGGTCGATCATCCGCATCCCGATCCGGTCCTTCACGGAGCCGCCCGGGTTCATGTACTCGAGCTTGGCCACGACGGTCGGCTCGACGCGCGCTCCCAGCTTCTGGAGCCGGACGAGCGGGGTGTTCCCGACGAGGTCGAGAACGGTCGGATACTCGCGCCGCGCCACGCGGGGAAGCTTAGTTGTCGGCACGGATTCGGCACGAGCCCGTCACCCACGCGCGCGCAGAACGCCGCTAGGCTCGCCCGCGGGGGAAAGAACACGAGGGGGCCCCTGGGGGAAGAGGTGACGCCGCCGAAGCGGGCCTGGCTGGAAGGGTCAGTGCTTGAAGTGGCGCCGGTGGGTCATGACCATCGTCGCACCCGCCTCGCGGACGGCCTCGATCACTTCGTTATCCCGCTTGGAGCCGCCCGGCTGGATGATCGCGGTGACGCCGGCCTCGAGGGCGGCCTGTGGGCCGTCGGCGAACGGGAAGAACGCGTCCGACGCGAGCGACGCGCCCTCGAGTGAATGCCCCTGCCCGCGCGCCTTCTCGACCGCCAGCCGCACCGCGTCGACACGGCTCATCTGGCCCGCGCCGATCCCGAGCGTCCTCAGCTCCTTCACCAGCACGATCGCGTTCGAGCTCACGTGCTTGCAGACTCGCCACGCGAAGAGGAGGTCGCCCCAGACCGTCTCGTCCGCCGAGCCGCAGACCGCCTCCATCCCCTGGCGGTCCTCGACGCCCCAGTCGCGGTCCTGCACGAGCAGGCCGCCGAGCACGCGCTTGTAGTCGCGCTCGCCCGGGTCGAAGCGCCGCCGCTCCCGGTCGATCAGGATTCGCGTGCCGGGCTTCGCGCGCAGCGCGTCGAGGGCAGGCTCTTCGAAGCCCGGGGCGGCCAGCACCTCGACGAACTGCTCCGCGATCCGGGCGCCCAGCTCGCGAGCGACGGGCCGGTTGAGGACGACGACCCCGCCGTACGCGGACAGCGGGTCGCATGCCAAGGCCCGCTCGTACGCCTCCTCGATCCTGCCCGCGACCGCCGCGCCGCACGGATTCGCGTGCTTGACGATCACGCAGGCGGGCAGCGTGAACTCGAGCAGCAGCTCGCGAGCGGCGGAGAGGTCGTTGAGGTTGTTGAACGAGAGCTCCTTCCCGTGGAGCTGCTCGGTGCGCGACAGCAGATGGCGCCGCGCGTGCGCCTCGGCGTAGAAGGCCCCGCGCTGGTGCGGGTTCTCGCCGTAGGGCAGTTCGGCGACCTTCACGAAGCTGGGCACGAAGCCCTCGGGGAACGCCTCCCGGTCGGAGAACCAGGCCGCGATCGCCGCCTCGTACGCGGCCGTCGCGGTAAACGCCTCGGCCGCCAGCTCGCGCCGGGTTTCGAGCGCGACCTCGCCCGTCTCTCGCAGCTGCCTCAGCACCTCGCCGAAGCGCTCGCGCCTGCAGAGCGGCGTCACGTTCGCGAAGTTCTTGGCGGCGCCGCGCAGCATCGAGGGCCCGCCGATGTCGATCATCTCGACCGCGTCCTCCTCGCGGATCCCGTAGCGGCCGACGATCTGCGTGAACGGGTAGAGGTTGACGCAGACGAGGTCGAACGGCTTGATCCCGCGCCGCGACAGCGCCTCGAGGTCGTCCGGGTGATCGTGGCGGGCCAGGATCCCGGCGTGGATGTTCGGGTGGAGGGTCTTCACCCGGCCGCCCAGTAGCTCGGGCACCTCGGTCAGCTCGTCGACCCTCGTCACCTTGAGGCCCAGGCTCTCGAGGAAGGCCGCTGTGCCGTCGCTCGCGACCAGCTCGACGCCGAGCTCGGCCAGCCCCGGCCCGAGCTCGTCCAGGCCCGCCTTGTCGTAGGCGGAGATCAGGGCCCGCGAGATCACGAGGCGATCAGCTCGCCGACGACGCGCGGAAGCAGCCGGTGCTCGGCGGCCTGCACCCGGGCGCGCAGCGAGTCCGCGGTGTCGCCCTCCCGCACGGGCACGGGTTCCGCACGGATCACCGCGCCGGTGTCGACGCCCTCGTCGACGTAGTGCACGGTCGCGGCGGTCTCGGGCACGCCGGCCGCAAGCACGTCCTCGATCGGATGCGCGCCCGGAAACGCGGGCAGCGGGGCGGAGTGCGTGTTCACGATCCGGCCCGCGAAGCGGTCCAGAAACGTCGGGCGGAGCAGGTGCATGTAGCCGGCGCAGACGACCAGCTCGACGCCCTGCTCGGCGAGCCAGGCCGCCATCGCCGCGTCCCGGGCTCTCACGGTCGGCGTACTGCGCGAGCTCGAAGACACCGGTCGGGACGCCCGGCCCGCCGCGCCCGCTCGAGCGCGTACGCGTCCGCGCGGTTCGACGCGACGGCGAGCACGGGCAGCTCCGCGTCGAGAAGCGCCTGGAGGTTCGTCCCTTCACCGCTGACCAGGACGCCGATCACGAGCGTACGATCCGGCCGACCACGAGGCCCTCGGCCGGTGGTGGGACGACCGCCAGGTAGCCGAGCCCCAGGTTGAACACCCGCCGCAGCTCGTCCTCGTCGACGTGGCGCGCCAGCCAGTCGAACACCGGTGGACGCTCCCACGAGTCCCAGTCGAGCTCGGCCGCGAGGCCCTCCGGGAGCGACGCGCGAGAGGTTCCCGAGGATGCCGCCGCCGGTCACGTGCGCCAGCGCCCGCACGTCGGTGGTCGCCCGCAGCGCTCGCACGTCGTCGAGGTAGAGGCGCGTCGGCGCGAGCAGGTCCTCGCCGTCGTAGTCGTCGTGCTCGAGGAGGCGACGCACCAGCGTGAAGCCGTTCGCGTGGACGCCGGCCGACGGGAAGCCGAGGACGAGGTCCCCCGCCTCGACGCGCGAGCCGTCGATCAGCCGGTCGCGCTCGACGAGGCCCACGCAGGTCCCGGCGAAGTCGAGCTCGCTCTCCCGGTAGATGCCGGGAAGCTCCGCCGTCTCGCCGCCGAGGAGCATGCAGCCCGCCGCCCGGCAGACCTCGGCCGCGCCCTCGACCAGCTCGGCCACCTGCTCGGGGTCGATCGCCTCGGCGGCCACGTAGTCGAGCAGGAACAGCGGCTCGGCGCCCGTCGTGATCACGTCGTTGATGCAGTGGGCGGCGAGGTCGGCGCCGCAGGCTCGGAGCTTCCCGCGCTCGCGCGCGAGGACCAGCTTCGTCCCGACGCCGTCCGTCGAGGCGGCGAGCAGGCGGCGCTCGTCGAGCGGATAGAGCCCGGCGAACGCGCCGAACCCCGTCGTCCCCGTCGACTCGACGGCGGCGCGCAGGCGTTCGACGACGGCCTCGCCCTTCGCGATCGAGACTCCGGCCGCGTCGTAGGCGCCCACCGCGGCGAGTCTAGTGCGGGAGGACGACATCGCACTCCTACACTCGTCGGGTGGCACAGCTCGCCCTGCCTCTGGTCGCCGCGGTCATGTACGGGCTACGGGCCCGCACGCTCTCGGCGCGCGGCGCGCCGGTCCCCCGGTGGCGCATCGCGGCGTTCTACGGCGGGGTCGTGCTCTTCGCCGTCGCGCTCACGCCGCCGCTCGAGCACCGCGCCGAGGAGCTCTTCGTCTTCCACATGATCCAGCACGTCCTGCTGGGCGACCTCGCGCCGCTCCTGTTCGTGCTCGGCCTGACGGGGCCGCTGCTGCGGCCGCTCCTCGCCCTCCGGCCCGTGGCTGCGCTGAAGGGGCTCGCGCACCCGCTCGTCGCCCTGCCGCTCTGGACGCTCAACCTCTACGTGTGGCACGTGCCCTACCTGTACGAGAGCGCGGTCCGAAACGACGCCGTGCACGCCCTGGAGCACATCAGCTTCTTCACCGCCGGCGCGCTGATGTGGGCGGCCGTCATCGAGGTGCTGCCCGGCCCCGCCTGGTTCGGGACGGCTGCCAAGCTCGGCTACGTCGTCGCGGTCCGCCTGCTCGAGACCGTGCTCGGGAACGTCTTCCTCTGGGCCGGGACACCCCATCTACGACGTCTACGACGACGGATCCGAGCTGTACGGCCTCTCGCCGCTGCGCGACCAGGGCCTGGCGGGCACGGTGATGATGATCGAGGGCTCGCTGGTCACGCTCGGGGCGATCGCGTGGCTCTTCCTGCGCTGGGGCGCGGAGAGCGAGCTGCGCCAGCAGCTGATCGAGCAGGGTGTCGACGCGCGCGCGGCCGGCCGGGCGGTGCGTTACGGGCGTGGAGAGGAACTACAGAGTTCCCCTCGCAATGAAGCCTGAGCCGCCGGGCCGCGCTGGGCGGCGCGATGCGGCGTCCTCAGTCGCGCCCGTATGGCTGCGCATACGAACGCTCCCTGCGTCCTTGCCTCGCACCACCCAGCACACCCCGGCGACGAGGCCACATCACGAGAGGAACTCTCCAAGCCGCGCTGAACCCAGGCCGCAACGCGCAGTGCGCTCGACCGGCCTCCATCACCTCGACATCGTCGTCTCCTCGATCGAGCGCAGCCTGCCCTTCTACCGGGAGCTGCTCGCGCCGCTTGGCTGGCACGGACACGGCGAGGTCGAGGGCGAGCGAGGCGAGACGATCCACTACCTCAACGGGCCGGGCAGCTCGCTCGGCCTGCGCGAGGCCACCACGCCCGAGCGAGGGCGAGTACGACCGCTACCGCGTCGGCCTTCATCACGTCGCGTTCGAGGCGCGCTCCCGGTCGGCCGTCGACGAGCGGGCCGAGTGGCTCCGCGAGCAGGAGGTCGAGATCGAGAGCGGCCCGCAGGGCTACACGTACGAGCCCGGGTACTACGCGGTGTTCTTCTACGACCCCGACGGGCTCAAACTGGAGCTCGTGCATGTTCCGGCGCACGCCGCCTGACGAAAGGAGCTCCATGTCCACCACGCCTCCCCCGGACGAACAGCCCACCACCGTTCAGCCGAGCTCGGCCTACACGGTGAACGTCAGCGACATCGCGCGGCTGCCGATCCCCGGCAACGCCGAGCTCGGCATCTGGGTGCTGGCGCTGATCGTCGCCTGGCTCGTCTGCTGGCTGACGGACAGCCTGACCGCGAACGACTGGCTGACGTTCTTCACCTTCACCTCCGTCGCCTACCTGCTCAGCCGCGGAGTGGCGAAGGCGAGCCGGGTGCTCGAGCAGTAGGCTCGAAGCGCGTCTTGTCCAGGCGGCGCTCCAGCGGCACCGGCGTCGGGTACTCGCGCGTGAGGCAGGCCCGGCAGAAGCTCGACGCCGGCCGCCGGGTCGCCGCCTGGAGCCCGTCCAGCGAGAGATAGGCGAGCGAGGTCGCGCCGACCAGCTCGCGCACGGCCTCGGCGTCCCGGTCCGCCGCGACCAGCTGGTCGGGGTCGGCGAAGTCGATTCCGTAGAAGCACGGCGAGACGATCGGCGGCGACGAGACGCGCACGTGCACCTCGAGCGCCCCCGACTCGAACAGCATCGCGACGATCTGGCGCATCGTCGAGCCGCGGACGATCGAGTCGTCGACGACCACGATGCGGCGGCCGCGAACCTCGTCGAGCGGGTTGAACTTCAGCTTGACCCCCTGGTCGCGCAGGCGCTGATCGGGCTGGATGAACGTCCGGCCCACGTAGCGGTTCTTGATCAGCCCCTCGCTGAAGGGGATCTTGAGCGCCCGCGAGAACCCGATCGCAGCGGGCGTGCCCGAGTCGGGAATCGGCATGACCAGATCGGCCTCGGCCGGCGCCTCCTGCGCGAGTCGCTCGCCCATCCGCACGCGGGCGTTGTGCACCTCCACGCCGACGAGGCGCGAGTCCGGGCGCGCCAGGTAGAAGAGCTCGAAGATGCAGAGCGCGCCGCCGTTCGCCTGCGGAACGGCCTGCGTGACCCGGCAGCCCTCCCCGTCGACCACCACCAGCTCGCCCGGCCGTACCTCACGCTCGTGCTCGGCGCCGACGAGGTCGAGCGAGCACGTCTCCGAAGCGACGACCCAGTCGCCGTCCAGCCGTCCGAGCGCGAGCGGGCGGAAGCCGTGCGGGTCGCGGAACGCGACGAGCCGGCCCTCGACGATCGCGACGACCGTGTAGGCACCCTCGAGTCGCCGCATCGCGTTCCCGATCGCCTCCTCGAGCGGAGCCGCGTCGTGCGCGATCAGCCCGGCGATCACCTCGGTATCGGAGCTCGAGCGCAGACGGACGCCTTCCGCGGCGAGCTCCTCGCGCAGCGCGGCCGCGTTGATCAGGTTGCCGTTGTGCCCGAGCGCGACCGTCCGGACGCGTCCCTGGTGGACGAGCGGCTGCGCGTTCGCCCACTGCGTCGAGCCGGTCGTCGAGTAGCGGGTGTGGCCGATCGCGATCTCGCCCTGCAGCCCCTTGAGCTTGCGCTCGTCGAAGACCTGCGAGACGAGGCCCATGTCGCGCATCGCGGTGACGTGCTCCCCGTCGGAGACGGCGATCCCCGCGGACTCCTGACCGCGATGCTGCAGCGCGAAGAGGCCGAAGAAGGCGACGCGGGCGACGTCGCGCTCCGGCGAGCGGATGCCGAAGACGCCGCACATCAGGCGACCGTCCCGATCTGCTCGGCGAACTCGGGAACGAGGCTGGGCGAGCAGGCAATGACGAAGCGCACGTCGTCGCCCGGATGTTCGACCTCGGCGGGAAGCCCGCTCCACGCGGCCATCTCGGCGATGGCAGCCTGCACGCCTCGAACGCCGACGTCGTGCGCGAGCGAGAGCGACGGCGCCGCCTGCCAGATCCGCCGGATCAGCCGAGCCTCTTCTGTCAAGTAACAGACTGTTACTTGGCACCCGAACCACGGCGACAACGTCTCCGCTATGCCACTTCTGCGGGATCTCGCGGACATTCGGGACAAGGCCGACGCAGCCCACCACGGGCGTGGGCGGGATCGAGCGGCCGTCGGTGTCGTTGTAGAGCGAGACGTTCCCGGAGACGACCGGGATGCCGAGCGCGTCGGCGGCCTGCGCGATGCCTTCGATCGCCTGCTCGAGCTCCCAGCCGATCTCCGGCTTCTCGGGATTGCCGAAGTTGAGGCAGTCGGTGAGCGCGAGCGGCTCGCCCCCGGCACACGCCACGTTCCGCGCCGCCCCCAGCACCGCGAGGGCGCCCGCGCGGAACGGATCGCGCTCGCCGAGCGGCGGCCCGTCCAGCGACACCGCGAGCCCGCGATCCGACGGTCGCAGCCACAGGACCGCCGCGTCCAGTCCCGGCCGGCGCACGGTCCGCGAGCCGACCAGCTGGTCGTAGCGCTCGAAGATCCACGAGCGGTCGCGACCGTCGTGGCTCCAGCGTGGCGGGTCGCGGCGCGTGCGGGCGCCGTTCGACCTCGTAGCGCGGGCACTCCTCGGTGAGGAGCTCCGCGGGAATGGCGCCGACCAGCTCGCCGTCGTGGAATGCCCGCAGCTCGCCGGTGTCGGTCACCTCGCCGATCACGGCGTGCGCGAGCTCCCACTTCGCGCACAGCGCCTCGGCCTCGGCGAGCCGGCCGGGCTCGCACCACCGCGACCATCCGCTCCTGGCTCTCCGAGATCATGATCTCCCAGGGCTCCAGCTCCTCGCGGAGCGGGACGCGGTCGAGCTCGACGTCGACGCCGGCGCCGTCGCCGGCCATCTCCGAGAGTGAGGAGGCGAGGCCCGCCGCACCGCAGTCCTGCAGCGAGACGACCAGGCCCTGCTCGACGAGCTCGAGACTGGCCTCGATCAGCTTCTTGCCGGTGAACGGATCGCCGATCTGGACCGAGGGACGCTTGTCGGCGTCCTCCTCGCCGAGCTCCTGGCTGGCGAGGACGCTGGCGCCGCCGATGCCGTCGCGCCCCGTGGTCGATCCGTAGAGCAAGATCGGCATTCCCGGTTCCGCGCGCCCGAGCGCCGAGGACGCGTTGCGTAGGGCAGCAGCCCGACGCACATCGCGTTCACCAGGCAGTTGCCGCGGTAGGCCGGGTCGAACACCGCCTCGCCGCCGACGTTCGGGACGCCGACGCAGTTGCCGTAGTGGGCGATCCCGGCGACGGCCCGCTCGAACGCCCAGTCCGGCGCGCCGAAGCGCAGGCCGTCGAGCAGCGCGATCGGCCGCGCGCCCATGGCCACGATGTCGCGCAGGATCCCGCCGACGCCGGTCGCCGCGCCCTGGAAGGGCTCGACGGCGGAGGGGTGGTTGTGGCTCTCGACCTTGAAGGCGACGGCCAGCCCGTCGCCGAGGTCGATCACGCCGGCGTTCTCGCCCGGGCCCTGAAGGACGCGCTCGCCCGAGGACGGCAGCCGTTTCAGCAGCGGGGCCGAGTGCTTGTAGCCGCAATGCTCCGACCAGAGCAGGGAGAAGACCGCCAGCTCGAAGTCGTTCGGCCCGCGCCCGAGCAGCTCGTGGATGCGATCGAACTCACCATCGGTGAGGCCGAGCTCGCGGTGGAGCGGCTGAGCGACCCTCGTCAGATCGTCGAGTCTAGTAGCGCCTGCGGACGCGGCTCACGGACGGGAATAAATCGGCGTTCTCACAGGTAGGTTCATTCGGTGACTCGCCGCTACGTACCGCTGCTCCTGCTGCTCACGGCCTCTGGGGGTCGTCGTTCCTGTTCATCGAGATCGCCCTCGACGAGGTCGAGCCGACGGTCCTGATGGCCCTTCGTCTGCTGGCCGCGGCGGCCGTGCTCGTTCCGTTCCTCGCGCTGCGGTCGGGGACGCGCACCGCGTATCGCCGGCTCAGGGCCGGCTGGCGGCCGCTGCTCGTCCTCGGCGCGATCAACGCGGCCATCCCCTTCACGCTGATCGCCTGGGGTCAGAAGTACATCGACTCCGGCATCGCCGCGATCGCGAACGCGTCGGTGCCGATCTTCGTCGCGCTGCTGGCGATCCGCTACCGGCCCAGCGAGAAGGTGACCGGGTCGCGCGCGGTCGGGATCCTCGCCGGGCTGGTGGGGGTCGCGGTGCTGGCGGGCGCGAACCCGGAGGGTGGCTGGTGGGCCGTCGCCGGGACGCTCGCGGTCGTGGGCGCGTCGTTCCTGTACGCGGTCGGAGCGCTCTACGCGCAGACGCACGTCGAGGACCTCGACCCGATCCTGCTCGTGACCGGCTCGACGATCGCCGGCGCGATGCTGCTCGGCCCGATCGGGATCGCGCAGGCTCCCGGCCACTTCCCCGGCTGGGAGGTCTGGGTCGCGGTGGCCGTGCTGGGAATCGGAGGAATGGCCCTGGGCCAGTACGTCTACTACGTCATGCTCGAGCAGCACGGCTCGACGAAGGCGGCGCTCGTGACCTACCTGCTCCCGGGCATGGCTCTCGTGCTCGGAATCGTCTTCCTCGACGAGCCGCTGACCGTTGCCGCTGTGGCCGGGCTCGCACTCGTGCTGCTCGGCGTCGCGCTCGGCTCGGGGATGCTGCGGCCCTCCCGCCGCCGCCAGCCCGCCACCGTGCACGCGCCGTGAACGTCCGGATCAGGCGTGCCGAGCTCGCCGACCTCGCCTTCTGGGTGGAGCTGATGTCCCACGAGGAGGTCCAGCCGTTCCTCGCGGCCGTCCGCGTTCGCGACGAGGACGGCCTCCGCGCCGAGATCGAGCGCTCGCTCGCCGAGCCCGAGGAGTTCGGCCGCTTCCTGATCGAGGTCGACGGCGAGCCGGCCGGCGTCATGGGCTTCCAGGTCGCCAACCGGCGCAGCCGCATCGCAGACCTCGGCGGGCTGGCCGTCCACCCCGACTTCCGCGGCCGGCGGGTCGCAGACGAAGCCGCCGCTCAGTTCCAGCGCCACCTGCTCCACGACCTCGGCTACCACCGGCTGCAGATGGAGATCTACGGGTTCAACGAGCGCGCGCAGGCGCACGCCGAGCGGGCCGGCTGGGTGCGCGAGGGCGTCAGGCGCAAGGCGTACGACCGCCACGGCGAGTGGGTCGACGGCGTCCTCTACGGCCTCGTGCGCGAGGACCTCGAGGACGCCTAGCCGGGCTGAGCGAGTAGCTCGAACGCCGCCTCCAGGCTCGCTCGGCCCGCTCCGTGGGTGGCGACGACTCCGGCGACGCCCTCGGGCCGCCAGCTCGGAACGCCCGTCTCGACGACGACCGTGTCCGGCCGCAGCGCGGCAACGGCCTCGACGATGCGTCTCTGCCAGTCGTGGCGCCCGGCGTCCTGCAGCACCACGACGAGCGGTCGGCCGTTCGCTTCGGGGACGCCGTCGTTCGGGCCGACGCGACGAACGTCCGCTCCCGGCCAGCGCGTGCCGACGACCTCGCCGAGCCAGCGAGGCCGCGGCCCCGCGGCCACGTTGGGCGCCGGCACGAGCTCGAGGACGAGCGGTTGGCCGGCAATGCGCACGTCGCCTTCGACCCACAGCGCCCGCCTCGCCGCCTCGGTTGCAGCCGCGCTTCGCGGCACGCCGTTCGGCGTCGGCAGTCCCTTGCCGAGCCGGGCGAGCCGGATCGACGCCTCGGCGAGCCGGTCCGGGGAGAGACGGCCGCTCTCGAGGGCGGCGACCACTTCGGCGTGGACGGGCTCGTACGGCAGGTCGTGCCCGAGGCAGATCGCGTCGACGCCCGCCTCGAGCGCCCGCACCGCCGCCTCCTCGGCTCCCACGAGCGCGGCGACGCCGCGCATCTCGACGGCGTCGCTGACGATCGCGCCGTCGAACCCGAGCTCCTCGCGCAGGATCCGCACGGCCGCGGGGTTGATCGTCGCCGGGTCGGAGCCGAGCGCGGGAACGACCACGTGTGCGGTCATCACGGCCGACACGCCCGCGTCGATCGCCGCCCGGAACGGCGCGAGGTGGTCCTCGAGGACGCCGCCGGCGACCGGAAGCTCGAGGTGGGAGTCGGCGCTCGTGTCGCCGTGCCCGGGGAAGTGCTTGGCGCATGCGGCCACGCCCGCGCCCTGCAGCCCCTGGACGAAAGCGGCGACGTGCCGACCGACCAGCTCCGGCTCGGCCCCGAAGGAGCGGACGCCGATCACCGGGTTGTCCGGGTTCGTGTTCACGTCGGCGACCGGAGCGAAGTCGAGGTTGACTCCCACGTGCGCGAGCTCGGCTCCCATCGCCCCGGCCACGGCTCGCGTGAGGTCGACGTCGTCGACCACCCCGAGGGCGAGGGCTCCGGGGTAGGAGCTCCCGGTCGCCGCCTCGAGCCGCGTCACGTCGCCGCCCTCCTCGTCGGTCGCGATCAGGAAACCGGGTCGCTCGTCGTCGAGCCGCGCCGTCAGCCGGATCAGCTGTTCCCGGTCGCGGATGTTCTTGCTGAACAGAACGACCCCCCCGAGTCCGGCGTCGACCCAACGCAACAGGCTGTCCGGCGCTTCCAGCCCGTCGAAACCGGGCAGCAGGCAGCCCGCGGCCAGGCGGTCGAGCTCGGAGCTCATCCGCGGACGGCGCCGGCGGTCAGACCGAACGCGATCCGCCGGTGGACGAGCACGAAGAAGACGACGACGGGCAGCGCGGTCAGCGACGCCGCCGCCATCAGCGGGCCCCACTCGGTGCCGCGGAGCGTGGTGAAGGACGCGAGCCAGACGGTCAGCGTGTGCTTGTCCTGGCTCTGCAGCAGGACGTAGGCGATGATGAACTCGTTCCAGACCTGGATGAAGGCGAAGATCGACGTCGCCACGAGGCCCGGCGCCACGAGCGGCAGCAGGATCCGGACAAAGGCGCCGAAGCGCGTCGAGCCGTCGACCATCGCCGCCTCCTCCAGCTCGCGCGGGACGCCGAGCATGAAGCCGCGCAGCGTCCAGACGCAGAAGGGGAGGACGAAGGTCAGGTAGGTGACGATCACGCCGGTCAGCTTGTCCACCTGGTCCGCGCGGCTGAGCAGGATGTAGAGCGGGATGATCAGCGCGTTCAGGGGCACCATCTGGACGCCGATGATCAGGACGACGAACGCGGCCCGGCCGTAGAAGCGGAACTTCGCCAGCGCGAGCGCGGCGAGGAACGCGAGCACCATCGACAGCGCCGTCACCGCGACGACGACTATCAGGCTGTTGACGACGCTCGACCAGAAGTTCGGCCGGTCGACGGCGTTCTCGAAGTTCGCGAGCGACGCGGGGGAGGGGACGAACTCAGGCGTGAAGCTGAGAATGTCGAAGGGCCGCTTGAACGCCGTCGAGACCATCCAGTACACCGGGAACACCATCACGGCGAGCGCGATCATCGCGAGCACGTTCACCCCGATCCGGCCCGCCCGCTTGCGGCTCACCGCTGCACCTCTCCGATCCGGACCATCTCGCGGATGTAGAAGAACGTGACGACGAGCAGCGTCGCGACCATCAGCACCGCGATCGCCGAGCCGAGCCCGTATTGCTGGATCCGGAACGACTCCACGAACGCGTAGATCGCCATCAGGAAGTACTCGTCCGCCGGCTGGCCGCCGCGCGCGATCCAGACCTGGTTGAAGACCTGGAAGTCCCAGATGACCGAGAGGCTGGCGAGGATCACGAAGATCGGCTTCAGGATCGGCACCGTGATGTCGCGAAAGATGCGGCCCGGGCCGGCGCCGTCGAGCGCGGCCGCCTCGACCAGCTCCTTCGGCACCTGTGTGAGGCCCGCGAACACCGTGATCGCGACGAAGGGGATGGCGCCCCAGACGACGATCGCCCCGATGATCGCGAAGCCGGTCAGCGAGTTCTCGAACCAGTCGTGGTGGACGTAGTCGCCGACGCCGAGCTCGGTGAGCAGGTAGTTCACGACCCCGAACTCGAAGTCGAACATCCAGATCCAGATGTTCACGGCGACCACGACCGGCATCGCCCACACGAGCACGAGCCCGGTCGTGAGCACCAGGCGCATGAAGGAGCCGAGCCGTGCCAGGAGCAGCGCGAAGAGCGTCCCGAAGACCATCGTCAGGGTCACGCAGGCAGCCGTGAACACCACGGTTCGCAGGAGCACGTCGACGAACTGCGAGTCGTGCAGGATCGTGGAGTAGTTGTCGAGGCCGACCCAGCGGCCGTCGTGGCGGATCAGCTCGAACAGGCCGTACTGCTGGAGCGAGAGCGAGCCGAGCAGGTAGAGCGGGTACGCGAGCACGGCGCCGATGACCACGACGGCCGGCGCCAGCAGGAGGTACGGGACGGCGCCGCGGCCGATCCGGACCCCGAGACGACGACGCCGCCGAACCGGGAGGGCGACCGGTTCGGCGGCGGCTGTCGTGGGGGCAGAGGGAGCGGGGCTCACTGGGCGAGTCTCGCTCGTGCCGGAGGGGGACTCAACTGCCCCGGTTCAGCTCCGCGGTGATTGCCTGGCTCGCCTTCTTCGCCTCGGCGGCGACGCTCCCGCGCCCCGAGAAGATCCGGACGAGCATGTTGCGGATGATCCGCTTGTTCTCGACGTTGACCCAGTTCTCCGCGGCCGGAACGAACCAGCTCGAGCTGGCTGCGCGTGCGAACGGGGCGACCTGCTTGTTCGTCTTGTGGACGTTCGCGAGCGAGGTGGTGTTCGGCAGGACCTTGCCGACCGTCGCCATGTAGCGCATCAGGTCGGTGCCCGTGAACTCCTTCAGCCAGTCGATCGCCAGCTGCCGGTTCTTGCTCGTGACCGGGATCGCGAGATCGGAGCCGCCCAGGAACGTCGGCATGTACTTGCCCGGCGTACGGCTCGGCATCGGATATGCGCCGATCTTGTTCTCCAGCGACGGGTTGCCCGTGTCCTTGTTCAGGGCGTAGCCCCACTCCCAGCCGTTGCCGATGAACGAGCCGACCTTGCCCTTGCCGAAGACGAGCGCCTGCGCGGGGGTCGCCTCGTCGCCCGTCTTGTTGGCGCGAGAAGCCGAGCCCACGATCCGCTTGAGGCGCGTCAACGCCTGGATGGCCTGTGGCGAGTCGAGCGTGCCCTTCCACTTGCCGCCCTTGAACTCGGCGATCTTTCCGCCGTAGTCGTAGACGAAGGACATCGACGCGATCCAGTACTGGCCGGGGAAGTACAGGGCCGAGTAGCGGCGGTCCTTGCCGTACTTGGCCTGCAGCTTCTTCATCGCCGCCTCGAACTGGTCGAGGCTCGCGGGGGTCTTCCTGATCCCCGCGGACCTGTACTGGTCGGTGCGGTAGATCACGCCGCGTGCGCCTGCGTAGTACGGGACGCCGTAGAGCTTGCCCTTGTAGGTGGCCGAGTCCGCGAGGCCCTTCAGCCACGTGGACGAGTTGGGGATGCTCCGCTTCGCCGACGTGATGTCCGCGAACGCGCCCGCGGCCATGTACTTCGTCATCTCGGTGTTTCCGAGCTCGATCACGTCCGGCGCGTTGTTGCCGGCGAGCGCCGCGTCGAACTTGGTCAGGTGGTCGTTCCAGGTCTGGTACTCGACCTTGACCTCGGTGCCCGGATGGGCGGCCTCGAACTTGTTGCTCGCGGCCTTGACCGCGCCTTCCCAGTTCTGCTGGGCGTCGACCTGCAACCAGACGCGCAGGGTCGTCGCCTGCGCCGCGTGCGGGGACGCCGAGCGCGCCGGGACACCGCTCGCCGTTGCGACGCCTAGCGTGAGCGAGGCGCAGACCACGGCGGCTGCGACTACTCGTAGTCTCATTGGTCCTCCTCCAAGCGCCGCGCAATCTCGATCTGGCGCCTCTCGCTGATTGGTTAGTACCACTTCACAACGGGCGGAGGCTCGCATACCAGACCGATGTTGTCAAGGTCCGGTGAACATCGGCTTGGAAACTCGGGTGCAGGCGCGCCCAGCCACTTCCATGACCGGAGGATTGGTCTTGACCAAGGCGCCTCAGAGCGCCAGGGTGACCTTGCTGAGACCGACTGGGCGGTCCGGGTCCAGGCCCTTGGCCTGCGCAAGCGCCCAGGCCAGCAGCTGGCCGGGAACGACCGAGAGGAGCGGCGTCAGCAGCCCGATCGGCGGCGTCGGGACCGGGAGGGCGTAGGCGGCTCCCTCCAGCTCGGCGGCCGCCGGCCCGCTGGCGATCAGGGTGGCGCCGGCGGCGCGGACGCGCTTCGCCGCCTCCCGCAGCGCGTCGAGGCTCGCGTCGTCCGAGGCGATCGCCCACACGGGGAAGAGCCCGTCCAGCGCGGCGATCGGTCCGTGCGCGAGGTCGGTCGCGGTCAAAGGCTCCGCCGCCACCTTGCACGTCTCGAGCAGCTTGAGCGAGATCTCGCGCGCCGTCGCGAACTCCGGTCCGCGCCCGATCACGAACATCCGGCCGACATACGCGAGCGCCATGGCCACTTCGGCGACGCGGCGCTCCAGCCCGGGCAGGAGGTCGTACATCAAGCCCGGCGGTGGCGCGGATTCCGTCCACGAGCCGCTCGCGCTCACCGGCGGCGCAGCCCGCCAGCAAGGCGAGCGCCGCCACCTGGGTCGTGTAGGTCTTGGTCGCCGCGACGGCGTGCTCTGCCCCGGCGCCGAGCGGGAGAACCAGCTCGCAGACGTCGGCCAGGGCCGAGCTCGCGTCGTTGGTGACGGCGACGGTCAGCGCGCCCAGTCGACGCGCGTTCTCGGCGTACTCGACGACGTCGGGTGTGCGACCGGACTGTGAGAGCGCGACGACGCACGCGTGCGCGATGTCGAGCTCGGCGCCGTAGTAGACGGACAGGGAGATCGAGTCGCGCAGCGCGGTCCAGCCGGGCAGCAGGCCGAAGGCGTAGACGCCGTACGAGGCCGCGTTGTCCGACGAGCCGTGCCCTACGAGCCGGATTGCCCCCGGGCCGCGCTCGCGCATGCGGCGGGCGACGGCGTCGAACTCGGGCGCCTGCTCGAGCATGCGCAGGAGTGCCGCCGGCTGCTCGCGGATCTCCGCCAGCAACTGGGCACCCGCTGCGGGCGCGGTCACCTCGCCGCGCGCCCGTCCCGGGGCTGGAACACCGGTACCGAGCCGGCGCGTTCGCGCCGGTTGAGCTCGGTGACGAGCCGGTAACGGTCTCCCCGGTAGATGGAGCGCACGAACTCCACGATGTCGCCCGTCTGGGCTCGAGTCGTCCTTTCGAACAGGAACGCGGGCGAGTGGAGGGGCAGGCCGAGCGCCTCCGACTCCTCCTCGTTCGTCACGGTCGGCTCGATCGTCTGGATCCCCCCTACGATCGTGATCCCGTACCGCTCGGAGAGCAGCTCGTAGAACGAGCCCTGCTCGAGGTCCTTCGGCGTCAGGCCGGGCACGCGCGACTCGGGGACGTGCAGGGTCTCGATCGCCATCGTCTCGCCGTCCGCCAGGCGCAGGCGCTTGGCGACCATGATCGGCTCGGATGGCGAGACGTGCAGGCAGCGCCCCAGATAGGCGCCCGCGAGGGTCGTGGTGAGCGAGAGGGTCCTGCTGGCGGGCCGCATCCCGCGGCTCTGCATGTCCTCGCTGAACGAGGTCATGGTCAGCTCCTGCGCGATCTTCGGTTCGCGCACGAACGTTCCGCTTCCGCGCCTGCGGTCGAGCAGCCCTTCGCGGACAAGCTCGTCGAGCGCAGCCCTCACCGTCAGGCGCGAGACGCCGAGATCGACGCTCAGCTGCCGCTCGGAAGGAATTGCGCTGCCGATCCCCAATCCTTCGATCAGGTCGGCCACGCGGTCACGAGTCTGGCTCTGCTTCGTCGTGCGCTGGGCCGTGCTCACGGGGCGATCGTAGCCGTGTGGCGACAACTGGTCAATACCAATCGTTGTATTCGGAGCGGACCGGTACTACACTAGCCCGTCATGACAGCGGAGGCGCGCGTGGACGACGCAGTGACGGAGCGTCGGAACGAGGCGAATGCCGAGCTCGATCTGCGCTCGACAGCTGAGCTCGTCGAGCTGATCAACGACGAGGACGCCACGGTCGCGGCCGCGGTGCGGAGCGCCGCGGAGCCGCTCGCCGAGGCGATCGAGGCGATCGTCTCCCGCCTGGCGCGAGGAGGGCGGCTCGTCTACGTCGGCGCAGGCACGTCCGGTCGGCTCGCGGCGGTCGACGCCGCCGAGTGCCCCGCGACCTTCGGGGTCGAGCCCGGCCGTGTGCTCGCGCTCGTGGCGGAGCAGGAGGCGCTCGAAGACGACCTCGGACGCCGGGCGGGCCGCGGTCGCCGCCGCCGGAATCGGCGCAGCCGACGCGGTCGTCGGCCTGTCCGCGAGCGGCCGCACCCCCTACGTCCTTGGAGCGGTCGAGGCCGGCGGCGCCACGGGGGCTCTCACGGTCGCCGTCGTGTGCGCGCCCGAGTCGCCGCTCGCCGGCGTTGCCGAGCAGGCGATCGAGGTGGTCGTCGGGCCCGAGGTGATCGCGGGCTCCACCCGGATGAAGGCCGGCACCGCGCAGAAGCTCGTCCTGAACACGATCTCGACCGCGGCAATGATCCGGCTCGGCAAGACCTACGGGAACCTGATGGTGGACGTCGTCGCCGGCGAACGCGAAGCTGCGCAGCCGTGCGCGCCGTGCCGTGGAGCTCGCGACCGGCGCGTCGGAGATCGACGTCGACGCCGCGCTCGAGGCCGCCGCCGGCGACGCCAAGGTGGCGATCGTCTCGCTGCTCGCCGATGTCGACGCCGACGAGGCGCGAACGCGGCTCGACCGAGAGCGGCGGCTTCGTGCGGAGGAGCCTGGAGCAGCCGTGAGGCTGGGCGTCGAGGCGGCCGTCGTCGACGGCGCGCTCGTTCCGGGCGACGTCGAGCTCGCTCGACGGCGTCGTCGGAGACGTCGCGCTCGGTCGCGCTGGTCGCGGGATCGCCGTCCCAGGCTTCGTCGACCTGCAGGTGAACGGCTTCGGCGGCGTCGACTTCTCGTCCGCGGACGCGGCGGGCTACACGCGCGCGGGCGAGGCTCTGCTCGAGACGGGCGTGACGGCGTTCCAGCCGACCTTCATCACCGCGCCGGAGGACGATCTCGTCGCTGCGCTGCGCGCGATTCCGGTCGACGGCGTCGGCCCGCGGGTGCTCGGTGCCCATCTGGAAGGGCCGTTCGTCTCCGGCGAGGCGCTCGGCGTCCATCCGGCCTCGGCCCGGCTCGATCCCGACGTCGAGGCTGCTCGAGCGGCTGCTCGAGGCGGGCCCGGTGGCGCAGGTGACGCTCGCGCCGGAGCTGCCGGGCGGCCTGGAGCTGATCGACCTCCTGTGCGAGCGCGGGATCGTGGTCTCGCTCGGCCACTCGAACGCGACCGCCGCCGAGGCCCACGAGGCGTTCGACCGCGGCGCGCGGACCGTGACGCACCTGTTCAACGCGATGAGGCCGTTCGGCCACCGCGACCCTGGGCTGGCCGGCGTCGCGCTCGCGCGCGAGGACGTCGTCGTCCAGCTGATCCTCGACGGGCACCACGTCGCCGACGAGGTGGCCCAGGTTGTCTGGCGCTCGGCGCCCGGGCGGGTCGCGCTCGTCACCGACGCCGTCGCCGCGACCGGCGTCGGCGACGGCCGCTACAAGCTCGGGATCGTCGACGTCGAGGTCAAAGACGGCGTCGCGCGCCGCTCGGACGGCGTGCTGGCCGGAAGTGTGCTGACGATGCTCGAGGCGGTGCGCAAGCTGCACTCGCTCGGTGCGTCGCTGGCCGACGCGATCGCAGCGGCAAGCGCTGTCCCCGCTCGCGTGACGGGGCGCGACCTCGGGCGCCTGGCCCCGGGGGCGCCCGCCGACCTGCTGATCCTCGACGACCGGCTGGAGCTCCAGGGTGTGTTCGTCGGCGGCAAGGAGCGGATCGCAGCCTGATGGCCGAGATCGTCCTCGATCGTGTGCGCAAGGAGTTCGCGAACGGGGTCGTGCCGGTCGACGACGTCTCGCTGACCGTGGCCGACGGTGAGTTCATGGTCCTCGTCGGGCCGTCCGGCTGTGGCAAGACCACGCTGCTGCGCTCGATCGCCGGCCTCGAGGAGGTGACGAACGGCCGCATCCTCATCGGCGACCGCGACGTGACCGATCTGGCGCCGCGCAAACGGGACGTGGCGATGGTCTTCCAGAGCTACGCGCTCTACCCGCACATGAGCGTGCGCCAGAACCTCGGCTACGGGCTCAAGGTGCGGCGCACCGCCAAGGCGCAGGTGCGGCAAGCGCGTGGACGAGGTGGCCCGGATGCTGCGCCTCGACGAGCTGCTCGACCGGCGGCCCGCGCAGCTCTCGGGCGGCCAGCGCCAGCGTGTCGCGATGGGTCGCGCGGTCATCCGCGAGCCGAAGGCCTTCCTGATGGACGAGCCGCTCTCCAACCTCGACGCCAAGCTCCGGGTCAGCATGCGCGCCGAGCTGTCCGCGCTGCACGCGCGGCTCGGGACGACGACGGTCTACGTCACGCACGACCAGGTCGAGGCGATGACGCTCGGTCAGCGGGTCGCGGTCATGCGCGACGGCCGCATCCAGCAGGTCGACACTCCGCAAGAGCTCTACGGCTGGCCGCGGAACCTCTTCGTCGCCGCGTTCATCGGCTCGCCCGCGATGAACCTCGTCGAGGCTGTCGTAGACGGGTCGCACGTCGAGTTCGCAGGCTTCCGGCTCCCGCTGCCCGACGGGGCGGAGGTGCCTCGCGGGCGCGTGATCCTCGGCCTACGGCCGGAGGCGTTCGAGGACGTCGCATTCGCCGACCCCGCGCTGCCCACGGTCGACGTCGAGGTGGCCGTGATCGAGGAGCTCGGCTCGGACACCCACGTGATCTTCCCGGTCGACGCCCCGCCGGTGGAAAGCGACGAGCTGCGTGTCCTCGAGGATCGCGAGGAAGAGCTGACGCTCGGCGGCGACCGCGCGGTCTTCAACGCCCGGGTGGACGCCCGCACTGCGGCGGCGCCGGGCGACCTGCTGCCGCTGGCGCTCGACCCGGCCCGCCTCCAGTTCTTCGACCTCGAGACCGGCGAGAACCTTGCGCGCGGCCGGAGCTCCGAGCAAGGGGAACCGGCCCAGCCGACGGCTCGCTGAACGGGCACAATCCGGCGTGGACGTGAACCGCGATCCCCGGCTCCGCGGCGTTTTCCACCAATGGGCGTTCTTCGCGGCCGTCATCGCCGGCGTCTGCCTCGTCGCGCTCGCCGACGGGCTGCGCGAGCGCTTCGCCTCGTGGATCTACGCGATGGCGCTCGCCGCGATGTTCGGCGCGAGCGCGGTCTACCACCGCGTCGACTGGCGCACCCCGGCTCGCAAGGCGTGGGCGCGGCGCTTCGACCATGCCGCGATCTTCATCTTCATCGCGGGCACCTACACACCGTTCGCCCTGCTTGCGTTCGAAGGCACGCTGCCCGTCGTCACGCTCGTGGCGATCTGGAGTGGGGCGGCGCTCGGGCTGGCGCTGAACCTCGCCTGGATCGACGGGCCGCGGTGGCTGACCGCAGTGGCGTACCTGTCCGTGGGCTGGGTCGGGGTGATCGCCGCGCCGCAGCTGTTCGCCAACACCGGGCTGGCGGCCGCCCTACTGGTCGTGATCGGCGGCGGCCTCTACAGCATCGGGGCGGCGGTGTACGCCTTCCGCTGGCCTGATCCGTTCCCGAGCACGTTCGGCTACCACGAGATCTTTCACCTACTGGTGGTCGCCGCCGCCGTGAGCCAGTTCGTCGCGGTGTCGCTCGTCGTGCTCTAGTCGCGGACGAGCTTCGCGACGCGGCCCTGCTCGCCCGAGGCCCAGCAGACGAAGCCGCCCGCGCAGTCGACGGTGTCGAAGCTGCCGTCGTCGAAGCGAGTCCACGTTGCCCCGCCGTCACTGCTGACGTCGCTACCGCTGGGGCCGACCGCGATTGCGACACGGCCCGTGACCCAGTGGGCGCCGGAGCGGTACTCGTTCGGGGCATCGGAGACCAGGCGCCACTTCCTGCCGCCGTCGTCGCTCAGGGCCATGGCGTCCGGCGACGCCGTCGGAGTCAGGAAGTCGCCGCCCGTCGCCAGCCCGTGCTGCGCGTCTCGGAACGCCAGGGCGAAAATGCCGGCGGTCGGGCCGCTGCGGACCGGTGTGTTCGCGACCTTCCAGCTCTCACCGCGATCGTCCGAGCGGAACACCCGGGCGACGGCGTCACCGCCGGTTGCGAACCAGGCGTGGCGACCGCCGTGAGAGGTGATGCACTGGCCGCTCGCCGCGAAGGCGAACTCTCCGGGTAGGGCCGCCGGCATCTCCGCGTCCACGATCTGCCAGCTGCGGCCGCCGTCGCTCGTGCCGAGGATGCGGAAGCGCCCGTCGACGGGGTCGGAGAGCGCGAGCCCGCGCTTCTTGTCGAAGAAGGTCATGCAGTCGTAGAAGGCGGTCGGCTCGGCGTTGACGAACACCAGCTGCCAGGTGCGCCCGCCGTCCGAGGTGCGGTAGATCCGCGAGTCGGTGCCGCTTCCGATCGAGAGGATCACGGCCGTGTCCGAGTCGAAGGCCTCGATGTCGCGGAACTGCAGCGTCTCGGTCCCGGGTGGCCCGACGCTTTGCCAGTTCCGGCCGCCGTTCGTCGTCCGCAGGACGGTGCCGACGCTTCCGCTCGTCCAGACCACGCGCTCGCTCACGACGGAGAGCCCGCGAAG
The DNA here is from genome assembly GCA_963769645.1 of uncultured Actinomycetes bacterium. GTDB lineage: Bacteria > Actinomycetota > Thermoleophilia > Gaiellales > Gaiellaceae > DATFQE01. Next base: position 83,150 of record CAVYMH010000002.1, on the reverse strand, counting down.
CCGGGCAGTGGAGCCGGTCGGGCTCAACTCCCACGAGTAGTCGCGACTGTCGCCGGACGTGAAGGCGAGCGACACGACCGCGACCGCCAGAACCACCCCGAGTAGCGAGATGCGCTTCGCCACGGCGGGGAACCTAACAGCCGCGACGTAAGATCGCCGCATGGAACTGATCCACACCTGCTACCGCGTCACCGAGCCCGAGCGCTCCGTCGCGTTCTACGAGGCGCTCGGCTTCGAGGAGCGGCGGCGGATGCCGATCCGCGACGAGGCGATCAACATCTTCATGGGCCTGCCCGGCGACGACGATCGGCTCGAGCTCACGCACAACTTCGGTGTCGACTCCTACGAGCTCGGCACCGGCTACGGCCACATCGCAGTCACCGTGGACGACCTCGACGCCACCCTCGCGAACCTCGCGGAGCAGGGCATCGAGCCCGAGCGCCCGCCGTACACGGTGCGCGAGGGCGGGTCGAGGCTGTGCTTCGTTCGCGACCCGGACGGCTATCGGGTCGAGCTCATCGAACGGGGGCGCTGAGCAAGTAGCCAGGTGGCCGAGCGGCCGCTCACGCGGCCACTCGACGCACTTGGCCCCCCAGACGGCCGGCGCTCGTGGCGCCGTCGCTTCGACGCCGAGGCGTCGAAGATCTACTTCTTCGGGCCCTTGCCCCGGTCTTCGCCGTTGCCCGGCGCGTCCTTGGGCTTGCCCGTGCCCTTGTCCTTGTCCTTGTCCTTCGGCTTGCTCTTGCCCTTGTCGGAGCCCTTGCCCCGATCCGAGGACTTGTCCTTCTTCGCCTTCTTGCACTTGCCGAGCCGGTCACCGTGTCGAAGGTGCCTGGCGGCGGCCTTCGCGCCCTTGACCTTCACGGTGTGCTTCGCCTTCCCCTTCGAGGCATGGCAGACGGCGAAACGTGCAGTCGAGCAGGGGCCGACCGAGTCGCCGTGACGCAGGTGCGCCTTGACGGCGTTCCGCGACACGCGAATCGTCCTGAACGGGTTCTTCTTCGAACCGGTCTTGTGGCAGATCGTGACCTTCTTCGCGTACTGCTCGGTGGCCGCCGGCGTCGAGGAGGGCGACACGGCCGTCGCGACCGAGGCGAGGGCCGCGAAGGCGATGAAGGTCACCCCCGCAGCGAATCCTGCTCGGCGCGGCCACTTCGTCGGTAGTCGACTCATCCAGACCTCCAAGTTCGGGAAATTTCGGTTCCGTAGAGGTAGATCCGCCGGAAGGCCGATCTTGCGAATCCAGATGTAAGGTTTTTGTGGCGGCCTTGTGCGGAACAGGACGCGGGGGAACGCTGAGCGTATGGCCACAGTCGAGACGGAGCTTCGAGCAGCTCGGGCGCTGGACGCCCTCTATCGCGAGCATGCGCCGGAGGTCTATCGCTACGCCTACGCGGTCCTCGGAAACCGCGCCGACGCCGAGGACGTGATGCAGACGGTTTTCGTCAACGCCCTGCGAGCGCTTGAGCGCGGCGAGCGTCCGCGGAAGCCGTCGAACTGGCTGATCACGATCGCCCACAACCTCGTTCGCCAACGCTTCAGGCAGGAGCGCACTCGCCCCGCCGAGGTGGAGCTCGACGCCAAGCTCGAGGCGCCCGGCGGCGCTTCCGGCGGCGAGCCGTCGATCGAGGACCTCGTGCGGGCGCTTCAGCGCGTCCCCTCCTCGCAGCGCGAGGCACTCGTGATGCGTGAGCTGGAAGGTCGCTCGTACACGGAGATCCGCGAACTGCTCGGCGTCTCGGAGCGCGCGCTGGAGACGCTCCTCTTCCGCGCCCGTCGTTCGGTGGCCGAGGAGCTCGAGAACCTCGTGACGTGCGACCGCGCGGAGGTTGCGATCTCCAAGCATGCGGATTCCAGGCTCTCCCGCAAGGAGCTCCGGCGCCTGAAGGCGCATGTGAGCGAGTGCCCGAGCTGTGCGCGGGTCGCGGCGACTCAGAGCCGCCGCCGGCGCGCCTTCAGGAACCTCGCGGTACTACCGCTGCCGCTACCGCTCGTGCTGTTCCGAGGCGCCCCGGACGCGGCGGCCGCAGTGACCGGCGTCTCGACTATCGGAACGGCTGCGACGGTGAGCGGCGCGGCCACGGCCGGTTCGGCGGGCGGTACTGCCGGAGGACTGATGGCCGGGGGAGTTGCAGCGAAGGTAGCGGCTGCCGTGGCCGCCGTCGCCGTGGCGGGCGGCGCAGGCTACGAAGGAGCCAAGCAGCTTCGGCAGACGCCGCCGCAGGCCCTGACCGCCGCTCGCCCGTCGAGCCAGCAGCCGGCCCGGCCGACCGCTCCGCAGGCCGCGGCGATCCGCCGTGTCGAGCGGGAGCAGGCGCGGGCCGCGCCGAGGCTCTCCACGCCCACGCGCGCCCGTAAGCCGCTGAGCAAGGTGCCGCACCCGGCGTCGCGGCCCCTGGCTCCCACAGCGCGGAGGAGGACTGTGCCGCGCGCGGGCGCGAGTGCCGGAGGGGTGCTCGTGGGCAAAGCCGCGAAGCCGGGCGAGACAGGGCCTCCCGACCGCGCCCGCGCCAAGCCCAAGCCTCTGCCCAAGGCGCACAAGCCGACGACGCCGAAGGCGCACGCAACCGGGAAAGCCGCGGCGGCCAAGGCCAAGCACCTGGAACGACCCGGCGCCGCGGCGCGGCTCGAGCGCCCCTCGACGCCGGCGCCGAAGCCCGACAAGACGGCGGTCGAGCCCTCGGGTGGTGGCAAAGCGAAGTCGGAGCCCGAGGCGAAAGACTGAGCATCAGCGCTTGATCTTTCTGGAGACCGAGCGCTTGCAGCTGCGCAGGTTCACCGTCGACGACGTCGAGAACCTCGTCGAGCTCGACGCCGATCCGGAGGTGATGCGCTTCATCAACGGTGGTCGGCCCACGACGCGTGAGGAGATCGAGAACGAGTGGCTGCCGGCGTTCCTCGACCACTACGACCGCTACGCGGGCTTCGGTTTCTGGGCCGCGGTGGAGAAGGCGACCGGTCGCTTCGTAGGTTGGTTCCACTTCCGACCGGCACAAGGTGCTCCCCCCGGCGAGGTCGAGCTCGGCTACCGGCTGCGCAGGTCGGCCTGGGGGAAGGGCTACGCCACGGAAGGCTCACGGGCGCTCATCCAGAACGGCTTCGCCGAGCTCGGCGTTCAGCGTGTGGTGGCGTCGACGATGGTCGTGAACGTTGCGTCGAGACGCGTCATGGAGAACGCAGGGCTGAAGCTCGTGCGCACCTTCCACCAGCCCTGGCCCGACCAGATCGAGGGCGAAGAGGAGGGCGACGTCGAGTACGCCCTCCTCAGAACGGAATGGGAGCGGACGACCGAGGTCTAGCCGACGACCGAGCGCACGAGCGGCGCGTAGCCGAGGCTGTTCCCGTTGCGGTTCGGGTGGTAGCTCTCGTTGGTGTTGAAGAGGTTGAGCCCGTTCAGCCAGGGGCTGCTCGAGCAAACGGCGTGCCCGGTGAACGGAACGACCGCGCTCCTGTACGTAACGCCGGCCAGGGCTGCCCGGGTGGCGGTGAGGCTGTCGAGCGCGTCTGCGAGCTGGTTCGCCTTCGTCCGTTCGGTCGACGAGATGCCGAGGGTGCCGAGGCAGCCCGCGCTCGAGAACATCCGCGGGTAGCCGAGCACGACGACCTGCGCGCCGAGCGCCCGGCTTCGGACGGCCGTGTACACGGTGTCGAGGCGCGGGCCGAGGAACGTGGGAAGCGAGGCGCGTGTGCGGTCGAGTGCACTTGAGCAATCGGCCAGGGTGCACTGGATGATGAGGTTCGAGAACCCGATGTCGTTGCCGCCGATCGTCACGGTGACGATGTTCGTTGCGGCCGTCACGGATGCGATCTGCGACGCCATGACGTCTCCCGTCGTGGCGCCCGAGCACGCAACGAATGTGAGCGCTGTGTTCGCGCGCTGCTGCGAGACGAGCCAGGGATAGGCGTACACGCCGCGGCGGCAGGAGCTCGAGAGCGTGTAGCTCCCCGTGCCCACCCCGGACGAGAAGCTGTCGCCCAGCGCGACGTAGTTGTCGGCGCCTGCGGCCGCGGGGGCGCCGGCGATGACGACGACGAAAAGCGTGGACGCGAGCGCCCCGAGACGTGCGGCCCGCGACGTAAGGATCGATCTCATGCCACCCCTCCTTGCCGTAAGCCGGCCGCTGCGGCGAGAACGTGTGTGACCGTAGCACCCTCGTACGGGCGCGCCAAGGGGCGGTGCGGCGAAGCTACGCGGCCACGAGCGCTCGCTCGTCGTCGACGACCACGTGGACGATCGGGCCGTCGTAGTGCGCCGCCGTCCGTTCGACGAGGTGCTTGGCGAGCCAGTTCGACCGGTGTTCGGGATGCGTCGAGATCACGATCTCGTCGGCGGGGAAGAGGTGGAGTGCGTCGAGCGTCGCCTGAAGAGGATCGCTGTCTCCGATCGCCCCCTCTGCATGAATCCCGCGCGCCGCGAGGCGCTCGATGCAGATGCGCAGCCGCTCGACCGCGGCGTCCTCGGCTGCCCTGGTGTCCGAGCTCCAGTGGCGAAGCCTCGAGTTGAGCGCCGGCGCGACCACGAGCACCTGGGTCGAGCCGTCGGTGGGGCCGCCGACCGCGGCCTGGAGCTGGTCGCTGGCAGCGGTTTCGTTCGCGATCACGAGAATCTTCTTGGTCATCGTCTCCTCCTTTTCGGGACTGGATGCACTGACAGTCCCAGGAGACCAGCCCGGCCTGAGAGCGGCCTAAGCCGAAGGTGAAAAGTTGGTATGAGAGACGGCGTCAGCCGAGCAGGAAGCGCAGAGCAGTGGGAAGGCGTCGCGCCCAAACGCTCTCGTGGTGCGTCCCGCCTCGATCCAGCAGCGTGACCAGCGAAGCCTCGTCGTACCCCTTGCTGCGCAGGAGCTCAGTCATTCGCTCGAAGCCGTCGACGTAGGCGGCCCGCGTGGACTCGTCGGGATCCTCGTCGTCGCCGACGTCCAGGTAGATCCGCGCAGGAGGCGCCGGCGTCCGCTCCACGAGGTCGAACAGCCGGTCGTCGTTCCACCAGAACGCCGGGCTGAAGACGCCGGCCAGGCCGAAGACGTCCGGATGGGCGAACAGCCCGTGCAGGCTCACCACGCCGCCGAGCGACGAGCCGGCGATACCGCGCGCATCGCGGCGCGCGTCGACGTCGAACGACTCCTCGACCAGCGGGCGGACCGTGTCGGCGAGGAACGAGAGGTATGCCGCAGCGCCCTCGCCTGCGTATTCGTGCCGGCGGTCCGGGCCGTGCGGAACGCCGACCACGATCGCCTCGATCCCCTCGCCGGCCAGCGTCTCCATCGTCTCGTCGACCTGCCATTCGCCGCTGTTCGACGTAGCCTCGTCGAACAGGTTGAGGCCGTCGTGCATGTACAGGACCCCGAACCGCCGGCCGTCGCCGTGCGCCGGCGGTAGGTAGGCGTAGAGGTCGCGCCGGTCGCCGAGCTGGGGGCTCGCGACGGCGCGCAGGACGCGGACGTCGCCGACGACGGTGCCGCGCTCGGCGGCGGGAAGAGGCTGCCACGACATCGGGCGGGACTAGCGCACCCGGGCCGGCGCGCTCCGGCGCGCGCCGATGAGCGCCCGGTACGTGCCGGCTCGACGCACGGCGACCGAGAACCGCCCTGCCGACGAGGTGACGCCGCGCCCTGCGGCGACCCAACGCCTTCCGATGCGCCGTTCGAGTCGGACGGCGAGCGCCGCGGCGGGATCGCCGTTGCAGTCGGCGGCCGAGCCGAGCACGCGGCGCCCGGCCGCGCGGGCCGAGAGCCGGGCGGCCGGCATGGTGCCCTCCACGCGAACGCCGCGGATCGTGGCCAGCACCTGCTCGCGGTTCCAGTCGCTCGGCTTCGAGCCGTTGGCCATCCGATACTCGCCGAAGCCCATCGAGCCTCCCGCCGAGTCCGTCGACGGCGTGAGCGCCGAGATCCCGAGGTAGGCGGTGACGCCGCAGAGCGGGAAGACGAGGCCCGCTTCGTAGCGGGCGTCTCCGGCCATCGCCGGCGCCCGCGTCAGCACCCAGGTTCCCTGGAGCGTGCCCACGTCCCGGCCGGCGACACGCCGCTCGATCGGCTCGACACCCTCCTGGATAGGCGCCCAGTCGTGCACGAGCCTGCGCGATGATGGTCGCCCGGGTGCTCGGCTCGCGGTACAAGGCGGCGGACCAGCCCAGGCCCGCCTCGCCTCCGAGCGAGGGCCGCAGGGTCGCCTGGTAGCGCGGGCCCTTCCAGGCCGCGTCGTTTCCGCCTCGTCCCATGGAGTCGAGGACGTAGTCCGGCGGAGACTTGATCGCGACCGCGAGCGAGCGCGGGTAGGAACGCTCGCCTTGCTCGGCGACGAAGAACTTGTTCTCGACCTCCGCGAACGCGAGCGAGGCGCCCAGGAGGGCGGCCGCGCCGCAAATGAGGGTTGTAAACGCGCGCCGCATCGGTCGAACCGATTATGTCGCCGGCACTGGAGAAGTCAACGAGCCGGCGGCCTCGTCCGCGAAGAACGCTTCGACCTCCGCCGAGGTCGTCGACGAGCGGGCAGGACGGCAGCGCCTCGATCAGGTGCTCGCCGTAGCGCGCGCGTGTAGATCCGCGGGTCGAGGATGGCGGCGACACCGCGGTCGCCGTGCCCGCGGACGAGCCGGCCGAAGCCCTGGCGCAGCTGCAGCGTCGCGACCGGGAGCGCGTAGTCGCGGAACCAGTCGCCGCCCTGCTCGGTGATCCGCTCGCAGCGCGCCTCGGTGAGCGGGTCGCCGGGCGACGCGAACGGGAGCTTGTCCATCACCAGCAGCGAGAGCGACTCGCCGGCGACGTCGACGCCCTGCCAGAACGTCGACGTGGCGACGAGCACCGAGTCCGTCTCGGCTCGGAAGCGCTCGAGCAGCCGCTCCCGCGGCGCCTCGCCCTGGACGAGCACGTCGTAGGGCAGCCGCTCGCGCAGACGTGCCGGCCAGCGCGTCGAGCATCCGGTACGACGTCGTCAGCACGAGGGCGCGGCCACGCGAGAGGCGGCAGAGCGCCTCGACCTCGTCGGCGACCGACTCCTCCCGCGGCTCGCGCAGCCGCCGCGGAACGTAGAGCAGCGCCTGCGTGCGGAAGTCGAACGGCGAGCCGGCGTCGAAGCGGTCGGCGTGGTCGAGGCCGAGGCGCCGCTCGACGAAGCCGTGCTCGAGCGTCGCCGACACGAGGATCGCGGTCGGCCCTTCCGACCACAGCGACTCGCGCAGGCGCTCCGAGACGTCGACCGGCGCGTACGCGAGCAGCCCCGGCTCCGACCAGACGACGCAGGTTCGGAGTCGGCGGCTCGAGGCAGGTCGCGACGTCGTTCGCGAGCTTCCGCGCCCGGGCGGCGACCGCATCGAGCTCGTCGCGGCGGCCCCACAGTGCCTGGGCGATCCGCTCGAGCTCGTCGATCAGGACGAGGGCCTGCTCGCGCGGCAGCTCGCGCAGGCGGCGGCGCCCGCTCGGCGGGACGACCGTCCGCAGCAGGATCTCGACCGCCGCCTCGAGGCGTCGCCTCGGCGCGGGACGGCAGGCGAACCCCCGCTTCGGCCGCGGCCTGGGCGGCGTCCGTCGCGAGGCGTCGCACCGCTCCGGCCGTGATGCGCGCTCCGAGCCAGCTCGCCGCGACTCTCTTCGAGCTTGTGGGCCTCGTCGAAGATCACGGCGTCGTGCTCGGGCAGGACGCTCGCGCCGTCGGCGTGCTCGCGCAGAGCCAGGTCGGCGAAGTAGAGCGCGTGGTTCGCGATCACGAGGTCGGCGTCGCCGGCGCGCTGGCGCGCCTTCTCGGCGAAGCACCGCGTCACGTGCGGGCAGCGGCGGCCGAGGCAGCGGTCCGGGCCGACGGCGAGCTCCGCCCACAGCGACGCCGACGGCTCCTCCTCCAGCTCCGCGCGGTCGCCGGTCGCCGTCGAGCCGATCCACGGCAGCAGCCGCTCGTAGGCGAGCTCGCCCTCGCGGCCGCCGAGCAAGCCCGGCCCGGTCAGCTGCACTCCTTCCACCCGCCTGCGGCAGAGGTAGTTCTGGCGCCCCTTCACCACGGCGACGCGGACGGTCCGGCCCAGGGCGGCCGCGGCGAGCGGCACGTCCTTGGTGAGGAGCTGCTCCTGCAGCGCCTTCGTCGCGGTCGCCACGACGACGCGCCGGCCCGAGTCGAGCGCGGGCAGGAGATAGCCGAGGCTCTTGCCGGTGCCCGTGCCCGCCTGCGCGAGCAGATGCTCCTCCGTGTCGAGCGCGCGGGCGACGGCCTCCGCGAGCGCCAGCTGCTCGGGCCGGTGCTCGTAGTCGGGGATGACCGACTCCAGGCGGGCGAACGCGTCCACATCGACAGGCTATTCCGCGCACCTGCTGTCGCCCGCTGTGATGAAATGACGCCCCGTGCAGACAGTGACGCCGTACCTGCTGTACGAGGATGGCGAGGCCGCTGTGGAGTTCCTGACGCGAGCGTTCGGCTTCCGCGAGGTCGATCGCCAGACCGGCGCGGCGGGCGGGATGCACGTCGAGCTCGAGGTCGGCCCCGACGGCTCGATCGTCTACCTCGGGCAGGCCGGCCCGGGCTTCAAGGGGCCGGCCGAGGTCGGCGGCACCTCCCTCGTGTACATCCTCGTCGACGACGTCGACGCACATCACGAACGCGCGCAGGCCGAGGGCGCGACGATCGTGGAGGAGCTCGTCGACCTGCCGTTCGGGCACCGCCGCTACACGTGCGACGACCCGCAGGGGCACGAGTGGTCGTTCGCGACGGTGGTCTCGGAGTAGGCGCGATCCACGAACGGGCCCGGAGCCTGCTCGAGCGAGAGCTCGAGCGGTTCGAGCGCGAGCATCCGCGCTCGGGCGAGCTCGCCCGCCGCGCGCATTCGTCGCTGCTCGCAGGCGTGCCGATGCACTGGATGGTGCGCTGGCCCGGCGACTACCCGGTCTTCGCGAGCGAGGCGGCCGGCGCGCGCTTCCGCGACGTCGACGGGATCGAGTACGTCGACTTCTGCCTGGGCGACACCGGCGCGATGACCGGCCACTCGCCGGAGCCCGTCGTCCGGGCGGTGGCCGAGCAGGCCGCGCGCGGGATCACGCTGATGCTCCCGAGCGAGGACGCGCTCTGGGTGGGGGAGGAGCTGACGCGGCGGTTCGGACTGCCGAGCTGGCAGTTCGCGCTCACGGCCACCGACGCAAACCGCTTCGCGATCCGGCTCGCCCGCCTGATCACCGGGCGGCCGAAGGTGCTCGTGTTCAACTGGTGCTACCACGGCACCGTCGACGAGACTTTCGCGACGCTTCGGGACGGTCGCGTCGTCGAGCGCGAGGGGAACCTCGGCCCGCCGGTGCCGCTCGACGTGACGACGCGCGTGGTCGAGTGGAACGACGTCGACGCGCTCGAGACGGAGCTCGGCCACGGCGACGTCGCCTGCGTCCTGACCGAGCCGGTGCTGACGAACATCGGGATCGTCCACCCCACCGCCGGCTTCCACGACGCGCTGCGAGAGCTGACGCGCAAGACCGAGACGCTGCTACTGATCGACGAGACGCACACGCTGTGCGCCGGATCTGGCGGCTACACGAAGGCGCACGGGCTCGAGCCCGACCTGCTGACCGTCGGGAAGGCGATCGGAAGCGGCATCGCCGCCGCCGCGTACGGCTTCAGCGCCGAGGTGGCCGAGCGCGTCGAGGCGGCGATCGACCGCGACGAGTCGGACATCGGCGGGATCGGCGGCACGCTGGCGGCGAACGTCCTCTCGCTGGCCGCGTGCGCGCCACGCTCGAGCACGTGCTCACCGACGACGCGTTCGCGCGCATGCTCGACCTCGGCGAGCGGTTCGAGCAGGGCGTCCAGGAGGCGATCGACGCGCATTCGCTGCCGTGGCACGTGACGCGGCTCGGCGCGCGGGTCGAGTACCTCTTCCGCCCCGAGCGGCCGATCACGGGCAGCGACGCGGCGGCCGGCGCCGACCAGCTGCTCGACCGGCTGATCCACCTCTACGCGCTCAACCGCGGGATCCTGCTGACGCCGTTCCACAACATGGCGCTGATGTCGCCCGCGACGACAGAGGCCGACGTCGATCTGCACACCGAGGTGTTCGGCGAGGCCGCGCGGGAGCTGAGCGGCTCGGCCTAGTAGCCCGCAGCGGCGCGGTGCGCCGCGATCCGTGCGGGCGGGACGAGCCCGCCGTACAGGGCCACCTCGTCGAGGTCGCCCTTGAAGTAGTTGTGCGTCGGCGCCTTGCCGATCTCGACGGTGCCCGTGTTGCTCACGTCCGCGGCGATCGCCAGCGGGGTGAAGGTCGAGACGCCGTCGACCGAGATCGTGATCCCGAGGTCGCGGTCGTACCAGGCCACGACGTGGTGCCACGCGCCGTCGAGGACGCCGGCGATCGAGTAGGCCAGGCGGGCGATCGGTCCCGTCGGAGTACGCGGCGCGGATCTGGCCGTTGTGGTGCGAGTCGTCGGTGACCGTGAGCGCCCAGTAGGGCTCGGTCGACGATCAGCGAGCGCTTGGCGACGATCGCGCGCTCGCCGCTGTCCAGCGTCTTGATCCACGCCTCGACAGTGAAGTCCTCCGGTGCCGAAGTCGAGGCTTGCATTGTCGGGCACGCTGCCCTTGTCGTTGCCGCCGTCGAAGCGTGCGGCCGTGTTCGAGCCGCTGACCGCCGGCGCGACACCGAGGACGACGCCGCCGCTGTAAGTGCCGTTGGCCGCGCCTGGTCCTCGACGATCGCCGTCCCGGAGGGCTCGCCGAGCCGCCAGTAGGCGAGCGGCGTGTCGGCCCGCACCTCGTCCGCGTACGGGCCGGTCGGGCCCGGCGGCGGCGGTGGCGGCGGTGGCGGTGGCGGCGGCGGTGGCGGCGGCGGCGGAGGTGGCGGCGGCGGAGGCGGCGGCGGAGGTGGCGGAGGCGGAGGCGGTGGCGGAGGAGGCGGTGGCGGCGGCGGCGGCGCGCCGCCACCCATCACGGCCTCGATCAGGATTCCGGCCAGGCCCTCGAAGCTCGACACGGGCGTGCAGGTGCCGCCCGGAGTGACAGCGGCGGCGTGCGTTGAGGCTGCCGTGTCCGTTCGAGTCCATGGAACAGCTGATCTGCGGGCCGACGGCGAAGGCGCGGATGACCGTGTTCGCGTCGAACTGACCGGCCATCTGGGCGAGCTGCATCGGCGGGTACCCGGTAGGCGCGCCGGCGGACGTGAAGCCCGGTCGAGCCGAACGTGCTGTCTCGCTCGGCTACGAGGATGATCACCTTCGGTGAGCCCGGCCGCGCGCCGGCGTCGAAGCTGCGCTTGGCAGCCTGGAGCGCGCAGGTGAAGCACGTTCCGCCGCCGAGTGAAAGCTTCCCCACCGCCTCGGCGTAGTCCGCCTTGCCGTTGGCGTTCGGGTCTGCGTCAGGAGGGATCAGTAGCTGTTTGCCGCTGAGCTTCATGTTGACGTCGAGCTCCGGCTCGGCGACGTTGATCTGCACGAGCGCGGCGTTCTCGACCACGGGCGCCGTTGCAGCGGCCGCCTCGGTGACCGCGTTCTTGAAGCACTGCAGCCGCGAGCCGCAGGCGCCCGCGGTCACGCCGGCCGTCCCGGAGCGCGTCACCGAGAAGACGACCGTCTTCCCGCGTACCCAAGGGCGCGGACTCGCCGAGCGCCGAGGAGGCCGTGGTCAGCAGCGCCAGGGCGACCCCCGCGATGGTGGCGACCCCCAGCCGGCGAAGGCTTCTCCTGGACGGCGTTGCGGGCAGAACTGATCCTCTCCTGGGTTCTGAGCTTCCGCGCGCGCCAGCCGGCCCACCACCCACCGCCGCACGAAGATTCTTCGGTTTTACCAGATTGCAACCAGAATCCAAAGCCGGATTCGGCAGCTTTTGAGGCGCGTGCTAGGCGGACAAATCGCCGTCACCGAGGACGGATCGACCGCGCTCGGTCAGCAGCACGTCCTTCCCGGCGACCCGGACGAGCCCGTCGCTCACCGCGTCCTCCCAGACGGTCAGTCGCGGGCAGGTGCTGCGCCAGGCCTCGATCGTCTCGGGATACGTGCGGCGCCGGCCGGCAATCCAGCTCAGCAACTCGATCGTGGGGGCGTCAGCGTGCTCCGTGCGCTCAACGTAGCACCCACACCGGCACGCGCGTTACGCGGCTTCCGGCCCGAGCGGGGCCGGGGGCGGCGCTCGCTGCAGGCTCAGTCGAATGAGGAGAACCGCGGTCGCGCCGAAGAGCAGGCCCACGAGCAGGAGCCCGATCCCGAGCGGAAGCACGATCGGCGCCTTCGCTCCGCCGGCGACCGAGACGTCGACCTCGCGAGTTGCATCCGCATTCATGATCACCGCCGCCCACTCGCCCGACTCGACGTCCCAGTCGACCGTCACCTCGTCGCCACCGCTCCCTGACGCTGCCCAGAAGTCCTGTGAGCCGGGCGGCTCCGACGGTGCAGCTGAAGACCCGGCGGCTCCGGCCACCTGCTCGGTCTCCCAGCGGAACGGATCGAAGTCGACGTCAAGGACGCGGGTGTGTGGCACGGAGCCGAGGTAGCGGTCGACGTCGGCGCTCGGCCCGATGCCGACGAAGGCGGACTTGGACGCGGGCCGCGCCGAGATCCGGACTTCGCCAAACTGGTCGAGCAGCCAATCGGGGATGCCCGACTCGATGTCGACTCTCTTGGAGACCACCGCGTGGAGCGGCGTCGCCAGGTCCTCGTGCCGCGTCATGAAGTAGCCGTCGTCGTCCCGCTCGGCGGTGTACTGATAGATCAGGGTGCCTCCGCCGGCGGCCAGTCCCAGCGCGATGAGGGCGGCGAGAGCGCCGACGAGCAGCATCACGATCCGGCCCCCTGTCATGCGGTCACCGTATCGCGCTCGTACGATGCGAAACCGCGCCGGACGGCCGCTGCTCGGCGTTCCGCGAGTACTGGCACCTCGAGCCCGGACATCGGGAGCCCCACGACGGCTGGGGCGCTCAGCGACGCACGAGCTCGAGGACCGCGAGGACTCCGAGCGCGACGCTCAGCGCGAGCCCCAGGATCGTCACCCAGCTCCAACCCGCCCCGAGCACGGCAGTTCCGAAGACGACCGCGAGCAGTACGAACAGCAGGCGGCCGGTCGTCCGCATCCGCCGGTTGCTCGCCGCGGCGAGCGCGATTCCCAGGACGAGCACGACGAGCACGCTCGGCGGAGGGCGCGGCCTCCGTCCCGTCGGCGGTGGCGAGCAGCGACCAGGCGAACAGCCCCGCCGCCGCCCACACCGACGGACTTGGGCTCAAGCTGCCGGACGAGTGGGAGCCTCCGGCGCGTCGGTCGACCGGCTGCGCGTCTTGCTGTGCTCGCTCCAGGCCTCTTGGAGCACGTCGCCGAGGATGCCCACCATCTCGTCGAACTCGGCCGGACCGGCGATCAGCGGCGGCGAGATCTGCACGACCGCGTCACCTCTGTCGTCTGCGCGGCAGATCAGCCCGCGCTCGAACAGGCGCGGTGAGAGGAAGCCACGGAGCAACGTCTCGGATTCCTCCTCGGAGAAGCCTGCGCGCGTCTCCTTGTCCTTCACGAGCTCGAGCGCGTAGAAGTAGCCGGCACCGCGCAGGTCGCCGACGATCGGCAGGTCGAGCAGCTGTGCGAGCGACGAACGGAACTGTTCCTCGTGCTCCCGCACGCGCTCGACGATCCCTTCGCGCTTCATGATCTCCAGGTTCTTCAACGCGATCGCAGCCTGGACGGGATGGCCGCCGAACGTGATCCCGTGCGTGAAGGTCTGCGCTCCGTCGAGGAACGGCTCCATGACGGCGTCACGGGCGATCACGGCGCCGATCGAGGCGTAGGCCGAGGACAGGCCCTTGGCGCACGTGATCAGATCCGGCCGGATGTCGTAGCGCTCCGAGCCGAACCAGTGGCCCAGCCGGCCGAACGCGGTGATCACCTCGTCGGCGCAGAGCAGGATGCCGTGGCGGTCGCAGATCTCCCGCACCCCGGCGAAGTAGCCGTCCGGCGGCGTGAAGGCGCCGCCTGCGTTCTGCACCGGCTCCATGATCACCATTGCGACCGTGTCGGGCCCGGCCGCGTCGATCGCGTGCTCGAGGTCGTCCATCAGGAAGGCCGTGCACTCCTGCCTCGGTCTCCGTCCTGCGGGCGGTGGTAGCGGTTCGTGTTCCGCACGTGGATCACATCGGGCACGAGCGGCTCGAAAGGCTCGCGCAGCGAGGGGATGCCGTTGATCGAGAGCGCGCCCATCGTGGTGCCGTGATAGGCGACGTTGCGGGAGACCACCTTCCAGCGGCGCTCGCCCCGGGCAGCGTGGTACTGGCGCGCAAGCTTCCACGCCGACTCGACGGCCTCGGAGCCGCCCGACACGAAGAAGACGCGGTTCAGGTCGCCGGGGGCGAGCGAGGCGACCTCAGCCGCGAGCTCGATCGCGCGCGGATGGGCGTAGGACCAGTTGGTGTAGAAGGGCAGCTCGCGCATCTGCGCGGCCGCCGCCTCGCCGATCTCGTCGCCGTACGAGTAGCCGATCTGGACGGCGAAGAGGCCCGCGAGCGCGTCGAGGTAGCGGCTTGCCTTCGGCGTCCTCGAGATAGCAGCCCTCGCCGCGGACGATGATCGGCGGCCCGGCCCCGTCCGCGTACTCACCCATGCGCGTGAAGTGCAGCCACAGATGGTCCCGGGCCATGCGCTGCAGGTCGCTGACGGACGTGGCCGTCTCCGGAGTGGTCATGCGGCTCCCTTCGTTCGGCGGGTCTGGAGGAGGACGTTCACGAGCATGAGCAGGAGGGCGACGAGGAAGATCGCGGTGCCGATCACGTTCACCTGCGGCGGCGCGCCGACTCGCGCCGCGCCCCACACGAACAGCGGGAACGTGACCTCGGAGCCCGAGTTGAAGTAGGTGATGACGAAGTCGTCGACGGACAGCGCGAACGCGAGCAGCGCGCCGGCCAGGATCCCGGGCGCGATCAGCGGCAGCGTCACCTTGCGGAAGGTCGTCCACTCGTTGGCGCCGAGGTCGAGCGCGGCCTCCTCGAGGTGGCGGTCGAAGCCGACGAGCCGCGCCCGCACCGTCACGACCACGAAGCTGACGTTGAACATGATGTGCGCGATCAGGATCGTCAGGAAGCCGGTCGGCACGCTCATGGTCAGGAAGAGCGCGAGCAGCGAAGCGCCGAGGACGATCTCGGGCGTCGCCATGGGCAGGAAGACCAGCAGGTTCGTGCCGGAGCGCCCACGAAATTCGTAGCGGACGAGCGCCAGCGCGATCAGCGTGCCCAGGACCGTGGAGACGGCGGCCGAGATCGCCGCGATCTGCAGCGACAGCGTCATCGCCTCGGTGAGCCCGGCAACGCCGTTCCAGTTGATCCAGTTGTCGAACGTGAAGCCCTGCCAGGTGTAGTTGAAGCGGCCGGCGGGGTCGTTGAACGAGAACGCCACGACGACGCCGATCGGCAGCAGCAGGTAGGTGAACGCGAGCACGGCGTACGCCGTCAGGAGGTGCTTGCGCACGGCGACGACGGCGGCCGTCATCCCGTCAGCCGCTCCGTCCCGAGCGCGCGCGAGTAGGCCAGCACTCCGGCCAGGATGGCCGCCATCAGCACGAACGAGAGCGCTGCCGCCGCCGGGTAGTCGATCAGCTCGAGGAACTTCGACTGGATGACGTTGCCGATCATGTGCTGCTTCGGGGTTCCGAGCAGCTGCGCGTTGATGAAGTCACCGGCGGCGGGGATGAAGGTCAGCAGCGTCCCGGCGAAGACCCCCGGCAGCGAGAGCGGCAGCGTCACGCGCAGGAACGCCTTCACCTTGCTCGCGTACAGATCCTGGGCGGCCTCGATCAGGCGCGCGTCGACCTGCTCGAGCGAGACGTACAGCGGCAGCGCCATGAAGGGCAGGAAGTTGTAGGTGATCCCCGCCACGACGGCGGTCGACGTGGCGAGCAGGCGTCCGTCGTCACCCAGGATGTGCAGGTCGCGGAGGGTCTGAACGACGAACCCCTGGTCGGCCAGGATGTTCTGCCACGCCAGCGTGCGGATCAGGTACGTGACGAAAAAGGGCGCGATGATCGCCAGCAGGAGCAGGTTCTTCCAGCGCCCACCGCGGAACGCGATCCAGTACGCGAGCGGGTAGCTGATCACGAGCGCCAGCACGGTGGCGATCCCCGCATAGACGAGCGAGCGGATCAGGTGCTGGTCGTACGTCCGGATCGCGTCCCAGTAGTTCGAGAACTCCCACGTGAACTGGAAGCCGAAGTCGAAGGTCCCGCTCTGCAGCGACTGGTAGCCGAGGAAGCCGAGCGGCGCGATGAAGAACACGGCGAGCCACGCGAGCCCGGGCGCGAGCAGCAGGTACGGGGTCAGCCCGCGATGCTTGTGGAAGAACGCCATCCGCTAGGAGCCGATCAGGGTCTGCCAGCGCTCGACGTAGTCCTGGTTGTTCAGCGCCTCGGAGTCGAAGATCTTCACCTTCGACAGGGTGGCCTCGTCCGGGAAGATCAGCGGGTTGTTCGCCAGCTTCGGGTCGATCTTCGCCAGCTCTTCCTTGGCGCCCTTGACCGGCGAGACGTAGTTCACGTAGGCGGCGATCTGGGCGGCGATCTTCGGGTCGTAGACGAAGTTCATGAACGTCGAGGCCGTGTAGGCGTCACCGCCCGTCGGGATCAGCATGTTGTCGGTCCAGATGTCGCCGCCCGAGTCGGGCAGGTGCCACTCGAGGTTGGGGTTGTCGGCGGTGAGCTGCACGACGTCGCCCGACCAGGACATGGCCGCCGCGATGTCTCCCTTGGCGAGCGGGCCGGTGTAGTCGTTGCCGGTGAACTGGCGGATCTGGTCGCTCTTGACCGCCTTCTCGATCCGCTTGTAGGCCCGGTCGAAGGAAGCGTCGTCGACCTTGGTGGGGTCGTCGCCGTTCGCGAGCATCACGAGGCTCATCGCGTCGGCCATCTCGGTCAGGAACGTGACCTTGCCCTTCAGCTTCGGATCCTCGAGCAGCGCGTCGACCGAGGTGACCGGCGTCTTCGTCAGCTTGAGGTTGGACGCGATCCCCGTCATCCCGGACTGCCAGGGCAGGCTGTACTCGCGGCTCGGGTCGAAGCTCGGGCTCTTGAGCGAGTCCTGCAGGTTGGCGATGTTCGGGATCGCGCTCTTGTCGAGCTTCTCCGCCCAGCCCCGCTTGATCAGCACGCCCGGGAAGCGGGAGTTGTCGGTGAGCACGATGATGTCTCGGTCGATCGACTGGCCCTGCGAGAGCGGCCGCTGGATCTTCCCGAAGTAGGTCGCGTTGTCGTTGACGTCCTCGGTGTACTGCACGGCGACGCCCGTCTTCTGCTTGAACTGCTCCAGGGTCGGGCTCTTCTTCGTCTTCTCGTCGCGGTCGATGTAGAGCGTCCAGTTCGAGATGCGAAGCGTGTCGGCAAGCTCCTTCGCGGCTGTCGTCGTGCCGCCGGCCTCGCCTTCGCCGTCCCCTCCGCCGCAGGCCGCCAGAAGCCCGGGCAACGTCAGCACGGTGCCGCCGAGCGCAGCGCGGCGCAGGAGTTCGAGACGCGTCAGTTCGTCTGTCATGCGGAGTCCTCCTCGGTGTAGTCGACGACGAAGGCGGCTTCAGGGTCGAAGCTCAGCTCGATCGGAAGGCCGGTGGTCACGGCCGTCGCACCCGGCTCGGCGTTCTGGACGTAGACGGCCAACCGTCCGGAGGGGGTGTCGACGATGTACTGGGTGGCGACGCCCACGTAGGCGCTCTCCGTCACGGTGCCGGCGAGCCGGTTGGCCCCGTCCCGCACACCGAACCCGAGCTTCTCCGGTCGGATCCCGACACAGATGCGCGACCCCGACTCGGGCAGCAGGTCGGCCGGGACGCGGACCTCCCCGCCCCCGTCGAGGCGAACGACCCCCTTCCCGGAGACCGTCCCGGGCAGCAGGTTCGACGCGCCCAGGAAGCGGGCGACGAAGGCCGTGCGCGGGCGCTCGTAGAGCTCGGTCGGCGTGCCGAGCTGCTCGATCCGGCCGCGGTTCATCACCGCGATCTGGTCGGCCATCGTCATCGCCTCCTCCTGGTCGTGCGTCACGTGGACGAAGGTGATGCCCATCTCGTGTTGCAGGCCCTTCAGCTCGAGCTGCATCTGCTTGCGGAGCTTCAGGTCGAGGGCGCCGAGCGGCTCGTCCAGCAGGAGCACCTTGGGCTTGTTCACGAGCGCGCGCGCGAGCGCGACGCGCTGCTGCTGCCCGCCGGAGAGCTGCCGCGGCTTGCGCTTCTCGACGCCGCCGAGGTCGACGAGACCCAGGATCTCGCGCACGCGCCCGTCCAGCTGAGGCCCCTTCAAGCCTCTGCGCCTGAGCCCGAAGGCGACGTTCTCGAAGATCGTCAGATGCGGGAAGAGCGCGTAGCTCTGAAAGACGGTGTTGACGTCCCGCTTGTACGGGGGCAGGCCTGTCACGGGCTGCTCGCCCAGGTAGATCGCGCCGGCGTCGGGCTCCTCGAAGCCGCCGATCATCCGCAGCGTCGTCGTCTTCCCGCAGCCCGACGGGCCGAGCAGCGCGAAGAAGGACCCGTGCGGGATCCGGACGCTGACGTCGTCGACCGCGAGCACGTCGTCGAACCGCTTGGTGACCCTGTCCAGCCTGACGTCGGCCGGAGTCGCCGCAGCAGCCGGGTCGTGCTCGGACGTCTCCTCGGTGACGCTCAATCCAGCTTGGCCATCACGTGCTTGATCTGGGTGTAGTCCTCGAGCGAGTACATCGAGAGGTCCTTGCCGTAGCCCGACTGCTTGTAGCCGCCGTGCGGCATCTCCGAGACGAGCGGGATGTGGTCGTTGATCCAGACCGTGCCGAACTCGAGCTTGCGGGCCGCGTTCAGCGCCCGCGAGATGTCGCGCGTGAACACCGAGGCGGCGAGGCCGTAGGGGACGTCGTTGGCCCAGGCGAGCGCCTGGTCGTCGTCGGCGAAGCGCTGCACCGTCACCACCGGGCCGAACACCTCGCGCTGGACGATCTCGTCCGTCTGCTCGACGTCGGTGACGACGGTCGGCTTGACGAAGAAGCCGCGGTCGCCGTTCGTTCCGCCGCCCGTGAGCACCTTGGCGCCCTTGGCGCGGTCGAGGAAGCCGAGCACCCGCTCCTGCTGGGCCTGTGAGATCACCGGGCCCATCTCGATCTCCTCGCTGTCGGCGGGGTCGCCCACGTTGAGGCTCTCGACGGCCGGCACGAGCTCCTCGAGCAGCCGGTCGTAGATCTTCGGGCCCGCCATCACGCGCGAGGCCGCGGTGCAGTCCTGGCCCGAGTTCCAGTAGCCGCCGATCTTGATCGCCTCGGCGACCTGGGCCGGGTCGGCGTCGTCGAAGACGATCACGGGCGCCTTGCCGCCGAGCTCGAGGTGGACGCGCTTCAGGGTTTCGGCGGCCGTCCGCGCGATCTCCTTGCCGGTGGCGACGTCGCCGGTCAGCGAGACGAGGCGAACGTCGGGGTGCCTGACGATCCCCGCGCCGACGGGCTCGCCGTCCCCGGTGATCACGTTCAGGACGCCGGCCGGGATGATCTCGGCGGCGAGCTGCGCGAAGCGGAGCGTCGAGAGCGGCGTCTGCTCCGACGGCTTCAGCACGGAGACGTTCCCCGCGGCCAACGCGGGCGCGAACTTCCACACCGCCATCATCAGCGGGTAGTTCCACGGCGCGATCTGGCCCACGATCCCCAGCGGCTCGCGCCGGATCATCGAGGTGTAGCCGCGCATGTACTCGCCCGTCGCCCTGCCTTCGAGGATCCGGGCCGCGCCCGCGAAGAAGCGGATGTTGTCGGCGCTGACCGGCATCTCGTCGCGCGCATAGGAGATCGGCTTGCCCACGTTCTGCGACTCGATCTGCGCGAGCTCCTCCGCGTGCTCGGAGATCAGGTCGGCGAGCTTCAGCAAGACCTCGGCGCGCTCTCCGGGTGTCGTCTCGCGCCACTCGGGCCAGGCTTTCTTGGCCGCTGCGACCGCGCGGTCGACGTCGGCCTGAGACCCCTGCGGCACCTCGGCGATCGTCTCGCCGGTGGCGGGGTTGATGATCTCGGCCGTCTCGCCCTCGACGGCGTCGACCAACTCGCCGCCGACGAAGTTCTGGTAGCGGGACACGGTCACACTCATGCTCGAACCTCCGCTTCGGTCAGTGGGGCGAGCGTACCCACCGCCACCTGGGCGAACAAGAGGTAAGCGCGGGCCTTGTCATGCCCGTCCTCTTGGACACCGTGTCCAGGTCGACCCGTGCGGGCGGTCGTCCCTCACCGCGTGACCGTCGCCACGAAGTGGCCCTCCTCGACCTCCACCAGGGTCGGACCGACGCCGTTCGAGCCGACTGCACCGTCGTCGCTCCAGAGCTCGTGGCCGTCACCAACGGCAGGACGGCCCGCAGCCGTGGCCTCGAACTCGGCCTCGACGTCCTCCCACTTCCTGTGCAGCTGCGGGACCGAGGCGAGCAGCATCGTCGTGTACGGGTGCAACGGGTTCGCAAACACTCGCTCGGTGGCGCCCATCTCGACGAGGACGCCGCGCCGCAGGATCATCGTCTTGTCGCTGATGTAGTGCCCTAGCGAGAGATCGTGCGTGATGAAGAGGACACCGAGGCCGCGAGCCTTGAGGTCGCCTAACAGATTGAGGACGTCGATCCGCGTGGAGGCGTCGAGCATGCTGATGATCTCGTCGGCCACGAGGTAGCGGATGTCGAGCAGCAGCGCCCGTGCGATCAGCAGCCGCTGGAGCTGCCCCCCGCTGAGCTGGTGCGGGTACTTGTTCAGGACGGCTTCGGGCTCGAGGCTCACGGCCTCGAGCGCTGCATCGAGCTTGCGCCTCCACTCCGAGCCGCTCAGCCCCCGGAAGTAAGCCGTCCTGACCATGCTGAAGACGCGGTCGGCCTTGAAGACCGGGTTGTACGAGCTGAAGGGGTCCTGGAAGACTCCCTGCACCTGGCGGTAGTAGCCCTTGAGGCGGCGGCGCTCCAGCCTCGACACGTCTGTCCCCTCGAACGTGATCGCGCCGGCCGTGATCGGCGTCAGGCGCAGGATCATCTTCCCGACCGTGGTCTTGCCGCTGCCGCTCTCGCCGATCAGCGAGACGACCTCGCCGGGCCGCAGCTCGAAGGACACATCGCGCACCGCCGTCAGCTCCTTGCCGCCGAACGTGCCGACCTTGTAGACCTTCGTCACGCCCTCGAGCGTCAGCACCTAGAAGACCTTCCAGCACGCGACGGAGTGGTTCGGCTCGACCTCGAGGAACGGCGGCTCCTCAACGCACTTGTCGAACGCGAGCGGGCAACGATCCCTGAACCTGCAGCCGGTCGGCGGGTTGAGCAGCGACGGCGGCCGCCCCGGGATCCCGGCGAGCTTCTTCTCCGCGTACGTGACCCCGACCTCCGGGAGCGAGGAGATCAGCAGCTGCGTGTACGGATGCAGCGGAGAGTCGATGATCACCTCGGCCGGCGCCTTCTCGGCCAGCTTGCCGGCGTACATGACGAGAATCGTGTCGGCGACCTGGTAGAGGATCGCGAGGTCGTGCGTGATCACGATCATGCTCTTCACGTAGCCGCGGTCGCGGAACTCGACCAGCGTCTCCGCGACCGCCTTCTGCGAGGAGACGTCGAGCGCGGACGTGATCTCGTCGGCGATCAGGAGCGCCGGGTTCAGCAGCGTCGAAAGCACCATCACCGTCCGCTGCTTCATCCCGCCCGAGAGCTCGATCGGGTACATCCCGAGCACGTCGTGCGACAGCCCGACGAGCGTCAGGCGGCGCTCGAGCTCCGGCCGCACCGTCGCGTAGCGCACACCCCTCGACTCGAGCAGCTCCTGGATGATCTTGCCCACCTTGCGCGTCGGGGTCAGGGCGCTCATCGCATACTGGGGGACGATCGAGACGTCCTTGAACCGGTGCTTGTTCATCGCCCGGTTGTCGTCGAGCGGCAGCTCCTCGTCGTCCAGCCGCACGTGGCCGTCGACGCGGCGCATGCGGCTGTCCATCCGGATCAGGCTCTTCCCGAGCGTCGACTTGCCACAGCCCGACTCGCCGGCGAGGCCCATGATCTCGCCGTCCGCGACTGCGAAGCTGACGCCGTCGACCGCCTGCACGTCGCCGCGCAACGTGCGGTAGTAGACGCGGAGATCGTCGACCTTGACGCTCATCGGATCACGTCCGGCGGAGCCTGGGGTTGAAGACCTCGTCGAGCCCGACGTTCATGACGTACAGAGCCGAGACGATCGCGGTGATGCCGACGCCCGGCGCGATGAACCACCACCACATCTCGAGCTGAAGCGCGCTGTTGGATACCGCCACGTTCAGCATCAGCCCGAGTGACATCACCTCGGTGGGGCCGAGCCCGAGGAAGTCGAGCGTCGCGGCGATCAGGATCGCACCGCCGAAGAGGAGGATGAAGGTCAGAAACAGGTACGAGCTCATGTTCGGCGCAATCTCCCTGACCACGATCCGCCAGGTGCCCTGGCCGGAGAGGCGTGCGAGGCTGACGAAGTCGCGGGTCGCAAGCGAGAAGGTCTGGGCGCGGATCGCGCGAGCTGCCCACGGCCACGTGGTGAGGCCGATCAGCACCGCCTCGGTGAGCAGGCTGCCCACGCTCAGGTAGGCGCCGACGATGATCAGCACCGCGATGGTCGGGATCACCAGTACGACATTCGTGAGCATGCTGAGGATGTCGTCGACGATTCCGCCCAGGTAGCCGCCCGCGAAGCCGACCGCCATGCCGATCACCGCGGCCACGCACCCCGCGACCGCGCCGACGACGAAGCTGGCGCGGAGACCGTGCACGAACTGCGCGTAGACGTCCTGCCCGGGAGCGGTCGTGCCGAGCCAGTGCTCCGAGGAGGGCGGCGCTCCGAGTGCGTCATAGAACTCGAA
The DNA here is from genome assembly GCA_963769645.1 of uncultured Actinomycetes bacterium. Lineage (GTDB taxonomy): Bacteria > Actinomycetota > Thermoleophilia > Gaiellales > Gaiellaceae > DATFQE01. The sequence goes on along the minus strand of CAVYMH010000002.1, from coordinate 60,400 downwards.
CGGTTCGCGGTCGGTGAGCATCGGCCCGACAATCGCGACCACGAGCAGGAAGACCAGCAGCGAGAGCCCGAACACGAGCTTCTTGTTGCGGAACGCGAAGTAGAGCGTCTCGCCGCGCCTGCGCGGCGGGCCCGCGTCCATCGGGGCGACGACGGTGCCGGCGACGACGGTCTCGGCCTGGGGCTCGGCGGTGTCCACCTACGACCCCTGAAGTCCTGTGCGGGTGCGCGGGTCGACGATCACGTAGGCGATGTCGACGATGAAGTTGGCGATCAGGACCCCGACGATGATGAACAGGAAGATCCCCTGGAGCAGGAAGTAGTCCCGGTTCTGGATCGCGGTGAGGATCAGGGTGCCGAGCCCGGGGTAGCCGAACACGATCTCCGTCACGATCGCTCCGCCGATGACCGCGCCCAGGGCGAGCGCGAGGCCCGACATCTGAGGTAGCACCGCGTTTCGGTAGGCGTACTTGCGCACGAGCCTGCTCGGCGCTCCGAGGGCCTGGAGATAGTTGGCGTAGTCGGCCTCGAGCTCGTAGATGATCAGGTTCCGCATGCCGATCGCCCAGCCGCCGAACAGGACGAGGAAGAGCGTGAGGAACGGGAGGAACCAGTGTGTGGCGAAGCTGCGGGCGAACTCCCAGCTGTATTCGGGCTGCAGCGAGAAGTCGTATGCGCCCGAAACGGGGAAGATCTGCCAGCGGAAGGCCAGCAGGTACGCCAGCACGAGCGCGAGCCAGACGTATGGCGTCGCAGTGAGGACGTACGCGACGGGCAGCGCCGTGTTGTCGAGCACCTTTCGCCGTGCCGCCAGGGCCCCGACGCGGTTCCCGGCGATGTAGCTCAGCACCACGGCGGGGACGAGCAGGGCGAGGGTGTAGGGGATGGCCGCCCGGATCAGGTCGCTGACGGAGGAGCCGACGTAGGCGATGCTCGGCCCCAGGTCGCCGTGACCGAGCCCCAGCCAGAAGTTGAGGTATTGCTTCCACAACGGGTCGTCGAGCCCGAACGACTCCGTGAAGTAGCCGTGCATCTCCTGGGCCGCCGTCGGGTCCGCGTTGAGCCGGGCGATGAGTCCCGAGACGGGATCCCCTGGCATCAGGCGTGGGATCGCCCAGTCGATCGTCACCGCCACGAAGAACGTGAGCAGGTAGATGGCGAGCTTGCGGGCTAGGTAGCGCCTCACGTCGGCTCGAGGAGCATGAAACCTGCGCCTACACCGGTTGTCTAACTAGGACGCGTCGCGTGGCCGCTGCCCCTCCTGGCGGAGGGGCAGCGGCCCGATGCTCCGGATCCTCGGGGATGGGGGGACCTACTTCTTCTTTCTCAACTTGGCGAGCGCGTCGATGCCCGTCATGTTGATGTAGCCGTTCCAGGTCGAGGGAGTCGCCTGGTTCCCGGTCGCGCTCGGGAAGTTCGTCCACACCGACGTGTTCCACTGGGCCCACATTCCGTTGTACCAGAGCGGGATCGCGGGCAGTTGCTCCAGGATCACCTTCTGGATCTGGGAGTGGACCTTCTTCGCATTCGCCTCGTCCGACGACTGGATCTTGTTCAGCTGCTGCGACAGCGTCCAGGCCCGCGGCGAGCTGAAGCGCGAGAAGTTGGCCGCCGTCTGCTGCGCCAGGAGCGGCAGACGGAAGAGGTAGTCGTAGTAGGTGTACGGCGTGTTGCCGATCTGCTTCTCGTTGTTGATCACGAGCTCGAACTTGCCCGTGTTCCGCTCCTCGACCAGGCCGTTGAAGTCGGGGTACGCAGGCGAGATCTTGATGCCCGCGTCCTTCGCGCTGTCGGCGATGATCTGGATCGCGGTCTCCCAGTCGGACCAGCCCTTCGGGACGACCAGGCGGAGATCGAGGGAGGACCCGTCCTTGTTCTCGACGAAGCCGTCGCCGTTCCGGTCGCGATACCCGGCGCTCGCGAGGCGCGTCTTCGCCCTCGCGATGTTGTACGTGAACCCGAGCCTCCGGACCTGAGCCTGGTCGACCCACTTCGTCCACGTCGGCAGCAGGCCGGTCGGGCTGGCCTTCGACACGATGTTGCCGTAGTCGGCCGTAACGATCCGATTGATGTTGATCGACTCGGCGAGAGCCCGACGGAACTCGGCATCGTCCAGCGGCTTCTTCGTCGTGTTGGGCACGAGCCAGGCGGTGTTGGCGGCGAGCATGTACGGCGCCTTCTTGTAGTAGGTGCCGACCTTGCTGCCGACGTACCTGTTGATGCCCGGGAAGAAGTTGTTGCTCAGGTCGATCTTGCTCTGGAGGAAGTTCTGCAGCGACGCGGTGTTCGACGTGTTGTGGATGTCGACGATGTACTTCATCGGCATCTTCATCCCGAACGCCTTGGTCGCCCACCAGCCGTCACGCCGGTTCCACTGGAGCGTCTGGCTACCCCCGATGCCGCCGCCGTACTTGAACGGCCCGGTGCCGACTGCCTTCCTGACGTTGGCCGTGTTGCCCGAGACGATCTCCTTCTCGCTGTAGCCGCGGAAGATGTGCCTCGGCACGATCGGGACCGTGTACCTGTTCGAGTCCCACTCCTGGTAGTTGGGCGTTCCCCTGAAGTGGAAGGTCACGTTCCTGCCCTTCGTGCTGATTCGCTGCAGGCCGGTCTTCCACATCGTCCCGTACTGGGCGCCCTCGTACTTCTGCGTCTCGAAGGTGAACTTCACGTCGGCGGCGGTCAGCGGCCTGCCGTCGTTCCACTTGACGCCGTTGCGCAGAGTGACGACGTAGTTGCTCTTGCCGACCCACTTGCCGCCGCTCGCGAGCCAGGGGATGAACCTGTCCTTGAGCGGGTCGTAGCGGAAGAGCGTCTCGTACAGGAGCCCGACGGTTCCGGTGTTGTAATCGGGCTTGAGCGGATTGAAGTTCGTGTACGGGCCCCACTGCTTCCCCGACACGTACAGCGTGTCGTTGCGTGGGACCGCAGCCGCGTCGGCCGTGCCTTGCGGACCTGCTCCTGCCCCGCCCGCCGCCAGCGAGGCGACGACCGCGACAGCGCCGATACTTGCGATGAGCGCGAGGCCGCCGGCCCTCCTTGTCTGCTTACGCGTTGCCATGATCCTGCTCCTCCTCCATTGTCATCCTGCTCGTTCCTCTCGCGGCGCGCGAAAACCTGTGATCGGTCAACTCAGGCCAGGCGCCTCAGGTCAAACCCGGGCATCCCTCCCTTCGGTTGGTTCGATCACAGATGTCTCTTGGATTCGAGTGGGAGGCGCCCCGTCGCAGCGCACGGCCGCGACGCCGAACGGCTCGAGCGTCACCACGCCTCCGGCTAGATCGAGCTCGGCGTCCTCGAGGATCGGCTCGGCTGTGATCCGCTCGCTCGAGCAGTTCACGAAGAGCGCTTTGGCGGAGTCGCCGCAGCGCAACCGTCCGACGAGGACGCGCGGGTCGTCTACCCGAACGGGCCGCGCCACGCCGGCCAAGTCGGCGAGCGCCGAGTAGATGCGCCAGGTGTTCTCCGGATTGACCGCCGCCGTCCGCGCCGCCATGTGCTCGATCGGATACGTGCAGAGCACTGCGCGCCCGGAGCCGACCGCGTGCCGTAGCAGTGCGGGCCGTCCCTGGGCGTCGACCGCTACGACCTCCGCGCCTACCGCCTCGACGGGCAGGTAGGCGCGGGCGCTGGGCTCGCCGGCGACGCGGAAGGAAAGGAGGGCTCCCGCGGGGATGTCGCCGAGGTCGTCGACGAAGTGGAAGCTCACCTCGTCGCCCTCGATCGGGTCGACGAGGCCGTAGCGGAGCCGGTGGCGCACGCCGAAGAGCTCGTCGAGCCACGAGAGCCACGGCCCGCGCTGGTTCGGCGTGCTGCCGGCGAAGTACGAGGCGTAGACGGTCGCTCCGTCCGACGCGAGCGTCTGCAGGCGGTCGAGACCGGGCGCCGTCAGGAGCTTCGCGCAGGGGACCAGGTAGAGCTTCGCGCCGTCGGAAAGACCGTCGCGCTCCCGCACCAGCTCGACCGGGAGGTCCGCCTCCCGCGCGGCGACGTACGCCTGGAGAAGGTTGTCCCTGATGTCGCGGCGGTAGCTCTCGTCCGTGAACGGCAGCACCCGCTCGAAGTGCTCCGGCACGACGAGAGCCGCCTCTCCCGCGACCCGGTCCCAGCCCGTGGCCGAGAGCTCCCGCACCAGCGACGCAAACTCGCCGACGACGCGCAACTGGGGCTTCGGGCGGCCCTCGCTGTCGGTCAGGCCGAAGTGGAGCTCGAAGACGTGGTGGCGGTACGGATCCTGATGGCGGATGTCGTCGTAGTCGCAGTTGTTCCAGGCGAGCCAGCCCTGTGCGCCCGCGAGCAGCGAGGTGTGCAGGACCTGGCGGTAGTAGGCGGCCGCGTTCTCGTCGGACGCGAAGTCGGAGCTGACGCCGAACTCCTCGAGGACCACGGGCTTGCCGAAGCTGCCGGCGAGCTCGCACGTGAACGCCGCGGTCAGGAGCTGGCGCACCTGGTCGTCCTCCATCGGATAGACGTGCGGGCCGACGAAGTCGACCAGGGGCGCGAGCTGACGCAGGGAGTAGCCGTTGTCGCTGCCGGACACCTCCACGCCCCACGCGCCGTCGCCGACCGAGATCGGCTGCGTCGCACCGCCCGAGCGCACGGCCTGCACGAGGATCCGCGCCCAGGCCGCGACCTCGTCGCCGGTGGCCGGGCCGCCGTAGAGCGGCATCTCGTTCGAGAGCAGCCAGCCGGCGACCGCCGGGTGCCCGCCGAACCGCCGGGCTACCTCGGCCGCGAACCACGCCTGCTGCGAGACGAGCCAGACGTCCCGGTACAGGTCGCGGCCGTCCCGCCAGGCGGGATCCCAGTTCTCACCGGACATGTGGCCGACGATGAAGGTCGGGATCGTTCCGAGCCCGAGCTCGCTGTGCGCGTCCAGGAAATCGCTGAACCGGGACAGGACCTGATCGTCAAGCTGCTCGGGCGCCGGCATGAAGTCAGGCCAGTAGCAAAAGGAGCGTGTGACGTTGCAGCCGTGCTCGGCGAGCACCCCGAGCTCCTGGCGCACCACCACTGGGTCGTAGTGCATCCACATGCGCGGCCCGCCGGTGCGGGACCAGAAGTTCGCTCCGATCCACGGCGTCGCCGTATCCGGGCTGCCCGGGCGTCCATCCTCGGATCCCCTCCAGCGTTGCATGTGGCGGGGGAAGTCCATCACTTATCCGGTTCAGTGTCAACCGGAAAGACGCAATGAGGCGGCTAGACGAGCCTGGCGGAGCTCGCCGACCCCTAGGCGGGGGCCGTGCGGCGTCGGCGCTGCGGCTCGTCGAGAGCCGTGGGGGCGCGGCCCGTGCTCCCACGCGGGGTGAGCTCGCCCCGCCGCGTCTCGACGTCCTCGGTGTCCCGTCCGTCGATCACCGCCAGCAGGTGTTTGGCGGCGGCGACGCCGTAAGCCTGGATGTCACGCGTGATCGCAGTCAGCGCGGGGTGCACGACCTGACTGATGAGCGAGTCGTCCCAGCCCACGATCGAGAGCTCGTCCGGAACGGAGAAGCCCATGTGCTGCGCGACTCCCAGCCCGGTGACCGCGAGCAGGTCGCTGTCGTAGACGATCGCAGTCGGCGGCTCGGGCGCGGACAGGAACCTCCGGGTCGCCCGCGCGCCGCTCTCGGAGGTGTAGTCGGTTGCGAGCACCTCTGCCCAGAGGCCGAGGTCCTGCACGACGCTGCGGAACGCTTCCGTGCGCTGCGTCGTGTGGACGAAGTCGCTGACGCCGGCGACGCGGCCGATCCGCGTGTGACCGAGAGCGGCGAGATACCGGACAGCGTCGACGACGACCGACGCTTCGTCGTGCGACACCGACGCGAGGACGCCACCGGGAACGGGGCCGCCGACGACGACCGCCGGCAAGCCGAGCCGCTCGAGCTCGTCGACGCGCGGGTCGCCGATGCGAAGGTCGACCATCAGGACGCCGTCGACGCGTCTCTCGCCCCACCAGCGGCGATAGACCTCGATCTCGTCCTGCACGTCGCCGGCGAGCTGAATCGTCAGCGCGATCGACTTCGCCGAGAGCTCCGACTCGACGCCTGCGATGAACTCCATGAAGAACGGCTCCAGCGCCAGCGTCTTGGCCGGGCGCGCCAGCACGAGCCCACAAGCGTCAGCGCGCTCGGCCGAGAGAGCGCGGGCAGCGCGGTTCGGGTACCAACCAAGCTCCTGGGCGATGGAGACAATCCGCTCCCGCGTGCCCTCGGAGACGCCGGGCCTGCCGTTCAGCGCGTACGACACCGCCCCCTTCGACACTCCTGCGCGATCCGCGATGTCGCGGATCGTGACTCTACGCGCGCGGCCGGTGTGGTCGGGCAACTCGGTCTCCTTGGCGTACAAGACTTCCAACGGCCGACACCAGGACCGAAGCGTCGTCCGAGCGGTCAGCGAATAGACACTTTGCGGCGGCCGATCGAACCACTATAGTAGCGACTTGACCGGTTCAGTGACGAACGGCGCCGCAGACATCCGCGAGACCGTGTTCCCCGACAGCTTCGCGTGGGGCGTGGCGACGGCTGCCTACCAGATCGAGGGCGCGGTCGCAGAGGACGGGCGCCGCGAGAGCGTCTGGGATCGCTTCTGCGCGACCGGCGGGAAGGTTCGAAACGGCGACAGCGGCGCAGTCGCCTGCGACTTCTATCACCGGTACCGCGAGGACGTGGCCCTGATGAGCGAGCTGGGCGTGAATGCGTTTCGCCTCTCGGTCGCCTGGCCGCGGATCCTGCCGACCGGTCGCGGCAGCGTGAACACGGCCGGGCTGGATTTCTACGACCGCCTCGTGGACGAGCTGCTCTCGGCTGGCATCAAGCCGTTCGTCACCCTCTACCACTGGGACTTGCCTCAGGCGCTCGAGGATCGAGGCGGCTGGCCGCAACGCGAGACGGTCGAGGCGTTCGCCGAGTACGTCGAGGCTGTTGCGGGCAGGCTGGGCGACCGCGTCGAACATTGGGTCACGCACAACGAACCGCGCGTTGCGGCCTGGCTCGGGTACGGCTGGGGGATGCATGCCCCGGGCCGCACGAGCGAGCGCGACGCGCTCGCGGCCGCGCATCACCTGCTGCTCTCCCACGGTCGCGCCGTGGAGATCCTTCGCCGCGAGTCGGCCGGGGCGCAGGTCGGGATCGTCCTCGACGTCTTCCCGGTGTACCCAGCTTCGGGCGACGAGTCGGATGTCGCCGCCGCCCGGCACTTCGACGGCTTCCACAACCGCTGGTTCCTCGATCCGATCTTTCGCGGCGCCTATCCGGCCGACCTGCTCGAGCACTTCGGTGAGAACGCACCGCGGGTCGAGGACGGCGACTTCCGCGTGATCGCGGCACCGCTCGACTTCATGGGCGTCAACTACTACCGGCGGGAGGTCGTCGCACGAAGCGAGAACGGCGGCGCCCGCACGGTGCGCATGCCCGATTCGGACTACACGGACATGGGTTGGGAGGTCTCACCGGAAGGCCTGTACGACCTCCTCCTGACGCTCAGGGACGACTACGGCCCGCAAGCGATCTACGTGACCGAGAACGGCGCTGCGTACGGAGACCTCCGTGCCCACGACGGCAGCGTGCAGGATCCGGAGCGCCGGGATTACCTGGAGGACCACATCGAGGTGATCGGGCGTGCTCTGGCCGCCGGCGTGCCGATCGCGGGCTACTTCGTCTGGTCGTTCCTCGACAACTTCGAGTGGTCGCACGGCTACAGCAAGCGCTTCGGGCTCGTGTACGTCGACTACCCCACCCTGAGCCGGATTCCGAAATCGAGCTTCTACTGGTACCGCGATTTCATCGCGCAGGTGAACGGAAAGCACTAGTCGGCTGCGCCGCCGGCCCGGAAGCGCCTACCGCCCCGAGTGACGCCGCCGGCGGTGGTCTTCGGCTCCTGGCTGATCCGTTGTGCGATGTAGACCGGGACGATGGAGACGACGATCACGAAGAGCGCCACCACGTTCACGATCGGCTGCTCGATCGGGCGGAAGAGGTTGGCGAAGATCCAGATCGGGAGGGTCTGCTGCGCGCCCGAGGTGAAGACGGTGACGACGACTTCGTCGAAGGACAGCGCGAAGGCGAGCAGTCCGCCGGCGAGGAGAGCCGTCCTCATCTGCGGGAACGTCACGTGGCGGAACGTCTGGAACGCGTCGGCTCCCAGGTCGTACGACGCCTCCTCCAGCGAGCCCGCCAGCCGCCGAAGCCGGGCCGCCGCGTTGTTGTAGACGACCACGACGCAGAAGGTCGCGTGCCCGATGATGATCGTCAGGAGACCGAAGTCGATGCCGACGGTCGTGTACGTCGTCTGCAGCGCGAGCCCGGTGATGATGCCGGGCAGCGCGATCGGCAGGATGAGCACGAGCGAGACCGTCTCGCGTCCGAAGAAGCGGTAGCGGGAGACCGCGAGCGAGACGAGCGTGCCCAGTACGAGCGCGACGATCGTGGCGCCCGCGGCCGCGCGCAGCGAGAGCCAGAGCGCATCGCGCACGCCCTCGTCGTGGTAGGCGACCGAGAACCACTTCGTCGAGAAGTCGTCGATCGGCCAGCGCTGCGTCACGCTCTCGTTGAAGGCGTAGAAGCCGATCAGGATCAGCGGCAGGTAGATGAACGCAAGCGTGACGCCGGCTCCGAGCCGAAGGAGGGCGCGCGTCAGACCGGACTCGACCATCGACGTCTCCCTCACAGCGCCTCGAAGGCCTTGAGCCGCCTGGCGACCAGCAGGTAGAGGAGCATCACGCCGATGGGCACGAGCGTGAAGGCCGCGGCCACCGGGAGGTTCGTGCCTCGCTGGTCGTAGATCACGGTGCCGATGAACTGCTGGCTCGTGATCAGGTCGGGGGCGATGTAGTCGCCGAGCGTCAGCGAGAAGGTGAAGATCGAGCCGGCGACGACCGCGGGGAACGCGAGCGGGAACGTCACGCGGGCGAACGTGCGGAGCGAGCGTCCGCCGAGGTCGGCGGAGGCCTCGAGCAGCGACGACGGGATCCTTTCCAGGCCCGCGTAGATGGGCAAGATCATGAACGGAAGCCACAGGTAGGTGAAGACGAGCCAGAGCCCGACGGTCGAGTAGCCCTCGAACGAGAGGCCGAGCGGCTCGAGCAGCCAGTTGACGACGCCCGCGTCGGAGAGGATCGTCCGCCACGCGTACGCCTTGACCAGGTAGCTCGCCCACAGGGGCATGAGCACCGCGACCACGAGCAGGTTGCGCGTGCGCGGGGACGCAACCCGTGCCATGTAGTAGGCGATCGGGAAGGCGAGCACCGCGTCCGCCACGGTGACGAGCGCCGCCATCCTGATCGTGCGCCACGCGACCTCGCGGTAGACGTCCTCCTCGAAGATCCGCCGGAAGTTGTCGAGCGTGAAGTCGTGGACGACCTCCGACGTGAAGGGATTCGTGTCCCACACGGAGGCGAGCAGCAGCACGAACAGCGATCCGAGGTAACCGATCAGCAGCCACCCGATCGGTCCCGCCAGGAGCAGGCCGAGGCCCGCACGCGGGTGTCGGTAGAAGAACGTCGAGAGCCGCCGCCCCAGGGTCGGCGGCGGCTCCGTGTACGAGGCCGAGGTCACGAGCCCGGCGGGTCTCCCGCTAGCCGCGGATCTCCGTCCAGGCGTTCACCCAGTCCTCCTGCGTCTTGCAGCGTTCCGCCCTTGCCGCCGCAGTCAGCGGTGGGGGTCGTCCAGTAGTAGACGTCCTCCCACCACGACTCGTCCGACGCGTGGAACTCGTCGCAGTGGTTCTTGTTCTTCGTCAGCGCACACGCCTTGAGGTTCACCGGCGCCTCGCCGAAGCCCTCGGCCACCGCCGCCTGCGCCTCCGGGGAGATCATGTGATTCATCCAGAGGTACATGCAGTTGGGGTGCTGGGCCTTCGAGTAGATCATCCAGGTGTCCGACCAGCCGGTCGTCCCCTCCTTCGGCTTGATCCCCTCGACGGGCTGCTTGTCGCCCTTGAGGATGTTGACCTGGATCGGCCACGTCGTCCCGAGCACGACGTCCTTGTTGGCATAGGACTGGACCTGCTTCGCGTAGTCGGCCCACCACTCGCCGACATTCGGAGCGAGCCCTTTGAGCAGGTCGACCGCGGCCTGGAACTGCTCGTCGTTCAACTGGTACGGGTCCTCGATCCCGAGATCCGGCTGGGTCGCCTTCAGGTAGAGCGCCGCATCGGCGATGAAGATCGAGTCGTCGTAGATCGAGAGCTTGCCCTTGTACGGCGTGTTCGTGTCCCAGACCGCGGCCCAGCTGTCGGGAGCCGGCGTGACCTCGTCCGTTCGCCACGCGAGCAGGTTCGGCCCGCGACCGTGCGGTGCTCCGTACGGCTGGCCGTCCTTCGAGTTGTAGAACTGGTTCTTGATCCCTTCCTGCACGTCCGCGTAGTTGGGGATCAGATCCGTGTTCACCGGCGCGACGTCGCCGCGCTCCATCAGGCGGACGCTCGCATTGCCGGAGGCGGAGACGCCGTCGTACTCGCCTGACGAGATCAGCGAGATCATGTCGTCCGAGGTCGTGCCGTCCTTCGTCGTCACGGCGCAGCCGGTCGCCGCCGTGAACTCCTTCGTCAGCTGCGCATAGCCCGGCCACTGGACGAGACTGACCTGGCCCTCCTCTCGGGCCTTCTGGTTGATCTCGTCAAGGGTCGCACCGAGCCCCGCGATCTCTGTCGATGCGGCCTCCTCGGTTGTAGTCGTACCGGCGGCGTCGCCGTCGTCGTCGTCCCCGCCGCAGCTCGCCGCGGCGAACGCCAGTGCGATCAGCAGCGCGGCGAATGCGGCGGGGTCGAGCCAGCGTTTGCGTGCCTTACTCATCCATGTCCTCCGTCTCTCCCCCCGATTCGATTGCGTAGGTGTGCTCCGGCCGCCACTCCAGGCGCACGCGGCGGCCTTGGGCCTCGAGCGCCTGGCTCGAGGACGTCTCCAGGTTCTGCCGGACGACCATCAGCCGGCCGCCCGAGTCGAGCTCGACGATGTAGCGGGTGACCATGCCGACGTACACGACGTCGCGGATCTGGCCGTCCTCGACGTGCGTGCCGCGCTCCGGCTCCTCGCCCTCGGCGAGCAGGCGGATCTTCTCGGGCCGGACCGTGAAGCGGCTCGGCTTGCCGTTGAGCTTCCGCTCGAGCACGTTGGAGACGCCGACGAAGCCCGCCACGAACTCGCTCTCCGGGTGCTCGTAGACGGAGGCAGGCGGGCCGACCTGCTCGATCCGGCCCTCGTTGAACACGGCGAGCCGGTCGCTCATCGTCAGCGCCTCCTCCTGGTCGTGCGTGACGTAGACGAACGTGATCCCGACCTCCTGCTGGATCCGCTTCAGCTCGAGCTGCATCTCCTGCCTGAGCTTGAGGTCGAGGGCGCCGAGCGGCTCGTCGAGGAGCAGGACCTTGGGGCGGTTGACGATCGCGCGTGCGAGCGCGACCCGCTGCCGCTGGCCGCCGGACAGCTGCGCGGGCCGGCGCGACCCGAGCGCCCCGAGGCGCACCATCTCGAGCGCCTCCGCAACCCGCCGTGCGCGCTCGGCCCGCGGCACCTTCTTCACGCGCAGCCCGTACTCGACGTTGCCGGCGACGCTCATGTGCGGGAAGAGCGCGTAGTCCTGGAAGACCGTGTTCACGTCCCGGGCGTAGGGCGGCACCCCGGTCACGTCCTTGCCGCCGAGCAGGATCCGGCCACTGTCGGGCCGCTCGAAACCCGCGATCAGGCGGAGCGTCGTCGTCTTGCCCGAGCCGCTCGGGCCGAGCATCGTGAAGAACTCGCCGGCCCGGACGAGCAGGTCGACGCCGTCGACGCGCCTGCACGTCGCCGTACGCCTTGTACGCCGAGATCACCTCGACGTCCGCGCTACTCGGCGCGGCAGGCGTCGGCAAGCGACTCCTCCAGGAGGTCGAGGCCGCGGTCGAGCTCCTCGTCCGACGCGACGAGCGGGACGAGGATGCGGACGACGTTCCCGTACAGGCCGCAGGAGAGCAGGATCAGGCCCGCGCTCCCGGGCGCCCGTCGTCGTGGCGACCGCGAGCTCCGGCGCCGGCTCCTTCGTCTCGCGGGTCGCCGACGAGCTCCAGCGCGAGCATCGGCCCGACGCCTCGCACCTCGCCGACCTGCGGGCAGGCGCTCGGCGATCGCGTCGAGGCGCGCACGCAGCCGCTCGCCGATCTCCTCGGCGCGGGCGCGGAAGCGCGTCCGTCGCCACCTCGTCGAGCACCGCGATCCCGGCCGCGCACGCGACCGGGTTGCCGCCGAAGGTGCCGCCGAGGCCGCCGGGCTCGACGGCGTCCATCACCTCGGCCCTCCCGGTCACCGCGGCCAGCGGGAGGCCACCGCCGAGGCTCTTGCCGGAGAGCAGGAGATCCGGCTCGACCCCTGCGTGCTCGATCGCCCAGACCGGCCCGGTGCGGCCGACGCCGCTCTGGACCTCGTCGTCGACGTAGAGGATGCCGTGCCGGTCGCAGATCTCGCGCAGCCGGACGAGGAAGTCGGTCGGCATCGGGATGAAGCCGCCCTCGCCCTGCACCGGCTCGAGCACGACGCAGGCGACCTCGGCCGGGTCGACCTCCCGCTTGAAGAGCAGCTCCAGGCCGGCGATCGCGTCGTCGGTGGAGACGCCGCGGTAGGGATAGGGCGCGGGCGCGTGGTAGATCTCCGGCGCGAGCGGGCCGAATCCGCTGCCGGTAGGCGACCTTGCTGGTCATCGTCATCGTCAGCAGCGTTCGACCGTGGAAGCAGTTGTCGAAGGCGACGACCGCCGGTCGCCCGGTCGCGGCCCGGGCGATCTTGACCGCGTTCTCCACCGCCTCGGCGCCCGGAGTTGACGAGCAGGCTGCGCTGCTCGTCGCCGCGGCACGGGCGAGAGCTCCGCCAGCCGGCGGCAGAGCTCGACGTACGGCTCGTAGATCCCGACCATGAAGCACTGGTGCAGGTAGCGGTCGATCTGCTCGTGCATCGCCGCGACCGCGGGCGGCAGGCCGTGGCCGGTGTTCTGGCAGCCGAGCCCGCCGGCGAAGTCGATGTACCGGCGGCCGTCGACGTCCTCGACCGCGGCTCCCTCGGCGCCGTGCGACGACGAGCTTCGGCGTGGAGACGCCCGCGCGCGACGAAGCGCTCGCGCTCGGCGAGCACGCGTTCGGTCTCGGTGCGCTGGGTGGTCGCCACGCTCTACCGGTTCGGTGCGCCCACCCCGCAGAGGCCGGGGGTCGAGCACGGCGAGTTCGCCGTCACCGTGACCTTGCGGTTCCCGCCGGCGGTCCCGGAGAGCGTGAACTTCACCCACGCGGTGTTGTTCGTGTAGTTCGTCTCCTCGAAACGGCGGGCGAAGTTGGCCGTGCTGACCAGGTAGTAGTCGGTGGCGTTCGGGATGCCCGTCAGGTCGAGCTCCTGGCCGTCCAGCGAGTGGTGGTACTGGTCGACCCAGCCCGACTGGATGCCCTGGTAGCCGGCTTCGCAGTCGTGGAAGACGCGCTCGGCGCTGTTCGAGTTGCCCTCGAGCTTGTACCAGTCGATCAGGCAGAACGTGGTCTTGATCGAGTTGCCCCCGACAACGGAGCCGGTGGGGCTGCCCTTCCTGACCTCGAAGAGCGCAACGTCGCCGATGTGCCAGTGGTTGTGGGCGGGATGGAACTCGAAGGTTCCGGTCACGTGCTCCCGCACGATCGTGTGGCAGGCCGTGACCTGCTTGGGCTGCTCGCCGCACCTGTAGAGGTCGTTGCGTCGTCCGGATCTCCTGGATCGCGGTCGTGGTGGTCGTCGCCTCGGCCACAGGCGGATCCGGTCTCATCGCGAGAGGCCCGGGCCCGGTGTTGGCGATGCCGTTCGCGAAGCGCAGGACCTCCCGCTGCTGCTGGTTCACGAGCTGCAGGTGACGGGGCACGACGGTCTGGATGTCCGGCAGTGAGCCACCTGCGGTCGCCCCGCCGGCGTACAGCGGGAAGGCGACGATGACAGCGAGGCTGCCGAGGGCGGTGGCGAGCACGACGAAGCGACGCATCGGGGATTCCCTCCTTGTCGGGTCGGCACTAGCTAAACCCCTGCCCGGCCCGGCGGACAAGGGCCGTCAGGTCCAAGCGCGGACAGCCGCCTATGGACAGCACGTCCAAGAGGCTTTCGCCGGCTTGGCCTCGTAGGGCATTGCAACCAGCGTGGCCGGGCCCGTAGTTTTGGCCAGCTCGTCCAGACGACCGATGCTCAGCGTCCGCGACATCGCCACCCTCCCCGGGCTCGACCTGCGCGTCGCCGCGGGCGCCGAGGGGCTCGGCCGGGAGGTCAGCTGGCTGCACGTCTCGGAGCTGGACGACCCGACTCAGTGGCTCGAGGGGGGCGAGCTCCTGCTCACCACCGGGCTCGGCGTGGGCGAGCTGGCGACTGGGCAGCGCGCCTATGTACAGCGGCTCGCGGACCACGGGCTCGCAGGGCTCTGCTTCGGGATCGGCTTCAACTTCCCCGAGGTGCCGGCCGCCCTGGCCGAGGAGGCCGATCGCCTCGGCTTCCCCGTGCTCGAGGTCCCCTACGAGGTTCCGTTCGTGGCGATCACGAAGACCGCCGTCTCGCACATCGCGAGCGAGCGCCTGGAGCAGCTGACCCAGGCGACGGCCGTGCACGAGCGCCTGGCGGACGCCGTCCTCAAGGGCCGCGGCCTGAACGATCTGCTCGCGATCGTGTGCGGTCACCTCGACTGCAGCCTCCAGCTGCTCGACGAGGGCGGGCTCGTGATCAGCGAGCGACACTCAGCCCGGCGGCTGTCGTTCGAGACCGCACTCGAGCTCCCGGTCGTCGCGCGCGAGGAGCTGGCCACCCTCAAGGCGACCCGCGAGGCTCGTCCGTTCGGCGAGTACGACCGGCTCGTGCTGCACCACGGCCAGACGGCGCTCGCGTTCGAGCTCTCCCGGCGGCGGGCTGTCAGCGCGGCGGAGCTGCGGCTCGCAGGCGACCTGCTCGAGGATCTCGAGGACGAGCGCCTGGACGAGCGCGAGTCGTCGCGGCGGATGGCGGCGTTCGGGCTGGATCCGCGGCGCAGCTACGCCGCCCTGCTCGCCCAGCCCGCGAACGGCCTGCACACCGAGGCGGTCCGGCAGCGGCTTGCGTCCGAGCTGGACGCGCTCGCGGTCCCGTACGTCTCGACCTCGCGGCTCGACCGCGCGGCCTTCCTCGTCGAGGCCGACGAGGACGAGGCCGTGCTCGACCTCGCCCGCCGGCTCGTGGGCAACGGCGCGGGCTGGCGGCTCGGGATCGGACGGCCGGCGCAGGGACGGGAGCTCGGCCGGAGCCTGCTCGAGGCCAGGGCTGCGCTGGACACGACCGAGGGCAGCGTCGCCTCCTACCGCGACCTCGGCTCGCTCGAGCTTTTGCTCAACTTGCAGGACGCACCGCTCGAGGCGTTCGTCGACCGCGTGCTCGGCCCGGCGGCGCAGAACTCCTGGCTGCTCGACTCGCTCTCGGGCCTGCTGGACGCGGGCTGCCGCTGGAGCGAGGCCGCCGAGCGCCTCGGCGTCCACCGGCACACGCTGCGCTACCGGATGGACCGCCTCCGCGAGGCGACCGGCCGCCACCCGGACGACCCCGAGCAGCGGATGGAGCTGTGGCTCGCGCTCAAAGCGCACGAGGCGCTGGAAGCGCGACGGGGTACGGCGGCGCCGTGATCGCGGTCGTCGGTGCGGCGGGCACGATCGGTCGCACAGTCACCGGCTTCCTGGAGGAGTGGGGCGCACCGGTTCGGAAGCTGGACTTCCGCCTCGCGGGCGCGGAGCAGGTCGACGTCACCGATCCCGACTCGCTGCGGCGGGGACTCGAGGGCGCGAGCGTCGTCGTGAACGGGGTCGACTACCGCTTCAACCTCGAGGTCATGCGGGGCGCTCTCGAGGCCGGCGCAGACTACGTCGACCTCGGCGGCCTCTTCCACATGACGCGCCGGCAGGTCGAGCTCGACGGCGAATTTCGCTTCGCAGGCCGGACGGCGATCCTCGGTCTCGGCTCGGCGCCCGGCAAGACGAACCTGCTCGCCCGGCTCGCGGCCGAGCGGGTGGGCGGGAAGCCCGTCTCGATGGAGATCTGGGCGGCGACGCGGGACCCGGCGGCCGACGGCCATCCCTTCCCGGCGCCGTACTCCGTGCGAACGCTGCTCGACGAGCTGCGCCTGTCGCCGATGGTCGTGCGCGGTGGCGAGCTGCAGGAGGCCGAGCCCCTCTCGGGCCAGGCGACGAGGACGTTCCCCGACCCGGTCGGCGAGAAGGAGGGGATCTACACGCTGCACTCCGAGCTCGCGACCCTGCCCGAGCGCTATCCGAGCCTCGAGGAAGCGAGCTTCCGGCTCTGTCTTGCTCCCGGGCTGATCGAGAAGCTGCTCGCGCTGCCCGAGGGCGAGGAGCCCGAGCCCTACACGCAGTCGAGCGCCTCGGTCTCGGCGCACGTGGTCGAGGCCCGAAACGGCGACGGGCACTCGGTCGTCGGCACCTCCCTGACTCGCGGCGGCAGCGCCCGCTCGACCTCGGAGCCGCCGGCCCGCGCCGCGGTCGAGCTGCTCGAGGGCCGGATCTCCGCGCCGGGCGCCAAGCCGCCCGAGGACGCGATCCCCGACGCCGCGGGCTTCCTCGCCTCGCTCGACACGGAGCTGTCTTGGAGCTAGACGTCGAGTTCCGCTCGGTCAGCAAGAGCTACGACGACGTCCTGGCCGTGGACGGGATCGACCTCGAGGTGCAGCACGGCGAGTTCCTCTGCCTGCTCGGCCCCTCGGGCTGCGGCAAGACGACGACGCTGCGTCTGATCGCCGGGTTCGAGCGGCCGGACCAGGGCGAGATCCTGATCGGGGGCCGCGACGTGCGCCGTCTCCCGCCGTACAAGCGCGATGTCAACACCGTCTTCCAGAGCTACGCGCTCTTCCCGCATCTGTCCGTGCGCGAGAACGTCGCCTACGGACTGAAGCAGCGGAAGATCGGCCGGCGGGCGCGGGAAGCCCGTGCCCGCGAGCTGCTCGAGCTCGTGCGCCTGCCCGAGGTCGCGGAGCGCAAGCCGCGCCAGCTCTCGGGCGGGCAGCAGCAGCGCGTCGCGCTCGCCCGGGCGCTGGCGAACGGCCCGCGCGTCCTGCTCCTGGACGAGCCGCTCGGCGCGCTCGACCTGAAGCTGCGCAAGGAGATGCAGGTCTTCCTCAAGCGGCTGCAGCAAGAGCTCGGCGTGACGTTCGTCCACGTCACCCACGATCAGGAGGAGGCGCTTGCCCTCTCCGACCGGGTCGCGGTGATGAACCGGGGCAAGATCGAGCAGCTCGGGAGCCCGCTCGAGGTCTACGACTCGCCGGCCACTCGCTTCGTCGCCGATTTCATCGGCGAGACGAACTTCGTCCGCCGCAACGGCTCGGTGCTCGCGCTCCGGCCAGAGCGGCTCGAGCTCTCGAAGGACGGCAACGGGGGCGGCGAGGGTCTGGCGGGAGAAGTGGTGACGACGATGGTGGTCGGGCCGGCGATCCAGTCGCTGGTCCGGGCAGACGACGGACAGGAGGTGCTCGTTCGGCAGCAGCGAGGCGACGGAGGGACAGCGTCGTTCCAGGAGGGGGACAGAGTGGTCGTGACGTGGGCCGCGGGGGCGGCGCTCGTCTTCACGGAGGAATAAGGAGGGACGATGAGCGAAGAGCTCGATTCGATCTTGGGCCGTCCGGTCAACCGCCGGGGCTTCATCGCGGCCGGCGCGCTGGGAGCGTTCCTGGCGGCGGGCGGCGGCCGCTTCCTGCAGGCGGCCGAAGCGGCCGATCTCCAGGCCAGCGGGACGCTCTACTACTACAACTGGGCCGACTACGTGAACCCGAAGACCTACGCGGCGTTCACGAAGAAGACCGGCGTCAAGGTGAAGAAGGACTTCTTCGCCTCGAACGAAGTGCTGCAGGCGAAGCTCAAGGCGGGCGCACGCGGCTACGACCTCGCCGCTCCGACGGGCTACATGGTCAAGATCCTCGCGGCCGAGAAGCTGCTGGAGCCGATCGACTGGTCGAAGCTCCCGACGGCCAAGCGCAACCTCGCCGCGAAGTTCAAGGGCCTCCCGTTCGACAGGGGCGACAAGTGGTCGGTGCCCAAGGATTGGGGAACCACGGGCTTCGCGTACCGCAAGGACCTGGTCAAGGAGCGGCCGACGAGCTGGAAGCAGTTCTTCGACCTGATGAAGGGCAAGTACTCGGGCAAGGTCACGCTGCTCGACGGCAGCCCCGAGGTGCTCGGCTCGATCGCGAGGATGCTCGGCTACTCGTACAACACCGAGAAGAGAAGCGAGCTGGACAAGGTGCGTGCGTTCCTGCTCGACCTGAAGCCGCACGTCCACTCGATCGACTCGGTCAACTACAAGAACAAGCTCGTCCGCGGCACCGCCGTGATGGGCATGTCCTGGAACGGGGACGGCGCCTACGTCGCCTCGAAGAAGCCGGCCGAGTACGTGATCCCCAGTGAAGGCGGCGAGCTCTGGGTGGACAGCTACATCATCCCGAAGGGCTCGAAGAACCCCGACGCGGCGCACGCGTGGATCGACTTCGTCTACACGCCGGCGATCAACGCGCTCGAGACCTCGTACACGTACTACGGGTCGCCGCTCAAGAAGACGCTCCTGAAGAAGCCGCTCGCGCGGGCGATCTACAACAACCCGGACGTGTTCCCGCCCGACCGGCTGCTGAAGAAGCTGGAGGCGAACAACATCACGCCCACCGGGACGCGTCTGCGCGAGCGGATCTGGACCGAGTTCAAGGCGTCGTAGCTGCACGTTGACCGTCGCGGCGCCAGAAGCGGCCGAGAGCCGCGGGCCCTCATCGAGGGCCCGCGGCGGCTCCGGCGGTCCCCGCTATCCGGGCTGGCTGGCCCTGCCCGCGGTGTTCTGGTACGCCCTGTTCTTCCTGGGCCCGTTGGCGATCATGGCGTCGTACAGCTTCGGCGAGATCTCGGGTTACTCGGACGTCAAGTTCGTCTGGAACCTGGAGAACTACCGCTATCTCTTCGACGGGCCGCTCTACACCGACGTCTTCAAGAAGACCTTCTTGATGGCGGCGTTCGGCACGCTCGCCACGCTCGCGATCGGTTTCCCGTTCGCGTACTACCTGGCCCGCTACGCCAAGCACAAGACACTGCTCCTGCTGCTCGTGATCGTCCCCTTCTGGACGAGCTTCCTGATCCGCACCTACTCGTTCCTGATCATCCTCGACCCGGAGTTCCCGCTCTTCCGCGCGTTGCGGCCGCTCGGGTTCCCGGAGACCTTCGAGCTGCTCTACACGCAGAAGGCGATCTACATCGGCATCGTCTACAACTACCTGCCGCTGATGGTCCTGCCGCTCTACGCGGCGCTCGAGCGGATGGACTGGTCGCTGGTCGACGCCGCGCACGATCTGGGGGACAGCGGCCTCCGCGCGTTCCGGCGGATCACCTTGCCGCTCGTCCTCCCGGGCGTGCTGGCCGGCTCGCTGCTCGTCTTCATCCCGCTCACCGGCGAGTACCTGATTCCCGAGATCCTGGGCGGCGGCAAGACCGTCTTCGCCGGCAACCTGATCGCGCAGCAGTTCCTGGAGGCGCGAGACTGGCCGTTCGGCTCGGCGATCGCGATGGTGGTCGTCGGCGCGCTCACCGTGGCGCTGCTGATCTACGCGCGGGCCGTGGGCAGGCAGGAGCAGTATGGGTAGGCGGTTGCTCCGGGCCCATGCGGTGCTGGTGTTCGCGTTCCTGTACGCGCCGATCCTGGTGGTGGTCGCCCTCGCGTTCAACGGCGGGCGCCAGGTGCTCTACTGGGAGGGCTTCTCCACGAGGTGGTTCGCCGAGGCGCTGCGCGACGACACGATCATGGAGCCGCTGAAGACGAGCGTGATCATCGCCCTCGGCAACGCTGTGATCGCGTGCGTCCTGGGGACGATGCTCGCCCTCGCGCTCGCGCGCATGCGCGCGTGGGTGCGCGTCCCGATCGACGCGCTCGCCTACATGACGCTCGTCACGCCCGAGATCGTGTTCGGGATCTCGGCGCTGATCTTCTTCGTCCAGGCCGGGCTGTGGGTCGGGATCGAGTCGCCGCTCGGCATGTGGACGATCCTGATCGCGCACGTCGTGTTCAACGCGTCGGTCGTGGCGCTGATCGTGCGCGCGCGCTTCGTCGGCATGGGTCAGAGCTTCGAGGAGGCGTCCTACGACCTCGGCGCGGGCCCGCTGTCCACGTTCCGCCAGGTGACACTGCCGAGGCTCGCGCCGGCGATCCTGGCGGGCGGCCTGCTCGCGTTCACCTTCTCCTTCGACGACTTCATCACCTCGTTCTTCGTCTCCGGGGCGGGCACGACCACGCTGCCGCTCCGAATCTTCTCCTCGCTTCGCTTCGGCGTCTCGCCGGCGATCAACGCGACCGCCGCGATGATCTTGGGCCTGACGCTGCTCGCGATCGTCCTCGCCTACGTCGTGCTGCGCCGCAGCGACGACGGGAAGCGGAGCGCAGTCATCGTCCCGCAAGCCTGAAAGGAGCCACGTTGGCAACCACTATCCGCACCCTCCAGAACTTCATCGGCGGCGACTGGGTCGAGTCGACCGGCGAGAACGTCCGCGAGATCGTCTCGCCCGTCACGGGCGAGAAGCTGGCCGACGTGCCCGACGCGTCGCGTGACGACGTGGCTCGCGCCGCCCGCGCAGCCAGGGATGCGCAGCCGGGCTGGGCGGCGCTCTCGGCCTGGGACCGGGCGAAGGTCTGCCATGCGATCGCCGACGCGATCGACGAGCGGCAGGAGGAGATGGCCCGCGAGCTCTCGCTCGAGCAGGGCAAGCCGTACACCGCCGAGGCGATTCCCGACATCGAGGAGACGGCGGAGAACTTTCGCATCGCCGCGGAAGACGTCAAGCGGATGGAGAGCGCGATCATCCCTTCGCAGGACGTCAACAAGCGGATCCTCACCTTCCGCAAGCCGAACGGGGTCTATGCCGCGATCACCCCGTGGAACTTCCCGACGCTGATCCCGGTCGAGCTGATCGCGCCGGGGATCGCCGCCGGCAACACGATCGTGATCAAGCCGTCCGAGTGGACGCCGATCGCCATGGCGACGTTCATGCAGGTGATGGCGGACGCGGGCCTGCCCGAGGGCGTCGTCAACGTCGTCTACGGGGGCGGGGAGACGGGCGAGGCGCTCGTGACCGACGACAACATCGACTGCATCGGCTTCGTGGGCTCGCACACCACGGCTGAGAAGATCGTCCGTGCCGCCGGGCTGAAGCGCTCGCTGATCGAGGCGAGCGGGAACGGGCCGGTGATCGTCTGCGCGGACGCGGATCTCGGCGCCGCGGCGAAGGGCGCCGTCTTCGGCGGGTTCTTCTGCGCGGGCCAGGTCTGCTGTGCGACCGAACGCGTGCTCGTGGACAAGCGGGTTCACGACGACTTCATGTCGGCGGTCATCGAGGAGGCGGAGGGCTGGAAGCTCGGCGATCCGTTCGACGACGACACTCTCGTGGGGCCGATGAACAACGAGCCGACCGCGCGCAAGATGGACGCGCACGTGGCGGACGCGGTCGAGAAGGGCGCAGAGGTCGTGCTCGGCGGTTCGCGCGACGAGGGCCGTCCGACCGGGCTCTACTACCAGCCGACGGTCGTGGACCGGGTCGGCGTCGACACGCTGATCAACCGCGACGAGACGTTCGGGCCGATCGTCCCGGTGATCGTCGTGGACGGCGACGACGAGGCGCTCGCGGTCGCGAACGACTCGCATCTCGGGCTGCAGGCGGCCGTGTACACGTCGTCCCTGAAGCGGGCGTTCCGCTTCCTCGACTCGCTGCAGGTCGGCAACGTCGTCGTCAACGACTCGACCGACTACTGGGAGGCGCACGAGCCGTTCGGCGGCGCTTCCGGCACCAAGACCGGCTGGGGGCGGATCGGCGGGCGCTACACCATGCTCGACATGACTGACCTGAAGACGGCTGTCCTCGACGTGGGCGGGCTGGACTAGGCCGCTTGGATCAGGTCGTCCAGATCGTCGGCGCGCTCGCGATCCTCGCCGCGTTCGCGCTGGCGCAGCTCGGCCGCCTCGACCTCCGGTCGACGTGGTACCTGACGCTGAACCTGGTCGGCTCGGTGGTGCTGACGGTGCTCGCCTACCGCGAGCGGCAGTGGGGCTTCTTCCTGCTCGAGGGCGTGTGGGCGCTGGTGTCGGCGTACGGCTTCGTCGCCCGGCGCGGGCGTCCGCGCTCTCCGTGACGAACTCGTCACGGAGTCGGCACGGACACGTCACACCTTCACCGCTACGGTCGTCTGCATGTCCACCAAGGCGGCAACACCCTGGGGCACGGCCACCGTCGTCGAGGAGCTGCGACTGCAGCAGCGCGCGGGCGACAAGCGCTTCGCCTCGATCGTCCAGCTGCTCGAGGACGCGCGCGGCGAGCGCCTCGTCCGCTTCGCCTACGCCACCGACGGCACCGCCCGCCGAGGCCCGGTCACGCTGAGGGCGCGCGACCTCGCCAAGCTGCGAACGGCCCTGGCCGACACGCCCGAGCTCGCGGCCGCTCTGGGTCTCGGCTAGGCGGCGGCGAGGGCGCGGTCGTGTGCGGCGTCGAGCATCGAGCCGAGGATCAGGGCCCCGTCCGTCGAGCCGAGCAGGGCCTCGACTGCGTGCTCGGGGTGGGGCATCAGGCCCATGACGTTCCCGCTCTCGTTGACGACGCCCGCGACGTCGTCCGCGGAGCCGTTCGGGTTCTGCCCCTCCGCGTAGCGGAGGACGACGTTACTCGGCCCGAGCTCCGGCCCCGGGTGCCAGCACCCGTCACCGTGCTTCACCGGGATCGTCAGCACCTGCCCCGCCGCGCAGCGAGACGTGAAGGGCGTGTCCGCTCGCTCGACCACGAGGCCGACGTCGCGGCAGACGAAGGCCAGCGACGCGTTCGGCCTGCAGGGCCCCCGGCAGAAGCCCGGCCTCGCACAGAACCTGAAAGCCGTTGCAGATCCCCAGCACGAGCCCGCCCCGCCCGGCGAACTCGACCACCGACGCCATCACCGGCGCGAACCGCGCGATCGCTCCGCAGCGAAGGTAGTCGCCGTACGAGAAGCCGCCGGGCAGCACGACCGCGTCGACGGGCGGCAGCCCCGCGTCGCCGTGCCACACCAGCCTGGGCTCGGCGCCGAGGCCGGCGAGCGCGTCCGCGGCGTCCCGGTCGTCGTTCGACCCCGGGAAGACGACGACGGCAACGCGAGGTCTCCGCCCGCTCACGGCCCGAGCCTCCGTCATAGCCTGAAACACGGCGCCCAACCTACTCGGCCAGCTGGATGTCGAAGCTCTCGATCAGCGGGTTCGCGAGCAGCTCGGCGCACATCCGCTCGACCTGGTCGCGTGCCTCCTCCGGGCTCGCCGCCTCGAGCTCGAGATCGACGACCCGGCCGACGCGGGCAGCTATCGATCGGGAAACCGAGCTGGCGCAGGGAGCTCCCGACGGCGTCCCCCTGCGGGTCGAGAATCCCGGGCTTCGGCCGGACCAGCACGGTCGCCCTCATCGAAGCACCGTGTCCGGATCCTCGAGGTAGGCGGCGAACGGGATCCCGGTCAGCCGCTCGAACGCCTCCACGTAGCGGGCCCGCGTCCCGGCCACGACCTCGTCCGGAAGCTCGGGGCCCGGTGCGGTCTTGTCCCAGCCGAGCGACTCGCAGTAGTCGCGGACGAACTGCTTGTCGAACGACGGCTGCGCTCCGCCGGGCGTGTACTCGTCGGCGGGCCAGAAGCGGGAGGAGTCCGGCGTGAACGCCTCGTCGGCGAGGACGAGCGTCCCCTCGGCGTCCAGCCCGAACTCGAACTTGGTGTCGGCGACGACGATGCCCCGCTCGAGCGCGTGCGCGGACGCGAAGCGGTACAGCGCGAGCGCGGTCTCCTGCACCTCGGCGAGTCGCTCGGCGCCCACGAGCTCGGCCGCCGCCTCGAGGTCGATGTTCTCGTCGTGCCCCTCGGCGGCCTTGGTCGACGGGGTGAAGATCGGCTCGGGCAGCCGGTCCGACTCCTGCAGCCCCTCGGGGAGCCGGTGCCCGCACACGACGCCCGTCTGGCGGTAGTCCTTCCAGCCGGACCCGGCCAGGTAGCCGCGGACGACGCACTCGATCGGCAGCATCTCGAGCCTCGTGCACTCCATCGACCGCCCGTCGGCGCGGACGGCGAGCAGATGGTTCGGGCACAGGTCGGCCGTTCGCGCGAACCAGAACGCCGAGAGGCCGCAGAGCACGCGACCCTTGTCGGGGATCTCGGTCGACAGGACGACGTCGAACGTCGAGATCCGGTCGCTGGCGACCAGGAGCAGGCGGTCGTCCTCGAGCGCGTAGAGCTCGCGAACCTTGCCGCTGCCTACATGCAGTGCGGCGTCAGGCATGGATCGGTTCCTCCTTTCGTGCGACTGTGCGGAGCCGCTCGAAGACGGCGTCCACGTGACGGGTGTAGGTGGAGAGGTCGAAGGCCGCGGCGAGGGCGTCGCGGTCGAGCACGGACGTGAGCTCCGGATCGGCCCCGACGAGAGCCCGGAAGTCCTGCTCCTCGTCCCACGCCCGCATCGCGTTCCTCTGCACGAGGCGGTAGGCCTCGTCGCGTCCGAGCCCGGCCGCCACCAGCGCGAGCAGCACGCGCTGGCTGAAGAACAGGCCGTGGCTCGCGTCGAGGTTTCGCCGCATCTGCTCGGGCCGGACGACGAGGCCTTCGATCAGCCAGCCGAAGCGGTCGAGCATGTAGTCGAGCGCGAGAAACGCATCCGGCAGGACGACTCGCTCGGCGGACGAGTGGGAGATGTCGCGCTCGTGCCAGAGGGCCACGTTCTCGAGCCCGACGATCGACGCCGAGCGAACGACGCGCGCGAGGCCGCAGATCCGTTCCGCGACGACGGGGTTGCGCTTGTGCGGCATCGCCGAGGAGCCCTTCTGCCCGCGCGCGAACGGCTCCTCGACCTCGCGAACCTCCGTGCGCGCGAGGTGGCGAACCTCCAGCGCGAACTTCTCGAGCGAGGCGGCGGCGAGAGCGAGCGCGGAGAGCACCGCGGCATGGCGGTCGCGCTGGAGCACCTGGGTCGACGCCGGGGCGGGCTCGAGGCCGAGCCGTTCGCAGGCGATCCGCTCCAGCTCGGGGTCGGTCGCCGCGTAGTTGCCGACGGCGCCCGAGAGCTTGCCGACCCGAAGCCCTTCGAGCGCGTCCGCCACGCGGACGCGCGAGCGGTCGAGCTCGAACGCCCAGACGGCCAGCTTGAGGCCGAACGTGGTCGGCTCGGCGTGGACGCCGTGCGTGCGGCCGATCGTGAGCGTCTCGCGGTGCTCCTCTGCCCGCCTGACCACGGATTCGAAGGCGCGGTCGAGGCCGTCGAGGATCAGGCCGCCGGCCTCGCGTACCTGCAGGGCGAGAGCCGTGTCGACGACGTCGCTCGAGGTGAGGCCGTAGTGGAACCAGCGCCCGTCCTCGCCGAGCTGCTCGGCGACGGCGTCGACGAAGGCCGCCAGGTCGTGGTGCGTACGCGACTCGATCTCGGCCACACGCTCTGGGGAGGGCGGCTTCGCCGTCGCCCGGATGCGCTCGACCGCGTCCGCCGGCACGACGCCGAGCTCGGCCCAGCCCTCCAGCGCGGCCAGCTCGACGTCGAGCCAGCGCGCGAGCTTGCCCTCGTCCGACCAGATCCTGGTCATGGCTGGACGCGAGTAGCGGGCGATCACCGGAGTCAGTCTAGAGAGCGGTCAGGCCGGCCCGGTCGGCGGGCCCACGCCCTGGGCGAGGATGCGCGACGCCAGGATCGCAGCGTTTCGCGCCCCGTCGACCGAGACGCACGCGACCGGCACGCCCGGAGGCATCTGGACGATCGCGAGCAGCGCGTCGAGGCCGTCGAGCACGCTCTTGCTCGAACGCAGCGGAACGCCGATCACGGGCAGCTCCGTGTAGGCGGCAACGGTGCCCGGCAGGGCGGCGGCCATTCCCGCCCCGGCGATCAGGACGCGCACGCCGCGTAGCGCCGCCGTGGAGGAGTACTCGGCCACGGCACGTGGGTCGCGATGGGCGGACATGACGTTGAACTCGTAGGAGATACCGCGCGAGTCGAGCTCATCGAGAGCGGGTTCCATCGCCTCGCGATCGGAGTCGGAGCCGACCAGGATCCCGACGAGCGGGCCGGGCTCGTCGAAGACCTCGAGCATGGCGAGGGGCTCCGGGAGCGTGTCGGGGACGGTCTCGGTTCCCGGCTCACCGTGCAACTCCGGCCTCCTCCTCGGCTGCGATGTCGGTCCGGTAGCGCATACCGGGGAATCGAATCTGCTCGCACGCGGCGTAGGCGGCTGCTCGGGCGTCCGCCAGCGTCTCACCGCGGGCGGTCACGTTCAGGATCCGCCCGCCGTTGGTCACGACGCGGCCGTTGCGGACCGCGGTGCCGGCGTGGAAGACGAGCGCGCCTGCGGTCTCCGCCTCGTCGATGCCCTCGATTACGCCGCCCGAGTCCGCCCGTTCGGGGTAGCCGCCGCCGGCGAGCACGACGGTGACGGCCGCCAGGTCGGACGCGCTGAGATCGGTCTCGCCGAGGTCGCCCGCGGCCGCCGCGGCGAGCGCGGCGAGGAGGTCGCCCTCCAGGCGGGGCAGGATCGATTGGGTCTCGGGGTCGCCGAAACGACAGTTGAACTCGAGCACCTGCACGCCCCGATCGGTGAGCATCAGGCCCGCGTAGAGCAGCCCGACGAACGGCGTCCCCCTGCGCGCGAGCTCCTCGAGCACGGGGGCGTGAACCGACTCGACGAGCTCCGCCAGCCGCTGCGGCCCGACCTCGGCCACGGGCGAGTAGGAGCCCATCCCGCCGGTGTTCGGCCCTTCGTTCCCCTCGGCGAGGCGCTTGAAGTCGCGTGCCGGCGCGAGCGGCAAGGCCCGCGAGCCGTCGCAGAGCGCGAAGACGGAAACCTCCTCGCCCTCGAGCAGCTCCTCGATCACGACCTGTCCGCCCGCTCGCGCGGCCGCCTTCAGAGCCGCATCCAGCTCCTCGGCGGTCCGGCAGACCCAGACGCCCTTTCCGGCGGCCAGCCCGTCGAGCTTGACCACGCACGGCGGACGCGCGACCGACAGCGATTCCGCGGTCGGCACGCCGCTCGCGCGCATGATCTCCTTCGCGAACGTCTTCGAGCCCTCGATCCGCGCCGCGGCCGCGCTCGGCCCGAAGACCGCGATGCCGGCGTGCCGCAGCTCGTCGGCGACACCGGTGACGAGCGGCGCCTCCGGCCCGATCACGACGAGCCCGGCGTCGAGCGTGCCGGCCAGCGAGAGCAGGCCCTCCGCGTCGTGCGGCGCGGACGGGATGGCACTCGCCGAGCTGCGCGATCCCGGGGTTCCCGGGCGCGGCGTGCAGCTCGATGCCGTCCGTCTGCACGAGGCGCCAGGCAAGCGCGTGCTCGCGTCCGCCCGAGCCGACGAGGAGAACCTTCACGCGGCCGCCGCCGCGCCGCTTCGCGCCAGCACACGCTCGCGCTCGGCGCCGGTGCCCACGAGCGTGACGTCCACCTCGAGCTCGCGCTCGACGAACTCGACGTACGCGCGCGCGGCGGCAGGAAGGTCGGCGAAGTCCTCGACCGCGTCGATCGGCTCGGACCAGCCCGCGAGCGTCTCGTACACGGGCCGGCAGTGGTGGAAGTCGCTCTGGTGGGCCGGGAACTCGTCGGTCTCGCGGCCGTCCTGGAGGCGGTAGCGGACGCAGACCGGCAGCTCCGCGAACGCAGAGAGCACGTCGAGCTTCGTCAGCGCCAGCGAGCTGATGCCGTTGACGCGCACCGCGTAGCGCAGGCCGACGAGGTCGAGCCATCCGCAGCGCCGCTCGCGGCCGGTCGTCGTGCCGAACTCGTGGCCCAGCTCGCGGACGCGCTCCTGGTCGGGGCCCTGGATCTCGGTCGGGAAGGGGCCTTCGCCGACGCGGGTCACGTAGGCCTTGGCGACGCCGAGCACGGCGTCGATCCGATTCGGCCCGATCCCGATCCCCGTTGCGGCCGCCCCGGCGACCGGGTTGGAGGAAGTCACGAACGGATAGGTGCCGTGGTCGAGGTCGAGGAGTGTGCCCTGGGCGCCCTCGCAGAGCACCGACTCGCCGTCGCGAAGCGCCCGGTCGACGAGGAGCGACGTGTCCGAGACGTACGGTCGCAGCCGCTGCGCGAAGCGTTCGTAGCCCTCGGCCACCTCGTCCAGGACGAGCGGCTCGGCGCCGTAGACGCGCTCGAGCCAGAC
Source organism: uncultured Actinomycetes bacterium (assembly GCA_963769645.1). Taxonomy (GTDB): domain Bacteria; phylum Actinomycetota; class Thermoleophilia; order Gaiellales; family Gaiellaceae; genus DATFQE01. Next base: position 32,283 of record CAVYMH010000002.1, on the reverse strand, counting down.
GTTCTTCTCGGCGAGCGCGACCTCGATCTTCTGCCGCAGGATCTTCGGGTCGAGCAAGTCCTGGACGCGGATTCCGAGCCGGGCCGCCTTGTCCGCGTAGCACGGGCCGATTCCGCGGCGGGTCGTCCCGATCTTGAGCTTGCCGAGCCGGCGCTCGCTGGCCTGGTCGAGGGCGACGTGCCACGGCATGATCAGGTGGGCGTTGCCGGACACCCGCACCGGCTCGGTCGAGACGCCGCGCGCCTCCAACTCGTCGAGCTCGCGGATGAACGTCTCGGGATCGATCACGACGCCCGCCCCGAGCACGCAGGTCTTGCCCGACAGGATCCCGGACGGCATGTGGTGGAACTTCCACGTCTCCCCGTCGGCGATCACGGTGTGACCGGCGTTCGGCCCGCCCTGGTAGCGGGCGACGATGTCCGACTCCTGGGCGAGCAGGTCGACGACTTTTCCCTTGCCCTCGTCTCCCCACTGCGCGCCGACGATCACCGTGGCAGGCACGGGGGCTGAGTGTGCCAGAAGGGTCGGGTGCCTAGGTCAGGAGGCCGCGAGGTCGGCGAACTTGGCGTACCGCTTGAGGAAGGAGAGCTTCTCCGTTCCGGTCGGGCCGTTGCGGTGCTTCGCCAGGATCACCTCGGCCAGGCCCTGGTCGGGCGAGTCGTCGTTGTAGTACTCGTCGCGGTAGATGAACGCGACCAGGTCGGCGTCCTGCTCGATCGAGCCGGACTCGCGCAGGTCGGACAGGATCGGCCGCTTGTCGTGCCGCTGCTCGACCGCGCGCGAGAGCTGGCTCATGGCCATGATCGGGACGTCGAGGTCGCGCGCGAGGATCTTGAGGTTGCGCGAGATCTGCGAGACCTCCTGGACGCGGTTCTCGACGTTGGAGCCCGACGTCATCAGCTGCAGGTAGTCGACCACGATCAGTCCGAGCGTGGGCTCCTTCGACTTGAGCCGCCGCGCCTTGGAGCGGATCTCCATCATCGTGATCGAGCCGGTGTCGTCGACGTAGATCGGCGCCTTCGCGAGCTTGTCGCAGGCGGCCGTCAGCCGCGGCCAGTCGTCGGGCGCGAGCTTGCCCGAGCGCAGCCGCTGCGACTCGACCTTGGCCTCGCTGCACATCAGCCGCTGCGTGACCTCGGACTTGGACATCTCGAGCGTGAACAGCGCCACCGGGATCTGGTGGCGGATGGCGATGTTGGACGCGGCGCAGAGCCCGAAGGCCGACTTCCCCATGCTCGGTCGCGCGGCGATGATCACGAGGTTGCCGGGCTGGAAGCCCGACGTGAGCCGGTCGATGTCCCGGAAGCCCGAGGGGACTCCCGTCACCTCCTGCCCGGCCTCGTACAGCGCCGTGATCCGCTCGAAGCTCTCCTTGAGCAGCGACTCGATGTGCGAGAACTCGGTCGAGACGCGGCTCTGCGAGAGCTCGAACACGATCTGCTCGGCGCGGTCGACGAGGTCCTGTGGCTCGCCCAGGCGTTCCCAGCCCAGCTTCGAGACCTCGCCGCCGACGCGGATCAGCCCGCGCAGGGTCGCCATCTCGCGGACGATGCGCGCGTAGTGGCCCGGCGTTCGCGCTCGCGGGCACGAGCGTGGCGAGCTCGTGGACGCGGCTCCGACCGCCCACGTCCTCGAGCTCTCCGCGCTGCTCGAGCTCGTCGACGAGCGTGATCGCGTCGACGGGCTCGCCCCGGGCATACAGTGCGAGCGCAGCCCGGTAGATCTTGCTGTGGCTCTCGCGGTAGAAGTCGCTCGCGTCGAGGATCTCGCTGACCGCCCCGATCGCGCCGGGGGAGAGCATCATGGCCCCGAGAACCGACTCCTCGGCATCGAGGTTCTGCGGGGGGACCGGAGCGGTCTGCGAGACCTGGGCGACCTGGGCCACGGCGGGATTCAAGAGGGCCTGAACGGCCGCCGCAAGCGGTGGAAAGCGCGCCGCGAGGCGGAGCGTGTCGGAGGGTCGAAAAGCGTGCCTGTGCAGGAGTTCGGAACGCATGTTCGACCCAGTGTCCACAGCGGGCCGGACGTCGTCCCCAGGATGCCGAACATCCGCGGGGCACGAATTCTCTGCTAAGAGCGGGATCTTCCGCCGTTTGTCCACACGGCGGTGGATCCGCCTGTGGACGACTAGTTGCGCTCTTGTTCCACGTCGGCGCCGACGGCCTCGTCGACCGCACGGTCGAACGCATCGTCGGGCACCTGCTCCGCCTGCGCCTCGGGCTCTGCCTCGGCCTCGGGCTCTGCCCCGGCCTCGGGCTCTGCCTCGGCCTCGGGCTCTGCTTCGGCCTCGGCTTCCGCTTCCTCCTCGGCGGCCACGATCTCCTCGACGGCTGCTTCGAGATCGTCGACGCGGTCGTCCTCGTCGCTCCCCGCCTCCTCCGCGGCGGCGGCTGCCTCGGCCTCGGCCATCGCCTCGAGCTCCTCCTCGGGCGGCAGCTCGCCGCCCTCGGGGACGACGAGCGTCTTGACCTCGACGCTGACGTCCTCGAAGACCGCGATCGCGATCTCGTAGCGCCCGATCCGCTTGATCGGGTCGTCGAGGGCGATCTTCCGGCGGTCGACCCGGATCTTCCGCGCGCGCCAGATCTCGTCGGCGATGTCGGTGGTCGTGACCGAGCCGAACAGCGAGCCGGTCGGGCCGGACTTGACCTCGAACCGCGAGCACGGTCTTGCCGAGCACCTCGGCGATCTCGGCGGCCTGCTCGGTGCTGCGAGCCTCCTGGCGTCCGCGCTGCTCATCCCGCTTGCGCAGCTCGGCGACCCGGGCGGGCGTCGCCTCCTGGGCCAGCCGGCGGGGGAGCAGGAAGTTGCGGGCGTACCCGCGGGCGACGTCGACGACCTCGCCGCGCAGGCCGACCTTCTCGACGTCGCTCAGGAGGATGACTTCCATCTAATTCGTGACGTAGGGCAGGAGCGCCATCTCGCGCGCCCGCTTGACCGCGAGCGCCACCTGGCTCTGATGGCGGCGGCACGTGCCCGTGATCCGCCGGGAGCGGATCTTGCCCTTCTCGGAGACGTAGCGCCGCAGCTGGTTGTAGTTCTTGTAGTCGACCTCGACGATCTTCTCGCGGCAGAAGAAGCAGTTCTTCCGGCGCGGTCCGCCCGGCACTCCGCCCAGCGGGGGCTTACGGCGCTTGCTCTCGCGTTCTCTCGGTGGTGCCATGTCTCTCCTTAGAAGGGAATGTCGTCGTCGGCGCCCTGGCCGAAGTCGGCGCCCGCGCCCGAGCCGGCACCGGCGTTCGCAGGCACGAACTGGCGCTCGCCTCCGCCTCCGCCCTCGCCGCCGTCACGGCTGCCGAGGAACTGGATGCTCTCGGCGATGATCTCGACCGACTGGCGCTTGGCGCCGTCCTGGGCTTCCCACTCGCGCCAGTCGAGGCGCCCGTCGATGCCGATCGGGCGGCCCTTGGCGAGGAACTGCGAGCAGCTCTCGGCCTGGTTGCCGAAGACGGTGACGTCGAAGTAGTTGGGCTTGTCGCCCCAGTTGCCTTGGGCGTCCTTCGTGCGGCTGTTGACGGCGACGCGCAGCTTGCAGACGGACGTGCCGCTGGGCGTGTGCCGCAGCTCGGGGTCCTTGGTCAGATTGCCGACGAGGACGACGCGATTGATGTTCGCCATGGGTTACTCCTCCTCCGAGGCGACGCTTACGGGTTCGGCGACATCCTGACCGCGGGGCTCGGACGGCGCTACTGGCCCGGCCTGCCCTGTCTGCGGGAGCCGCACAGCCATGTGGCGCATCACTCCGTCGGTGATCCGCAGGATGCGCGAGACCTCGCCCAGGGCCTCGGGCTCGGCCGAGAACGTGAGCAGGTGGTAGGTGCCGTCGGGCTTGTGGTCGATCTCGTACGCAAGCTTCCGCCGGCCCCAGACGTCGTGACCGTCCCAGGTGCCGCCGTCCTTCTCGACCAGCTCGCGCGTGCGCGTGACGATCTCGGACTGGCGCTCCTCCGGGAGCTCCGGGTCGAGCATGAGCAGGATTTCGTAGGCGATCACGTTCCGAGTGGCTCCTTCCTTCGGTCTGAGTCGGCCTCACCGGGTTTGCCGCCGCTCGGGTCCGGCGGTGCGGGCGAGGCAGGAAGAGCGGGCAGTGTAGCATCGGCCGCGGTGCGCAAGGCGCTCGCCCTCTTGGCCGGCGGAGCCGCTCTGGGAGCGGGTTTGGCCCGTGCTCTGCGCGGCCGGTCGCGTGTCTCGCCGGAGCTCGAGCCGGCGCCGGACCCGCGTGCCGAGGAGCTCCGCGACAAGCTCGCCGAGGCGCGGGAGGTCGTGGGGGAGCAGGAGGAGGCCGAGCAGGCCGAGATCCCGGTGGACGAGGCCGAGGCGACCGGCGAGGACCTCGCCGAGCGACGTCGCAAGGTGCACTCGCACGGGCACGCCGTCGCGGGTGAGATGCGCCGGCGGGCGGCGAAGCCCCGGGCTAAGCCCGAGGAGGAGTGAACGCCGACACCCCGGCTGCGAGCCCGCGCGCGACGCGGGCCTGGTAGCCCGCGCTGCGGAGCAGCCGCCGTTCACCCGGGTTCGTCATGAAGCCGGTCTCGACGAGGATCACGGGAACGTTCGCCCAGTTGAAACCCGTCAGGTCGGAGCGCGCTGCGAGCCCGAGGTCGCGGGCGCCGGTCGCAGCCACGAGCGAGCGCTGGACCGATCGCGCCGCGCGCAGGCTCGGCCCGTAGACGTCGCTCGTCCACCCGCGCCGGCGGGCCGGGTAGAGGGTGGAGACGCCGCTTCTGGACGGGTCGGCGGAGCCGTCGGCGTGGATGCGGAGCATCAGCGCAGCCCCGTGACGGTTGCAGAAGCCGGCGCGCTCGACGTTTCCGCCGTGATACGGCCCGCCGTCACGGGTCATCACCACGCGGTAACCGCGTCGCCGCAGCTCGGTTCGTGTCCGCCGCGCGATCCCGAGCACGACCTCGGCCTCGCCGGCCGCGCCCGCCGCCGTCCTTGATCTTCGTCACGCGCGAGCCGGGGCCGATCGGCTCGCGCTGCCGACCGATCGTCGGGTCCGTCGCGTGCCCCGGGTCGAGGCAGATCAGCGTGGCAGCGAGCGCCTCGGCGAGCACCGCGCGAGGGTAGCGGCCGTCAGTGCGTCGAGTAGAAGCGCTTGGCTGCGTCGGTGAGGTACAGCAGCGCGAACGTGCCGGCCGCCAGAGCGCCCATCAGCAGGCACGGGAAGATGGCCGAGCTCGGCCCGGAGAAGGCGTAGATCACGCAGGCGACGGCGGCGGCCGCCGAGCCGAGGCCGATGAAGGCGCGCCCGAGCGAGCTCCCTCGCTTCGCGATGTAGGCAGCCCCGGCGACGAGCAGGCCGAGCACGAAGGCGCCGGCTCCCACGGAGTTGCCGATCGCGTTCGAGATCAGGAAGCCGATGAACCCGAAGATGACGAGCGCCAGCGCGAGCGCGTAGGCGGCGAGGATGGCGATGAAGACGGGTGGGGGAAGCGACGACTCCTCGTCGCCCGGCACGTCGGTCCCGTCGAGCTCGCTCATCTGGCAAGCCTACGGCCATGGCGCTTGGAAATCCAGCGGGACGACGTAGCATCGGGGCGTGCTCGACCGACTGAGACGACGCGGGGAGCCGCGGCCGCGTGTGGCGCGCGTGCTGGTGGCAACCGACCGCTCCGAGACCGCGCACCTCGCGGTCGAGTGGGCGGTGGAGCTCGCCGAGCGCTTCGAGGCCGAGCTCGTCGTCCTGCGCGTGACCCTCGACGGCGACGCAGCCGAGCTCGAGCGCGACCTGGCCGAGTACGCGGCCTCGCTCGGCGAGGGCGTCCGGCCGCTCGTTCGTCGTGGCGACGACCCTGCGCAGGCGATCGTCGAGGCCGCGCGGGAGCACGACGTCGACGTGCTCGTCGTCGGGAGCGTCGGCATGCAGGGCCGCAAGGAGTTCCTGCTCGGCAACGTGCCCAACCGCGTCTCGCACAACGCGCCCTGCACCGTCGTGATCGTGGACACCACCTAGTGAGCGTCGAGCCGGAGGTCGAGGGGACGCTCCTGGGCCGGGCCGCCCAGATCGGCAGCGTGATGGCCCGGCACGGCCTGCGCGACCGCGGCGGCTCGACGGCCGACAGGGCCCGCGGCTTCCGGGAGGCGCTCGAGGAGCTCGGTCCGACGTTCGCCAAGCTCGGGCAGATCCTCTCGACGCGGCCCGATCTGCTCCCGCCGGAGTTCGTCGCCGAGCTCGAGACCCTGCAGGACCGGGTGCCGCCGATGAGCGAGGCGGAGGTCGTGGCGGTGATGGAGGAGGAGCTCGGCGTGCCGTGGGAGGACGTGTTCGAGAGCGTCGAGCCGCGACCGCTGGCCGCCGGGACGATCGGCCAGGTGCACAAGGCCCGCCTCGAGAGCGGCGAGGAGGTCGCGATCAAGGTGCAGCGGCCGACCGCCCGGGAGGAGATCCTGCGCGACCTCGGGCTGCTCGCGCTCTTCGCCGAGAAGACGCAGAACCGGCCTGTCTTCCGGCAGGTGGTGGACGTGCCTGCCGTGACCGAGCAGCTCTCGAACTCGCTGCGCCGCGAGCTGGACTTCACGCAGGAGGCGGCCAACGTCGAGCGGCTGCGCGAGGTGCTGCAGCCGTTCTCGCGCCTGGGCGTGCCGGAGGTCTACGACCGCTACACGTCGGCCAGGCTGCTCGTGCTCGAGTGGATCGAGGGCGTCCCGGTCACGCAGGCGCCGGCCGGCGAGGCGCGCTCCGAGGCTGCTCGCCAGCTGGTCGAGAGCTACTTCCGCCAGATCCTGACCGAGGGCTTCTTCCACGCCGACCCGCACCCGGGGAACATGCTCTGGTCGAACGACCGCGTGTACTTCCTCGACCTCGGCATGGTCGGAGAGGTTCCGCCCGAGACGCGCGAGCTCGTGCTGCTCCTGCTGATGGCGTTCTGGCAGGAGGATGCGGGCTTCCTGACCGAGGTCGTGCTGCAGCTCGGCGGCGACGACCAGCGCTCCGACATCGACCTCGCGGGGCTACGGGAGGAGCTGGGCGCGCTGCTCGGCACCTATCGCCACGCCTCGCTGCAGGAGCTGGAGCTCGGGCCCGATCCTGCAGTCCGTCACCGAGATCAGCGCACGCCACGGCGTGCGCCTGCCCGCGTCGCTCGCCCTGACCGGCAAGGCGCTCGCGCAGATGCAGTCCGCCGCGACGGTGCTCGACCCGACGCTCGACCCGTTCTCGACGATCGGGGGCTTCGTCCTGCGCGACCTGCTCGCGCGGCTGCGCGGCTCGGCCGACCCGAAGCGGATGTTCTACGAGGGCCAGAAGCTTCGCGTGCGCGCGATCCGCCTGATCGAGGCGTTCGAGCGCGTGACGGGTGCGCGGCCGGGCCAGAAGCTCCAGGTGCACTTCCGCGGCACCGAGCTGGAGGACGTGATCGGCGGTGCCGCCCGCCGGCTCTCGCTCGGCCTGACCGGGGCGGCTGCGATCCTCGGCAGCGCCATCACCGCGACCGAGGCGCGCGTGGACGCCTGGATCCCGATCGCCTTCGGCGGGCGCCGGAGCCTTCCTGACCGGGATGCTCGTGCTCGACGTGCTGCGCCGGCGGCGCTAGCGCTTTCGCCGCAGCAGCTTGAGCAGCCGCCGCTCCGCGACGAACGCGGCGACGGACATCAGCGGCCCGAGCAGGGCGCGCTCCAGCCGGCGCGGGACGCGGCGTCTCCTGGCCACGGCGGCCGAGACTAGCGGCAGAGGTCGCTGCGGCCGACGATCGCCGGGTCGCCGCCCACGCTGGTGCGTCGGCCGTCGCTCACGATCGTCACGACGAGCGCGCGGTTGCCCGTGACTCCGCGCACGCGTGCGACGGCTCGTCCGCGGAAGAACCGCGCCGACAGCACCTGCCAGCGTCCGACGGTGCGGGCGACTCGCGTCCCGACCTCGGGCAGATTCGAGACCTCGTCGAAGACGAAGCGCCCGCCGGCGCAGAGGTGGAGCCTCTGGTCGTACGAGGAGGGCACGGCGACGCTGCCCGTCTCGACGAACCGGGTGAAGCGCTTCCCGTTCAGCAGGCTCGTGGCCCGCGCGATCGGCCCGGCCTCCGGGGCGGCGGTGGCCGCCCCGGCCGAGCCCCAGATCAGGGAGCCGAGAGCGATCGCGATCAGCGCGGTCCGTCGCATCGACCACCAGACGCGCGGCGGCACGCGTTTCGTTCCCTAGCGCACGCTCACGCGTTGGCGGATCATGGTCTTGCGTCCACGGGCGTCGACGAAGGTCAGCCGCAGCGTGTAACTGGCCGCTTGCGAGCCTGCGACCGGCCCGCAGCGAGACGGCTCCCCTCGCGCTCGGCTTGACGGCACGGCTTCCGCTCGCGAGGACGCGGTTCCCGCGTGCGAGCTGCGCCTGCACCCTCGTCGTGGTGCTCCCGGCACGGAAGCGGACGGTGCAGGTCACCTTCACCTTGCCGCGCTTGGGCTTGCCCGCAACGCACGTGATGACGGCGTCGCGGCCGTTCGCACCGGCCGGTCCCCGCGGTCCCGCCGGGCCTTGAGGGCCTGTCGCTCCGCCCGGTCCTGCCGGGCCGGTGGGCCCTGTCGTTCCACCGGGTCCAGTGGGCCCGGTCGGGCCGGTGGGTCCCGTCGGGCCGGTGGGCCCCGTCGGGCCGGTGGGCCCCGTCGGGCCGGTGGCCCCGTCGGCAGAGCACCGGCGATCCCGAGCAGCTCGACCTCGTAGCTCGCCGGCGTCGCGTTCGTATCCAGCACGAGCGTCGCCGCCCGCTCTCGATCCTTCTCGCCCTGCGGAGCGAACCGCACCCAGAGCGTGCACGTCTCGCCGCCCGGCAGCGGGCCCGAGGCAGGTCGAGGCGCCGATGAAGTAGTCGTTCGCGGCCTTGCCGCGGAAGCTCTCGCCGACGATCTGAAGGTCGGCGGCGCCGGTATTGGTCACCGTCACCTCCTGCGGCGCGCTCACCGTGCCCTGCGGCTGGGCGGTGAACTCGAGACCTCCCGGAGCCCCGCGGCTCCGCACGGCTGCGTGAGAGCGGCGGGGATCGGGCTCACCTGGCCGGAGGTGTTGGCGCCCCAGCACGCCACGGCGCCGTTGCTCCTGACCGCGCACGTGTGGGAGTAACCGGCGCTGAGGGAGCCGAAGGTCCCTGCCGGTGGCGTTGCACGCCCGTACGCGTCGTCTCCCACGCACGACAGGGTTCCGTCGTTCCTGATCGCGCACGTGTGGTCGTAACCGGCGCTGAGAGCGCCGAAGATCCCGGGCGGCGGCGTTGGTAGCGGCGCTCCGTTCGAGCTGTAACCGCCCCAGCAGGCGATGCTGCCGTCAAGAGCGAGCGCGCACCCGTGAGTGCCTCCGGCGCCGGCCGTTGTGAAGCTCCCGGGTGGGGGGTTCCCCCGGCCGTAGGAGTTGTAGCCCCAGCAGACGATCGCGCTGTCGCTTCTGACAGCGCAGCTCCAGGTCGTGCCTGCGGTGTTGCCGGCACTGACTGAGCTGAAGTTCCCGGGTGGCGCCACGTTGTGCGGGGGGAACTGGGTGTTGCGGCCCCAGCACGCAAGGGTGCCGTCCGTCTTGACTCCACAGGAGTGGTCGCCGCCGGCGCTGACGGAGCTGAACGTCCCGGACGCCGGCGTTGCCTCCCCGTCGTCGTTCTTGCCCCAGCACGCGGCGGTCCCGTCGGTTCGGATCGCGCACGTGTGTAGTCCTCCCGCGTCGACGGAGCTGAAGGTCCCGGGCGGCGGCGTCGACTGCCCGTGGCTGTTCGAGCCCCAGCAAACGAGTGTGCGGTCGATCTTGATCGCACACGTGTGGCCGCCGCCGGCGGACACCTGCACGCTCGCCTCCGCGTTCGCCGGCGCGGTGCCGATGACTACGAGCCCGAGCATTACGATCGCGAGAGCGCTCCAGCTAACCCGACCCAGCACGAGACGTGCCGCCGCGTTTCGCACAACAGACCTCCTTCAGGATTGACAGAGCCGAAACGCGGCTCCTCCTCGAAGACCCCCGGAGGCGACGCTCCGCGCTCTGAACCAAAGGTAGCATCGAGTCCCTGCAAATTCGAGGGATCTTGCGGAACGGAGCGGCCCCGGAGTCGAACGCGCGTGGCGTGCGTTTTCCCTTGGAGGGCTAGCGCACGCTCACGCGTTGGCGGATCATGGTCTTGCGTCCACGGGCGTCGTTGAAGGTCAGCCGCAACGTGTAGCTGCCGCGGGCAAGGCGGCGGCCCGCTTCTAGCGAGACGGTTCCCTTGGCGCCGGGTGTGACCGCCCGGGTGCCGCTGGCCAGGACGCGGTTGCCGCGCGCGAGCTGGGCGTACACCCTCGTCGTGCCGTTCCCCGCCTTGAAGCGGACGGCGCAGGTGACCTTCACCTTGCCGCCCTTGACCTTCGCCGCCTTGCAGGTGACGACCGCGTCGCGGCCGTTCGTGCCGGCAGGCCCCCGCGGTCCCGCCGGGCCCTGCGGCCCGGTTGCTCCGCCAGGTCCCGCCGGACCCGCGGGTCCAGTCGGGCCGGCAGGTGCCGTGGGCCCCGTCGGGCCGGTGGGCCCCGTCGGGCCGGTGGGCCCCGTCGGGCCGGTGGGCCCTGTCGGCAGAGACGCAACGATCCCCGACAGCCTGATCTCGTACTTCGCAGGCGTGGCATTGGTATCCAGCACGAGCGTTGCCGACCGCTCCCGCTCCTTCCCGTCCGGGTCAGGAGCGAAGCCGACCCACACCCTGCAGGTCTCGCCGGCTGGCAGTCGCTCGCCGCACGACGAGCCACTGATGAAGAAGTCGCTCGCCGACGACCCGGTGAACTCCTCGCTGCTGACGTTCAGCGCGGTCGCTCCCACGTTTCTGACCGTCACCTGCTGCGATGCGCTCGCAGTGCCGTGGGGCTGGAGTTGGAACTCGAGCGCGTCGGTCGCGAGGGCGCCAACCGGCTGCGTGACGGCGGTCGGGAGCACGCCTGCTCCGGGGCCCCAGCAGGTGACGGCACCCGCGCTGCTGACCGCGCACGTGTGGTTGAAGTTGGCGGTGACCGCGCCGAAGGTCCCGGCCGGCGGCAGGCCGTAACCGGCGTAGCCCCAGCAGGCGATCCTTCCGTCCGTCCTGGCGCCACACGAATGAGCGTCGCCGACGGTGACCGTGCTGAAAGTCCCGGCCGGCGGCGTGGCCTGCTGGTTGCTGTTCGAGCCCCAGCATGCGGCCGTCCCTTCGCTCTTGACTGCGCACGTGGTGAAGTGGCCGGCGTCGACGGCGCTGAAGGTCCCGGCCGGCGATGCCGCCTGGCCGCTCGAGCTCAAGCCCCAGCAGGCGACGGTGCGGTCGGTCTTGAGCGCGCACGTGTGCGCGGCGCCGGCGCTGACGTCGGTGAAGGTCCCGGCCGGGATTCCGTTCAACTGGCCATTGTCGTTGTTGCCCCAGCAGGCGAGGCTGCCGGCGCCCGTGAGCGCGCAGGTGTGAGTGCCGCCGGCGGCGATCGCGCTGAAGCTCCCGGCCGGTATTCCGTTCAACTGCCCTTCGACGTTGCGGCCCCAGCACGCGACCGTGCCATCGGTCCTGAGCCCGCACGCGTGAAAGCCTCCGGAGCCGACCGCGGTGAAGCCTCCTGCCGGCGGGTTCGCCTGGCCGTAGCTGTTCGAGCCCCAGCAGGCGAGGTTCGTATCGCTCTTGACCGCACAGCTGAAAACGCCGCCGGCGTCGACCTGGACGCGGCGCTCCGCACTTGCCGGTGCAGCATGCGTGAGCGCGATCCCGACCACCGCGAACACCACTACGAGAACAGACGAAACGCGCACGAGACGTGCAGCTGCTTTCCGCAAAACGACCTCCCTGCCATAGATCGAGCCGACATGACGGCTCCTGGAAGGGCGGTCGCCGAAAGGCTTCCGTGCTAGTGCCCCCTCGAATCCCGTAGAGGCAACGTCCCGCGCCCTGTAACGAGCGTAGCACCGTTTTCCCCGCACATTCGAGGGATTTGCGGAACGGAGCGGCCCCGGAGTCGAACCGAGCCAGCGACGGGTTGCGCCGCCTCACCGGTTTTGAAGACCGGCTGGGCCACCGGGCCCGGCCGCTCCCGCGCGAAGACTAGGCGGCGGCGGGCCGGCTCGGCCGCATGGGAGCTTTATCGGTTGCCGCACGGGGCTGCTTGAGCCCCCGTAAGATCGGCGCCTGCACGGCGTCATCTTCACGAGCTTTCGCGACTTTCTCACCGAGGAGCACGGCGGCGATCTCGCCCGTGAGGTCTTCGCCGACGAGCCGATCTACCTGCTCAGCGAGGCCTACCCGGACGAGCGGCTGCTCGGCCTGATCGGACGGGCCGCCGAGGCGACCGGCCGCGAGGTCGACGACGTCGTCCACGACTTCGGCGTCTTCACGGGCGGGACGACCTTCACGCGGCTGTACCCGGCCTTCTTCGCGATCGCGCCGTCGGCCAGGGACTTCCTGCTCACCGTCGAGACGCGCATCCACGAGCTCGTCCGCGCGACGATCCCCAACGCGCGCCCGCCTCAGCTACACGTGACCGAGCTCGACGCAGACGGGGTCGTGATCGACTACTCGTCGCCGAGACAGCTCTGCGTGCTCCTGCGCGGTCTGGCCGAAGGGACCGCGCGTCACTACGGCGAGACCGCCCAGATCGAGGAGATCACCTGCATGCGTCGCGGCGATCCCTCCTGCCGGTTCGAGGTGCGGCTCAGCGCTCGGCAGCCCGGCGCCTGAGCCTGCGCTCGTCGCCCACGCGCAGCGTGACGCCGTCGCCGTCGAGCCGCTCCAGCACGAGCTGGGCATTGCGCCGCGACTCGCCCAGCAGGTCACGGGCGCGTGCGAGCGTGATCGTGCCCTCCCGGGCGCACTCGGACACGACGAGCTCCCGCGCACGCTCGTAGGCGGCGCGCTCGAGGGCGAAGCCGTCGCCCACGCGCACGAGCCGGCCCTCCGACTCGAGCGCCGCCGCAGCCCTGCCGTCCGGGACGCGGAACGCCGTCCCGCCAGCGAGCTCGAGCGCCTGCATGATCACGCCTCTCGCCTCCTCGCTGACCGGCGGCGCCTTCGTCGTCACGGGCGGCTCGGCTCGAACCGTCGGCCTCGGGGTGGGCTGGAGCACGGTCGCGGCGGCCACGGTCGTTCCCGCCCGCAGGACGACTCGGTCGCCGGGAGCCACGACGAGCGGCTCGTTGAGCCGGAGCTGCCCGGTTGCGGGCGCCGGCTCGGACGACTCGCGCCGTCGTCTCGGTCGTGCCGTGGTGAGCCCGGACGCGTGCGCCGTCGGCGAGCGGCTCGAGCTCCTCCAGCGCGACGTCGAACCGGTAGCCCACCGCGTAGGCGCCCGGCTCGACCAGCGCGAGCCCGCGGCGCGAGCAGGGCGCGGTCGACGCCGGTCAGCGCGACGGCGACGCGCTGACCCGCCTCGGCACGCTCGACCGGCCGGTCGTGCACCTCGACGCTCCTGACCCGCACGTCGAGACCCGTCGGCTCCGCGCGCAGCTCGTCCCCGGCGCCGACCGAGCCCGACCAGAGCGTTCCGGTCGCCACCGTCCCGATGCCCCTGAGCGTGAAGACGCGGTCGACGAACAGGCGGGTGGGGCCTCGCGCTCCGCGCGGCGGCGCACGGTCGACGGCCCGCGCGAGGGCGGCGCGCAGCTCGTCCAGGCCGAGACCGGTCTTCGCGCTGACCGCCACCGCCTCGGCTTCCGGGACGAGCTCGCGTGCCTCGGCGAGCGCCTGCCGCCGGTTCCGACGCGTCGGCCTTGGTCACGGCGACGACCCCGGTGCTCACGCCGAGCAGGCGCAGGATGGCGAGGTGCTCGTGCGTCTGCGCCCGTGCGCCCTCGCTGGCGTCGATCACGAGCAGGAAGAGGTCGATCCCGGTCGCCCCGGCGACCATCGTGCGCACGAAGCGCTCGTGGCCGGGCACGTCGATCAGCGACACGCGCTTTCCGCCCGGCAGCTCGAGTGGCGCGTAGCCGAGCTCGATCGAGATCCCGCGTCGCTGCTCCTCCGGGAAGCCGGTCCGTGTCCTTGCCCGTCAGCGCCCGGACGAGCCACGTCTTGCCGTGGTCGACGTGACCGGCGGTGCCTACCGTGAGCGGCAAGCGAGCACCACGGCGGCGGCAGCGTCGGCCTCGGCGTCCGTCAGCGTGCGGCAGTCGAGCAGGGTACGGCCGTCCCGCACGATCGCGATCACCGGCGGATCGCCCGCGCGCAGGGGCCCGGCCAGCTCCTCCTCGACCGCGCAGGCGAAGCTCGGCAGCTCGGCCAGCGGCAGCGCGCCGCCGCCCACGCGCGCGACCGTCTCCTCGACCTCGCCTGCGACTGCCGCCGCGAGTCGCTCCGCCCGCGCGCGCACGGCTGCCACGGGCTCGTTCAGCATCCGCAGCACAGGGATCTCCGCGAGTGCCCGCTCGGGATCGAGGTAGAGCGCCAGCGTCCCCTCGAGCGCCGCGAGCGTCAGCTTGTCCGCGCGCAGCGCGCGCTGGAGCGGGTGGCGGCGCAGGCGCTCGACCAGGTCTGCCCGGCCGACGACGATCCCCGCCTGCGGCCCGCCGAGCAGCTTGTCGCCAGAGAAGCAGACGAGGTCGGCGCCTCCCGCGAGCGTGTCGCGGGGCGACGGCTCGTCCGCAAGTAACAGACTGTTACTTGGGCTCAGAGCGCCGGAACCAAGGTCGTCCACGAGCGGGAGGCCGGCTCTTCGGGCCACGTCTGCAACGGCCTTGGTGCTGGGTCGCTCGGTGAACCCGAGCACGCGGAAGTTGGATTGATGAACGCGCAGGATCACGGCGGTCTCCGGCCCGATCGCGCGCTCGTAGTCGGCCGCCCTCGTCCGGTTCGTCGTCCCCACCTCGACGAGGCGCGCGCCGGACCGCGCCAGGACGTCGGGAATCCGGAAGCCGTCGCCGATCTCGATCAGCTCTCCGCGCGAGACGAGCACCTCGCGCCCCTCCGCGAGCGCGGCGAGCGCGAGCAGGACCGCGGCCGCGTTGTTGTTGACCACGAGCGCGGCCTCGGCGCCCGTCAGGCGCCGCAGCAGGCCCGCGAGGTGATCCTGGCGCGAGCCGCGGCCGCCGCTGCCCGTGTCGTACTCGAGGTTGGAGTACGAGGCGCCGGCCGCGACGACCCGCTCGAGCGCAGCCTCGCGCAAGCGGGGCTCGACCCAGGTTGGTGTGGACGATCACGCCGGTCGCGTTCAGCACCCGGCGCAGGTGCGGCCGAGCCGACGCCTCGAGCTCGTCGGCGGCGCGCTTCCCGAGGTCGCCCGGGTCGTGCCCGGCCTGGATCTCCTCCCGCGCGCGCTCGAGCGCCGAACGCGCCGCTCGCACCGCCAGCGTGCGGGGCGCGCCGCGCAATGACTCGTGGCCGGCGAGCTCGTCCACCGAGGGCAGATCGCGCAGATTCACTCCAGCACAGAGTCTACGGCGGCCGCTGCCAAGGTTTGAAAGTCGTATTCGGCCGGTAGGGCAAGGGGATGCGTGAGCTCAGAGCGGAGCTTGCGGCTTTCCCGAGTCTCGGGCGCGCATCGACGGGCAGCCTTCGTCCGCTGTCCCGCGTCGCGCTCGTCTGGCGGAAGGTCCGCGACCGAACCGGCCTCGACCGGGGCGCCGGCCTGCGCCGAGAGCTGGAGGAGCTCCGCCGCGAGGCCGAGCTGAAGGACGGCTTCATCGCGCTCGCGTCGCACGAGCTGCGGGCGCCGGCCGCGGTCGTCTACGGGCTGGGTGAGACGCTTGCGAGCAGAGGGGGCGAGCTGAGTCGCGACGACCTCGCCCAGCTGCACGGCGTCCTGCGGTCGCAGTCGGAGCGCCTGAGCCGGCTGATCGACCAGCTGCTCGACCTCTCGCGACTCGAGGCGAACGTGGTCGCACGCGCACCCGAGCGCCTGCCGGTGCGCGAGCGGCTGCAGGATCTCGTCGAGAGCGTCGCCGGCGACGATGCGACCACCGTGGAGCTGAAGGCGGGCGACGACCTCGAGATCGTCGCCGACCGGACGGCAGTCGAGCGGATCGCGGCCAACCTGATCACGAATGCCCTGCGCTACGGCCGCGCGCCGATCGAGGTGCGCGCCGAGCAGAACGACCGCCATTTCCGCCTCACGGTCGCCGATGCCGGCGACGGCGTCCCGGAGGAGCTCGTCCCGCGGCTCTTCCAGCGCTTCGCGCGAGGAGAGCACGCCCAGGGCTCGGGTCTCGGCCTGGCGATCGCCCAGTCCTACGCGCAGGCGAACGGCGGCCAGATCCTCTACGAGCCGGGCGCCGATGGCGGCGCCCGCTTCCAGTTCGTCCTGCCGGCTCGCCGCGCGAAGTAGCTCTCAGGAGGCAGGATCGAGGGCGGGCCTGCGCGGCGCGTCCGGCGCGCCGGGCCGGGTGGCCAGCACCGATCCGGCCAGCACGAGCACGAAGCCCACGCCCATTCCGACCGTGAAGTGCTCGTCGAGGATGGCGACGCCGAGCACCGCGGCGACTGCAGGGTTCACATACGTGATCACCGTCGCGCGCACCGGGCCGATCTCGGCGATCAGCGCGAAGAACAGCAGGAACGCCAGCGCGGTGCAGACGACCGCGAGCCCGACGACGGCGCCGATCGCGGTTCCGGACGGCATCCGCTCGGGCCAGCTGAACGCGGCGATCGGGACGTACGCGACCGTCGTGACGGCCAGCGACGCGGCGATCACGCCGAGCGCGGGCAGGTCCGAGAGCCAGCGCTGGAGGATCACAGGCCCGACCGCGTAGCAGACCGCGACGAGACCGATCTGCATGATCGGCACGAAGCTCGCCCCCTCCGCGCTCACCCCGACGATCGCCGCGACCCCGACTAGCCCGAGCAGCAGCCCCAGTCCGCTCTGGAAGCCGCAGGCGCTCGCGCGCCCCTGTGGTCAGCGCGATCACGGTTGCGACGAGCGGCACGGACGCGAGCAGCAGCCCGGTCAGCGAGCTCGAGATCCGGGTCTCCGCCGCCGCGAGCAGCACCCACGGAATTGCGATCTCGATCGCCGCGAAGGCCAGGATGGGGATCCAGTGCGGCAGCAACGGGCGCAGCTCGTTCCGGGCGACGGCGATCGGGAGCAGGATCGCAGCGGCGATCCCGGTTCGCGCCAGGACGAGCACAGCCGGGCTCATGTCCTCCACGGCGACCTTGATCAGGAGGTACGGGATCCCCCAGATCACGCACATGGCGGCGAACAGCAGCCAGCCGCGCCGCGACATCAGCCTCGCATGCTCCTACTGCGCGTCGGCTTTGGCCGGCTCGGCAGGGACCTCCGCGCACCGCTCCCGGTAGCAATCCGTCACGACCTTGACCGCCTCGGCCGGATCGTCGGTGACGTACAGGAGGCGCTCGTCCTCGGCCGAGACCAGGCCGTGGGAGATCAGCTCGTCACCCACCCAGCCGAGCAGGTCGCTCCAGAACCCGCGGTCGAAGAGCACGACCGGGAAGTGCAGCACCTTGCCGGTCTGGATCAGCGTCAGCGACTCGAACAGCTCGTCGAGGGTCCCGAAGCCGCCCGGGAAGATCACGAAGCCCGAAGCCGCCTTCACGAACATCGTCTTGCGCGCGTAGAAGTGCTGGAAGGTGACCGAGATGTCGAGGTAGGGGTTCGAGAACTGCTCGTGGGGGAGCTCGATGTTGAAGCCGACGGACAGACCGCCGCCGTCCTTCGCGCCCCGGTTCGCGGCCTCCATCACGCCCGGCCCGCCGCCCGTGACCACGGCGAACCCGGCCTCCGCGAACCGGCGGGCGACCTCGCGAGCGGTCTGGTACCAGCGATGGTCTTCCCCGATGCGGGCGGAGCCGAAGATCGAGACGGCCGGACGATCGATCCGGTCGACGGCCTCGAAGCCCTGCCTGAACTCCTCCGCGATTCGCTGGACGTCCTGCTCGAGATCCGCGTCCTCGCGGCGCTCGTCCAGGATGCGGCGGTCTTCCACCTAGATGTCCACCTAGATGTCGCGTTCGATGTACGACGCGCTCATCGCGACCGCCAGCACTGCCGCCAGCCCCAGGTAGACCACGGCCACGACGACCCGTTGCCAGGGAGCGATCGTGTAGTACCCCTGGTACTCGGCTGTCCCGCGCGCGCGCCAGCGGTTCCACAGCTCGTACGCGCTCACAGCCAGGATCAGGATCAGGATCGGGTTGGGCGCGACGAAGGCCAGCGCTGTGAGCCCGGCCAGGCCCACGAGCCAGAAGGCGGGATGGAGCGCGGCGACGGCCCGGCCGCCGTCGAGCGGGACGACGGGCAGCAGGTTGAACAGGTTCAGGAAGAAGCCCGTGAAGGCCAGCGCGATCAGCAGGTTGTTGTCCGTCGCCTCGCCGTACCACCAGACCGCGGCCGCGCCTAGGCTGCCGAGGATCGGGCCGGCGAGCGCGATCTGGGCCTCCTTCCAGGCGTTCTGCGGGTTCTCCTTGAGCAGGATGGCGGCGCCCAGGAACGGGATGAAGATCGGGGCGCTGACCGGAAGCCCCTGGCGCTTGGCCTCGAGCGCGTGCCCGAGCTCGTGCACGAACAGCAACACGACGAAGCCGAGCGCGAACTTCCAGCCCCAGAGCAGCGTGTACGCCCCGATCGAGACCAGCATCGACAGCGACGTGGTCACGACCTTGAACTTGAAGATCGCGAACAGGATGAACTTGAACTTCGCCAGGAACGCGCCGAGCAGGATCAGCGGCGCGGCCAGCTTGCGCAGGAGGCGGAAGCGCGGCTCGGGGCGGATGGGGCCGAGCTCGTACGGCGGATAGTCGCCCGCGTCTCGCTCGGGCGTCGTGTACTGGCTCACGAACTCATCGTAGCTTTGTGACTTCTCTGTGCCGGATGCGTGTCCGGACGATGCGGCCGGCGGTTCTTGCGTGTACTTCAGAGGGCCATCCCTGCCCTACCCCTACCCAGGAGGATGGCCGTGAAGCGATCGATCCCACTCGTGCTCACCTTGCTCGTGCTGGCAGTGCTCGCCTGGAGTCCTCTGGGCCAGGCGGCCGGCCGCACGGTCGCGAGCTTCGCCAAGAACGCCGGTGCCGTGAACGGCATCAAGGCCTCACGCAAGCCCGCTCCGGGCCGGCTGCTGCCGCTCGGCAAGAACGGCAAGTTCCCGTCGGCCGTGGTGCCCGTCGTCCGAGGTGCCAGGGGAGCCGACGGCGCTCAGGGCCCGCGCGGGCTGGAGGGTGCTCGTGGTCCCGGTCGGGCCCGCCGGTCCGGCGGGAGCGGTAGGCCCGGCCGGTGCGACCGGACCGCCCGGCCCGGCCGCCCAGCGCGTCAACGTCGACGTCCCCGCGAACACTGCCGAGACGCAGATCCTCAACCTCGGGCGGGCTCGTGCTCAAGGCCGCCTGCAGCGCGGCCGGCGACCTCACGCTCGAAGCGAGCTCGGTCTGCGAACAACGCGAAGGCCTCGGCGTTCCTCGTCGCCGACAACCCGGCCAACGTCGCCGCCTACGTCGAGGACGACGACCTCGACTCGACCGACGGCTTCGACTTCCTCGGCTCGAGCGACGACGACGTCGCCGGCACGCTCGTCTACCGCGCGCCGGCCGGAGCCTCGTACGTGTCGGTCTCGTTCCTGGCCGAGCAGCAGTCGGTCGGCGGCGCGAACCGCTGCATCTTCGGAGGCACGGCAACCGCCGCCGGCTGAGCCCGCTTCGACGGCGGGCGAAGTGAGTGACTCGTCCGCCATCACCGATTACAGATCGAGCTATCATGTCGACAGTGATCCGTACCCAGATCCAGCTCACCGAAGAGCAGATGGCGGGCCTGCGGCGAGTGGCCGCAGGACGGGGTGTTTCGATCGCGGCGTTGATCCGCGAGGCGGTCGGCCGCGCCCTTGACGACGACGGACGTGAGCGCGACTGGGAGCTCGCCCTCTCCGTGGTCGGCAGGTATCGCGACCGCCATGGCGCGACGGACGTGTCGAGCAACCTGGACGAGTACGCCGCCGAGGCCTTCGAGCATTGGCGACGCTAGTCGACAGCTCGGCGCTCGTCGCGCTACTCAGCGAGCGCGACGAGAACCACGAGGCGGCCAAAGCGGCGTTCGCCGACTTCGGCCCTGGTCGCGGGTTGCTGACGCACAACTACGTCGTCGTCGAGACAACCGCCGTGACGGAGCGCCGGCTGGGACGCGAGGCCGTGCGCGATCTGCACACACGGCTCCTGCGTCCGCTCGAGGTGCTCTGGGTCGACGAGGAGACGCACGCGCTCGCCCTTTCGGGCCTGCTCGCAGCAGGGCGCATCTCGTTCGTGGACTGGGTCAGCTTTCAGCTCATGAGCCGGCTGGGGATCGAGACGGCGTTCACGTTCGATCGCCATTTCAGAGCTCAGGGCTTCGAGGTCGTGCCCTAGGACATGTCTAACTAGGGCGCGTAGCCCGGCAGCTCGACCCGCTTGCCGTCGGCCTCGACCTCGGGCTCCGAGAACACGCAGTCGACGTGGATCGAGGCCTCGTTGTCGCCGCCGTAGGGGCCGGTGTTGCGGCCGATCGCGACGTGCGCCGTCCGCGCCGCCTTCTCGTCGAGCATCACGTGGCCGCGCGGGCTGACGGTCGGGTTGAAGCCGATCCCGAGCTCGGCGATCACGTCCGCGCCCTCGCCCGCCTCCTCGACGATCGTCCGCAGCAGGTCCGCCGCCCGGCCGCCCTCGATGCTCGTCGACGCGCCCGCCCGAGAAGCGAAGCGTCACGGGCTCGTCGACGAGGCCCTCGACGGTGTACGGCACGGTCAGGTCGGCGACCAGGACGCCGTCGGCGCCGTCCGCGTGCGGCGCGACGAAGACCTCGCCGCCCGGGTAGTTCGCCATCTGGCCGGGCTGCGAGCGCCAGCGCGTCCGAGTGCCAGGGCCGCCCGTCGACGCGCAGGGTCAGGTCGGTGCCGGCGCGTCCCCGGACGTGGATCGTCTCGCTGCCCTCGAGCTGGGCGAGCAGGTCGCGGGCAGGGCGCTCGAGGTCGGTCGCCGGCTGTGACAGCTCGCCGCGCAGGAGCTCGCCGTCCACGAAGCCGAGGAAGATCTGCCGGCCGCCGTGGCCGGCTGACGGTCTGCAGCAGCGAGAAGCGGGCGCCGCCCTCCTCGGGCAGCGGCTTCTCCGCGAGGAAGAGCGAGAGGTCGGCCACCTCGGCAGCGTCGAGAATGGGCTGCGGCGCCTTGGCGAGCGGCCGCTCGCCCGTCCAGAGCTCGAGGCGCCGCGTGGGCGCCCGCGTCCTGCACGGCTGCCAGCAGCTCGGCGCCCTCGCCGGCGAGCGGCTCGTCGACGACGACGAGCACGCGCTCGCCGCTCTGGAGCCGTCCCGCCTGCGATCAGGTTCTGCGTCCAGCCGGCGTGCGCCATCCGGGTCTCGCGCGTCTGCATAGGCGGCGCATGGTACGTCCGGGGGATGGTTGGCGTCCGCGGCGACCAGTACGTTCGGAATGACCGCTGACGCGGGAAGCCGTACAAGAAACCAGGAGGAGCCATGAAAAGCCGCTTGCCCGTCGTCCTGTCCGTCACTGCGCTCGTCGTTGCGGTCTTTGGGATCACACCGCTCGGACACGCGACGTCCACGATCGTCCAGACGCACTTCGCCAAGAACGCGAACTTCCTGCGCGGCAAGGCACCGTCCGTGAAGGCAGGGAAGAACAAGGTTCCGGTAGCAAACAAGGCCGGCAAGCTCGACAAGAGCTGGGGCGCGGTTGGCCCGCGCGGGCCCGCTGGTGCGCCGGGAGCGAACGGCGCCAACGGAGCCCCGGGTCCCGCCGGCCCGGCAGGTCCGGCAGGTGCGCCAGGCGCAACGGGTCCCGCCGGGCCGTTTCCGGCGACGCTCCCCGCCGGGCAGACCATCCGGGGTTGGTACTGGGCAGGCTCGAGCGCGCCCGGCGCCAACGACCTCGCCACGAGCGAAGTCTCGTTCGTCTATCCCCTGGCAGCGGCACCGACGCCTCACTTCATCAACGAAGGCGCCGCCACGCCCGCGGGCTGCACCGGTAGCGTGAGCAACCCAGGCGCCAACGCGGGGCATCTGTGCGTCTTCGAATTCAGCGGCCTGAACGCGGGCGCTCGCACTGTCACCGGCCTAGGCGGCGACGGGACCACGAGCAGGTGGGGTACGGGAATCTTCGTTCGGTCGACCGCGGCGGGCACCTACTGGACGAGGGGTACCTGGGCCGTAACCGGCTCATAGCCCTCGCGGAGAGATGAAATCGAGGGATCCGGGGCGGGGCGAAACCCACCGGATCCCTCGTTCGAGGGATCGACCTCTTGAGTTGCGCGGTGGTCCGAGTTACCTTCGAAGGAGCAATCCCCGGGGGTAGGGGTCCAGGTGAGGGAGGAAGCTTGAAGAACAGACTGCCAATCGTCCTGTCCGCGACCGCGCTCGTGGTGGCGGTCTTCGGCATCACGCCGCTCGGACACGCGACGTCGAACATCGCTCAAACGCACTTCGCGAAGAGCGCCAACTTCCTGCGCGGGAAGGCGCCGTCGGTTGCGGCGAAGCCCAACACCATCGTCCAGCGCAACGGCAAGGGTCAGATCGTCGGCGTCCCTGTCGCACGTGGAGCGCAGGGAGCGGCTGGTGCACCAGGGCCGGCTGGGCCTGGTGGGCCGGCTGGACCCCCCGGGCCGAGTGGACCGCAGGGCGGTCAGGGCCCCCAAGGAGCTCAGGGGCCCGAGGGACCATTCCCGAGCGGCAACATGCCGGGTGGGAAGACGGTTCGCGGAATCTTCATGAACAACGCACCAAGCGGAGCGTCGTTCGACTTCCGCGGGTACTCGTTCGGCTTCCAACTCGCGGCGGCACCGATCCCGCACTACGTCCTGAGCGGAACAACTCCGCCTGCGCAATGTCCGGGAACATCCGCGAATCCTCAGGCGCAGGCAGGCCATCTCTGCCTCTACGAGGGGTACACCAGCAACCGCTCGACCTCGCCATGCATCTTCCCGGGGATAAGCGGCACGTGCGGTACGGCCACGCGTTGGGGATTCGCCCTCGCGATCTACCCGGCGGCCACCGGCACCTACTACGCGGGTGGTTCGTGGGCCGTTACGTCGACGTAGCGATTACCGCGAGCTTGCGTCGCGCGGCGGGCACAACCCGCCGCGCGACGTTCGTGCTCTGCGTGAGCGCTGGACTCCTTCTCGCGTCGCCGGCCATGCCGGCACGGGAGGCGAATCAGGATGGCGTGCGGCTCAACGGGCGTGTCGGGCCTGGTTCGACGTTGATCCTGACGAGTGCCTCGGGGTCGCGTGTGGCGCGACTTGCCACGGGTCGCTACAGGTTCACGATCCACGATCGCTCGCGAGCACAGAATTTCCGGCTAGGCGGGCCCGCGACGACCGGCGTCGATCGCCGTACCTCCTTGCGGTGGATCGGAACGGTGACGTGGACGGTCAAGCTTGCTCCGGGCCGCTACGAGTACTGGTCCGACGGTCGCCCTAATTCGAGGCGCTCCTTCGTAGTTGTCTAGCCCAATCGCCGGCGACTCGGCGGCGGCGTGAAGCGAGAGTCTGGCGGCTAGCTCGAGAGTTCCGCGAGCGCACGTCTGGGGTCGGTCTTGCGTGGCAAGAAATGTGACGCCTGTTCGCTCTGCGTTGAGGGCGGGACTAGGTCTGCAAGATCGACCAGAGACCGCGCAGCGGCCGTCGCGGACCTGCCGAATGCGTCTACGAGCCGCGGCCGATCCACTCCTCGCCGCCCTCGTAGACCTCCTTCTTCCAGAGCGGCACGGTCTCCTTGAGCGTGTCGATCGCGTCCGTGCAGGCGGCGAGCGCGTCGGCGCGGTGCGGCGCGGAGACGGCGATCACGACGCTCGTCTCGCCGATCGCGACGCGGCCCGACGCGGTGGTGGATCGCGATCGCGCAGAGGTCGTAGCGCGCCGCGGAGCTCGGCGGCGATCTCGCTCCATCACCTCCTCGGCCATGCCCTCGTAGGCCTCGTAGTCGAGGTGGAGGACCGTGCGGCCGCGCGACTGGATTCGCGTCGTGCCGAGGAACGTCGCGATCGCGCCGGCGCGCTCGTCGGCGACCTCGGCGACGACCGCGGTCGAGGTCGAGCGGCTCGTCGCGAGAGGCGGAAGGCGCCGCCCGAGACGGGCGGGATCAGCGCGACCTCGTCGCCGTCGGCGAGCGCGCTGCTCGGCCGCGGCGTACTCGCGGTTGACCGCGTAGAGCAGGCCGGCGGGCTCGTCGCCGAGCGCCGAGCGCAGGCCAGACGTCTGCGAGCCGGGCGCCCTCGGCGAGCTCGAGCGCGCGCTCGCCGAATCCCGCGCGCTCGCGCAGTCCGGCGAAGAGCCTGACCGTCACGCGCACGGCAGGAGCGTACTCGCACGTACGTATGTGTTTGAAACCGTAAGAGCGCGGGCACGGTCCGACAAGGCGCCCGCCGCGCAGTGACCGGCCTAAGCCGGCAGCTTTGAGGGGGGCTGCGGCGGGCGCCTTCTTCTTCCACCTACGATGGGGCATGGCGACCGCCGAGGATCGGCGCGAGACCGACTCCGGGATCGAGGTCAAGCCGGTCTACACGGCGGAGGACGTCGGCGACCTCGAGCTCGAGCTGCCGGGCGAGTCCCCGTTCACGCGCGGCCCCTACCCGGACATGTACCGCGGCCGGCCGTGGACGATCCGCCAGTACGCGGGCTTCGCCTCGGCCGAGGAGACGAACGCGCGCTTCCGCTACCTGCTCGAGCGCGGGCCAGACCGGCCTCTCGGTCGCCTTCGACCTGCCGACGCAGCTCGGCTACGACTCCGACGACCCGCGCGCCGCCGGCGAGGTCGGGCGCACCGGCGTCGCGATCGACTCGCTCGCGGACATGGAGCTGCTCTTCGACGGCATCCCGCTCGGCGAGGTCTCGACCTCGATGACGATCAACGCGCCGGCGTCGCTGCTGCTCCTGCTGTACGAGCTCGTCGCCGAGGAGCAGGGCGTCCCGGCCGAGGCGCTGCGCGGCACCGTCCAGAACGACATCCTCAAGGAGTACTGCGCGCGCGGGAACTACATCTTCCCGCCGCGGCCGTCGATGCGGATCACGACCGACCTGTTCGCGTACTGCCACGAGCGGCTGCCGCGCTGGAACACGATCTCGATCTCCGGCTACCACATCCGCGAGGCGGGCTCGACGGCGGTGCAGGAGCTCGCGTTCACGCTCGCGAACGGGATCGCGTACTGCGCAGGCGGCGGTCGACGCCGGGCCTGTCGCCGGACGAGTTCGGCGCGCGGCTCTCGTTCTTCTTCAACGCGCACAACCACTT
This sequence comes from uncultured Actinomycetes bacterium, assembly GCA_963769645.1. GTDB lineage: Bacteria > Actinomycetota > Thermoleophilia > Gaiellales > Gaiellaceae > DATFQE01. The sequence goes on along the minus strand of CAVYMH010000002.1, from coordinate 7,190 downwards.
CTTCCAGGAGGTGGCGAAGTTCCGCGCGGCGCGGCGGCTGTGGGCGCGGATCATGCGCGAGCGCTTCGGCGCGACGAACCCGAAGGCGCTCGCGCTGCGCTTCCACGCGCAGACCGGCGGCTCGACGCTCACCGCGCAGCAGCCGGAGAACAACGTCGTGCGCGTGGCGATCCAGGCGCTCTCCGCCGTCTGCCGGCGGCGCGCAGTCGATCCACACGAACGGGTTCGACGAGGCGCTCGCGCTGCCGACGGAGCGCTCGGCGCAGATCGCGCTGCGGACGCAGCAGATCCTCGCCGACGAGGCGGGCGGCACCGACACCGCCGACCCGCTCGGCGGCGCCTACTTCATCGAGGCGCTGACCGACGAGCTCGAGGAGCGCGCCTGGGAGCTGATCGAGCAGGTCGACGAGCTCGGCGGCGCGGTCGCGGCGATCGAGCACGGCTTCGTCCAGCACGAGATCGAGGAGGCCGCGTTCCGCTACACGCAGCAGGTCGAGTCGGGCGAGCGCGTGATCGTCGGCGTCAACCGGTTCGCCGAGGAGGAGGCCGAGCCGATCGAGCTGCACCGGCTCGACCCGGAGGCCGAGCGGCGCCAGCTCGAGCGGACCGCGCGCGTGCGCGCGGAGCGGAACGCGCGAGGAGGCCGGCGCCGCGCTCGAGGCAGGTGCGCCGCGTCGCGCGGCGGCGACGAGAACCTGCTCCCGCCGATGCGCGAGGCGCTGCGAGCGCGCTGCACGATCGGCGAGATCTGCAACACCCTGCGCGACGAGTTCGGGACGTACGACGCCCATAGGCCGTGGCCCTCAGGGCCGGCCGCTGACCACCCACCGCCTGCGAGCCTAGCACGGGAAGACGCACGCGTGGGTGACGGCACCGTGCCGAAAGCGTCGAAGATCCTCCCGCGTGAAGATCCTGCTCGTCTCGCAGATGTATCCGGGGCCGGCGCGACCCCGACCTCGGCGTCTTCGTCAAGGGGATGGCCGACGCGCTCGACGAGCGGGGGCACGAGATCGAGCGCGCCGTGCTCGAGAGCCGCGCCGGCGGCCGGCGGCGCTACGTCAGCCTGTACGCGAAGGCGGCCCGGGCCGCACGGCGCTTCCGCCCGGACGTCGTCTACGCGCACTTCCTCGTCCCGACCGGGCCTGCTCGCCGCGCTGGCGACACGCGCGCCGCTCGTCGTCACCGCGCACGGCCGCGACGTCCGCAACGTCGGCTCGATCCCCGGCGTCGCGCGCCGCGACGCGCGCTCGTCGTCCGCAGGGCCACCGCCGTGATCGCCGTCTCCGACTACCTCCGCCGCGAGCTCGAGCGAAGCGTGTCCCCGAGCGCGGCGGCAAGACGGAGGTCGCGAACTGCGGCGTCGACCTCGACCGCTTCGCGGCGGCGACCCGCGCGGCGCGCGCGCCGAGCTCGGCTGGGACGGCGAGGGCCCGGCCTTCCTCTGCGTCGGCTCGCTCGACGAGCGCAAGAACGTGATCAGCCTCGCGCGCGCGTTCGAGCGGCTCGGCGAGGGCCGGCTCGCCTTCGTCGGCGACGGCCCGCTGCGCGACGCGCTCGAAGGCCGGCACGGCGTCCGCGTCGTCGGCCGCGTCGCCGCACGACGCAGGTCGCCGCGTGGATCGCGGCCGCGCGACGTCGTCTGCCAGCCGTCCCTGATCGAGCCGTTCGGCCAGGCGCTGCTCGAGGCGATGGCGAGCGAGCGCTCGGTCGTCGCGACGCGAGTCGGCGGCCCGCCCGAGTTCGTGACCGCGGAAGCCGGCGTCCTCGTCGATCCCGACGACGAGCGCTCGATCGAGGCGGGCTCCGCGGCCGCGGCCGAGCTGCCCGACCCCGAACCCGGCCGCCCGCGCGGCCGCCGAGCCGCACGACGTCAGGCGTGCAGGCGGAGCCGGTGGAGGCGATCCTCGAGCGAGCCGCTCGAGGTCGGCGAGCCTGAGCTCGACGAGCGGGCGCACGCTCTCCTCCAGCCCGGCCTCCCGCGCGACCGCGAGCGCCTGCTCGTAGCTCTCGCGCGCCTTCGCGGCGGAGACGCCCTGCTTGAGCCGGTTGTCGCCGGTCACCAGCAGCTTCTGAATGCGTGTCGCGAGCGTCCGGCGGCATCCACGACCGTAACCTAACCGCCGGTTTGTGCGTTATAACCGGGACATGGCCGCCGTCTCCGAACCCGTCGCGGAGCCGATCCGCGTCCTCATCGCCGACGACGAGCACGCTCTTCGTCGAGGTCGCTCGAGGCGATGCTCGCCGGCGGATCCGCGATCGACGTCGTCGGCCCGCGCGCACACGGACGCGAGGCCGTCGAGCTGCGCTCGCACGCTCGACCCCGGACGTGACCCTGATGGACATCGCGATGCCCGAGCTCGACGGGATCGAGGCGATCGCGGAGATCCGCGCAGCCGATCCGCGCGCCTGCATCCTCATGCTGACCGGCGTCGAACATCCGGCCGACATCGACCGGGCCCGCAAGGCGGGCGCGGCCGGCTACCTCACGAAGGACCGGATCGCGAGCCGAGCTGCTGCCCGCGATCCTCGATCTGGGCGCGCCGTTAGCTACCCTCCAGGCCGATGCTGCCGGTCCTCGTCTTCGTCCACTTCCTGGTCTCGCTCGCGCTGATCGGGCTCGTGCTCATGCACTCGGGCCGCGACACGGGCATGGCCGGGATGGGCTTCGTGCCGCAGTCGCAGGGCGGCACTCACATCGTCGAGCGGAACCTGACGCGGCTGACGGTCGTCGTCGCCGTCGGTCTTCTTCGCGAACACGATCGTGCTCTTCCGCCTGCTCGCGTAGGCTCGACAGAGGCCCGGGCCCGGAGCCGGACCCGGTCACGTTGAAGCGCGCGGTGGCGAGCGCGGGCAGAGCGCGCCCTGCGGATAGCGCTCGTCGTAGAACTCGCTCCGGTTGACGAGCATGCGCTCGCGCGTCAGCCCGGGCACCTCGGCGAGGAGCTCGGGCACGGCGACCGTGAAGCGGAGGTTCACGAGCGGCTCGGCGATCTGCCCGCCGCGGATGCGGAAGGTGCCGTCGCGGGTCATGCCCGTGATCACGCCCTCGCGCGGGTCGACGATCGCCAGGTAGTGCAGGCGCGTGACGTAGATCCCGTCGCCCGACGAGCTCGGCCAGCTCGTCGACCGACTCCGCCTCGCCGGGGGCGACCGAGAGCGCGGTGGGCAGCGGCCCGTACACGCGAGCCGGCGGTGCGGGCGCGTGACCGGTCGAGACCTGGCCGTCCGGCGAGCGGGCCGCCGTCGCGCGATCCCAGACGACGCCGCGCGCGACGCCCTCCTCGACCAGCGCGACGCGCCGCTTCGGGCGTCCCCTCGAAGTCGAAGGCCTTCGGCAGGCCCGTCCGGATCGAGCGCGTCGTCCGCGATCGAGACCTTCGGGTCGAAGATCCGCTCGCCGAGCCGGCCCGCACAGGTAGCTGCGCTCCTCGAGCAGCCCGAGCCCGCTGAAGGAGTCGAACGCGAACTAGTGGAGCAGCTCGCCGAGCGCGTAGGGCTCGAGCACGGCGCGTACTGGCCCGGCTCGAGCGCCGCGCGCCGCGGGTCCGCTCGGCCTTGGCGGCCGCCTCGCGCCCGACCGCCGCCGGGTCGACCTCGGCCGGCCGCCCACGACGTCGCGCTCCGCGTAGCCGGACGCGTCCGTCGCCGGCGGCGAGCACGAGCGCGGTCGCATCCGTCATGCGCTGGTGGCGCGGAGCGCCGGTCGAGGTCGCGACCGCGAGCTCGGACGCGCCGCTCGTGAAGAAGCCGTACGCGCCGAGCTCGCCCGCGGCAGCGATCGCGTCGCCCGCGAGCCGCGCCTGGCTCCTCCGCGCCCGAGCGACGCGGTCTCCTCGTCGTACGCCGCGACCTCGGGGTACGGGGCTCGGGCTCGGCGAGGCCCGGGAAGTCCGGGTCGGGCGGCGCGAGGTCGGCGGCCTCCGCCGCGCGCCGGGCGACGTCGCGCAGGCCGTCCGGCTCGAAGCGGTTCGTCGGCGCCGATCCCGAGCCGCCCGTCGCGGACGACCCGCAGCTGCACGACCGCGTTCTCGATCAGCGTCGGCTGATGGACCTCCGAGGCGGCGAAGCGCGCGAAGCCCGAGCGCTCGCTCTGGACGACCACCTCGACCTCGTCGCCCTCGGCCGCGGCCAGCGCTCGCTCCGCCAGCTCGAGCGCGGCTCGATCACGCCTTGACCCCGACCTGGACGTCGCGGAAGCGCGCCGGCGACGCGCCGTGCGAGACGTGCGCGGTCCTGCCCGGGCTGGCCCTTGCCGCAGTTCGTGCAGCCCGTACAGCCGCCAGTGCGTCCGGGCCGGCCGACCGCGTCGAGCGAGCCCCAGAACGACCGGCGTGCACGCCCGTGTAGGTCGCGTCGCGGAGCATCCGGCCGAGCTGGCCGCCCTTGATCTCCCAGGCGATCTGCGTGCCGAACTGGAAGTTGAGCCGCTTGTCGTCGATCGACCAGCTCTTGTTCGTCTCGAGGTAGACGCCCTCGTCGACGTCGGCGAGCAGCTCGTCGAGCGTGCCCTCGCCCGGCTCGAGGTGGAGGTTCGTCATCCGCACGAGCGGCATCCGGCTCCAGCCGTCGGCGCGCATCGAGCCGCCGCGCGCCGTGGCCGAGCCGGCGGCCGTCTCGCGCGAGGTGAGGAAGCCGCGCAGGACGCCCCCTCGCGACGATCGGCTCGCGCGGGCCGGGACGCCCTCGTCGTCGAAGGCGAAGGTGCCGAGCCCGCCGGGGGTCGTCGCGTCGGCGGTGACGTTCATCAGCGGCGAGCCGTAGCGCAGGGAGCCGAGGTCGTCGGGCGAGCAGGAAGCTCGTGCCGGCGTAGGCCGCCTCGGTGCCGTAGACGCGGTCGAGCTCGATCGGGTGGCCGACCGACTCGTGCACCTGCAGCATCATCTGCTCCGGCGTCGAGGACGACCGTCGTCGTCCGGGCCGGGCACTCGGCGGCGCGCAGGAGCGCGCTCGCCTGCTCGCCGACGCGCGGCGCCTCCCGCTCGAGGTCGAGGCCGTCGACGTACTCCCAGCCGGCCTGGCGCTCGAGCCGCCGTGCGCGCTCGGGTAGCTGCGCTGCTGGAAGAGCCCCTCGGGCGTCGCGATCGCGTCGATCCCGCCGCCCGTCTCGACGAGCTCCTGCTCGATCGCGCGCCCGTCGAGGAGACGAACATCTTGTGCTCGCGCTGTGCGCGCACGGAGGCCGAGCGCACGATCACGTCCGCGTGCGCATCGCTTCCTCGGCCCTCAGGCAGAGCTCGACCTTGTCCCCGAGCGAGACCGCGAACGGGTCGCGCTCGAGCGGCGTCCGGTACTCCGCCGCGTGCGCCTCGACCGGCGCGAGCGAGCGCGCGGTGCCCGCCGGGCGCGGCCTTCGCGAACGCGGTCGCGCGCAGCGCGGCCTCGCGGGCGCCTCCTGCGTCGTGCCGGCGGTCGCAGGCGAAGCCCCACGCGCCGTCGACGAGGACGCGGACGCCGATCCCCTCGCTGTCGGCGTCGCTGATCGTCTCGACCTGGCCGTTCTTCGTCGCGACCGTCTGCGCGCGGCGCACGACGCACGCGACGCGCGCGTCCGCGTACCGACGCGCCGGCGCCGAGCGCCGCTTCCGACGGCCGCTATCGGCAGAGGTCTGCCGCACGCGCGCTGCCTTCGTCCTGCCGTCCGTAGCGCGGACGACGAGCAGCCGCCCGCGAGGCGAGCCACTGCGGTCATGCGCTGGAGAGGACTTGAACCTCCACGGCCTTTTAAGGCCACTAGGCCCTCAACCTAGCGCGTCTACCAATTCCGCCACCAGCGCTCGAGGGATCGCCATTGTAGCCGCGCTCGCCGAGGTTCCTTTCGCGGCCGTTCGGGTAGGCGTCGTTCGTGGACACCAAGCAACTCGGGCAGGCGGGGCTCGTCGGCGCGAAGGGCACGGCTCGGCCACCGCGTGGCGGACGAGGTCGGCAGGCGGACGTCGTCTCGATCGCGATCTCGTTCGCCGCGGTGATCGGCGCGCTCGTGCTTTCGTCGCGCAGCCTGCGCACCGTCGTCAAGACGCTCTCGCGCCTTCGACGCGCTGCTTGACGGCGTCCGGAGGAGTCTCTACTCTGGTGGCGAACGTATGTTCGCAACCAACGAGGAGGCGTGATGCTGACCGGACGACAGCGCGAGATCTTCGACTTCCTGTCGAGTACGTGCGCGGGCACGGCTACCCGCCGACCGTGCGCGAGATCGGTGAGGCGGTCGGGCTCGCCTCGCCCTCCACGGTGCACGCGCACCTCGCGAACATCGAGCGCGCCGGGCTGATCAAGCGCGACCCGACCAAGCCGCGGGCGCTCGAGCTGGTCGGACGCGACCGACGCGAGCGCTCGCGCGACTCGAAGCTGCTCTCGCTGCCCCTCGTCGGCGAGATCGCGGCCGGCGGCCCGCTGCTCGCCGAGCAGAACGTCGAGGACTACCTCGAGGTGCCCGAGCCGCTGGCGGCGCGGCGGCGACGACTTCCTCCTGCGCGTCAAGGGCGAGTCGATGATCCAGGCCGGGATCCTCGACGGCGACTACGTCGTCGTGCGCCAGCAGCAAGACGCGCCGCAACGGCGAGATCGTGGTGGCGCTCGCCGGCGACGACGAGGCGGCCGACGAGGCGACGGTCAAGCGCTTCTTCCGCGAGGACGGCCGGGTGCGGCTGCAGCCCGAGAACGACGCACTCGAGCCGATCTACGCCGCCCATGTGCAGGTCCTCGGCAAGGTGATCGGAGTGTTCAGACAGGTCTCGTGATGAACGTGCGACCCCTCGCCCGCACCCTCGACCAGGAGCTCGCCGCGCTCGCGCGCGGGAGCGAGCCTCGAATGCCTCGTGTGCGGCGAGTTCGTCCTGCACCGAGGCGGCGAAATCGAGTGCCCGGAGTGCGAGACGCACATCGCGACCGCGGCCGAAGGCGGGCTACAATTGAGCCTGCAGGCCGGGTGACCGCGGGCCCTCGAGGCCCGAGGAAAGTCCGGACACCGAAGGGCAGGACGCTGGGGAAACCCCAGGCGGCGAAAGCCGACGGAAAGTGGCACAGAAAGGAGACCGCCACCGGCATGTCTCCGGAGATGCCGAGGTAAGGGTGAAAAGGTGGGGTAAGAGCCCACCAGCGCCGTGGTGACGCGGCGGCTAGCCAAACCCCGTCCGGTGCAAGGCGAAGCAGGTCCCGACGAAGCTGCCCGCTGAGGGGCCGGGTACGCCGCTCGA
>CAVYMH010000001.1:0-233735 GCA_963769645.1 uncultured Actinomycetes bacterium | reverse complement strand
TACCAACTGAGATCGGTGTCTTGGCAATACGCGTTGTTGTTGCCGCGTTGAGTGCGTCCCATCTCATCGCCGCCGAGGAGCATCGGCGTCCCTTGCGAAAAGAGGAGGGTTGCCAGAAAGTTGCGACGTTGCCGACTGCGCAGCGCCTCGATCTCAGGCAGATCGGTCGGACCTTCGTGGCCGTGGTTGCAGGAAAAATTGTCGTTCGTCCCGTCGAGGTTGTTATCGCCATTGGCCAGATTGTGTTTGTGGTTGAACGAGACGAGATCGGTCAGCGTGAAACCGTCATGGGCGGTCACGAAATTGATACTCGCGAAAGGTTGACGCCCATCGGATTTGTAAAGATCTGACGAGCCGGTCAGGCGGTACCCCATATCGGCGACCCAACCGGGATCGCCGCGCCAGAAATGACGCACACTGTCACGGTACTTGCCGTTCCACTCCGACCAGCCCGTCGGGAAGCGGCCAATGTGATAGCCGTTCTCCCCGACGTCCCACGGTTCGGCGATCAGTTTCACGCCAGCAAGCACAGAATCCTGGTGAATGGCGTCGAAAAACGAACCCTCGCGGTCGACATCGAACGCCTCACGAGCAAGAGCGGGGGCAAGATCGAAGCGGAAGCCATCGACATGCATCTCCTGCACCCAATAACGCAGCGAATCCATCACCAACCGCAACGTGTGGGCGCTGCGCACGTTGACCGTGTTCCCGGTCCCCGTCACATCGACATATAGTCGCGGATCATCGTGGACCAGGCGGTAGTAAACGGGGTTGTCGATGCCGCGAAACGACAGCGTCGGACCGAGGTGGTTGTACTCCGCGGTGTGGTTGTACACGACATCGAGAATGACCTCGAGCCCCGCGCCGTGGAGGGCTTTCACCATGCGCTTGAACTCGACGATCTGCTGCCCCAGTGATCCCGCGACGGCATAGCGCGCATCGGGGGCGAAGTAGGCGATCGAGTTGTACCCCCAATAATTGGTTAAACCCGTCGCCACCAGCGAGCTCGTCGAGCCAATGATGAACGGGGAGGAGTTCGAGGGCGGTGACCCCGAGTGTACGAAAGTAGTCGAGCGAGGCCGTGTCCGCCATCCCGAGGTAGGCGCCGCGCAACTCCGGCGGCACGTCGGGTCGCAGGCGGCTGAAGCCCTTGACGTGGGTTTCGTAAATGACTGTCTCGCTCCAGGAGGTCGCCGGCGGCCGATCCTCACCCCAGTCGAAGGCGGGATCGGTAACGACGCAGCGCGGCACGAACGGCGCGTCGTCGCGCGGACTGCGGCGCGAGTCGTCGCCCGTTGGACTCCCGCCATGATCGTAACCATAGATCGGGCCGGAGTAATCGAGACGGCCATGTACGGCGTACGCATAGGGATCGATGAGCAGTTTGGCCGGGTTGAAGCGGAGTCCGATTTCGGGCCGGTAGGGACCGTCGACCCGGTAGCCGTACGTTTGGCCGGGCGCGAGACCGGGGACATAGCCGTGCCAGATGTCGCCGGTCCGTTCCGGAAGGAGTATCCGGTCGGCTTCGTACGGATCGTCGGGACGGGCGAACAGACAGAGCTCGACGGCGGTGGCATGGATGGAGTGAAGCGCGAAGTTGACGCCCTCGCCGTCCCAATGGGCGCCGAGGGGGACATGCGCCCCCGGCCAGGCCCGGGGGTGCCCAGCGGCGGGACCAGGCGGTTCTGGATTCAGGACACTCATGCCAAACCACGCTTTCCGCAGCCAACAGGGAGGTCGCTCAAGCGGGGAGGGGAAGGATGCGAGGGTGACAGGTCACGGTCGATTGGTCAAGTGCGCGTCGTGCGCTGATCAGGAACCAACGCCCGGCGTTGCATTGTTCGCGGCCGGTTGTTCGGCGCCATCGCGCCTGCTCCGCTTGGGATCTCTCTCACGTCGCTTCCCGTTGGTCTCGGTGCGACGGGGCGGCGTTGCTTGATCGCCCTCGGGAAGAAAGCTGGGTCGCCGGCTCACGGGGTTGGGAATGGGTCGCGCCGTAGCGACGATCGTCGCGATCGGGACGGCAAGCACGACGGCCACGCCAGCCAATTCCCGCAACATTGCGCGGCGGGACGCACGGGTTGACTCACCTGGGTCGAATCGATCGGGTGTCATAAGTTTTCGTCGCGGCTCGACCTGCGCTCCTTTCGACGCCGCCATCCCGACCACAGCCGGCCGATGCGAGAACCACGACGGTCGTGCTGGTGATCGCCAAACCGAGCGGCAAGAGGGGGGGAGTGTAGCGGAGCGCGACGGTGTGCGAGCCTGGCGGAATCGGGACCGCGCGCAGAACGTGATCGGCAAGCAGCACCGGCGCTGGCGTGCCATCGACAGTCGCGCTCCAACCCGGATCCCAGACCTCGCTCAGCATCAACAGCGCCGCGCTGTCGGCGGTCACCTCGAGCCCGAGACGATCGGGTCCCACATCCGTAATTTTGACCGCCTCGACGTTCGCATCGAACGCGCTCTCCATCGGCGGCGGGGTGGACTCCAGCAGCGCGACCTGGAGGGGATCGACGGTCCCGTCGGCCAGTAGCGCAAGCGCCTCGCCCGCAGCGACCTGCCGCGCCTCATGCACGAGCCAGGCGCGGGGCAAGACCTCCGGGTTTTCCACGATGCGCACGTCGTCGTCGGAATACACAGTGGTCATGGTAGCTGGCAGCGAGTCATATTCGGGGCGCGTGGGCGCGTCAGCGGGGACGATCAGGAAGCGTGTATTGAGCAAGTCGAGTAGCGGGGAGGAGAGGCCATTGGGAAAGATATTGCGCTCGTGATATTCCTGGCGATGGCCGTTGAGGGCGTCGATGTACTCGACGTAGCGCTCGATTTGCACGGGGTTGTAGCCCTGAATGTCGTCGATCCCGAACCACGTCGCCCAATTGAACACCAGCAGCCAGTCGACTCCCGGATGGTTGAGACTGGTTTTCCGCCGATAGCCAAAAGTGGGCGCCTCGATCTCAGTGCCGTCAAGGTTTGGGAGCAGTGCCGGATTGTACCCGGCAAAGCGGATCGGTTCGCGTGCGCCTTCAGCGATGAGAAACTCGGCGGCGCTGTTGGCGTGCAAGAAAGGCTCCGCATCTCGCATCAGCGATTGCGGCAGCGTGTGCTCCAAGAACGCTTCGTCCGCGAACCCATTGAGCATGATGCGGCCGGCTGGGTCCCACAAGACGAGCAAGACCACACCGCCAAGCGCCATCTGTCTGATTCGCGGCGCCGGCGTCCACGAGGCACAGGCAACGAGGATGCTCGTCGCCCCAATCAGCAGCGTTGATTCTCGAGACAGCAGCGAGCCGTCGCCAGCGGTCATCACGGCAACAACGATCGCCAGCGCGGTTGGCACGGCAGCGGTCAGCAGCAGCACCGCTCGCGGGGGATGCCATTGCGTGATGAAGGTGATCGTGGCCGCAGCGAGGAGGGCGATCACCAGCCCGACCAGAATCAGCACCCGATACGGAGCGTGCCCATGAATCTCTTCGAATCGCGGCAGAATGGCCCCAAACGCGGCGTTCAGCGGCGTCGGTCCAGGGAGAGCCAGCACGAGGCATAGCACCGTCATCAAGACAAAGAACGGCAGTGGTCGCCAACGTCTGGCCACCACGGGCGCCATGAACGCTAGCGCCACGGCAACGGCTCCCACGTACCACCAGAGCGACCCGGCATGACCGCCCACGAGTTCATACACGAGCTCGGCGGGCTGAAAGCCGGCTTGGCGTCTTCCAGGCGGATGTGACGTCGTATAACCCACCGGCGAGGTTGGAGCGCGACACCGCATTCCATCGCGGCAGAATCACCGCCGCGCGATGCCGAACCCAAATCCGAGCACTGCGGCTCCGGTGATTGCGAACGCACGCAATCGAGAGCGGATCGGTACTAAGCGATCCGGCATGAGGAGTGTGCGGTAGGCGATCCAGGCGCCGATGCAGAGCATGGCGTAATACGATCCTTGGCCAAGCCACACCGCAAGAATCTGACTGATCGACGTCGCGGCCAGGAGCCAGCTCCACAGACGTGCCGGCCAGGACACCGCGCGCACCGCGAGCTCAACCGCGATCATGGCGACGATGATCCAGATTGCGGTGGGAAAGAAGATCACCAGATGCGAGCTCCCGGGAGCGACCCAGGCAAATGCGTAGGACACTGCGCCAATGAGACTACCGATGGCGTTCAGCCCCAGCAGCCGCGCCAGCGTGTACATCGCTAGCCCGGCAAAGGCGATGTAGCAATACGTTATGTTTCTTGCACTTCTTCTGGTTCAGTCATCCTCTTGGCACATGAACCCCTCACCCAGCAACTCATCAACAGGGACTATGCACTCGGAGGAGGTAGGGGCTGGCTCCCTCGGCGAGACGGTCACGGCGTCGCGATCCCCTCAGGGGCGACCGTGATGGTCGCTCGGCGGCACCTCACCAACTTCCCGCGATGCCCTTCCCGGCGATCGAGCTTGGCTCCTGGAACCACTGGATCTGACCGGAGCCCTCCTGTCGAAACCGATCGGCGACATCGGCCAGCGCCACGTAGTCGGCCGCGCCCCGCGAGACATCCAACGGATGGCCGTCCGTCCGGCCGGCGGCATATAGGGCACCGCGGGCCGTTGCCAGAGGCCCTGAAGGCGAGTCTCCTGCCGCAGTTCACAGATCACTCCACTCGTCGCTGGTCGCATCGGCACTCACAACTCGAGATCGCCTGCCCAACCCGCGGTCCGCGCCCGACGCTCCCCTGGACAGCCCCTGGGGATCTAAGTTCGTCCTGCCCTTCGAGAACACAGTCGCCTACGCGACGGCGAATGAACGCCTGGCACCTCTACGCCGCACTCCCCCAGGCCATTCCCGCTAGGGAGCACCGATCTGCGAATGCGGATCTACAGCAGAACCTTGCAGCCACCGGCCGCCGCCAATCCCAGTCAAACCCGTCCGGACCGCGCGCACGGGCTCGATCCAACTGCGCGTCGAGCGCTCATGCACCGCCCGCGCGCGCGGAGGCGAGCCGACGTACCGAGGCCTGGTGCGCGTGGACGGGGGGGCATTACAACCGTCGTCCGCTCAGCACTGATCGACGACCGCCAGGAGCGAGTCCAGTCATCAAAAAACCTCCGTCCGGCCACACCCGGATCCGGATAAAAATGCGCAATCGGGTCGATTCGTAGGAACCGATGCGCGGCCCTTGACTCGAGTTGCGGTCCTCATCTCCTCCTGTCCGTGGAGGCGAATGCAAGGAAACTTCGTAGTCGTTCTGGTCATCCTGGACTGGCCTTCACAAGGCGGTGTCAGGATCGACCACCCCTAGGTCTCGCAGGACGCAGCGCAAGGCCTGCCGCAAGCCGTCTGCTGAACCCTCGCTGGGTGAAGTCACCCCTGACGATCCGCGCCGGAGCGGTCCTGCACGGTCACGCTGACCCAACGACCGCGCGATTCTGCAAGGTCTCGGTCGTAGGCCCCTTCGAGGGCCAGCAGATCGTCTGGACCTTCAAGTCCGACGGAAGCCTGCTTCGGTTCTCGTTCCTCACGAAGCGCGACGCCACAACCGGACGGTGGGCGCTGATTGCCTCGTGCGCGTCCCGTTCCGGAAAGCTCCCGAGAGCCACGCGGGTTGTCCGTGTGAACGGCTCACCGGCCGGACGTGCGCTGCTCGTGCAGCGGACCGATCTGCGGGTCGCGCGAATACCGCTTGTCAAGGGCTCACCGGCCGGGAAGACCCAAGGACGAGGCGCCGGAAACCGGTTCGACGATCCGACACAGTGCGTTCACTGGGCCTACGAACGGCGGCCGGATATCTTCGAAGCCGCCGTGCGTCCGGCGTCCCCTACGCCGGACTCCGAAAGCCTGCAACGCACAAGTGGGATTACGTCTGGAACGCGAAGTACTGGATCGACCACGCCCGACGCGCTCGGATCCCGAACGGGAACGTGCCGGTCGTCGGGGCGATCATGGTCAGCACACATGGCATGTACGGGCACGTCGCATACGTCGAATCGGTCAGTCCAGACCGGCGGACATTCGTAACCAGCGACAAGAACGCCAACGGCTGCAACTGTTCGAGAAAGGTCACTCACAACCCGCGGTCAATCGAGAGGGTTTGTACTTCATCTACGGCGGCCCCGCCGGAAACGGGCCGCCGACTCATCCAACGCCGCCCCAGCCGGTTCCGCCACCAGCCTCGGACAGGACAGCGCCCGACTACTCCGACCGGGCTCGCTGCCTTCGCCCTTTCGACCAGCGCGATACGGGTCACGTGGACGGCATCGACAGGCAGAACGTCGGGGTCACCGGTTATGACCTTTTCCTGAACGGAAACAGAGTGAACACGATCAGCGGCCGCAGCGCAGACCTTGGTGGACTCGGTTGCGGAACTGGCACACACTGGGTGTCGCTGCGCGCGACGCAGCAGGGAATGTCTCGGCCGCCGCGACAATCCCCGCGGCCACGGCCGCGTGCCCGGCGGCCCAGTACTCGCTCACTGTCTACAACATGGTCACGAACGGCCCCACGCAGATGCGCGAGGACACACCCGCTTATCTCTCAACTGTCCCGCAGAATTTCTGCAAGAGAGACGGCTGTGCCATTGCTGGCACCGATCGAAATACCGGCGGTCAGTACAGCCCAGCCGTCTGCCAGACCAACGGTGCTCGCACCACCAATGGCCAGGATGGCTCACCGGTCGATGACGGCAACCCAGGCCTCTTCACTTCAACGCGTTGGTACGGGATCCGCCTTGGCGGGGGCGGGCTCGGCTACATCTCCGAGGTTTGGATCAACTCGTCGCAGCGCGGCGGACTCGGACTTCCCGGCTGCTGAAGCAGAGCACCGCACCGCAACCTCGCGAGACGAACCTTTCCGCGCTCTGGCCTTCAGGCGCGCGGTGCTCAGCAACTCGACAAAGCAATTCGACCCGTCCGGGTCGGTGACGTACGCAGCGCGGCTGTCGGTCTCCTCGAAGTCCACGACCTCGGGCTCGTAGCCCTCGTCACGCAGGCGCTCGACCGCGTGATCGAAGTCGGCCTTGCCGATGTGCATGGCGTAGTGAACGTGGACGCCGCCGCGTCCCTGCGCGATTCCGATCTGCGGCTTCCACAGGCCGATCCGGGTGCGCTCGCCGGCCATCACCCACACGCGCTCGTCCGAGCGCGCGACGACCGGGAAGCCGAGCACGCCTCCGTAGAAGCGCGCGGCCGCGTCCAGGTCGAGCACCTCGAGCACGAGCTCGTTGATCCCGGTGACCGGAATGCCGCCCATCCCCGCCCACGATAGTGATGATCCTCCGATGCCCTTCCAGCCGCTCGCCGGGATCCGCGTCCTCGACCTGACCAGCTCGCTGGCCGGCCCCTACTGCACGCAGATCCTGAGCGCGCTCGGAGCCGACGTCGTCAAGGTCGAGCGGCCCGACGGCGGCGACGAGACCCGTCGCTGGAGCCCGCCCACCTGGGGTGACGACGGCCTGCTGTTCCTGTCGGCGAACGCAGGGAAGCGCTCGCTGGCGCTCGACCTGACCCACCCGGACGGGCTGTCGGCGCTGCTCGAGCTCGCCGGCCGGTCCGACGTCGTGATCCAGAGCCTGCGCCCCGGCACCGCCGAGCGGCGCGGGCTCGGCTACGCCGCCCTGCGCGAGCGCAACCCGCGGCTCGTCTACTGCTCGATCAGCGGCTACGGTCGCGTCGGCCCGCTCGCCGACCGGGCCGGCTACGACCCGCTGCTTCAGGGCGAGACGGGGATCATGAGCGTGACCGGCGAGGCCGACGGGCCGCCCGTGCGCGTCGGCGTCTCGCTGATCGACCAGGGCACGGGCGTCTGGGCGGCACTCGCGATCGTCGCAGCACTCCACGAAGGCGACGGGCGGGAGCTCGACCTCTCGCTCTTCGAGACCGGCGTGAGCCTCGTGCCCTACCACCTGATGGCCCACCTGGCCACGGGTGAGACCCCGGGCCGCCACGGCACCGCCTTCCCGCTGATCGTCCCCTACCAGGCCTTCTCGGCCCGGGACGGCGAGCTGATGGTCGCCACCCCCAACGACCGGCTGTTCGCGGCGCTCATGCGCGCGCTCGAGCTGCCCGTCGATCCCAGGTTCGCCACCAACCCCGAGCGGGTGGCGCACCGCGAGGAGGTTGTCGCACTGCTGGCCGGCCGCTTCGCGGAGGAGGAGGTCGAGACGTGGCTCGAGCGACTGGCCGAGGCGGGCGTCCCGGCCGCGCCGATCCAGGACGTCGGCCAGGTCGCCGGCGCAGAGCAGACACGCGCGCTCGGGCTGCTCCAGCCGCTGCCGCACCCCGACGCGCCCGACCTGGTCGCGGTGGCGCCGCCGCTGTCGGTGGACGGCGAGCGCCTCCAGCATCGCTCCCCTCCTCCCCGGCTCGGCGAGCACAGCGCCGAGGTGCTCGCGGAAGCCGGTTACTCGCCGGCCGAGATCGAGCGGCTGTTCGAGGCCGGCGTGGTGGTCGGCCCCGCGCGGTAGACGTAGCCGGGCAGCGTCCGCCCGAGCACTCCGGCGAGCCACTCCGCCACGGCGACGAGCGCGTCCAGGTCGACGCCGGTCTCGATCCCTTCGCCTTCGAGCAGGTAGACGAGATCCTCGGTCGCGATGTTGCCCGTCGCCTTCGGAGCGAAGGGGCAGCCGCCGATGCCGCCGACGGATGCGTCCAGCACGGTGGCGCCCGCCTCCACCGCCGCGAGCGCGTTCGCGTACCCGGTGTTACGGGTGTTGTGGCCGTGGAAGCCCGCAGCCTGCGACCGCTCCACCAGCGAGCGGACGCGTCGGGGCGTGGCAACGCCGATCGTGTCCGCGAGCACGATCTCGCCGGCACCCACCAGCCCCTCGACCAAGGAGAGCACGCTGTCTTCGGCCACGGCGCCCTCGAACGGGCAGCCGAACGCGACGCTGACGGTGACGGTGGTCGGGACGCCGTCCGCACCGGCACGCGCGAGGATCCGCGCGACTTCCGCCAGCGCCTCCTCACGAGACGCGTTCGCGTTGCGCCGGCTGAACGAGTCCGTCGCCGCGACCGTCAGGTTGACGCGGTCGAGCCCGGTGGCCCGGAAGCGCTCGTAGCCGCGCTCGTTCAGGACGAGGCCCGAGTACTCCCCGCGCTGCCGGGGGAGGAGGGCCGCGACCTCCTCCGCTCCGGCCATCTGCGGGACGCGGTCGTCGCGGACGAAGCTGACGGCCTCGACCCGCGGGAGGCCCGCTGCCGGCCAGCCGCCCGGCGAGCTCGGCGCGGACGGCCGGCTCCAGCGTCTCGGGCTCGTTCTGGAGGCCGTCGCGCGGCCCGACGTCGCAGAGCGATCACGTCTGGGACGGTGCCTGCCAGGGGTCGCGGGCGCAGTCGGTCGCGCGCAGCCGCTCGGCGATCTCGTCCGCAGCCTTGCCCGCCTCGATCGCGCGATTGCCGGCCCGCCAGTACTCGCCGCTCGGCGGCTCGGTGCCGTCACGCTGCGCCTTCATGCCCGCGATAGACGATGTCCTGCTGCTCACCGCGTTCTCGTAGCCGTCGACCATCGCCTTCGGCCTCGTCCGCGATCTCGCCCGGCGCCTTCAGCTCGCGCAGCTCGGTCGATCGCCGAGCGGCCGATCTCGTTCGCCTTCGGCGTCACACGCAGGTAGTCGCTCGAGGTCACCGGCTGCCCGAGCGCCTCCACCTTCTTCAGCGAGTCGAGGCAGATCGCGCTCGCCTGCGCGGCCCACTCGCGCGTGAGAGCGAGTCGTCGCCGCCGCAGCCGACCGCGACTGACGAGGAGGCCGATCGCGAGCGCCACCCGCATGGCGGCAAGCCTAATGCTCAGTCCAGCCCGACGGCTGTGACCTTTTCGGGCTTGATGCGGACGATCAGGCGCTGCTCCTTGGGGTCGAGCCCGTAGCTCCTGCCGTTGTACTTGTACGAGAGCTTCTCGATGTGCTCGGCAGCACCCTCCTCCGCTCATCTCCGCGGGCCCGGAGACGGCGATCCAGCGGAACGGGTTCTCGGGGTCGAGGACGCTCAGGCCGACGTTCGGGTTCTGCCGGATGTAACGCGGCTTCGCGCGACCCTCGGCGGTGTTGAAGACGACGTTCTCGCCGTCGTAGTCGACCCAGACCACGGTCTGCTGGGGCGATCCGTCCGGGCGGACGGTGGAGGCGATCCCGTAGTTGGGCTCGGAGAACATGCGCGACTGGGACTCGGTCAGCTTGGCCACTGTGGCTCCTTTCGCTCTGGGCGGGGAGGCGTTACGTCCTTCCCCGTCGCGGGCGTCTTCATGCTCGCCAGGAGCCCGCAAGCGCCTCCCGTGCTCGAGGCGACGAGCGCGCGGTTGAGCCGAAACCGGCTCGTTTCCCACGCTTCAAAGCTCGCCCGGCAGGTGTTGAGAACTGCGTTTGTACGGACAGTCACCGGACGTTGGCTCTTCCTCGTAAGGAGTCGTCAGCATGAAGAGACGTGCGGTACTCGTGTCTCGCTGCGGCCCTCGTGGCCGCGGCCGCGAGTCTTCTCGGCCGCCGCGACACCTGACGTCACGACGTCGGCGTCGGCGCACACGCCGGCGGTCAGTAAGAAGAGCATCACGCTCGGAGGGACGTTCCCGCTGAGCGGCCCGGCGTCGATCTACGCCCCCATCCCCCGCGGGATGGAGGCGTACTTCAAGTGGGTCAACTCGCGCAAGGGTCCGGACGGCAAGCAGGGCGTCTACGGCCGCAAGATCGTCTGGAAGTACTACGACGACAACTACAACCCCGCGCAGACCGTCCAGCTGCACCAACAAGCTGGTCCTGGACGACAAGGTCTTCGCCGATCGTCGGCTCGCTCGGAACCGAGCACAACCAGGCGATCCGGCCGATGCTGAACCAGCGGAAGATCCCGCAGCTCCTCGTCTCATCGGGCGCGAGCTACTGGGGGCTGGAGGCGAAGCAGTGCCCGTGGACGATCGGCTGGCAGCCCGACTACATCTCGGAGGGCAGGATCTACGGCAGGTGGATCGCGAACAACGCGCCGAAGGCCAAGGTCGCGGTCTTCTACCAGAACGACGACTACGGCAAGGACTACCTGCGGGGGCCTCGAGGAAGGACTCGGGCGACAAGAAGAGCCTGATCGTGTCGAAGGAGACCTACGAGGCCAACGACGCGACCTACGGCTCTCAGATCCTCAAGCAGAAGCTCTCCGGCGCGGACACGCTGGGTCCTGCTCGACGACGCCGACGCCCACCGTGAAGGCGATGCTCCAGGCGAAGGCGGTCGCCTGGAAGCCGGACACGATCGTGATCAACTCGGTCTCGGCCAGCGACGCCGTCATGAAGGCGGCTGAGGACCGCCAGCTCAAGGAGTACACGCAGGGTGCGATCAGCGACTCCTACCTGAAGAACCCGCCCAACCCGAGCTACGCGAACGACGCCGCCGTCAAGCAGTACCGCGCGATGGCGAAGAAGTTCGCGCCGAACGCCGATCGCGAACGACGTCATCTTCTACTACGGGGTCGCGAAGGCATACGACACCGTCAAGCTGCTCTACGCCGCCGGGAAGAACCCCACCCGCGCGCTCGCTGATGAAGGCCGCGCGGAAGATGAACTGGAAGAACCCCTACGCGCTCAAGGGGATGACGGTCAAGACCACCGCGCACGGACGCGTTCCCGCTCGACCAGGTCAAGTTGATCCGCTACCAGAGCGGTACCTGGTCGGAGATCAGCCCGTTGATGAAGGCGCGCTAGACCGCGCCTGATACGAGCTCTCGACGGGGCCGGCGCAAGCCGGCCTCGTCGTTTGGTGGAGGGTTTGGTGGGACGGCGCTCGTCGTCGGGGTGCGATGGTCGTTCCGAGGCAAGGACGCAGGGAGCGTTCGTATGCGGAGCTATACGGGCGCGACTGAGGACGCAGCATCGGGGCGAGCAGCGCGGCCCGACGGCTCAGCGGCGTTTCGCCGAGCCCTGCTTCCTAACCGACGGTCGTCGGGATCTCGGCGATCTCGCCGTCGACGATCTGCTTGCTCACGGTCTCGAGCGCTTTCAGGTCCTCGGCCGGAGTCTTCTTGCTGATCGTGCCGAGGCCGACACCCTCTTCCTCGAGCCCGAAGACGCGTTGTGGCCGCCCTCCACGCGCCGTCCTGGACGGACTGGACCGTGGCGAAGACGGCGGAGTCCACCTTCTTCTGTGCGCTCGTCAGGACGTGCGGGCCGAGGAAGGCCTGGTCGGCGTCGACGCCGATTCCCCACACCTGCTCCTGGCGGGCGGCGTCGAGCGCGCCGAGCCCGCACCCGCCGGCGACCTGGAAGACGACGCCCGCGCCGCGGCCGATCTGGTTCAGCGCCAGCTCCTTGCACTTCGCCTGGTCGTCCCAGTCGGACGAGTAGCCGTTCAGCACCTTGATTCCCGGCACGGCCTTCGCGGCGCCGGCCTGGTAGCCGGCGATGAAGCGATCGACCGGAGGCTCCTTGAAGCCGCCGACCGAGCCGATCACGTCGGGGCCTGCGCGGCGCTTCTCGGCGAGCGCGGCGAGGTAGCCCGCGAGGTACCCGACCTCCTGCTCCCTGAAGAGCAGCCCGACGACGTTCTTCGGCTTGTGCTTCGAGGGACGCCTGGTCGACGTCGATGATCGCGAAGTTGCGGTCCGGGAACTTGGCCGCGACCGTGTCGACTGCGTCGCCCTGCGCGAAGCCCGACGCCGATGATCAGGTCGTAGTTCTCCCTGGCCAGGCGCGTCATGTTCGGGATGTAGTCGGCGGCGGAGGCCGACTGGAGCACGCGCCCCTGGACGCCGAGATCCTTCTCGGCCTGCTTGAGCCCCTCGTAGGCGAGCTGGTTGAAGCCGCGGTCGTTGAGCTGGCCGAGGTCGGTGACGAGGCCCACCTTGAGCTTCTTCGCGGCCGTCGTCTCGGTGGTCGTCGTGCCGGCGGCGTCGTCGCCGTCGTCGTCGTCACCGCCGCAAGCGCCGAGCAGCGAAGAGCGCGGCGAGCAGCGCGACAGGGGTGCGAGTCGTCTCATCCGGAGGTTTTCGACTGTTAGGCTAAAACCGCGTGGATCCTACCACGACGGCCGTCCATGACGTCCTCGCGGTCGTCCTCCAGGTGCGCGGAGGAGGAGCTGCGCGTGCTGCTCTGGCAGCGGGCCCGCGAGCCCTTCAGCGGCGCGCTGGTCGCTGCCGGGCGGCGGCCCTCGGCCCGGACGAGACGCTCGAGCAGTCGATCCGCCGTCACCTGGCCGCCAAGGTCGACGTGCGCGAGGTCGCCCACCTCGAGCAGCTGGCGACGCTCAGCGATCCCGCGCCGGCACCCGACCGGCGCCGCGAGCTCGCCACCGCCTACCTCGGCCTCGTGCCGCGTGATACCGAGACGCGTAGCGTGCCGAGCGACACCGCCTGGCACGCAGTCGAGCGGCCTGCCCGAGCTCGCCTTCGACCACGGCGAGATCGTGCTCGCCGGGCGCGAGCGGCTCCGCGCGAAGCTCTCCTACACGAACGTCGGCTTCGCGCTCGCGCCGGCCGAGTTCACGCTCTCGGAGCTTCGCTCGCTGTACGCGGCGGCGCTCGGCCACGACGTCTCGACGACGAACCTCCAGCGCGTCCTGCTGCGGCGCGGGCTGCTCGAGGAGACCGGTGACCGCCGGGCGCCGGGTCGCGCCGGGGGCCGCCCCGCGTCGGTCTACCGCTTCCGCTCGCGCTCGCTCGAGGTCACCGACCCCTTCGCGGTCCTCCGGCCGCCTCAGGCCGTGTAGAGGCAGTCGCGACCGGCCTTCTTGGCCGAGTAGAGCGCGCCGTCCGCGCGGCCGACCAGCAGCTCGAGCGTCTCCTTGCCGTCCCACTCCGCGATCCCGGCCGAGACCGTCTGCTCGTCCGGCATCGCGGCACGGAGGCGTTCGACCAGCAGCTGGCCGTCGGCCAGCGTGCAGCCCGGGAGCACGAGCGCGAACTCCTCGCCGCCGTACCGCGCCAGCATGTCCGTCGAGCGCAAGCTGCGTCGACCACGCCGCCGCGCTCTGCTTGAGCAGGCGGTCGCCGGCCTGATGGCCGCGGTCGTCGTTGAAGTCCTTGAAGCGGTCGAGGTCGAGCATCGCGACGCAGACCGGCGCGGACTCGCGTTCTGCGCGGCCGAGCTCGCGTGGGAGCTGCTCCTCCCAGGCACGCCGGTTCGGCAGGCCGGTGAGGTCGTCGGTCCGTGCGCTCACCTCGAGCTGGGCGAGCAGGTCGGCGCGGTCGATTGCGATGCGCCGCCTCCGCGGCGAGCATGCGCAGGCCGGAAGCTGTCTCGTGGGGAAGCTGGAAGAGCCGCTCTCGCCAGCCGAGCACGAGCACGCCGACCGACTCGTCCTCGCGGACGACGGGCTCGAAGTGGACCGACTGCATGCCGCTCTCCTCGAGCAGCCGCTGCGAGACAGCCGCGTGAGCGGGCGCGTCCGAGACGAAGAACGCGTGCTTCGACGTGTACGCGACCGCCGCGCCGGAGGGCTCGGTCGCCCAGCGCGATCCGGCGTGCCGAGCGGGCACGAACGGCCCGACGGCCGCCGTGGCGATCAGCTGCCCCGCGCCGTCCGGCTCGAAGAAGATGGCGCCCTGGCTGCCGCCGATCGCCGAGGCGGCAGCGCAGATCGCGTCGCGCGCGGCGGTGGCGTCGGCCGCGCGCGAGACGTCCTGCATCGCCTCGGCGACGGCGGCCATCGTCATCAGCATCGCGTGGCGACTCCTGCTCGCTGCGATGGAGCGCCTCGGCTCGCCGCGTCGACTCCTCCGCGCGGGCTCGAAGCTGGTTGACGAGCCGCTGCACGGTGTAGCCGACGAGCGAGGCGATCGCGACCCAGAGCACGGCACGCCGCCACTCGCTGACGGGATAGTCCGGTGCGCCCGATCAGCAGCAGGGGCGCGAAGAACGTGGCCACCACGCCGGCGATCCCGATCCCGAGCTCGACGCGCGTTCCGTAGAGCGCGAGCCAGAAGACCGGCAGCATCGCGAGCGAGGCATAGCCGGTCGCCCCACCCTGCGCGTCGCGGAGCAGGGCGATCACGACGAAGTACGCCAGCGGCGGCACGACCTGGGCGAACTGCGGCAGGCGGTGCCAGGGCGCGTAAGCGCAGGTGACGACGATCAGTGCCGTCAGGAGGATCGCCGCCACGACCAGCGCCGGCGAGGTGACAGTCGGAGGCAGCGGGAGCGTGGCGAAGGGGAGCACCCCCGCGCCGAGGAAGGGTGCGGCGCGCCGGAAGCAGGCGGCGGCGGGCGAGCGCCTTTCGCCGGTCGCGCCCAGGGGCGACTCGCGCCGCGATCTACCGACGCTCGAAGTCCGAAAGGCTCCTGGGAGAGCCGCAGTCCTCATCCCGCTTCAGCAATCGGCGTGCGGGAACCGGCCGGCTATCCCCCACATGGGGACGCTGGCCGGTTCGCTAGTCCTCGTGCGGCGGCGGCGGCGGAGGCTGATCCTCGTGCGGCGGCGGAGGCGGAGGTGGTGGCGGCGGAGGCGGCGTCGGGCTCGGCGACGGGCCGGAGTCGGCGACGGCGACGGGCTCGGAGACGGCGAAGGAGACGGCGTCGGCGACGGGCCCGGCGGAGGCGGCGGGGCCTGCTGGACGGGGGCCTTGGCCGCGCTCAGCACGACGATCTTGCCCGTGCCGTCGCGTCGGCCGACGACCTTGGTGAACGCCTTCGCCTTCGCGGTGAGCGTGAACACGATCCGATTCGCTCCGCGCCTCGCCCGCACGGTGAGCCCCTCGAGCCGGTTGACGCCGACCTGGGTCTTGATTCCCTTCTGGCGCACCTCGACGACCGCGCGGCCGTCCCCGAGGTTGCCGTCGGTCACGACGATGCTGCTCGAGCCGAGCGGCGCGCCCGCGAAGCGCACGGTCGCGAGCACGTTCGAGCCGGGCGCCACCATCTTCACCTGGCGCGCCACGGCCGCGGCGGGTGCCTTCTCGGTCGGAGGCGTAGGCGGAGGAGGCGGAGGCGGAGGCGGAGGAGCCGTCGGAGGCGGCGTCGCCTCGGCGTTCGAGACGGGATCGTCGCCGCCGCCGGCGAGCAGGAAGAAACCCGCCGCGGCGAGCGCCAGCACCGCGATCACGGCTGCGGCAATGAAGATCGGCGCCTTGGACTTGCGCTCGTCTCCGGCAACGGGCCACTCGAAGCTGGTCTCCGCTGCCGGCGCGGCCGACGGCGCGATCGTCGCCATCGGCTCGGCGTACGCGGGCTCGGGCGTCGGCTCGGGCTCCACTGCCGGGGCGGGCGGTGGAGTCACGGCCGCCGGCGGCTCGGGCGGCGGTGCGGGAGGAGGCGTCGCGACCGGAGGCGGCGTCTGCACCGGCGCGGGCGTCTCCACCGGCGGCGGTGTTGCGACCGGAGCAGGCGGCGGCGGGGCGGGCGGCGGAGGCGCCGCAGCCGAGGGGGCCATGTACGTCTCGAACTCGGACTCGGTGGCCGGGGGCGCTTCGGGCGGGGGCGCGGCGGCCGCGGGAGCCGGCGTATCGACCGGCGCGGGAGCTGCCGGCGCCTCGGGCACCTGGCCCGGCATGTAGGTCTGGAAGCCGTCGCCGGCCGGAGTCGCGGCCTCGGAGGGCGGCGGTGTCGCGCCTGCCGCGGCCGCAGCGGCGGCAGCGGCGGCCGCTGCGCCTGCAGCTGCGGCGCCTGCCGTGCTCGCGGGCGCGCTCTCCTGCTGCTGGCCGGCGTAGTAGGTCTTGAAGTCGTCGCCGGTGTCCCCGGACGCGGGCGCCGGCGGCGCATCCTCGTGGAACGGCGCGGGCGTCAGCGGCGTCTCGGACTCGGGCGCGCCGATCTGCTCCGAGATGCGGGCCTCGCGCCGCCAGCGCGGGCCGAGGATCCCGATCACGATCTCCTCGAGAGCCTCCCAGGCGTCCTCGGCGTCTCGCACGCGATCCTCGGGCGCCTTGGTGAGCAAGCGCTCGATCCAGTCCGCGATCTGCGGATCGAGGTCGGGGTTGACCGAGCGGGGCGACGGGATCGGCTCGTTGACGTGGCGGAGCAGGATCGCCATCGGCGTCTCGGTGTCGTGGAACGGCACGCGGCCGGCGAGCAGCTCGTAGGCCATGACTCCGACCGAGTAGAGGTCGGTCCACGGCCCGATGTCCTTGGCCATCGCCTGCTCGGGGGCCATGTACGTCGGCGTGCCGACGGTCGTGCCGGTCGCGGTGAGGAAGCGCCCGGCCGAGGCCTGGTTCAACGCCTTGGCGATGCCGAAGTCGGCGATCTTCACCGAGCCCTCGCGGGTGATCATGATGTTCTCGGGCTTGAGATCGCGGTGCACGATCCCCTGCGTCTCCTCGTGCGCGTGCGCGAGGCCGGCGAGCATGCCCTCGAGGACGCCGGCGATCTGCGCGAGCGTGAGCTGGCCGACGTACGGCCGCAGCGAGCCGCGCTCGATGTACTCCATCGAGATGTACGGCGTGCCCTCGTGCTCGAAGAAGTCGTGCACGGTGACGATGTTCGGGTGACTGAGCGAGCCGGCGATGCGCGACTCACGCAGGAAGCGCTCGGCGAACGCCGGGTCGGACGCGTGGAAGGCGCCGAGCTCCTTGAGCGCGACGTTGCGGTCGAGATCGGTTTGACGCGCGAGGTAGACGACGGCCATGCCGCCGCGGCCGAGCTCTTTCGAGATCTCGTACCTGCCGACCGTGCGCTGCACTTCCAACATTCGAAGGACCCCCTAGGCCACGCGAACTGCCCGTCCGAGTCTAGGGCAATCCGCGGACGATTCAAAGACCCGATTCGGAGCCCCTTTGCGTGAGGCGGCGAACGTCGTATGCTCCTGGGGCTCGCTCGGGCCCGGCGGGCGGATTGCGTCAGTCCGACCGGAAGGAACGGGATGAAGGTCTTCATCCTCGATGCCCACTCGATCTACAGGCACGGCCTGGCCTCCTGCCTGCAGGGCATGACCGACGTGGACGACGTGGCCGAGGCCGGGACCGTGCGCGAGGCGTGGGCGAGCCGGAGCCTGGCCAACTCCGAGGTGGTGCTCGTCGACCCCGACGTCCCCGGCGGAGGCGACTTCATCCGCCAGGTGCGCGAGAAGACGGGGGCCGCCGTCGTGGTCTGCTCCTCGCGCTCCGAGGAACAGGACGTGCTCGCGGCCGTGCAGGCCGGCGCCGTCGGCTATCTCTGCAAGGACACGCTCACGCCCGAGACGCTCGAGACCGGCGTCCGCGGCGCCTCGAACGGCGCCGGCGTGATGACGCCCGAGATCCTCGGCAACCTCCTGCGGGGAATCTCCCGCGTCTCGCGCGAGGTGCTCGAGCCGCGCGGGCTGTCGCTCTCGTGGCTGACGACGCGCGAGCAGGAGGTGCTGCGGCTGGTCGCGGCCGGCCACCCCACGCGCGAGGTCGCCCAGAAGCTCTGCTACAGCGAGCGGACGATCAAGAACGTGATCCACGACGTGGTCACGAAGCTGAACGCCCGCACACGCTCGCAGGCGGTCGCGCAGGCCGTCCGCGAGGGCCTGATCTAGGCACGCGGCGGACTTCGCCAGCAGCGCCCGCGCCTCGGCGAGCTGCTCCTGGTACCGGCCCCGGTACTCCTCGGCCGGCCGCTCGACGTCGGCCACCCAGTCGCCCCACTTCGTCTCGTCGGTGAGGAAGTTGGTGTAGCCGTCCTCGACCCGCTTGTTCTTCTCGTGGACGGCGTGGTCGAGGAACCACTTGATCTGCTTCTCCGGGTCCTGGCCGTAGCCGGCGTACTCCCCCTGATCCCAGATCGACGTCCGCATCTGGAAGAAGCCGATCGAGTCGGCGTGGCCGAAGTTGATGTTCGACAGCCGTGACTCCACGAGCGCGGCCATCACGGGGAGCTCCGGCGGGATGCCCGCGGCCTTGGCGCGCGTCGCCATCCACGCGGCGATCTGCTCCTTCGGCGCGTTGTCGCCCGGATAGCCGTCCACCACGGCCGCCGCCGCGGCCTCGGCCGGCGAGTCGATCTTCACCGGCTCGAGATCCGGCTCGGGCGCGGCCTGCAGCTTGTCCTTCACCTCCGCTTTCACGGCCTGCATGAACTGCACCGTGTTGCCGCCGTTCGACCCCTGAGCCGGTTCGTCGACCTGGGCGAAGACGCCGCTCTCGCGCACCTCCGGCGCCTCGGGCGCGGCCGGCTCCGGCTCCGGAATCGGCGCGGCCGCCGAGATGTCGGCAACGGGCTTCGCCACGTCCGGCGTCGGCGCGGCCGCAGGGGTGACCGGGGAGACGAAGCCCGCCGGCGCTTCTCCGTCGTAGGCGATGTGCAGGTGATCCTGGTGGTTGCCGTCGGTGAAGAACCCCGGGGCGTTGATCGACCAGGGCGTCCCCACCTCCGTGGGGCGGATCGACTCGGGCAGGTCGGCGACCGCCTCCGCCAGCTCCCTCGAGGCGATGCTGTTCGGCCGCACGATCTCTCCGTCGACCGCGGCGATGTCGATCCCACGACCCACGAAATGGTTCGAGACCGAGCCCCCGGACGTGAACTGGTCGTGCCCGGTGATGATCACCGAGAGCTTGACCGAGTGCTCCTTCGTCAGCGAGGTGAGGAGCGAGACCATGCGGGGATCGACCTTGCCTGACGCCAGGTCGGCGCGGGCCCCGTCGGGGAGCTCCAGCTTCGGGTTGGCGAGCAGCGCCTCCAGCTCGGCCGAGGGCGTGACCGCCGCGCCGGCCGCGGCCAGCTCGCCGCCGCCTCCGTGGTCGTGGCCGGCGTGCTCGTCGCCGGCGGGCTCGGCCGTGTGGACGTCCGGCGGCAGCTCGGTGCCGCCGCCCGCGTACGCCGTTTGCAGCTCGACGTACGGATCCTCCATGT
The DNA here is from genome assembly GCA_963769645.1 of uncultured Actinomycetes bacterium. Lineage (GTDB taxonomy): Bacteria > Actinomycetota > Thermoleophilia > Gaiellales > Gaiellaceae > DATFQE01. Next base: position 214,041 of record CAVYMH010000001.1, on the reverse strand, counting down.
TCGAGACGTTGTAGCCCCCTTCGAGCGTCTTCCAGAGCTCGATGTGCGCGTGGTGCGTGCCGCCGGTCCACTCGGTGACGGAGGCGATCTCCTGGCCGGCCGTCACCTTGCCTCCTTCGACGACGCCCTTCGGGTCGACGTGGCGGAAGACCCAGACGCGCCCGTCGGCGCCCTGCACCTTCACGGTGCCGCCGAAGATCTGGCCGCTGTTGCCGCGTGAGGCCTTGACCTCGACGATCGTCCCCTCGATCGGCGAGCGCACGGGCGCGCCCGCGCGGGCGAACAGGTCGTAGCCGGCGTGGAGGTTGCCCTCGGCGCCCGGGGCACCCTCCGCGTCCTGCACGTCGAACTCCGAAGCGTGCAGCTTGCCGCCCTCGTTCGTGTTCGCCATGTCCTCGGCTGCCACCGGCGCGACCGGACCGCCCCCTGGCACCGGAGGAGTCACGGCAACGACTTCGGCCGCTGCCTGGGCCGGCTGTTCCTCGACTGCGGGGATCGCGCCGACCGTTGGTGAGCCGGAGGCGGGGGCAGTCTCTGCGGCGCTCGCAAAGACGCCGCTCTCTCGTACCTCGGGCTGCGGCTGCGCCGTCACGGGAGCCGCCTCGGGCGTGGGCACCGCAGCCGGCGCGACCGGAGCGACCGGGGAGGCGAAGCCCGCCGGCGCCTCCCCGTCGAACGCGACATGCAAGTGATCCTGATGGGCGCCGTCCGTGAAGAACCCCGGCGCGTTGATCGACCAAGGCGTCCCCACCTCGGAGGGACGAATCGACTCGGGTAGATCCGCGATCGCCTCCGCCAGCTCCCTCGAAGCGATGCTGTTCGGCCGCACGATCTCGCCGTCCACCGTCGCGATGTCGATCCCGCGGCCCACGAAGTGATTCGAGACGGAGCCGCCCGAAGTGAACTGGTCGTGTCCGGTCTTGATCACCGACAGCGCGACCTTGTGTTCCTTCGTCAACTCCGTCAGCAACGACACCATCCGCGGATCCACTGCTCCGGACGCCAGATCTGCCGCGTCCGGCTTCCGGCACCTCGAGGTTCGGATTGGCGAGCAGTGCCGCCAACTCCGCCGAGGCCGACGGCGGGGCAGCGGCGGCCACAGCCGCCTCGACCCCAGCACCCGAGGGCGAAGGAGTCGGTTCGACCGGCACGACGGCGGGCGGCGCTTGCGACGCGCCCCCTTCCTTGAGCAGCGCCTGGGCCTCCTCGAGCTGCTCCTGGTAGCGGCCGCGGTACTCCTCCGCCGGACGCTCCACGTCGGCGATCCAGTCGCCCCACTTGCTCGGGTCGTCGAGGAAGTTCGTGTAGCCGTCGGCGAGGCGCTTCTCCTTCTCGTGGACCGCGTGGTCGATGAACCACTTGATCTGCTTCTCAGGGTCCTGGCCGTAGCCGGCGTACTCCCCCTGATCCCAGATCGACGTCCGCATCTGGAAGAACCCGATCGAATCCGCGTGGCCGAAGTTGATGTTCGACAGCCGCGACTCGACCAGGGCCGCCATCACCGGTAGCTCGGGCGGGATTCCGGCAGCCTGGGCCCGTGAGGCCATCCACGCCGCGACCTGCGGCTTCGGCGCGTCGTCGCCGGGATAGGGGACGGCGCCTCCGGGTACCTCGAGCGGCGCGGCGGCCGCAACCACGGGCTGCTCGACCGGCTCTGCCGCGGGCGCGGGCGCAGGAGGCGGCTGTTCGGCGTCCACCGCCCGGATCGCCCCTACGGTCGATCCGTTGGGCGCCGATGCCTCCGTAGCGCTGGCGAACACGCCGCTTTCCCGGGCGCCGGAGGCCCCGGAGGCGGTACCTGCCGGCGAGCGCGCCGGCGGCCGGCGGCGCCGGTGCGGCCGGCGCCGGTGCGGCCGGCGGCGCCGCCTGCGCGAAGCCCTCGGGGGCCGCCGTCGACGCGGCGGACGCCGCCTTCTCAGTGGGCTCAGCCGCATCAGCGTGTGGCTGCGCCGGCTCGTGCGGATCCAGCACCTGACCGCCGTGATCCTCCTTCGGGCCTCCTTCGGCGCGATCGGCGCTGCCGTGGCCATGCCCGTGGCCGTGGTCGTGGTCGTGACCAGGCGCTTCCTTCTCCGGGGCATGGTGCTCGGCCCTGGCACCGCCCGAGCCACCTCCATGATCCTCGTGCCCTTGCTCGGGTGGGTGGTCCTCCGCCGGCGCACCGTGGTCGTGGCCGTTGTGCTGAACCGCCTGCATCTGCGCCTGGCTGATCGCCTTGATGCTCGTGCCGGCTGAGCGCCTCGTTGACGACGCCCGCGACGCGCTTGTCGGGGCTGGCGCCGAACCCGGCCAGCTCGAGCGCGCCGATCCCCTCGGCCGCTGCGGCCATGATCACGCCGGCCAGGCTGGACATCGACTGGCGCAGCTCGAGGGTGTACAGGGCCTTCGCGCTGCCGCCGCCGCCGAGCTCCGCGGCCAGCTCCGTCAGCCCGAAGGACTCGCAGGCCGCAATGGGATCGCGGCGGAACTCGGCCCGGAACTGGGCGTCGGTGAGCAGCCGCTCGATCAGGTCGGCGGCTTGCTTGGTCTCCTCAGGCGACGACACTTTCGTCCTTCGGGCGGCGCACGCGCTCGAGCAGGGGCCGGCCGACCATCACGATCACCGGGACGAACATCAGCAGGTAGAAGGATCCGAGCACGCCCCACACCACCTCCGGGGGAGCCAGCGACGTCAAGACTCCGTAATAGCGCGTGGACATCACTATGACGAATGCCACAGCTGCCACCGTCCACGCAAGCCCCGCAACGGCATAAATGAGCAGCGCGCGCGGCTCGTCGGCCGCTCGACCGCGGCCCGAGAGCACGGCCGCCAGGTGCGCTCGGGCGCGGCGGCGGAGCCCGGGCTCGCCCAGCCGGTCGACGAGCATGTGGTACCCGTCCCGGTCGAGCAGCGGGTTGAGGTTCGAGAACGCTCCGACGTAGGCCGCGAAGGCGAGCTGGAAGAGCACGTCGCGCACGGTTCCGCGGACGAACACTGCCCCGAGCGCGAACGAGGCGCCCACGAGCAGGTCGCTGGCCGGACCGGCCGCGCTGATCGCGAACCGGCGGCGCCGCGGCTCGAACCAGCCGTCGGAGGTGTCGACGAAGGCGAACGGGAAGACGAGCATCAGCTTCAGGCCGGCCCGTGAGACGCGCCGCCCGAACGAGCTCACCACCAGCCCGTGCGCGAGCTCGTGCAGGGCGACCACGAAGAAGCGGCCGAGCAGGAAGACGAGCGCGCCGATGCCGATCCGGTCGGCGACGACGAACGGCGTCCCGTACCGCCGCGCGATCAGCCAGATGAACGCGGCGAGGCCGGCGACGCCCAACACCAGCATCGAGATCAGCGCCGTACGCGTGAACAGGATCCAGCCGCCGCCGAGGTAGATCTTCTCGAAGAGCCGGCCGAGCCCCTTGATCTCGAACTCCCGCGGCTTCAGCGCCTTCGCGAGCCCGCCCTCGCCGCCGTCCTCGACCGCTCCGCCCTCCACGCCCTCGAGCAGGCCGCGCTCGCCGAGGTCGGCGAGCAGCCGGGCGAGGCGGGTGGCTCCGCCGGGGCCGAAGCGCTCCTCGGCGTCGGTGATCAGCTCGGGTAGCGCATGCTGCCCGTCGAGCTGCCTGAAGACGGCCGCTTCCTCGTCGCGCATGCGGACGAACGCCCCGTCGCCGCGCAGGTCCTTGAGCACCCAGCGCTGGTCGCCTTCGCCTTCCTCCATCCGCTTGAGAGCCCAGCCCGACCGCACCTTGGGCCTGAAGCCGAACGACGTGGCCGTCTTGTCCACCTCGCTCGCGCCGACCGCCGAGATGAGCAGGCTGGCGCCCGCGCGGACCACGATCGTCCGCCCCGCCTCGGCCTCGTCGCGCGGGCGCTCGACGCGGAACTCGACGTTGCCCACGTGCACCCGGGCGCCGTCGTGCAGCCGCGCGCGGGCGCCGACGGGCCGGCCGTCCAGGAAGGTGCCGTGCGTCGAGCCCGCGTCCTCGACGAACGCTCCATCCTTCCCGGCCAAGACCCTGGCATGGTGGCGCGAGACCGAGCGGTCGTCGAGCTGGATCGCGTTGTCGTCGGCGCGGCCGATCGAGATCGTCGACGTGAGCGGGACGCGGGCGCCGTCCGGGAGCACGACCTCGAGCGCGACCTCACCGCCGCCGACGGACGGCTCCGCAGCTGGGGCAGAAGGCCGCGCCCTTGGCCACCTGGCGGCGGCAGCTTCCGCAGAGCATCAGTGCACCGCTATTTCTTTCCGACTGGGCCGCGCGACCAACTCGGGCTGCGGCCCGGCCGGAGGATCACCTGCTCGGTCGGCTTCTTCGGGTCGACCAGCGCGATCTGCCCGTCGCCACTGCACTCCGGCTCCGCGCGCTGGACGATCGCGATCTCGAGCCCGTCGGGACGCCACGCGAGATCGCAGCCACGAACCGACGTGAACGCCTTCGGCTTCCCGATCTGGCCCTCCTTGATCTCCGCCACGAGCAGGTACGGGAACGACTGTCCCCAGTTGGCGGTGAACGCGAGTTGCTTGCCGTCCGGCGAGTACGCGGCGTAGTAGACGTTGTCGCCGACGCGCTGGCCGTGGAGCGAGTCTGTGGCATAGCCCTGGTCGGTCCAGTCCTGCTTGTTCGCGGACGCGGGCTTCGACGTCGCGTAGCGAAGAAGCTCGTTCTGCTTCTCGTTGGCGCCGATCGCGGTGACGAAGACCACCAGGCCGTCGGGCGACCACGCGGGGCGACTGACGATGCGGTTGGGATCTTCGAGGCAGGAGACCGCGCCGCCCCCTGCCGGCACGAAGCACAGATCCCGGTCCGTGCTCCCGACCTTCGAGCGCACGAACGCGATCGTCTTGCCGTCGCGCGAGATGGCCGGCCGGTTGTCGTCGAAGCCCTCCGGAGTGATCGCCTTCGCAGAGAGGGGCTGGGCGGGATTGACCGTCCAGATCTGGGCGGCGTCCGCCGTGCCCTTTCGGTACGCGACCAGGGTGCCGGCCTCGTTGACCACCGGCTCCTCCTCGACGGCCTCGGAGTTCGCGATCGGCCTCGGCTTCGCGCCCTCGACGACGCTAACGACGAAGACGTTGCCACCCTGCTCGAAGACGAGCTCCGCGGCGCCCGTCGAGTAGACGAGCTTCACCTCCGCGCCCTTCTTCACCTTCGTCCCGTGCTCGGGATCCTGGTGAACGAGCTTCCCCTCCGGGGTCTCGGCACTCGCCTCTTCCGTGACCTTCGGCACGAGCCCGAGCTTGGTCAGCTGGGCGAACGCCTCCTTCTGCGGGACGCCCGCGAGGTCGGGCACCACGATGTTCGCGGGGCCGCTGCCGTCGCCGTCGCCGTCGCCGGGTGGGCCGGGCGGTTGCGGTCCACCTGTCGTGGACCCGTTGCCGCCGCCCTTCACCGGCGCCGGCTTGAAGGCGAGCGTGATCGGCGTCGTCTTGGCCTCGACGTTGCCCGCAAGCGGAATCTGGCTCGCGACCAGGTCCGTCTCGGCAGGCGGAGGGGTCGGGGGAGCGAGCGTGAAGCCGGCCTTCGCGATCAACTCGTTCGCCTGCTCGAGCGTCTTGCCGAGCACGTCGGGCACCGCCCCGCGGCCGGTCGCGGCGGCGATCACGACCGAGACGGCGGCGCCGTCGTCCACCTCTTTGCCCGCGAGCGGGCTCTGCGCCAGGATCGTGCCCAGCTTCGCCTTGTCGTTGCCCTGCTGCGTCTGGTTGCCGAGGGTCAGACCCGCATCGCCGAGGGCCTGCTCCGCCGCGATCACCTCCAGCCCCTGCAGGTCCGGGACCGTCGCGGTCCGGGGCCACAGCAGGTACGCGGCGATCGCCGCGATGATCAGGAGGGGCAGGATCAGCAGCGCCCAGACCGGGATCCAGGGCTTCTGCGTCAGGAACGCGCCTTCGGCAGCGCCCCGGTCTCCGAGCCGATCACGGTGGAGGTGATCTCGAAGCGGCGCTGGACCGGCCGCCCGAACCACGCCGGCTTCGGCGGGATGACCATGATCGCCGAGCCGTTGCGCCGGCTCGGCTCGACGGTGAAGCGCGGCTTCTGGAACGAGAACCTCATCGCGTTGTCCGGGTCGACCGCGTTCAGCTGGACGTCGACGGGGGCGTTCGCGCGGTTCCGCACGGCGATCGCGAACTGGGCGCGCCGTCTCCCGGTGGCGCGCTCGGGCCGCATCTCGGCCTCCAGCTCGTGGTACGGCGTGATGTCGAGCGCGGCCGTGGCCTGGCCGGCCGGCATCTGGGTGGCCTTGGAGACCGCGACGATCCGGATCGGCCAGGTGCGCGCCTCGGCCTCGGCGGCCCGCGGCGGGTGGAGCGAGATCATGACCTCCTGCTCGTACTCGCCGCCGGCGGCGCCGTACGGGACGAGGTAGACGGTCGGCGGCGAGATCGTCCACCAGCCGTCGGGAAGTCCCTCGACGTGGAGGTCGTAGTTGTCGACGATGCCGCTCTGGTTGCGGACGAGCGCGACCATGGCCGTCTGGGCTCCCGCCTCGACCCGTCGCGGTCACCTCGCCCCCGGTGGCGCTGTCGTCCTCCGGCAGCCGGAGCGTGACGACGACCGAGTCGGGCTCTGGAGCCTGCTGCGGCGCGGCGTACTCGCTCGTCGAGGGCGGTGGGGCCGGCTCGGCGGCCGCGCCGTCCGTCGCCGGCGGCGGCGGGGCCACCTCGGCCGGGGCCGCGGCCACCGGCTCGACAGGAGCCGGCGCCGGCGGAGCGGCCTGGGCCGGCGGCGCGGCGGCGGCTACCGGCGGTGACTCAGGCGGCGGCTGGGCCGGAGGAGCGGCCGCGGGCGGCGGTGGAGGCGGCGGTGCCGGAACCGCCTGGCGAACACCCGAGAGCTCCCAGCGGACGTACTCGCCGCACTGTTCGCAGAAGTCGACGTCGTCGGGGTTCTCGTGGCCGCATTTCAGGCAGGCGCGCGGCATCCACGCACCCTAGCCACTGCTTCTCGCTGCCTTCACACGCAACTTGTACGTCACGTTGACTGGTTTGACCTGCTCGATCAAGCGCGAGACCGCGCCGAGCTCGTGCTCGTCGAGGGGTGCGTCGCAGTACACGACGAAGCCCGCACCGCTCTTGTCCGCCTTCGTTTCCTTCTTTCCCGCCCACGTGATCGTGCCCGTGTCCTCCACTCGCAGCGGGTGCTGGGGAAACGCGATCTTGAGCGTCAGCTCGAGCCCGGCCAGGGTCCCGTGCCGGCGCGCGAGCTCGTCGCCGCGGCGCACGAGCTCTCGCTTGCGGTCGATCGGCCAGGCCTCGTCGACCTCCAGGCCGAGCCAGTTCGCGAGCAGCGAGAGCATGTCCTCCGGCGCGACGGCGGGATCGACGTGGGCCGGCAACGAGTCGAGCAGGGCCACGATCGGGTCGAGCAGCGGCTCGAGGGCGCCGACGAACCGAACGCCGAAGTCGTTGTCCTGGTAGATCGCGGGCAGCGCGCGGCGCAGGTACTCGCGCTCCGACGCGACGCCCGGCGAATGCCCGTTGGCGGAGGGCTCGCGCAGCCGCAGGGAGACGGTGGCGAGGCGACGAGCCCCGCCTCCGTACGTCTGATAGCCCCCGTTGCCTGCCATCGGCACTCAGTACGAGCGGTGCTCGGCCTTGACGATGTGCGTGCCGGACGCGATCGTCTCGTCCGGCTCGAGCGGGATGTGCGTGCCGGCCGGCTTGGCCTCCTGCTTGCCGGTCTGCATGTCGGTCTCGTAGACGCGCAGGATCTTCACGTAGTCCACGCCCGGAACCGCGTGCACGATCCCGTACAGCTCGCCCTGGTTGAGCGCGCGCCCGAGGTCCCAGCCGTCGGCCGCGCCCTCCAGCGAGCCGCCCAGGAAGGGGTTGAGATACGTGTAGAGCGCGTAGGTGACCTCCTCCTCGATCCGGCCCAGGTCGGTGCGCGGGAGCGCCTGGAGGTTGACGACCACGCTCATCCCGCGGAGCTTCATCGGCGCCAGCTCGACCGACGTCCCGATCAGCCGTCGCTCGTCGAGGTACTCCGCGACCTCGGCGTAGAGCTCCTCGGTCGGGACGAGCTCCTCGTAGGAGAGCTTGCGGTCCGGCGGGTCGACGCGCGGCAGCAGGTGGAGCCGAACGGGGCCGCCGTCCTCGGGCGGGACGCAGGCGGCCCGCGCCACGCGCGGTGTCGCCTCGCGCGCCAGGAAGGCGAAGTCGTCGGCCGTCACCGCCCGGAAGCGCGTGCGGAACTCGAGCGCGGCCCGTGAACGCGCCGCGTCGAGCGACTCGGCGTCGACACCGCCGAGCGCGGCCCGCGGGTTCGTCACCGAGGCGACGCCCGGGATCGCGCTGCGCAGGATCGTCAGCGTGCCCGGGGTGACGTTGCCGCGGCGGCCGCCCCCGTGGCGGTAGCGGCTGAAGCGGAGGGGCGCCCCCTTCGCAGGAACGGCGCCGTACTGGATCCAGCTCCCGTCCGCGTCCCGGACGGCCGGGCCGAGCTCGACGACGCCGTTGGCGAGGTCGAGCGTGTAGTGCGGATCCTCGGGACCGCTCTCGGCGAAGGTCTCGACGAGATCCCACGCCTCCCAGTCGCCGCTCGTCGTGTTCAGCACCTCCAGCTTCTCGGTGTCCAACGGCGCGATCATGGGCGCGAAGCGGAGCTCGAACGCCTGCCCGGGCGTCCCGTCGCTCTCGCCGAGCGTCTCGTCCACCTCGTGGGCCGCCTCCGACGCGGGCACGAGCCCGCCGATCGGGGCACCCGTGATCGAGTAGATCTCGGGCGGGTGGGTGAAGGAGCTGCCCTTGATCGCCTCGGCCCCGGACCGCGGGCCCGTCGGCGAGGCGGCAGCGCAGCCAGTGCGCCCGAGTCCCGGCGATGCTCGTCGGCGCGCTGCGCTCCGGGAGCTGGAGCTCGACCGTGCCGCTGCCGTAGTTGAAGCCGCCGGTGCGGTCCTCGAGCACCTCGGCCTCGAGCCACTCGCCGTCGCCGGCGGAGACCTCCCACACGAGCGGCGGGTCCTCCGGGTCCACGCCGGCTCCCTTGGCCTGCGAGCAGTCGACGTCGATCTGCATCAGCAGGCGTCCGAGCGGCACGTCGAAGCCGAGGTAGAGCGCGTCGCCGACCTTCGGCGGCGTCCCGAACGGCAGCTGGTCCGGCCCCTTCGGGCTCGCGACTCCGCGGGCGATGCCGACGTCCTTGGCCTTGCCGTCGCGCTCGACCGCGTACGCGCTGAGCTTCGTGACCGGGATCGTGAAGTCCTCGTCGACCTGGAAGACGACCGGCTCCTCCGAACCGAGCCGCAGCGTCGCCACCTCGGTCTCACCGGCGGGGATCACCACGTCCTCGTCCTCGGGCGGCGCCGCCAGCCGGAACCTGACGTCGGTGTGAGACGCGGTCGGCGGCTGGAGCCGCATGCCGAGCAGCTCGAGCAGCGCAACGTGGAGCTTGTCGGGAATGCGGTTGACGCGGTAGACGAGCGTCTCGGTCATCCACGCGAACAGCTCGATCAGCGTGATGCCCGGATCGGAGACGTTGTGGTCTGTCCATTCCGGACAGCGCTGGGCAACCCGAACGCGCGCCTCGTTGACGAGCTCCTGGAAGCGGCGGTCGTCGAGCACGATCTGTGGGAGCCTGCTCATTAGTCCACTTACTCCTCTACTCCTCGGCGGGGATGACGTAGAAGGGATAGACCAGGTTGCGCCGGTCGTTCGTCGCGCGGACGACGTAGTCGAGCTCGATCGCGAGCTTGCCGTTGCCGGCCTCCCCGGTGTCGACGCGGATGCCGGCGATCTCGATGCGCGGCTCCCAGCGGTCGATCGCGATCCGGATCTCCCGCTCGAGGCGGCCGATCGTGTAGGCGTCGATGCCCTCGAAGACGTAGTCGTGGATGCCACAGCCGAACAGCGGCCGCATCGGCCGCTCGCCTGGAGCGGTCGAGAGGATCAGCAGGATCGCCTCGTTGATGTCGTCGGAGCCGCTGACGAGCGCCACCGCGCCCTGACGGTCGACCCGGAGCGGAAAGCCGATGCCGGTGCCGATCACGTCGGACATCTAGTTGATCGCCACCGTGGCGCCCTTGATCGTGACCGGGCCGCTGCCCTGCATCTGCACCATCGCGCCCTTGATCTCGATCTGACCCATCTTCGTGAGCTTGATCGAGGCCTGGCCGCACTTGAGCATGAGCTCGGTGCCGGCGTCGAGGGTGAACGACTGCGTGACCGTCACGTCGTGGCTCTCGCCGACCTTGACCTTCATGCCCTTGGTGACGTCCTCGCTCGCCGCGCCCTTCACCTCGACCGTGAGGTCCTTCTCGGTCTTGATCGTGATGTTCTCCTTGGCGGCCATCAGGATCTGCTTGTCGCTCTTCAGGTGGTAGGAGCCGTCCTCGTGGACGAGCTCGCCCGGCGTGTCCTTGCCGTTCCAGAGCGTGCCGATGACGTACGGCTTGTGGGCGTCGCCGCCCTCGAAGCCGACGAGCACCTCGTCGCCCACCGGTCGGCATCATCAGCTGGCCGCGGTCCTTTCCCGACCCGACCGCGACGATCCGCGCCCACCAGCCCTCGAGGCTCTCGTCGAGAGCGGGGTACTTGACGCGGACGCGGCCCTGCCCGTCGGGGTCCTTGTTGTTCGTCACGATGCCGACCGCGAGCGAGTCGCTCCAGCTGTCCTTCCGGCCGGCGCTCAGCAGGTCGAGCAGGCTGCGCGGCGCGCGGCCGGCGACGACGAACTTCACGAAGTAGCCGCCGCCGCCCTTGAACTGGTGCGTCGCCTTGGACACGACGTACTCGCCGCTGAAGCGGGTGCCGATCCCACGAACCTTCAGCTTCGTCCCCGGGACGACGCGCGGGTCGCCCTCGCACGTCCCGTCCGCGTGCAGGAACGCGTGCCCGAGCTGCGAGGCGAACGACGCCGCGAGCTTCGTCGCCTCCGCCTGACTCGTGACGGGCGCGTCGGCGATCGTCAGCGTCCCGCCCCCGAGCGCCTTCATCACGCTGTCCCGGGTGAGGCCGATGGTGGAGGCGGTCGTGCCCACCGTCGCCTTGGCCTCGATCTTGCGCTTCGTCCTTCGGGTCCCAGGCGCGGACGACGACCTCCTTCACCTGCTGGATCCCGGTCACCCGCGGACGGAGCGCGATCAGCTGCGGGCGGCTCTCGGCCCAGTCGAACTCGACGGTCTGGGCTCCGGAGTCGCCGCCGGCCGGCCGGAAGTGGAGCGTCTTGTCCTCGACGACGACCTCGTAGTCGTACATGCTCGCGAGCCGCCAGAGGAACTCCCAGTCCGTCTCGTTGTTCTGCTGCGTGAACTTGTTCGTGACACCGGTCTCCGTGGCTTTCGGGGAGAGGCCGTTCTCGCTCGCCAGCTTCTTGGCGATCTGCGTCGCGCTCATGTTCTGGAAGGTCGCGGTCTTGCGGACGCGGTTCAGCCGGTGCGAGCGGTCGTAGCCGCGAACCGTGAGCAGGAAGCCCTCCTGCGTGAACTCCGGCTCGAGGCTGGTGATCTCTCCCTTGAAGACGGACTTCGGCTGCCGGTCCTGCGGCCCGGCGAAGGAGAACTCGAAGGAGCTGCCGATCACGAACTGCCTCCCGTCCATGAGCTCGAGCAGGGGATCGGCGAGTCGGAGCAGGAAGGCGTCGGGGAGCATCAGGTTCTGCTCGAGCCGAAGCTCGACCATGTTCTCGATCTCCTGGCGGAGCAACACGCCGTTGATCCGGATCTCGGCGTTGGCGACCTGGGTCTCGGTGACGGTCATTCCGGCGTCCTCGGGATCGCGAGCCGGCTGCCGCGGCGCAGGCGGAGCGGATCGTCGATGCCGTTCGCCTCGGCGATCGGGCGCCAGAGGGTCGCGTCGCCGTAGGCGCCGAAGGCGATCGAGGGCAGGCTGTCACCGTCGCGGATCACGTGGGTCTTGATCGCGTCGACGCCGCGCGTGGTGGGGTTGCCGCCGCCCGGTGTCCCGCCGGGTGTGCCGGAGGAGTCCTGCGACTTCTCCGCCTGCATCAGGGTCAGCAAGGCGAGCGCCCGTGTGGGCGTTCCGTCCTGCTTGAACATCGTGTAGCGGATCGTCAGCGAGCGCCCGACCGCCTTGAAGGGGACGGACTGGCCCCAGCCGAATGTGATGTTCGGGGGCCGGCTGCCGCCGCTGCCGCCCTCCCCCACCTCCATCGCCTTCAGCAGCTTGTTCGTCACCTCGCGCACGTCGAGCGTGTCGCTGTCCGTCGAGTCGAACAGGAGCTCGAGCTTGAGCTCACGCGGCATCCCGCCCGTGAACTGCGGCTCGGGCAGGGACGCCCCCACCACCGGCTCGACCTTCCAGATGTTCGCCTTGGAGACCTCGTACTCGCTGGGGTTGAACCAGCACCGGATCGGCGCGCCCTCGCCGTCGATCTCGATGGTGGCCTTCTCGAAGGACATCAGAGCACCAGGCCTTCATGAGCGATCTCGACGACCTCGTTGGCGACGGCCGAGGATCCGGAGACCAGCGTCGGCCCCTCCCAGCGAATCGGCACGCCCCGCGCGAAAGCCCAGGTCCTGACGGTCCGGGACTGCGAGTCGAGCAGTTTCACGGTCACCGTCCCGCGGTTTTCGCGCTTCTCGCTGCCGAGCAGCCACTCGAGGAACTTGTTCTCGTTCGTGATCCCCTTCTTGAGCACGAGGTGCGGATAGGTCCGATGGCCGCGGAACTCGTGCACGAAATCGAGCTGGCCGCCCTCGTTGTAGCTGTACGTCTCGTACTGCACCGACAGGCCCGAGCACTCGCTGAACTTGCCCACCTGCGTGCTCTCGATCTCGACGCTGTAGTAGCTCGTGTTGTTGAACGCCATGGTCGACACGCCTGCTCAGACCCTCCTCACCACGACAGGTCTCCGAGCAGGTCGCCGTACTGCTCGCGCTCGCGCAGCAGATCTCGCTTGAGGCGCTCGAGGAACGCCTCGTAGCCGTCGTCGGAGCCGCCGCCGGGCGTGCTGGTGGCGCGAGCGATCGTCGCGGAGCCGCCGCCGAGGGGCTTGGGCGCGAGCGCCGAGCCGAAGCTGGGGCTCGCGGAGGGCGCCTCGGCGGGAGCGGACACAGGCTGCCCGGCCGGCGCGGCGGGGCTCGGCGAGACCAACGACGGCGCGAACGTGAAGCTCGTCCTGCCGTTGCCGACGTCCACCGGCGGCGCAATCGTGGCGGCCTGGAGTGTCTGCGCGCTCGTCTGCCGCGCGACCGGGGTCGGCGTTGCCACCCGTGCGAGACGCCGCCTGGCGGCGGGTGCTACCGGAGCCCGCGCGAGGCGAACCCGGGGAGAGGGAGCGGCCTGAGGGGCGGCCGGGGCTGCTGAACGGGGCCGCGGACCAGAGCTCGCGCGCGGCGCGGGCGCTTCGCGGGGGGCCGCCCGGCTCACCGCGAGCGGTGCGGGCGGCGCAGACGGAGCGGCGACGGGCTCGGCGCCGATCGCGCCCGCGGCCGTTTCGGCGGCCGGACGCGGAACGGCCGGTGCCGATGTGAGCGGCGACGGGCGGGCCGAGCGCGCGCTCGGCGCGGGCGACGGGCTCGGTGTCGGCGACGGTGTTGGCGCCGGGCGCGAAGCACGCCGAGGGAGCACCGCTTGCCGCGCGGCCCGCAGGAGCGGGCGGAGCGGCGAGCGCGTCGGGGCGGCAGTCGATCCGGCCCGAGGGCTAGGAGCCGTCGCCGGAGCGGGCGCCTGCGCGCGCGGGCTCGGTGCGCGAGCCGCGGACGGCGGCGGCGCCGGGCTCGAGGCCGGCGGGCGGCCGGGCGCGGACGGTGCCGGAGCCGGAGCCGGAGCCGGTGCCGGAGCCCGAGCCGGTGCGGGGGTCGGTGCCGGCGCCGGTCGCGGTGCCGACCTTGGGGGCGGCGGGGTCGAGACCGAACGGCCCGGCGCTGTTTGCTGCTCTGCGGGGGCCGCCGCCCGCTCTCGCCTCAGCAGCCGCCGCACCTGGCCCACACGCTGGGGGCGGACGGCCGCCGGCGCCTCCGTCCGTGGTTGCACCGCGGCGGGCGCGGGCTGCGGGCGCCGCGCCGGGCTCGAGGGCGTGGCAACGGGCGCCCGCTCGGGGGAGGGGCCGGCGGCTCAGGCGCCCGCGCAGCTGCCGGCTCGGCCTTGCGGCCGAGCGTTCGGCGGAGCAGACCGGGCGGACGGGTGGTGGATGTCTGCTGGGCGCGCGGTGCGGCCGCCGGCACCGGAGCGGCGGGCGTCGCTCGTCCGGTCGGCTTCGCGCTCGTTCGCGTCGGCTCTGTTCGGGTCGGCTCGACGCGCCGGGGCTCGACGGGTGCAGCAGGTGTGCGCGCCACAGCGCGCCTCGGCGCCTCGGGTGCGGACGCCTCGGGTGCCGGGGGCACCGGCACTCGGCCGGGCGGAGCCTCGCTCGGCGCGGCGGCAGGCTCGGCTTCCGCCACCTTCCGGCCGAGGAGCCGACCCACGAAGCCCTTCGCGCGGCTCGGGGGCGGCGGAGGCGGCGGCGCAGGCGCCTGCTGCCTCGGTGGCGGCGCAGGCGCTGGGGCGCGCTGCATCCGTGGGCGCTGTGCGGCCGGTGCCCGACGGGCAGGCGTACGGGCAAGGACGACCCGGGGCGGCGCCGACGCCTTCTTCGCAGCGGGTTGCGGTGCTTTGGGCTTCGCGGCCTTCGTCGTCGCGGCCGGCGCAGGCGGTTCGGGAGCCGCCCGGGGCGGCGCTTTCTCCGCGGGACGAGCCGGCTCTTCCACGGCCGGGGCCGGCGCGACGGGTGGCTGCTCCTTCGCGGCCGGTGGCGGAGGAAGAAGCGGCAGCCCGCGACGGCGTCCGCGAGACCCGGAACTGGCCTCCACCCTTCTCGGCCGGCCCCTCCTGCACCTGGCCGCGCGGGATCAGCTGCGGCCCGGTCGGCCGCTTGCGTGCCGGCGGCTTGTCCTTCAGCCAGGGCGGCCGGCCGTCGTCGACCGGCTCAGGCGGTGGAGCGGCCGCCGGCGGACCGGACGGCTTCGGAGCCAACGGGCGCGATCCGTGCAGCGCCGACTCGTCCCCGGCGAACCAGCGAAAGAGGTCGTCCGGGATTCCCTGCGGACGGAAGATGTCCGCAACGGGATCGGGGGCCGGAGCGGCCGCGGAAGCCGCACGCGGAGCGGGCGCCGAGTGCGACCGCTGCACCCCCGCGCTCGCCAGCACACCCGCGGGCCGCACGCGCGGCCGTGAGAGCCGGGTTGCCGCCTCGACGGGCTCGACCCGGCCGTGACGCGCGACGATCGCAGCGGCGAGCCCCGGCGCGTGTCCGGGCACCCGGTGCTTCGCGAGCACGCGTGAGCCCAACCCGGCCAGAAGCCGGGCGCCGACGCTCGTGCGTTTGTCGCTCTGGGTCACTGCGGTGGTTCCTCCTCCTGGCGCCCGCTGAGAACGTCGGCCTCCTCGAGGAAGGCGCGACGGTCCCGATGCTCGAGGTCGAGGATGGTGTCGAGGGGCCAGTGGTAGTGGTAGGCGAGTTCGGCCGCCTCCGCGAGTAGCTCACGCGGAGACGGCCTCGTCATTCCCCCAGGCGCCCGTCCTCGATCTCGCTCAGGTCGACCTCGAACGTGTTCGAGCACGACGGGCACGTGACCGACCCGACCGCCTCGCCGTCCATGTTCAACCGCTCGTACAGGCGCTGAAGGTGATCGAAATCCGCTGCGTAGAGGTTCTCGATCACCTCCGGCGTGACGTCCGTGACGTCGCCGAGCTTCGTGACCACGCGCGAGAGCAGCAGGATCGTGAGGTAGGCCTCGTTCTGGCGCACCTCCGGATCCCGAAGCGGCTCGATCTCGTCCCGCGCGGTCGCGAGACGCATCGTCCCCTCCCGGAACAGCGTGCCGTCCGCGCCCACGTAGCCACGCGGCAGGGTGAACTCGACCTCGGTTCGCATCGGTCAATGGGCTCCTCGACCTACGCCGGATGGATCCCCTCGTGCTGCAGGGTGATCGTCTCCCAGGCCACGCCCGTGCCGGCCGAGCTCACGCCGCCCAGGTCGATCGACATCGGGTACGCGCCGACGACGTTGAGCGTCTTGACCGGGTTCCCGGCGTTGTCCTTGAGCGTGATGATCAGGTCCTTCTTGGTCTCTTCGTGGCCCTTCTCCTCGGTGTCCTTGAACCACGTCTCGATCTTCTCGCCCGCGTCGATCAGACGGACGAGCGTGAGCGGCTCCCAGGACGTGCTGCCGGCCTGCGGGATCGAGAACTCGACCGGCTTCCCGTTCTCGTCCTCGTAGTGGTCGGTCGCGGTGTTGAGCGTCGACTTGAGGCCCTGGACCTCCTTGAAGAACCCGTCGGACTCGTTGCCGCCGAGATCGAGCTCGAAGCCCCAAATCCCGGTCCCCTTTGGCTCAGGCATCTAGCTACTCCCTTCGATTCGTGTTGATCGGCTAGCCCTCGGACGTTTCCGAGGTGCCGCCGCCGGTGAACTGGCTGATCCGGAAGACGACGAACTCGGCCGGCTTGACCGGGGAGACCCCGATCTCGACCGTGACCTGCCCCGCCTCGACCATGTCCGGCGGGTTGGTCTCCTCGTCGCACTTGACGTAGAACGCCTGGCCGGGAGTCGCGCCGAAGAGCGCTCCGTCACGCCACGTGCGCGTGAGGAAGTTCGACGCCGCGATCCGCAGCTTCGTCCAGAGGCGCTGGTCGTTCGGCTCGAAGACCGCCCACTGGGTGCCGTTCATGATCGATTCCGAGATGTAGTTGAAGAGGCGCCGGACGTTCAGGTAGCGCCACTCGGGGTCGCTCGACATCGTCCGCGCACCCCAGACGCGGATCCCGCGTCCCGGGAACGAGCGGATGCAGTTGATGCCGGCCTGGTTCAGCCCGCCCTGCTCGGCGTGCGTGATCTGGAAGGCCAGCCCGTTCGCACCGAGCACGACCTCGTTCGCGGGCGCCTTGTGCACGCCGCGCGTCGAGTCCGTCCGCGCCCAGATCCCGGCGACGTGGCCCGACGGCGGGATCATCATCGGCGTGTTCGAGAGCGGATCCATCACCTCGATCCACGGCCAGTAGAGGGTCGCGAACTTCGAGTCGTAGCCGGCGTCGTTGTTCCGCCACTCGAGGATGTCCTGCGGGAGCATGTTCGGCGGCGCGTCGAGGATGACCATCCGCTCGCCCATGTTCTCGGCGTGAGCGATCATCTTCCCCTGCAGGTCGCGGATCTTGACGTCGCTGCCGGCACCGTTGGAGAGCGTCATCAGGTCGGGCATGACGACCATCGTCACCTCGTCGATCGCGGCCAGGCTGCCCATGCCCTGGCGCCGCGCGACGTCGCCCTCGAAGTCGCTCGCCTCGATGTCGCCCGCCGGAATCGACGGTACGGACAGCGAGTACTTGCCGGTCGCCGGGATCTTGAGCTCGTCCGGGACCGAGGCGACCTCCTGGATCGTGACCAGCTTCGAGGCGGCGTTGACCTTGGTGGCGATGTTGTTCTTGCCCTTCTTGAGGGTCAGTCCGTCGTACTCCTCCTTGTCCGAGCCCGAGCTGACGACGACCTTGTAGGTGGCGTCGGCCTTGTCGCCCGCATTCGGCTCCTCGGTGACCTCGATCGTGACGTCGCCGTCGGCGCCGGCCTTGGCGAGCGCGCGCAGCGTCTCGACGCCCGAATCGGCCGCGGCGGGAAGCGCGACCTGGGGGCGCGGTGCTCCGGTTTCCTTGCCCACGCGGACGACCCAGCAGAGCGAGCCGCCGTTGGCGAAGAACCCGTACATGGCATGCGCGAGGTACGCGCCCTCCATGAAGGGACCGTTGTCCGGGTTGGACGGGTCGCCGTAGATCTTGGCGAACTGCGTCCAGTTCGAGATGCGCATCGGCTGGTTGATGGGGCCGCCTGGGGCGAGCCCGACGAACGCCGCCGTCGACGTCCCGACTCCCTCGATCGGCTTGGACTGAGATGGAACCTCCTCGACGTAGACGCCTGGCGTCATGTAGGTCGGCATGTCACTTCCCTTCTGCGATTGGTTGCACGGCGCCGAGCTCGCTGAGCAGGGCAGCGCGGACGTCCGTGTCGACTCGCCGCGATGTCGTGCTGCCCGGCTCGTAGACCTCGATGGCGGTCTCGTCTCGCTCCCAGACGATGACCTTGGCGCCCGGGGCGGCTGCCCGGATCTGCGAGCTCAGCTCGCCCGCCCCGCCGTCCGCACGCCCGAGGACGACGGCGTCGGGCGACAGGCGTCTCGCCTCCGCCACGATCAAGCCACGACTGCCGCCGCCGGAGACGACCTCGATCCCGCCGTCCTCGAGCAGCTCCGTCATCCCGAGCATGGCAATCGGCTCGAGATTCGCGAGCAGGACGCGGGGACGCCTGGCGTCGGCAGACACACGGCCTACTCTCCGCTCTCGGCCGACGGCGCTCTAGAGAGCGAAGGGCAACGATTGGGGCAACTCGGTTTGCCCGAGTGGTCGCGAGGTCAGCTCTTGCGCTTGGCGGCGGCCTTGGCCGCCTTGACGACCAGATCGACGCCACGGCCGGGCACCTCGACCTCGCCGGACGCCTCGCCGCCTTCGACCGTTCGAGCGATGCAGCGGTACGTGCCGGGCTCGACCCGGTCGAAGCGGAAGCGGCCCTGCGGCGAGCTCGCCGCCCAGACGCCGAGGTCGGGCAGCGCGACCCAGGCGTTGGCCACCGGCTCGCCGTCGGCGTCCGTGACCGTCCCGCCGACGCGGTGGTACTCCTCCATGTAGGCCCGCGGACGAGCCGAGTCGCCCAGGAGCAGGCGCTGCGTCCGCACCTCGGGCCCGCGCTCGATCACTGTGCCCGCGTCGCAGGAGACCAGGACGACGTAGTCGAGCGAGGCCTTGTACTGGCCGCCGATCGACGTCCAGAAGTCGGCCTTGTCGTCGCTCCGCTCCTGCACGACGCGCGTCTCGAGCGGGTAAGGCTGGGTTCCGTTGGTCAGCGCGCCGGCCAGCACGTCGCCGGGCAGCTCCGTGTAGGCGTACAGGATCCCCAGCACCTGCGAGAGCAGGCGGTGCTCGTCCTCGACCGCGCGCGTCCAGGCCGTGACCGCGTAGGACGCGTCGACGCGGAGCGGTGGGCGGACGTCGACCGCGTTGCCGTTCGACTTCTGCTGCCGCCATTCGTGCAGGCGGTTGTCGGTGGACTCGCGGATGTCGTAGAGGAACAGGTTCACCGTCGGCGACGACAGCGAGGCTGCCCACTCCTTGGTCGGGGCGTCGAACACGATCTCGACCCCGTCGAAGCCGTGGCGGGCGAGATCGCGCTTCAACAGCCCGCGCAGGCTCTCGTCCAGGTCGGCGAGCATCGTGTTGAGGGGCGGTGAGATCGTCGTCGCCATCAGACCTAGATCACCAGGTTCCGGGGCCGGTGTCATCCCCGGGCGGCCGGTGTGGCGCGCTCGGGCGTCCGAAAGAGCAGCTCCGGTTGCACCTTCGTGCAGGAGCGCGTCGTCATTTCAGGCGCCCCCGGGGCGGATCAGCTCGTGGAAGCGCTCGAAGTCGGACTCGAGCGTCAGCCGGCCGAGCTTGCCGTACTCCAGCGCGACCCCGCGGATCAGGTGGCGCATCGAGATCGAGCCGCCCTCCTCGGCCGCCAGGAAGGCCGCGGCGAGCGAGACGTTGCGGATGCTCGCCGCCCGAGAGCTTGAACTGGGTGGCCAGGAACGCGACGTCGATGTCCTCGGCGAGCGGGGCCTGCTCGGGCAGCAGCAGCCGCCAGATCCGTTCGCGGTCCTCGGGCTCCGGGAAGGGGAAGTCGATCACGAAGTCGAGCCGCCGCAGGAACGCCTCGTCGAGGTTCTGGCGGAAGTTCGTGGCGAGGATGACCGCGCCCGCGTACGACTCCATCTTCTGCAGCAGGTAGGCGACCTCGATGTTCGCGTAGCGGTCGTGCGAGTCGCGGACCTCGGAGCGCTTGCCGAAGAGGGCGTCGGCCTCGTCGAAGAAGAGGATCGCGTTCGAGCCGTCCGCGGCGTCGAAGATCCGGTCGAGGTTCTTCTCGGTCTCCCCGATGTACTTGGAGACGATCGTCGCCAGGTCGATGCGGAAGAGCTCGAGGCCGAGGTCGTGCGCCAGCACCTGCCCGGCCATCGTCTTGCCGGTGCCGGACTCGCCCGCGAACAGCACCTTCATGCCCTGGTCGCGAGCCACGGCGCGGTCGTAGCCCCACTCCGAGAGCACGAGGTCGCGGTGGCGCAGGTAGCTCGAGATCGAGCCCAGCACCTCGCGCTGGCGCTCCGGCAGCACGAGGTCGTCCCAGTCGAAGGCGGGCTCCAGCCGGGTCGCGAGCTCGCCGATTCGCGTGCTCGAAGCCTGGCGTGCGCCGAGGTCGAGGTCGGCCGGGCTCAGCTTCGCCTCCCCGCGGGCGGCCGCGGCCAGCCGGGCGGCCTCGGCGCCCTCGGCGATCTGGCCGACCGAGAGCCGGAACTTGGCGGCGACCTCGTCGACCTCCTCTGCCTCGGTCAGGGCGCGCCCAGACCTCGCGCCGCTCGGCGAGGGTCGGCATCGGCGCCTCGACCACGAGCGAGGTCACGTCGCCGAGCGCGACGGCGGTCTCGCGCGTGTCGGCGCAGAAGAGCGACCGCGCCGTGCGGGCCGCGAGCGCGAGCTGCGACGCGGGCGCGCTCGCCCGGGTCGAGCCGCTCGAGCCCGTCGAAGCAGAGCTGGCCGCGCCCGCCAGCGCGGCGGCCAGCTCGGCGTCGAGCGCCGCGTCGGCGTCGGCCGTCTGGGCCACGTCGAGGACCGCGAGCGGCCGGTCGAGGGCGACGGCGAGGAGGAGGCGGCGTCGGGACCGGCGACCACGATCGGCAGCGCGCTGTCGACGGCGAGCGCACCGCGCAGCTCCTCGACCGTCGCCGCGGCGACCCGGGTCGTAGGAAGGCGCCGGGACGAGGCGCAGGCGCCCGTCGCGCGGCGGCTCGTCGAGCGCCGCGCCGAGCAGGAAGGCGGCGAGCCGGTCGGCGGTCTTGACCTGGCGCTCGGCGAGCGGCATCGGCCCGCCCGCGTCGAGCAGCTTGAGCGCACCGCGAGAGCGAAGCGGGCCGTCGCCGCCGAAGCAGGCGAGCACGTCGGCTTCGGTAGCGCCCTCGCGCGCCAGCAGCCGGGCGACGAGGCGCGGGCTCGCGAGCTTGCGGGTCACGTCGTCGTGGAGATACGCGTACAGCCGGCCGTAGCGCGGGCTGAGCTCGGGTGCGGCGCAGACCGCCAGGACGGATTGCTCGAGCGTGCTCAGGCCGAGCTTCAGGGCTGCGTCGGCGAGACGGGCGTCCAGCTCGTCGGCGTCGCGCTCGCGCGCGAGCCGGAGCGCCTGCTCGTCGGAGACGTAGAGGCCGCGAAACGGATCGAGCGGGCTCGGGTCGCTGGCGGCGACGCGCTCGACCGCCTCGCGAACGTATCCCTCGAGCTCTTCGAACAGGCTCCGGACCGGCGTGGAGCTTGGCCTAGCCGCTGCCACGGGCAGCCTGCTCGGCCTCGCGCTCGAGCGGCTCTCCCGGCTGCGACACTCTCATCGGCCCGGACGTCGGCGCCCCTCGCTGCTGGACGACGTGCGCGAGCTCGTGGGCGATCAGCTCCTTGCCGCCCGCCGAGAGCGGGTTGTACTCGCCGCCCGCGAAGTAGACGTCGGTGCCGGTCGTGAAGGCGCGGGCCGCGACCGAGCGTGCGAGCGTGTCCGCTTCGCCGTCCGCGTGGATCCGGACGTCGTCGAAGGTGTCGCCGAGCTTGCCCGAGAACTCGTCGCGCAGGCCCTTGTCGAGCGGCACGCCGCCGCCGCGGCTGCGCGCGAGCGCGGCCGTCACGTCCGGATGCGCATTGCCGTCGGGGGTGATCCCCGCACCGTCACGGGCGAGGACGCCGAAGGCCTGGTTGCCGACGGAGGAGGCCAGCCGCTCCACCGAGGCGGCTTCTGGCTCCGCCGACTCCTTGGGCCGGTGACCCGGTTCGTCGCGACTGCGGTCCTGATGCTCGAAGTTCTTCATCGCGCGGCTCAGGGGGGAGCATACGACTCGGCTTCGCAGATTGGAAGTGGTGCTATCTTCGGCCGGCCCTGTCCGCCGCCGGAGACCAAGCCGCCCCTCCGCCGAGCACGGCCGATCGCGAGGACGTCCAGGCTCTCGGCGACGTGCTGAGAGGCGCGAACTACTCGGCCGAGGGCTTCCGGAAGCTGTTCGGCGGGACGTACGCCAAGCGGCAGGCGAGCGACCTCGAGGTCCATCTCCGCAGGTTGGCGGGCGGCGGCACGCTCCCCACGCTCGTCAAGCTGCTCGTCCTGGGCCTGCCCGTGTCCCGGGACGAGGCCGCGGCCGCGTTCGAGCCGCTCGACCTGGGCCGGCTCGAAGCGATGAACGTGGTGCGCGTCTTCGACGCGGACGTCGAGGCGTTGATCGAGATCGACACGCTGAACAGGGTGCTCGTGGCGAGCGACCACGCGAGGCTCGAGTCCGCCCGCGCCGACCACACGTCGCCGATGTCCTCCTCCTCGGTCGGCCTGGCGGCCGCGACGCCGCGCCTCCGGGTCGACCGCGCGCTCGACGTGGGCACCGGTGCAGGCCTGCAGGCCTTGCTGCTGTCGCAGCACGTGGGCACGGTGGTCGCAACCGACGTGAACGCGCGCGCGTTGGCCTACGCGGAGTTCAACGCCGTCTTGAACGGCATCGACAACCTGGACCTCCGCGAGGGCAGCGTCTTCGAGCCGGTCGAAGGGGAGACGTTCGACCTCGTCGTCTCGAACCCGCCTTTCGTGATCGGGCCGGGCGCCGACTTCCTCTTCCGCGACAGCGGGCTCCCCGGCGACTCGTTCGTCGAAGGGATGATCCGGACGGTGCCCCGCTTCCTGCGCGAGGGCGGGTACGCGATCGTGCAGCTGAACTGGATCGTCCGCCCGGACGAGCACTGGCAGGCCCCCCTGCAGCGCTGGGTCGAGGGCAACGGGTGCGACGCGGTCTTCGTCGGCCGCTCGACGTGGCAGCCGCTCGACTACGCGGCGGCCGCGAACTTCCCGCTCAAGGGCAATCCCGCCGCGTTCGGCGCCGCGCTCGACCGCTGGGTCGCGCACATCGAGTCGCTCGGGCTGGAGTCGATCGCCGGCGGGCTCGTTGCGCTGCGCCGCCGCGAGGGCGAGAACTGGCTGCGAGCCTTCGACGCGCCGATGGGCGGCATCGATCCCTCCGCGCACCAGCTGGTCCGGCTGTTCGAGGCCCAGGACTACCTCCGCTCCACCGACGACTCGGCTCTGCTGGACGCGACGCTCGCACCGGTTCCCGACCTGCTGGTCGAGCTCCGGCCCGCCCGGACGCGCTCCCGGCTCGCGCTCGACCCTGGCCTGGGCCTGCGGGTGGACGTCGATCCGGGCACCGTCGACCTGCTCACGCGGCTGGACGGGAAGCGGACCGTGCGCGAGGTGGCCGGCGCCGACGGGCTCGAGACCGCCAGGCGCCTGGTGGAGTTCGGTTTCGTCGGCCCTACGCGCCCTAGCTAGAAGCGAAGGCGTACCGCCAGCGGCGGAGGACGAGGTACTGCGCGAAGACGATCGCCGCTGTCAGGCCGAACATCACCAGCGTCGCCGCGGCCGCGTAGCCGTAGCGCAGGTACTCGAACGCGTTCGTGTAGACGAACAGCGGCAGGTACGTCGTCGCGTAGGGCGGCGGCCCGCCGTCGAAGATCACGCAGCGCCGGCACGAAGTTGGCCTGGAAGCTGAAGATCGTGTCGCGGAAGAGCAGGAGCAGCAGGGTCGGCAGCCATCAGCGGCAGCGTCACCCGGGCGAAGACGTACAGCGGCCGCGCCGACTCGACGCGACGCGAGCTCGTACAGCTCGCGCGGGAGGCTCTGGCGCTGATGGCGAGTGCGACCAGGAACCCCTCGCCGATCGTGAACAGGCTCATCAAGATCACCGCCCACTGCGCGTGGAGCGGGTCGGTCAGCCAGCGCCCCTGCGGAGCGCCGATCGCGCCGAGCAGCAGGTTCAGCGGCCCGTAGAGCGGGTTCAGGATCCAGAGCCAGAGCAGCGCGTAGGCGACGTCGGGCACGACGGTCGGCAGGTACGCGGCCGTCCTGTAGCCGCCGGAGCCGCGGAAGCGCTCGTGCAGGAGGAGCGCGAACACGAGCGCGCCCAGCAGCCGCAGCGGCACGGCGAAGAGCGATGAACATCAGCGAGTTCCGCAGCGAGATGCGGAAGACGTCGTCCTCGGCGAGCTCGCGGAAGTTGTCGAGCCCGATCCATTCCGGCGAGCGGATCAGGTCGTACTCGTAGAGCGCGAGCCAGAACGTGATCGCCGCCGGGACGAGCACGAGCGCGGTCAGGCCGAGCAGGTACGGCGCCAGCAGGAGCGCCAGCCCGCGCCGCTCGCTCATGTCGACCCGCTCGCCGGTCTCGGCGTCGAAGAAGTGCAGCTCGCCGGCGAGCGACACCGGGACGTCGCTGCCCACGGCGGGCCTGACGTCCGCGCCGGCGCGGGCGACCAGACGGTGGCCGTCGACGGAGAGGTGCACGTAGGTCTCGTTGCCGGCGGGCTCGACGACCTCGACCCGCGCCCGCAGCTCGCCCTCGCCGACGCGAACGTGCTCGGGCCGCACGCCGACCTCCGCATCGTCCCGGCCGACCGGGAACGGCCCGCCTCCGCGGAGGCAGGAAGTTCATCGCCGGGCTGCCGACGAAGGCGGCGACGAAGCGGTTCGCCGGACGCCGGTAGAGCTCGTCGGGGCCGGCGACCTGCTGCAGCTCGCCCGCGCGCAGCACCGCGATCCGGTCGCCGAGCGTCAGCGCCTCGACCTGGTCGTGCGTGACGTAGAGCATCGTGCCGCCGACGCGCTGGTGGAGCGCCTTCAGCTCCGCGCGGGTCGACGCTCGCAGCTGGGCGTCGAGGTTGGAGAGCGGCTCGTCGAGCAGGAAGACGTCGGGTCGACGCGCGAGCGCGCGCGCGAGGGCGACCCGCTGGCGCTCGCCGCCCGAGAGCCGGAACGGCTTGCGGTCGAGGAACGCCTCGCAGCCGGCGAGACGGGCCGCCTCGGCGACCCGCTCGGCGAGCTCCGCCTTCCGCATCCCGCGCGCGGCGAGCCCGAAGCCGATGTTCGCGGCGACGTCGAGGTGCGGGAAGAGCGCGTAGTTCTGGAAGACCATCGACACGTTCCGGGCCGCCGGGGCGACGCGGGTGACGTCGCGGCCGCCGATCGACACGGTCCCCGCGGTCGCCTCCTCGAGGCCGGCGACGACGCGCAGCACCGTGCTCTTGCCCGAGCCGGACGGCCCGAGCAGGACGAGCAGCTCGCCGTCTGCGGCCTCGAGGTCGAGATCGCGCAGCGCGGTGATCTCGCCGTAGTCCTTGCGGACGCCGGCGAGGACGATGCCGGCCACTAGCGCTCGGCGCGCGCGAAGATCGGGGTCGTCCGCTCGACGAGCTGCTGCGCGACCTCGTCGGCCGGCACGCCTCGGTACAGCCCCTGCTCGATGATCGGCTCGGAGGCGTCCTCGATCTCCGGCCAGGTCGAGATCGTCGGCACGCGCCGGATCACGGGGATCGTGTCCAGGAAGACCTCGCGAGTTCGCAGGCTTCAGCGACGGGTCGAGGAACGCGTTCGACTGCGCGACCGCCTTCAGCGAGGGCACCGTGCGGCCGCTCCGCGCGGTGATGCGCTGCCCCTCCTCGCCGAGCGCGAACTCCATGAATGCCCACGCCGCGTCCTTGTTCTCCGAGGCCTTGGTCATGCAGTAGGCGTCGCTGTGGAGGATTCCCGCCGGCTCGCTCGTGCCTGGGCAGCGGCGCCACGTCCCAGTCGAACGCCGTGATCGTCCGGAAGGTCGGCGTGGCACGCCGCGAGGAGAGCACCATCGCCTCCCGGCCGTTCTGGAAGCGCGTCTCGTCGTCCTCGGCCTCCACCTCCTGCTCCGAGGGGATCACGAGGTGCTCCCGGCGGAGATCGAAGAACTTCTGCATCGCCTCGGTCGCCTCGGGCGTGTCGAGCGCGAACCGGGTCGGCGCCTCCTCGTCGTCGACGAGCTCGCCGCCGTTCGACCAGACGAAGGGCGCGATCCGGATGATCGACGGCTCCACGCCGAGGCCGTGCTGGTCGATGTCTCCGTCGCCGTTCGTGTCGCGGGTCAGCTTGATCGCCTTGCTCACCATGTCGTCCCACGTCCAGCCCTCGGCCGGCTCGGGAACCTTGGCCTGCTTGAACAGGTCCCGGTTGTAGTAGACGACGAGGCTCGAGATGTTCTGGGGCAGGCAGACGAGCTTGCCGTCGAAGCGGAACGCCTCCAGCGCCTGCGGATAGAAGTCCTCCTGCTCGAACGCGTCGGAGTCGTCCAGCCGGCTCTCGATCGGCTCCAGCACGTCCCGCGCCGCGAACTGGCCGTAGAAGCGGTAGTTGAGCAGGAACAGGTCGGGCGGAGTGCCGCCCGCGAAGGACGTGGACAGCCGCGCGAGCAGGTCCTCCCGGTCGCTCGCCTCGATCAGCTTCACCGTCACGTCCGGCTCGATCAGCTTGAAGCCGTCGACGACGGCGCGATACGCCTTGCAGCTCCTCGGGCTCGCCGAAGACGAGGAAGTTGACCTCTCCGGCGAGGTCGTCACCGCCCGCCGAGCCGCCGTCGTCTCCGCCGCAGGCCACGAGCATCGCGGCGAGTACGACCGATCGCCAGCAACCTGCGCGTGATCAGAATGAAGCTCTCCATGAGGTTCGCGCCGCGCAACCCTACATATCTGATCCTCTGCCTTGCCCTCCTCAGCGGGTGCGGCGGCGGAGGCGAATCCCAGCGCCCAGCCGGGCCATTGCCCCCGTGCGCCGGGGCAACGAAGGAGATCGAGCGGCCCCCTGTGCTCCCGGCCGACTTCCCGCTCCCGCCCGGCACCAAGCTGACCAAGAGCCGCACGCCGTTCGAGGGCCAGAGCGTGATCGAGGGAGCGGTTCCGGGAAGCCTCGACGACGCCGCGGACTTCTTCGGCGACGAGGTCGAGGACGCCGGCTACGCCGCGGGGCGAAAGCGACGCCGAGCCGGGCGAGGTCGAGTCGCTGTTCACCGGCAAGGATCTCCGCGGCGGCTGGCGCGTGAACGAGATTCCGAACTGCGACGGCGCGTCGAAGCTGACCCTCGTCCTGATCCGCCTCTAACGGCCGAGCCAGCCTGCGGCGCGGTATTCCTGCAGGAAGTAGCGCTGGACGTAGAGGAACGCGAGCACGACCGGGGCCGTGGCGGTGACGGCGCCGGCCAGGAAGAGCGGGAAGTTCTGGCGATCGACCTCGGCGAGCACGCGCAGGCCGAGCGGGAGCGTGAACTTGTCCTGGTCGAACAGGTAGATCAGCGGGTCGAGGAAGTTGCTCCAGGTGAACACGAACGCGAGCACGCCGACCGCGATCGTCACCGGCCGGACGAGCGGCATCGCGACGCGGCGCCAGGTCTGGAACGGCGTCAGGCCCGCGAGACGAGAGGCCTCGAAGAGCTCGGCCGGCAAGGAGCGGAACGCCCAGTAGAAGAGCAGGACGTAGAAGGGCGAGGTGCCGATCAGCACCGGCGCGATCAGCGGGACGTAGGTGTCGATCAGCCCCAGCGAGCGGAACAGGACGAAGCGCGGCACGAGCAGCGCGGTGGCCGGCACCATCAGCGCGATCAGCGACATCGCCACCAGCGCCGTCGCCCAGCGCCGAGGCAGGCGGGCCATCGCGAAGCCCGTCCACGAGGCGAACAGGACGGTCAGCGGCACGGCGATCGCGCAGACGAGCAGCGAGTTGAGCGCGTAGCGGGGCAGGTCGACGAGCTCGAACGCCCGCTCGTAGTTGCCCCAGGCGAGCGGCGACGGGATCGAGCTCGGGCGTGCGCGGCGGCGCCAGGCCCGCCTTCCGCAGCGACCCGCTGACCATGTAGACGAGCGGAGCGAGAAAGATCAGCGCGAGCGCGGCCGCGGGAAGGTGCCGCCAGATGGTGCTCCTCCGCACGGGCGGGAGCGTACCGAGGGGCCGTGGCCGGGGTCTGACCCCAGCCGCGTCCCCGCAAGCCACGGCCGAGCGCTGAGCAAAGCGGCTCGTGGAATCTTCGCGACCGTTCGGCGACTCACTTGTCACGCACTTGACTCAGCGTCCCTGGCTCCTCGGGACGTGTTCGGGGTCAGACCCCGGACGGCGCCCACCGAGACGCGTCCTAGGGATCCGAACAGGATCGTTTTGGATCCGAGATTGCGAGATTTGGCGCTTGACGGGTTTAGAATCTCCATCTAGGATCCAGAAATGCCTATGGATGTATCCAATCTGCGGGATCGCAACTCGTTCTCGGACACGGAGGAGCGCCTGGTCAAGCCCGGCGCGCCGACGACGGCGGAGACCGCCGAATGCACGTGTCCGGACTTCTGCGAGCGCGACCACGACACCGACTGAGGAGACGACATGAATCTGAACGGCGACCGCTGGAGCGGTGTAGAGCGCCCCTACTCCAACGACGACGTGGAGCGCCTGCGCGGCCGCTACCAGGTCGAGCACACCATCGCCCGCCTCGGCGCCGAGCGCCTCTGGCAGCTCCTGCGCGACGAGGACTACGTCGGCGCGCTCGGAGCGCTGACCGGCGGCCAGGCCGTGCAGATGGTGCGCGCCGGCCTGAAGGCGATCTACCTCTCGGGCTGGCAGGTCGCGGCCGACGGAAACCTCGCCGGCCAGACGTACCCCGACCAGAGCCTCTACCCGGCCAACAGCGGCCCGGCCCTCGTCAAGCGGCTGAACAACGCCCTGCTCCGGGCCGACCAGATCGACTACACCGAGGGCAAGAACGGCACCTACTGGCTCGCGCCGATCGTCGCCGACGCCGAGGCCGGCTTCGGCGGCGCCCTGAGCGCATTCGAGCTGATGAAGGCCTACATCGAGGCGGGCGCCGCCGGCGTCCACTTCGAGGACCAGCTCGCCTCGGAGAAGAAGTGCGGCCATCTCGGCGGCAAGGTGCTCGTCCCCACGAGCCAGTTCGTCCGCACGCTCGTCGCCGCGCGGCTGGCCGCGGACGTCTGCGGCATTCCGACCGTGCTGGTCGCCCGCACCGACGCGCTCAGCGCGACGCTGATCACCAGCGACGTGGACGAGCGCGACCGTGAGTTCCTCACCGGAGAGCGGACGCCCGAGGGCTTCTACCGCGTCAAGCCGGGCATCGAGGCGCCGATCGCCCGCTCGCTCGCCTACGCCCCCTACGCCGACGTGCTCTGGTTCGAGACCTCGACGCCGGACATGGACGAGGCGCGCCGCTTCGCCGAGGCCATCCACGCCGAGCACCCGGGCAAGCTCCTCGCCTACAACTGCTCGCCGAGCTTCAACTGGCGCAAGCACCTGAGCGACGCCCAGATCGAGCGCTTCCAGGACGAGCTCGCGGAGCTGGGCTACCGCTACCAGTTCATCACGCTCGCCGGCTTCCACTCGCTGAACGAGGCGATGTTCGAGCTGGCGCAGGGCTACGTGGCCGAGGGCATGCCCGCCTACGTGAGGCTCCAGGAGCGCGAGTTCGGGCTCGAGCAGAGCGGCTACACCGCCACCCGCCACCAGCGCGAGTCCGGCGCGGGATACTTCGACGCGGTGATGGAGGCGGTCTCCGGAGGCGAGAGCTCGACCCTGGCGCTCAAGGGCTCCACGGAAGAGGAGCAGTTCGAGACCGCCGACAAGGGGTGACGGCAGAGGTCGTCGCCCCGACCGACGCGGAGATCCTCACCCCCGAAGCGCTCGCCTTCGTCGAGCTGCTCCAGCGCGAGCTGGGCCCGCGCCGCCGCGAGCTGCTCGAGCGACGAGCCGAGCGCCAGCGCGAGCTCGACGCGGGCGCGCGCCCCGACTTCCTGGCCGAGACGCAGGACGTTCGCGATGCCGACTGGAGCGTGGCACCGCCCCCGCCGGACCTGCAGGACCGCCGCGTCGAGATCACCGGCCCGGTCGACCGCAAGATGATGATCAACGCGCTCAACTCGGGCGCGAGCGTCTTCATGGCCGACTTCGAGGACGCGAACTCGCCGACGTGGGAGAACGTCGTCGACGGCCAGCGGAACCTGCGCGACGCCGTCCGCGGGACGATCGAGCTCGACCAGGGCGAGAAGAGCTACCGCCTGAACGACGAGATCGCCACGCTCGTCGTCCGTCCCCGGGGCTGGCACCTCCCGGAGCGCCACGTGCTCGTCGACGGCGAACCGGTCTCCGCCTCGCTGTTCGACTTCGGCCTCGCGGTCTTCCACAACGCGCGGGAGCAGCTCGACCGCGGGACGGGCCCGTACTTCTACCTCGCCAAGCTCGAGAGCCATCTCGAGGCGCGCCTGTGGAACGACGCCTTCCTGCTCGCCCAGGACGAGCTCGGGATCCCGCGCGGCTCGATCAAGGCCACCGTCCTGATCGAGACGATCCTCGCCGCCTTCGAGATGGACGAGATCCTCTACGAGCTGCGCGAGCACTCGGCCGGGCTGAACGCGGGCCGTTGGGACTACATCTTCAGCGTGATCAAGAAGTTCCGGGAGAGCGACTTCGTGCTCCCGGACCGCGCGCAGGTGACGATGGGGGTGCCGTTCATGCGGGCCTACACCGACCTGCTCGTGAAGACCACCCACCGCCGCGGCGCCCATGCGATCGGCGGAATGGCCGCCTTCATCCCCTCGCGCCGCGACCCGGAGGTGAACGAGACGGCGCTCACGAAGGTGCGCGAGGACAAGGAGCGCGAGTCCGAGAACGGCTTCGACGGCACCTGGGTCGCCCACCCCGACCTCGTGCCGGTCGCGCGCGAGATCTTCGACGGCGTCCTCGGCGAGCGGCCGAATCAGGTCGAGCGGCAGCGCGACGACGTCTCGGTCGCCGCCGCGGAGCTGCTCGACTTCGCGATCCCGGGCGGCGAGGTGACCGACGAGGGCCTGCGCACCAACGTCTCGGTCGGGGTCCGCTACCTCCACTCCTGGCTGAACGGGGTCGGCGCGGCCGCGATCGACAACCTGATGGAGGACGCGGCGACCGCCGAGATCTCCCGCTCGCAGGTCTGGCAATGGGTTCGGCACGGCCGCTTCACCGCTGACCGGGTGCGCGAGGAGGTCGCCGCCGTGCGCGAGGGCATGGAACCGGCGGCGGAGCTGTTCGAGCGGATCGCGCTCGACGACGCCTTCGTCGAGTTCCTCACCCTGCCCGCGTACGAGCTACTCGACTGACCGCTCGAAGACGAGCTCGAGCCCGTCCTCGTCGTCCCACTGCTCGCCGGTCTGGACGAAGCCGAGCTTCCTCACGATCGCGAGCGACGGCGCGTTGTCCGGCGCCACCGAGGCGACGAAGCGGGCGATCTCCTTCTCCTCGTGCGCCCAGTCCATCAGCGCCTGGGCCGCCTCCGTCGCGTAGCCGCGGCCGCGGTGCGGCGTGAAGATCGTGTAGCCGAGCTCGACCGCCTCGGGATCCTTCTTGCCGTTGACTCCGGGCTGACCGTGGAAGCCGGCGTGGCCGATCATCGCCCGCGAGGGGCCGCGCAGGATCACCGCGCGGACGAGCCAGGGCTCGGTGCCGGGCGCGCGCTCGAGCTGCCTCATCCTGTAACGCAGGAAGCGGGCATCGTGCTCGTCGGGCCAGTCCGCGGGGATGCCCGCGTCGAGCTCGCGTTCCACCTCGGCCCGGCGGCCCTCGACCAGCGCCTCCATCGCCTGCGGCGAGAGCAGGATCAGCTCCAGGCGCTCGGAGCTGATCACGCCGCCGGCTCGATCTTCCCGCACACCTCGCCGAGCTCGACCTCGCCCGCGCGACCGCGCAGCACCACCTCGTCGCCGTCCTCGAGAAACGCGCGCTCGGTCCCACCGGGGAGCTCGAGCGGCTCGGCGCCGTTCTTGGTCAGCTCGATCAGGCTTCCCTCCGAGCCGCGCTCCGGCCCCGAGATCGTCCCCGTCGCCATCAGGTCTCCGGTGCGGATGCTCGCGCCGTTGACGGTTGCGTGCGCGAGCTGCTGGGGCATCGACCAGTAGAGGCTCCGCGAGCCCGTGCGCGAGACGACAGCGCCGTTCAGCTCGACCTCGAGCTCCAGGTCGAGAGCCCAGTCGCCCGCGACGCGAAGGTACGGCAGCGGCTCCGGATCCTGCGGCTCTCGGGGAACGCGGGCGTGCTCCAGTGCCGCGAGCGGCGTCACCCAGGCCGAGATCGAGGTCGCGAACGACTTGCCGAGGAACGGGCCGAGCGGCACGTACTCCCAGGCCTGGAGGTCGCGCGCGCTCCAGTCGTTGACGAGGACGACGCCGAAGACGTGCTCGTCGAACCGCTCGGCGTGGACGGGCTCGCCGAGCCGGCTCGGGACGCCGACCACGAATCCGAGCTCGAGCTCCATGTCCAGCCGTTTCGGAGGGGCCGAACACGGGCGCGTCCGCATCGGGCGGCTTCGACTGGCCGCGCGGCCGCCGGATCGGTGTCCCGCTGACGACGACCGTGCCGGCGCGACCGTGGTAACCGACTGGCAGGTGGCGCCAGTTGGGCAGCAGCGGCTCCGAGTCCGGCCGGAACATGCGTCCGAGGTTGGTGGCGTGCTCGAGCGAGGAGTAGAAGTCGACGTAGTCGGCGACCTCGAACGGCAGGTGCAGGGCGACCTCGTCGAGCTCGACCGGCGCGGAGTCGGCCTCCCCGGCCTGGATCCGGTCGAAGGCCCGCTGCCAGGCGAGGGGCCCGGCCGCCATGAACCGGTTGAGGCTCGGGGCGCGGAACTCCTCGCCCAGGCCGGACAGGTCCAGCAGCGAGCTGCCGCGCCTGAAGCCGACCCGGGGCTCCTCCCCCGGCGGCGTAAAGACGCCGTACCCCGTCACGTGGTCAGGAATCCGAGCGCGCGGAGATCGTCGACGGGCTCCGAGAAGCTGCAGCTGCCGAAGGCGACGAAGAGCTCCCGGCCCCGTTCGACGTCCGCGATGGAGGCCACGCGGTCGCGCCAGCGAAAGGCTTCGCCGTTCACCCCGAATGCGTCGGGATCGTCCTCGGCGAGGGCCGCCTCGTCGTCGGCGAAGATCGCCGCGGCGAGCAGGTTGAGGAAGCCGTGGTCCTCGCCGTGGCGGACGGAGTGGTGCAGGCCGGCGGTCGCCTTGAACGGGACGCCGCTCGCCCTGCAGGCGCGCACGACGGCCGCCAGCTCGTCGATGCTCGGAGGCATCGGCCCGCACCGGACCTTCGCGCGCCTGTCTGCTTTCGCCAGCGGCGGGACGACGCGCGGCAGGTCGGCGGTCCGGGCCTCGACGTAGATCTCGCCCGCGAAGCCCGGTGGTGCCGCCGTCGGGCGGGACCTCGACCGCCTCGACCCGTGGATCGTCGAGGTCGGCCGGGGCGTCGAGCACGACGGACAGCGCCAGCGCCTCGCCGTTCAGGCTCGGCGAGGGTCGAGGCCGGGCAGACGAAGCGGCGGACGATCCAGCCGTCCTCGCTGTCGAGGGCCGCTCGGTGATCCTCCAGCGCCTCGGGCAGCGGCAACCGGGCAGGCGGAAACAGGGGCGCATGGTCGATCAGGCGCGCGAAGAGAGCCGTCTCCACACCGCTGGGCATGCCGCATCTTCGCAAGATTGGGCAACCCTTGGCCCGCTCCTAACTCGGCGTTGCCCGCGCCTGGGACGCCTCGCGGCACGGTGTCTCCATCACCAAGCCAAAGGAGACGACATGAGCAAGTTGCTGGCAGGGGTAATCGCGGCGCTACTCGTCGGCGTCGGGGTGGCGGCCGCCAGCTCGCTGACCGCGAGCGACGACCTGCAGCCCACCGGCTCGACGCTCACGACGAGCGATTCGACCGGCACGACCGGCACCACGGAGAGCACCGGCACGACCGAGACCACCGGCACGACCGAGCGCACGGGCACGACCGAGCGCACGGGCACCACGGAGACCACCGGCACGACCGAGACCGGCGAGGACGTCAGCGGGCCGTGCGACGAGCCCGAGCACGCGAACGACCCGCGCTGCACCGGCGCCGGCGCCGCCCAGGACCGAGACGACGACGATGATCGCGGCCGCAACCGCGGGTCCGGGGGCGACGACGACGATGGCGACCGTAGCGGCAGCAGCGGCGGCGATGACGACGGCGACCGCTCCGGCTCGAACTCGGGCAAGGGCTAGGGGATCGGCGCCTCGGGCACGGGGTCGAGGTCGTCCGGAGGTGGAAGCGCCCCCTCCGCGGCGCCCTCTTCCCCGCGTAGCGCGGCGGTGACCGCGAACGCCACCGCGGTCACCGGCACGGCGAGGTAGGCGCCGAGGATCCCGAAGAGCGAGCCGCCTGCCGCCACGGCCAGCAGGATCACCGCGGGGTGGAGATCCACCGTGCGGCTCTGGATGATCGGCTGCAGGAAGTTCCCCTCCAGGAACTGCACACCCAGCACGATCCCGAGCGCGATCAACGCGATGAAGGGACCGCCGTCGGCCAGTGCTACCAGCACGGCGATAAAGCCGGCGAGCGTCGCGCCCACGAAGGGGATGAACGAGCCCAGGAAGATGATCACCGCGAGTGCGAACACGAGCGGCACTCCCAGGATCCAGAGGCCGATTCCGATCAGCGTCGCGTCGATGGCCGCGATCAGCGCGGTGCCGCGAAAGAATCCGCCGAGGACGCGCCACGCATGGCGGCCGGCGTGGTCGACGCGGGCGCGAGAGCCCTGCGGGAAGCGATCGACGACCCGCTGCCACAGCTCGGGCCCGTCCCTGAGCAGGAAGTACAGGATCGCGATGACCAGCACCAGGCCGGTGAGGACCGCGACCCCCGAGCGGGCACCCGAGACGAGGTAGGACGAGGCCCCGCTCAGGGCGGATCGCACCGAGCTGTTCAGGTCGCCTTCGAAGCTGAGGTTGAACGGGTCCCCCTCGAGCCGCTCGGTGAGGTCGTCGAGGCCGGTCCCGAGCGAGGCGACGAGCTCGTCGTACTCCTCCGCGACCGACGCGGTCACGATCGCGATCAAGGCTGCGACCACGACCAGTCCGATCACGAGGGCCGTCCCGGGTGCCGCACGCTTCAGCCCGGCCCGCCGCAGGCGCTCGGAGAGCGGCGCGAGCGCCGGCGCGATCGTGATCGCCACGAGCATGGGCAGCACGATCACGCGCAGGTACCAGAGCGCCAGCACGCCGACCGCCAGCGCGGCGACGCAGATCAGCAGGCGCCAGGCCCAGCCGGCCGCCCGGTCGAGACCGACCGGGACCGGTGGGAGTCGACTCGTCATGCGGGGAGCCTAGGGCTAGAATTCGGACGATGGACGGGTTCGTGCTGTATCTGGCGTTCCTCATCCCGCCGCTCGTGATCGGCTTCGCCGTGCAGAGCTGGCTCAAGAGGACGTTCGCCAAGTACTCGGAGGTGCCCATCTCCGCCGGGATGAGCGGCGCGCAGGTCGCGCGCACGATCCTCGACCGCAACGGCCTCACCGACGTTCCGGTCGAGGTCGCGAAGGGCGGGGCCCTCTCCGATCACTACGACCCGCGCAAGAAGGCGCTGTTCCTGTCCGAGCCGGTTTACGGGCCGAACACCGTGGCCGCGGCGGCGGTCGCCGCGCACGAGACGGGCCATGCGCTGCAGGACGCCCGCGGCTACTTCCCGCTGAAGCTGCGCTCGGCGATGTTCCCGGCAGTTGCCTTCGCCTCGAGCGCCTGGATGTGGCTGCTCCTGATCGGAGCCCTGCTGCAGATGCTGAACCTCGTGGCGCTGGCGCTCGTCCTCTACGGGGTCGCGGTCGCGTTCCACATCGTGACGCTGCCCGTCGAGTTCAACGCCTCGCGGCGGGCCTCCGGGCAGCTGCGCGAGCTCGGGATCGTCGGGGGCGGCGGCGAGCAGATCGGCGTCCAGCGAGTCCTGTCCGCCGCAGCCTTGACCTACGTGGCCGGCGCGCTCGCGGCGCTCTCGCAGCTTCTCTACTTCCTGCTCGTCTTCTTCGGCGACGACTGAGCGTCGACTCCGGATGGAGTCCACGAAGGCCGACGAGATCGCGTACGCCCTCGAGGAGGCGATCGTCTCCGGCGAGATCGCACCCGGCTCGATCCTGCGCCAGGAGTCGCTCTCCGAGCGATATGAGGTCTCGCGGACGCCGATTCGAGAGGCGCTCCGCCGGCTGGCGGCGCTCGGGCTCGTGCAGTTCGTGCCCAACCGCGGGGTGCGCGTCCGCACGCTGTCGCGGGAGGAGCTCCGCGAGGCGTTCCTCGTCCGGGCCGAGCTGGAGTCGCTGGCGACGTCCCTCGCGGTGCCGCGCTTCGACGAGGACAGCCTGGCCGAGCTCGAGGCCGCCGAGCGCCGCTTCGCCGAGCTCACCGCCGAGCTCCGCGCGATCGCACGCGAGCGGGGGAAGACGCAGAGCCGGATCGTCGGCGAGTGGGTGCACGCGAACCACGCCTTCCACGACGTCATCTATGCGCGGGCGAACGCGCCGTACGTCGTGCGGCTGGCGAAGAGCGCGCGCCGAACGTTCTTCGGCCAGACCACCTGGGCGGTGGGAGCGGAGCTCGACGACCTGTACGTGAAGAACCAGCGCGAGCACTCGGCGATCCGCGGCGCGATCGCGGCCGGCAGCGTGGACGGCGCGCGGTCGGTTTCGCGGGATCACGTGCTGCACTCCGGCCACCTGCTCGAGGTGATCCTCGACCAGGTCGAGCGCGGATCGCGGCCCAGCGCCGCCTGAGCACGTCCGACAAGGGTGCGGTTGTCCGCACCTCACAAACACCGGCCAGCCGCATTCCGCACGGCTCCGGCCGACGGCAGCATGCAGCCATGAGCACCACACGCAGTTTCGAGCCCGGCGCCACGGCAGGCGACCCCCTCTCCCGCGCAGCCGTCCCCCCGGTCATCGCGGTCGCCGCCGCTGCCGCACATACCCGCGCCTGAGCGCTGGGCTCGAAACGCAGCTCCCCGGCTGACTAGGACTCGTAGAGTGACGCGATCTCGGTGTCGCTCAGCGCGCGGTCGTAGATCCGCACCTCGTCCAGCAGGCCCTTGAAGTGCTGTGACCCGGCGGGATTGCGGCCGAGGTTCAGGTTGTACGTATTCGCGCCCGGACCGATCGCGTAGCGTGCTCGAGAGCCCGGGCGCACCGTTCTTGTAGCCGCGAATCTGCTTGGTGGCGGCGCTGCGGACGAGCACGACGTGCTGCCAGGTGTTCAGCTCGGTCGAGCCGCCGAGCCGCCCGCTCTCGACCGCCCCGGAGGAGGTCTTGTGCGACCAGCCGAGGGCGTACGGCGAGCCGGTCTCGGTGGGGCCGAGCTCGAACTCGTAGCGCTTGCTCACGATCGAGTGCTTCGCGCCGAGGCTCGTCGGCTTGATCCAGGCTGAGATCGTCACGTCGCCGGTCAGCTTCAACGCGGCCGTGTCGAGCACCTTGACGTAGTCGTCGACGCCGTCCAGCGAGATGCAGGCGCCGCGCTTGCAGTTGACGACGCTCGCCCAGGCGGGGCCGTACGTGAGCGCGCCGCCGAAGCCGTGGCCCGAGCCGTCGGCTGCGGTCGAGCCGCTGCCCTCGTCGAAGGACCAGGACGCGAGCGGCGCTCCCGTCGGCGGCGGAGGCGGCGGGGGCGGCGGAGGAGGCGCCGTGTCGCGGAAGGTCGCCGTGTACGTGGTCGGACTCGCCGGAGTGTCGATGCTGTGGGTCTGAGCGCCGCCGTCCGACCAGGAGTCGAAGACCCAGCTCCCCTGCGGCGAGGTCGCCGACAGCGAGCGCACGATCCCCGTCACGCCCGTGAAGGTGTACGGCGCGGTCACCGGCTGGCCGTCGAGGGTCAGCTGCCGGCCGCCGGGCGCGGTGGCCAGCGTCACCGTCGCCTTACGCGGCATCACGTCGCGGTAGGTGGTGTGGCTGAGCCCGCCCGAGTCGCGCACGGTCAGGTGGACGCGGTACCAGACGTCAGGCGAGGGCTCGCCGCTCGTCGGCACGAGGAAGGAGCCGTTGGCGCTTCCGGTCGTGTCGGGGATGAACGGATGGGTGTGGTCCTCGTGGTGGAAGTCGACCTTCCACGTGAAGGCGCTGCCGGGGAGGTTGCCGTCCTCGGAGTCCGTGCCCGAGCCCGCGTAGACGATCGTGTCGCCGCCCGAGTAGAGCGCGCCCGCCGCGGGCTGGCCGATGGCGGCGGTCGGCGGCGTGTTGCTCGTGACGGTCAGGGTCGCCTGGTTGCTCGTCGCCGTGCCGTGGCCGTTCGTCACGACCGCGCGGAAGCGTGCCCCGTCGTCGGAGGCGGCCACGTTCGAGGCCGTGTAGCTCGGGCCGGTGGCGCCGGCGACGTTGGCGCCGTTCCTCTGCCACTGGTAGCCGAGCGGAGGTGAGCCGCTCGCGCTGACGTTGAAGGTCACGCTGCCGCCGATCGGCGAGGTCGCGCTCTGTGGGTGGCTGACGATGCTGGGGGCCTGGCTCCCGCCGACGTAGCGCACGCGGTGGAGCCCACCCGTCGTTCCGCGACCGACGTAGTAGAGGCTCCCGTCCGCAGCGACCTTGACGTCGACGGGGTCGCGCGAGCGGTCGGTCTCGACGAACGTCGTGACCACCTTCGTCGTCAGGTCGATGCTCTTGATCCAGCCGTTGCAGTAGTCGGCGAAGAAGTAATCGCCGACGTACTCGGCCGGGAAGTTGACCGTCGGCGGGTCGTAGAACGCGCCGCCGGTGATCGCGCAGTCGCTGGTCTGCGGGTAGGAGTGGAACGGCTGCTTGAAGCGCGGGTCGCTGTGCGGGCCCTCGGTCGCCGGCCACCCGAAGTTGAAGCCGGCGTTCGTCCCGTCGTTCGGCCCGATCCAGGCCTCGTTGATCTCCTCGAACGCGTTGTCGCCCACGTCGTTGATGAAGATGCGGCCCGTCGGCTGGATGTCGAACGTGAACGGGTTGCGCAGGCCGAGTGCCCAGATCGCGCGGTTCTTGCCCACGGCCGTGGTGTAGAACGGGTTGTCGGTCGGGATGCCTCCGTCCTTGTCGATCCGCAGCAGCTTCCCGGAGACCGTGTCGAGCGACTGCGCGTTCGTGCCGCTGTGGCCCTCGCCGACGGCGACGTACAGCCGGCCGTCGCCGCCGAAGTGGATCGCGCCGCCGTTGTGCCAGCCGGTCTTGGACGGGATCCCGTCGAAGACGAAGACCTCGCTGCCCGGCTCGGCTACGTCCGGGTTGGACGCGCTGGCCGTGAAGCGGCTGACGCGGTTCACGACCGGGCTCGCGGAGGTGTAGTAGACGTAGACCCACCGGTTCTGGGCGTAGTTCGGGTCGAACGCGATCCCGAGCAGCCCGCGCTCGTTCGTCGCGGTCACCGCGACCTGCAAGAACGGCGTCGGCAGGAGGACACCGTCCTTGACGACGCGGAGCTTGCCGCCCTGCTCGGCCACGAAGATCCGCCCGTCCGGAGCGAGCCCGATCGCAGTCGGGTTCACGATCCCGGTTGTGAGCGTCACGTCCTCGCGCTGGGTGGGCTGCTGCGTCGTGGCCGGCGTGGTGGCCGTGACCGGCGTCGATTGCGGCGAAACGTTGACCGCGCCGTCGTAGGCGGCGACGCGGTACGAGTAGGTCGTGGACGCGGCGAGGCCGCCGTCACGGAAGGACGGCGTCGCCGCGGTCCCGACCTGTGCGCCGTCCCGGTAGATGCGGTAGCCCGCGACCCCACGGTCGTCCGTCGCGGCCGTCCACGAGAGATCGACCTGCGAGGACGAGATCGCCGACGCGTTGAGGTTGGCGGGCGCGCTCGGCGCCTGCGTGTCCGGCGGCAGCGGCGCCCCCGCCTCGTCGTAGAGCTCGGAGATCTCGGCCGGCGAGAGCGCCCGGCTGTAGATGCGCACCTCGTCCACGAGACCCTTGAAGTGCTGTCCGCCACCAGGGTTGCGGCCGATGTTGACGTTGTAGGTGCTGGCGTCGGGAGCGGCGGTGTAGGCGCCTGTGGCGTTGAGCGTTCCGTCCTCGTAGCCGCGCACCTCCCGTGCGGTCCCGTCGCGGACGAGGACGACGTGGTGCCAGCGGTCGGCGTCCGTCGAGGTGGTCAGGGCGCCGGTGACGACCGCTCCGCCCGCTGCCTTGTGCGTCCACTTGAGCGGATGCGGCGCGGCGGCGCCGATCGCGCCGAGCTCGTACTCGTAGCGCTTGCTCACCACGGTCCGCTCCGTCCCCACGGCGGTCGGCTTGATCCACGCCGAGATGGTGACGTCGCCGGTCAGCTTCAGGCTCGCCGCGTCGGAGACGCGGACGTAGTCGTCGGAGCCGTCGAGCGAGAGGCAGGCTCCGAGACGGCACTGCGCGCCGCTCGTCCAGGCGGCGCCGTAGTTCAGCGTGCCGGTGTGACCGCTCCCCGAGCGGTCCGCGGCGGTCGTGCCGCTTCCCTCGTCGAACGACCAGTGCGCGACCAGCCCGGCGGTCGGGACCGCGGCCTCGGCCTGCCGCGATGCGGCCGCGCCGAGTCCGATCACGGTCGCAGCCGCGATCAGAGCAGCCGAAAGTGCTCGGGCGAGGGGTCTCAACTGGG
Organism: uncultured Actinomycetes bacterium; assembly: GCA_963769645.1. Lineage (GTDB taxonomy): Bacteria > Actinomycetota > Thermoleophilia > Gaiellales > Gaiellaceae > DATFQE01. The sequence goes on along the minus strand of CAVYMH010000001.1, from coordinate 173,811 downwards.
CGGTTTGCGCCGGGAGGAGGGAGTACCGGCGTCATGTCGAGCCTTTCTGTGCTCGACTGGATCTAAACGTGCGAATCCTGTGGGCGGTTACGGGAAGCTAGAAGACGAGGTAGACGACCTCGCCGACGAGCGCCGGCTTCTCCGCACCCTCGATCTCGACCTCGACCGCCACGCGGTACAGGACGCCCTCGCCACGCCGCTCGGCCGAACGGACCACGCCCTTGAGCCGGACTCGCGAGCCGGAGGGCACCGGCGCCGTGAAGCGGATCTTCTCGATCCCGTAGTTGATCCCCATCCGCGCGTCGGTCACGGCCAGCATCGAGCCGAGCGAGGCCGGGCAGGAGCGAGAGCGAGAGGTAGCCGTGCGCGACGGTCGTGCCGAACGGCCCCTTCGCGGCGGCCTCGGCGTCGACGTGGATCCACTGGTGGTCTCCGGTCGCCTCCGCGAAGAGCTCGATCGCGCGCTGCTCGATCGTGACCCACTCGCTCGGCTCGAGCTCCAGGTCGGCGGCGCCTTCGAGCTCCGCCAGGGTGAGCTCGGTGGTCACGCGCTCACCGTGACCTTCGCGCGCAGCGACTTGCGGTCGAGCTTGCCGACCGGCGTCAGCGGCAGCGAGCCGACCACGTGCACCTCACGCGGGTACTTGTAGCCGCCGATCCGCTCCTTGCAGAAGGCGACCAGGTCGTCCGGGCCGACGTCGTCGGAGCCGAGCTCCACGAAGGCGACGACCTCCTCGCCGTGCACCTCGTCCGGGCGGCCGACCACGCCGGCCGCCACGACCGCAGGGTGCTCGAGCAGCGCCTCCTCGACGTCGCGCGGAAAGACGTTGAAGCCGCCGCGGATGATCAGGTCCTTCTTGCGGTCGACGACGTAGAGGTAGCCGTCGGCGTCGCAGCGGCCGAGGTCGCCGGTGTGCAGCCAGCCGTTCCGCAGCACCTCGGCGGTCAGCTCGGGCGCCTGCCAGTAGCCGAGCATCACCGACGGCGAGCGGACGAGGATCTCCCCCACGCCGTCGTCGTCGGGCTCGTGGATCTCCACCTCGATACCCGGGACCGGCGTGCCGACCGCGCCCAGCCGGACACGGTCGGGCGGCGAGCGAGGAGACGAGCGCGGAGGACTCGGTCAGCCCGTAGCCCTCGCGCACCTCGGCGCTCGGGACGCGCCTGAGCAGCTCCTCGGCGGTCTCGGGCGCGAGCGGCGCCGCTCCGGAGACCACGTGCCGGAGCTCGGAGAGGTCGTAGTCCTCGAGCGGCTCCGCGAGGAGCAGCTTGAGCATCGACGGGCACGACCGCGGCGATCTGCGCGCGATGCTCGGCCGCCAGCTCGAGCCACGTGTCGGGCGTGGAACCAGCGCATCAGCACGCTCGAATGCGGCTCGCGCGACGTGGAAGCCGACGACGGTCACGAGCAGCCCGAACGCGTGCGAGAGCGGCAGCGCGGTCAGCGAGCGGACGATCCCCGGGACGTAGCCCGCGTCGTGGCCGGCCTTGCCGGCGAACCAGAGGTTCTCGTGCGAGAGCATCACGCCCTTCGCCCGGCCGGTCGTGCCGCCCGTGTACATCAGCGCGGCGAGGTCGGCGCCCGCCGGCGGGACGATCGACGAGGGCTCGGCCTGCTCGAGCTCGGCGAAGCGGTCGGTGGTGACGACCTCGACGTCGCCCGAGGCCTCGCGGGCGGTGTCCGCCAGCTCCGGGCTCGCGAGGACGAGCCGCGCGCCCGCGTCCGAGACGATGTGCGCGAGCTCGGCCGGCGGCAGCAGGAAGATCGCCGGTGTCACGACGGCCCCGACGCGCCAGATCGCGTTGTAGGCGATGCCGACCTCGGGGCAGTTCGCCATCAGCACGACGACGCGGTCGCCCGGCTCGACGCCCAGCTCGCGCAGTCCGCCTGCGAGCCTCGCCGCCCGGCCCAGCAGCTCGGAGGACCGGTGCCACTGCGCCCTCGAACCAGAGCGCGTCGTGGTCGCCGTGCTGCTCCAACGCCGCCTCGGCGGCCCCGAGCGCCAGATTGCTGGCGAGCCCTCAGGCAAGCCGCATCGAGCGTCCGCCCGCCTGCTCCATCGCAGCGAGCATTCCGATCGGGTGCCGCGCCGTCCGGGAAGCGCTCGCGCAGCGCGCCGAGCAGCTCGTCGGCATCCCAGCGGCCCTCCGCGACGAAGGCTTCGCCGGCCTCCCAGGGCCGCAGCACGTTGACGACGCCGCCCCAGACGAAGAAGCACTGGCCGGTGATCTCCTGCGCCTCGTCGGCCGAGCAGCGCGACCACGAGAGGCGACATGTTGGCGGGGTCGAGCGGGTCGAAGCCGTCCTCGGGCCTGGCCAGCTCGCCGAAGGTCTCCTCGGTCATCCGCGTCCGCGCGTTCGGCGCCAGGCAGTTGACCGTGACGCCGTAGCGGCCGAGCTCCTGGGCGGCGATCAGCGTCAGCCCGGCGATCCCGGCTTTGGCGGTCCCGTAGTTGGCCTGGCCGACGTTGCCGAAGACCCCCGAAGGGCTCGAGGTGTTGATCACGCGGCCGCGCACCTCCTCGCCCGCCTTCGAGCGCTCGCGCCAATGCGCCCCGGCGTGCCTGAGCGGAGCGAAGTGGCCCTTCAGGTGCACCGCGATCACGGCGTCCCACTCCTCCTCCGTCATGTTCACGAGCATGCGGTCGCGGAGGATCCCCGCGTTGTTCACGAGGATGTCGAGCCCGCCGTAGCGGTCGATCGCCCGCTGCACGAGCTCCTCGGCCGCGCCGAAGTCGGACACGTCCGCGTAGCTCGCCACCGCCTCGCCGCCGTCGGCCACGATCTCGTTGACGACCTCCTGGGCCGGGCTTGCGTCCTGGCCCTCTCCTGCGAGCGAGCCCCCCAGGTCGTTGACGACGACCCGCGCGCCCGCCCGCGCCAGAGCGAGCGCGTGGTCACGCCCGATGCCGCGCCCGGCGCCGGTCACGATCGCCACCTTCCCCTCGAGCGACGGCATGCGGAAAGATCGTACGACGACATGGGCTTCGAAGGCGGGCAGATCCAGACCTCGATCTACGTGGCGGGCGAGTCGCCGTGGCCGATCGCGCCCGAGGAGTGGGAAGCCCGGGCGGCCGAAGCGCTCGAGCCGGGGCCATTCGACTACATCGCGGGTGGAGCCGGCTCCGAGTCGACCATGGCCGCCAACCGCGAGGCTTTCGAGCGGCACCGTCTGGTCCCCCGGATGCTTCGCGGCAATCGCGAGCGCGACCTGTCCGTGGACGTCGTCGGCACGTCCTCGCCCGCGCCCTTCCTGCTCGCGCCGGTCGGCGTGCTCTCGATCGCGCACGAGGACGGGGAGCTCGCTGTCGCGCGCGCGTCCGCCGCGACGGGCGTACCGCTGATCCTCTCGAGCGCCGCCTCGCACTCGATCGAGGAGGTCGCCGAGGCAATGGGCGACGCGCGCGCGCTGGTTCCAGCTCTACTGGGTCAACGACCGCGAGGTCGCGGCCAGCCTGGTCGCGCGAGCGGAGGAATCCGGGCTTCGCGGCGATCGTCGTCACCCTCGACACGCCGATGCTCGGCTGGCGCGAGCGCGACCTGCGCAAGGCCTACCTTCCGTTCCTGACGGGCGAGGGCTGCGCGCAATTCTTCTCCGACCCCGTCTTCCGCAGCCGGCTGGAGCGCCCGCCCGAGGAAGACATGCTCGCAGCGGCCGCCGCCATGCTCGCGACCTTCCCCAACCTCGACCTCACCTGGGACGACCTCGACTGGCTCCGCAGCCAGACCGAGCTGCCGCTCCTCGTGAAGGGCGTGCTCGCTGCCGAGGATGCCGTGCTCGCCTTCGAGCACGGAGCCGACGGCATCGTCGTCTCGAACCACGGCGGGCGCCAGGTCGACGGCTCGGTCGCCGCGCTCGACGCGCTCTTGGCGGTGCGGGCCGCGGTCGGCTCCGAGGCCACCGTGCTGATGGACGGCGGCATCCGCCGCGGCGCGGACGTGCTCAAGGCGCTGGCGCTCGGAGCGGACGCCGTCCTGCTCGGCCGCCCCTACGCGTACGGTCTCGCCGTGGGTGGCCAGGAGGGCGTGGAGGCAGTGATCCGCCACTTGAGCGCCGACACCGACCTGACCCTGGCGCTGCTCGGCGCCCGCAGCGTGGACGAGCTCGACACGACGTGGATCGCGGCGCCGTCCTGACCGCGGACGGCCGCCTCACGGTGGCCGAGCTCGAGCTGGATCCGCCCGGGTCGGGCGAAGCCCTGGTCCGGATCGAGGCGAGCGGCGTCTGCCACACCGACCTCCACATCATCCGCACCGGCGGCTGGAAGCAGCAGCCGCCGATCCTGCTCGGCCACGAGGGTGCCGGTGTGGTCGAGGCAGTCGGTGAGGGAGTCGAGCACGTCGGGGTCGGCGATCGAGTGATCGTCGGCTGGCGGTCGCCGTGCGGAGCCTGCCCCTGGTGCCTGCGCGGAGCACGCCACCTCTGCCGGACTCCGCCCGGACCGGGGCAACGCATGCGGCTCGCCGACGGCACTCCTCTGACAGGCGCGCTGCAGGCGGGAACACTCGGCACCCGGACGGTGGTGCACGGATCGGCTCTGGTCCGTCTCGACGCGGCGCTGCCGCCCGAGCAGGCGTGCCTGATCGGCTGCTCGATCGCGACCGGAGTCGGCTCCGTGCTCAAGACCGCGCAGGTCTGGGAGGGCGCCCGCGTCGGCGTGATCGGTTGCGGCGCCGTCGGGCTCTCCGTGATCCAGGGCGCGCGCATCGCCGGCGCGTCCGAGATCCACGCCATCGACCTCGACGAGCGGAAGGTCGACGTCGCCGAGAAGTTCGGCGCCACGCAAGCGGGGCCCGGGCAGCGGCTCGATTTCGTCTTCGACGTCGTCGGTCGCCGGGAGACCGTCGCCCAGGGCCTGCGCATGCTCGGCCACGCGGGCACGCTGGTCTACATCGGGCTTCCCCAGCCGGGGTCGGAGGCGATCGTCGGGCTCGAGCACCTCTTCGACCGGCGCGTGCGGATCCTCGTCTCGCACGGCGGCGACCACGTCCCCGACGAGGATTTCCCGCGTCTGGCCGGTCTGGCCGCGGAGGGCCGTCTCGACCTGGCCGGAATGATCACGAAGAGGATCGCAACTGGACGACGTCGAGCAGGCGTTCGCCGACATGGAGGCGGGCGAAGTGATCCGTTCCGTGGTCGTCCTGTGAAGATCCCACCCCCCGTCGCCGAGCTGCTCGACATCGATCGCGTCACCTTCGGCGACGGCAAGTGCACGATGAAGCTCGAGGCCGGCCCGCAGCACGCGAACCCGATGGGGACGCTGCACGGCGGCGTGCTCTGCGACGTCGCAGACGCCGCCATGGGGATGGCCTTCTTCTCGACGTGCGCCGAGGGCGAGTCGTTCACGACCCTCGAGCTGAAGATCAACTTCCTGCGCCCGTTCTGGACGGGCACGCTGCTCGCGCACGGCTGGGTCGTGCAGCGCGGCAAGACCGTCGGCATGACCGAGTGCGACGTCGTCGACGAGCAGGACCGCCTGATCGCCAAGGCGACGAGCACCGTCATGGCGCTGCGCGGCGAAGCCGCCGCGGGGCGCTAGGCCGAGCACGCGCTCGAGCAGGTCGGCGTATCCGGGTCGGCTCGGGGTCGTGGCCGGGTGTCACGTGACGGCGAGGCGTGCAGCTCGGCGCAGGCGTCGTTCCCCTCGGCGCGCAGGCACCCGACCTGGAGCGCGCGGACGAGCGTGTCCAGCTGGCGGCGGAAGTGGAGCGCTCCGAACGCTTCGTCTACGACCGACCGGCGCAGCCTCGGGCTCGAGCTCGGCCGGGGCGCTCGGAGCGGGCGAGAACGAGGTCGACCGCATCGAGCTTCGACAGGTCGCGGAGCGCCTGTGCGCAGAGGACGTTGTGCGTCCCCTCCCAGCTCTCGAAGACGATCGAGTCGCGGTACAGGCGCGGGAGCGGCGAGAAGTCCTCGATCGTGCCGTTGCCGCCGAGCGTCTCGATCCCGCGCCTGCACATCCGCGTGGCGGCGAGCGAGGTCACGAACTTGTTCGCGTTCACGAGGATCCGGTGCCAGGCGACGTCCTCTTCGCCGGCGGTGCCCTCGTCGATCCGGGCGACCAGCTCGGTCAGGTGCATCGTGGACGCGAGCGCGGCAGCGGCCTCCGCACTTCATCACGGCGAGGTTCTCGCGCACGAGCGGGAAGCGGTCGATCGGGCCGCCGAAGGCCTCGCGCTCCGCGCGAAGGCGCGAGCCTCGCAGATAGCGCGCGCTTGCATCAGCCCGGCCGAGCCGAGCGCGTTCAGCCAGCGCGAGGTGTTGAGCACGCCGACGGCCGTGCGGAAGCCGTCCTCGACCGGCCCGAGCGCATACGCCGAGACGCGCCCTCGAACTCGATCTCTCCGGTCGCGAGCGCGCGCGTGCCGAGCTTGTCCTTCAGCCGGCGGATCGCGAAAGCCGCCGCCGGAGCGCGGGACGAGGAAGCAGCCGATCCCGCGCGTGCCCTCGGGCGCGCCCCTCGGCCGCGCCGTGACGAGGAACTGGTCGGCGTCCGCGACCGAGCAGAACCACTTCTCGCCGTGCAGCCGCCAGGCGTCGCCGTCGGGAACGGCCTCGACGCGATTCGCGCCGACGTCAGAGCCGCCGTGCCGCTCGGTCAGGAACTGTGCGCCCCGCTGGGCCCGGTCGTAGTCGGTTTCGAGCAGCGGCGGCAGGAAGCGCTCGCGCAGCTCGTCGGAAGCCTGCGTCCGCAGCGCCCGGACGAGCCCGGCCGTGCAGACCACCGGACACGCGTGCCCGCCCTCGCCCGACTGCGCGAGCTCGTAGAAGAGCGACGCCTGCTCGCGCGCCGCGGCGCCGACGATCCCCGTCGCCCAGACGACCCGCCCGGCCGCGGTGATACGCAGGGTGGAACTCGACCTCGCCGTCGACGAGACGGGGCGGATGCCGCTCCGCCTCCGCGACCAACTCGTCGAAGTCGCTGGATACCGCGTCGATCACGGCTATAGGCTAAGCGCCGTGGACCTTCGCGACAGCCCCGACGAAGCCGCCTTCCGCACCGAGGTCCGTGCCTGGCTCGCCGACAACCTCCCCGCGGGCGACCACCGCGAGTGGAGCCGCAAGATCTACGACGCCGGCTACGCGGGCCTGACCTGGCCCGAGGAGTACGGCGGCAAGGGCGCCCCCTACAGCCACCAGGCGATCGCGCTGGAGGAGTTCGCCCGCGCCGAGGCGCCGCAGCACATGGGCGTGATCGGCCTGGGGATGGCCGGCCCGACGATCATGGCCCACGGCAGCGAGGAGCAGAAGCGGCACTACCTGCCGAAGATCCTCTCGGCAGAGGAGATCTGGTGCCAGGGCTTCTCCGAGCCCGGCGCCGGCTCCGATCTCTGCGCCGTGCGGCACCAAGATCGACGAGCAGGGCGACACGTTCGTCGTCACCGGCCAGAAGGTCTGGTCGTCGTTCGCGCACATCGCCGACCACTGCATCCTCGTGGGCCGCAGCGACCCCGAGTCCGAGCGCCACGCCGGGCTCACCTACCTGATCGTGGACATGAAGGCGCCGGGCGTCGAGGTACGGCCGCTGAGGCAGATCACGGGCGAGTCCGAGTTCAACGAGATCTTCCTCACCGACGTCGAGGTGCCGCGCGAGAACCTGCTCGGCGAGATCGGCGGCGGCTGGCAGGTGGCGATGACGACCCTCCTGCACGAGCGCGGCACGCTCGGCTTCGCGCTGAGCGGCGTGCTCGAGGTCGCAGGTTCAGAAGCTCGTCGCGCTCGACGAAGGAGAAGGGCGCCGACGACCCGATCATCCGCGACCGGGTCGCGCAGGAGTGGATCGAGCTGCAGGCGCTGAAGTTCACCAACTACCGCTCGCTGACGGCGCTGATGCAGACGGGCATCCCGGGCCCGGAGGGCTCGGGCGCGAAGCTGCACTGGTCGGAGCAGAACCAGCGGCTGACGAAGCTCGCGATGGAGATCCTGGACGGCGAGGACGACGGCTACTGGCGCCACCAGCAGCTGCGCAGCCGCGGCAACACGATCGAGGCCGGGACCTCCGAGATCCTGCGCAACATCATCGCCGAGCGAGTGCTCGGCCTCCCGAGGAGCCGCTGATGCAGTTCGCCTTCACCGACGAGCAGGAGCTGCTTCGCCGCGAGGCGCGCGAGGCGCTCGGCAACGGCGGCTGGAGCCGCGACGACATCGCCGCCGCCGAGCTCGGCTTCGTCGACCAGGCGGTGCTGTTCGAGGAGGCGGGCCGCGCGGACCTCGGCGAGTCGCTCTTCGACGAGTAGCGGCCCGAGCACGAGCGGTTCGCCACGCTCGCGCTCGAGGCGGTCGGCATCGCGCAGAAGGCGCTCGACCTCGGCATCGAGTACGCGAAGGAGCGCGAGCAGTTCGGCCGCAAGATCGGCGTCTACCAGGCGGTCTCGCACCAGCTCGCGGACACGTACGTCGAGACCGAGCTCGCCCGCTCGCTCGCCTACTGGGCCGCGTGGTGCGTGGCCGAGAACGACGAGCAGGCGCCGATCGCCGTCGCGGCGGCGAAGGCGTACGCGAGCGACGCGGCCGTCGTCGCCTGCGAGCGCTCGATCCAGGTGCACGGCGGCATCGGCTTCACCTGGGAGCACGTGCTGCACACGTACTACAAGCGCGCGCTCTGGATCCAGGCCTACGGCGGCTACCCGCGCAAGCAGCGGGCCGCGGTCGCCGCCTTCCTGCTCGATTGACCCGCACCGCGCTCGTCACGGGCGCGTCCTCCGGGCATCGGCGCCGCCTGCGCGGCCCGGCTCGCGCGCTCGGGGTGGCGCGTGCTGGCGGGCGTTCGCCGGACGGGCGAGGCGCCCGACGGGCACCGAGGAGGTACAGCTCGACGTCACGGACGCGGGCCAGATCGCCGGCGGTCGGCCGAGGGTGTCGAGGAGCTCCACGCGCTCGTCAACAACGCGGGCATCGCGATCGCGATGCCGCTCGAGCTCGTGCCGCTCGACGAGCTGCGCCATCAGCTCGAGGTCAACGTCGTCGGGCAGGTCGCCGTGACGCAGGCCTTCGTGCCCGCACTCCGCCGCGGACGCGGCCGGATCGTCTTCGTCGGCTCGATCGCCGGCAGGAGCGCGCTCCCGTTCCTCGGGCCGTACGCAGCGTCGAAGCACGCGCTCGAGGCGGTCGCCGACTCGCTGCGGATCGAGCTGCGGCCGTGGGCGAATCCACGTCACGATCGTCGAGCCCGGCTCGATTCGGACGCCGATCTGGACGCGAGGGCCGAGCAAGGCCGACGAGCTGCTGAGTCGACCGACGGCCGCGCGGCTGAGCTCTACGGCGACCGGATCGCGGCGTTCAGACGAGTGGCGGCGAAGCGCGGCGCCGCCGGCGCTCCCGCCGAGAAGGTGGCCGAGGTGATCGAGAGCGCGCTCACGGCGGAGCGTCCGCGACACGCGCTACCTCGTCGGGCGCGACGCGCGACTCCGGGCCGGCGTCGAGCGGCTGCCCGACCGCGCGCGCGACCGCCTCTACGAACGGCTGCTGCTACGTGACTAGACGCGATGGACGAATTTCGGGACGATTACGAGACGCGAGCGAGGAGGAACGAATGCACGGCCTGATGATGGACGACTACCAGCTGACGCTGCCCCCGATCCTGCGGCGGGCGGAGACGTTCTTCGGGGATCAGGAGGTCGTCACGAGGCTGCCCGACAAGAGCTTCCACCGCTACACCTACCGCGACATGGCGCGGCGGGCCAAGCAGCTCGCCGTGGCCCTGAAGAAGCTGGGCCTGGAGCCGGGCGACCGGGTCGCCACGCTGTGCTGGAACCACTACCAGCACCTCGAGGCGTACTTCGGGATCCCGTGCGGCGGCTTCGTCCTGCACACGCTCAACCTGCGACTGCACCCGAGCGACCTCGCGTACATCGCGAACCACGCGGACGACAAGGCCGTGATCGTCGACAAGAGCCTGCTGCCGCTGCTCGACTCCTTCAAGGGCGAGACCAAGATCGAGCACGTGATCGTCGTCGAGGACGGCTACGAGGAGCTGCTCGCGACGGCCGAGCCCGACGAGTGGGAGGACCCGCAGCTCGACGAGCGGGCCGCCGCCGCGATGTGCTTCACGAGCGGCACCACCGGCCGCTGCAAGGGCGTCGTCTACTCGCACCGCTCGACGGTCCTGCACGCGCTCGGCGTCGCCACCACCTCGCCGCTCGGCCTGCGGGTCGCGCACGGCGACACGCTGCTCCCGGTCGTCCCGATGTTCCACGCGAACGCGTGGGGCTACCCCTACCTCGCGGCCATGATCGGCACGAAGCTCGTCTTCCCGGGCCCGCACCTCGACCCGGAGAGCCTGCTCGAGGACTTCGTGCAGGAGAAGGTCACGTGGACGGCCGGCGTCCCGACGATCTGGCTCGGCCTGCTGCAGCTGCTCGACGCGAACCCGGGCAAGTGGGACCTCACGCACATGAAGGGCATGCTCGTCGGTGGCTCCGCCGTGCCCGCGCGCGCATGATCGCGGCCTACAAGGAGCGGCACGACCTGAACGTCGTCCAGGGCTGGGGCATGACCGAGACGTCGCCGGTCGCGTCCGTGAGCGACTTCATCGGTGACATCGCGCAGGCCGACCAGGACACCAAGTTCGACTACGTCGCGATGGCCGGCATCCCGCTCCCGTTCGTCGAGATCCGCGCTGCGCGCGGGCGACGAGGTGGTGCCGTGGGACGGCGAGTCGATGGGCGAGCTCGAGGTGCGCGGCCCGTGGGTCGCGGCCGGCTACTTCGACGACGACACCCAGGCCGACCGCTGGACCGACGACGGCTGGTTCAAGACCGGCGACATCGTCTCCATGCACCCGCGCGGCTTCATCCAGATCAAGGACCGCTCCAAGGACGTGATCAAGTCCGGCGGCGAGTGGATCTCCTCGGTCGAGGTCGAGAACGCGCTCATGGCCCACCCGGCCGTGGCCGAGGCGGCGGTGATCGCGATCCCGGACGAGAAGTGGGCCGAGCGGCCGCTCGCGGTGGTCGTGCTCAAGGAGGGCCAGACCGCGACGGACGAGCAGCTGCGCGAGCACCTCGCGCCGAAGTTCGCCAAGTGGTGGCTGCCCGACCGCTTCGAGTTCGTGGACGAGATCCCGAAGACGTCGGTCGGCAAGTTCAAGAAGACCGCGCTGCGGGACCAGTTCGCGCAGGATCGCGTCGAGGCGTGAAGGCGGTCGTCCTCCGCGAGCCGGGGGGCCCCGAGCAGCTCGAGCTCGCCGACGTGCCCGACCCGGAGCCCGGCTGACGGCGAGGTCGTGCTGCGCGTGCGGGCGTCCGGGATCAACTTCGCGGACGTGCTGGTCCGCCAGGGCCGCTATCCGCAGGCGCCGCCGCTGCCGACCGTGCTCGGCCACGAGGTCGCGGGCGAGGTGGACGGCCGCCGCGTGATGACCGCCTCCGGATGCGACCGGCTACTCCGAGCTCACGACCGTCGACGAGGCGTGGCTCGTGCCGCTTCCCGACTCGGCCTCGTTCGAGGAGGGCGCGTCGTTTCTGACCACGTTCCTGACCGCCTGGATCCCGCTTCGGCGCACAGGCGTCGGCCCGGGCTCGACGGTGCTGGTGCACGCGGCCGCGGGCGGGGTCGGCTCGGCGGGCGTGCAGCTCGCGAAGCACCTCGGCGCCAAGGTCGTCGCCACGGCGAGCTCGGACGAGAAGCGGCAGGTGGCGCTCGACCTGGGCGCCGACGAGACGTACGGCTACGACGAGTTCGTCGACGGCGCCAAGGCGGACGTCGTGCTCGACGCGGTCGGCGGCGACGTCTTCAAGCGAGTCGATCGGCGCCCTGAACCCGCTCGGCACGATCGTGGCGATCGGCTTCGCGGACGGCTGGTGGGATCCGCTCGACACGGCCCTGATGGTCGGCCGCAACCTCTCGCTGTTCGGCTTCTACCTCGGCCGGCTGATGAAGCTGCGCCCCGACGTCGTGCAGGATGCGACCGCCGAGGTGGTCGCACTCTGGGAGGCCGGCGCGGTGAAGCCGCTCGTGGGCGCGACCTTCCCGCTCGAGCAGGCGCCCGAGGCGCACCGGCTGATCGAGGAGCGCAAGAGCATCGGCAAGGTCGTCCTTGTTCCCTGAGACCGCCCTGGTCACGGGCGGGGCCTCGGGGATCGGGGCCGCGATCGTCGCGCGACTCGAGGACGAGGGCGCCCAGGTTCGGGTGCTCGACCTGACCGACGGCTTCGACGTCTCCGATTCCGCGGCGTGGGAGGAGGTCGAGCCGGTCCAGCTCGCGTGCCTGAACGCGGGCGTCATCACCGGGAACGAGGACCTCCGCGAGCTGTCCGACGAGGCCTATCGGCGAGCAGTCGAGCACCAACAACGACGGAGTCGTCTTCGGCCTCCGGCGGATGGCGCAGGTGATGGAGACGGGGAGCGCGATCGTCGTGACGGCGTCGCTCGCCGGCCTGACGACGATGTACACCGACCCGATCTACGCGGCGACGAAGCACTTCGTGGTCGGGCTCGTGCGCTCGGCCGCGTTCCAGCTCGCGGACCGCGGGATCACGATCAACTGCGTGTGTCCCGCGGTCGTGGACACGCCGATGGTCGGCGACCTCCGCGAACGCATCCTCGCCGCGGGCATCGACCTGATCACTCCCGAGGAGATCGCGGACGCCGTCCTCACGGCGGCCGCGGACGGCTCGACCGGCCAGGCCTGGACGTGCCTCCCGGGGCGCGCGCCCGAGAAGCACGAGTTCCACAAGTTCTTCGAGTCGGCATGACGGACGGCCCGTGGGAGGACCTGCGGCCGGGCGGGCCGCACGTGTGGCGGACGCTCGGGTACCGGCGAACGCTCGACCGAGCCGGGCCGCATGGACGTCGAGTGGGAGGCGACCGAGGACTACACGTTCCCCGAGGGCGACGGCTCGATCGTCCACGGCGGCCTGGTCGGCACGATCCTCGACACCGCGATGGGCGGCGCCTGCGCAACGGTGCTCGAGGATGGCGAGTCCTTCCTGACAGCTGACCTGCGAGTCGAGTTCATGCGGGCGGCGCGCCCCGGGCTGCCTGCGAGCGGAAGGCCGGGTCGTCCGCAAGACGAGGCGCGTCGTCTTCTGCGCAGCAGAGCTCTACGACGCCGACGGCGTCCACTCGCGAGCGCGCGCTGCACCCAGGTGCTCAGAGCTCGTTCGAGAAAGTCGCGCCGAGCGCGGATCTCCGAGACGTACAGACCGACCGAGCTCGCGACCGCCACGACGAGCACCGACCCCAGCAGCCATCCGCCCAGGTCGAGGCCGGCGAACGTGACGAGCAGCAGCGGAAAGAAGACGTAGAGCACGGAGAGGATCACGCCGCAGAGAAGGCACGCGGCGGCGAGGAGGACCGTCCCCTCGTTCGACGGAGCCAGCAGGTCTTCCCGTCGGATATCGCGCTCGACACGGACCGGGCGCGAGTACAGATCGATCGACGGCCGCTCCCAGCCCTTGGCCACGCTAGCTGCGCTCGGCCACTTTGACGAGGGCCTTGCCTCGGTTCTCGCCGTTCAACATTCCGATGAAGGCCTTCGGGGCGTTCTCCAGGCCCTCGGTGACGTGCTCCGTCCAGCGGATCTTGCCCTCCACGACCCACGTGGCCAGGCGCTTCGCAGCTTCGTCGAAACGGTGGACGTAGTCGCTGACGAGGAAACCCTCCATCCGCGCGCGGTAGACGATCAACGCGCCGGGATGGAACGTGGGCTCCGGGCGCTCGAGGTTGTACTGGGAGATCTGGCCGCAGATGGCGATGCGCGCGCCGACGTTGAGGCGTGAGACGACCGCCTGGAGGATCTCGCCGCCGACGTTGTCGAAGAAGACGTCGATCCCGTCCGGGCACGCCTCCTTGAGCGCGGCGCGGACGTCCTCGCCCTTGTAGTCGATCCCGACGTCGTAGCCGTGGAGCTTGCACTCCTTGCACTTCTCCGGCCCGCCTGCGATCCCGACGGTGCGGCAGCCGGCGATCTTCGCGAGCTGGCCGACGATCTGGCCGACCGCGCCGGCCGCTCCCGAGACGACGACGGTGTCACCCGGCTTGGGACGACCGACGTCGAGCAGGCCGAAGTACGCCGTGAACCCGGTCGCCCCGACGGCGTGCAGCGCCAGCGTCGGCGGGTCGAGAAACTCCGGGACGCGCCGCACCGATCCCGCCCGCGTGACCGCGTAGTCCTGCCAGCCGAGCTGCCCGACGACGAGGTCGCCCGGCGCGTAGCGCGGGTCATTGCTCTCGACGACCTCGCCGATGGCCTGCGCGGTCATCACGTCGCCGACCTCGAGACCCTTCGCGTACGACCGCTGAGTGCTCATGCGCCCACGCTGGTAGGGGTCGACCGAGACCCACAGATTGCGGACGAGGAGCTCGCCGGGACCCGCGTCGCCGACCTCGGACTCGTCGACGGCGAAGTCGGCCTCGGTCGGGAAACCGGTCGGACGCGACGCCATCGTGACGCGCCGGTTCCGGGTGCCTACCTGAACTGCCACGTGCCTCCTCCCTCGAACTCCTTCAGGATCCGGCGGCTCACGACCATGCGATGGACCTCGTCGGGGCCGTCGTAGATGCGCCCGCCGCGCGCATGGATCGCCATCGTCGCCAGCGGGGTACGGTCGGTGAGCCCGAGCGCACCGTGCACCTGGATCGCTCGATCGATCACGTCGTTCAGCACGCGCGCCGCGAAGAATTTGATCAGCGAGATCTCGACGCGGGCCTCGTCCCCGGCGTCGATCCGGTGCGCGGCGTCGAGCGTCATCAGCCGGCACGCCTGGATCTCGGCGGCCGAGTCGGCGATCCAGTTCTGGACGGTCTGCTTCTCCGAGAGCCGCGAGCCGAAGGTCTCACGCTCGAGCGCCCGCCGGCAGAGGAGGTCGAACGCGCGCTGCATCTGGCCGAGCCAGCGCATCACGTGGTGGATGCGGCCGGGCCCGAGCCGCTTCTGAGCGATCCGGAAGCCGTCGCCCGGCTCGCCGAGCGCGTTCTCGACGGGGACGCGAACACCCCGGTAGTCCACCTCGCAGTGCGTCGTCCAGCCGCGGCCGGGGTGGCCGAAGATCGGGACCGGCCGGATCTCGACGCCCGCCGCGTCGGACGGGACGATGATCTGCGTCGCGCGCCGATGGGGCTCGGCGTCGGGGTCGGTGACGGCCATGACGATCCCGAAGGCCGACCCTTCCGCGCCGGACGAGAACCACTTGCGCCCGTCGATCACCCACTCGTCGCCGTCGCGCACCGCGCGCGTCTTCAGGCCGGTCGGGTCGGAGCCCGACACGTCCGGCTCGGTCATCGAGAAGAACGAGCGCAGCTCGCCGGCGACGAGCGGCCGCAGCCACGTCTCCTTCTGCTCGTCGGTGCCGAACAGGTGCAGGATCTCGCCGTTGCCCGCGTCGGGAGCCTGACAGCCGAAGACGAGCTGCGCCCAGACGCTGCGCCCGATCTCCTCGTTCAGATACGCGTACGCGAGGAAGCCCTGGCCCGTCCCGCCCGCCTCGGGCGGCAGGTGCGGCGCCCACAGGCCCTGGGCCCGTGCGGCCTCCCGCAGGTCGGCCATGAGCCGCTCCGCGGCATCGTCCTCGAGGTCGAGCGCGGGCTCGGCCGGGTAGACGTGCTCGTCCATGAACGCGCGGTAACGGTCGCGCAGCTCGTCGAGTCCGGCCGGTGGAGCTAGTTCGGTGACCGCCACCCGGTTAGCATCGCACGCCGTGCGCCTCGGCTTCTACATGGGCTACGCGCCTCCAGGCACGAACCCGACCGAGCTGATCGAGCTCGCGCAGGAAGCCGAGCGCCTCGGCTACGACTCCGCCTGGGCCGCCGAGGCCTGGGGAACCGACGCCGTCTCGGTGCTCGCCTGGCTCGCGGCGACCACGACGACGCTCAAGATCGGCTCGGCGATCCTGCAGATCCCGGCCCGCACGCCGGCCAACACGGCCATGACCGCGGCGACGCTCGACCTGCTCTCGGGAGGCCGCTTCCTGCTCGGGCTCGGCACCTCCGGCCCGCAGGTGGTCGAGGGCTGGCACGGCCAGCCGTGGGGGAAGCCGCTCGGGACGGACGCGCGAGTACGTCGAGATCGTGCGCGCGGCGCTCCGCCGCGAGACGCTCGAGTACGACGGCGAGCACTACCAGGTGCCCTATCGCGGCCCGGACGCGACCGGCCTCGGCAAGCCGCTCAAGCTGATGGCGCGGCCGCCGCGGGCGGAGATCCCGATCTACCTGGCATCGCTGCGACGGCGCTCGGTCGCGCTGGCGTCGGAGATCGCCGACGGCTGGCTGCCGATCTTCTTCTCGCCCGAGCGGGCACGGCAGACCTTCCCCGTTCCGTTCGAGCGCGACGGGCTCGACATCGCACCGGCGGTGCCGGCCATCCTCTCCGACGACGTCGAGTCCGCGCGCGACGCGCTCAAGCCCTACTACGCGCTCTACATCGGCGGCATGGGCGCCCGCGGCAAGAACTTCTACAACGAGCTCGCGCGCGAGTACGGCTTCGAGGAGGCGGCCGGGCGGATCCAGGAGCTCTTCCTCGACGGCAAGCAGCGCGACGCCGCCGGCGCCGTCCCGGACGAGCTCGTCGACGAGCTCGCGCTCGTCGGGCCGAAGGAGCGGATCGCGGAGCGGCTCGCCGCGTGGCGAGAGTCGGGTGCGACGACGATGCTCGTCTCGACCCGGGACGCGGCGACACTACGAGCGGTGGCGGAGGCGATATGACGAAGCTCTTCGACCTGAGCGGCAAGACGGCGATCGTGACCGGCGGCGGCGTCGGGATCGGCCGCCAGATGGCCCAGGGCCTCGCCGAGGCGGGCGCCAACCTCGTGCTCTGCGCGCGCAAGGCCGAGCGCTGCGAGCAGGCGGCGTCGGAGCTCGAAGGCCTCGGCGTGCGCGCGCTCGGGCTCGGCTGCGACGTCCGCGACCCGGAGCAGGTGCGCAAGGTCGTCGAGACCACGCGTGAGCGAGCTCGGCAGCGTCGACATCCTGGTCAACAACGCCGGCACGGTCTGGGGCGCGAGCCCCGAGGACATGCCGCTCGAGGGCTGGCAGAAGGTGATCGACGTCAACCTCACCGGCGTCTTCCTCTTCGCCCAGGCGGCGGGCCGCGTGATGATCGACCGGCGAAGCCGGCGCGATCGTGAACATCGCCTCGGTCGCGGGCCTGCAGGGCGGGCCGCCGGAGATCATGAACACGATCGCCTACAACGCCAGCAAGGGCGGCGTGATCGCGTTCACGCGCGACCTCGCCTGCAAGTGGGCCCAGCACGGGATCCGCGTCAACGCGATCGCGCCGGGCTGGTTCCCGTCGGACATGTCCGGCTACGTGCTCGAGCGCCACGAGGAGACGCTGAAGCAGCACATCCCGCTCGGCCGCTTCGGCGGCCCGCACGACCTCGAAGGAGTGGTCGTCTTCCTCGCCTCGGACGCGTCGGCCTACGTCACCGGCCACACGCTCGTCGTGGACGGGGGCGAATCGGCCTGGTAGCCGAGGTGTCGTGGGCGGCCGAGCTCGAGGAGCGGCTCGGGCACCGCGTCGAGTCCATGCACCTGCTCGCGGGCGGCGCGTCGAAGGAGGCGTGGGCCGTGGACGCAGGGGGCGAGCGGTTGCTCGTGCGCCGTGCGCTCGGCGGCGTCATCCACGAGGCGACGCTCTCGCTCGAGCAGGAGTTCCAGGTGCTCGAGGCGGCCGCAGAGGCCGGCGTGCGCGTGCCGAAGCCGGTTGCCTACCTCGGTGAGCTCGGCGGTCGCGAGGCCTTCGCGATGGAGCGCGTCGAGGGCGAGACGATCGGCCGCCGCATCGCGCGCAACCCGCCGCCCGGGCTGGAGATGCAGCTCGCGGAGGAGCTCGCGAAGATCCACGCGATCCCGCCCGAGCGGCTCTCGTTCCTGCGCGGCGGCGACATCCTCGGGCGCTTCTACGACGAGCTCGACTCGGTCGGCGACCCGCACCCGGCGATCGAGTACGGCCTCCGCTGGCTCCGCGAGCACCGGCCGGAGCCGCTGCCCGACGTGGTCACCCACGGCGACTTCCGCGTCGGCAACGTCGTCGTCTCCGAGCGTGGCCTCGAGTACCTGCTCGACTGGGAGTTCGCCCACCTCTCCGACCCGCGCGAGGACCTCGCCTGGCCGATCGTCCGCGCCTGGCGCTTCGGCGCCGACGAGCGCCGCCTCGGCGGGGTGGGCGAGCTGGAGCCGTACCTCTCGCGCTACGCCGAGCTGACCGGGTTATCCGTGCAGCCGGACGACCTCGACTGGTGGGAGGTGCTCGGCAACGTCAAGTGGGCGATCGGCTGCCTGACGCAGTGCCGCCGCCACCTGACCGGCCTCGACCGCAGCGTCGAGTACGCCGTGCTCGGGCGGATGGCCGCGGAGATGGAGTACGAGCTGCTGCACCTGATCGATGGGCGATAGGCCGAACGCAGAGGAGCTGCTCGAGGCGGTGTGGGAGTTCCTCTCGGCGCGAGGTCCTCCCGACGCTCGACGACCACCGGCTGAAGTTCCGCACGCTCGTGGCGATGAACGCGCTCGGGATCGCGCGCCGCGAGCTCGAGGCGGCCGACGACGGCCCCACCCGGGACGAGCTCGCCGAGCTTGCCCGCCGGATCCGCGCGGGCGACGTCCCCGCCAAGATGCACGGGTTCCTGAAGGCCCACGTCGCCGCGAAGCTCCGCGTCTCCAACCCGGCCTACCTCGAGCGCTACGAGTGAGCCGCCGCCGGATCTACCTGATGCGCCACGGCCAGGTGTCCTACTTCGAGAACGGGCTCCCGCTCCGGCCCGACAGCGTTCCACTGACTCCCGAAGGCCGCGAGCAGGCTCGGGCCGCGGGGGAGCTGCTGCAAGGCATCGCATTCGACCGCGTCGTCACGAGCGGCCTTCCGCGGACGATCGAGACGGCGCGCATCGTGGCGCCGTCTCACTCGGAACCGGAGGCCTGGCCCGATCTCCGCGAGATCGAGGCGGGCCGCCTCGGCGACATTCCCGAGGACGAGCTGGAGGCGGCCTTCACCGGCGCGTGGCGGGACGTGGTGCCCGAGGACACCCCGTTCCTGGGCGGCGAGACGATCCGCTCGCTGCTCGACCGTGTCCTCCCTGCCGTCGACCGGCTCCTCGCCGACCCGAGCTGGGACGTCGTCCTCGCCGTCCTGCACGGCGGCGTCAATCGCGCGATCCTCTCCCACGCGCTCACCGGCCACCGAGCCCTGCTCGGCAACCTCGAGCAGTCACCCGCCTGCGTCAACGTCCTCGACGTGGGCGACGACTGGGTCGTCCGCGCGGTCAACCACACGCCCTACGACCCCGTTCACCTGAGCGGCCGGCTACGGACGATGGAGGAGCTGTGGCGGGAGTTCAGGGCCTGAGCGATTCGAGGCGCTCGCGCACGGCGCGGCGCGCCTCGCCGAAGACGGCGTCGGTCTGGAACAGCTGGTACTGCGCGTTGGCCGCCTGGGCGAAGGCGTCGAGCTGGAACGCGAGCGCGCGGGCGCTCAGGCCCTGCGTCAGCTCGCCGGTCTCCTGTGCCTGCTCGACGGCGTGCTCCAGATAGGAGAGCCAGGTGCGCACCATCGTCTGGATCCGGTCGCGCACATGCCCCGGGCGGTTGTTGAACTCGGACGACGTGGCCGCGAAGAAGCAGCCGCCCGGAAAGACCTGCCGCTCGGAGTAGTCGATCATGTTCTCGCAGAGCGCCCAGACACGAGCGAGCCCCCGCGGCGCTTCACGGGCGGGGGCGATCACCTCGCGCACGAAGAGCGCGGCGGCGTGGTCGACCGTTGCCAGCTGGAGCTCCTCCTTCGAGCCGAAGTGCGCGTAGAGCCCGCTCTTGCTCAGCTCCGTCGCCTCGGCGAGCCGGCCGATCGACAGCGGCTCGAGCCCCTCCTCCGTCGCGAGCGACGCCGCGACGTCGAGGATCGTGTGGCGGGTGCGTTCTCCCTTGGTCTTCAGCACGATCGTCCGATTTTACATGATCTTGGATCCGAAGTCCATGACGCATCCACTTGACAGAAAAGAACGACCGTACTATTCTCCACCGCATGGAGATCGATCACCTCACCGTCCCGGTCGCGGACTACGAGGCGAGCAAGCGCTTCTACACGGCTGCCCTCGCACCGCTCGGTCTCGTCGTCCTCCTCGACTGGCCCGACAGACAGCGCGTGTACTTCGGCGTCAAGGGCGAGCCCAGCTGTCTCTGGCTCGCGCAGTCCGGCGCGGCGGGCAGCCTCGACGTCGCCCTCCCCGCCGAGAGCGCCGAGAGCGTCGACGAGTTCTACGCGGCGGCGCTGGCCGCGTCAGCCGAGGTCGTACAGGAGCCTGGGCTCCGCGGCGAGTACAACCGCGACTACTACGCCGCCCGCGTGCTCGATCCCGACGGCAACTCCGTCGAGGTCGTCCACCGGCGCGACGTGAGCCGACAGCTCGCGGCCTAGGCGAGCCAGCGGGCGATCCGCTCGCCGAGCTCCTCGCCCTTGTCCTCGG
This sequence comes from uncultured Actinomycetes bacterium, assembly GCA_963769645.1. Lineage (GTDB taxonomy): Bacteria > Actinomycetota > Thermoleophilia > Gaiellales > Gaiellaceae > DATFQE01. Next base: position 153,413 of record CAVYMH010000001.1, on the reverse strand, counting down.
CGAGGAAGTGGCCTGCGCCCGCAAGCGGCTCGCCCAGCTCGGCGCCCGGGATCAGCTCGGCGAAGCGCTCCCCCACCCGCGGCGAGAAGATCGGGTCGGAGTCGCTGAAGATCACCAGCGCGGGCTTCGTCCACTCGGCGAGCGCCTCGCGGACGCGGAGCATCGCCGCGACGGACGGATGGTCGGGCTCGGTCGGCACGAGCTCCGGGAAGGCGAGGAGGCCCGTCTTCGACTCCGGCGTCGGGTGCGGAGCGTCGTAAGCCGGCCACGACGTCGTCGGGCACCTCGGTCACGCAGCTGATCCGCACGAGCTGCCCGGGGCGTAGCTCCGTCCCGACTCGCCGGACGAACGCGCGGAAGCGCAGCCACTCGTCCGAGGGCGGCCGGCCCGCGTACAGGCCCGGTGTTCGTGATCACGAGCCGCGCCACGCGCTCGGGCCGCTCGACGGCGAGCCGGAGCCCCAGAGGGCCGCCCCAGTCGTGGACGACGAGCGTCAGGTCGCGCAGGTCGAGCTCGTCGACCAGGCGCTCGATCGAGGCGTAGTGGCTGTCGTACGAGTACCACTCCGACTCGACCGGCTTGTCCGAGCGGCCGAAGCCGAAGTAGTCCGGTGCAACAACCCGCCCTCGAGCAGAGAGCACCGGAATCACCTTGCGGTAGAGAAAAGACCACGTCGGCTCGCCGTGGAAGAGCAGCACCGGATCGCCCGCCCCCTCGTCGACGTAGTGCATGCGCAGGCCGTCCTGCTCGAGGTAGTTCGGCGCGAACTGGTAGCCCGGGAGGTCGGCGAAGCGCTCGTCGGGGGTCCGGTAAGCGGTCACGCGAGGAACTCCTGCACCAGGCGCGCGAACGTCTCCGGATCCTCGAGCGGGAGGTTGTGGCCGTGCCCGGGGAGCTCGACGTAGCGCGCGTTCGGAAGACGCTCGGCGAGCACTCGGCCGTTCTCGACCGGGACGATCAGGTCCTCGGTGCCGTGGACGACGAGCGCCGGGGCCTCGATGCGCTCGACCTCGCAGCCCGGCCGGTAGAACGCGTAGCACGCCTCCGCGTGCGCCTCGATCGTCGCGAACGGCGTCGGTCGCTCCCGGCGCGCCGCGAGGATCTCCTCGAACCGCTCCGGGTTCGCCTCCGTCCACCCGGACGCGAACGTGTACGGCATCGTCCGGCGCGCAAACTCGTCGTACGGCAGGCGGAGCGCGGCGGTGAACGCGGCAGCGACCTCCGGCGGGCGGCGCACCCGGGTCGGGCCGCCCGCGCCCGTGCCGGCCAGGACGAGCGACCGCACGGCGTCGGGCTCGGTGAGCGCGAGCGTGAGCGCCACGTACCCGCCCATCGAAAGGCCGACGACGTCAGCGGGCTCGTCCACCTGCGCGAGGGCGTCCTCCGCCAGCTCGGCGATGGATTCGCGGGCCGGCTGGTCGCTCAGCAACCCCGTGCCTCGATTGTCGAACGTGATCACATCGCGATCGTCTCCGAAGAGCGGCACGACGTCACGCCAGGCCCACGCGCCCTGGCCGAGGCCGGCGATCAGCAGGAGCGGCGGGCTCAGCGCAGGCGCTCGACGAGCATCGCCATGCCCTGGCCCCCGCCCACGCACATCGTCTCGAGGCCGATCGTGCCGTCGGTCGTCTCGAGGTCGTTGAGCAGCGTGCACATGATCCGGGCGCCGGTCATGCCGTAGGGGTGCCCGAGGGCGATGGCGCCGCCGTGGGGGTTCAGCTTCTCGCCGAACGGGTCGACGCCGACCTCGCGGCAGACGGGGATGACCTGGGCCGCGAAGGCCTCGTTCAGCTCCATCACGTCCACGTCCTCGATCGTCATGCCCGCACGGTCGAGCACCTTCCGGACGGCCTCGATCGGCCCGACGCCCATGATCTCCGGCTCGACGCCCGAGACGGACGAGGCGATGATCCTCGCGCGAGGCTGGATCCCGAGCTCGCGCGCCCGCTCCTCGGACATGACGACCACAGCCGCGGCCCCGTCGTTCAGCGGGCACGCGTTCCCGGCCGTGACCTTCCCGTCGGGCTTGAACGCCGGCTCCAGCGACGCGAGCGCCTCGATCGTCGAGCCGCGCCGCGGCCCGTCGTCGACCGAGACCCCGTCCCACGGCGTGATCTCGCGCTCGAAGAAGCCCGAGTCCTGAGCCGCCACCGCGCGCTCCTGCGAGCGCTGCGCGAAGCGGTCCATGTCCTCCCGCGAGACGTCCCAGCGCTCGGCGACGTTCTCGGCGGTCAGGCCCATCGGGATGTAGACGTTGGCGATCGGCGCGTCGTCTCCGAAGAGCTTCGGGTGGAGCTCCTCGGTGTCCTTCGGGTAGCCGTCGACCTGGGTGATCGACTCGACCCCGCCGGCGACGAAGGCGTCGCCCTCCCCGGCCTTGACGGCGTGGAAGGCCATCCGGATCGTCTGCAGCGACGAGGCGCAGAAGCGGTTGACGGTGGTGCCGGGAACGGTGTCCGGCAGGTCGGCGAGCAGCGCGACTCGGCGGCCGAGGTTCATCCCCTGCCGATCCTGGGGGAAGCCGCAGCCGATCATCACGTCGACGATCTCGCCCCGGTCGAGCTCGGGCACCTGTTTCAGCGCGGCATCGACGGCGAAGGCGGCGAGGTCGTCGGGGCGGGCGTCGACGAGCGAGCCCTTGCGCGCGCGCCCGATGGGCGTGCGCACGGCTGAGACGATCACTGCTTCAGGCAAATGCTGACTCTCCTGTGAGGTGGCGGCCGATGATGAGCTTCTGCACCTGGCTCGTGCCTTCGTACAGCGTAGTAACGCGAGCGTCCCTGAGGTACTTCCCGACCGGGTACTCGTCGACGTAGCCGTAGCCGCCGTGCACCTGGACGGCCGCGTTGGCGGCGCGGACCGACGCCTCGCTGGCGTAGTACTTCGCGACCGAGGACTCGAGCGTGTGCCGCTCGCCCCTGTCGGCGAGCGCAGCGGCCCGCCAGGTCAGCAGGCGCGCGGCCTCTGCCTCGACCGCGATCTCGGTCAGCAGCTCCTGGACGAGCTGGAAGCCGGCGATCGGCTTGCCGAACTGCGTCCGCTCCTTCGCGTAGTCGACCGAGGCGTCGAGGCAGCCCTGCGCGATCCCCACACAGCCGGCCGCCAGAGAGATACGCCCGTTGTCGAGCGCGGACATCGCCACCTTGAAGCCCTCCCCCTCCCCGCCGAGCCTGGCCGAGTCGGGGACGCGCACCCGCTCGAGGAAGAGCTCGCCCGTGTCCTGCGCGCGCAGGCCGAGCTTGCCCTTGATCGGGCGCGCCTCGAAGCCCTCCGCATCCGTCGGGACGAGAAAGCACGTGATCCCCCGCGCGCCCTCGCCCCCGGTCCGCGCGAACACGAGCGCGAGCGCGGCCCAGGTGCCGAGGGTGATGAAGATCTTCGAGCCGCTGAGGAGCCAGTCGTCGCCGTCGCGCTCGGCGCGCGCGGTCAGGCTCGCGGGGTCGGAGCCCGAGCCCGGCTCGGTCAGCGCGTAGCACCCGAGCGCCTCGCCGGACGCCAGGCGGGGAAGCCACTCGGCGCGCTGCTCGTCGGTCGCCCACTTCGCCACGGTCTTGCCGACGAGCCCGTTCTGCACCGAGACGATCCCGCGCACCGACGAGTCCGCCCGCCCGAGCTCCTCCATCACGAGGCAGTACGAGATCGTGTCGAGGCCCATCCCGCCGTGCTCGGCGGGGAGCGACGCGCCGAGAAAGCCGATCTCGGCCAGCTTGCCGACGATCGCGCGGTCCATCGTCTCGGTGCGATCCCACTCACGCGCATACGGGACGACCTCGCGGTCGAGGAACTCGCGAGCGGTGCCGCGGATCAGCTCTTGCTCAGGAGTGAGGGTGAAGTCCACGTGAAAGAGGAGGGCCCGGCCGAGCCGGGCCCTCCTTCACGCGCTCCTAGCGGCCCTTGAACAGGCCCGAGATCTCGCTCCAGGAGCCGTCGTTGAACTGGACCAGCTTGAACTGGTCGAGCACGAAGGGATCCTTCGCCGTGGTCTTCGACTGAACGCCCTTGATCATGTAGGGGTTGAAGTGGTTGAACCTCTTCGTGGCCCTGATGATCGACTCACGCGTCGGATTCGGACCCGCCGCGTAGAGCAGCTTCACGAAGTCATAGGCCTTCGCGAACCCGTAGTAGTAGAAGGTGTCCGCACGGTTCGCGCCCGAAGGGCCGAACTTCATCATGAGCTGGTTGTACTGCCGAACCGCCCCGTCCTTGCGGTACTTCGGATTGGTGGGGTTCTTCAGATACCCAGTACTGACCGCGCCGTTCACGAAGCTCGCACCTGCGTTCTGCACGGCCGCACGCATGACCCCGTCGGTGGCGGCCACCGAGTTGATGATGATCTGCTCCGGCCTCCACCCGAGCGCTCTCGCCGTTCCGATCGCCCGGACCGTCGGAGTCGGCGTGGTCAGCAACACCCACGTGTTGGCACCGGACGCCCTCTGGCGCACGATCTGCGAGCCGTACGTGGCGTCGGTGACCTCGTAGCTCTGCTCCGAGACGACCAGGTCCGTCCTGGTTCCCAGGCCCTGCTTGAAGCCGTTGAGATAGTCCTTTCCGTAGTCGTCGTTCTGGTAGAAGATCGCGATCTTCGCGTTGGGCTTGTTCGCGAGCAGCCACTTGGCGTACACCTTGCCCTCGGAGATGTAGTCGGGCTGCCAACCGGTGGTCCAGGGGAACTCCTTCGCCTGCGTGCCCCAGTAGCTGGCACCGGTCGTGACCATCAGCTGCGGGATCTTGCGGCTGTTGAGCAACGGCCTGATTGCCTGGTTGTGCTCCGTGCCCAATGGGGCCACGACCGCAAAAACCTTGTCCTGGAGGATCAGCTTGTTGGTCTGCTGAACGGTGTTGGCGGGGTTGTACGCGTCGTCGTAGTACTTCCAGACGATCTGACGACCGTAGACGCCACGCTTGCCGTCCTTCTTGCGCGAGTTGATGTAGCTGAAGTACGCGGCCATCCCGCGCGGGATCGGTGCATAGAACGAAGCAGGCCCGCTCAGCGGGAACGTGCCGCCGATCGTGACCGTCCTGCTCGTCACCCCCGGCGTCGCGGTCGGAGCGGTCGAACGCTCCGGGGCCGCCGCCGCCGAGGAGAGGCCTGCGAGCGTAGCGATCAGCGCGCCGGCCAGAAGTAGCGCTTTCTTCATCCTTCCCTCCTTGTCGAGGAGACCGGCACGGGCCGACCCCCCTCCGTTAGACGCCGGACGGAGCTCATTTGTCAGCCCTTCGAGGCCCGGAACCTGTGTGTCTCACCGCACACGTAGTACACAATGTTACGCCGGGTAACGTCAAGCTGGATCTCTGCGGGGGTCAGCAGCCGACGACGCCTGGAGCGCGCCGAAGCCGTCCCAGAGGACCGCGGTCAGGTACTCGACGAGCCGGGCGCGCGGGAGTGACCGGTTCTCGAGCCACGACGCCCCGGCCGCGCGGATCATCCCCGAGACACACTGCGCCCACGGCTCCGCGAACCCCGGGTCGAGGCCTGTCCGCTGCAGCTTCCGAGCCGAGGTGAACGCGCACCCGCCGATGTGCTCGCGCCGAAAGTCGGCTACGAGCACAGCGGTCCGCGGCTGCTCGGCCGCGGCCAGCAGGAAGCGATAGCGGTCGGGTTGACGCTCGACGTACGACAGGTACGCGTCGATCGTCGCCGCCAGGCGGGAGCGCGGGTCGTCCGTCTCGATCGCCGGCCGCAGAGCCTGCTTCAGCTCGCGGATGTAGCGCTCGGTCAGGGCCTCGTGCAGACCCTCCTTGTCCCCGAAGTGGCGGTAGACGACGGGCTTCGTGATCCCGGCCTCCGACGCGATCTCGTCCATCGAGAATGCGACCCCGGATTGATGGATCACGCGATCCGCGGCGTCGAGAAGCTCCCGGCGCCGCCGTTCGCGCCTCCGCAGACGTTCGGAGTCGCGGTTCGCGATCGCCGTCGCCATGCCTGCGGACGTTAGCGCCTGTGGCCGGGAGTTACGAGTCCGGGCCCGAACCGGCGCTTCCGGTCGACGGCGCCGGACTGGGGCGCCGCGCCGCGAGCCGCCCGATCCAGATCCCGAGGCGACGCAGAAGTCCTGCGAAGCCGCCGGGGAGCAGGAAGACGATCACGATCAGGATCGCCCCGAAGACCACGGAGGGAGCCTGCGTCGAGAAGTCGACCGAGATCAGCGGTGGGCTCTGCGAGTAGACGGGCAGGAACTCGAGCACGAGCGCTCCGAACAGAACCCCGGTCAGGGAGCCGAGACCGCCGATCACCGCGCTCGCGAGCAGCAGGATCGAGAGTGCGAGGGGAAAGGTGTCGGGATTGACGAACGAGACCTCGATCACGAGCAGCGCGCCCGCGACGCCCGCGTAGAACGACGAGACGCCGAACGCGAGCGTCTTGTAGAGCCCCGGGCTGACCCCGGACGACGCGGCTGCGACCTCACCGTCGCGGATCGAACGCCACGCTCGGCCCAGGCGTCCGCGGACCATCAGCCAGGCGAAGACGAACATGATCCCCGCCGTGACCCAGGCCTGGTAGTAGAGCCAGTGGCGCACCGAGATGTCCCAGCCGAAGGGCGTCTCGGGGAGGAGCAGGCTGAGCCCGCCGCCGCCGCCGGTGACGCTGTCGAAGCGCTTGGCGATCGTCGGCAATGACACCGCCAAGGCGAAGGTCGCCAGGGCCAACGACACGCCGGCCAGCCGCAACGCGGGTATCCCGACGAGGATGCCTACGAGCCCCGTGACGAGGCCGGCGAGCGGGATCGTGAAGACCGGGGTCATGCCGTCGCCGAGCGGGAGCCAGCCGGGCGGGTCGAGCTGGTAGAGCTCCAACCCCGGTCTGCCCAGGATCAGCAGCGCGCTGACGTAGGCGCCGATGCCCATGAAGGCGCCGTGGCCGAGTGAGATCTGGCCGTTGTAGCCCGTCAGGATGTTGAGGCCGAGGAGCGCGATGAAGTAGAGCGCCACGAACGTGAACTGCGAGAGCCGGAACTCCCCCATGAAGCGCGGCAGCAGGGCGATCACGACACCGATCGCGACGACGATGCCGACCTTGAGGACCGTGGAGGGGCGTGGCATCACACCCGCCGAACCGTCACGTGGCCGAACAGTCCCTGCGGCCGGATCATCAACACGACGAGCAGCACGAGCAGCGCGGTCGGCAGCCTCAGCTCGCTGCCGACGAAGTCGACGTAGGCGCCCAGGAGGTTGAGCAGCACGCCCAGCGTGAGCCCGCCGACGACGGCGCCGACCGGGCTGTCGATGCCGCCGAGCACGGCTGCGGCGAAGGCATAGATCAGGACGATCAGCATCATCGTCGGGTCGAGGAACAGCGTCGGCGCGGCCATCATCCCGGCGACGGCGCCCAGGACCGCCGCGAGCCCCCACCCGAGCGCGAGCATCCACCCCACCCGCACGCCGACGAGCCGGCTCGACGTGGGGTCGTTCGCAACCGCGCGCATGACGAGGCCCAGCGTCGTGAAGCGGAAGAAGGCCCAGAGCGCGAGCACTGTGACCAGGCACACCCCGAGAACTCCGACGTCCTGGACCGAGACGGCTACGCCGCCGATGTCCCAGGTCTCGTTCGGGAACGGGCTGTCGAACGCCTTCACCTCCGCCCCCCAGATCCAGCCCGTGAGCCCGTTCAGGATGATCAGGAGCCCGATCGTCACGATCACGATCGCGATCTCCGGGCGGTGCTCGACGGGCCGGATGAGCACGCGCTCGACGCCGGCGCCGCCGATGAAGGCGAGCACGAGCGTGAGCGCAAACGCCGGCCAGTAGGAGAAGCCGTGATCCATCAGCGACCAGGCGATGTAGGTCGCGAACGTCGCCATCTCGCCCTGGGCGAAGTTGACCACGTCCGTCGAGCGGTAGATCAGGACGAGCGCGAGCGCGAGGCTCGCGAAGATCGCACCCGAGGCCAGCCCGCTCACGACCTGTTGGATGAAGTCGGCCACTTAGTACCCGAGGTAGCTCTTCCTGACGCCCTCGTGGCGCTTGAGCTCGTCGCTCTCGCCCGCCACTGCGACCTTGCCGACTTCGAGGACGTACGCGCGCGACGCGGTTTCCAGCGCGATCATCGCGTTCTGCTCGACCACGAGCACTGTCAAGCCGTCCTCCTCGTTGAGGCGTCGCACGATCGAGAACAGCTCCCGAGTGATCGTCGGTGCCAGTCCGAGCGACGGCTCGTCGAGGAGCAGCAGCTTGGGCTGCGAAACGAGCGCACGAACGAGCGCGAGCATCTGTTGCTCTCCGCCGCTGAGCGTTCCCGCCTGCTGGTCGCGGCGCTGATCCATCCAGGGGAAGTAAGCAAGGACGCGCTCGGCGTTCTCACGGAACGCTTTGCCCCCGCGAACGACGGCGCCCATGCGGACGTTCTCCCAGACGGTCAGCTCGGTGAAGAGGCCCCGCCCCTCGGGGACGTGGGCCACGCCGAGACGCGCGACTCCCTCCGGGCTGCTGCCCGCGATCGAACGCCCTGCGAACGTGATCTGCCCAACGGTGCGCACCATCCCGCAGACGGCTCGAAGCGTGGTCGTCTTGCCGGCGCCGTTCGCGCCGAGGATCGCGACGACCTCGCCCTCGTCGATCGAGAGCGAGACTCCGTGCAAGGCCGCGATCTGCCCGTAGCGCGCCTTGACGTCGCGCAACTCAAGCAGCGGCATCTTCGGCTCCGAGGTAGGCCTCGATCACGTCCGGGTTCGCCTGCACCTCGGCGGGCGTGCCCTCGGCGATCTTGCGCCCGAAGTTCAGGACGTGCACCCGGTCGCACACACTCATCACGAGCGCCATGTGGTGCTCGACCAGCAGGATCGTGAGCTCGAAATCCTTCCGCACACGCTCGATCAGGCTTTTCAGCTCCTCGACCTCCTCGTGGTTGAGACCGCCGGCCGGCTCGTCCAGGAGGAGCAGGCGAGGCTTGGAGACGAGCGCGCGGGCGAGCTCGATGCGCTTGAGCGTGCCGAAGGGGAGACCGGCGGCCGGCCTGCCGGCGAAGCGCGTGAGCCCGAGGTACTCGAGCGTCTCGAGCGCCTCGGCGCGGCCCTTGCGCTCGCCGAAGGGCCGCATGCGCGTGTGCGCTCCGACCAGGACGTTCTCGGTCACCGTCATCGTCGGGAAGAGCACGACGTTCTGGAAAGTGCGCGTCACGCGCTTCCTGACGATCCGGTAGGGCGGCGTCCGCAGCAGGTCCTCGTCGTCGAAGACGACTCGACCGCTGTCCGGCTTGTAGAGCCGGGTGATCACGTTGAACAGCGTTGTCTTGCCGGCGCCGTTCGGCCCGATCAAACCGGTGACCGTTCCTTCCTCGGCCGCGAGCGACACTCCGTCGAGCGCGACGATCCCTCCGAAGCGGCGTGTGACGTCTTCGACCGAGAGCAGAGCCACGGGTCGAGGATCATAAGCCGCTTGAATAGACGAATGCTTGAGATGGGTGGCGGCGTACGCCGCGTGACGTTCGCGCTCCCGCTCGGGATCGATCACGTCCACTGCTACCTGCTGCCGCGCGCCGACGGGTCCTGGACGGTTGTGGACACCGGCCTCGGCGTTCCCGACGCGGCCGAGCGGTGGAGCTCGGTGCTCGACTCGCTCGACGGTCCCGTGGCCCGGATCGTGATCACGCACTTCCACCCGGACCACGTGGGGGCGGCCGCCGATCTCGCCGAGCTGACCGGGGCGCCGGTGCACCAGGGCAAAGAGGACTACGCCCAGTGCGTGCGTGCCTGGGGCGAGCTGCGCAAGCCGGATCGGATGCTCGACGACCTGCGCGCCAACGGGGTGCCCGAGTCCGACGTCACCGTCTTCCGAGGGCAGTCGGCCGCACTCGGCGGGCTGGTTCGCTACGTCGACGATCCCGCGTTGCTGACGGAGGGGGACTCGGTCGACGACTGGGAGGTGCTGCTCCTTCCCGGCCACGCCGACGGCCACATCGCGCTGCTCAAGGACGGCGTCCTGATCGCCGGGGACGCCCTGCTCGCGACGATCACGCCGAACGTTGGGCTCTATCCCGACTCGCGACCGGACCCGCTGGCCGACTACCTCGGCTCACTCGGGCGGATCGTCGGGCTGGCCCCGCAGGTCGCCTACGGCGGACACGGCGCCGCGATCCCCGATCCCGTCGGCCGGTCACAGGAGCTGATCGCTCACCACCACGACCGGCTGGAGCAGGCCACGGCCGCGCTGGGCGGCGAGGGCCGCACCGCATACGAGCTCTCGTTCTCCCTCTGGCCGGAGCAGCTGTCGGGGGCGCTGCGGCGCTTTGCGCTCGCGGAGACCCGGGCGCACCTCGAGTACCTCGTGCACCGGGAGCAGGCGCTCCGGGTGGACGGTGACGGCTGCGTGCGCTACGCCGCTAGCGGCTGACGCGCCTGGTCAGCCGGCGCGTGAGCGTCCGGCCCCTGCTGTCGACACGGACCGAGGCCTGCAGGCGCTTGCCCTTCGCGGTGCGCGGAAGCCTCCACGTGCAGGTGGCGAGGCCGGAGCGCCAGCGCTTGGACACGGGCCGCAGCGCGGTCTTGCCGACACGGGCTGCGCAACGCACCGCGGGGGCCGCTACCGCCGCACCCGAAAGCGTCACGACGCGGAGGCGAACGCTGAACAGCCGCCCCGCTCGCGCAGGCGCGCTGCCGGAGATACCGCGGCTCGCGAGGCCGTAGGGGACCGGGTGCGGGACGGGGGTCGGAAGCGCGGTCGGCTCCGACGGTGGTGCCGGCGGCGCGGGCGGCGGGGTGGGCGGAGCGGGCGGCGGCGGCGCAGGTGGGATGCGGAAGTGGTAGACGTGGACGCCCCAGCGCTCGAAGGTGTCGGTGAAGGAACCGCCGCTGACGGCGACCGCGCGGCCCTCCGTGTAGACGCTGCCGGTCGAGATAGCCGCGGGGAGCCCGCCGATCGTCACCGGCTGCGAGCCCTGGCCGTGCCGCGCCGCGATCACCCAGACGTCCTCCGCCGTCGCGCCGAGCCGGCTGATCACCTGGGTCTCGGGATCGCTGCTCGACAGCACCTGCGTCGTCTCCGGGTTGACGAGCGCCGGTGCCAGCGGGCTGAGCGCGTTGACCTCGCGCACGAGCTCCTCGAGCACGCCGTCCCAGAACGTCCAGTTCCACTGGAGCTCGGTGTCCTGCTCGTTCCAGCAGCGGTTGATGTTGCCGCCGTAGAAGGCGAGGCTGCGGGCGCCGTTCAGGATCGCGTCGTAGATCATGTAGCGCTCCTGCTCGCGCGTTGGCAGCACGAAGTTGCCGAACTGGTCGTCGCTCCCGCTCGCACAGACCTGCAACGTCGTCCACACGGCCCGGTTGGGCGTGATCGACTCGATCGTGTCCGTCCACTGGCCGATCTCGTGCAGCCTGGGATCGGGGTTGCCGAACGTGACCGGGTAATGGTCGACGCCATGGATGTCGGTCACCGCGGTGTACGGAGACAGATCCGCAGGCTCGCCCTTCGGCGCCTGGATCGTCACCCAGAGATGGTCGGAGTCGACCGGCGCCTCGCCCGCGCACCAGCCCGGCTCGCCGCGCGAGGTGCCGAGGCAGTAGGAGAACCGCAGCTGCTCCCACGGAGTCTTCGCCCACCACGGCTCGTCGGCCCCCTTCCACATCCCGATCGCGCCGGCGTGCTCGTCTTCGGTCAGCGCCGTCACGACCTCGCGGAGCCGCTTCGCCCTGGCGTCACCGGCCACCGCCTTGCTCAGCGTGGCGAGGTTGACCCAGGTGTAGGCGCCGCGGCCGGCCGCCTCCTCGTTCCAGCGCAGGGCGTCGGCAAGATCGGCGGCGCTCCAGGCGGTAGCCGCCGGCCCGACCTTGAGGAAGTTGACGCCGGCCCCGACGACCTCGTCGAGGGCGTCCCCCTGCGTCGGGGTCCGGCCGTCGAGCGGGGGCCCCTTCGCCAGCACGATCGGAAAGACCTTGCGGCCGTCCAGAAGAGGAGTGCCGTGTGGATCGAGGCGCGTGCTCGCAGCCCCGGCCGCTTCCGCCAGGACGAGCACGAGCGCCAAGCTCCCGATCAGCAAACCCCTCTTCACGAAACCCCCCCGTTTCGTGGGCCAGCAGAGTAGCCCCGATTCCAGGGATGATTACCGCAGGCGCGCGGCCTGAAACGGCGCCCCGACCAGGCAGATCAGCTCGCGGACCAGAAGGCGGGCGCCCGGCGGGTCCGCCGGCGACGAGGCAATGACGCGGATCCCGCTGCCACGCAGCGCCGCGCGGAGCAGCAGCGCCGCACGCGGGGCGTGCCAGCGAGAGGTCACCAGCACGACCTCGCTCACCTCCAGCTTGCGAGCGACCGCGGCGATCCCGGCAGCATTGCCGGCGGTGTTGCGGGCGCTCGGGTCGCTCAGGAGCTCGATCGCCGGCCCCCTCCACGCCGCGCTCATCAGCTCGGCCTCGCCTGACAGGACGACGGCGCACGTGTCGTCGACGAGCCCTTCGGCGTGCTCGAGCCGCCGCGCGCAAACGGCGTGGAGGCCGCCGCCTCGACGCGTCGAGTAGCCGAGCACGGCGACGAGGCGATCGGTCACGGGATCGGCCGAACGGCGATCGTCACCCGGCTCGTGGCGCAGAGCCGGCCCTCGTCGTCGGTGAGATCGACGTCCCAGACCCAGGTCGTCCGGCCGCGGTGGCGCGGTCGTGCCTCGCCGTGGACGAAGCCTTCGCTCACCGGCCGCAGGAACGACGAGTGGTTGGACATGCCGAGCCCGATGTTGCCCTCGGCATTGACGCCCACGTTCGTCCCCAGCGAGGCGAGCGCCTCGGCGATCGACGCGTAGACCCCGCCGTGCACGATCCCGACCGGCTGCGTGACCTCCTCCCGCACCCGAACGCGGCCCCGGACGAGGTCGTCGCGCGCCTCCTCGATCTCGAGGCCGTAGTGCCGATCGAACGGCGAGGCCTCGAAGAGCCTGGCGGTCTGCTCCGACATCACACGCAACTGTAGTTCCGAAAACGACCGGCACCGATTACGCTCGGGCACGTGGACGGGGACTCGCTCCTCAACGTCTGGGACTACGAGCGGGCCGCCGAGGCGCGGCTCGAGCCCGGAGCGTTCGACTACTTCGCCGGGGGCGCCAACGACGAGTGGACGCTGCGCGAGAACCTGGCCGCGTTCGAGCGCTGGGTGCTGCGGCCGCGCGTGCTCGTCGACGTCTCGAGCGTGACGACGGGCACGACCGTCCTCGGGACCGACGTCTCGCTGCCGGTGCTGGTCGGGCCGACGGCCTTCCAGCGCATGGCGCACCCCGACGGGGAGGCTGCGACCGCGCGCGGCGCCGCGGCGGCGGGAACGGTGATGACGCTGTCGACGATCGCCACGGCGACGATCGAGGAGGTGGCCGCGGCCGCGCCCGACGGGGCGCGCTGGTTCCAGCTCTACTGGTCGCCCGACCGCGGGATCGTCCGCGACCTGGTCGAGCGCGCCGTCGGCGCCGGCTACGGGGCGATCGTCCTCACCGTCGACCTTCCCGTGGGCGGGCGGCGCGAGCGGGACCTGCGCAGCGGCTTCGAGGTGCCGGCGGAAGTGCCCGTTCCCGCCTTCGTAGCCCACGCGCAACACGCAGCCAACGTATCGCCCACCCAGATCGGCCAGGTCGTCGACAGCTCGGTCACGTGGCGCGACCTCGAGTGGCTGCGTTCGCTCTCCTCGCTGCCGCTCGCCGTCAAGGGGATCCTCACCGCCGAGGATGCGCTGCTCGCGTGCGAGGCGGGAGCGGACGGGATCGTGGTGTCGAACCACGGGGGCCGGCAACTGGACTGCGTCAGCGCCTCGCTCGACGCGCTGCCGGAGGTGGTCGAGGCGGTCGACGGCCGCGCGGAGGTGCTGATGGACGGCGGCGTCCGGCGCGGGACCGACGTCGTCAAGGCGCTCGCGCTCGGCGCCCAGGCGGTGCTGGCCGGCCGCGCGCCGCTGTGGGGGCTCGCGGTCGACGGAGCGGCCGGGGTCCAGCGCCTGCTCGACCTGCTGCGCGCCGAGATCGAGCTCGCCCTGACCCTCTGCGGCTGTGCCTCTCCCGACGACGTGACGCGGGCGCACGTGGGACGCGCGTGAACGTCGGCGTCGGCCTGCCGACCACCACGCCGGGCGCGAGCGGGGAGCTCGTGCTCGAGTGGGCGCGGCGGGCGGACGCGGGACCGTTCTCCTCGGTCGCCGTCCTCGACCGCGTCGTCTACGACAGCTACGAGCCGTTCGCCGCGCTCGCCGCCGCGGCCGGCGCGACGGAGCGGGTGAGGCTCGCGACGATGATCGCGATCGGGCCGCTGCGCTCGACCGCCCTGCTGGCGAAGCAGGCGGCGTCGGTGCACGCGCTCTCCGGCGGCCGCCTCACGCTCGGCCTCGCGGTCGGCGCGCGGGCCGAGGACTACGAGGCGGCCGGCGTCGAGTACCGGGGCCGCGGGCCCAAGCTCGCCGAGCAGCTCGCCTACCTGCGCGGGGACGTCGACGGCGACCGGGTCGGGCCTGCTCGGGACGGGATCGAGGTGCTCGTCGGCGGGGGCAGCGGCCCGGCCTTCGCGCGGATGGCCCGCTACGCCGACGGCTACGCCCACGGCGGCGGCCCGCCCCGAGCGTTCGCAAGCGCCGCCGGCCGCGCGGAAGCTGCCTGGAACGACCTCGGCCGGCCGGGACGGCCGCGCCTCTGGGGCCAGGGCTACTTCGCGCTCGGCGACGTGGAGCGCGGCAACGAGTACCTGCGCGACTACTACGCCTTCACCGGTCCGTTCGCCGAGCGGATCGTCGGCGGCCAATCTGACGAGCGCGCGGGCGATCAAGGACTTCGTCCGCGGCTACGAGGAGGCCGGCTGCGACGAGCTCGTCCTCTTCCCCACCGTCTCGGACGCCTCCGAGCTCGAGCGGCTGACGGAGGCGCTCGCGTGAGAGTGGCGATCGTGGGCGGCGGCCCGGCCGGGCTCTACCTGGCGATCCTGCTGAAGCGGGCCGACCCGGCGACGAGGTCGACCGTGCTGGAGCGCAATGCGCCGGACGCGACGTTCGGGTGGGGCGTCGTCTTCAGCGAGGAGACGCTCGGCTCGCTGCGCGACGCCGACCCCGAGACCCACCTGGCAGATCACCGACACGTTCGTCGCGCTGGAACCGCGTCGACATCCGCTACCGCGACCAGGTCGCTGCGCTCGCGCGGGCACTCGTTCTCGGCGATCGCGCGCAAGCGCCTGCTCGAGCTCCTCCAGGAGCGCTGCCGCGCGCTCGGCGTCGACCTGCAGCTTCGGCGTCGAGGTCGGAGACGCTCGCCGCGAGGCCGACCTCGTCGTCGGCGCCGACGGCGTCAACAGCTTCGTGCGGCGGCACGGGCGAGTTCGGCACGCGGTCGAGCCGGAGGGCTGCAAGTACGTCTGGTTCGGCACCGACCTCGTGTTCGACGCCTTCACGTTCATCTTCCGCGAGACCGAGCATGGGCTCTTCCAGGTCCACGCCTACCCGTTCGACGAGCAGATGAGCACCTTCATCGTCGAGTGCGCGGAGGCGACCTGGCGCGCGGCCGGCCTCGACGCGATGAGCGAGGACGAGAGCCGCGCGTTCTGCGAGCAGCTGTTCGCCGACGAGCTCCGCGGTCGCCGGCTGTTCTCCAACCGCTCGCTGTGGCTCGAGCTTCCCGCAGGTGCGCAACCGCGCCTGGCATCGCGGCCGCATCGTCCTGCTCGGCGACGCCGCGCACACCGCGCACTTCTCGATCGGCTCCGGCACGAAGCTCGCGATGGAGGACGCGATCGCGCTCGCGCAGGCGTTCGTGCGCCGCGGCTGGCGACGTCGAGCGCGCGCTGGTCGACTACGAGCTCGAGCGCGAGCCGGTCGTCGAGCGCGTCGCAGGCGGCCGCGAGCGAGAGCGCCGGCTACTTCGCGCCGCGTCGGCGAGCTACACGCACCTCGAGCCGATGCAGTTCGCGTTCAACCTGCTCACGCGCAGCGGCCGCGTCACGCACGCGAACCTCGCGCAGCGCGACCCGCACTTCATGCGCGTGCTCGACGCGTGGTTCGGGGCGGCGCGCGAGCGTCTGCGCCGCCGCCGCTGTTCGCGCCGATGGCAGCCTGCGAACCGGTCGTCACGTTCCCGCGACCGCGGTGCGAGCCTCGCGCTGAGCGGCTTCGTGGCCGTCTCGCGCCGAGGGGCGGATCACGCCTGAGACGCCCGACGATCGACGACTGGCGACCGCCGCCGCCACGGCCGGCGTCGTGCTGCAGCTCGGACACGCGGGCCGGCGCGGCGCCTGCCGGCCGCGCTCGCTCGGCGATCGACCTCCCGCTGCGCGAGGGCTGGCCGCTGGTGTCGCGCCGCCCCGATCGCGTACGGGCCGTTCAGCGCCGTGCCGTCCGCGCTGGACGATGCGGGGACGGCAGCGCGTTCGCGCGGACTTCGTGCGCGGCGGCGCGAGCAGCGCAGCCGAGCTCGGGATCGACGTGCTCGAGCTCGACATGGCGCACGGCTACCTGCTCGGCAGCTTCCTCTCGCCCGCTGACGAACCGCGCAGACGGACGACCGACCTGCGCTTCCCGCTCGAGGTGCTTCGACGCCGTCCGCGCCGTCTGGCCGTCGCGCCCTCGCCGTCCGGCTCTCGGTCACCGACTGGGCACCGCGTGGCACTCCGTGCGACGACGGCATCGCGATCGCGCGCGCGCTGGCCGAGCGCGGCTGCGACCTCATCCACGTCGAGGCCGGCCAGACGGTGCACGACGACCGGCCCGAGTACCGCCGCGGCTTCCTGACGGCGCTCAGCGACCGCGTGCGCAACGAGGCGCGCGTGCCGACGCTGGTCGGCGGCCACCTGACGACGCCGGACGAGGCGAACACGATCGTCGGCGCCGGGCGCGCCGACCTGTGCCTGCTCGACCTCCCGCCCACTCCGCTCGACGACCGCCCTCGGAGACAAGTAGCAGTCTGTTACTAGCGGGAGGAACCGACCGAACGCGTGGCGCTCGCTCAGTGACAGCCTCGCCGAGGCGTGAGGCTCGCCGACCTCGCCTACGCGGAGCTGCCTGAGCGGCCGCCGGTTGCGCTGCTGCCGGTCGGGGCGATCGAGCCGCACGGGCCGCACGCGCCGCTCGGCACCGACACGCTCATCTCGGTCGGGATCTGCGACCGCGCCGCGGCGAGCCTGGAGGGCGAGACGCCGTGCTCGTGCTGCCGGACGCTCGCCTACGGCGTGACGCGCTACGGCGTCGGCGTTCCCGGGCGCGGTGTCGATCTCCGAGACGACGCTGCACGCGCTCGTGCGTCGACGTCGCCGCTGCTGCGCGCGCAGGGCTTCGAGCGCGTCGTCATCGTCAACAACCACTTCGAGCCCGAGCAGGTGGCGCACGCTGCGTGCGCGGCAGACGGGCCGGTGCGCGCTCTCTCGACCTCACGCGCCGCGCGAACGCCGAGCGGCTGACCGACGAGTTCCGCGCGGGCTCGTGCCACGCCGGGCGCTACGAGACGTCGCTCGTGCTCGCCGACGCGCCCGAGCTGGTCGACGCGGAGCGAATGGCGCAGCCTGCAGCCGAAGCCGGTCGACATGCCGGCGGCGATCGCCGCCGGGCGGACGGACTTCGTCGCGATGGGCATGGACGAGGCGTACTGCGGCGCGCCCGCGGAGGCGACCGCCGAGGAGGGCGAGCAGACGTTCGAGACGCTGACGGAAATGCTCGTCGAGCTCGTCCGGGAGGTCGCCCGATCCTGACCTACGACGAGATCCCGCGCGAGCTCAACCTCGCGAGCTGGTTCGTCGACCGCAACGTCGAGGAGGGCCGCGGCGAGCGCACCGCGCTGATCGGCCCCGACGGCCGCGACCACCTACGCCGAGCTCGCCGCGCTGGTGAACCGCAGCGGGAACGTGCTGCGCGACCTCGGGGTCCGGCCAGGAGGAGCGCGTCCTGCTCGTGCTCGGCGACGGCGGTCGAGTTCGTCGCGCCCTGGTACGCGCGCGCAGAAGATCGGCGCGGTCACCGCCGAGGCGTACACGTTCCTGCCGGCCAAGGACTACGCCTACTACCTCGACTACACCCGCGCGGGCGTCGTGGTCGTCGACGACGACGACGCTGGACCGCGTGCGCGAGGCCGGCGAGCGGTGGCAGCCGCCTGCTGGTCGTCGGCGACGCCCGGAGCTGCGCGGGCGAGGCTCGTTCGACGCAGCTCGCCGCGAGGCCGCCGACGAGCTCGACGCGGCGCCGACCACGCAGCGACGACGTCGCGATCTGGAAGTTCACGACCGGCAGCACCGGCGACGCCGAAGGCGGCCGTGCACCCGCACCCACAGCGCCGCTGCTCAGCTTCGACTGGTACGCCCGCGGCGTGCTCGACATCCGCGAGGACGACGTCGTGCTGCCGGTGCCGAAGCTGTTCTTCGGCTACGCGCGCGACCTCGCCGCGCTGTTCCCGTTCGGCGTGGGCGGCGCGGGGATCGTCTTCCCGGAGCGCACGACGCCGCGAGCGGATCTTCGAGCTGGTCGCGCGGCATCGGCCGACGATCCTGGCTCAACGTGCCGACGATGATGGCGGCGATGCTGGCGCACCCGGGGGCCGAGAGCACGACCTCTCCTGCCTGCGGCTGTGCACGTCGGCGGGCGAGGCGCTGCCCGCGCGAGCTGCACGAGCGCTGGCGGACGACGTTCGGCGTCGAGGTGCTCGACGGGATCGGCTCGTCCGAGGCGTACCACATCTACATCTCGAACCGGCCCGGCCGCGTGCGGCCCGGGAGCACCGGGCGAGCTCGTCCCCGGCTACGAGGCGCACGTCGCCGAGAGCGGCGAGCTCTCGATCGAGGGCGACACCGCCGCGCTCCTGTACTGGAACGAGCACGAGAAGTCGAAGGCCGACGTTCGCGGCGACACGGTCCGCACCGGCGACCTGTTCGAGCGCGACGAGGACGGCTACTTCTGCTACCGCGGCCGCGCCGACGACCTGCTCAAGGTCGGCGGCATCTGGGTCGCGCCGGCCGAGATCGAGCACTGCCTGCTCGCGCACCCGGACGTGGTCGAGTGCGCGGTCGTGGGCAAGGAGCAGGAGGGCCTGACGGTCGCCTGCGCGTACGTGGTGCTGCGCAGGGCCGCCGACGGCTGCCGTGCTCCAGGACTTCGTGCGCGGGCGGCTCTCCGGCGCACAAGGTACCCGCGCGATGATCGCTTCGTCGACGAGCTGCCGAAAACACCGTCGGGCAAGATCGACCGCCGGGCGCTGCGCGCATGAGGACGGTCGTCGTCACCGGCGGCACCAAGGGGATCGGCAAGGCGATCGTCGACCACTTCGAGGCCGCGGGCGAGCGCGTGGTCGGCGTCGGCCGCGCCACCTGCGACGTGACGAACGAGGAGCAGGTGACCGCCCTCTTCGAGCAGGTCGGTCCCGTGGACGTGCTCGTCAACAACGCGGGCCTGTCCCAGGGCGCGCCGGTCACCCGGACGACGCTCGAGGACTGGCGCGAGCATCTCGACGTCAACGCGACCGGCGCCTTCCTCTGCACGCGCGCGGTGCTCGGCGGCATGATCGAGCGCGGGGATGGACGCATCGTCACCGTCGCGTCGACCGCCGGCCTCAGGGGTGCCCGCTACACGGCGGCGTACACGGCCGCGAAGCACGCTGCCGTCGGGCTGATGCGAGCGGTGGCGGCCGAGGTGACCGGCACGGGCGTGACCGCGAACGCCGTCTGCCCGGCCTTCGTGCGGACGGACATGATGCGCCGCGCCGTCGAGCGGATCGCCGCGGCGACCGACCGCGACGAGGAGCAGGCCGAGGCCGCGCTGGTCGCGCAGATGCCGCTCGGCCGCGCGCTCGAGCCGGAGGAGGTCGCCGTCGCGGTCGCTTTCCTCGCCTCGCCGGAGGCGGTCGCGATCAACGGCCAGACGCTCGTCCTCGACGGAGGAGGATTCGGCATGAGCCCCTTCCGCGGCTCGGCCGGCTTCACCGAGGACTGGAAGCACTTCGACTTCGCGGTCGCGGACGGCGTCGCGACGGTCACGCTTCTCCCGGCCGGACAAGCTGAACGCGCTGACGTTCGACGTGTACGCCGACCTGCGCGACCTGCTCGCCGAGCTGCCCCACCGCGGCGACGCGCGGGTGCTCGTCCTCACCGGCGAGGGTCGCGGCTTCTGCTCGGGCGGCGACGTCGAGGAGATCATCGGCGAGCTGCAGCGGATGGCCGCGGGCGAGCTGCTCGAGTTCACGCGCATGAGCGGCGCGGTCGTGAAGGCGATGCGCGAGTGCCCGCTCCCGATCGTCGCGGCGGTCAACGGCGTGGCGGCCGGGCGCCGGCTCCGTGATCGCGCTCGCGAGCGACTTCCGGCTGCTGGCGCGCCGAGGCCAGGTTCTCGTTCCTCTTCACGCGGGTCGGGCTGGCCGGCGCAGACATGGGCGCCGCCTACCTCCTCCCGCGCCTCGTCGGGCTCGGGCGCGCGACCGAGCTGCTCGTGCTCGGCGACGAGGTCACGGCCGACCGCGCCGTCGAGATCGGGCTCGCGAGCCGGGTCGTCGGACGACGCTGCCCTGCCGGCGGCGAGCGAGCTGGCGCCGCAGCTCGCGGACGGTCCGGCGCTGGCGTACTCGACGACGAAGCTGCTGCTGACGCGCGAGCTCGACCTCGACCTCGGCGGCGCGATCGAGCTGGAGGCGCTCGCGCAGGCGCTGCTGATGAAGAGCGACGACCTCGGCGAGTTCTACGCCGCCTGGACCGAGGGCCGCAAGCCGGCCTGGACGGGCGCGAGTACGAATCGTCAACCCGCCCGAGCTTGCCGGAGCCGGTGGGCTTCGCGCACGCGGTCGTCGCGCGGCGGCGCCGTCTACCTCGCGGGCCAGGTCGGCGAGGGAGCCTCGATCGCCGAGCAGTTCGACTCGGCGGCGGGCAAGCTCGTGGTCGCGCTGCGCGCCGCGGGCGGCGAGCCCGACCAGCTCGTCTCGCTCGTCGTCTACGTGACCGACGTGGACGAGTACCGAGCCTCGCTCTCGGAGCTGGGCGAGGTCTGGCGCCGCCATTTCGGTCGTCACTACCCGGCGATGGCGCTCGTCGGGGTGACCGCGCTGTTCGAGCCCGAGGCGACGAGTCGAGCTGATGGGCGTGGCGGTCCTGGCCGATGCCTGACGAGCTGCTCGTGAGGGCCGCGCGGCTCGGTCACGAGGTGTTCGCGCCGCTGGCCGCGCAGGGTGAGCCAGGGCGCGTCAACCGGCAGCTGATGCGCGCGCTCGGGGAGCACGGGCTGCTCGAGCTCGTCCTGGTCGGCTCGGCAGGCGAGCTCTGCGCGCTCCGCGAGGGGCTCGCGCACGGCTGCACCGAGGCCGAGACCGCGCTCGCACTGCAGGGGCTGGGCGGTCACCCGATCCTCCGCTCGGCGCTTCGGGACGAGTGGATCCCGCAGCTTCAGACCGGCGAGGCGGTGGCCGCCTTCGCGCTCAGCGAGCCGGATGCAGGGTCCGACGCGGCGGCGCTCGCGCTCCGGGCCGAGCCCGACGGCGACGGCTACCGGCTGACCGGGACGAAGATGTGGATCTCGAACGCGCCCGACGCCGACGTCTACACGGTGTTCGCGCGCACGGGCGAAGCGGGCCCGCGGGGCGTCACGGCATTCGTCGTGCCGCGTGAGAGCGATGGCCTTTCGGGCGAGCCGATCGAGCTGATCGCCCCGCACGCCGTCGGCCGGCTCGACTTCGACGGCGTCCCCGTCCGGGCCGACCAGGTGCTGGGCGAGGTCGGCGGCGGCTTCAAGGTCGCGATGGAGACGCTCGACCTCTTCCGCCCGAGCGTGGGCGCGTTCGCCGTCGGGATGGCGCAGGCGGCGCTGGACGCCGCGGTCGCGCACGCCGCCGGGCGCGAGGCGTTCGGCCGACCGCTGTCCGAGCTGCAGGGCGTCTCGCACCAGCTCGCCGAGGTCGCGACCAACGTTCAGGCCGCGCGCCTGCTCGTGCGCGACGCCGCCGAGCAGTACGACGCGGGCGTCCGCCCCGTGCGCAAGGCCGCGGCGATGGCCAAGCTGTTCGCCACCGAGACGGCGCAGAAGGCGGTCGACGTCTCGATCCAGGTGCACGGGGCCCGCGCGCTCGAGAAGGGCCACCTGCTCGAGCACCTCTACCGTGAGGTGCGCGCTCCGCGGATCTACGAGGGCGCGTCGGAGGTCCAACGCGAGATCATCGCCCGGGAGCTGTTCAGAGCATGAGCCAGGACAAGTCGCTCAACTACACGTCCTACCTCGCGCTCGAGGAGATCCTGGGCGCTCAGCGGCCGCGATCCGAGGAGCACGACGAGGTCCTCTTCATCGTCGTCCACCAGGTCTACGAGCTGTGGTTCAAACAGCTGATCCACGAGCTCGGCTACCTCCAGCGGATGCTCGATGAGGGCAACGAGGCGCGGGTGTCTGCGACCTTCAAGCGGATCCTCACGATCCTCAAGCTCATCGTCGCGCAGCTGGACGTGATCGAGACGATGACGCCGGTGCAGTTCCTGGCGTTCCGGGAGCGCCTCGAGTCCGCATCGGGTTTCCAGTCCGGCCAGTTTCGCGAGCTCGAGGCGATCCTGGGCCGCCGCGACCCGGGCGTCCTGGACGCCTATCACGAGGGGAGCGTCGACCACGATCGGGTGAGGGCGGCAATCGCACGGCCGTCCGTCTACGACTCGTTCCTTCGCTACCTGGATGCGAAGGGATACGAGCTTCCGCCCGAGGTGCTGAAGCGGGACGTCACGCAGCCCGTGGTCGAGTCCGAGGGCGTACACCGTGCGCTACTCCAGGTGTACCGCGACGACAGCGCACCTGCGGGTCTCGCGGAGCGGATGGTCGACTTCGACGAGGGCCTGATGGAGTGGCGCTACCACCACGTGAAGATGGTCGAGCGGACGATCGGCGTCACGCCCCGGCACCGGAGGCTCGCCCGGTGCCGCCTACCTGCGCGCGACGCTGCACAAGCCGTTCTTCCCGGATCTCTGGACCGTCCGCGCCGAGCTGTGATCGACCCGGCCGCGCTGGCCGAGCACTACTCGGC
The DNA here is from genome assembly GCA_963769645.1 of uncultured Actinomycetes bacterium. GTDB lineage: Bacteria > Actinomycetota > Thermoleophilia > Gaiellales > Gaiellaceae > DATFQE01. Next base: position 130,518 of record CAVYMH010000001.1, on the reverse strand, counting down.
CTTCCGCATCTCCGAGCGGCTGCTGCTGACCGGCCACTCCCACCAGGCCTGGCCGGACGTCGGCCGCGAGGGCGTGCTCGAGGCGCTGGGACGACGCCGCCCTCGACGGTCGACGAGAAGTGGGGCCGGGCTTTCGCCAAGGCCGACCGCGTCCGCGAGGGTTTCCGCGGCCTCCTTGGCGACCCGGGCGCCGAGATCGCGCTCGACCAGAACACACACGGGCTCGTCCTGCGCTTCCTCTCCGCGCTCGACCTGGGGCGCCGACCCCGCCTGATCACGAGCGACGGCGAGTTCCACACGCTCCGGCGCCAGCTCGCACGCTTCGGCGAGGAGGGCCTCGAGGTCCTGCGCCTGCCCGCGCGTCCCGCGGACACGCTCGCCGAGCGGATGGCCGCGGAGCTCGACGACCGCACCGCTGCCGTGCTCGTCTCGGCCGTCATGTTCGAGGACTCCCGCATCGTCCCGGGCCTCGACGAGCTCGCCCGCGCCTGCGAGGAGGCGGGCGCCGAGCTGCTCGTCGACGCCTACCACGCGCTCGGCTGCCTGCCCTTCGAGCTCCCGTCGCCGACGGACCTGGGTGGTCGGCGGCGGCTACAAGTACCTCCAGCTCGGCGAGGGCAACTGCTTCCTCCGCCTGCCCAACGCACGCGGACGAGCTGCGGCCGGCGATCACGGGCTGGTTCGCCGAGTTCGAGGAGATGGCAGCCGAGAAGACGCTCGGCGCGGTCGAATACCCGAAGGGCGGCGCGCGCTTCGCCGGCTCAACCTACGACCCGACGAGCCACTACCGCGCAGCGCGGGTGTTCGACTTCTTCGAGGACCAGGGCCTGACCCCGGAACGGCTGCGCGAGAGCTACCTGCACCAGACGACGCTGCTCGCACGGACGACTCTCGGAGCTCGGGCTGAACGCGGACGAGGATCGAGAGCGCTTCGGCGGCTTCGTCGCCATCGAGATCGACGACGCCGAGGCGATCAGCAGCCGGCTGGCGGAAGCGGGCGTGGCCACAGACAGCCGCGCCCGCTTCCTCCGCCTTGGGCCCGCGCCGTACCTCTCGGACGCTCAGCTCGAAGAGGCCGTGCACACGCTCGAGCGCGTTACGGCTTGACCTTGATCTCTCCTTCGACGTCCCAGGGCCCGAAGCGAGGCAGGTTCGGGCTGTTGCAGAAAGCCTCGTTCGCCGCCTCGTCGCCGAAGCCGAGCAGGCTCGACCGGTCGGCCGGGCCCTTCTTCCCCTTGCCGAGGTCGAACGCCTGGAACCAGCCGTACCGGCCGGCGGGGACGGTCGGGTCGTTGCTCTCGGTGATCACGCCGCCGAGCTTCGCGCGATTGCCGTCGTAGAACTCGAGACAGGTGACGTCGATCTCGAACTCGAACGACTCGCCCTGGAATGTCTGGACGTAGTGGATCCAGCCGCTCGCGCTGCCGTCGGCGTGCTTGCGCGCCTTGAACTCGAGGTCGTTGCCGACCTCGGCGCCGAAGACGTCCGGCGGGATCGTCCACTCGACATCGCCCTTCGCCTTCCCGACGACCCGCCGGTCGGAGTCGTGGGCGGTTGCGACGGGAACGGCGAGCAGGCCGGCCACGCCGACGGCGAGCAGGATGGTTCGGACACGCATGGAGGCTCCTCCTTGGAGTAGGAGCTCCACGATGAGACGCGGGCGGCGTCGGTGTCTTGAACGCGCCGACCTAGCTTGGAACGCGCCGCGTCTCTTCGCGGTAGCGAGCTGGAGTGGTTCCGACGTGGCGCTTGAAGAGCCGCGTGAAGTGGCTCTGGTCGGCGAAACCTGCTTCCGTCGCGATCGCGGCGAGCGGTCGGTCACTCGAAGCGATCTCGGTCGCGGCCCACGCGAGCCGGAGCCGCCGTCCGTACTCGCCAATGGAGAAGCCGTACCGGGCTCGAAACTCGCGGGCGAGATGGGCCGGATGCACACCCAGCTCCTCCGCGAGCTCGCTCAGGCGGACGCAGTCGCCCAGGCGGGCGCGGAGCAGCTCCTCGGCGGAGCTCAGCCAGGCAGGCGCGCGACCGCACGAGCGTTCCGCCGAGGTCTCGCGTGTGGCGGCGGCGAGCAGCTGCAGCACGAGCCCTTCGGCCGCGAGCGGCGCCGCCGCGTCCGAGGCGCGCAGCTCGCCGGCGAGACGGCAAGCCAGCCAGCCGAAGCCGCGTCCGCGCAGCTCGACCAACCGGCCAAGGCACACGGGGGCAGGACCGGATGAGGCGTGCGGCCGGACGATCAGGATGCGCGCCCCCTCAGGGCCGAAGCGGGCTCCGTGCCTCGCACCGGCCGGCATCGTGAGCGCAGCCGCGCGCTCGAAGAACATCCTTCGCAGAGGGAACGCCTTCTCCATCGCTCCGTCGAGCACGAGCGCCAGATACGGCAGTTCAGGCTCGAACGCGTGCTGGACGTAGTGCGGCGGGAAGCCGAGCTCGGTCACCGTGTAGCCCGACACCTCTGCCGAAGTGATGCGAACCCCGTCGTCTTCCGACACCTCGGCGAAGCCCGCCTTCACACCGGTTAGGACCGCCGTGGCGCCCTCCGGTTAGGCGACGCGGTAGACGTGCACGCCCCAGCGCGCGAACGTGTCGGTCAGCGCGCCGCCTGCAACCGAGACCGAGCGGCCCTCGGTGTAGACCTCGGCGAGCGAGGCGGTCGCGGGCAGCCCGCCGATCGTCACCGGCTGGGCTCCCTCGCCGCTTCGGGACGCGATCACCCACAGCTCCCCGCCCGCCCCGCGGCGGCTGATCGCCTGCACGGTGGGATCGCTCGTCGGGAGCACGACCGTCGTGCCCGGGTTGACGAGGGCCGGCGCGAGCGGGCTGATCGCCCCGATCTCGCGCACGAGCGGCTCGAGCACGTCCTGCCAGTACGTCCAGCTCCAGCGGTGCTGCGCGTCGACGGCGTTCCAGCATTGCGGGAGGTTGCCGCCGTAGAACGCGAGGCTGCGCGCGCCGTTCAGGATCGCCGCATAGATCATGTAGCGCTGCTCGCGCCTGGTCGGCAGCGCGAAATTGCCGAACGTGTCGTAACTCCAGCGCCAGCAGACTCCGAGCGTGGTCCAGACCGCCCGGTTCGGCGTCGCCCAGGCGAGGATGTCGGTCCAGCGCCCGACCTCGCGCAGGTCCGGATCCGGGTTGCCGAGCGAGACCGGATAGTGGTTGACGCCGTGGACGTCGGTGACGCGGCTGTAGCGCGCCAGTTCGGGGCCGGAGCCGCGGGCGGGCTGCACGGTCACCCAGAGATGCCCCGAGTCCGCCGGCCGCTTCCCCTCGCACCAGCGCCGGTCTCCGCGCGAAGTGGCCAGGCAGTAGGCGAAGCGAAGCGACGGGATCGTCGTCCGGTAGCGCCACGGCTCGTCGGCGCCCTTCCACATCCCGAGGGCGCTCGCCGACGGGTCGCGCTCGAGCGTGCCGATCACCTTGCGCAGCAGCGCCGCCCGCCACGAGCCCGGGCGGGCACGGCTGAGCGTCGCGAGGTTCACCCACGTGTGCAGCCCATGCGCGGCCGCCTCGCGGTTCCAGGCGAGGGCGTCGGCGATGTCGCCGCTCGTCCAGGTTCCAGTCCCCGGCCCGGTCTTGAGGAAGTTGACCCCCGCCGCCGAGACCGCGGCGAGCGCATCCTCACCGCCCGGCGTCGTCGTGCCGCGCTCCGGTCCCTTCGCCAGCACGATCGGGAAGACCTTGCGACCGTCGAGCAGAACCGTCCCGTTCGGATCGAGCCGCGTGGTCGCCGCGACCGCGCTCGGCGGACCCGCAACGACGAGCAGGGCGAGGAGCGCTGTCAACCGGCGGAGCAAGACACGGCTAATCTTGGCGTAAGCCCCGGCGGAGTGAGGTTTGCCCGCAGTGGGTACCTACAGATGATGAGCGCGACAGCCTTTGCCCATGAAGCCCTGCTGTATGCCGGCGACGACGGCTTTATCGCAGGCGCGATGCCGTTCGTCCTCGAGGGGCTGGCCGCCGACGAGCCGATGCTGCTCGTCCTGAGCGCCGAGAAGATCGGGCGCGTCCGGAACGAGCTGAACGGCGACGGCGAGCAAATCCTGTTCGCCGACATGGGCGAGGTCGGTGCCAACCCGGCTCGAATCATCCCCGCCTGGCGCCGGTTCCTGGACGAGCGGGCGGCCGGAGGGCGAGCCGTTCGGGGCATCGGCGAGCCGATCTGGGCCGGCCGCAGGCCGGACGAGCTGGTCGAGTGCCAGCGTCACGAGTCGCTCCTGAACCTCGCGTTCGCGTCACAGCCGGCCTTCCGCCTCCTCTGCCCCTACGACACCGATGCGCTCGACGATGCCGTGATCGAGGAGGCCATCCGCAGCCACCCCTATGTGGTCGACGGCGGTACCAGGCGCTCGAGCCGTTCCTTCCGAGGCCTGTCGGCGATCGCCAAGCCTTTTGCCGATCCTCTCCCACCCGCGCCCGCGTCTGCCCAGGAGCTCAGCTTCGACAGCGAGTCGCTCGGGGCCGTGCGTCGCCTGGTGGCTGCCCGCGCCACCGACGCAGGGCTCGCCGCGGAGCGGAGGAACGACCTCATGCTCGCGGTCAACGAGGTGGCCACGAACAGCATCCGCCACGGAGGCGGCTCCGGGACGCTGCGGGTCTGGCTGGGCACCCGCTGGCTCGTCTGCGAGATCGAGGACCTCGGGCACATCGAGAATCCGCTGGCCGGTCGCGAAGAGCCTGCGAGCGACGAGCAGAGCGGCCGCGGGCTCTGGATCGCCAACCAGGTGTGCGAGCTCGTCCAGGTGAGGACGTTCGCAAGCGGCAGCGTGGTCCGGCTGCACATGCGCCGCTCGAGCAAGTAGCCCGCTCGCGAGCGAGAATGACGGGCTAGTGCGGGAGGCGCCCGCCCGATTGCGAGCGCACAGCATCGGAGAGCACGTCGAGTGCCTCGTCGCTGCGGCCCAGCTCTCGGAGTAGCTCGGCGAGCTTCGAGCACACCGCCAGCCGATAACGATCGTTGACCGGGAGCAGGGTCAGCGCGCGCTCGCATGCTTCGACGGCTCCCTCGAGCTCGCCCTGCCGGCGGAGAACGGTGGCGAGCACGTCGTGCGCGCGCCCGGCATCGATCGGGCTCACCTCGGGTAGCTCCTCCGCGGCCAGCTCGGGCGAGGGAGGCCGCCTCGTCGAGGCGCCCCAGCTCGACCAGCGCCCGTGCGAGCTCGACCCGGATCAGCCCGCGGTCGTACGCGTTGTCGCTCCGCTCGAGGACGGCGCGGGCCGGCTCGAGCAGCTCGAGCGCTTCCTCGGCCCGGCCCTCGTCGAGGAAGATGTGCGCGAGAACGGACCGCGCCAGCGCGACGTAGCGCGTGTGCTCGGTCAGCACCAGGGTGTCGAGCGCGAGGCGGGCGTACTTCTCGGCCAGCCCGGAGTCGCGCCGGAGCGCGTGCAGGCGCGACTGCGTCCACCACAGCTTCGCATTCGTGAGCGGATCCGCCCCGTCCCCGTTCTGCGCCAGGGCGTGCCCGAGCAGCTCCTCGGCTCGGCCGAAGGAGCCGCAGTCGACCAGCGTGTTGGCGAGCAGCACGGCGAAGCGGACGGTCTGGATCAAGTCCTGCTGCTCCTCCGCAGCGGCATGGCGGCGCTCGAACACCGCGACGGCGAGCTCGTACTGGCTCGTCATCGCGTACGCGCGGCCGAGGCTGTCCGCCAGCCCCGGATCGTCGGCTTCGAGCCGCGGCCAGAGCGCGAGAGCCTGCTCGAACTCGTCGATCGCGCCGGCGTAGTCGCCTTCGCCGAAAGCGATCTGGCCGCTGCCGGCGAGCGCCCGCCCGCGCTGGCGGTCGTCGGCGTCCTCGGACGCGGCCACCGTGGCGAAGCGCTCGCGGGCGGCGTCCACCTGCCCGAGCCGCAGCCCGAGCTCCGCCTCCGCGAGCGGATCGGTGACAGCGGCGTTCGCGGCGTCGCCCCGCGCGAGGTACTCGACGTCGACGCCGATGCGGATCGCCAGCTCGCGCAGCAGCTGGAGCGACGGAATGCGCTGGCCGGCCTCGATGCGCGAGATGTAGGCCGGCGTACAGCCCGGGAAGGCCAGAGCTCGTTGCGAGAGACCGGCGTCGACCCGGGTCCGGCGCAGCCTTCGACCGACAGCGGCGGCGTTGTCGATGTGCTGATCGCTGGGTCGCCGCGGCATTAGACAGACGCTAACCGCTCGCGCGCTAACTCGCACTAGGACTTCGTGACGACGAAAGTCACGTCGTCCGTACTCCGCTGTACCTTCAGTCGAGGCCCGGGGCCCTGGGCTGTCCCGCTTCCACCCCAGAAAAAGGAGGGACAGCCCGTGAGCACGCGCACGAAATTCGCGCTGGTCGCGTTCGCTGCGGCCTTCGCCGCCATGCTCGTCGGCGGCGGCGGCCCCCCGTGGCCGTAAGCACCTAGCGGTGGGGGCGGCTCGGCCGCCCCCACTCTCCACTTCTCGGCCGCAAGTTGAGAAGTTCGCAATTCCCCAGCATCCTGTTGGACGATGCAAGTCGTAGTGGGACGCGAGCGAGAGCTCGCCGAGATTTCGTCGTTTCTCGCGTCGGCCCGCTCGTCGGGAGGGGCGCTGGTGATCGAGGGCGAGCCCGGAATCGGGAAGACGACGGTCTGGCGCGAGGGAGCGAAACTGGCCGAGGCGGATGGGTTTCGGGTCGTGACGTGCCGGCCCGCGGAATCCGAAGCAAAGCTTTCGTTTTCCGCGCTGGCGGATCTCGTGGAGCCCTTGGGCGCGGAGCGCCTTCACGATTTGCCGGCCCCTCAGCGCCGCGCGCTCGAAGTCGCGCTCCTTCGAGTGTCTCCCGGCGAGTCTCCGCCGGACGTGCGTGCTGTGGCCACGGCTTTCCGATCGCTCGTTGCCAGGGTCGCGGGCGAAGCGCCCCTCGCGATTGCGATCGACGACGCACAATGGCTGGACACGCCTTCCGCAGAATCCCTCGAGTTCGCGCTCCGCCGGCTGAGCGGACCCGTGGCGCTTCTCGCCACCCGGCGGCCCGGAAATGCCCTGCAAGCTCTTCTGGGACAGACGCTGCCTCTGCGGCTCGAGTCGCTGAGCCTGGCGGCGATCCACCACATCGTCAGAGACGCGCTCGGGACGACGCCTTCGCGACCGGTGCTCGCGCGGGTCCACGAGACGGCCGGCGGAAACCCGTTCTACGCGCTTCAGATCGCACGTGTGGCGATGGCTTCGGACACTCCTTCCGGTACACCGCTACCCCTGCCTCAGGACCTGTCGGAGCTCGTCCTCCGGCGAATCGAGAGCCTGACCGCTGCGACACGCGAGGTTCTCTTGACGGTGGCTGCGGCGGCGGCACCGAGTCGCGCGCTGCTCGCCGAAATCCACGGTGACCTCTCGGCGGCCCTCGAAGAGGCCGGCGACGCCGGAATCGCGGACGTGGACGACCAGGAGGTGCGGTTCGCGCACCCTCTCTTCGGGGCGGCGGTCTACGCGGCGGTGGGCCTCGAGCACCGGCGCCGCGTGCACGCCGCGCTCGGGGAGGTCATCGACGAGCCGGAGGAACAGGCGCGTCACCTCGCGCTCGCCGCGACGCCGCCCGACGAGGAGACGGCGGCGCGAGTCCACGCTGCCGCTCGCGACGTCGCCACCCGAGGCACCTACGCGGCGGCCGCCGAGCTGGTCGAGCAGGCGCTCCGGCTGGGCGACCCGGGGGCCGAGGAGGCGATGGAGCGCCTGGTCGACCTTGGTCAGTTCCTGTACTGGAGCGGCAACGCGGCCAGAGCGTCGGAGGTCCTCAGCCGAGTCGAGGATTGGAACCGGCTTCCCATTCGGGCGCAGATGGATGGAATCAAGACGCTTCAGGAGGCTCTGTACTGGACCGTGGGCGGCCCCAAAGCCGTGGCGGTGGGAGAAGAGCTTCTGCGGCGCGCTGCGGAGCCCAAGGTACGAGCGGCCGTTCATGTGGCGATCTCGAGCTCCCTCGAGTTCGACATGGCGCGCGCGCTCGGGCACGCGGAATCCGCTCTGGAGCTACTCGAGCAGTTCGGCGCTGCTGCGGATCCGAAGCTCCTCGCCGCCGCGCTGGGGATGCGTGCTAGGAGCCGGCTTGCCCTCGGCCTTGGCCTCGATCGCGAAGCGATCGAGCGGGCGGTCGCCCTCGACCCGGGCGGCGAGGTCGACCGCTCGTACGGACAGTGGCTGAAGTACGTGGACGACTTCGACGGCGCCAGGCACTGGCTCGAGAAGCACATGCGCCAATACGAGGAGACGGCCGAGGACGTCTCGATTCCGAACGTGCTCCAGCAGCTCGCGATCACCGAATGCTGGGCCGGCAACCTGACCCTCGCAGCCCAGCACGCCGCTCGAGCCTGCGAGCTCGCCGACGAGATGGAGATCACCGCGGTCGGCCCGTACCGCACCCGGTCGATCGTCGAAGCGCATCGAGGCAACGAGGGCGACGTCAGGACGATCGCCGAGCGGCTTTACGGGGAAGGCTGGGAGCCCGAGTTCCTCCAGCACGTCGAGATCGCCCTGGGCCTGCTCGAGCACTCACTGGGCAACGCCGAGGCCGCGAACCGGCATCTCGGTGCTGCGCTCGAGATCGGCGACCGGATGGGCCAGCTCGAGCCCGGCGTCCATCGCGTACACGGGGACGCCGCCGAGGTGGCACTCGCCCTCGGCGATGCCGCTCGGGCCCGGGAGATCGCCGCGCTGCTGGAAGAGCACGGACGGCGCACCGACCACCGGTGGAGCGCGGCCGTCGGCGCCCGCACGCGGGCGCTCCTCCACGCCGACGCGGGCGACTTCGACGCCGCCCTCGGCGCCGTGGCGGAGGCGTTGGCGATCCAGGAGCGCCTGCCGATGCCGTACGAGCTCGCCCGTACGTACCTCGTCAAGGGTCAGATCGAGCGGCGCATGCGACGCCGGAGTGACGCACGGGAGTCCCTGGAGCGCGCGCGGACGATCTTCGAAGAGATGGGCGCCCAGCTCTGGGCGGTGCGGGCGGCGGACGAGCTCAAGCGCATCCCGATCCGACGCGGCGCGAGCGACGAGCTGACGGACGGCGAGCAGCGTGTCGCAGAGCTCGTCGCGTCGGGCTTGACGAACAAAGAGGTCGCGCAGGCGCTTTTCATCAGCCCGAAGACGGTCGAGGGCGCCCTCTCGCGCGTCTACGGCAAGCTTGGGATCCGCTCGCGCGCCGAGCTCGGCGCCCGCATGGCCGAGGGCTCCGCCGGCGCCAAAACGTAGGGACTTCCCTCTTATGCCGAACAGGGCGCGAGTCGTAGCGTCGTTGGCATGGACGGCGCCTATCTGGTCGAGAACTACTCGCCCGGCGTGTCCGTCGCCAACCTCCAGGCCGCGAGCAGACGGGTCTGCGCCGAGGTCGAGGCACTCGCCCGAGTCGGAAACCGGGTTCGGATGTTGCGAACCGCGATCGTTCCCGGCGACGAGGCGTTGCTCTGCCTGCTCGACGCGGCGTCCGAGGATCTCGTCCGTGAGGCGTTCGTCCGGGCAGGCGTGGCCTTCGACCGGATCTCTCCGGCGCTCACCTCAAACAGGAACGAGCACCTCTTATGAGGCTGAGGATCGCCGTCGTCTCTGCGCTGGTGATGACGGCCGCCGTGCTCGGTGGCGGCGGGTACGCGTCGCTTAACCCCGGAGCGGTGCCGGCGGCCTCGAGCACGTCGATCATTGTCGGCCCGGACTGCACTCTCGCCGACGCGATCCGGGCGGCGAACGCCGACGCGCCCGTGAACGGCGTGCCCTGCCGGCTCCGGCGCCGACGCGATCGTTCTGGCGAGCGGCGGCGCCTACACGTTGACGGCGCCGGTCGGCGACGACTCCGTGGGAACGCCCATCGGGCTCCCCACCGTCTCCAGCGAGATCGCGATCGACGGGAACGGCTCGACGATCGAGCGGGTGGCACCGGACGCCGTGCTCTTCCGGATCTTCGACGTCGACGTCGACGGCAAGCTCACGCTCGACGGGCTGACGGTCCGGGGCGGGCGCATCGACGCGCGGACACCGACCTCGGACTGCACGCTCGGAGGCGCGATCCGCGTCGACGGCGGTGAGCTCGTCGTCGCGAACACGACCGTAGAGAACAACGAGATCGTCGGGGACGAGTGCGGGTTCGGTGGCGCCATCGCGGTCGCGAACGGACGTTTGAGCGCGACGGCGACGTCGATCCGGGGCAATCGAGTCCCGGGCCAGGGAGGCGGCGTCCACTCGGAAGACAGCTCCGTGCGCCTGGTCTCGTCGACCGTCGCCGACAACGTCGTCACGGGCCGGACCGGCAACGGCGGCGGGATCTACAGCGAGAGCAACGGCGAGCTCGACCTCGACGGAACCACCGTGAGCGGGAACAGAGCCGCGCTGTCGGGCGGCATCTACTCGCTCGGTCGTAAGACCGTGATCGCGAACAGCACCGTCAGCGGGAACCGGGCGACCACGCAGTACGACATCCGCGCCCAGGACGGATTTCGCGGGGTCGGCGCCATCTCGGGCGACAACGAGAACGTGGGCACGTTCCTGCTCGTCAACTCCACCATCGTCGGCAACGTCGCCGAGGATCGGTATCCGAGCGCGCGAGGGAGCATCGGCGGCCTCGCGCTCAGGGTCAGCGACCTCACGATCGCGAACTCGATCGTGGCGGGAAACCGTGCGGGGCCCAGCCCGGACGCGCTCGCGTCGGACTGCGACGTGCGCGGCTGGGCGCTGCACTCGACCCACCACAGCGTGTACGGAGAGGGCGCCGGCTGCGAGCCCGGGGCGGCGGACACGACCGTCGACCCGGACACCGTCTTCACCGACCTCCTCGGACCGCTCGTGCCGGCAGCGGCCGGGCAGACCGCAACGCACGCGCCGCTACCGGGCAGCGTCGCACTCGACTTCGGCGACGACGCCGTCTGCACGGCTCCGCCGGTGGCGGGCGTCGACCAGCGCGGCGTCGCGCGGCCGGCCGGAGCGCACTGCGACGCGGGCGCGTTCGAAGGCTCGGTCGCTCCACCACCCGGCTCAGCCGACGTCGGCCTCTCGATGTCGGTCCAGCCGGCGAGACCGGCCGTAGGCGGCGAGCAGCGCATCACCGTCCGAGCCCGCAACTTCGGGCCGGCAACGGCTTCCGGCGTCCGCGTGCGCGTCTCGCTGCCGCCGCCGTTGACCCTGGTCTCCGCGAACCCGAGCGCGGCGTTCGATTCGGCCACGTCGACGTGGACCGTGGGCTCGCTCCCGGCCGGCGTCAGCGCCGAGCTCGAGCTGGCCACGCTCGTGACGAGCGCGGTGAACCACGTGAACTCGGAGCTCACCGCGTCCGCCCAGCCGGATCCGAACCTGAGCAACGACAAGGCCCGGCACGAGCTGGCGCAGCAGACGATCAGGCTGGGCGGCTGGGAGGACTGCGTCTTGCGCGACGCGTTGCTGGCGGCGTACCTCGACGTGGCGGTCGCCGGCTGCCCGGCCGGCAGCGGGCGGGACACCGTCGAGCTCGAGCCAGGCGCCACCTACACCCTGAGCCAGGAATGGATGCCGCAACACCGCGGCGGCGACGGCCTGCCCCCGGTCGTCCAGGTCGATCTGCTCGGGAACGGCGCCACGATCGAGCGAGCCCCGGGGTCGCCGCAGTTCCGGATCATGAGCGTCGCCGACTCCACGGTCGACCGGCTGACGATTCGCAACGGCGACCTCACGGAGTCGGCGCACAACGGCGAGGGCGGCGGCATCGCCGCGGGCGGCGACGTCCGCCTCACGCACGTCGAGCTGATCGGGAACCGCGCGCGGACCGGGGGCGGACTTTATGCCGTGGGAAACGTGACGCTGACCGACTCCGAGGTCTACGACAACGTCGCGACGAGCCCCTCGCCCGTCTTCGGCCACGACGGCGGCGGGATCAGGAACGTCGCGACGCTTCGGATCGAGCGGACGAGGATCGTCGGCAACGCGGCGCTCAACCCCAGCGGCCGCGGCGGAGGACTGTGGTCGGACGGGCGCACAACTGTCGTCGCCAGCGAGATCTCGGGGAACCGGGCAGCGGGCGGCGGCGGCGTCGGGCACTCGATCTCGTCCAATCCCGATGTCGAGCTGACGGTCGCGAACTCGACCATCAGCGGCAACGTCGCGACCGGCTACATCTTCGGGAACACCGGCGGCGGGGGAATCTGGACCCAGTCTCCGGTCACGCTCGTCAACAGCACCGTGACGGGCAACCAGGCGACCGCCGGCGCCCGCGCGGGCGGCATCTACGCGGACGTGGCCTCCGTGATCCTGAGTAACTCGATCGTCGCCGGCAACACGTTCGACGGCAGCGCCGAGACCGTGAGCTCGGACTGTGGCGGCTTCCCGTTCTCGAGCGCAGGTCACAACCTCGTCGGTGTCGGCACCGGTTGTCCGTCAGGCGGAGCGGGCGACCAGACGATCGTGCCTTTCGAGGTGTTCACGACGGCCCTCGGCCCGCTCGGCAACCACGGCGGCCCGACGAAGACGCACGCTCTGCTCGAAGGGAGTCCCGCGATCGATGCCGGCGACGGCGGCGCCTGCGCGGCCCCGCCGGTCGCCGGAATCGACCAGCGCGGCATCTCGAGGCCGCAGGGAGCTGCCTGCGACGTCGGCGCGGTCGAGCAGGAGGCTCCGCCGCTGCGCATCGACAGCATCGAGCCACTAAGGGCGACGGCAGGCGGCGGGGCGTTCCCGCTCGGCGTGACCGGAGCAGGCTTCACGGCCGGGTCCGTCGTCCACTGGAACGGGACTCCGCGTGACACCCTCGTGCTGAGCCCGACGCTCCTCACGGCGACGATCCCTGCAAGCGACCTTGCCATCGCCGGCGACATCGCCACAGCGCTCGTCAGGGTCGCCAACCCCGGCGGCCAGATCTCGGACCCGCTGCCGTTCACGATCACGAGCGCGAAAGTCGAGCGTTCCGCGAGCAGCCTGGCGCTTCCCGGCGAGAGCGCGACGGCGTCGACCACCCCGACGGTTGCAGGCAAGGCCGGTGTCTCGGCGACGCTGACGAACAACACCGACGGAACCGGGCCGGCAACCGTCACCGCCGCCACCTACTCGGTGAATCCGGCCGGCGGCACGATCTTCGCCGGCGGCGGATTCGTCGACCTCCGCGTCGTCGGCGCCGATCCGACGGACACGGCCGCAGCGCGCTTCTACTACCCCACCACCGTCACCGGCGCGATCGAGGCGAATCTGAAGCTGACGTACTGGACGGGATCCGCCTGGGCCGAGGCGCGCGGGAGCGGCGCGGTCGCAGCCACGAAGGACACGACGAACAGTCTCGACGGGACGGTCTCCGGCGGCCGCTTCTCGCTCAACTTCGACGACACGAGCACGCCGAAGATCACGGAGCTGGGCGGAACCGTCTTCTCGGCGACCCTCTCCGAGCCGCTACCGGAGGAGGACATCCTCGTCAACGGCGTCGGGTCGGCCGTTGACGGGTCGGACGGGCGCTGCACGCTGGTCGAGGCGATCCTCGCGGCGAACACGGACACCGCCTCAGGGCCGGCCGACGGCGAGTGCGCGGCCGGCACCGGAGCGGACACGATCCGCCTGCAAGCCGGCGAGACGTACCTGTTCGACGAGCACTGGTCGGCGTCGATGGCGTTGCCGGCCGTTACCTCCGCCGTGACGATCGAGGGCAACGGCGCGACCATCCAGCGAGACGAGCTTGCAGGCTCGTTCGGGCTCGTCCTCGTCGGCCCCTCCGGGAACCTGACGCTCGAGGACGCGGCGATCCGCTTCGCGCGGAAGCCGATCGAATGCGGCGGAGCGGCGAGGAACCTCGGGACGCTCACGCTCCTCCGCACGACGCTCGAGGGGAACCGCGTCGTGGGAGCGAGTGGCGGCGCGGCGATCTGCAACGTGGGCGGAACGGTGACGTTGACCGAGAGCACTGTCCGCGGCAACCTTTCGGCGGCGTCGGGGCCAGGTTTGGGCGGCGCGATCCAATCGACCGGGAGCTCCGCAGTCGTGAAGCTGGTGGACACCGTGGTCGACGAGAACTCCGTCGAATCGGCGGCCGGGGCGAACGGCGGCGGAATCGGCATCGGAGGCGGATCCCTGTCGATCAGAGGCGGCGCAGTCGCGAGGAATCGCGCTATCGACGGCGCGGGCATCGCCGTGACTGATGCCGGTGTGACGCTGACCTTGGACGGGGTCGACGTCCACCACAACGTCGCGGGCACGAACGGCGGCGGGATCTACGCCCACGGGGACGTGGGCGCCGTCGACTCGACGATCAGGGACAACTCGGCCTTCATCGGAGGCGGCCTCTACTCCTTCGGAGCGACGACGCTCCGCTCGAGCACGGTGAGCGGCAATGAGTCGGCGTCGATCGGCGGGGGCATCGTGCTGCCGATCTCCGGCGCGCCGGCGTCGCTCGTGAACAGCACGGTCAGCGGCAACGTCGCCCGCGGCGGCGGGCTCTTCCCGGGCGCAGGCGCGATCTGGGCGCTCCGCAACCTGACGGTCACGAACAGCACGATCGCGGGCAATACAGCGACCCTCGACGGCGCAGGCGGGATCACGACGAACGTCGGCGCGACGGTCGCGCTGAGGAACTCGATCCTCGCCGGGAACGAGTCTCCCGCCGCCGTTCGTGCCGATTGCGACGTCTCGACCATGGGCGGAGCCGTCGCCAGCGGCGGGCAGAACGTCTTCGGAGAGGGCACCGGCTGCGCAGCGGCCGCGGCCGATCACACGATTCTTGCCGACTCGGGTCTTCACGCGGCTGCTCGGTTCGCTCGCCGACAACGGCGGCCCGACCGAGACCCACGCCCTCCGCACCAGCTCGGCCGCGATCGACGCCGGTGACGCCACCGTCTGCTCGGCTCCTCCTGTCGGCGGCGTCGACCAGCGCGGCGAAGCGAGGCCGTTCGGGGTTGCCTGCGACATCGGCGCCTACGAGGGCGGCGTGATCGAGTACGCCGACCTCTCGCTGACGCTCTCCGCGAATCCCAGCCGGCCACCGGTGGGGTCCGACGTCACGTTCACCGTGACCGTCGAGAACGAGGGGCCGACCGACGCGACCGGCGTCTCGGGACGCCTCTCGCTGCCCGAGACGCTCGACGTGTCACCGGGCCCGGGCTTCGACGAGGTCACGCGAACCTGGACCGTCGGGAGCGTGCCGGCCGGTGGCAGCCGAAGCGTCCAGGTCGTCGCCAACGTCACGAAAGCCGCGGAGATGAGCGCGCTCGCCGAGATCCTCACCGCCGATCAGCGCGATCCCGACTCCACTCCCGGTAACGACGCACCGGGTGAGGACGACCGCGTCGGAATCCTGCTCAGCACGCCCGGAATCCACGTGAACACCAGCGAGACGACCGTCAGCGCCTCGGACAACTCGTGCACCCTGATCGAGGCGATCGTCGCGGCCAACACCGACACCGCCTCGGGCCCGGGCGCGCGCGAGTGCGTGGCCGGAAGCGGCACGGACACGATCTACCTCCAGCCGGCGGTGACCTACACCTTCACGACGCCGTACCTGACGGCCGCCGATCCGGGCCCGACCGCGCTCCCCGCGATCACCAGCGAGATCGTTCTCGAGGGTCTCGGCTCGACGATCCAGCGCACGGCTCCGGTCGAGCAACCGTTCCGGCTTCTCTACGTCCCCGCCCCCGGCAACCTGACGATCCGGGACGTGACGGTGCGGGGCGGCCTTGCCGCGACCGGCCTGCGCTACGGCGCGGGCATCTTCGTCCGCGGCACCGACGCCCGGCTGACGGTCGAGCGGTCGCAGCTGCTCGCCAACGTCGCCCACTCGGAGGGAGGCGCGATCTCGAACGGCGCCTTCGTCTCGGGTGGCTCGCCGCCGGGCGGCACCGTGAGGATCGTCGCCTCGACGATCCAGAGCAATAGCGGCAGCGGGAGCGGCGGCGGCGTCTCGAATCGTGCTGGGAGCGTCGAGGTGACGGACACAAGCTTCCGGCTGAACTCGGGCGGCTCCGGGTCCGGCGGAGGGCTCGCCAACCGCGGCGGAACGATCACAGTCAGCGGCGGATCCTTCACCCAGAACAGTGCGCAGTTCGGCGGCGGGATCTGGAGCGACTCACACGCGACCCTCACCGACGTCAACGTCGAGGGCAACACAGGGTCGAGCGGGTCGGGCGGGATCGACAACGGCGGAATCCTGAGGCTCGTCACCAGCACGGTCGTCGCGAACACGACCGGCGGGCACGGCGGCGGGATCGGAAACCTCCGTCAGAACGCCCTCGGCTCGGCGGCGATGCTCAGCGTCGAGAACAGCGTCATCGCCGGCAACACGGCGGGGTGGGCCGGCGGCGGAATCGTCAGCTGGGGGCCGGCCACGCTCGCCGACACCACCCTTCAGGACAACACTGCCGGCACGACAGGCGGCGGGATCGTCGCCACCCGGACGGGTTCAGAGACGCCGAGCGTCTCGATCATCGGTGGAGCGGTCCGAGGCAACATCGCCAACGGGCCGTGGAATGTCGACGGTGGCGGCGGCGGAATCGCAGTGATGCCGGGCACCACCCTCGCCGCCTTCGAGGTCGAGATCTCGGCGAACCGCGCGGCCAACGGGGACGGCGGCGGGGCCTTCAACCGCGGGACGCTCGACCTGACAGGAGGCGTTGTCCGCGTGAACAGCGCCCTGAGCGGCGCGGGCGTCTCCAACGGCAGTGGGGAGCTCTCGGGCGGAACGCTCTCGGTTCAGGGGACGCTCGTGGAGGAGAACTCGGCGACGGCCAGCGGAGGCGGCCTCGCGACGTTCAGCGGTTCCCTATCCGTCGACGACGCGACAGTGGCATGGAACAGCGCGGCGGGCGACGGCGGCGGAATCTTCGGCGTGGGCCAGCTTTCGACAGCACGAACGACCGTCACGAGGAACCGGAGCACCCACGGAGGCGGAATCTCGACCCTCGCCCGAGCGACGCTCTCGGAGACGACCTTCAGCCGGAACCACGCCACCGCAGCGGGCGGCGGCCTCTTCGTGCGCGGAGGCGCAGGTCTGTCCGAGCCGGTGACGATCACGGGCGGCGCGATCACGGACAACACCTCCGCCGGACACTGGAGCGCCTCGGGCGGGGGCGGCGGGCTCGCCAACGGCGACATCGCGAGCACGGGCAGGCCGCTCACGGTGAATGACGTGACCTTCAGCGGGAACCACGCAGACTTCGGAGACGGCGGCGGGATCTTCAACCGCGGCGAGCTGACGGTGAACGACAGCCGACTCCTCGACAATGCCGCCCTCTCCGGTGGCGGCCTCGGGAACGGAACGGGATCGCTGCCGGGTGGAACGGCGACGCTGAATCGCACGATCGTCGAGGCGAACGTGGCGATGGAGTTCGGCGGCGGCGGGCTCTCCTCCCGGGGCGGGGAGCTGATCGTCAACGCCAGCACAGTCAAGAACAACCGCTCCGAGTTCATGGGCGGCGGCATCGCGACGGCCGTTGCGCAAGACGGTTCCGTGCCGGTCCTGACAGTGAACGGAAGCGGCATCGGCGGCAACGTCGCGCAGCACGGGGCCGGGATCCGGAACGGCGGGATCGCCACCGTCTCGAGCAACAGCCTGATCGGCAACGGAACGCTCAACGGCATTTCGCTCGAGGGGAACCGCGCGATCGGGAAGCGCACAACAACGCTGACGATCGAGGGTCAGGGCGGCGGGATCGAGAACATCGGCGAGGCGACCCTCTCGGTCACCGCGAGCACGGTGGCGGGGAACAAGGCCGACCTCGGCGGCGGGATCTTCAACACCGGTACCACCACGATCGCGGGAAGCACGATCGGAACGCGCGAGGCGGACGCAACCGGCGACGGCAACCGAGCGGCGGCGAGCGGCGGCGGGATCCGAAACGTCGGCACGCTCACGGTCACGGACGGAGCAGCCGTCTCAGGCAACGTCGCCGGGAACGACGGCGGAGGCATCGCAATGTCAGGCGCGAGCACGGTGACGACCATCGACGGCGCCGGGGTGTCCGGCAACCGCGCGCTCGCCGGCGACGGGGGCGGCGTGTCGAACGGCTTCCAGCATCCGGACGGCTCGGTCACGGCCGGCGGCAAGCTGACCGTCGAAGGCGGTGCCGTGCTCCGAGGGAACGCGGCGACGGCTTCGCCGACGCTGACCGGGATCCGGGGCGGCGGGGGAATCGCGGCCTTCGGCGGAGTGACGGACGTCGTCGGCGCCACGGTGGAGGGCAACGCCGTCGACGCACACGGCGGTGGGTTCGTCTTTACGGGCGGCGGCGGCATCCTGGCGGCGGCCTGGGTGTCCGCCCCGACTGAGCTGAACGTACGCGGCGGGTCGGCAATCCGGCGCAACGAGGTCAACGGGCCGTCGCCCTCCGGCGGCGGGATCCTGGTCGGCAACGAGGCCACGCTTGCTCTCACCGGCAGCAGGATCGAAGAAAACCACGCCGGCTCCGGCGGCGGGGTCCAGGCGTTCGGGCCGTCCACGTTCACCCGGGCCGTCATTCGCGCGAACAAGGCTCCATGGAGCGGCGGCGGGCTCCAGGTTTTCGGCGCCGTCGTCGTCGTCGACGACACGGACGTCCTCGACAACCGATCCCGCTGGGGAGGCGGCATCCACAACTGGGCCGGCTACACGACGATCCAGAACGGCACGCTCGTCTCCGGGAACGAGGCAGCCCCGACGGGCGTCGGTGGCGACCACGGCGGCGGCGGCATCGTCAACGAGGAGCTCGAGGGCTTCCCCACCCTGGTCGAGATCCGGAACAGCACGATCGCCGGGAACCACGCGGATTCCTCGGGCACGTTCTTCGGCCCGAAGGGCGCAGGCGGAGGCATCCTCAACCTGAGCTCACTCGACATCGCGTCGTCCGTCATTCGCGACAACACCGCGACAAGCGCGGGCGGGATCCAGAGCAGTGCCCCGGACGGCACCGACGCATCTGTCCTCATTCGCCGGTCAACCCTGACGGGCAACGAAGCCTCCGTGTTCGGCGCGATCCACAACGGGAGCAACTCGACGCTCACGCTCGACCTGAGCACCGTGTATGGGAACCGAGCCGAAGCCTCGGCCGCCGGCCTCGGCAACAACGGCGTCGCGACCGTGACGGCCAGCACGATCAG
This sequence comes from uncultured Actinomycetes bacterium, assembly GCA_963769645.1. Taxonomy (GTDB): domain Bacteria; phylum Actinomycetota; class Thermoleophilia; order Gaiellales; family Gaiellaceae; genus DATFQE01. The sequence continues at coordinate 111,536 of CAVYMH010000001.1, read as the reverse complement.
CGGCAACACCCTGACCTCGAGCGCGGGGCGCGGGGCCGGAATCGCGAACGAGCGCACCCTGGTCGTGCAGTCCTCGACGATCACGGGCAACGTGGCGCCGGCGAGCGGCGGCGGCTTCCACAATGCAGCCGGCTCGCTCCAGCTCCGCGGCTCGATCGTCGCGGGAAACTCGGCGGGTACGGCCCACGACTGCTCGAACATTCCCGGGGCGACGCTCCAGGACACCGGCTTCAACGTCCTCGGACGCAGCACCGGCTGCCCGCAGACCGTGCCGACAGACCGCCTTCTCGACGCGCAGGAGTCAATCGCGGACGTCGTGGCCCCGCTGGCGGACAACGGCGGCGAGACGCTGACCCATGCTCTCGTGCCGGGCAGCCTGGCCCTCGATGCAGGCCCGCCGGGCTCGACCTGCGTGACCGCAAGCGATCAGCGCGACCTCCCGAGGGTCAAGGACGGAGACGGTGACGGCGTGGAGAGGTGCGACAGCGGCTCGTTCGAGCAGCAGACGTTCGTGCCGCCCGCGCCGCGGCTGACCTCGGTCGAGCCCGCACGCGTCTCTGCAGGCGGCCCTGCCTTCACGCTCGACGTTCGCGGCGCGCGCTTCGTCTCGGGGTCCGAGGTCCGGTGGGACGGCGCCGCGCGACCGACGACCTTCGTCGACTCCACACGCCTGGCTGCGGCGATTCCGGCGACAGACCTCGTGAGCGCCGAGCCGATCCGGACGGCGCGGGTCACGGTCGTGAATCCCGACGGGCAGGTTTCGACTGTCCGGGCGGTGGCGATCGCCGGGCCCCAGGTTCTGAAGGTCGCCAGCACGACGACGAACGCCGGAGGGTCGTCGACCGCCGCGCTCGTCCCGAAGTCGTGGGGTCAGCCGGGCGTCTCCGGAACGCTGACCAACTCCGGTGGCGGGCCGGCGACGGTCACCGCTGCCGTCTACGGGGCGAACCCGACGTCGGGAACGATCTTCAGCGACGGAGGGTTCGTCGACCTTCAGGTCACCGGCGTGGACGCCGGCGACTCCCTCGTCGCCCGGTTCTACTACCCGACGACGATCACGGGCACGCAGGAGCGGGCGCTTCAGCTTCGGTACTGGACCGGTACCCGTTGGAGAGTCGTCGTCGGCGCCGGCGGTGCCGCCGCTCTGAAGGACGCGGAGAACAACCTCGACGGATCCGTCTCCGGCGGCAGGTTCACGGTCACGCTGGACGATACGAGCATCCCGAAGCTGACCGAGCTCAGCGGAACCGTGCTCACGTCTGCACCTGACGAGGTGGCTCCAGAGACGAACGCGGCGCTGTCGCCGGCCGCGAATGCCGCGGGCTGGCACGCTGGAAACGTCACAGTCACGCTGGCCGCGAGCGACGAAGGCACCGGTGTCACTTCGACCGAGTTCCAGCTCGACGGATCCGGGTGGCAGGCCTACTCGACGCCTGTCGTCGTCGGCGGCGAGGGGACGCACACCTTGGCGTACCGCTCGACGGATGGCGCCGAGAACGTCGAGTCGCAACGGTCGCTGACCTTCCGGATCGACAAGACTGCGCCGTTGGCCACCGTAGGTGCGCTGGCCCCAGAGACGACCGAGCCGTTCACGGTGAGCTGGTCCGGCGTGGACGCATTGAGCGGCGTTTTGTCGTACGACGTCCTGGTGTCCGTGGACGGCGGCCCGTTCACGGTGTGGAAGGCGGCGACGACCGACACGTCGGCCGTCTTCGCCGGCGAGGCTGGTCACACCTACGGCTTTGCGGCCACGGCTACCGACCGTGCAGGCAACCACGAGGCCTTGCCGGCGGCGCCCGAGGCGACCATCCGAGTAGCCGCGCCGCCGCAACCACCCGCGCCGCAACCACCCGCGCCGCAACCACCCGCGCCGCAACCACCCGCGCCGCAGCCGCCAGCGCCGAGCCGAAGCGCCGAAGCCGAAGCCGAAGCCGAAGCCGAAGGTCGAGCAGGTGACGATCTGCCACCGGGGCAAGACGATCAAAGTGGCGAAGCCGAAGGTGAAGGGGCACCGCAAGCACGGCGACAAGCTCGGCGTCTGCAAGAAGCCGAAGCGGAAGGCGAAGCGGTGAGGATCTCCAGGCGGGCCGCGCTCGCGCTCACCGCCGCGGGCGCGCTGGGCTTCGCCTGGCCGGCCGGGGCCGCCACGATCACCGTCGGCGGGGGCTGCGGCATCGTCGACGCGATCAAGGCGGCGAACACCAACACGGCGCAGGGCGGGTGCCCTGCCGGCGCTTCGAACTTCAACGTCCGAGACACGGTCGTGCTCCAGGCGGGCGCGACCTACACGTTCACCTCCCCGTACGCGCCCGAGGTGGGCCCGGCACCGGAGGCGACGGCGCTTCCCCACCTGGCCAGCGTGATCACCATCGAGGGGAACGGCGCGACGCTCGAACGCAGCACCTCGCCCGGCACTCCGAGGTTCCGCCTCTTGCGGGCGAGCGCCGGCAACGTGATCGTGAACGGGCTCACCCTGCGCGGCGGCGACCAGACGACCGGCGGCGGCGTCGGCGGGGGCATGTACGCATCGAGCGCCTCCGTCACGCTCAACGACGTCACGATCGAGGACAACAGGGCCGACCTTGGCGGCGGACTCGCCGGATCGGCCGAGCTCACACTCAACCGCGCCATCGTTCGGCGAAACGCCGCCTCCCTGCTGCGCGGCGGCGGCCTGCTCCTCACGGGGACGTCCGTCGTGCGAGACAGCGCCGTCGCTGACAACACCGCGGAGCAGTACGGCGGAGGGATCTCGTCCGATCTGGTCTCGTCGCAGTCCCTGACCGTCTTGCGGACGACCGTGAGCGGCAACGAGGCAGGCTACGGCGGGGGGCTCCACACCGCCGGGCCCGCCGCGATCGCGAACAGCACGATCAGCGGCAACCGCACCACCGTCGGAATCCACGCCGAGTTCGGTGGCGCCGGCATCTTCGCCACCAACACGCAGGCGGGAGTCGTGCAACTGACGAACACGACAGTCGCGGCGAACGAGGCCGGACTAGCCGGCCAGGCCGGCGGAATCTTCGCCAACGTCGCCAACGTCAGGCTCGCCAACTCGATCGTGATCGGAAACAACTCCGGCGGCTCTGTGACGGCGGCCGCCTCCGACTGCAAGACCTCCTCCTTTGGCGGATCGATCGCAAGCGAGGGCAACAACGTCTTCGGTCTCGGCACGGGCTGCGGTCTCACCGGGTCGGACCGTGGGGCTGACGGCAGCATGGCGTTCAGCGCCGTCCTCCGCCCCCTCACCGTGAATCCGCCCGGCGGGATGCTGACACACGGGCTCCGGCGTCTCAGTCCCGCGCTCGACGGCGGGAACGACGCGATTTGCGCCGCCGACCCGATCGGCGGGATCGACCAGCGCGGCGTCTCCCGCTCCGAGAACGCGCGGTGTGACATCGGCGCCTTCGAGGCCCAGCGGGCGGATCTGGAGCTCACAGCGCCTTCCGTCGTGGGCCGACCGCCGCTCGGGTCGAACGTCACGCTGACGCTGAGCCTGCGGAATGTCGGTCCGTCCCCCGCAACGAGTGTGACCGTGCACACGCCGATCCCCGAGGGGCTCGTCGTCGTCTCCGCGGGCGCTGGCTACGACTCGGCGACCGGCCTCTGGGCGGTCGGATCGCTCGCCAAGAACGCCACCGCCTCGCTGACGATCGTCGCGCGGGTCGACCGGTTCGCCGTCTACCGCGCGGAGGTCTTCTCATTCGACCAGGAGGACCCGGATTCGGTGCCCGGCAACGGCGTCGCCGGCGAGGACGACCAGATCGGCCTCGCGATCACGCCGCCCGGGATCTGGGTGAACACGACGGTGGAGGCCGCAACAGACGACGGGCGCTGCAACATCGTCGAGGCCGTCTTCGCGGCGCAGTCCGACACCGCCCCCTTCGCCACGCCGGGCGAGTGCACGGCGGGCGACGGCGCCGACACGATCCACCTCCAGCCCGCCGCGAAGTACGTCTCGACCGACGTCTGGTTCAGCGGCGACGCCTTCCCGTCGATCAACAGCACGATCACGATCGAGGGCAACGGCGCAACAATCGAGCGCGGCATCACCCCGAAGTACTTCCGAGCCCTGCAGGTTCACGGTGGGGGAGTGCTGACGCTGCGCAATCTCGGGATGCACTACTTCGAGACTCGAGACGAGACCTGCGGCGGAGCGATCAACCTGTCCTTCGGCTCGCTCGTCCTCGACAACGTCCTCCTCTCACAGAATCGCGTCCGGAACTCCTACATGGGCGGCGGAGCAATCTGCAACATGTACGGGCGACTGACGGCGTCGAACTCCCGGATCGAGGACAACACCGTCGACGTGTCCGAGAGCTTCTTCGCGACACGCGGCGGCGGCATCACCACGAACGGCGAACCGGCCGTTACGACGCTGACGGCCACGTCGATCCGAAACAACACCGCCACCTCCGGCTCATACGCATCTGGCGGCGGGCTCGAGTTGGTCAATGGCGGCACGCTGCACGCTCAACGGTGGTTCCGTCCGGGAGAACCGCATCGTCTTGACGGGGTTGAGTTCGCAGGCATACGGCGGCGGCATCAACGCCGAGGGCGCGGAGGATCCTGAAGCTCGACCCGGCCGAGCTTCGAATCACCGGCACGACGATCAGCGAGAACAGGATCGACGCCGTCGGGGAGAACCGCGTCGCGCACGGCGGCGGGCTCGCGCTCCGCCTCTCCTCCGGAAGCCTCGTCGACACGACCGTCGGCGGAGCAACGGACGAGCTGGGAAACCGGGCAGTCGGCGGAGGCGCCGGGATCTACGTCGCAAGTGACGCCGATCTCGGGATCACCCGGGGGTCGGTCAGCGGCAACATGGCGACTGCGGGACGCGGCGGCGGCGGGATCCTGAGCGACGGAGGCCTCATAGACCTCAGAGGCGTCGAGCTGATCGGGAACCGGTCCGGCGGGTTCTTCGGTGCCGGCGGCGCGATCAGATCCAGCGGTCGAGTGGTCATGGCTGGAGGCTCGGTCCGGGAGAACGCAGCCCTGGCCGCGGGCGGCATCGACAGCCAGTTCGGCAGCCTGGAGATCGACGGCGCAGTCTTCTCCGGTAACAACGGGACCGTCGGAGGCGGGGCCATCAGGATCGGCGGTGACGGAGCGGCGGCGATTACGAACTCCACGATCACCCGGAACACCGCCGGCCGAATCGGCGCAGGCATCTGGAGCGGGGTCCGCACCGTCCTCACCGACAGTCTCGTCACCGAGAACCGCCTCACGATCGAGAACTGTGACGACGGATGCCCGATGGGCGCTGGCATCTTCGCGAGCGCTCAGCTCCGGCTGACGAACAGCGAGGTCACCTCCAACGTCGCGCCGGGAGACTCGTACGGCGGCGGGATCTGGAGCGACAGCACCGTCCTGATGGACGACTCGCTGGTCTCGCAGAACGCAGCGCGGGCCGGCGGCGGCGTCTACATGGAGGGAGGGTGGCTCGCCGCCAACGACTCCACGTTCTCCCTGAACCAGGCGCTGATCGGCGGCGGGCTCGCCCTGGTGGGGGACAATCTCGGCCTCATCGAAACGAGCACGATCGACGGCAACCGGGCGAGCGCCGAGGGCGGCGGCATGTGGCTCGGCGAGTCCGACGTGACGCTCTGGACGGCTACGGTCAGCCGCAACACAGCGGAGGTCGGGGGCGCCGTCTACCGCGGACTGGACAGCCAGTTGGACGTGTTCGCGAGCACGATCACGGGGAACGACGCGCTGCGGACCGGCGGCATCTACTCCGGGTACCGCTCCTCGAACAGTTCGATTCAAGCCTCGATCTTGGCCGGGAACCGCACGCAGGACAGCACCGGACCTCCGTTTGCCGACCCCGATTGCGAGACCGACGACGGCGGCAGCGCGCCAACCTCATCCGGCGGGAACGTTTTGGGGCTTGGCGGAGGATGCCCCTTCACCGGCGCAGGCGACCGCCATGTCCACGACGACACCGTCGCCAGCGAGGTCGTCTTCCCCTTGGCCGACAACGGGGGGCCGACGCTGACGCATGCGCTGCGGCCGAGCAGCCCGGCGCTCGACCTCCTCGATCCCCTCGCCTGCGCCTCGAACGATCAGCGGGGCGACCCAAGGCCGAAGGACGGCGACGGCGACGGCACGGCTCGCTGCGACAGCGGCGCGGTCGAGCAGCAGGCCGTCCATCAGGCGCCGCTCGTCCTGCAGAGCATCAACCCGAGCGTCCGGCCGGCGAACACCTACACGCCGGTGATCGTCGTCCAGGGGAGTGGCTTCACGCCCGAATCGACGATCCGCGTCGGCGGTGCTCCCCGGCTCACGGAGTGGCGGACCTCTCGGTCAATGTACGTCTACCCGCACGAGGAGGACTTCCAGAGCACCGTGGACATCAAGACGGTGCCGATCACCGTCCGCCGCCAGGACGGCGCGGTCTCGAATCCGCTGCCGCTGACCCTCGCCCGTCCCGGCGTCGACACGGTCCAGAGCGGCACCGCTGTGGCCGGCTCGTCGGTGAGCGTCTCGGCGTACCCGACGACGATCGGTCTCGGCGGGAGCGTCGCCGCGACGCTCACGAACAGCGGAGGCAACCCCGCGACGGTGACGGCCGCGACCTACCACACGAATCCCACGAACGGTTCCGCATTCGCCGCCGGCGGGTTCGTCGACGTCCAGGTGACCGGCGCGGACCCGTCCGACCGAGTCACTGTCACCTTCTACTACCCCCACACGATCCAGGGCGCCGCGGAGCGCCAGCTCGAGCTGCGCTTCTGGACCGGAACCGCGTGGAGGAGCGTCCGCGGCCAGGGCGGCGCCCGCCCGGCGAAGGACACGACGGACAACCCGGACGGGACGGGCATGGGCGGGAAGTTCACCGTGACCTTCGGGAACACGAGCACGCCGAAGATCACGGAGCTCAGCGGCACGGTCCTCGCCACGGAGCTGGACACCACGCCTCCGACGACGACGGCGACGCTCTCCTCGCCCGCGACGCCGAGTGGCTGGCACGGCGGCGACGTCACTGTCGCGCTGGCTGCAACCGATGACGGCTCCGAGGTGACCGGCACCGAGTTCTCGGTCAACGAAAGCCCGTTCCAGGCGTACGCGGCCGCGTTCGGGATCACGACCGAAGGCGTGAACCTCCTCCGCTACCGCTCGACGGACGGGGCGGGCAACGTCGAGACGGCGCAGCTCCTCACGCTGAGGATCGACAAGACCGCGCCGTCCGCGAGCGTCGCGGCGCTGCCCGCCGAGACCACGGACCCGTTCACGGTCGCCTGGTCAGGAACGGACGGGCACAGCGGCATCGCCTCCTACGACGTCCTGGTGTCGGTCGACGGCGGGCCGTTCGCGGTCTGGAAGAGCGGCACGACCGAGACGGCGGCGCCCTACGTCGGCGAGCCCGGCCACACGTACGGCTTCGCCGCCGTCGCACGCGATCGCGCGGGGAACCAGGAGGCCGCGCCCGGTGCCGCCGAGGCGTCGATTCGCGTCGTTGCCCAGCCGCAACCGCAACCGCAACCCGCCTCAGCCGCAACCCCCGCCGCAGCCACCACCCCGCCGAAGCCGAAGCCGAAGCCCAAGCCCAAGCCGAAGCCGAAGAAGACGACGCTGTGCCACAAGGGGCGCACCATCAAAGTTCCGAAGGCCGCCGTGAAGAAGCACCGAAAACACGGCGACAAGCTGGGCATCTGCAAGAAGCCGAAGCCCAAGAGCAAGCGGTAGAGATGGAGCTAGCCGGGCTCGAACCGGCTAGCTCCTGGGTGCGCTGGGGGCCAAAGCGGAGATTCTCTCGTCGGGACCGAACATCGGATTACCTCTGGCAGAGCCGCCGGCGCCTAATCCACGTAGGGCCCGTTGAAGACGGGCACCTCGCCGTAGGGCTGTCCCGCCATGAGCAGGTACCGGGTGCCGGGCCTGGCGTCGGTGACCCTGAGCTCAGAGCCGCCGCCGAGGAGGACGAGCTGAGGCGGCCTCGCCCGGCGCCGGTTGGCCCCGAACTCCGCCTCGCCTTCCAGCACGTAGGCGAAGCCCTGGAACTCCGGCGGGATGGCTGTGGTGACCTCTCCGCCTGTCGGCAGCACGACGTCCAGGATGAGCGCGGGAGTACCTAGACGAACGGGAGAGCCCTCGCCCACTAGCACCCGGACGGTCGCGTCGCCCTCCTGCCGCACGGGGATCTGCTCCGGTTCGAGCACCTGTGCGCTCGGCTCCATCTGCTTGTCCTTCCGGGCCAGGTTCACCCAGAACAACACGCCTCGAAACTCGGCGTCCGCCTGGCCCTCGTCGAGCTCGTCCGCCCCGATCGCCTCGGCGTGCCAGGCACCCCGCCCCGTCCTCAGCGCCAGAAGCGCGCCCTCGGACAGTCGCGCCCTCTCCATCGCTCCGCCCGGCCCGGTGCTGTGACCCGTGCTGGCCGATCCCTCGAGGACGTACCAGAGGTTGTCGAACCCGCGGTGGGGATGCTTGGTGTCGACGCCCCTCATGTCCGACAGCCGGAGGCGACCTTCGTGAACGAGGATGAACGGGTCGACCTGTCCGTACGGCACCCCGCGCGAGGGCAAGGCCTCCAGAACGGGAAACCCCATCATCCGGATCGACGCTGCGTCCTCCACGAGGACGGCGTCGCGTCCCGTTGTCTCAACCTGGGCCGTCATGTGTCTTCTCCTTTCGAGTAGAAGCCTCTAGAACCACGATTTACTTGAGCACTCAAACGTTTTGGCCACGGCCGCTATTCCAACGGGGCACTCGACAGGCGGTCGGCACGCGGGTAGCGAACGCTGGTTGACCCGCCTTGGCCCATGCGGCGGGCAGATGCGGCAACGAGCGTGGCCAGCAGCTTTCGGCGCCCTCACGGGCACCCCCCGTGACACGGGCGTCTTTCGCCATACTCGATCTCGGCGCGCGCGAACAAAAGGCGCGCACCTTGCGGGCATTTCGCGAGTGGAGCTAGCCGGGCTCGAACCGGCGACCTCCTGGGTGCGATCCAGGCGCTCTCCCAGCTGAGCTATAGCCCCGAGGCCGCCAAGTGTAGCCGGACTAGATGTCGTCTATCGGGTCGGCCGCACCCCTGCCGTTGGACGCCGCCCGCGGCCTCAGCTCGCCGCGACGGATGCGTGCGGCCAGGTCCTTGGACTCCTCCCGCAGCACGGTTCCGTCCTCGAACTCGACGAACGGCAGCTTGCGCTGGCCGGTCATCTCCTCGACCCGATCGCGCTTCCCCGGCCGAAACGGTTCCTTCACGAGCTCGTAGTCGATGCCTTTCGCGTCGAGCTCCCTCTGGACGCGCCAGCAGGGGTGGCCGCCGACCTTGAGCCAGATGTTCGGGCAGCGATGAAGCTTGATCGCCATCAGCGTCCGTACGCGGCCTGGCGGCGGCGGAGGACGGTGTCCAGCGTGACTGCGGCGAGCAAGATCACACCAGTCGTGATCAGCTTGATCGAATCGGTGTAGCCGACCAGGTCGATGCCGTTCGAGACCATGGCGATGATCAGGCCGCCGAAGAGCGCGCCGCTCACACGGCCGCGCCCGCCGAAGAGGCTGACCCCGCCGATCACGGCCGCCGCGATCGCGTCCAGAAGGATCGTGCTGCCACCGGCCGTCAGGTCGACGGAGTTCAGCCGCGACGCGAAGATCACGCCGCCCATCGCCGCCATCCCGCCCGAGATCATGAAGACGAGGATCTTGATCAGCTTGACGTTGATCCCCGCCCGCCGGGCCGCCTCCGCGTTGCCGCCGACCGCATAGACGTGCCGGCCGAAGGTCGTGCGGCCGGCAACGTAGGCCGCTGCGACAACGAGTGCAAGCACGATCAGCCCGACGAGGGGAACCCCCCGCTCGCGGTTGCACACCGCGACCGCCGCGAACACGAGCGCGCTGTAGAACGCTACGCGAGCGGCGGCCAGGACGACGTTCCCGGTGCGCAGGCCTGCGCGCCGCCGGCTCACGTACGAGCCGATCGTGGCTGCGGCGTACCCGACGGTGAACACGATCGCGATCGCCCAGCCCCGGTTGTCCGAGAGCACGTAGTTGGCAACGTTGTTGACGTAGGCGTCCTGGATTCCGATCACGCCCTCCGTGCCGAGCTGATCGAGGATCACGCCTTGCCAGATGAGGAGCCCGGCGAGCGTCACGACGAACGAGGGCACGCCGATGAACGCGATGAACGACCCCTGCAGCGCTCCGATCGCGACCCCGACGGCGAGCGCGATCCCGATCGCTACTAGCCCCGGGTACTGGTGCCCCGATTCCGGCATCTGCATCTGGGCGACCACGACGCCGGCCAGGCCGCTGACGTAGCCGATCGAGAGGTCGATCTCGCCGATGAGCAAGACGAACACGACGCCGATCGCGATCACCGTCACCCCGGCCATCTGCCCGATCAGGTTCGTGAAGTTCACGGCGCTGAAGAAGACGTCGGTCTTCGAGGTGAAGAACAACGTGATGCCGATCAGTCCGAACAGCACCGGCAGGCTGCCGACGTCGCCCGCTTTGAGCGCCTTCAAGCGCGCTCGCAGGATGTCGCCGATGCCGTCCCCGGCTACCGCGTCCTGGACTTCAGCCGGCGCGGCGGTGCTCACGGGGCGACCTCTTCCTCGCGCGCCTCGTCTCGCCCAAACGTGATCGCCTGCACGATCTCCTGATCATCGGTCTTCGCCTTCTCGTACACGCCGACTCTGCGGCCCAGGCGCAGCACGGTGATGCGATCTGCTACCTGGAAGACGTCGACGAGGTTGTGCGAGACGATGACGACTGCAAGCCCCTGTTCGGCGAGCCGCCTTACGAGCGCGAGCACCTGCCGCGTCTGAGCGACCCCGAGCGCCGCAGTGGGCTCGTCGAGGAAGACGACCCGGTTGTTCCACATGACCGCGCGAGCGACCGCGACCGACTGACGCTGCCCGCCCGAGAGCGTTGCGACGGGCTGCCGGACGGAGCGGATCGTGGTGACCGACAAGGAGGAGAGCGTCTCGCCCGTGCGCTGCTCCATGGCGGCCTCCTTGAGGCGGAAGAACCAGTCGTGCTCCTCGCGCCCGAGGTACATGTTCTGCACCACGTCGAGGTTGTCGCAGAGTGCGAGATCCTGGTAGACCACCTCGATCCCCAGCTTGGCTGCGTCCTTCGGCCCATGGATCGTCACGCGCTTGCCCTCGAAGAAGATCTCGCCGCTATCGGGGGAGTAGATCCCCGCGACGCACTTGATCAAGGTGGACTTCCCGGCGCCGTTGTCTCCGACGAGGGCCATCACCTCGCCGTCGCGCACGTCGAAGTCGACCTCGGCCAACGCTTGCACCGAGCCGAAGCTCTTCGAGATGCCCTTGAGCTCGAGCGTCGGGGGCTGTTGTGCGCTCACCGGCCGTTTCTACCATGGGTGAGGGCGCGCCTTGGGCGCGCCCTCACCGCGAAGGTTCCTACGTGCAGTACTTCTTGTACTCCCCGACACAGACCTGGCTCCTCTTCAGGAACCCTTCAGTGAAGAGCAGCTTGTAGTTCCTCTTCGTGACCCAGGTGGGCTTCAAGAGGATCGAGGGCGTTCCGCTGACCTTGCCGTTCACGCCAGGGACCTTCGTGCCTTTGACGAGTGCGACCGCGGCCGCTGCGGCTGCGTTCGCCTCCTGGCGGACGGACTTGTAGACCGTGCCGCTCTGCCAGCCGGCGAGGATGAACTGGACACCCGTCGGTGTCGCGTCCTGGCCGGTGAGTGGGATCGGCTTGAGGCCGTGCGCCTTGAGCGACGAGATGATGGCCCCGGCAAGGCCGTCGTTCGCCGCGATCGAGGCGTCGACCTTGTTGCCGTTCCTGGTGAGGATCTGATCGAAGATCCGCCGTCCCTTGATCGGATCCCAGTCGGTCCACTGGTCGCCGCCTGTCGCCTTCTTGAACGTTCCGTTCTTGAAGAGCGGGTTCAGGATCGAGTCGTAGCCCTGCTTGAACAGCTTGGCGTTGTTGTCCTTGATGTCGCCGTTGAGCTCCGAGACGACCGGATCCTGCGAGTACTTGCCGTTCGCCTTGAGGGCCGCGACCAGGCCCTGTCCCTGGAGCTTGCCGACGCGTACGTTGTCGAACGAGACGTAGTACGACGCCTTGCTGCCGACGACGAGACGGTCGTAGTCGATGACCTTCGCGCCGCGGCCCACGGCGAGGTTGGTGATCGCGATGCCCGAAGCCGGCGTCAGCTGGTCGAGCAGGATGACCTTCGCCCCCTGGGCGAGGCACTGTTCGGCCTGCGACCGCTGCTTCTGCGGGCTGCCGAGCGCGTTCAGAATCGACGCCGGCACGCCGGCCTTCTTGAAGGCCGCCTTCAGGTACGGGGCGTCGAACAGCGTGTAGCGCGTGGAGGACTTCGTGTCCGGAAGCAGCGCGCACACCTGGATCGATCCCTGGGTCGGACCGGTCGAGCGAGCCGCCGCGCCTGCGGCCATCAGGCCGACGAGGGCTACAGCCGCCGCAGCGACCGACCAGTGCTTGAGCTTTCTCACACTCTCACTCTCCTCATGACGAGTTGAACTCCACCCCGGTAGAGGCGGCGTAATACTACTCCTCTAGTTCTTTAGTTCAAGTGGTCTTTGCGCGGCGGTCAGGAGACCGGGTACTCGCGCCGTGGCGAGCTGCCCTCGTAACGCGTGCGCGTGGTCAGGAACGGCCCGACGTTCTGGCGCGTCACGAAGTGGAGCCCGGTGTTCGTGTCGGCCGGGGCGACGAGGCCGCCGCTGTATTTCGCCAGGAACAGCTGCAGGATCGGCAGGAAGCCCTGGAGGTAGGGCTGCTGGTCGATCGTGAAGTCGACGTGCCGGTCGGCGATCGCGCGCAGGGTCTTCGGCAGCAGGTCGTAGCCGCCTGCCCGCACACCCCGCTTGTGCAGGCCGTGCTTGCGCATCACCTCCGCGACGCCCTGCGTCGACCCGCCGTCGACGGCGAACATCCCCCGCAGCTTCCTGTGCTCCCGATAGGTCGCCTCGATCCGAGCCTCCTCGCGACGGACGTCCGGCCCGGTCGCCACGACCCTCGTCCGGATCGGCTTGCCGGAATCGCGGATCGCGTCGAGCGCGCCGTCGATGCGCGGCTGGATGTTCAGCTGCCCTGGGGTGGCGATGAACAGGAAGACATCGCCCTCACCGACGAGCTCCGCGACGCGAGAGCCGAACTTCGAGTCCTGACTGGTAGAGGTCCTGGCCCACGTACGAGATGCCGCCGGTTCGCGCGGGCGCCGTCCGCGTTGTACGAGACGACCGGGATGCCGAGCCGGAGCGCCTGGGCGGTCGGACCGTTGAACGCCCGCGGGTCGATCACGGACACCGCGATCCCGTCGACCCGCTGCTCGATCGCGCGGCGCATCGCCGCGAGCATCTCCCCCACGTTGCTCCGCCGCGACCCCGTCCACTCGTGCCGGACGTCCGAACAACGCGCAGGCGTCCTCGATCCCGTAGCGCGTCGGGACGAAGAACGGATTCGTGGTCGCGTGATTGACGAAGACGAATCGCCAGCGCGGGTGCGGGCGCAGGAATCCCGCCGCCTCAGCGCCGGTCGGGAGGGCGACCCCGGCCGCGGCCGCGCCGAGCAAGCCCAGCAGCTGCGCCCGGTCGAGCTCGCTCACGCGGGCGTTCGCTGCACGAGCCGCAGCGTAGCCGCGACCATCACGGCCGCCAGGGCGAGGAAGATCCCCGCCTCGATCGCCTGGAAGGTCCAGAAGCGGTCGGAGGGCTGGAACGACACGGCGCGGCCCCAGCCCAGCGAGAGCAGGTACTCCTGCGCGTCGATGCGGGCCTGCTGGGCATGGACGATCGCCAGGTTCTCGCGCGCGGCCGAGATCTGGCGGCCCACGGCGTCGACGAGCGAGTCGCTCAGCACCCAGTCGTGCGCGTGCGTGCTCGGCGCCAGCCCGGTCGCCGTGTCGTGCTCGGCCGGGACGTAGTGGGGCCGAGCGAACTGCGCGACGGCCAGTCTGGCCGCGACGAACGCGAGGACGGCCGCCGACATCGCCGGCACCGTGCGCTTCAGCAAGGCGCCTGCGAGCACGCCGACCGCGAGGGCGAAGACCGCATATGCGGGCACGACGAGGCCCTCGATCTCGAAGCGGCTCGGCGTCATTCGTCCCTCGAGCGCGTCGAAGGGACGGCGCCACCACATCACGATCGCACTGAGCGCGAGGGCGCCGATCGCGCTGGCGAGCGCGAGCAGCACCGTCTGCGAGAGCAGCCAACGGCGGCGCGTGACGCCCTGCGTCCAGGCGAGGCGGTAGGTGCCGTGCTCGAGCTCCCTCGCAAGCAGCGGCGCGCCGACGAAGAGGGCGATCAGCGCCGGCAGGAAGACGAGATAGCGCGCGACGAGGGCTTCACCGGCGTACTCGCTCTGGAAGTGCCTGACGATGATGTCGCAGCCTGAGCGGGCGGCGGGCGGCACGCAGGCGGCGAGCTCCTGCCGGTCGTACGCCGCGCGGATGCCGAAGCCCGTCGCCGCCGCGGCGAGTCCGACCGCCCCGAGCAGGGCCAGCCCGATCAGCACCTGCGTCCTGTGCTGGCGCCAGGTCACCCATGCCATCGCAGCCGCCTTTTCTCGTGCGGGCTGCGCCGCGGCACTCTCTCCGGTGCCATGTATGCGAGCAACAGCTCTTCGAGCCCGATCTCGTCGACCGACCAGGAGGGGTCGACGACCGGCCGGTCGATGCGCGCCAACAGCGTCATCTGGCGGTCGCTGTGGCGCTCGCGGACGACCTCGCTCACGCCGCCGATCCGACCGAGCGGACGCCGTCCGCCCGTGAGGAGGCGGTGCGATGCGAGCAGCTCCTCGACCTTTCCCTGGAGCCGGACCCGACCGTCGCTGAGGAGCACGATGTGGTCGGAGACCCGTTCGATGTCGGCGATCACGTGCGAGGCGATCACGACGGTCGCGTCGGTCTCCGCGACTCCGTGCATCAGCAACTGCAGGAACTCGCGGCCGGCCAGGGGATCGAGGCGCGCGAACGGCTCGTCCAGGAGCAGCAGCGCGGGACGCTTCCCGAGCGCTAGCGCGAGGGCGAGCCGGGCTCGGTCCCCGACCGACAGCGACGAGACGCGCCGGTCCGACTCCAGCTTCGCGAGGAAGTCCGCGGCGAGCCCGGCGTCCCAGCGAGCGTTGGTGGAGCGGGCGAACTCGAGCGTGTCGGCAACGGTGAAGTGGCGGTAGAGCGGCGCGTCCTGCGCCAGGTAACCGATGTCAGTGAGCGTCCCGGCTTCGCGTTGTGGGTCGCGGCCGAGAACGCGGATCTGGCCTTCGTTCGGCCGCAGGAGCGCGACGGCGAGCCCGAGCAACGTCGACTTTCCTGCGCCGTTCGGTCCCGCGAGACCGACGATCGCCCCATCCGGGATCGTCAGCGTGCAGTCGCGCAGTGCCCATCCTCGCCGAAACCGCTTTCCTAGAGCCCAGGTCTCCAGCGCAGCGGTCATGCCACCTGGCGAACGAGCGCCTCCCGGAGCGTCTTCGATATCAGCGCGCGAACGCTCTCGTCGTCGAGACCGGCCTGGCGAGCCTTCAGCAGCCACTGCTCCAGCTCGTGGCGCAGCGCCTCGTGGTGTTCGAGCGACGGCGTTGCGAGCGTGCTCGCGATGAACGTCCCCCGGCCCGGCCGGGCGACGACCAGGCCTTCGCGTTCGAGGTCGCGGTACGCCTTCGCAACCGTGTTGGGGTTGATCGCGAGGTCAGCGACAACTTCCCGCACGGTCGGCAGTTGGTCGCCGACGTCGAGCAGACCGAGTCGAAGCGCCTCCTTCACCTGCTGCACGATCTGCAGGTAGGTGGCCACCCCTGATCTCGCATCGAGGTGGAACTCGATCATCAGAGCGCCATTGTAGAGCGCCGTCCAGCGGAACTCGACCCCTGGGATACGGTCGCCGCGTGGAGCGAGTGCTCACCGAGCGCGAGCTGAACAGGGCCCTGCTCGCCCGGCAGCTGCTGCTGGAGCGGGCGAGGACGCCGATCCCTCGGGCGCTCGAGCGGATCGGTGGGATCCAGGCGCAGTACGCCCCGGCGATGTACGTCGGGCTCTGGTCCCGGCTCGAGGGACTACAGCGGGATGCGCTGACCCGGGCGCTCGAGCGGCGGTCGGTGATCCAGGGCACGTTGATGCGAGCCACGATCCACCTCGTCTCGAAGCGGGACTACTGGCCGTTCGCGCTCGGCATCAGCGTCGCGCGCCGGAACTGGTGGCTCCGCCACCTGAAGGACGATCCCCGCGCGCTCCAGGCGGATGCCGAGAAGGTTCGCCGCTTCCTCTCGAACGGCCCGCGCCGCTGGAAGGAGGTCGAGGAGCACCTCGGCAAACGGGCGCTCGGGATCGCCGCGTTTCTCGACCTCGTGCGCGTCCCACCGTCTGGCACCTGGGAGCAGCGGCGCGCCGACCTGTTCGCGCTGGCCGAGGACTGGGTCGGGCCGAAAGGCGTGTCACCCGAGGATGCCGTCGACCACGTCGTGCGCAGCTACCTGGGCGGGTTCGGCCCCGCGGCACGCAAGGAGATCGCCGACTGGGCCGGGCTCCAGGTCAAGGACATC
Organism: uncultured Actinomycetes bacterium; assembly: GCA_963769645.1. GTDB lineage: Bacteria > Actinomycetota > Thermoleophilia > Gaiellales > Gaiellaceae > DATFQE01. The sequence continues at coordinate 95,054 of CAVYMH010000001.1, read as the reverse complement.
GCGCCTGCCCTCGAGCGTCTGAAGCTCCGCCGCTTCGTGGACACGGTGGGAAAGGAGCTGCTCGACCTCCCGCGCGGGCGGCTGCCGGACCCGGACACGCCGGCTCCGCCGCGGTTCCTGCCGGTCTGGGACGCGACCCTGCTCGTCCACGCGCGCAGGGCGCAGATCCTTCCCGAGCGCCACCGCCCGCGCGTCTTCGACGTCAAGACGCCGCACTCGGTCAACACCTTCCTCGTCGACGGCGCGGTGGCGGGGACGTGGCGGTACGAGCAGGGCAGGATCGCGCTGGATCCGTTCGAGCGGCTCGACCGCGCCGCGCGCCGCGAGGTGGACGAGGAAGCCGAGCGCCTAGCTGCGTTCCACGCGTGAGCCGCCGACGATCGATTCTCGACCGTCGGTGAAGCGGACCAGCGCCTTGCCCTTGCCGTCGTAGTCGGGCGACCAGACGACGAGCGTCGCCTCCTCCCCGGCGACGCGGCACGGCTCGTCGAGCGACTCGCCGCGGAGCCAGTAGTGCATGAACGGGTTCTCGACTCGCTCGCGGCCGATCGTGGTCTCGTCGGTGTGCCCGGGCAGCACACGCGTGTCGTCCGGAAGCTCCAGCAGCCGCATCACGGAGGCGCGGATCACCTCGGCGTCCGGGCCACCCCCCACCGCGTCCTTGAACAACAGGTCGCCCGAGAAGCACAGCCCGTCGACGACGAACGCGATGTGGTCGTCCGCGTGGCCGGGGGTCGGGAACCGCCTGCGCCCACGGCGCGGACTGCGTTCCGCGCACGCCGAAGCGGCGCTCGAGCTCGGAGTCGCCGGCGATGTGGTCGGCGTGCGTGTGCGTCGTCAGGAGCGCCGTCACGGTCAGGCCCTCCTGCTCGACGATCTGGACGAGCGGCTCGAGCGGCGCGCCGCTGTCGACGAAGAAGCCCTCGCGCGTCGCCTCGTCCCAGGCGAGGTAGGCGTTCGAGAGCCAGTCCGGATGCATGCTCCGCTCGATGATCACGGCTCGTTAGGCTAGTCAACGAAACCGCGACCGGGGGAGGATCAATGGCCGGCTTGATGTCGAGAGCGGCGATGGTGATCAAGGCGAAGTTCGCAAAGCTGCTCGACCGGGCCGAGGACCCCGGCGAGACGCTCGACTACTCCTACGAGCGCCAGCTCCAGCTGCTCCAGAACGTGAAGCGTGGCGTCGCCGACGTCGTCACGTCCAAGAAGCGGCTGCAGCTGCAGTCGGACAAGCTCGAGCAGAGCCTCGTGAAGCTCGACACCCAGGCCCGTCAGGCACTCGCGGCCGGCCGCGAGGACCTCGCGCGCGCGGCCCTCGAGCGCAAGACGGCGGCCCAGGCGCAGCTGCAGGATCTCGACGTGCAGCTGAAGGGTCTCGAGGAGCAGCAGCAGAAGCTGATCTCCAGCGAGCGACAGCTCTCGGCCAAGGTCGAGGCGTTCCGCACGCAGAAGGAGACGATCAAGGCGCAGTACTCGGCAGCCGAGGCGCAGGTGCGGATCGGCGAGGCGTCGACGGGGATCGGCGAGCAGATGGCCGACACCGGCCTCGCGATCCAGCGCGCGAAGGACAAGACCGAGCAGATGCAGGCGCGCGCGGGCGCGATCGACGAGCTGGTCGAGTCGGGGGCGCTCGAGGACTTCACGAGCGACCAGAGCGCGCTCGACCGCGAGCTCGCGTCGATCACCGTCGCAGAGCCAGGTCGACTCCGAGCTCGAGAAGATGAAGGCCGAGCTCGGCTCCGGCGAGAAGAAGGAGCTGGAGTCGTGATCGTCCGGCTGATGGGCGGCGGCGGGCAGTTCCGGGTCGACGACTCGCTGCTCGAGCGCCTCAACGAGCTCGACGACCAGGCGGTTGCCGCGCTGGAGACGAACGACGAGGCGGAGCTGGACGCGCGGCTCGACGAGATGGCCGAGCTCGTGCGCTCGAGCGGCGAGCAGCTGGCCGACGACGACCTCTCCGGGTCGGACATCGTCATCCCGCCGAGCGACCTCACGCTCGAGGAGACGCGGCGGCTGCTCTCGGACGACGGGCTGATCCCCGACCTGCCTACGTCGAGCTCCGACCCGCGGGTCGCGGCCTACGCGCGGCTCCTCGTCGAGAAGTGCATCGACGTTCAGCCGGGCTGGCAGGTCGCGGTCTCCGGCGGCTATCTCGCGCGGCCCCTCCTGCTCGAGGTGCTGCGCCTGATCGCCAGGCGCGGCGCCTATGCGCTGCCGCGCATCAGCCTGACGGAGTCGCTGCTCTCCCGAGAGCCGGCCTGGGCGGCCGAGGCCCCCGAGGAGCTCCTGCGCGAGCTGCCTTCCGTCGAGCGCGCGTTCTGGGACGGGATCGACGCCGACATCGTCGTCTACGCACCCGAGAACACGCGGGCGGGCACCGAGGTCTCGCCGGAGCGCCAGTCGCTCATCCGCGAGGCGATGCGGCCGATCATGCCGAAGATCCTCAGCTACGAGATCAAGTGGGTCGCGTGCATGTACCCGACGCCCGCGATCGCCCAGGACGCGGGCATGACGACGGCCGCGTTCGCGGACTTCCTCTACGGCGCGTGCCTGCGCGACTGGGACGCCGAGGGCGAGCGGATGCAGCGGATCGCGGACCGCTTCGACGCGGCTGACGCGGTGCGGATCGTCGGCGTCGACACCGACGTCTCGTTCTCGCTCGCCGGCCGGCACGGCAAGGTCGACGCCGGCGGCGCGAACATGCCGGCCGGCGAGATCTTCTACAGCCCGGTCGAGGACTCGGCGAACGGCGTCGTCACCTTCGGCGAGTACCCCGGCTGGTACGGCGGCCACCAGGTGCGCGGGATCCGCTTCCGGTTCGAGGACGGCGTGATCGTCGAAGCCTCGGCCGAGAGCGACGAGGACTTCCTGCTGACCACGCTCGACACCGACGAGGGCGCGCGGCGGCTGGGCGAGTTCGGGATCGGCTGCAACGAGGGCATCGACCGCGCCTACGGGAACGCGCTGTTCGACGAGAAGATCTACGGCACGATCCACCTCGCGATCGGCGCCGGCTTCCCGCTGCTCGGCGGCACGAACGAGAGCGCAGTCCACTGGGACATCGTCAAGGAGCTGAGAACCGGCGGCGAGATCTGGCTCGACGGCGAGCTCGTCCAGAAGAACGGCGAGTGGCAGTTCTAGCCGGGCTCTCCTAGCCGAGCTTCGCAGCGCGGACCGCACGAGGTAGCACGAGTCGCCACGGCCGATCGAATCGCGTCCGGGGTCTGACCCCGGACGCGTCGCGGTGCGCCATGCCCACCGTGCCGAGAGCGCGCCAACTTCCGTGCACGTCGCGCACGAACGGCTTGACCACGTCGCGGCACCGCCCCTTCGGGCCGTGGCCGGGGTCAGACCCCGGCCACGGCCGACCAGGCCGTTGTCGGTGTGACCTCGCTGTCCTAGAGCGGCGCGCCGAACATCCCGAACCAGCGCGAGATGTCCTGCTCGATCGGGAGCTCCTTCTCCAGCTTCGCCTTCAGCTCGAGCTCCTCGGCGTTGTCGCGCTCCTGCTCCTTGCCGGTCGGGACGAACGGCCAGAACGCGCCGCGCTTGTAGCCGTAGATCCAGTAGACCGGGATGCGCCTGGCCGTCGAAGCGGAAGATCGCGGCCAGGAGCTGCGGGCCGAAGCCTCGTGACTGGAGCTCGCCGCCGACCAGGTGCACCGCGTTGACGAGGTCCTCGAAGTCCGGGTCGTCGAAGACGAGCCACTCGTAGCCGTACGAGTCCGTCGATCGCGTCACGCGCGCGCCCGTGCTCGTCGAGACCACTCCCAGCAGCTCGTCGAGCTCGTTCTCGGCCCGCACGAACTCGCCGGCCGACAACGGCTTGAACACGACCCCGGCCTTCCCCGACGACTTCAGCTCGTGCTCGAGCTCGAGCGTGACCACTGCCGTCGAGAGCGCGAACAGCTGGTCGCGCGAAGCCTCCTTCAGGCGCTTGCGCCCGAGGACGACGTCGAGGAACCCCATCGGCGTTCTAGATCTTGCCGAGCTCGCGCGCCACGCGCTCGAGATTGGCCAGCCGCTTCTCGAGCGGCGGGTGCGTCGCGAAGAGCTCGCCGAAGGTGGACTTCACGTTCGTCGGGATGATGAAGAAGGCGTTCATGGACTCGACCTCGCGCAGGTCGCGCTGCGGGATCCGGGTCATCTGCGACGCGATCTTCTGCAGCGCGCTCATCAGGTGCTCGGGCGCGCCGGTGATCAGCGCGGCGCCGCGGTCGGCCGTGTACTCGCGGTAGCGCGAGATCGTGCGGATGAGGATGTAGCTGAGCAGGTAGGTGACGATCGAGACCACCACGACGATCAGCCAGACGGGCACGCCTCCGCCGCGGTTGTTGTCGCCGCCGCCGAAGAACGCACCCCAGCGCGCGAGCAGCCCGGCGAGCATGGCGAAGAAGCCGGCGAGCGTCATGATCAGGACGTCGCGGTTCGCGATGTGCGAGAGCTCGTGGGCGAGCACGCCTTCGATCTCCTGCGGCTCGAGCCGGTTCCAGAGGCCGGTCGTGACGGCGACGGCCGAGTTCTTGGGGTTGCGGCCGGTCGCGAACGCGTTCGGCACGTCGGTGTCGATCACCGCGATCTTCGGCTTCGGCAGATCGGCCATCGCGCACAGGCGCTCGACCATGTCGTGCAGGGCGGGCGCCTGGTCGCGCTCGACCACCTTGGCGCCCGAGGCGAGCAGGGCGAGCTTCGCCGACGTGTAGTACTGGAAGATCGAGATCCCCGCGATGATCAGGAGCATCGGGACGAGGCCGACGTCGAGGAAGCTGATCAGCACGGCCCCGAAGACGACGTACAGCAGCGCGAGCAGGCCGCCCGTCAGCAGCATCCGGAAGGTCAGTCCGCGCGTCACGACCGTAGGCCTTGCGTTTCATCGAGAATCGCGCTCCTTGAGAGGGAAGTTGCTGATCGCCAGTGTAGCCGCGGGTCTCGCTTCTGGCCGCGCCGGCGCACGGCTGCCGAAACCGCGGTGATCGTGGTCGATTCGGTCGACCGCGTGGCCGGTTCGGGCGCGGTCGGGCTGATGGTGCCGGGAAGCGGCTCCGAGGTCTCCCGTGAGGGCGCGCTCGCCGCCCTCACGCGCGGGGCGGTCGAGCCCGCGTTCACCGGCGGCGTGCCCGAGGGCGAGCCGCTGATCGAGTTGGCCGAGCGGCCGGCGGAGATCACCTTCTACGTCGAGGTCCCGCCGCCCGGCACGCACGCGAACGACCGGCGCTACCCGATCGCGGTCGTCGGAGGCGGCTATCGCGGGCTGCTCGAGTCGAGCTCGACGCGGCTTCCCGGTCTCGTCTCGATCGCCGACGTCGCCCCCAGCGCCGTGGCGCTCGAGGAGGGCGGCGAGCCGCAGATCACCTCCCAGCCGTCGCCCGACCCGGAAGGCGAGCTCCGCGACCTCGACCGCCGCCTCCGGAGCTCGCGCGACGCGCGCCACGCCGTCGATTTCGTGTTCGTTGCGACGATCCTCCTGGCGAGCGTGGCGGCCCTGTGGCTGCGGTCGCCGCTGCTGGGCCGCGCGGCGATCCTCGTCGCCCCGGTCGGGCTCTCACTGGCGTTGCTGCTGAGCGCCCTCGACGTGGAGCGGCCCGCCTCGGTCATCGCCGTGTTGGCGATCGGGATCCCGATCCTCGCGCTGGGGGCGGCGAAGACCACGCGCCTGCTCCCGCTCCTGCTTGTGTTCATCGCCGCCTATTGCCTCGTCCTGTGGCTCTGGCCCACGGTGAACTCGCTCGCTGCGATCGGGCCGCAGCCCTACGGGGGCGGCCGCTTCTACGGGCTGACGAACAAGACGGCGACCCTCCTGCTGCCCTCGATGCTCGCGGCGGGCGCGCTCGCGGGCGTCCCCTGGCTCGGTGGAGTCGCGCTCCTCTCGCTCGCGGTCGTCGGGCTCAGTGCCACGGGTGCGGACGGCGGCGGCGTGCTCGTGCTGCTCGCGGCGTTCGGCTTCCTCGCTCTGCGGCTCGCCGACGTACGGCTCACGGCCAGGCGTCTGGCCGCGCTCGGGGCCGGCGTCGTCGCGGCGGGGCTGCTGGTCGTCGCCCTCGACGCCGCCGGTGGCGGCGAGAGCCACGTCACGCGCTCGCTCGGCTCGGGCCCCGGCTCGTTCGCCGGGGACCTCGCTCATCGCGCCGAGGTCTCGTTCCGCGGCCCCACGTCGTCGCCGATGCCGCTTGCGATCACGGTCGCAGGACTGCTCGTGCTCGCCTGGATCGCGACGCGGCGCCCCCGCCACGCCGTCGTGGACGCCATGCTCGTCGCCGTCGCGGTCTCACTCGTCGTCAACGACGCGCCGCAGGGTGTGGTGACGTTCGGCGCCCTCGGTGCGCTTGCGTTGCTCGCGTGGCGGCGGACGCGCGAGTGGTTAGACTCGCGCCCGATGCGCCGCCTCGCCCTGATCCTCGCCGCGCTCGTGCTCGCCTTCCCGATCGCAGGCTGCGGCGGCGGAGACGACGACGACACCGCGGCCGAGAGCGTCGAGACGGCGACGACAGAGACCGGCGACACCGGCTCGACCGACGAGGGCACGACCGAAGAGGGCACGACCGAAGAGGGCGAGGAGGAGGCCGGCGAGGGCGATCCGGCCGCGGGCAAGAGCGTCTTCGCGAGCGCGGGCTGCGGCAGCTGCCACACGCTCGGCGACGCGGGCTCGAGCGGGAGCGTCGGCCCCAACCTGGACGACGCGAAGCCCGACTCCGAAGAGGTCGTCGAGAAGGTCACGAACGGCGCCGGCGTGATGCCGTCGTTCAGCGATCAGCTCTCCGAGCAGCAGATCAAGGACGTCGCCGCGTACGTCGCCAGCACCGCCGGCAGCTAGCCCAGTCCCTTGATCGACCTCAAGGCTGCGCGCAGCGAGCCGGAGCGATTCCGCGAGGCACTCGCGCGCAAGGGCGCGGGCGACACATTCGACGAGCTGCTCGACGCCGACCGCTCGTGGCTCGAGCTGGTGCCGAAGGTGGACGAGCTCCGGGGACGGACGAAGCTCAAGGGCAAGCCGACCGAGGAGCAGCTCGAGGAGCTCCGGCGGATCAAGGACGAGCTCCGCGCCACGGAGGAGCAGCTCGCGTCGGCAGAGGCCCGTCGCGACGAGCTCCTCGCACGCGTGCCGAACCCGCCCCACCCCGACGCGCCCGCAGGCGAGTCCGAGGAGGACGCGGCCGAGCTGAAGCGGTGGGGCGAGCCGACGGCCGACGGAGCCGCCGAGCACACCGAGATCGGCCGCTTCGACATGGAGCGCGCGGCGAGAGTGTCGGGCGCGCGCTTCGGCTACATCGTCGGCGACGCCGCCCGCGTCGCCTTCGCGCTCTACAGCTACGCGCTCGACCACCTGGTCGAGAACGGCTTCACGCCCGTGATCCCGCCCGTGCTCGTCCGCGAGGAGGCGATGTACGGCACCGGTTTCTTCCCGTCCGAGAAGAGCGACTACTACGAGATCCCGAGCGACGGCCTCTTCCTCACCGGCACCTCCGAGGTCGCGCTCGCGTCGCTGCACATGGGCGAGGTCCTCGAGGAGCTGCCCATCCGTTACGCCGGGTTCTCGACCAACTTCCGCCGCGAGGCCGGCGCCGCAGGAAAGGACACGCGCGGGATGTTTCGCGTGCACCAGTTCAACAAGGTGGAGATGTTCGTCTTCGTCCCACCCGAGGAGTCGTGGGACGAGCACGAGCGGCTGCTCGAGCTGGAGGAGCGCTTCGTCCAGGCCCTCGGCCTCCCGTACCGCGTCGTCGACACGGCCGCCGGAGACCTGGGCGCGTCGGCGGCCCGCAAGTACGACATCGAGGCCTGGTTCCCGTCGCAGGGCCGCTACCGCGAGGTGACGTCCTGCTCGAACACCACCGACTTCCAGGCTCGCAGGCTCGGGATCCGCTACCGGGCGGACGGCGGCCTCAAGCCGCCGCACACGCTGAACGGCACGATGGTCACCGACCGCGCGCTGCTGGCTGTGCTCGAGAACTTCGGCGGCGAGGTGCCCGATGCGCTCCAGCGCTTCGGCGCACCCGACCGAGTCTCGCGCTAACGTCGCCCGAGCTCGTTTCGTGATGTGGCCTCGCTGCCGGGGTGCGCTGGGTGGTGCGAGGCAAGGACGCAGGGAGCGTTCGTATGCGCAGCGATACGGGCGCGACTGAGGACGCCGCATCGCGCCGCCCAGCGCGGCCCGGCGGCATAGGCTTCATCGCGAAACGAGCTCAATGGCGGGGTGCCGGAGCGGTCGAACGGGGCGGTCTTGAAAACCGCTGCGCCCTTCACCGGGCGCCGTGGGTTCGAATCCCACCCCCGCCGCTCGTTATTCCTTTTACGGCAGCAGCAGGAAGCCGAGGAAGGCGAGGGCTGCGACCAGAAGCGCCGCCGCGGCATAACGGACGAGCGGTGTGTCCGGAACCGAGCGCACGCTGACCGCCACCGCCGCGTCTTGGCCTTCGAGCTCGACCCGAATGGTGTCGCCGTCCGCGGTTCCCGCCGGGACGGCCACCACCACGGATCGCCGGCCTCGCACCTGGCCCTCGCCGTGGCAGACGTCGCACGGCCGCAGGACGCGCCGGCCCGAGCCGTCGCACTCCGGGCAGCTCTCGATCTGGAGCAGGCGGCCGTCGCCCAGACTCGTCGAGCGGCGCAACCGTCCGCTTCCGCCGCAGCTCTCGCACCGCTCGATCACGGAGCCGAACTCGGCACCGCCGCCCCCGCAGCCTGCGCAGGTCCACGCTGCTGTCGACCTCGATCGAGTGCTCGCCGCCGCGCGCGGCTTCCGCAAACCCGAGCACGACCTCACCGACGACCTCCGGCTGGGCGGGACGGCGGCGCGCGCCCAGCCAGCGGGCGAGCTCCTCGACGGCGTCCGAGCCGAGCCCGTGGTGGCCGAACATGTCGTACATGCGCCGCGCCGTCGGGCGGGAGAGCGTCCTGTAGGCCTCGACGACCTCGCGGAAGAGCTCGTCGGCCCTCGGCGCCTTGGAGACGTCGGGATGGTGCTCGCGGGCGAGGCGCCTGAAAGCGGTGCGCAGCTCGTCCCGGTCGGCCGTCGTGGAGACGCCCAGGACGTCGTAGAGGTTCCGTGCTGTCGCCGCCATGCCGCGATGGTGATCTACCTGGGGCGGCGGGCGTCGAAACCTCGCGCGCACCTCAGACGGCCCGGCGCGCGTTAAGAGGTTCGAATGCGCGCATTGATTGCCTCTGCGGTGGTTGCGGTCGCGTGCCTCCTGGCTGCCGGAGCCGGCGCGCAGGTGCTGCCGCCGCTTCCGCCTCCGCCTCAACTTCCGCCGCCGCCGCCGCTTCCTCCTCCGCCGCCGGTGCCCCCGGTTCCGCTGCCCCCGGCGCCGCTTCCCCCTCCGCCGGCTCTTCCGCCCGCTCCGCTGCCGCCGCCGTCGCTGCCGCCGGCGCCGGTGCCGGTGCCGTCCCCACCGTCGCTGCCGCCCGTCACGCCCGCGCCCTCGCTGCCTGTCCCTTCGCCGGCGCCCGCCCCCACGCCGCAGCCCTCGCCCGGCTCGCCGGAGGCCTCGATCCCCGGCTACGCGCCTGCGACCGAGTTCACCCTGACGGGCGGCGCCAGCTCGGCCGGCCCGTTCGTCCTCACCCGGCAAGGTGGCAAAGGTGAGCGCCGAGCGGTGCGCACGACGCGCCCGACCGTGCGCCCCGACAGCAAGAACGGCGCCACGACGATCGTCTTCCGGCTTGCGAAAGGCTCGGTCGTCCGCTTCACGGTGGTCCGCGTCTACCCGACCTGCGAGCGCGTCGGCGTTTTTCGCGTGCGCGCGCACGCGGGCGTGAACCGGGTCAAGTTCCACGGCCGGCTCAAGGGGCGCGCACTCGAGGAGGGGACGTACAGGCTGCTCGTGCGCGCGCGCGGAGCGGGCGAGGACGCCGCCGCGCTGAGGGTCGTCGTCGTGCGCGGCAAGCCACTCAGCGTGGATGAGCTGCGCGAGGCCAGGAACGCGAACGTCTGCGGCGCGACGAGCGCCGTCGACGGCGAGGTCGCGGAGACCGCGCTCGGCGGTGCCTCGACGTCCGGGTCGAACGGCAGCTCCGCAAGCGACGGCTCGAATTCGGGAGCCAGCGGCGGCTCGCCAGGCGACCGGGCCGGAGAGCCGCTTGCCGGCGGCGTGGGGAATGTCGGACGCGACGCCAAGACGCTCGGCGCGCGCTTCACGAAGGCGATCGAGGACCCGGCCTCCATCCACCCGCTCGTCTGGGCCGCCCTCCTCCTGGCGATCCTCCTGCTAGCAATCGCGGCCGTGCCCTCAGCCGCGCTCGTCAACGCTCGCGCGGAGGCGGTCGCCTACAAGCGCTTCGAAGTGGCGCTGGCCGGAACGGCGGCGCTCGGCGCCGCGTTCCTCATGTACCTGATCAGCTAGAGACGCTCGGCAGCTGGACGCTGCGGTACCCGCCGACGCCGGCGTCGGTCGGCACGCCCGAGGCCGGGAGCCACGCGCCTTCCTGCTCGAGCCGCTCACGCAGGGCGAGGCTCCGCTCCCCCACGCCCTTCTGGACGGTTCGCGTCACGGCCAGGCCGAGCAGGAGCGGCATCGCGCTCTCGCCGAGGTGCCCGCCCTCGACGAGCGAGTGATGCTCGAGCGAGTCGGCGAAGATCTGGACGAGCGCGCCGTCGCGGGACGCCGCGCGGAGCAGCGAAACGGTGGGGTTCTCCACCGAAGCCCAGCCGGCCAGGGCCCAGGGAGCTGCGAGCCAGTACTCCTGGCGCAGTGCGGCGACGGGATCGAGCATCGAAGACCACTCGGAGAGCAGTTCGTCGAAGCCCTCGCGAAACTCGGACAGGGTCTCCCCGTTCTCGCAGATCGCGGCCGGGAGGGCGACTCGGAGACGGGGGCGGCTCATCGCTCTGATTCTGACGCCCGCGCGCCGGCCGCGCTAGGCCGCACTGCCGACGGCGTCGATCTCGCGGTTCATCGCGAGCAGGTTGAGTGCCTCGCGCTCGATCTGGCGGACGCGCTCGCGCGTCACTCCGAGATGCTGGCCGATCTGCTCGAGCGACTTCGGGTCGGGGTCGCCGTTCAGCCCGAAACGCATCTTCACGACCTCGCGCTCGCGTTCGGGAAGCTGCGAGACCGCGCGGCGGAGCGCGTCGTTGGCGAGGCTGACGTGCACTTCCTGCTCGGGCCCGTGCGCCTGGACCGCAACGAGATCGCCGAGCGAGGAGTCGTTCTCCGTTCCCAGCGGCTTGTCGAGGCTGGTGACGGCCCGCGCCGCGTGCCGCACCTCGCGCACCTGCTTGAGCGGGAGCTTGGACTCGTCCGCCAACTCCTCGTCGGTCGGGGTGCGGCCGAGCTCGGGCAGCAGCTTGCGCTCCGCCCGGACAATCTTCTGCTCGCGCTCGACGATGTGGACGGGCATCCGGATCGTGCGCGACTTGTTCGCCACTCCGCGCTGCACTGCCTGCCGGATCCACCAGGTCGCGTACGTGGAGAACTTGAAGCCCTTGCGGTGGTCGAACTTCTCGGCCGCCCGGATCAGCCCGATGATCCCCTCCTGGATCAGGTCGAGCAGCGAGAGCCCGTGGCCCTGGTAGCGCTTGGCGATCGAGACGACGAGACGCAGGTTGGAGTTGACCATCAGGTCCTTGGCCTCCTTGTCGCCCCGCTCGATGCGCTTGGCGAGCTCGACCTCCTCCGCCGCGGTCAGCAGCTCGTACCGCCCGGCCTCGTTCAGGAAGAGCTGGAGGGCGTCGGTGGTCGCGACCGTCAGATCCCCGTTCACGTACGTGCTACCGGTGGACTCGGCGCGTCCGCAGTCGTCGCGGATCTCGAGGTCGCGCTCCTGCGCCTGCGCGTAGAAGGCGTCGAGCTCGGCGTCGTCGGGGTCGAGATCCTGCACGAGCTCGTTCAGCTCGGACAGGTTCACGCAGCCCTTCGGCTCGCTTCGGTCCAGGAGTGCTGTCAGCTGCTCCGTCATCTCTCTGCTTATCCCCAGCTCGGGCCGGCCTCTAACCCCAGGAAACCGAACCGCGCAAACGAACGAATCATGGACTCCACACCATCGTCATCAGCTCTGGAGGCCGAAAGATGAGAGACCGCTCGCTCGCGCAGACACTGGCCATGGTTTTCGGCATCGCCTTCCTGGGCGCCGGAATCCTCGGCTTCATCCCCGGCATCACGACCAATTACGACGACATGAAGTTCGCCGGCAACGAGTCGGGCGCCGAGCTCCTGGGAATCTTCCAGGTCAGCGTCCTGCACAACATCGTCCACCTGCTCTTCGGCGTCGCCGGTCTCGCGCTTGCCCGCACCGTCGACGGCGCGAGGACGTACCTGCTCGGGTCCGGCGTCATCTACATCGTCCTGTTCGTCTACGGCGTGCTCGTCAGCTCGGGCAGCGACGCGAACTTCGTCCCGGCCAACAGCGCCGACGACCTCCTGCACCTCGCGCTCGGCGTCGGGCTCCTCGGTTCCTGGTTCGTGAGCAAGAGCGATCGCGAAATGGCCCCGACCACGCCCTAGGCGTGGATTCGCCCACTCGACTCCGCGAGCCGGCCGCCCGAGCGGCCGGCTCGCGTCGCGACCGCCTCGGCGAGGATCGAGAGCGCGGTCTCCGCCGGGGTGGTGGCGCCGAGATCGAGCCCGACGGGCCCGGAGAGACGGGCCAGCGCGGCCTCGTCCAGTCCCGCCTCGAGCAACCGCTCCCGCCGAGCCGCCTGCGCTCTCCGTGAGCCGAGGGCACCCACGTAGAAAGCCGGCGAGCGAAGCGCCGCGAGCAGCGCGGGCGTGTCGAGCTTTTCGTCGTGGGTGAGGACGACGACGGCGCTGTCGACGTCGAGGCCGATCTGCTCAAGCGCCTCGTCCGGCCAGCCCACGACCAGCTCGTCCGCGCTCGGAATGCGCTCGCGGGTTGCCAGCCGGGTGCGGGTGTCGGCGACGGCGGTTCGCCAGCCCAGGCGCTGCGCGAGCCCGCAGAGCGACTCGGCCACGTCGACGGCGCCGAGGACGACGAGCTTCGGCGGCGGGCCGTACACGTCGACGAACACCTTCCTGCCCTCCTGCTCAACGAGGCCGGTGCGGGCGCCGTCGACCAAGGTCGCGAGCTCCGGCGGCCCGTCGCCGAGCGGCTCGTCGCCCCCGACCAGTAGGAGCTTCGAGCCCAGAGCGTCGCCCTCGACGACCGTGATCAGCACGGCGCGCTCCTCACGCTCGATCGCGAGGCGCAGCCGCTCGTAGACCGTCACGTCTCCAGGCGCTCGAGGAAGACGTCGATCTCGCCGCCGCACGGAAGTCCGACCTCGAAGGCCTCCTCGTCGGCGATCCCGTACGTCAGCAGGACCGGAGCCCCACCCGAGAGGACCTCCTTGGCCCGCTCGGCCACGTCGCCCTCGACGCACCCGCCCGAGATCGAGCCGGCCAGCTCTCCGCTCTCGCTCACGACGAACTTCGACCCGATGGGACGCGGAGCCGAGCGGCGGCTGGCGACCACGGTGGCGAGCGCGACGCGCTCTCCGCGGGAGCGCCAGCGCTCGACGTCTGCGAGCACGTCCTTCACGCCGCTGATCGTATCGTTGGCGCCCGTGCGTCCCGTGCTGAGCCAGATCGAGGAGCTGCTCGCGGCGGGCGGCGAGGACGAGGGCCTCGTCTCGCTCGCGCTCGTCGCCGGCTCCGAGCTCGAGCTTCCCGAGGAAGAGCTCAACGGTGCGCTGCGGCGGGCAGTGCTGCTGCTCGCCGCGGGCGGCGACCCGACTCGCGAGCTGGAGCTCCACGGGCGCGCCGTCACCGCACTCGCGGTCGACATCGACTCGCCCGTCCGCCGCCGGCAACTCGTCGAAAAGCTCGCTACCCTGCGGCCGCCTGCAGCGGGCTTGCCGCTCGTCGAGGGAGCTCTCGCCCGGCTCCTGGCCGATCGGGACCTCGCCTGGCAGGCATTTGCTTGTGCGGTACTGGCCCACGAATTGGGGTCTTGAGCAACTGCCACCTCTGCCGATAGGGCTGATATCTGTGGCAACCGTCGAGGAGGGTCCCTCTTGCGTCTCCGTCTGCTTCTAATCACACTCGCCGCCGCCTCTCTGGCGCTTCCGAGCGCCGCCTTCGGCTCCGAGCTCATCGACCGCAACGCGAGCAACATCCAGCTCAAGGTCTCGCGGAACGGCAAGCAGGCGCTCCTGCTGTACCGCGCCCGCGGCCGCCAGCAGCACGTGCTGGCCTGGGGCGCGAAGAACGCCATTGCTCCCACCCGCGCGCGCAAGCAGGTCAAGTTCAAGCTCGACTACTCGGGCGGCTGGGGCACGTACCGCAAGAACGTCTGGAAGACCTTCCCGAACCACTGCAAGAAGTACGACGGGCCGACGATCCAGTGGGCCAAGATCACGTGCAAGGCCCCTGACGGCTCCTACTGGGCCGTCCAAAAATGGCAGCGCCAGCTGCCGAACTTCGGCCTGAACCCGTCACGCAAGCAGGCGGTCTGGGAGCTGCGCCTCTCGCACTGGAGCGGCGCGCTGCCGGAGTTCGTCGTCAAGCTGAACTGGACACGCTGGGGCTTGACCCGCGTCTACGACCACCTCTTCGGCTACCTGCGCTACCAGGGCAAGCCCGTGCACGGCTTCCGCTCCACGCCTGCCGGGGTACCGCTCGACACCTTCGGCCGCAACATCTACGTCGACACGTTCAACTCCAAGTACGGCCAGGGCTGGAAGCGCGAGAACAGCTTCCTCGCCCACAAGGACAGCGGCGTCTTCTGTTACGGCTTCTACCCGCACGGCAAGCACCCGATCGGCAAGGGCGACAAGTACCGCGCCACTGTGATCGGCCCCGGCGTGACGCCCGACATGTTCTGGCAGGCCGACGCGCTCGGGCCGTTCGACGCGACGATCGACGAGGTCGCAAACAGCGAGATCGACGCGCTGAACGACCCGCTCTGTAAAGGTCGCTGACGCGACCCGTAGGGGAACCCATGGTTCCCCTACGAGACCCTCCTTCACTGTTCTTCTGAACGTCAACGGGGCCGGCAAAGCCGGCCCCTTTCATGGACCGCCGGAATAATCGGTCGGTGATCGGCGGCGAAGAGCTTCGCGACGTGATGCGGATGATCCCCGCTCCGGTCTCGGTGGTCACGGTCGACCTCGAGGGGGAACGGCTCGGCCTGACGGTCGCGTCGCTCGTCTCGCTCTCGCTCGACCCGCCGCTCGTCGGGGTCGCGATCAGCCGCCAGGCCGCGCTCCACGAGCTGCTGCGCCGGGCGGGCGTGTTCGGCATCAGCGTCCTCGCCGCCGGGCAGGAGCACCTCGCCCAGCACTTCGCCCGTGGCGTGCCGCCGATCGCGCTGTGGAAGGGCATCCCCGTGCGCGACGTCGAAGGCCCGCCCCTGCTCGAGGGGGCGCTGGCGTGGCTGCGCTGCGGAATCCGCGACGAGCACGAGACGGGCGATCACACGCTCTTCGTCGGCCAGGTGGTGGCGGCCGAGACGGGCGGAACCGCGCAGGCTCTCGTCTATCTCGACCGCCGCTACGTCTCCGCGTGATCGACGCCGTGGTATTCGACCTCGATTGCCCCGTCTGGGGTCAGGTCTTGCATTGCCGCATCTTCCCGCTCCCGATTCGCTAGCCGGCGTCCGACGGTGGAGTAGTGGACGCCGAGATGATCGGCGATCACGCGCAGCGGGTAGCCGTAGCGGCGGTGGGCGGTCTCGAGCGCAGCGTCGCCGAGTTCGTCGAAGAGGTCGGCCAGCCGCGGAGGTAGGGGCTGCCACTGCGGGCGCGGGATCTCCCGGAGCGGTTGGTTAGGTGCGAGTCCGTCGATGAACTCGTCGGCGCCGAGGTAGATCTCGCCGCGGACGTGGTCGCGTGCTTGGAGCGCGCTTTCAGTCACGTAGGCGCGGTAGCGGGCCTGCGCGACGCGACGGTCGGTGGTTGCGAACTGCGACAGCAACCAGTCGACGGTCAGGAACTCGGGGACCGCCGCGAGCCCGGCGGTCGCGCGGAAGCTGGAGTAGCCCCAGTCGGCGGCGCTCGCGCAGAGCCCGGCGCGCACGGGATTGCAGACGATGTAGGCGGCGAGGCGGAGGAGGTGACCCTCGCGCTCGACGAGGACGGCGTTGAAGCGCTCACCGAAAACGTGTCCGGTTCGTCCGTGTCGATGGTTGAACTGCTGTGCGTGGACGCCGTTGAGTTGGCGCATGCCGGCGGCGAGGCTCGGGCGTGGAGTCTCGATCAGCAGATGGTGGTGGTTGCCCATCAGGCAGTAGGCGTGGCAGACCCACTCGTAGCGCTTGACGACCCGCGCGAGGACGGCCAGGAAGCGATCACGGTCGTGATCGTCGAGGAAGATCGCCGCCTTTGCGTTTCCGCGCGCAGTGACGTGGTAGATCGCGCCAGGAAACTCCAGCCGCAACGGGCGGGCCATGGGAGCAACCTAGGCGCCCGGGCGCGGAGCCACCTGCTTCCGGATGCAACTGACACACAATCGGCACACTTCGAGAGCTTGCGGTCTGAGTCGAAGTCGATGTGGCGATGCAAGACCTGACCCCGCTTGAAAGCGACTCGGCGCTCCCTTCCTGGCGCGCCACGCATGACCGCTACTTGGGGTCAGCTACTTGGGGTCAGGTCTTGCGTTCGAGCGTCTGGTCCGCGGATGTGGCAATGCAAGACCTGACCCCGCTTGGACGCGACTCGGGCGCTCCTGGAGCACCTCGCTCAGCATTTCGCCCGTGGAGTGCCGCCGATCGCGCTGTGGAAGGGCATCCCCGTGCGCGACGTCGAAGGCCCGCCCCAGCTCGAGGGGGCTCTGGCGTGGCTGCGCTGCGGAATCCGCGACGAGCACGAGACGGGCGATCACACGCTCTTCGTCGGCCAGGTGGTGGCGGCCGAGACGGGCGGAGCCGCGCAGGCTCTCGTCTATCTCGACCGCCGTTACGTGTCGGCCTGAGCTCCTAGGTCTTCCTGACGAAGCGCTCGGCCAGCCGCACCAGGTCGAGCTGCTCACCGATGACCGTGTCGGTCCCCGAGCCGCCGACCAGGCTGTCGACGAAGCCGTTGACGCCGTTCAGCACGTCGTCGCCGCTCTGGCCGAGGAGCGTGTTGCGCGCCCCGCCGCCCGCGCTGAGCCGGTCGGGGCCGGGGCCGCCGAAGATCAGGTCGGCGTCTTCCCGGCCGAACAGGCGGTCGGCGTGGAGGCCGCCGGCGATCCGGTCGCGACCCGGCCCACCGTCCACGAGATCGACCCCCGCTCCCGCCGAGATCCGGTCGCCACCCTTGCCGCCGGCGATCCGGTCGCTGCCGCTCTCGCCGCGGATGCGGTCGTCGTTCAGCCCGCCGAAGACCCGGTCGTTGCCGAGACCGGCGAAGATGACGTCGGCGCCGAGCCCGCCCAGGATGCGGTCGTTGCCCGGGTTGCCCGCGATCTGGTCAGGGCCGGCGTCGCCGACGAGCAGGTCGTTGCCGGTCGCGCCGTAGATCCGGTCGCGGCCGTTGCCGCCGTAGACGCGGTCGTTCCCGGCCCCGCCGTAGAGGCGGTCGTTACCGCCCAGGCCGCGGATCACGTCGTTGCCGCCGAGCCCGCAGATCCCGTCTGCGCGGCCGGTGCCCACGAGCACGTCATTCCCGGGCGTCCCGGTGATCGTGCAGAGCTTGCTCCCGGTCGGCGTCCGCGGCGGCACCGGGCCCGGGGACGCAGGCGGAGGCGGAGTCGTGCCCGGCGGAGGGGGCGGCGGAGAAGCCCCGGGCTTCCGCTCGACCGGCGGCGCCGGAGGCGGAGCAGCCACAGGCGGGTTGTAGCCGTAGTCGAACGGGGCGCAGCCTGGCCCGACGGTCACGGCCACGTCGCCGGCGAGATCGAGAGCGACGCGCGAGTTACCCTCCTCGCCCGTCAGCGTCCCCACGTCGAACGTGAGGCAGTCGAAGCGGAGCCGCCAGGGATGGGCCACGTCCGGGTAGCGCGAGTCGACCTCGGTCTCACTGGGGTTCGTGTAGTTGTCGGTGTGACCCTGGCCCGAGTCGCTGTAGCGGTCGTCCCCGGCGGTGTCCGTGAACGCCGCGTCATGCAGGTTCGGCGCCTCGTTGCCCGGCTCGGGCTGCGAGTCGAGCGGTGTCTGGGCCGGCGGGTCCGAGGTGCCCACGTTCCCGTATCCGTGCGCCTCGTCGGTGTAGACGAGCAGGAAACCGGGCGCGAACTGGATGTCGTCGCGGTCGTTCTGGTCCCGCCCGTCGAAGTCGAACGAGGAGCGGTCGCGCATCTCCATCAGGTACGCGTGGTCGGCCGGAGAGCCGGCGGACGCGGAGACGTACTGCCAGCCGTCGGTGCACGCCGCGGCGACCCGACCGTGGGCGGCGCAGCCGCCGTTGAAGAGCCGCTCGTCCTCGTCCTGCTCGAAGTTGCTGTCGTAGATCACGGTGTCGCCGGCCGTGACCTTGAGGTCGTCGATGAACCAGCCCGGCCGGGCGAGACCCGGATCGGTCGCGTAGGCGAACCGAAGCACGGTCTCCTCCCCGGACGAGGCGAACGAGTACTCGTCGGCCAGGAAGCCGCCGTCGGGGTAGCTGCCGAGCGCTCGATCCGCGGTCGCGGTCCCGCCTGCGTACGACCCACTCGTGCCCGTGATCCCGTTGCCGTACTGCGCCTGGCAGCTGTTGGCCGTCGGGTTGAACGAGGCGGGGGTGGTGTAGCCCTTGGCCGACGGCAGCGACTGGTAGGTCGTGCCGCCGTCGGTGGACGTCAGCACGAACCCGTAGTCGTAGTCCCACTCGATGTCCCAGTAGGACTTGAGCTCGACCTTCACGGGCGTTCCGGCCGGCAGGCTGCCGAGCTCGGGCAGGAAGACGTCGAGGTTGTGACCCTTGGCCGGAGGGCAGCCGTAGTCGTTCCCGGACTGCGACCACCAGACGTGGTCGAGCGAGGCTCCCTCCTCGACCTTCTTCGGGTCGATGATCAGCCGCTTCGGCAGCTGCGCGAGGTACGACTCGCCGTTGTGGACGGTCGGGCCCGAGAGCACGTACGGATCGCCGTCCGGCTCCTTCCACTCGATCCTGTGGGTGTCGAGCTTCGAGTCCTCGGCCGAGATCGTCCGGCTGGAGTCGAGCACCGTCGGGACGAGCCAGCCGAGCTCGCGCTTGGCGTTCACGTCCATGTGCTGCGACTTGTCGGTCGCCATCAGGTTCCAGTCGCCGTAGGTCTCGCGCGACCCGAGCGAGTAGTAGTCCGGGAGCCCGAGCGAGTGGCCGTACTCGTGCGAGATCACGCTTGCCTTGTCGATCGCCGACTCGGGGTTGACGTTGTACGGGCCGACGCGGACCATCACCTTCAACGCGTCGCCCTTGTTCTCGGTCGTCATCGCCGACCGTGAGGTGTCCACGTACCAGAGCGGCCTGCCCTGGAGGTCTTTCAGTTGGTCGTTCGAGATGTAGCCCTTGAGACCGGTCGCCGAGTCCGAGTAGTAGAACTCGAGGCTCGAGGAGTGGGGCCAGATGTTGTCGTAGGGCGGTGCGCTCAACTGTGACGCGCCGTTCCCGCCGAGGCCCGTGAAGACCATCATGAAGAAGTCGACGACGCCGTCCTTGTCCGTGTCGTAGTCGGAGTAGTCGATCTCCGGATCGGCGATGTGCGCGGCGTCGTAGACCGCCTTGCCGGTCGGGCCGCACGCCGAGTCGATGTCCATCAGCAGGCCGACCCCCGCAACTGCGCCCGGTACTGCGGAGCCGAAGCGGTCGCCCCCGTAGTACTGCGTGTCGCCGGGAAGCTGGTACCAACCGTCCCTGATCCGCTCGCCGTAGACGGGCGAGCCCTTCACGTCCTTGTAGGTGGCGCCGTGGCAGGTGCCCTGCGGCGCCGGTGTCGTGAAACGGGTGCCGTCGCTCGGCGCGAAGCCGCGGCTCGCGATGCCCGCGGACGGGACGGTTCCGTCGGGCGCGAGCTGCCGGAACGACATCTCCTGGAAGAGGTTGAAGGTCGAGCCCTCCACCGACGGCGAATTGATCACGTCGGACAGACGCTTGCCGGTGTGCGCGGGCTCGTGCTTGCGCTCGAAGTAGTCGACGGGCACGACCGGGAACGGCCGGTAGCCGTAGCGCGCGGTGTCGAAGATCGCCTTGGGCGGGATCACCTTCGGGCCGAGGCTGGTGGAGGTGCCGCCACCCGAGAGGGTCGCCGTCGTCGAGAGGTTCTTCCAGACGATCTGCGAGTCCTCGGCGACGGTGTCGGCCTGAGCCTCGACCACCAGGGTCTTCACCCCCGGGCCGGTGGCGGTCGCCGCGGGCACCTCGCCGACGGCCCACGAGATCGAGGTCGAGCTCGCAAGCGCCGCGGCGGGCACCGCGTTCGTGAACTCCATTCCGTCGACGGCCGGGATCGTGACTGTGCCGCCGTCGGTGGCGGTGGCGGCGTAGTTCTTGACGAAGACGCGGAAGGGATACGTCTCGCCGGGCTTCACCCAGCCCACGGCCGAGACGAAGCTGTTCTGCAGCACGAGGCCGATCGGGGCCACGGTGAAGACGTACGAGCCGGCGCCTGCGCGCTGAGCGACCCAGGAGCCCGTGACCGGGTCGGTGTAGGTGGCGTCGACGACCTCGATCGAGACGCCGACCTGGTAGCCGGTGTCCGGGCCGGCGGTCAGCCCCGCGGTGGCGGCGCCGGGGATGGTGGCCTCGAACGTGCCGTCGCTTTCCGCCGTGACCGGCGCGGTCGGCGCGCTGGCCGTGCCGTCCGGGCGAACGACGCGGAGCTTGAAGGTCGCGGGGACTCCTGTCTCCTGCGGCGAAGCGAGCGGCGGCATCTGGTCGATCTCGAAGACGCGCCCCGAGACGGTCAGGTCCTCGCCGGGGTCGGGCGAGCCCTCGACGCCGACGGTCGCCCCCAATGCGTTCAGCTGGAACCGGGTCTCGCCGAAGTTGCCGGCGACGCCGTCCACCTCGGAGACGCGGATGCGCACGGGCCCTGCGGGCCAACTCGACTGCGGCTCGACGAAGAACCGCCAGGTCTTTGTCGCGGGTCGATAGCTCGTCGTCTGCGTCTCGAGTACCGCATCGTTGCTGCCCACGAAGGCGACCTTCACGGTCGAGGTCGGAATCGTCTCGGTCACGGCGACGTCGCCGAAGCCGCAGTCCAGCCGGTCGAAGTGGACGAAGCCAGGCCAGCCCGCCCCGGTGCACGCAGGCTGGGGGGTGAGCAGCTTGTAGATCGTCCAGCCGTTGACGACCGGGGCCGCCGCAGGCCCGGCGCTGGCCGGCTGCGCGTTCGGCAGCGCGAGCAGGACCACGACAGCGACGAACGCGCCGACGGCCCCGAGCGCGGACCTCCGCGCCGTGAGCAGCGAACGAGACATACCCTTCTCCCCTCTTCGACGACCGGCGCAGGCCGGTCGAGGCCGCATTAGTAGCCCCTAGATATCCAGGGCTTTATCGATCTAAACGCGGAAGAGGACCAGGGCGTTACGCCCCGCGGGCTAGCGCTTTTTCTTCTTCGGCTTCGGCTTGCACTTGCCGAGCTTGTCCTTGTGCTTCAGGTGGCCTTTCAGCTTCGCCTTCGCGACCTTGATCGTCTTGCCCTTGTGGCAGAGCGTGACCAGCTTCGGCTTCGGCTTCACCGTCGGCTTGCGCGGAGGGGCGGGCGGCGGTGAGACCGGCGGCGGCGGAGGCGGTGGCAGCACCGGAGGGGATGGCGATGCCGGAGTGGGGATCGTCCAGGTGTAGGTCTTGGGCTCCCCTTCGTTCGCGAGGTCGTCTCGCGCCCTGACCGCGAAGGTATGCGTGCCGGGCAGAAGCGATGAGTACTCCTTGGGCGACAGGCACGACGAGAAGGCGCCACCGTCGAGCTTGCAGTCGAACGCGTGGAAGTCCGGCGCCGCGTGCGAGAAGACGAAGGTCGCTGTCCGCTCGGCGATCGTGGGGGCGTCGATCGTGGTGACCGGCCCCGTGGTGTCGAGCGTCCACGCGCGCGTGGCCGGCGAGAGATCGACGTTGCCGGCCGCGTCGACCGCCCGGACTTCGATCGTGTGCGGGCCGTCGGCGCTCGGGCTCACGGGGCTTACGCAAGGGGCGGCGGGCAGCGAGTCGAGCTTGCACCGGAAGGTCGTCCCCGGCTCGGCCGGTTCGGCCCGAAACGCCACGTCGCGCGTGTTGGTCCGCGGCCGCGCGTCGCCCGTCAGAAACGTGTTCGGCGCGATCGTGTCCAGCGTCCACTGACGCTGGGCCGGGGTGGAATCGATGTTCCCGGCCGCGTCCACCGCCTGAACCTGGAACGTGTGCAGGCCCTGTTCGGTGACCGTGAGGCTCAGCGGAGTGACGCAGTCGGGGACCGGCACTCCGTCGCGCGCGCACTGGAACGTGCTGCCCGGCTCGTCGGACGAGAACGTGAAGCCGGCAGAGGTCTGGTTCGTGAGGGCCGGCGGGCTGGTGTGGATGGTCGTCTCGGGCGCCCGGGTGTCAACGGGCTCCGGGACAAAGCCGCAGGGATAGGTCTCGAGCCCGGAATACTGGATGCGGTCAGCGCCAAGGGAAGCCTCGGTCGCGCTGATCGCCAGACCCGGGCCACCGCAGGCGTCGAGGTCGAGCTCGTCGGTTCCGGCGGTGCCGGAGTCGTGCGCGCTGGCGGCGTCTCCGATCGCGCCCAGCGTCACGAGATAGTGGTCGGAGCCGTTCTGGCCGTTCAGCTCGTCCGTTCCGGCTGCCAGCACCAGAGTGTCGCCGCCCTCGCCTCCTCGGAGGAGGTCGGCGCCCTCGCCGCCGTCGAGCTCGTCCGAGCCGGCGTCGCCGTTCAGGCCGTCCGCTCCGTCTTCGCCGTAGACCGCGTCGTCTCCGTCTCCGCCGGAGAGCGAGTCGTCGTCCGACCCGCCGAAGAGGAAGTCGTGGTCGCCGCCGCCACCGAGCGTGTCGTCGCCGGCGTCGCCGAAGACCAAGTCGTCGCCGGCGCCGGCCGCGATCGCGTCGTCCCCGTCGTCGCCGTACAGCTCGTCGACGTGGGAGCTTCCCGTGAGGTCGTCGTCGCCCGCTCCCCCGGTCACATTCACCGGCGCCGAGCTGCTCGCCGCGTCGATGTCGTCGTCGCCGTCGGCGGCGCGAACGTCGATCGACTCGATGCCCCCGTAGCCGGACGTCTCGCCCGAGAAGGTGAGGTCGGCGCTGCGGATCGTCAGCTGATCGGGATCGAGCTCGTCCGAGGACCCGTCGATCACGAGTGCGTCGTCCCCGCCGCCGCCCGCGATGGAATCCTCTCCGTCGCCGCTAGCGAGTTCGAACCGGTCGTCGTTCTCGCCACCGCCGAGCAGGTCGTCCCCGGTTCCGCCCTTCAGGACGTCGTCGCCGGCCCCGCCGTTGAGGTCGTCCGCGCCCTCCTGCCCCTGCAGCGTGTCTGCCCCGGCGCCGCCGGCGAGGTCATCGTCGCCGTCGCCCCCGTCGAGGAAGTCGTCCAGGGCGCCCCCACGCAGGTCGTCCGAGTCGGTGTCGCCGAACATCTCGTAGGTGCCGGGGCCTGCAGAGGCGTCGACCTCGTTCGCGCCCATGCCGACGTCGAAGTAGAAGAACTCGAGCCCGGTGATCGCGTTGGCATCGCCGCTCACGTGCTCGACGAGCTGGGTTGCGGTGACCTCGAAGTCGTCGGCGTCGTCCGTGCCGTCGACGATCAGCTGATCGTTGCCCGACCCGCCGTGGATGTCGTCGTCTCCCAGGCTCTCGGTCAGGAGGTCGTCGCCGCTTCCGCCGAGCAGGTCCTCGGGCCCCGCCCAGCCGACCAGCGTGTCGCGCTCGGCGCCGCCGTCCACGCTCACGTTCGCCAGAGCGCCGAACGCACCGGGATCGACGTCGGCCAGTCGGACGTCGTCTTCGCCGTCACCGGTGTCGACGAGCAGCGAGGTGACAGCCGCGCACTCGATCGGATCATCGGGCATCGTGGCGCCGTCGACGGCCAGCTCCTCGGTGTCGCACCAGACGTTGACGAAGTCGGCTTCCCCGTCGCCGGTGACCGTGACGGCGCTGCCGATGACAATGACCTCGATCATCGCCGAGGCAGGCGAAGCGACGGCAAGCGCCGTCAGCACAGCGATCGTGAGCCCCCACCCCCGGAACACCTCGCCATCAAGGGTTGCACGGTCGGGGCGAAAAGGGAATAGGCCGCCCGGCCCGCGCAAGTAGGACTCAGCGCCTGCGGATGAGCGTCATCCCGTCGCGCACGGTGAGCATGACCGCCTCGACCCGATCGTCGGCGTGGACGTGCTCGTTGAAGCGCTTGATCGCGCTGGTCGAGTCGTCGGAGTCGTCGGTGACCACGCGCCCCGACCAGAGCACGTTGTCGGCCACGATCAGGCCGCCGTCGGCGAGCTTCGGCATGGCCGCCTCGTAGTAGTCGACGTAGTCCGGGCTTGTCGGCGTCGATGAAGACGAGGTCGAAGGGGCCTTCCAGCCCACCGATGGTGTCGATCGCCGGGCCGACCCGGTAGTCGATCCGGTCGACGACGCCTGCCTCGGTCGCGTAGCGGCGGGCGATCTCGGTCGTCTCCTCGTTGACGTCGAGCGTGACGATGCGCCCGCCCGACGGGAGCGCCGACGCCATGCAGATCGACGAGTAGCCGGTGAAGGTGCCGACCTCGAGCACGCGCCTGGCGCGCAGGGAGCGGACGAGAAAGGCGAGAAAGCGGCCTTCGAGCGGCCCCACCATCATCTGCGGCGCGGTCGTCTTGGCGCGCGTCTCCTCGGCGAGCCGCTCGAGCAGCTCCCCGGGCGGCTCGGTGTGCGCTTCGGCGTAGGCCTCGACGTCGGGGTCGACGATGAAGCTCATTGGAGCCGCGCCAGCAGGACGCAGCCGTTGTGACCGCCGAGGCCCATAGCGTTCGAGAGTGCCACATCGACCCGGGCCTCGCGCGCCTCGTTCGGCACGTAGTCGAGGTCGCACTCGGGGTCCGGGTGCTCGTAGTTGATCGTGGGCGGGAGCACGCCGTGGTGGATCGCGAGGACGCACATCATCGCCTCGATCGCGCCGGCCGCCCCGAAGCAGTGGCCCGTCATCGACTTCGTGGAGGAGACCGCCAGGTCGTAGGCGTGGTCGCCGAAGACCTGCTTGATCGCACGGGTCTCCGCGAGGTCGCCGAGCGGCGTCGACGTGCCGTGCGCGTTGACGTAGCCGACGCGCTCGGGCTCGATCTCCGCGCGGCGAAGCGCGGCGCGCATCATCTCGGCCACGCCGGTCGCCTCGGGCTCGGGCTGGGCCATGTGGTGCGCGTCGTTGGAGGCGCCGTAGCCGACCACCTCGGCGTAGACCGTCGCGCCTCGCGCGCGCGCGGCCTCGAGCTCCTCGAGCAGGAGCACGCAGGCGCCCTCGCCGATCACGAAGCCGGCGCGGGTGGCGTCGAAGGGACGCGACGCGCGCGGCGGATGCTCGTCCTCGACCGCCAGGCCGCGCATCGCGCAGAAGCCGGCCAGGATCAGCGGGTGCATGCAGGCCTCGGTGCCGCCTGCCAGAACGGCATCCACGTCGCCGCGCTTGATCAGCTCCGCGCCCTCCCCGACCGCGTGGGAGCCGGTCGCGCACGCGGAGACGACCGCGTAGTTCGGCCCCTTGATCCCGAGCGAGATCGCGAGCTGGCCGCTGGCGGAATCGACGAGGACGCTGGGCAGGAAGTACGGCGAGACGCGGGTCGGGCCGCGCTCGCGCATCACCTCGGTCTGCTCCATGATCCCGAGGAAGCCGCCGATCGCCGAGCCGAAGACGATCCCGACACGGTTGGGGTCGAAGCCGTTCAGGCCGCCGTCGTCGAGCGCCTCCTTGCCCGCGGCCAGTGCGAGCAGGACGTTGCGGTCGAGCCGGCGCGCCTCCTTCGGCGAGACGACGTCGGTCGGCAGCTCGAAGTCCTTCACCTCGGCGGCGACGCGGACCGGGAACTCGCTCGCGTCGAAGGACTTGATCCAGTCGATGCCGCTCCGGCCTGCCACCGCCGCCTCCCACGTGGAGCGCGCGTCGTTGCCGAGCGGCGTGACCGCCCCGAGGCCGGTGACCGCGACGCGTCTCATGTGCAGAGGTTACGGCCCGCGGCTGACCCTGAGCGCGACCTTCGCGCCACGGGCGCGGCGCAGGCCGCCGGCGGGGCTCTGCTTCAGGACGATGCCCTTCTTCACGCGCGAGCGGACGCGGGTCACCTTGCCCAGCCTGCAGTTCGCCTTGACGAGCAGCACCCTGGCGCGCGCGAGCGTCCGGCCGCGCAGCTTCGGGACGGTGCAGCCCGCCCTGGCCGCGGGCGGGGGTGGCGGCGCGGGCGGTGCAGGAGGCGCAACGTAGCCGCACGGGTACCCCTCGATTCCCGAGACGGTGATCCGCGTCCCCTCGCGCGTGATCAGGCCGGGCTCGAACGTGACGCCCTCGCAGTCGCTGAGCTCGAGCACGTCGATGCCGTCGGCGCCTGTATCGGCGATTCTCATGGTCGGCCCCAGCTCGAAAAAATCGATCTCGTAGGTGTCCGAGCCGGCCTGGCCGTCGAGCGTGTCGCTACCGAAGGCCACCGAGAGATTGTCCTCCCCGGCTCCGCCCAGAAGGCGATCGTCCCCCTCGCCGCCGCTCAGCCGGTCGTTGCCGGCGTTGCCGCGAAGCGTGTCGTCACCGAGATCGCCGTGGAGCTGCTCGGCGAGCGGGCTGCCCGAGAGCGTGTCCGCCCCGTCGTCGCCGAAGGCACCAATCGACTCGGCGTTCGGAAACGCCGCGGCCGTGATTCCCGAGAAGTCGATCGCGTTCGCGTCCGGGCCGCCGGTGACCTCGACCGTGTCGACCTCGGCACACGGCGCAGGGTCACCGTCCGGGTCGAGCCCGTTGACCTTCGCCCTGCCTCCGACGCACGTCACCGCGATGGCGTCGGCGCCGTCGCTGAAAGCCTCGAGCGTCCCGGAGAAGAACTCGGCCTCGACCGCGGCGGACGCGGCTGTAACGGCCATGAGGGACACGGCCACGACGGCGGCGCTCAGCGCGCGCTTGCTCACTCGTCTCTTGTAGCAGCCGCGCGCTCGAGCCGAAAGCGGCCGAGCTCCCGGCCCGCCAGGAGAGCCCGGCCGCGGAAGCCGTCGCCGTCGGGCTCGAGCTCGTCCACGAGCCCGGGCGGAAAGCGATAGCGGAGCCGAGCGGCCCTCGACGGCGAAGGGCAGCCTCGACCGGCCCGACGGTCGTGACGCCGGCGTCGCCGGCGATCTGCTTGCGCACGCGCGACATCGGCGGGAGGAACCCGCCCTCCCGGATTACGCGCCACTGCCCGTCGAGCTCGCCCATTGAGGTCGTCTACTTCTTGCGCGCTCCCTTGCTGACGGTCAGGTTGACCTTCGTGTTGCGGGGGTGCCGAGTGCCAGGCCGCTTGCTCTGCGCGATCACCCGGCCCTTCTTGACCTTCCCACTGAAGGCCTGCTTGACCTTCCCAGGCGCGCACCTGCGCGCCTTCAACGCCGCCTTCGCCTTCGCGACCGTCTTGCCCTTCACGTTCGGGACGACGCAGCGCACAACCGCAGGCGGCTGCACCACCACCGGCGGAGGAGGCGGAGGAGGAGGCGGTGGAGGGGGCGGTGGAGGCTGCGGAGCCGGCGGGGGTGGAGTCGGAGTCGGAGGCGGAGGCGGAGGTGGAGACGGCGCCGATCCACAGGGACCGACTTCGATTCCCGAGTAGGTGATCGCGTCGGTACCGCGACTCACCTGGGTCGGCGTGACCGTCACGCCCCCGCAGCTGAACACGATGAACGTGTCAGTGTCCCCCGCACTGACCAGGCCGGCCGGGCCGGTGTCGGCGATCGTGGCGGTCCCTCCGATCCCGCTCACGGTGGACTCGTACACGTCGTCGCCTGCCTCGCCGTCTGCATTGTCCT
Source organism: uncultured Actinomycetes bacterium (assembly GCA_963769645.1). GTDB lineage: Bacteria > Actinomycetota > Thermoleophilia > Gaiellales > Gaiellaceae > DATFQE01. Next base: position 67,324 of record CAVYMH010000001.1, on the reverse strand, counting down.
TGCCGAGGTACATCGGTATCCGGTCGTTGCCACCGCCGCCGCGCAAGACGTCGTCCCCGAACTCCCCGTCGAGAACATCGTTGCCCGACCCGGTGGTGACCGTGTCGTTGCCGCCACCGGCACGGATCGAGAAGTGCTCCACCGAGGTGTAGTTGTCGGTCCTTTCGGATGTCGAAACGGTGCCGTTCCCAGAGGTCGCCGAGATAGCGTCGTTGCCGTTCGTTCCGTTGAAGACGAGGGTGTCGCCGCCGTCGCCGCCGTTAAGCGTGTCCGTGGTGCCAGGCCCGCCGAAGTTGAAATAGGCGCCCTCGAGAAGATCGTCCCCTGCCCCGGCGTTGAGGGTGTCGTTTCCGCCGCCGCCCCTGAGCTCATCGTTTCCGCCCGCGGTCGTGAGGGTGTCGTTGCCTGGACCACCCGCCAGGCTCGCCGCCTCCATCGACGCGTAGTTCGCAGTCACGCCCTGGGCGCTGAGCGAGCCGTTCCCGGCCGTGAAGGTGATCGTCTGGCCGAGGCCTCCGGCGACGAAGTACCGGAGCTTGTCGGTGCCTCCGCCGCCGTCCAGCGAGCTGGTCCCAAAGCTGCTTCCGAGGTTGTCGTCACCCAGGCCGCCGGCAAGCGTGTTGTTCCCCTCGCCGCCGTCGAGGTAGTCGTCTCCGCTAGCGCCGGTAATCGTGTCGTTACCGCCGAAGCCCCAGAGCTCGAAGGCCTCGACGCCGGAGTAGGTCACCGACCGGCCGGCGGCCGACAGGCTTCCCGACGACGCGTCGAGCACGTCGTCCGCACCCGTAGTGCCGGCGAAGGGCAGGTAGTCGTTGCCCGTGCCGCCTGCCGCGGTGTCCGTCCCGTCAGAGCCGGCCAGGAAGTCGTCTCCGTCGCCGCCGCTGAGAGTGTCGTTGCCCGAATTGCCCGGGTTCGCGAGCGTGTCGAAGAACTGGCCGCCGTAGATGGCGTCGTGCCCAGGACCGCCCGTGATCGTGTCGTTCCCCTCGTCGCCGATGAGGATGTTGTCGCCGGGGCCGCCGGCGAGGTGGTCGTCACCTGAGCCGCCGTAGGCCCAGTCGAATCCTCCGCTACCTGTGATCGAGTCGTTTCCGGCGTTCCCGAAGATTTCGGTCTCCTCGAGCTTGGGAAACGCCGCCGTCGTCACTCCGGAAAGATCGATCGTATTCGCCCCTGGGCCGCCGTCGACACCTATGTAGATGACGGCCGTGGCGGCGAGCGGCGACCCGAGCGGATCGACCCCGTTGACCTTGACGATGCCGCCGGGTGCGGTGACCACGATGGGGTCGTCCGCATCGCTCTCGATCACGAGCTGCCCGCCCGTGAACGTGAAGCTGAGCGCCGCCGAAGCGGAGCCGACGACGATCAAGAGCGCCGCGATTGCGATTGCGGCAACGGCCGACGACCTGTAGCCGGGCAACTTGGTCCGAAACCTCATGATGCCTCCAAGCCCCCCGGCTCGATCCGCAGACACCTGGGCTAGTTCCTTTTATCACTTTGTCGGCTGGATTGGAAGCGTCGCGGCTCGACTAGCCTTGACCTCCGTGCCCAATGCTCGCGTGCCCTTCCCCCCGATGGAGGCCGAGCTCGTCTCCGAGCTTCCCGTCGGCGACGGCTGGCAGTACGAGCCGAAGTGGGACGGCTTCCGCGGGGTGCTCGAGAACTTCGGCGGCGAGCTGAAGCTCTGGTCGCGGAAGGAGCGGCCGTTGCTGCGCTACTTCCCCGAGTTGCGTCCGCTGGGCGATCTGCTGCCGCCGAGCTCCGCGCTCGACGGCGAGATCGTGATCGCTCGCGACGGTGTGCTCGAGTTCGACCTGATGCAGATGCGACTACATCCAGCCGAGAGCCGCATCAACAAGCTGTCGGGCGAGATCCCGGCCGAGTTCATCGCCTTCGACGTGCTGGTCTGGGACGGCGAGCCGGTGCACGAGCGGCCGCTCGCCGAGCGGCGCGCCTTCCTCGAGGAGCACGCGAAGGGCTTCCGCCTTTCGCCTGCCACGCAAGACCCCGAGGCTGCCGGCGCCTGGCTGGACACGTTCGAGGCGGCGGGACTGGACGGCGTGATCGCGAAGCGCGTCGACGCGAGCGTACAAGCCGGGCTCGCGGGAGGCCGTGACCAAGGTGAAGCCGTACAAGACGGCGGACGTCGTCGTCGTCGGGCTGCGCTGGAAGACGCGGCCCTCGCACATCGCCACGCTGCTGCTCGGCCTCTACCGCGACGACGGCGGGCTCGACTACGTTGGCTCGGCCGCCGTGGGCGCGAAGCGGCACGCAGAGATCGCCGAGCGCGTGTGCCGCTGCTCGAGGACGCGCCCGAGCGACGCTTCTCGGAGCCGAACCGCTGGGGCACGGGCGAGCTCGAGGAGGCGGCCCTGCGGCCGGAGCTGGTCGCCGAGGTCCGCTACGACAAGGTGCAGGGCAGCCGTTTCCGCCACGGCACCCGCTTCATTCGCTTCCGCGAGGACAAGGATCCCGCCGACTGCACGTGGCGCGAGCTGCGACCGCCGCGCAAGCCGGACGACCCGACCTTCGAGTCGCTGCTCGCCTCCTAGTCGGTCTTCTTCTTGCGCGACGGCTGAACGCGAGCCGGCTCGCCGGGCATCTTCGGGAAGTTCGGCGGGTACGGCGCCTCGCCGAGACCCTCCCGCTCGTCTCGCTCGACCCACTCGAGCAGCTTGCGGAGGTCGCAGACGGTGTCGTCGATCCCGGCCTGGACGTCGCCGAGCTTCGCGAAGCGCTCGCGCATCGTCGGGATGGTGAAGTCCTCCGTCTCGACGTCCGGCAGCTCGTCCCACGTGACCGGGGCCGAGACCGTCGCGTCTCGCCGCGCCCGCACCGAGTAGGCCGACGCGATCGTCCGGTCGCGCGCGTTCTGGTTGTAGTCGATGAAGACGCGCTCGCCGCGCTCTTCCTTCCACCAGGCGGTCGTGACGAGCTCGGGCGCGCGGCGCTCGACCTCACGTGCGAAACGACAGCGCGGCCCGGCGCACCTCGGGGAACGTCCAGTTCGGCTCGATCCGGCAGGCGATGTGGATGCCCCGGTTGCCCGAGGTCTTGGGCCAGCCGGTGAAGCCGAGCTCGTCGAGCACCTCGTGCACGACGGCTGCCACCGTCTTGGCGTCGGCGAAGGTCGTGCCCGGCTGGGGATCGACGTCGATGCGGAGCTCGTCCGGGTTGTCGACGTGCGCGCGGCGCGAGGGCCACGGATGGAAGTCGATCGTGCCCAGGTTGGCGGCCCAGGCCACGTGCGCGACCTCGGTCACGCACAGCTCGTCGGCGTGGCGGCCGGACGGGAAGGTGACGCGCGCGACCTCGATCCAGTCGGGCCGCTTGTCGGGGACGCGCTTCTGGTAGATCGCCTCGCCCTCGGCGCCGCCGGGGTGGCGCTTCAGCTGGGTCGGCCGCTCGTAGAGCGCGCGCACGATCCCCTCGCCGACGGCGACGTAGTACTGGACGTGCTCGAGCTTCGTCTCGCCGCGCTCGGCGAAGTAGACCTTGTCGGGGTTCGTCACCTTGACGGTGCGACCGCCGACGTCGAGCTCGACGAAGGGTGAGGCCATGCCTGCGTATTTCACCCTTCAGGGGCATGCCCGTGAGGACCTAGCCGCGGAAGATGCGTTTGCCGGCTCCCCCCTCACACACCCCGGCACCTTGCGGCGCCCGTCACGAACTGCGGCCTTTCGATCGCTTTTCTGGCGGGTCGTCGCGTTTTTCGGGTCGGTAAGGTCGGGTATCCTGCGCCTCCCGGAGAAGTGGCCGAGTGGCTGAAGGCGGCGCCCTGCTAAGGCGTTAAGGGGGTAATTACCTCCTTCGAGGGTTCGAATCCCTCCTTCTCCGTTCCGAGCGGGCCGAGGCGCTGTCGAATGATGCGGACGGCTTCCGGGCTCGAGTCGATCAGGACGTACCGGCGGCCGAGCTTGGCTGCGACCGCTCCGAGCGTGCCGCTGCCGGCGAAGAAGTCGAGACACCAGTCGCCGGGCCGCGACGATGCCTGGACGATCCGGCGCAGGATCCCCTCCGGCTTCTGGGTGGGGTAGCCGGTCTTCTCCTTCCCGGTCGGGCTCACGATCGTGTGCCACCAGACGTCGGTCGGGAGCTTGCCGCGCGCGGCCTTCTCCGCCGTGACGAGGCCCGGCGCCATGTACGGCTCGCGGTCGACCGCCTCGGCGTCGAAGAAGTACTCGTCCGGGTCCTTGACGTAGACGAGGATCGTGTCGTGCTTGGCGGGCCACTTCCGCTTCGTGCGAGCCCCGTAGTCGTACGCCCAGATGATCTCGTTGAGGAAGGACTCGCGCCCGAAGATCTCGTCGAGCAAGACCTTGCAGTAGTGCGCCTCGCGGTAGTCGATGTGGAAGTAGAAGGTCCCCGTCGGCGTCGAGCAGCCGGTGGGCCTCGCGAAGCCGCGGCTCGAGGAAGGCGAGGTAGTCGTCGAACGAGTCGACGTACGACGACTCTCCGACCTCGACCGTGCGATACCTGCGGCCCTCGAAGCCGGTGCGATCGCCGGTCGCGTCCCGCACGGTCTCGAGCGTTCGGCGACTCTGCCGCGGCCGGTGTTGAACGGCGGGTCGACGTAGATCAGCTGGAACGCGGCCGACGGCAGCGTCGGCAGCAGGTCCGCGTTGTCGCCGAGCAGACGAGGTTCTCGTCGCCGCACGGAGCTCACGCTAGCTTCGAGCCGCACGCGGCGCTAGGCGGCGACCCTGGAGACCTCCGGGATGATCTCGTCGCCGTACGCCTGCAGCGTCTCCTCCTGGCCGTGGGTCATGAGGTAGATGTTGAACTGGTCGACGCCGACGCCCTCGAGCTCCTTCAGCTTGGCGACGCACTGCTCGACGTTGCCGATGACCGTGAAGCGGTCGCAGATCTCGTCGGTGACGAACTCGCCGTGGGCGGCACCGACGCGGCTGTGATCCTTGTAGTCGTAGAACTTCCGCGCCTTGACGTACTCGGTCAGGGCGGCCGGGATCTCCGAGTCGTAGCCGTACTTCTCGATCAGGTCCATGACGTGGTTCGAGACCATCGCCGGGAACCACTTGACCTCCTCGCGCGCCGTCGGGAGATCGTCGGTCACCTTGCTCGGAGCGCCGACGATGCACTTCAGCGCAGCCGGGTCGCGTCCGGCCTCCTCGGCCGACTTCCTGGCCGTGTCCATGATCCACTGGATGATCTGCGGGTCGGCGAGCTGGATGATCACGCCGTCCCCGACGCGGCCGGCGACGGCCAGCGCCTTCGGCCCGTAGCCCGCGACCCACATCTCGATCTCGGGCAGGTCGTCGCGGACCCACTCGAGCTCGAGCTCCTTCTCGTTCCACACGACCTTCCGGCCGTTCATCAGGTCTTTCATCATCGCGCAGCTCGCCTCGAACTCGGCCACCTTCACCGGCTTGAGGCCGACCACGCGGCGGGACGAATCGCCCCGCCCGATCCCCATCACCATGCGGCCGTTCGAGAGGTCCTGCATCGTCGCGTACCAGCTCGCGGTCACCGTCGGGTCACGAATCCCCGGGTTGGTCACGAAATGGCCGAACTTGATCTTCTCGGTTCGGTCGGCCGCCACCGGAAGGGTCGCGAAGGACTCCTGCCAGAGGATGTGCGAGTCGTACGCCCAGCTGTACTCGAAGCCGTGCTGCTCGGCCAGCTTGGTCAGCTCGAAGAAGCGCGAGAACGGCGGATCGGGCAGGACGGTGACGCCGAACGTGAGCATGTGACCTCCAGGGGTCGGCAGGGAAACCGGGATTTTCCCTTGAATTGGTGCGGGTGGCAATCTGGGGCTACCTCGCCTTCGCGTTCGCGGCCGGCGCGATGCTGCCGATCCAGTTCGGGATCAACGCCCAACTCGCGTCGTGGCTCGGCAGTTCCGTACGCGCCGCGCTCGTCTCGTTCGTGGTCGGGGCGGTGGCTCTATCGGTGGTCGCGCTCGCCGTCGCGCGGGACTGGCCCTCAACCGATCGCGTCTCGTCGGCGCCCTGGTGGGTGTGGATCGGGGGCGCGCTCGGGGCGTTCTACGTGCTCGGCTCGATCGTCGCCGCGCCGCGGCTCGGGGCGGTGACGCTCTTCGTGATGATCCTCGCGGGCCAGGCGCTCGCCTCGCTGGCGGTCGACCACTTCGGGTGGATCGGCTTCGACGAGCAGCCGATCAACGCGCTCCGGCTGGCCGGCGTAGCCATGCTCGCGGCAGGCGTGGCCCTCGTGCGCTTCTCGTAACCCTTTCGTGACGGTGCCTGGCACCACGAGGCCGCCCCTCGGGCCGTGTCTGGGGTCAGCCCCCGGACACGCCTGGAAGAGACGGCGCCGCGACTGGTCGCCTCGATTCGTGGAAGCCTCGTCACGCGTTTAGTGCATTTCGCTCCGAACGGGCAGCGCTCGCCGGGACCCGTCCGGGCTCTGACCCCGGACGCGCCCGAAGGAGACACCCGCCCGCCCCAAGGTCGTACGCTTGCGCCATGGCTCGCAACTTCGCGCTGCTCGCCCTCACGGGCACCGTGGTGGCCGGCGCCGACCTCGCGCACAAGGCGATCGCCGTCGCCGAGCGTGACGGTGCGGTGTTCGCGCACCCGCGCTCCTCTTTCTACGTGGTCGTCGTCGCGGTCGTGTCGACCCTCTGGGTCGGAGCGATCCTCCTCACCCGCTCGACCTCGATCGCAGCGGCCGGCGGCGTCCTGCTCGGCGGCGCGACCGGGAACGTCCTCTCCCTCGGGCTCTGGCCATCGATTCAGGGCGTGCCCAACCCGCTGCTCGCCGGCGACGTCGCCTTCAACGTCGCCGACCTCGCCGTCGCCGCCGGAGTCGTTCTCCTTCTCGCGACCACGGTCGTGTTCGCCGCCTGCAATCGCACGCAGCTCCGCGAGCCCGTTCGGATCCTCGGCAGCTAGCCCGCCGCCAACGACTCGATCGTCCGCGAGGCCAGGCGGTCGAGCGCCTGCACCGACAGCTCGAGGTGCTTCTCCTTGGTGTCCTCGAGCTTCGTGTGCGAGAGCCCGCGCAAGCTCTGGACGAAGAGCATCACGGTCGGGATGCCTGCGCGCGAAACCTCGGCCGCGTCGTGCAGCGGCCCGCTCGGCAGGCGGTGGGATTCGCCGGCGACCTCGCGAATCGACTCGTCTGCGAACCCGATCAGCTCCTCGTCGAAGAGGATCGGCTCGATGCTCCAGATCCGCTCGAACTCGACTTCGATGTCCTCCTCGCGCGGCGAACGGCTCGGACCGCGACTTCGCGTCGGCGAGCATCGCGGCGAGCTTGGACGCGTCCAGATGGCGCTGGTCGAGCAGCTGCTCCGCGGTCTCGACGACCGAGGTCACGATCCCCGGCTTGCAGACGACGCCGCCCGAGGTGCAGACGGCACCGCCGCCGACCGCCGCCGCGATCTCGCGCAGCGCGAGGGCCAGCTTGGAGGCCCCGGCCAGCGCGTCCCGGCGCTGATCCATCGGCGTCGATCCGGCGTGCGCCGCCTGGCCCCGCCAGACCACGCGATGCCGCTCGACGCCGAAAGTCCCGAGCACGGCCCCCAGAGGCAGGCCCATCGCCTCGAGCACCGGCCCCTGCTCGATGTGGAGCTCCAGGTAGGCCGCGGCGTTCTCGAGCTGTGACCTCGCGTCCGTGGCGCGATCGAGGTCGACGCCGTGCGCGCCGATCGCGTCGGGGAGCGTGACGCCGTCGGTGTCGGTCAGCGTCCGCAGCTCGTCCTGGTCGCGCATCGAGCCGGCCGCCGCCGAGGATCCGAACAGCGAGCGGCCGAAGCGCGCGCCCTCCTCGTCGGCCCAGGACACGAGCCGCACCGTGACCGGAGGCTCGCCCTCGTCGGCGATTCGCCCGCAGCACCTCGGCGCCGGCGACGACGTTGAGCGCGCCGTCGAGCCAGCCGCCGTTCGGCACGGAGTCGAGGTGACCGCCGATGACCAGCGCGCGCTCCGATTTGCCCGGGCAGCGTCCACCACTGGTTCCGCGCCTCGTCGAACTCCGTGCTCGACACCCGCGCCCTCGAGCTTGGACGCCATCCACTCCTGTGCGCGCACCCAGGTGTCCGTCCAGGCCACGCGCTGGGCGCCGTTCTCGTCGCCCGTGAGCTCGCGCAGCTCCTTCAGCTCGGCGACTGTGCGGGAGGGGTCGAGCGCCATCGCGAGCGACTTTAACGCCGTCCGGAACAGTGTGGTAGGAACTCCGATATGGCCTCGGTGGCGGTCGAACGTCCCTCGCGCTTCTCCGTGGCCTGGCGGCCGCTCCTCCGCCGAGCCGCTCTCACGGTCGCGGTGGCCGGCGGCCTGTACGCGTTCTGGGAGGCGTTCAAGTGGGTCGGCGAGACGACCGGGTTCAGGCTCGGCACGTTCGAGGTGAACGACCGCACGTTCCCGCACATGCACGACATCGTGGGCCAGCTCTTCGAGCCGTCGCGCCGCAACGGCCCGCTCCTGATCGAGGTGCTCTGGGACGCAGCGCTCTTCACGGCCAAGGAGGCGGCGGTCGGGTTCTTCCTCGGGGCGACCATCGGGTTCGCCCTCGCCGTGATCCTGGCGCACTCGCGCCTGCTGCAGCGCGGCTTCCTGCCCTACATCGTCGCCTCGCAGACGGTTCCGATCCTCGCGATCGCACCGATGGTCGTGATCTGGCTCGGCGGACGCGGGCTGCCGGACTGGCTGTCGGTGTCCGTGATCGCGGCCTACCTGACCTTCTTCCCCGTGACGATCAACACGCTCCGCGGCCTGGACTCGGCCGACCCGCGGGCGCTCGAGCTGATGCGCTCCTACGCCGCGAGCAGATGGCGGATCCTCTGGAAGGTACGCGTCCCGGCCTCGCTGCCGTTCCTCTTCACCGCCCTGAAGGTGTCGGCGACGGCGAGCGTCGTCGGCGCGATCATCGGCGAGCTCCCGGCGTCGATCCAGAGCGGCCTCGGCGGGGCGATCCTCAACTTCAACCAGTACTACGCCAGCTCGCCGCCGAGCCTCTGGGCCACGAACCTCATCGCGGCGTTGCTCGGAATCACGTTCTTCCTCGCGGTCCTGCTCGCCGAGAAGCTCGTCGTCCGCCGCGCCCCGGAGCACGTGGCATGAGCGTCGTCTCGCTGAAGGGCGTGCACAAAGAGTTCGGCAAGGGCGGCGTGATCGCGCTCCAGGGAATCGACCTGGAGATCAGCCGAGCGCGAGTTCATCTCCCTGATCGGCCCGTCGGGCTGCGGCAAGTCGACGCTGCTGCGCATCGTCGGCGATCTGATCCAGCCCACGGTCGGCGAAGTCGTGGTCAACGGCAAGTCGGCGCGGCGGGCGCGCGAGGACCGCGACTACGGCATCGTCTTCCAGGACGCCGTGCTGTTCGACTGGCGCACCGTGGCGAAGAACATCGCACTGCCGCTCGAGATGCTGGGCTGGGACCGCGGTCGCCGCACGGAACGCGTCAAGGAGATGCTCCGTCTCGTCGAGCTCGACGGCTTCGGGAGCCACCATCCCTGGCAGCTGTCCGGTGGCATGCAGCAGCGCGTCTCGATTGCACGCGCGCTCTCGTTCTCACCCCCGCTGCTGCTCATGGACGAGCCGTTCGGCGCCCTGGACGAGATGACCCGAGAGCGGCTCAACCTGGAACTGCTTACGATCTGGGAGGCGCTCGGAAGCACGATCATCTTCGTGACGCACTCGATCTCGGAAGCGGTCTTCCTTTCGACCCGGGTCGTCGTGATGTCGCCGCGGCCGGGACGGATCACCGATGTCGTGGACATCGACCTTCCCCGACCCCGGTCGGCCGAGACGCGCGAGCAACCACGCTACTTCGAGCTCGTGGCGGACGTCCGGCACAAGCTTCGCGGCTCCGACGAGCTGGTCAGTGAAGCCGAGCTGATCGCGGCGGAGGAAGGCTTGTGAGCGCCGGCCCGACCGCCGTTCAGCCGCTTCCGCGGGGCGTCTTCGCTCGGCGTGTCGGCCGCGGTGTACGGGACTGGATCCCGGCGGTCGTCGTCTTCGTCCTGGGCCTCGCCGCCTGGGAGTTCGGGGTGAAGGCGCTCGACGTCCAGAACTTCCTCCTGCCGCCGCTCTCCGACATCCTCGAGACGCTCTGGGACGACCGTTCGGGCCTCCTGAGCGCGGCCTGGTTCACCTTCAAGGAGGCGCTCGGAGGCTTCGTGGTCGGGTCGGGCGCCGCCATCGTCGTCGCCCTGGTGCTCGCCCGCTGGCCGCCGCTCGCGAGCGCGATCATGCCCTACGCGATCGCAGCCAACGCGATCCCGATCATCGCCTTCGCCCCGATCACGAACAACTGGTTCGGCCTGCTCTCGCCGTGGTCGAAGATCGCGATCGCCGCGATCATCTGCTTCTTCCCCGTGCTCGTGAACACGCTGAAGGGGCTGACCTCGGTACGGCCCGCATCGATCGAGCTGATGCGGAGCTACGCGGCGGGCGAGGTCGAGATCTTCCGCCGCGTCAGGATTCCGAATGCGCTGCCCTACATCTTCTCCGCCTTGAAGGTGGCGACCGTACTCGCGATGATCGGCGCCATCGTGGGCGACTACTTCGGCGGCTCGCAGGACTCGCTCGGAATCGTGATCCGGCGCGACGCGGGGATCTTCGCGTTCGAGCACGCGTGGGCGGCGATCGTGGTCGCGAGCGTGATCGGGATCCTGTTCTACGCAGCGGTTGCGGCCGCCGAACGGCTCGCGATGCGGTGGCAGCCCTCGACACGAATCGAATGACGACAACAACGGAGGAGGAGCGAATGAAAGGTTCACGGTGGTTCTGGCTCGCCGCGGTCTTCGCGGCGCTCGTGCTCGGACTCGCGGCGTGCGGAGGCGAGGACGACGACGAGGGCGGCGACGCCGCCGGCGAGACGACCGAAAGCACGACGAAGGCGGCCGACAAGGTCACCCTTCAGCTCAAGTGGGTCACGCAGGCCCAGTTCGCCGGCTTCTACGCGGCTTCGGAGGAGGGCTACTACGAGGACGAGGGAATCGACATCACGCTCCGCCCCGGCGGCCCGGACATCGTCCCCGAGCAGGTCGTCCTGGGCGGCCAGGCCGAGTTCGGGGTGAACTGGCTCGACAACACGCTCGCCACCCGCGACAAGGGCCAGAACATCGTGAACATCGCCCAGGTCTACACGCGCAGCGGCATGACCGAGGTGACGTGGAAGGACACGGGCCTCGACTCGATCCCGAAGCTGAAGGGCAAGAAGGTCGGCGTCTGGCTCGGCGGGAACGAGCACAAGCTGTTCGCGGCGCTGAACAAGAACGGCCTCGACCCGCAGAAGGACGTGACGATCGTCGCGCAGCCGTTCGACATGAACCTGCTGATCAACCGCGAGGTCGATGCCGCCGCGGCCATGACCTACAACGAGCTCGCCCAGGTGCTCGAGCAGAAGAACCCGGACACGGGCGAGCTCTACAAGCTCGAGGACCTGAACGTGATGAAGATGTCCGACCTGGGCACGGGAGCGCTCGAGGACGGCGTGTTCGTGACCGAGGAATGGATCGCGGACGAGGCCAATCAGGACATCGCCAAGCGGTTCCTGAAGGCGAGCTTCCGCGGCTGGGTCTTCTGCCGCGACAACCCGGACGAGTGCCTGACGCACGTGCTCGACAACGGGCCGACGCTCGGCGAGGGCCACCAGCGCTGGATGCTCAACGAGGTCAACGAGCTGATCTGGCCGGCGCCCCAGGGCATCGGCGTGATGGATCCCGAGTCCTTCCAGGTCACAGCCGACATCGCGAAGGACTACAAGATCATCACGAAGCCGGCCACGGACGACGCCTATCGCACCGACCTCGCCGAGGCCGCGATGCAGGAGCTGAAGGACGACGGCGTCGACGTCAACGGCACCGACTACGAGAAGGAGACCGTCGAGGTAACCGAAGGCGGCGAATAAGTAGCCCGATGGAGGGAGATCCGCAATGTCCGTACTGATCAAGGGAGGCCGTGTGATCACGGCCGCCGACGACTACGTCGGCGACGTGTACGTGGAGGGCGAGCGGATCTCCCTCATCGGGGAGTCGCTCGACATGGAGGCCGACAGGGTGATCGACGCCGCGGGCAAGTACGTGCTGCCCGGCTGCGTCGACCCGCATACCCACCTCGACATGCCGTTCGGCGGGACGGTGACGATCGACGACGTCGAGTCGGGCCAGCGGGCGGCGGCGTTCGGCGGCACCACGTGTCATGTCGACTTCGTGATCCAGCCTCAGGGCTCGACGTTCACGGACGCGCTCGACGAGTGGAAGAGCAAGGCCGACGGCAAGCAGCTGATCGACATGGGCTACCACATGGCCGTGACCGATCTGCGCGAGGGCGGCTCCCTGGACGAGCTGGCGTCGCTGCCCGACCAGGGCGTCACCTCGTACAAGCTGTTCATGGCCTACAAGGGCGCGCTCATGGTCGACGACGAGACGCTCTTCCGGACGATGCAGGTGGCCGCCGACACGGGCGCGCTCGTGATGGTGCACGCCGAGAACGGCGACGCGATCGACGTGCTCGTGAAGGAGGCGCTCGCCGCCGGCAACACCGAGCCGAAGTACCACGCGCTGACGCGGCCGCCCGAGACCGAAGGCGAGGCGACGAACCGCGCGATCCAGCTCTCGCGAGTGGCGGGGTCGCCGCTCTACGTCGTCCACGTCTCGTGCGCGGAGTCGGTCGAGCCGATCGCGATCGCGCGTGAAAAGGGCTGGAACGTCTGGGGCGAGACCTGCACCCAGTACTTCTTCGTCGACTTCACGTTCCTCGAGAGGCCGAACTTCGAGGGCGCCAAGTTCGTCTACACGCCGCCGCCGCGCGACAAGGCGAACCAGGACGTGCTCTGGAACGCGGTGAGGACGGACGTCCTGTCGGCGATCTCGACCGACCACTGCGCCTTCAACTGGGACGGGCAGAAGTCGCTCGGCCGCGACGACTTCTCCAAGATCCCGAACGGCGGGCCCGGGCTGGAGAACCGGCTGCACATGATCCACGAGTTCGGCGTCCGGAGCGGGCGGCTGACCCTGAACCGCATGGTCGAGCTCCTCGCGACGAACCCGGCGAAGCTGTTCGGCCTGTACCCGCGCAAGGGCACGATCGCCGTCGGCTCCGACGCGGACATCGTGGTCTTCGATCCCGAGAAGCGGCACACGATCACGGCCGCGAACCACCACTCGAAGATCGACTACAACCTCTACGAGGGCACGGAGGTGACGGGCTCACCGGAGGTCGTGCTGCTGCGCGGGAACGTTCTCGTCGAAGGCGAGCAGCTGGTCGCGTCGCCGGGGATCGGCCAGTTCGTGAAGCGGGCGCGCTTCGGCGAGGAGCTGAAGCGGGCGACGGCCGTCGCGTAGTCGCGACTCTGCGCCAAGAGCTCCACAGGCGTCCCCGCAGGGCGTGTCCGGGGTCAGACCCCGGCCAGGGCTCGCGGGGACGTCCCCGCTAGAGGAAAAGAGGGATCGCAGGCATGCTTCGTCACGGATGTGTGACGAGCCCGCTGTCCCCGGGAGGCGTGGCCGGGGCCAGACCCCGGCCAGGGCCTGGCGAGCGCTGTCGCCGATGGCCGTGGCCCTTCTGGCCCTCGCTCTCGCAGGCGGGGCCGGAACAGCGCCGGTGGATCGGTTCGACGAGAAGCGCGCATTCTCGCTGCTCCGCGAGCAGGTGCAGCTGGGGCCGAGGCCGGCCGGCTCGGCGGCCTCGCGGAAGCTCGCGCAACGGCTGAGGCTCCTCCTTCCGAGCGGTCGCTTCCAGGCCGTGCCCGGCGGGCTGCGCAACGTGATCGGCGTCGTCCCGGGCAAGAACCCGAGCCGGACCGTCGTCGTCGGCGCCCACTACGACACGAAGGACATCCCGGGCTTCGTCGGCGCCAACGACGGTGCTTCCGGCACCGCCACAGTCGTCGAGCTCGCGCGCTCGCTGCGGCCCCGCCAGCTGCGGCCGACCGTCGTCTTCGTCCTCTTCGACGGCGAGGAGACCCCTCGAGGCGTCCCCGACGAGGACTTCGAGAAGTACGGGCTGCGCGGCAGCAAGGTCGCGGCGCGCAGCTTCCGCAAGGCCGAGGCGATGGTCCTGCTCGACTTCGTGGGCGACAAGGAGCTCTCGATCCCGCGCGAGCGCCTCTCGAACACGAAGCTCTGGGCGAAATTGAGGCGCGCCGCTGCGCGCACCGGCCACGCCAAGACGTTCCCGCCGACAACGAGCGGCGCAGTGCTCGACGACCACCTTCCCTTCCTGCGGGCCGGCGTGCCGGCGATCGACCTGATCGACTTCGACTTCGCCTGCTGGCACCGCACGTGCGACGACCTGAGCGCGGTCTCGCCGCGGAGCCTGAACTCCGTCGGCGAGACCGTGCTCGAGCTACTTCGCGCGCTCTAGAGCTTCTTCCGCCGCCGCCACTTGGCGAAGATCGCCTTGATCTCGCGATCGGCGGCCCTCGCGGCCTCGGCGGGCGTCATCTTGTCCTGCGCCACCTCCGCGAACATCTGCGGGATCAGGAACTTGTTGAACACCTCGTCGATGCCCGCGTTCGAGAAGCCGGGATGGCCGACGTTGGCGGTGTGCTTCTCGGCGATCGTCGTCAGGATCGTGTACTTGCCGAGCGGCTTGTGCTTGTCGGCCGCCGCCGCCTTGCGGATCGCCTTGAAGCCGCCCTTCACCCCACCCGGCCAGGCGGGGAAGTTGTAGAAGCCGCTGTTCACGAAGTGCGGCCCGTACCGGATCTGGGCGTCGACGAGGAACTTCTTCGCCATCTTCTTGTTCTTCGCGAACTTCCAGATCACGTAGACGCCCATCACGTGCTCGAGCCCGAGCCGCTGCTCGGGGCCGCGCGGAATCGGGGCGATCCACGTCTTCTCCATCAGCTCCGTCCGCTGGGGCGTGGTCACGTACGGCGGGCCCTCGAGCGTGCGCGCGATCGAGATCGCGTTCAGGGCGAGCGAGAGCCGGCCGGCGATGTACGTCGTGTTGTTCGACGCGGCCGTCCAGGCGAAGACCTCGCTCGTCATGCCGCGCTTGTAGATGTCCTTCATGACGGCGAGGGCCTCGCGGGTGCCCTTGCTGTTGATCACGACCTTGGCGTCGGCGTTCTGGATGTAGCCGCCGTAGCACTGCATCAGCGCGATCATCGCCATGTTCGAGTCGAGCTCCTGCGACATTCCGATCCCGATCGGCCTGCCCATGGCCTTCAGCCTCGGAGCGGCCTCGCGGACGTCCTCCCAGGAGTTCGGCGCCTTGCCGATCTCGCCCCAGTAGTCGCGCCGGTAGTGGACCGGATCCGGGACGTAGTTGTCCGGGAAGCCGAAGTACTTCTTCGTCCGCGGGTTGTAGGTCGACTTGAGACCGACTCTGCCCATCGGGCCGATCTTGCGGCTGACCTCCTGGACGATGTCGTTCATGGCGACGACCTGGTCCTCGTACGCCGCGGGCGGCGAGAGGAACTGGAAGAGGTCGTGGCCGCTCTGCGCGGCAACCTCCGAGGCCGCGCGGGTCGGAAGCTCGGCGAGGTTGACGTGGTCGACGATCACCTCGGTGTCGTTCTTCTGCCCCCACGCCTTCACGTACTCGTTGTCGAACCACTTGTCGTAGCTGGGCACGAAGTGGCTCCACTGCATGATCCGAAGCGTCCCGGCGAGCTCCTTGCCGCGGTACCTGGGGACGGCAGCGACCGCGTTCTTGACGCCGGACGCCCCGTAGACCAGTACCACCGCTCCGAGGCCGGCCTTGCGGAGCAGGTCGCGCCTGGTGAGCTCGTCCATCTCCGGGGTGACGTGGACGCGCTCCTTGTCGTCGCTCACTCCTACCTCCCTCCCTCGTGTGGATCCGCTCGATCTTCCTACTTTCTGACCGTCAACGTCAACGGAACGCCCCGCCCGTGAATCCGGCGATGAAGCGGTCCAGGAAAACGTTGTAGAGCAGCGCCAGCGGGATGCTCGGGATCAGCGCGGCCGCCATCAGCGGTCCCCAGAAGAAGACGTCGCCGCGGATCAGCTCCGTCGGCACGCCGGCCGAGACCGTCCGCTCGGTGCGACGAGCTGATGAAGGTGATCGCGTAGACGAACTCGTTCAGGACGAGCGAGAACGAGAAGATCACGACGGTCAGGATCCCGGGCAGCGAGATCGGGAAGACGACCCGTACGCAGCGCCGTCAGCCGCGACGCCCCGTCGATCAGGGCCGCATCCTCGAGCTCGCGCGGAATCGTCTTGAAGAACCCCATCAGGAGCCAGGTCGAGAACGGCACGGTGAACGACGGATAGACCAGGATCAGCGAGAGCAGCCGGTCCTGCAGCCCGAGCTCGCTGACGACGCGCGACAGCGGCAGGAACAGGAGCGTCGGCGGCACGAGGTACGTGAGGAAGATCCCGATGCCGAGCGTCTGGCCCCAGCCGCCCGAGAGGCGCGCCAGCGCGTAGCCGGCCGGCAGCGCGAGGACGAGCGTGATCACGCACGACCGCGAGTCCGATGACGGCGGTGTTCTGCAGCCAGCGCAGGTACTCGGTGTCGCTGAAGAGGAACTCGAAGTTGTCGGTCGTCGGCGAGCCGCTGCCGAACCTGTACGGGATGCTGTCGACGTTGTAGAGGTCGGCGTCGGTCTTCAGCGCCGTGACGAGCATCCAGTAGAACGGGAACGCGAGCACGACGCGATCGGGCCGACGATGAAATACGGAACCGCACGGCGCATCGGCTAGCTCACCTCCGTCCTGCGCGCGAAATGCAGCATCAGCACGGCGACGAAGACGAGCACCGGCAGCAGGTAGAGCGAGATCGCCGCGCCCTGCCCGAGCGCGGCCGAGTTGATCCCGGTGTCGAAGGCCCAGGTCGTGAGCATGTGCGTGCTGTTGAAGGGCCCGCCGTGCGTGAGGATGTAGACGACCGTCATGTCGGTGGCGGTGAAGACGATCCCGAACAGGAGCGCCACCGTCGCGATCGGCAGCTGCAGCGGCAGCGTCACGTACCAGAACTTCTTCAGCCCGGTGGCTCCGTCGACCTTGGCCGCGTCGTCGACCTCGGCCGGGATCGACGCGAGGCCGGCGAGGAAGATCACCATCGCGAACGGGATGATCCGCCAGGAGTGCACGAAGATGATCGCCGCCATCGACAGGGTCGGCTGGCCCAGCCACTGCGGCGGCGCGAACGGGTCGATCGGCGCGATCTCGAGCCAGTCGGGCAGCGCCGGCCGCGCGAAGACCCAGTTCACGGCGTTGTAGGGCTTGAACTCGAGCGGGCCCGGGATCACGTCGTGCACGAGCGTCCAGTTCACGACGCTGAAGAGCGAGTCGAAGATCCAGAGGAAGCCGATCGTGCCGAGCGCGATCGGAGCCGCCCACGGCAGCAGGACGAGGAAGCGGAGGAACCAGCGCCCGGGAACGGCTTGGCCAGCGCGTGAGCCAGGACCCCCGCGACGAGCAGCACGATCACCTGCGAGATGACCGTGAAGATGACCGTGTTGCGCAGCGCGCGGCGGAAGTTCGGGCTCTCCCAGGCCTCGGTGAAGTTGCGCAGGCCGACGAACTCGCCGGTCAGCGAGCCGGCTGTGGCGTCCGTGAGGCTGAGGTAGATCGCGAGCAGCAGCGGCCCTCCCACCAGCACGGCGATGAAGAGGACGGCGGGCCCGATCAGGACAGCGGCGAGGAAGCGGCGCTCCTCGAGAACGTCACGCCAGCGACCTCTCGGCCTGGGCGCCGCCACTTCCACGCGCGGATCCTAAGACATGGTGCGAAAATGCACTTCGCATGGCCCAGATCGAGCTCGACGCGCTGACGAAGGTCTATCCGGACGGCACCAAGGCGGTCTCGGAGCTCGATCTGGACATCGCCGACGGCGAGTTCATCGTGCTCGTCGGCCCGTCCGGCTGCGGCAAGACATCTGCACTACGGATGGTGGCCGGCCTGGAGCCGATCACCGCCGGCACCGTCCGGATCGGCGGACGGGTCGTCAACGATCTCCCGCCGAAGAACCGCGACATCGCGATGATCTTCCAGAACTACGCGCTCTACCCGCACATGTCGGCCTTCAAGAACATGGCCTTCGGGCTGAAGCTGCGGAAGGTGCCGCGGCCGGAGATCACGACGCCGCGTCGGAGCCGCGGCCAAGGTGCTCGGCCTCGAAGGCGTCCTGCCGAAGCGCCCGCGGACGCTCTCGGGCGGCCAGCGCCAGCGGGTGGCGATGGGCCGCGCGATCGTGCGCGAGCCGCAGGCGTTCCTGATGGACGAGCCGCTGTCGAACCTGGACGCGAAGCTGCGCGTCGAGATGCGCACGGAGATCGCGCGGCTCCAGCGCGACCTGGCAGTCACGACGATCTACGTCACCCACGACCAGATCGAGGCGATCACGCTCGGCGACCGCGTGGCGGTGATGCGCGACGGCTTCCTGCAGCAGATCGACTCCCCGCAGGCCCTCTACAACCGCCCGGTCAACCTCTTCGTGGCCGAGTTCATCGGCTCGCCGGCGATGAATCTCGTCGGTGCCGACCTCGCCAAGGCGAACGGCCATCTCGTCGCCCGCTTCGGCGAGCACGAGCTGGTCGTGGATCGCGACGCGCTCGCCGCCAGGCCGGCGCTGGCCGGCTTCACGGGCCGGCGCGTGATCCTCGGCATCCGCCCCGAGGACATGGAGGACGCCGACCTCGCCGGCGAGGCGCCCGACGGCCGTCGGCTCGCCGCTTCGGTCGACATCCGCGAGGACATGGGCTCTGAGCTCTTCGTCCACTTCGGCCTCGGCGCACGGCCGGTCGTGGGCGAGGACGTGAAGGCCGCGCTGGGCGAGGACGCCCTCGAGGCGACGGGCGGAACCGCCCGCCGCGAGGGCGGGGTCTTCGTCGCCCGGGTCGGGCGGGGAAGCCGGGCGGAGGAAGGCGGTCGGATCGACCTGGTGGTCGACCCGACCCGCCTGCACTTCTTCGATCCGGAGACGAGCGCGGCTATCTATTAGCGATTTCCGAAGCCGCGAGCGACAATTGCGCGAGTCCCGTCCGCCGACCGAGGAGGGTGCGTGTTCCTCTCGCCGCCTGAGATCAAGCAGCAGCAGCTCCGCGAAAAGCGCGGCGCGTACGAACGCGAGGACGTCGACGCCCTGATCGACAACGTCGTCGGCAGCTATCAGCACGTCTGGCTCGAGCGCGACCGGCTGAACGCCCGGGTCGAGGAGCTGGAGAAGGAGATGGCGAACACGAAGGAGCTCGAGCAGCTGCTTCGCGACGGGCTCGCGTCCGCGCAGAGGGCGGCCGAGCAGGTCAAGGAGGAGGCTGAGACAGCAGGTCTCCGGACTCGTCGACGAGGCCCGCGAGCAAGGCGGAGACGCTGCTCGCCGAGGCTCGGTCCAAGGCCGAGGAGATCGTCGCCGAGTCGCGCGAGACGCGCGACCGGCTCGAGGAGGAGACCTCTCGCCTCACGCAGGCGAACCACGACGTCCGCGAGCGCTACAAGGCCTTCCTGCTCGAGGCGCTGAAGGTCGTCGAGGCGACCGCCGAGCACAAGGCGGTCACGCCCGCAGGAGGTCGCGGTCGCCGAGGCGGACGAGAGCGCGCCCGTGCCCGAGCCGGAGCCCGAGCAGGACTCCACGCTGGAGCAGGCGGGCTGGCTGGCCACGGTGCCGCTCGTGGCGGTGACCGCGGACTCGGTCGACGAGAGCGTCGCCTCGCGACCCGAGCCCGAGCCCGAGCCGAGGCCGAGCAGGACGAGGAAGACGTGCCGACCGTGCTCCGTCGGCCATCGCGGCACCGGACGAGGACGAGGCAGGAGCGCGCAGGCCACCGTGCCTGTCCGACGGTCGCCCCGCCCGACCGGAGCCGCCAACGGACGAAGACGTGCTCGCGACCGCGAGCCGAGCCCGAACCCGAACCGAACCCGAGCCCGAACCCGAGCCGGAAGCTGAGGCCGAGCCAGAACCCGAGCCGGAGCCCGAGCCCGAGCCGGAGCCGAAGCCGAGCCGGAGCCGGAGCCGCGAGCCGGAGCCGAGCCGGAGCCGGAGCCGGAAGCCGAGGCCGAGCCGGAGCCGAGCCGAGGCCCTCGCGCCCGGACGAGGCGTACATGACCTTCAAGGGGATCTCGGCGATCGAGGAGAAGCGCCCGAGACTCCGGCCCTGAGCCCGACGAGGACTCCGGCGAGGACGCGTACGAGGACTGGACGCCGAAGAAGAGCTAGCGCGCCTGCGGGATACGATTGGCTCATGCCCCGCTACCTGATCGTCCGCCACTTCTCGATCGAGGAGTCGGAGATGCCGACCATCGGCCGGCGCTCACGCGAGCTCGTCGACGGCGACTTCCCCGAGATCACCTGGGAGCACAGCCACGTCGTGGTGAGCCCCGACGGTGACGTGCGGACGTTCTGCGTCTACGGCGCGCCGCACGAGGAGATGGTGCGGGAGCACTCGAAGCGGCTCGGCGCCCACCGGATCGAGGCGCTCCACGAGATCGCCGGCGACGTCACCCCCGCCGACTTTCCGCCCGGCTAGGACCTAATCCGCCGCGACCGAGGAGCCGAGCGTCGGGGACGTGATAGGTCGCCGTCGCGGCCAGCGCGATCTTGCGCGTCAGCTCCCCGCGCCGGTCGCGGTCGGTCTCCGGCACGAGCTGGAACGCCTCGCGGTACAGGGCCGCCGCGCGCGCCTTCGCCCATCCGTGCTCGGCGCCCTCGGCCGCGGCCAGCAGGTAGTCGAGCGCCTTGGCGCGGTCACCGGCGTCGCGCCAGTGCCGCCCGAGCGCCGCGCCGACCTCTCCGGACTGGCCGCCGACCTCCTCGAAGAAGAGCGCGACCTCTCGGTGCCGTTCCTGCCGCACGGCGCGCGGCAGGACCTCGTAGGCGACGTCCCGGACGAGTACGTGGCGGAACGCGAACTGCTCGTGCCCCTCGAAGGCGGACGCCTTCTGCCGCGTGATCAGCTCGCGCCGCTCGAGCTCGGCCAGCGCACCGTCCAACCCGTCGTTCCGGGCGTCATGCGCTCGAGCGCTCCACGCCAGAACACGCGGCCGGCCACCGCGGCGTTCAGCAGGACGGTGCGCTCCACCAGCGGCAGGGCGTCGAGCCGCGCCACGATGATCCCGCGGACCGTCGTCGGCAGCGGCGCGTCCGGGTCGCCCGTCTCCACGAGCGCCGCCGCAAGCTGCTCGATGAAGAGCGGGTTCCCGTCCGCGATGGTCGCCAGGTCGGCCGCGCGCTCGAGGTCGGCCGTCGCACCGGCGTCCGAGAGCCGGCTCGTCGCCAGCTGCGCGGCCTCCGACGGGTCCAGCGGTCGCAGTGGAAGCGCCGTGTGCGCGAGCAGTCCGCCTCCCCAGCCCGGCCGGAGATCGAGGAACTCGGGCCGCGCGAGTGTGAGGATGAGCACCGGCAGGTCGCTGAGCTGCGCCGCGAGGAGGCTGATGAGCTCGAGCAGGGCCTCGTCGGCCCAGTGGACGTCTTCGAACACGAACATCGTCGGCTGCTCCGCGGCGACCGCCTCGATGAACGTCCGGATCGAGAGGAACAGGCTCTCGCGGTCGGCGACCGTTCCGTCGGGGTCCAGCCCGAGCAGGATGCCGAGGTGCCTGCTCACCTCGGGCACCTCGGCCGGGGGCAAGAGCCTCGACACCACCCCGTCGAGCTTCCGGAGCGCGGCCAGAACGGTGTCGGTCTCGTAGATCCCGCACAGCTGCTTCAGCTGGAAGCCCAGCGCGGAGTAGGCGGTGCTCTCGCGGTAGGGGAGCACGCGGCCGGTGACGGACCGCCCGCCCCGCTTCCGCACCATGGCCGCGAACTCGACCGCGAGCCGTGTCTTGCCGACACCCGCGGGCCCGATCACGGTCACGAGGTGGGAGGTGCGCTCGGCCGCGACGCGCTCCCAGGTGCCGCGCAGGACGTCGAGCTCCGGGCCTCGACCGACCAGCTCTCCGGCCTGGGATCGCTCACCGGGCAAACGCGTCTCGCGCAGCGCGATCCACGCCGGCACGCGATCCTCCTTGCCCCTCGCCTCCACCGGATCCGCCGACGCGTAGAGGATCGCATCCCTCGTCGACCGATACGTCTCCTCGCCCACGAGGACGGCGCCGACCGGCGCTGCCGACTGGAGGCGCGCAGCGGTGTTGACCACGTCGCCCGTGACCAGCGCCTCGCCGAGCGCCGGCCGCGCATCGACGATCACGAGCGCCTCGCCGGTGTTGACGGCGATCCGCACCTTCAGGTCGAGCCGCGGGTCGGCCTCGTCCATCGCCGCGATCGAGTCGCGGACGACGAGCGCGGCCCGAACGGCCCGCTCCGCGTCGTCGCCGTGCGCGACCGGGGCGCCGAACAAGCCGACGACGGCGTCGCCGATGAACTTCTCGACGACGCCGCCGAAGGACTCGATCTCACTGCGGACGACCTCGTAGTAGGGCCGGAGCAGGTCGTGCACGTCCTCCGGGTCGAGGCGCTCCGCGCGCGACGTGAATCCGACGATGTCGACGAAGATGACGCTGACGAGCCGCCGCTCTTCGGTCGCCCTGCCCGTGACGTCCGAGAGCGGCAGGCCGCACGCGAGGCAGAACCGCGCGATGTCCGGGTTCTCCTGCCCGCAGGATGCGCAGACGACCACGCCTAGAAGTCCGCCCGCGGCTAGCGCGTCTGCGGGAAGCCGAGGTCGACCTTCGACGTGGCCGGATCCGGCCAGCGCGAGGTGACGACCTTGCCGCGCGTGTAGAAGTTGATCCCCTCGGGCCCGTAGATGTGCGTGTCGCCGAAGAGCGACGCCTTCCAGCCGCCGAACGAGTAGTAGGCGACCGGCACCGGGATCGGCACGTTGATCCCGACCATCCCCGCCTGCACGTCGAACTGGAACTGCCGGGCGACGCCGCCGTCGCGGGTGAAGATCGCGGTCCCGTTGCCGTACGGGTTGTCGTTGACCATCCGGACGGCCTCGTCGTACGTGCCGACCCGGCTGACGCCGAGCACGGGGCCGAAGATCTCGTCCTTGTAGACGTCCATCTCCGTGGTGACGTCGTCGATCAGCGACACGCCCAGGAAGAAGCCGTCGCCCTCGGGCGCGGTCTCGCGGCCGTCGGCGACGACCGTGGCGCCCTGCTCCGGCCCTTGTCCAGGTACGAGGCGACCTTGTCGCGGTGCTCGCGGGTGACGAGCGGGCCCATCTCGACGTCGGGCTCGAGCCCGTTGCCGACCTTGATCTTCGGCAGCCGCTCCTTGATCGCCGCGACGAGCCGGTCGGCGACGTCACCGACGGCGACGACGTGCGAGACCGCCATGCAGCGCTCGCCGGCCGACCCGTAGGCAGCGCTCACGGCCGCGTCCGCGGCCATGTCCACGTCGGCGTCGGGCAGGACGATCATGTGGTTCTTCGCCCCGCCGAGCGCCTGCACGCGCTTGCCGTGCTTGGTGCCCGTCTCGTAGACGTAGCGCGCGATCGGCGTCGAGCCGACGAAGCTGACGGCCGAGATGTCCGGGTGCTCGAGCACGCGGTCGACGGCGACCTTGTCGCCGTGGACGACGTTGAAGACGCCGTCGGGCAGGCCGGCCTCCTTGAGCAGCTCGGCCGTCCAGAGCGACGCGGACGGGTCCTTCTCGGACGGCTTGAGCACGAACGTGTTCCCGCAGGCGATCGCCGGCGCCCACATCCACATGGGCACCATCGCCGGGAAGTTGAACGGCGTGATCCCGGCGACGACGCCGAGCGGCTGGCGGATCGAGTAGACGTCGATCCCGGTCGAGGCCTGCTCCGAGAACTCGCCCTTGAGCAGCGTCGGGATCCCGCAGGCGAACTCGATCACCTCGAGCCCGCGGGTGACCTCGCCGAGCGCGTCGGAGAGCACCTTGCCGTGCTCGTTGGTGAGGATGCGCGCGACCTCCTCGCGCCGGTCGTGGACGAGCTCGCGGATGTTGAACATCAGCTCCGCGCGCTTCGCCAGCGACACCTTGCGCCAGGACTCGAACGCCTCCTTCGCCGCGGCGACCGCGGCATCGACCTCCTCCACGGAGGCCAGGTCGACCGCGCCGGTCTGCTCGCCGGGTGCGGGGTTGTAGACGGGCGCGCTGCGCCCGGACTCGCCGGGGACGATGCGACCGCCGATCCAGTGGCTGATGCGCGTGACGCCCTCGCGCTGCTCGTCGACGGATCTGTCGAGTACCTCGGTCATCTCAACCTCCTGAAAGCTTTGCGGCCAGCCTACCGCGGTCGGCGTTAGAGTTGCCCCATGGCCACCGTGGAAGCGAATCCCCAGCTGGGAGAGCAGATCGTCGCCGACGCCAAGGAGTTCGTCCTCTACTCCTGGTCGGTGCAGAACGCGATCAACCCGATCGCGGTCGCGGGCGCCGAGGGCTGCCGCTTCTGGGACTACGACGGCAAGCGCTACCTCGACTTCGCCTCGCAGCTCGTCAACGTCTCGATCGGGCACCAGCACCCGAAGATCGTCGCCGCGATCAAGGAGCAGGCCGAGCGCCTGTGCACGATCGGCCCGCCGATGGCGAGCGAGTCGCGCTCGCGGCTCGGCCGCCTGCTCGCCGAGGTGACCCCCGGCGACCTCGCGATGAGCTTCTTCACGAACGGCGGCGCCGAGGCGAACGAGAACGCGATCAAGCTCGCCCGCTGGTACACGGGCCGGCACAAGGTGATCGCGCGCTACCGCTCCTACCACGGGGCCACGGCCGGCGCGATCACGCTCACGGGCGATCCGCGCCGCTGGGCCGCCGAGCCGGGGCATCCCGGGCGTCGTGCGGATGCTCGACCCGTACACGTACCGCTGCCCGGCCGGCCACCCCGACCCGTGCCCGGTCTGCTCGGGCGCGCCGCACCTCGAGGAGATCCTCCAGTACGAGGGCCCGGAGACCGTCGCCGCGGTGATCCTCGAGACGGTGGTCGGCACGAACGGGATCATCGTCCCGCCCGACGGCTACCTGCAGTCGATCCGCGAGGTCTGCGACCGCCACGGGATCCTGCTGATCTGCGACGAGGTGATGGCCGGCTTCGGCCGCACCGGCAAGTGGTTCGGCGTCGACAACTGGGACGTCGTGCCGGACATCCTCACCGTCGCCAAGGGCATCAACTCCGGCTACGTGCCGCTCGGCGCGATGATCGTCCGCAGGCCGATCGCCGACTGGGTGCAGGACAAGTACTTCGCGGGCGGGCTCACCTACAGCGGCCATCCGCTCGCCTGCGCCTCGGCGGTCGCGTCGATCGAGGCCTTCCAGGAGGAGGGCATCGTCGAGCACGCGGCCGAGCTCGGCGCCGGTGTTCAAGGAGGCGCTCGACGGCCTCGCCGCCAGCACCCGTCGATCGGCGAGGTGCGCGGGCTCGGCTGCTTCTGGGGGCTCGAGCTGGTCAAGAACCGGGAGACCCGCGAGCCGCTCGTGCCCTTCAACGCGACCGGCGAGGCGTTCGCGCCGGTCGCCCGGATGGCCAAGGCCGCGCTCGACCGAGGGCTCTACCTGATGACGCACTGGAACGTCGTCATGGTCTGCCCGCCGCTCACGATCACCCGCGAGGAGCTCGACGAGGGGATCGCGATCCTCGACGAGGCGCTCTCGCGTCGCGGACGAGCACACCGACTGATGCGCCGGCTGGGTCGCCGATATCGAGCGCGCGACGAAGGAGAACGAGGCCTTTCGCGCGGTCATCGTCACCGGCGAGCACGCGCAGCTCACCGTGACGAGCCTGACCCGGCGAGGACATCGGCCTCGAGCAGCACGCCCACGACGACCAGTTCCTGCGCATCGAGCAGGGCAAGGGCCTCGTCGAGCTCGGCTCCGCGACGGACTCGATCGACGAGACCTACGAGGTCGCGGACGACTGGGCGATCGTGATCCCGGCCGGGGTCGGCACAACGTCGTCACCCGGCCCGGCGAGCTCGTGCTCTACTCGCTCTACTCACCGCCCGAGCATCCACGGCACCTCCACCGCACCAAGGCCGAGATCGAGTCGCGGGCCGAGTGCCCACCAGCCGGTCGGAGCCGTCCGTGCCGACCACGTCGCACGCGAGGACGCGACCACTGTCGGCCGCCAGGCCGATCGATGCGAAGACCGGGGTCCCGGCTCGAGCGCGCTGACGCTCGAGCCTGTAGCTCGAATCCCCGGGGACTCGTGCCCAGTGACGCTGAACGTCGCTGCCTCGATTGCCCCGGCTCGAGTGGCGGCCGCGGACACTGGACGATGTCGACCCCACCTGCAGGACGTCGACGGCGGTCGTACGTACCGGAGCGTCGCCCGCGCGTGAAGCTTGCCGGCGAAGCACGAGCGCCGCTTCGCCAGCGCTCTGACTGCCGCCCGTCCTCGAGCCACGTGCCGAAGCGGCGGGCGACCGCGCCGGCCGTGACGCCCCTCGACGCGCGGGCCGCCGAGCTCCGGACAGCGCCGGCTGTCGGCACAGGAAGCGGTGGCAGCGACGGTGGAGCCGGGCCTGCCAGGCGGCGCGTCGCCGAGCTCGAGCTCCGCACGGGCCGAACGGTTGCTCGCAAGTGCCGTCCGCGTTCATGACGAAGTGGACGGCTCGTCGCGCCGGCAGGTCAAGCTCGAGCCGTCCGGCCACGAGACGGGCGTAGCGTGCCCGTGGTCGTAGCGGCTGGCCCTCCGAGTTGCGAGCGCTCGGGCCGCCCCGCGCGGACGTCGCCGTGCCTCGGTCAGCCGGCGCTCGTTGCCGCCGTCGGCCCCGACGACGTAAATCGGGCTGAGAGTGTCGACGAGACACCTCGCCCCTGAGGCCGCGGTTGAGTGCCAGCGAGCGGACGCGATCAGCGAGCCGTCCGGCGACCACCTGCGACCCCTCCGACGCCTTCCCGTCGCCAGGCGCTCGGCGCCCGCTGCCGTCGGCGCCGGCGACTGGGATCGCAGCGGTCCGCCGAGGAAGGTGAACTCGACGGCCGGCTGGACCGACCCGCTCCGTCGCGACGAGTCTCGAAGACGACGAGGCGCCGAAGATCGACTCGCCGAGCGCGCCGACGAGAGCTGCACGAATGCCCTCGTTGCGCAGCAGTCAGCCCGCGACGTGTGCACCGGCCAGCCGTCCAACGCCGCGCCGCGGGCGCTCCGACTCAGAGTCGGCAGGCACGGGCGACGACGAACTGAGCCGTCACGTAGCGAAGCGGCGACGAGCCCAGCCGCTCCAGCGCGAGCGCCCTGTCGAGAAGCCTCGGCTGCGCTCGCAGGAGCAGGCGGGAAGTGCATCGCCCCGCCGAGCGCCTCCACCTCGAAGCCGGTCTCGGCGAGCAGCCGTCCGAGCCGCTCGGCCCGCAGGTGGCGCCGTCGGGTACGACGAGGCCCAGCTTGCCCGGATCGACTCCGGGAGCGCGTTGCGCAGAGCGACGAGTGGATTTGCGCCGTTGTCCAAGGTGATCAGCAGCAGTCCCCCCGGACGGAGCACCCGGCGAAGCTCAGCGAGCGCGCGGACGACCTCGTCGAGCGAGTCGACACGGTCGAGCGTCCGAGTTCGACACGACGGTGCGAAGGAAGCGCCGGGAAGGTCGAGCCGCCGGCATCGCATACGCGTCCGTCGAGGTCCGGATAGCGCGAGCAGGTCGCCGCGACCACTGCTTCGAGACGTCCACCCCGACCACAGGCACCCTGCTCTCGCAGGACCGGATGAGCCTCGGGCGCGACCGCCTCGTCGAAGAGATCGGCCAGGACGTGGGCGCCGGCGGCGGCCGGTAGCCACCCGCCAGGAGCGAGCGTTCACCGCGTCGCTGTAGGCGCGAAGCAGGTCGAGCCGCGCGTCGCTCGCCACGTCGAGAACGCTGTCCCAGGCGCGTGCGAACGTCTCTCCCGAAGCCGTCGCATCGTCCCTCCCGGGACCAGGAGCAGCTTGCCCGTCGTCTTTCGCGCGGCGAGATCCTCCTGGGCCTGCCGCGCCTGCTCGAGCGGATAGCGGCCGCCGATCCGGACGTCGAGCTCGCCGCGGGCCGCGCGCCCCAGCACGTCACGCCGCCCGTGCCAGG
Source organism: uncultured Actinomycetes bacterium (assembly GCA_963769645.1). Taxonomy (GTDB): domain Bacteria; phylum Actinomycetota; class Thermoleophilia; order Gaiellales; family Gaiellaceae; genus DATFQE01. The sequence goes on along the minus strand of CAVYMH010000001.1, from coordinate 39,523 downwards.
AGCTCGTCGCGCGTCGCCGTGTAGTGCCGCAGAGACGGCCTGGTCAGAAACAGCGACCCTGCCGTGCTCGAGCCGCATCGGGTCGAAGGGCGGCACCGCCCCGCTAGCCGCCCCGTAGAGCACCATCGTCCCGCGCTCACGGAGCGACGCCAGGCTCTCGTCGAAGGTGGCCTGACCGACTCCGTCGTAGACGACCGCCGCGCCCGCGCCGCCGGTGAGCTCCCGGACGCGATCGGCGAAGCCCTCGTAGCCGATCACCTCGTCGGCCCCGGCGTTGTCGCGCGAGCTCGGCCTTGCCGCCGCCCGAGGTGGTCGCGATCACCCGGCCGCCGAGCGCCCTGACGGTCTGCGTCAGGAGCAGACCGACGCCGCCCGCCGCCGCATGAACGACCACGTCGTCGCCCGGCTGCACGGCGTAGGTGCCGGTCGCCAGGTAGTGCGCGGTCAAGCCCTGGAGCAGGACGGCCGCGGCGAGCTCGCTCGAGACGCCGTCGGGTATGGGCACGGCCTTCTCGGCCGGCACGACGACCCGCTCCGCGTAGCTTCCCGGCGCTGACGACCCAGCCGACGCGGTCGCCCACGGCGACGTCGGCGACGCCCTCTCCGACCGCGAGGATGCTCCCCGCTCCCTCGACACCCGACACGAGCGGCGCCTCGCCCCCGTAGCGGCCCTCCCGCTCGTAGATGTCGCGGTAGTTGACCCCGATCGCCTCGGTCGCGACGAGCAGGTCGCCGGGACCCAGCGCTGGCTCCGGCGTCTCCCGCGCCTCCAACACCTCGGGGCCGCCGAACTCGGTCACCACCACCGCGCGCATTGACGGAATGATCGCGGCTGGCTTACCGTTTCGCTGCGCATGGCGACCACATTCGACCGCGCCCGGCGGCGGCGCGCCTATCGACGCTTCGGCAGCCTGCTCGGGCGCCGGCGGCGCGGGCCCACGGATCTGCTGCCGCTGGACGAAGCGACCCAGCGCCTCCGCCCGTTCGCACGCCGCAGCCTGGGGCTGCAGACGATCCCGGTCGCCCAGATCGTCGGCACCGACAGCCGCGGCGCCGATTTCGACCGCGACTTCCTCCCGAGGCGGCCCGAGATCGGCCCTCGGTGGCGCGGCGTCGAGGAGGCGTTCCCCGAGGGCGGCTTCCCGCCGATCGCCGTCTACCAGCTCGGCGAGGCGTACTTCATCATCGACGGCCACCACCGGGTCGCGATCGCGCGCCAGCGCCGGGTCGAGTCGATCGACGCCGAGGTGACCGAGCTCACGGCTCGCTGGCACCTGCCCGCCGACGCCGACCTCGTGGAGCTCGTCCACGCCGAGCAGGAGCGGATCTTCATGGACGACAGCGGGCTCGGCGCCGCGCGTCCGGACGCACACATCCGCTTCTGCAAGCCGGCCGGCTACCTGGAGCTGATCGAGAACGTCCAGATCCACGGCTACCACCTGATGCTGGACGCCGGTCGCGCCCTGACCCGCGAGGAAATCGCCGCCGACTGGTACGACCAGGTCTACCTCCCCTCGGTCGATGCGATCCGGGCCGAGAACCTTCACGAGCTCCACCCCGGCCAGACTGACGCGGACTTCTTCCTCTGCGTCTACTACCGGCGGCGCGAGCTGTACCCGGAGGTCGGCTGCGTCCCACTCTCGGAGACGGCTCGCCGCATGGCCGAAGATGCGCGGCGGGGACGTGGGCGAGTCAGGCGCATGCTCCGCGCAGCCGCTTAGCGTTCTGCGCCTCCGCGCTACTGTACGACCGGCCCGAAGGGCCACTCTGGAGGGGTGGCAGAGCGGTCGAATGCGGCGGTCTCGAAAACCGTTTCGGGCCTTTGGGTCCGACGAGAGTTCGAATCTCTCCCCCTCCGTGAGCGTGGGGGAAACCATGTTTCCCCCACGAGCCCCCTTCTTCACTGTTCTTCTGAATGTCATCCGGGGCCGGCAAGCCGGCCCCTCTTAGCAGAGCAAAGGGCAGAATCGCGCGTCTGATGATGATCACTGAGCGATCCAAGAGCGTTATTCCCTTTCGGCCTCACGACGCGAAGCGCGTCGGCGAGGGGTGCTTCTACCTCGACCTGATCGTCTGGCTGAACGGCGACCGGGTCGAGCTCGGCGAGCGGGTCGGCTTCAACTACGGCTGCTACGTGAACGGCTACGGCGGCCTGCGGATCGGCGACCGGTCGATCGTCGGGCCCTACTCGATGATCCACACCGCCAATCACGAGATGTCGACCGAGCGGCCGATCGTCGACCAGGGCTGGACGGAGCAGCCCGTCGAGATCGGCGCCGACTGCTGGATCGGGATGGGCGTCTGCATCCTGCCCGGAGCGCGAATCGGCGACGGTTGCGTCGTCGGAGCGGGGAGCGTCGTCGTCGCCGGCGAGCTGGAGCCGAACTCGATCGCGGTCGGCAACCCGGCACGTGTGATCAAGACGCGCTGATGCGCATCCTCTTCCTGCAACAGCAGCCCTGCATGCGGGCGCTCAAGTACGCCGCCGCGCTGCGCTCGGCGTTCCCGAAGCTGCGGCTCGCCTTCGCCTACCAGGGCAAGACGCTCAGCGAGTGGTACGGCGCGGGCGACGAGCTCTTCGAGCGCTGGTGGAACCTCGGCTCCGAGCCGATCAGCGGCTTGCAGGCAGCTGTCGCCGAGTTTCGCCCCGACGTCATCCACAGCCACAACCTGCCCGACTCCTTGACCGCGATCGCACTCGAGCTCTTCGCCGGCCGCGTGCCGGTCGTCCACGACGTCCACGACCTCCAGAGCCTCAGACGGACGCCCTACGAGAACGGCTTTCCGGAGCCGCGCGATCCGCTTGCGCTCGAGCAGCTCGCAATCGAGGAGTGCTCGGCGCTCGTGACCGTCTCGGAGGAGCTCGTGGAGGAGATCGACGCCCGCTACCACCCGACGGCCCCGACGCTCGTGTTCCCGAACTACGCCCTGCAGCGCGACCTGCCGCCGGCGCTGCCGCCCGCGGAGCGCCGGAACGGCCATCCCCCACGTCTCGCCTATCAGGGAACGCTCTCGACGAACGGCGGCCACTACGACCTGCGCGAGATCTTTCGCACGATCGTCGACGAGGGCCTCTCGCTCGACGTCTATCCGTCACGCCCCGTGGCCGGCTACGCCGAGCTGAGCGGAGTGCGCGTGCACACGACCCTCCCCCCGGCGCAGCTCCTGGCCACGCTCCCGCAGTACGACTTCGGCTGGGCGGGCTTCAACTCGACGCTGAACGGAGCCCACCTCGACACGTGCCTCCCGAACAAGGCCTACGAATACATCGGCTGCGGCCTGCCCGTGCTGACGCTGAAGCACCGTGCGCTGACGCGGCTCGTGGGCGACGGACGGCTGGGCCTGAGCCTGGCGACGCTCGACGGGCTCTCCGGGCAGCTCGCGGCCGTGGACGTCGTCGAGCTCCGCCGTCGGATCGCGGCAGCGCGCCCTGCGCTCACGGTGGAGGCGAACATCCATCGACTCGCTCGGCTCTACGAGTCCGTCGCCGCCTAGACGGTTCGCCGCGGCCGGCGCTACCCTGGACGAATGCGTGTCCGGTTGATCGGCCTCGGAGCGTTCGCCGCCTTCGTCCTGTTCGGCGTCGCCGCGCAGGCGCAGACCCCGCCGTCCGTGGAGCTCAAGACTGCCGTGCTCAAGTCGAAGTGGAAAGAGAGCTTCGTCGTCGGCAGCGTCCGCTTCTCCGGCGTCGTCGGCGGCCCGGCCGAGCTACGCGCCACGCTGCGGCCGCGAGGCGGCGGTCGCGTGGCCAACGCGGTGACGCTGCAGATGGACCAGCCCGGTCCCTTCGGCGGCGAGCTGACGCTGCCCGCGAGGCTGCTTCCCGAAGGTGTACCGACTCACGATCTCCGGCACGTCGAGCGACGGTGCCCCGCTGACGCCCGTCCACAAGGACGTCCGACTGCGGCAGCCGCCCGAAGGCATCGTCGACTACGCCTACATCAGCGCCAAGCGCGGCGGGAAGCGCGCCAACACCCTGACCGGGAAGCGCCTCCAGATCTTCGCGCGCTTCCACTTCGTGGTCGCGCCGCTGAAGGGCGAGCGGGCGAAGCTCCGAGCGGAGTGGCACAGACCGGACTTCAGGGTCAAGTTCGAGCCGCACAAGCGCCTCGAGGAGAACGTAGACACATTTGTCCTCGACACCACAGGCAAGGGCCTGATGAAGGGCGTCTGGTTCTGCTACCTGCGCTCGACCTCGGGCTACATCATCAAGAAGACGCGCATCCGGCTCGCCTGATCAGCCGGCGATCGTCCCCGACCCCTGCGGTGGCGGCGGGGGCGGAGGCGGTGGTGGCGGTGGCGGCGGCGGCGGCGAAATCGGCGGCGGCGAGATCGGCGGCGGCGAGATCGGCGGCGTCACAGGCGGCGGCGGCACCACGACCGGCCGGGTCGCCTGGAGCAGCAGCACGCGACGGCTGCCGTCGAGGCGCTGGCCGACGGACGTGAACGCTCCGGGCTCGGCCGAGAGCCTGAGGACGAGCAGATCCCGTCCACGGGTGGGCCTGACCGTCAAGCCCGCAAGCTGGCTGACGGCGATCCGCGACCCCAGGCCCTTCTGCCGCACCTCGATCACCGCCCGGCCGTCGGCGAGCTTCCCGTCGACCACCTTGACGCTCTGTGCTTTCAGTGGCGCGCCCGTGAAGCGGACGGACGTGAGCACGTTGTTTCCAGGGGCGGTCATCCGCACCCGGCTCGCGATCGGCTGCGGGAACGGCGACGGGGGCGCAGTCGTGGCCGTCGAGGGGGGCGGCGGCGAAGACGTCGCCGTCTGAGCCTGGTCCTCCCCCTCGCCGGAGCCCCCGAGGACGATCACGGCCAGCGCGAAGCCTCCCGCGGCGAGCAGCACCAGCGCGGCGAGTGCGAGGGCGAGCCGGCGGCCGCTCCAGCTCCCCCGCGACGGCTGGGGCCACTGGAAGGTCTCGTCCGGGGTCGCGGCCGGAGCTGCGGGCGGAGCTGCCGGCGGAGCCGGGGGCGGAACGGGCGGCAGCGTGGGAGCGCCGAGGGCGGGATCCGGCGCCGGCGCGGCCGCCTCGGGCACCGGTTCCGGCTCGACGGCCTCCGTAGGCGCGGCGGGCGTGACGTGGCTGCGCACGCGCTCGTCGGCCGTGCCGGCCGTTTCCTGCGCGGCGTCGGCTTGGGCGTCCGCGGTCTCCGGCGGGCCGGCCGGAAGCCGCGCCTGGCGGCGCCAGATCGGCCCGATCCCCGCGAGCAGGATGTCCTCGAGCGCATGTGAGGCCTCGCGCGCGTCCTGCGGCCGGTCGGCCGGCTCCTTGGCGAGCAGGCCCTCGACCCACTCTGCGAGCTTCGGGTCGATCTCGGGGTTGATCGAGCGCAGCGGCGGCGGCGGGTCGTAGATGTGCGCGTGCAGGATCGCCCACGGCGTGTCGGTGTTCGAGAAAGGCACCTTGCCGGTGAGCAGCTCGTACGCCATCACGCCCGTCGAGTAGAGGTCCGTAGGCGGCCCGATCTCCTTCGCCATCGCCTGCTCCGGCGCCATGTACGCCGGGGTTCCGACGGTCATCCCGCTCTGGGTCAGAGTCATCACCGTCGACGGGGCGAACAGCGCCTTGGCGATCCCGAAGTCGGCGATCTTGATGCCGCCGTCGACGGTGACCATCAGGTTCTCGGGCTTGAGGTCGCGGTGCACGATCCCGCGCGAGTGCGCATGAGCGAGGCCGGCCAGGAGCCCCTCGAGGACGCCGCCGATCTGGCCGAGCGAAAGGCGGCCGACGAAGGGGCGCAGCGATCCCTGCTCCATGTACTCCATCGCGATGTACGGCGTGCCCTCGTGCTCGAAGTAGTCGTGCACGGTGACGATGTTGGGGTGGCCGAGCGAGCCGGCGATCCTCGACTCCGACACGAAGCGGCGCGCCCACGAGGGATCCGCGGCGTGGAACGCAGAGAGCTCCTTCAGCGCGACCTGGCGCCCAAGGTCGGGCTGCTCGGCGAGATAGACGACCGCCATCCCGCCGCGCCCGAGGACGCCGTGAATCTCGAAGCGCCCGACCCTCCGTGCAAGCCTCTTCCACGCGGTTGCAGTTTGCGGGTCGAGCCGGACCGCGGCAAGTCGTTAGAGCAGGTTCTTGCGCAGGCGCTGCGAATCGTTCACGACCGTTCGCGCACGGCCGAGGCTGACGACGCCGCGCTCCTCGAGCTCGCGGAGGACGCGGTTGACCGTGGCGCGCGACGTTCCCGCGAGCTCGGCCAGAGCCTCCTGCGGCAGCGGGACCGTGCCGTCGTACAGCTCGGCCAGGTCGGCCAGCCGTCTCAGAACGCGCGCCTCCGCGGACAGGTAGTAGGCCTCTGTGAGCTGCTCGGAGAGGCGGCGCACCCGCTCCGCGAGGATCGCAACCAGGATCGCGTCCACGCTCGGATGCTCGTGGCGGAGGCGCTCGAAGTCGGCCCGGAGCACCGACCGGGTCTCCGCCGCCTCGAGCGCCTGAACCGTCGCCGAGCGCTCCGCGTCCTCGGAAACGAGCGCGAGCTCGCCGAACGCGTCGCCTCGGCCGCGGACGGCGAGCATGGCCGTGTCGCCGAGCGGCGTGGTGATCCGCACGGCGAAGCGGCCGGCCGAGATCAGGTGCAACGCGTTCGCCGGATCGCCGCGGTGGAAGACGACCTCGCCTCGCCCGAACGTTCGCCGCCTCGCGATCGCGAGCACCGCGCGAACGTCCTCGGCCGGAACCTCGGAGAAGAGCGTCCACTCCACGTTGTGTCGCGAGTTTGACACTTCCACCGTCGTGGGCGCGAACGACGCGCGGCGGGCCGCTGCCTAGCGTGGAGACATGGCAGCCCCCCACGAAGGAGCAGGAACCATGACTCACGTCAAGCGCCACAGCATTCGCCGCATCGCCCTCGGGCTCGCGGTCGCCGCGGTCGTCGGCCCGGCGACCGCGCAGGCCCGGCCGATGGACGTCAGCGGCAGCGACTCCCGGGCCATCCACGACGTCGCGGTTCCGGTCGTCGGCGCCGAGGACCTCGCGTTCTCGAGGCAGCCGGCGAGCAGCCCGACCGTGGCCAGCGCGAACAGCGGGAACGGCTACGACGCAGGCACCGGCACCATCGGCGGCCTCGTCCTCATCCTGGCGGCGACCGGTGCGGCGGTCGCTGTCCACCACAGCCGAAAGGCGAAGCTCTCCCCCGCCTAAAACGGCTTGATCTGGGGTCAACGAAGGGGCCGGCCGAAAGGCCGGCCCTCCTTTTCTTGCTCTGTAAGAAGGGCCGGCTCCGCCGGCCCGGATGACATTCAGAAGAACAATGAAGAAGGGGGCGCACGGGGGAAACATGGTTTCCCCCGTGTTCGTTCCCCCGTGTACGGAGAGGGCGGGATTCGAACCCGCGACCCACGTTTCCGCAGGTACGCGATTTCCAGTCGCGCTCCTTAGGCCAGCTCGGACACCTCTCCGGGCCGCGAAAGGGTAGCGCCGCTAGTCGGTTACGAAGCACGAGGGCTTCGGACGTACCGCCGCTTTCGTGCTCCTCTTCCTCGACCGCGAAGATCTCGACGGCCGCCAGCATCGCCACCGTGAGCACGAGCGTCGCGAAGACGAAGAGGCCGAGCCGGCGGCCCGGATAGTCGGGCCACCGGCGCGGGAGCAGGAAGGACGAGGCGAGGGCGAAGGCGATGAAGACGATCGCCGTCCCCGCCAGTCCGATCCTGTTCGTCGTCGTCAGCCCGAGCAGCACGGGCGCGACTATATCCCGGCTACGGGAGGACGTTGCGGAAGGCCGAGAACGACGGCTTCCGCTTCCTACCGTGGGTGTAGAAGCCCGACTGCCAGTACCTCACGGCCTGCTGGTCGCGGAGCAGGAACCAGAGCATCATGTCGATGCGCGGGTGCTTCCGTGCAATCGCGAAGGCCTGCTTCAGGTACGCGGCCTGCTTCTGATAGCTGACGCCGAAGTACTTGTCCTGCGGCGAGGTCTGGTAGCCGTACTCGGTGATCCACAGCGGCTTACGGCCATAGAGGCGCGTGACCTCCGAGACCAGGTCGTCGATGTTCCCGAGCGTCACGGCCGTGTCCGCCTTCGGACGGGTGGTCGGCGTCTCGCTGCGCGTGCCGTAATAGGGGTGGTGCGCGTAGGCGTCGAAGCCCTTCGCTCCCATGCGCTTCATCGCTCGGAGGAACGCCAGCGGGGAAACCGACGCTCGCGAGCTCTGCGGCGCATTGTTCCCGCGCGGGGCGGTGACGCCGCAGGCGATCTTCTCGCCCCTCAGCACGGTCGACCGGATGCCCGCGACGATCGCGTTGCAGATGCTCGCGTAGCTGACGCGCGCTCTCGATCCGCCAAGCACCGGTGACACGCTTGTACTGTGGCCGGAGGAAGACGGGGTTGTTCGGCTCGTTCCAGGCCAGCCAGTGGCGTACGGCCGGAAGCGGCTTGGCGTTCGGATCGTCAGACTCGGTGTAGGTGCCGCTGTAGCGCGTCGCCGCCGCGTACGCGAAGTGGCGGAGATGAGTGCCTTGCGATTGGTGCGTAGGCACGGTGCTTGCCGCCGTTCGCCCAGCGAGGCGTGCCGACGATCGCCAGCACGACCTTCATCTTGTAGCGGGCTGCATTCTCAACCACGCGGTCGTACTCGTCCCACCGGTAAGCCTTGTCGGCCGGGTCGGTGCCTCGCCGCGGCTTGCGGGACGGCAACATCGCTCCAGTACAGGTTGATGCGCACGGCCTCGGTGCGGAGGGTGCGCAGGAGCGGAAAGGTCTGCTTCGGCCGGCCGATGGTCTCAGCCTCGTCGAAAATCCCCTTGATCAGCGCGCGAGAGCCCTGGGCGGGCTGGGCAGCGGCCAGCGCGAGAGCGCCGGCGGCGCCGAGCGCGACAGCGAGCAGCGTGAAACGAACGATTGTGTTTTTCATAGACCCCCCTATTGCCGTCAGTTGGGAAACTCGAACCTAGAGTGCCCGCCTGAGGCCCGTCTGAACCAGCCTTTTACAGAACGCGTACAGACGTTCAGGGAATGTTGAGAAGTGGCTAGCCCAGGCTCGGGGCGGCCAGCAGAGCGACCGCGAGCACGGAGCAAGTCACGAAGGAAAGCGCGCAGATGACCTTCACGGCTTAACCATGGCATCCCTGGGCGCCAGGCTCAATAGGCCGAAAGGCCCATTGCGAGTGGGGCGGGCGCCCGGGGATTGCGGCATGCCCCGGGCGCCCTGGGCGGACAACTCCTCGTTGGGGAGCCGGAGTCGACCGCCTGACGCGCGGGCTTCGCGAGGGGGCGTCCACTTCCTTCGCTCCGTTTGCCCCGGCGTCCGCACGGGAAGGAACGGCGCGTTGGCGGGGGACGTTTGCGGCCCTCGCAAGGGGGCGAGGACCCCCGCCGCGCTACTTCGCGCTGCCTAACCGCCGAACTGCGCGCGGACGTCGGTCACGCTCGGCACCTGCCCGCTCGGCGTCACGTTGTCGACCGCGTCCGGTAGCACCTTCGACAGGCCGGCCGCTGCCTCGTCGGTGGAGACTCCGGCCTCGTTCGCGATCTGCTCGACCTGCTGCTGCCCGAGCGCCTCCTTGACCTGCTCGGCCGAGACGGACTGATTCGAGCCGGTCCCGATCCACGACTTGGCCACATTGCCGAGACCCGCCTGCTCGAACTTCTGGACGAGCCCGTCGATGCCGCCGACCTGCTCGAGCAGCGGGCCGACCTTCTTCACGACCTTCTCTGCATTTCCGTCCCCAGCCACTTGCTGCTTGAGTTGATCGAGCACGCTCATCGCTACCTCCTGATTTGGGTAGGCACTGATTCCCGCCTGCGGGACTACTAATCGGGCGAGGAGTTCGTTGCGCGAGAGCGGGCGGCAACCCGTGCGGATGCGCAGCCGGGACTTGGCTAACCTACGGGCCTCGGGGCGCATAGCTCAGCGGGAGAGCGCTCGCTTCACACGCGAGAGGTCCCTGGTTCGATCCCAGGTGCGCCCACCTCCCGATCGAAGTCCGGCTACCATCCCCGTGCCCGGTCGCGCTAGGCGGGGAGCTAGCGGTTCCCTGAACCCGCAATCCGCTTTAGCGGGGCTTAATTCCCTCTCGAGGGGGTGGCGTCCGAGACACGGGCTTCGAACGTGAGCGTTGACGGCCAGGTTCCGCGCACTGGGAGCCTGCGAACCGCGTCAGGTCCGGGAGGAAGCAGCGCTAAGCAGTCTTCTCCCAGGTGCCGCGGGGCAACCTGGCTCGAGCGATCGTTCGGGGCACCGGCTGGGGCGCCCTCTCGAAGGAGGGTGCGCGACCGGGCTTTACCTCGTCGCCACGAGACCGTCGATGCGCACCTGGCGGCGCGACGAGGCGACCCTGATCGTCACCGTGCCCGTCCTCGCGGTCGGGAAGAGAGCGACGTCGATCAGCCGCCGCTCGGGCCTTCCGGCCAGGCGGACCCGCCGTAGCAGCCGGCCGTCCCAGTAGACCTCGACCACCCCGCAGCGTCGGCAGGTCGAGACCAGCAGGCCGAGGTATCTCGCCTCGACTCCCGCGCGGACGAGGCGAGCGCCCTTCCGCGACGACATCGTGTACGTGCCCTGGTAGAAGCCGGGGCTCGCTCTCCGCACCCAGGCGCCTCCGAGCTTCGCCAGAGCGCGGTCGTCCAGCGCGAGGGGCGTGGACGGTGGCTCCGGCGCCGCTTCCGGCGGCTTCGCGACGATTGGGGTCGCGGCCGCCACGCGCAGGGTCGCGCCGGTCGCGTCGTAGTCGACCGCGTAGTCGATTCCGGGCGTCACCTCGAGCAGCGATCCGAAAGTGCCCGTCACGGCTGTCGCGTCGAGGAAGCGGAAGGTCGTGTTCGGCGCGGGGGTGAACCCGGCCCGCGTCTCGACGGCCAGGTTGCCGCCGAGCGCCGCGGCACCTGAGGCGTCGACTCGGCCGGCGCCCGCGGCCGCGGTCTCCACGAGGAGCGTCCCCGCGGTCTGCGTGTAGGCCGTCGCCTCCAGCAGGCTGCTCGGGCCTCTCAGCTCGGTCCGGCCACCGCTCTGGACGAACGCGCCGCCGGCAGAGAGCGTGCTGCCCTCGCCCACGACCAGCAGGCCGGCGTTGCGCAACGCGCCCGGAGTGGTGAGATCGGCGCCGCCCGCGAGCCGCAGCTCGCCCGCCCCTGCGTTTCTGACGAGGTCGCTCAGCGCGTCATCTGGCGTGCCGCCGAAGAACGGCCGGGAGACCAGACGCGCGGCCGGGCCGTCGAGGACGATCGTGGCCGCGTTGACCTGGAGCGGCTCGCCGGGAAGCTCGAGCGTCGCGTCTCGTGCGACGAACGCGCCGGACGCGAGGCTCGCGGTCGCCGGGGAGTAGTTCAGGAGCTCACCGCGCAGAGCCAGCGTTCCGGCGGCGGCTTCGATCGTGCCGTCGTTGTCCACGTCGGCGCCGAGCTCGCTCTCTCCGCCGCCCGCGCTCTTGCGCACCGTTCCGGTGTTGTGAAGCAGCGTTTCGCCGAAGGCGCCGAAAGAGCCCGTGATGTCGGCGTCGCCCTTGAAGTCGAGGAGCCCCTGATTGACGACGGTCGAGTCCAGAGCGAGCAGGTCGCCCGAGAGGAGGTCGATGCGCCCCCGGTTGAGGAGCAAACGTCCGTCCCGCAGCTCGGCGCTCTGGAACGCGGCGGTGTCCACCGTCACTACCGCGGCGGGAGCGATCGTCGTGAGCGCGTTGCCCTCCATCGCCCCGCCGCTCCAGGCGAGCGGTCCATTGAAGTCGACGTTGCCGGGGCCGGTTAGCGAGCCGTCCACAAGCCGTGCCGCACCGGCGACGGGGAGCGTGTAGCCGGAGGCGACGGCGAGCGACGCCCCGTCCATCCCGACGCCGCCGAGGAAGCGTGTCCCGTCCGCGAGGTCCCATTCACCGCTCGCGAACACGACCTGGCCGGCTCCGCCGCCGAAGTCACCGCTCTGCACCCCGTCCCCGTCGCCGCCGCCGAGCGACAGCGTGCCCGTGGCCGCCGCGACGCTGCCCGTGTTCGCCAGCACCATGTCCACGGTCGACGTTCCTGCGCCCGCGGTCTTCTCGATCGAGCCGCTGTTGAGCAGGAGCCCGTCGCCGCTCAGCTCCTCGTCCGGGCCGCCGCGCAGCTCGATCGCGCCGGTGTTCGCCAGCACGGCGCCGTCGTCGGCAAAGAGATGCCCAGCGTCCGCGACGAGCGTGCCGGCGACCTCGAGGCGGCGTGTACCTGAAAGCGTCTGGCAGCAACTCGCGAGCGTCAGCGTCTGACCCGCCGGGACGATCGTCTTGCCCGACCCCTGCATGGTTCCGCCCGACCAGGTGAACGGGCCGTCCACGCTGAGCGTCCCAGCGCCATCGAGGATGGCGAAGGTCTGCTCGTTCGAGCCGGTCGCCGAGACCGTCACACCAGCGGGGATCGTCAGCTGGCCGCCGCCGAGCCTCACGCGGCCCGCGAAGCTCGTCCCGGCGCCGAGGTCGAAGGCGCCCGCGGTGAACGTGACGAAGCCGGGATCGACGCCCCTGAACGTGCCGCTCTGCTCGCGGGCGCCGTCACCCGCGTTCAGGATCAGGAGGCCGTCGCCGCCGATAACCGCGCCGTCGTTGTCGAGCGCGGCCCCGATCGTTGCGCTGCCGGAGCCCGCCTTCCGCTCGATCGTGCCGGTGTTGTGGACGAGTGGGGCGACGCCCGACCGGGTGATCTGGCTGCTGCCACGCAGCTCGTAGAGGCCGGCGTTCTCGAGCACTCGGCCGTCCTGCAGGCTGAGGTTGCCCTGCTGGCTCATCGTCGCCGGGGTGCCGACCGACGTGGTGCCCGCGTCACGCATCGTCCCGCCGGTCAGGCTGAACGTGCCGGAGACCAGCGCGAGCGTCCCGGTGCCGCCGACGATCCCCGCCGAGAACGAGTTGTTCCCGGCGACCGTTGCAACGCCGCCGGCCACGACGTTCGCCGTCGCTCCCTCGAGCGCGACGCCGCCCAGGAAGCGAGCGTCGTCGGCCAGGTCGAAGACTCCGGATCCCAGCGAGACCTCGCCCGCCGCGCCTCCGAACTCGCCCGCCGAGGAGCCGCCGCCGTCGCCGCCGCGCAGGTCCAGAGTCCCGGCCTGCGACTCGAGCACGCCGTCGTTCTCCAGTGCCCCCGCGATCGTCGCCGTGCCGGCGCCGGCCGACTTGCGGATCGTGCCGTCGTTGCGGATCAGCGGCGCCGCGCCCGAAACGCTGATGAAGCGGTCGGTGCGCAGGTCGAGGAGGCCGTCCACGTCGAGCACGCGTCCGTTCTCGAGGAAGACGGTGTTCTGCTCCTCGCGTACCAGCGTGGCGCCCGTCTCGACGCGGGTGATGCCCGCCCCGCGCATCGAGCCGCCCGTCCAGCTCAGCGTCCCCGTGACTCTCAGGGTGCCCGTGCCGCCGAACGCACCGCTTTCCAGCTCGTTCGCCCCGGAGGCCGTAGCCACGGCGCTCGGCGCGACATCGGCGAAACCGCCTCTCATCACCGTGCCGCCGAGCAGCGCCGCTCCGTCGGCGAGGTCGGTCGTCCCGGTCCCGAAGCTGACGGTCCCGGTGGCTGCCGCTGCCCCGAAGTTTCCGGACGACGAGCCGGGCCCGTCGCCGCCGCGCAGGTCGAGGGTGCCTGAATCGGCGCGGACAGCGCCGTCGTTCTCCAGGGCCGCCGTGATCGTGGCCGTGGTCGGACCGGCCGACTTGACGACGGTGCCGCCGAGGTTGTGGATCAGCGGCGCCGCGCCCGAAACGCTGATGAAGCGGTCGGTGCGCAGGTCGAGCGTGCCCTGCACCTCGAGCAGGCGGCCGTCGGAGAGGAAGGCGGTGTTCTCCTGCTCGCGCACCACTGTGGCCCCCGGCTGCACGCGTGTCGTGCCGGCGTCGCTCATCGTGCCGGCGGTCCAGCTCAGGGTGCCGGTGACATTGAGCGCGCCCGTCCCGCCGAGCGTGCCGGCGGTGAGGCTGTTCGTGCCCGAGGCCGTCGCCGTCGCTCCGGGCGCGACGTCGACCGTCGCACCCGAGAGGTTCACGTTGCCGAGCAGGCGGGCTCCGTCGGCGAGGTCGAACGTGCCCGTCGCGAGACTGACGGTGCCCGGCGGAAGCGCGGTGCCGTAGTCGCCGTCCGAGCTGCCCGGGCCGTCGCCGCCGCGTAGGTCGAGCGTGCCCGAGGCGGAGCGGATCAGGCCGTCGTTCTCCACGGCCGCCGAAATCGTGGCTGTGCCGGCCCCCGCTGACTTGATCAGCGTGCCGTCGTTGTGGATGAGCGGTGCGGCCCCCGAGACGCTGATGAACCGATCGGTGCGGAGGTCGAACGTGCCGAGGACCTCGATCACGCGTCCGTCCGCCAGGAACGCCGTGTTCTCTTCCGCGCGGACGAGGTTGCCGCCCGCCTCCACGCGCGTGGTGCCTGCGTCTGCCATCGTGCCGCCCGTCCAGCTCAGAGTCCCGGGAACCGACAGCGTCCCCGTGCCGCCGAGTCTCGCCGTTCGCGAGTTCATTCGCGCCCGAAGCGGTGGCGGTCGCCGCGCTGAGGACCGCGACGGTCGCGCCGTCCAGCTCGACATGCCCGAGCAAGCTTGCGCCGTCACCGAGCTCGAACGTGCCGGTCCCGAGGTGGACCGTTCCCACGGCCGCCTGGTCCGCCGAAGTCGCCGTCCGAGCTGCCGGCGCCGTCGCCGCCGTTGAGCGTGAGTGTCCCGGAGTCCGACCGGATGACGCCGTCGTTGTCGATGGCCGGCGAGATCGTCGCGATCCCGGCCCCGGCCGACTTCACCACCGTCCCCTCGTTGTGGATCAGCGGTGCGGGCGCGCCGCCGAGGCTGATGAAGCGATCCGTGCGGAAGTCGAGCGTTCCCTTGATCTCGAGCAGGCGGCCGGACTCGAGGAAGACCGTGTTTTCGGCCTGACGAGTGAGCGTGGCCGCCGGGGCGACTGTCGTCGTCCCCGCATCTCGCATCGTGCCCCCGGTCCAGGCGAACGCGTTGCCCACGGTCACGTGGCCGGCCCCGCCGAGGGCGCCGCCAGCGAGCGCAAAGTCGTGCAGCGTCGACTGCTCGACTGTGTCGGTGAGGTTGAGTGTTCCGCCGGTCAGCGCGAGTGTTCCCGCACTCGTCACCGTCAGCACGGAGGTCGTGCCGGTGGAGTGGGTAACCGCATGAGCCGCTGCGATGCACACGTGGTCGGTGGCATTCGGCACGCGGCCGAGGTTCCACGTCGCCTGGGAACTCCAGGCCCCGCTGGCAACCGAGGTGATGCTGCAAGGAGGCGCGGCCCCGGCTGAGCCGACCCCGAGCGCGACGAGGACCAGGACGGCCGTCGCGACCACGGCCGCCGGGACGCGGGTGAGGTGGTGCCGCGTCATGAGCTCTTGAACTCCTTGAGCTTCGGCGGCGGCGGCGGCTTGGGCTTGTCGTCGGGCGGCGGCTCCTTGTCGCCCTCGTCGCCGGCCAGCGCGTCGCAGACCTTCTTCCAAGCCTTCTTGAAGGGGTTCTCGAACTCCTCGACGCCCTTCTCGCCTTCCTTGCTGATCTCCAGCGTCTCCTTGTACTCCTTGACCGGCTTGCCCTTCTTCGGGAAGTCGCGCTTGGGGTCGGGCGGCAAGGGCATGGGCCCGGTGGGCGGCGTCGGCAGGTCGAGGCCGCTCCCGTCGCGCAGCCGACGGGGTCGTTGTCGGCGTAGGCGTAGAGGTTGTCCGGGCTGCCCGTCGAAGACGATCGGGTCCTTCGCCGTCCAGCGGCCGGTGGCCGGGTCGTAGTCGCGCCAGCCGAAGCGCACGAGCCCGGTCGCGGGGTCGGCGAGGCCGCCGGCGAAGCCGATCGGCAGATCGAACGCGGGCGCGGTGTCGCGTCAGCACGCGACCGTACGCGTCGTAGGCGAGCTCCTTGACGACCGCCCCGGCGGCGCTGAGCACGAGCCGCGGGCTGCCGACCTGGTCCGGGGCGACGTAGAAGCGCGTCCCGCCCCGGTCGAAGGCGAACAGCGCGCCGGTGTCGTCGTAGTAGAGCTTCGTGAGCTCGCCCGAGGGCGCGCGCGTGGCCGTGACCTGGAACTGGGCGTCGCCCGCGCCGGCGCCGTAGAGGTACTGCGGTGCGTGCCGCCCGCGTCCTGGCGGGAGACGCGGCGGCCGATCGCGTCGTAGCGCGTACGTGACGGTGCTGCGCGCCGACGGTCGCGCCGAGCAGGTCGCCGTTGACCGCGTAGTCGAAGCTGTCGTCGCCCGCGCGGGCGCTGAGGAAGCCGTCGGCGTCGAAGGCGTAGGCGATGCCGCGCGGCTCGTGATCCGGTCCTGCGCGTCGTACTGCGCGGCCGGCGTGCTCCGGTTGCCGTTGGTGTCGTAGGCGTAGGCGGTCGCGCCGGCCGCGACGAGCTGGCCGCTGCCGTCGTAGTCGTACGCGGTGGTCTGCGCCGGCTGGGCGCCGACCGTCTCCACGCGCTGCGAGATCCGGCCCGTCTCGTCGTAGCTCAGCTCGAGCCGGTAGCGCTGGCCGCCCGCGACCGAGACGGTGCGCGTCGCCAGGCGCCCGAGGCTGTCGTACGTCTGGTTGAGCGTCAGCGCGCCGGGCGGGCTGGCGAGCGTGTCGCTGACCTGCGTCACGGCGCCCTCCGGGCCGCCGCGCGCGAGCGTGAACCGCCCGAGCCGGGTCACCAGGTCGTCGTCGTCGTAGGCCGTCGCGGTGTCGATCGCCGGCGCCGCTGCCGCTGACGATCCGCTCGCTCGCCGGCCGCAGGTCGTCGTCGTAGTCGTAGGTGAGCGTGCCGTCGGCGGGCCCGTCGAAGTCGAGCCGCGTGACGAGCGGGCCGTCGAAGCCCAGCTCGAGCGCCTGCGAGGCGCCCGCCCGCCGGTCCGCGTCAGCCGCATGCGCACGGTCCCGGGCGCCGGTCGCCGGATAGGCGAGCGCGTCGGTGACCTCGGCCGCCCGCGGCGCCCGTCGGCCGCCCCGCCGTGTCGTAGGCGTAGACCTCGGCGGCCCCGAGGGCGTCGATCCGGCCGGTCGGCGTCGCCGTCGGCGTCGTAGCTGCGGTCGTAGCTGCCGGGCCCGGGCGGGTCGTAGGAGTCCTCCTTGCCGCCCGTCGTCGGCGTGAACGTGTGCTGGGCGCCGCTCGGCATCGTGATCGTCTCGACGTGGCCGCGGTCGTCGTACGCGTAGGCGTAGGTGCGGTTCCCGGGCAGCCGGCGCTGGACGATCCGATCGGCGGCGTCGTAGGCGAACTCGGTCCGCGCGCCGGAGGCGTCGGTCTCGGAGACGATGCGATGCGCCGCGTCGTAGACGTAGTCGATCGCGCGGTCGCCCTGCTGCGCCCGGTCGATCCTGCCCTTGGCGTCGTAGCGGACTCGACGAAGTCGGCCACGTGTCGGTGCGGCCTTCGAGGAGACGACGCGCCCGCGGGCGTCGAGGGTCGCGACCGACTCCGCCGCCGGCCGCGCTCTCCGTCGTGACCGTCCACCCGGTCACCGGCCGCGTCGTCGCCGTCGGTCACCGGCCTCGTCGTCGCCGTCGCGGTGCTGCCGTTGACCGTCACCGCGTCGTGGATGCGCCTCGACGCTGAAGCGGGTCCGACTGCGACTCAGCGTCGCGTCGCGCGATCAGCACGCCATGGCGCGCGTGCGCCCGCCGGGGGTCGCGACCGCGCTGACCGGCGACGACCGGCGCCTTCATGCCCCAGCGCGGATCGGGGCCGAGCGTCGGTCGTCGTGACGGTCCCGTGCGGGATCGGTGTCGACCAGGCGGCCGTCGGCGCCGTAGTCCATCGTCCGTCACCGCAGCCGCTGGGCGAGTCGGATCGTCCGCCGCTGCGCGCCGCCCGGGAGCACGTCGTACTCGTACACCGTCTTGCGCCCGAGGCCGCTGCGCACGGCTCGACCTTGCGGCCGCCGGTCGTGATCCGTGCGGGCCAGCGCGCCTGCACCTCCCCGTCGGCGTTCTCGTCGCGGGTCAGCCGGCCCTGGCGCGTCGTACTCGTAGTGGTGCGTGCCGGCCACCCGGCTCGTTCATGCCGTCTCAGCAGGCCCCCGGCGCGTAGGCGAAGGTCGGTCGCTCTCAGCTCGCGGGGTTGGCGACCGACTGGCCAGCCGGCCGCTCCCGTCGACCGTCACGGGGCTGCGCTGGCCGCCGGGCGCGACGATCTGCGAGCGGGTCGCCGTTTCCGGCGCGCTCGACCTGCGTGGCGTTCCCGTCGCCGTCGGTCACGGCGCACCAGCCGCCCGTCGGCGTCGTAGGTGAACGCGAGCAGCCGGGCGCCGGTGAGGCCGTTGACCGTCTGGAGGTGACGGCCGTTGCGGTCGAAGAGGTAGACCTCCTCGCCGTCCTCGGCCGGCACGGAGAAGTCGGCGTTGGTGAAGCCGGGGAGCCCGGCCGGGCCGCCGAGCGGATCCGGCCGTTGCCGGCGTCGTCGATCAGCAGGGCGCCGTCGGGGGGCCACGGCGACGTCCTCGGGGAAGGCCAGCGCGGCCTGCGTCGGCGGCCCGCCCTCCCGTCGTCGGCGTCGCCGCCGCCACTGCCGCCGGCAGGCGCGAGATCGTCGCCGTGACCGGGGCTCACGCGGCGGACCGCGTGGTGGCTGCGGTCGGCGATGTACAGGGTCGCCGTTCCGGGGCGACGTCGATCCCCTGGGGCTGCCGATCTGGGCGGCGGTGGCCGGGCCGCCGTCGCCGCCCGCCCCGGCGCCGCCGTTGCCGGCCACCGTCTCGATCAGGCCGGTCGCCGAGACGGAGCGGACGCGACGTGGCCCGTGTCGGCCAGGTACAGGACGCCGGCGGCGTCGACCGCGACGTCGAGCGGCAGGTCGAGCGCCGCGTCGACGGCGCGGCCCGCCGTCGCCGATGCCCGTCGCCCGGGCTGCCGCCGCCGGCGGCGGTGGCGATGCGCCCGTCCGGCGTCACGCGCCGGACGCGGTCGCGGCCGGATTCGGCGACGTACAGGGTGCCGTCCGCGGCCAGCGCCATCCCGGCCGCGCGGGCGGTCGCAGCGACGCGGCGGTCGCCGGGCCGTCGTCGCCGAGGTGGTCGGGGTCGCCTCCGCCGGCCACCGGTCTGGATCACGCCGTCGTGACCGACGCGCCGCACGCGGCCGTTGCCGGCGTCGGAGATGTACAGCGAGCCGTCCGTCGCCACCTCGACGTCGCTGGGCGCCACCAGCCGCGCCGGCGGTGGCCTGGCCGCCGTCGCCGAGCTCGTCGTCGGGGTCTCCCGCCGCCCGCGACCGTGCTGATGGCGCCGGCCGGCGTCACCCGGCGGACGCGGTCGCCGCCGGTCTCGGCGATGTAGACGCTCCCGTCGGGCCCGGCGGCGATGCCGCGCACGTGGCCGAGCATGGTCTGCGTGGCGGGCGTGTCGCCGAAGCCGGACGACGGGAGCCCGGCGACGGTGCGGGTCTCGGAGCGGATCGCCTCCGCGGTGAGGCGCCTGCCGTCGCCGAGGTACACGCGCCCTGGCCTGCCGGGTCGTAGGCGTGGTGGACGTCGAGCCTCCATCCGCCGAGCCCCGGCACGACCGCGCCGAACGTCCCGACCGGCCGCTCCCACTCCTGCCAGACGGTGATCTGCTGACGCGTCGCGGTCGGCGGTGACCGGCGGCCCGCCGTAGCTGGGCGAAGCTCGGCCGGCGAACGCCTCGGGCTCAAGGTAGACAGCCTCGTAGACGTAGCCGATGCGCACCTTCGCGGGCTGCGAGCCGACGACGGCTGCCCGCGTCGGTCTGTTCTAGGTGAACGGCACCGTCTTGTGCAGCGTAGGTGCGAAGCTCTGAGAGAACTCGCGGCCGCCCAGGACCGTCACCGTCACCTGGATCTGCTCAGAGTGGCCGGAAGCGACGCCCCGCTGACCGGGATGTCAGCGTGTACGCCGCCTTGTAGCCGGGGGCCCTGCGGCTCAATAGTGGAGCGCGAACGGCGTTCCCGTCAGCGCGACTCACCGAGCGTCTGGCTCAGGAAGCCGATCGTCGACCACGCTTCTTCCTCGCAGTCAGGACATGGCTCGGGGTCGTCCTCGGCATTGTTGGTATCTCGCGTCGTCGTCCAGCCCGTAGGGCCAGTTGTAGTCCACGGCGTGAGCGTCGACCTGGAACACGCCAGAGGGTCTTCTCCGGCGAACAGGTCGGCGAGTTTGGTGTGCTCCGCGACGTCGATGCCTCGCTCGGCGAGAGCCTCGTCGCTGTCGGCGAGGCCGTCGCCGTCGGCGTCGATGCTCTCGCGACTCCGCCCGGCTCGGCCAGGATCTCGATCACCACGCCGTCGTCGGCGAGGTTGTAGGCGGCACGCTCGCGGTCGTAGTACGCGGCCGGCACAGCCGTCCCGGCTGGGGAATTCGAGGAAGTTGTCGACGTAGGAAGCGACCGGCTTGTCGAAGGTGACGGCGGGTCGCGCCGGCCTCGACCGCCGAGGAATCATGCTCAGCTTGACCGCATACGTGTAGCTGCTCAGGCGGCAGCTCGCCGGGCATCGCTTCGTCGCCGCCGGAACCGACCGTGAACTGGTTGCGCACCTCCAGGTCGTCGCCGAGCGGCTTGGTCGAGCCGTCGGCGATGCCGATCACGGCGTCCGTGCCGGGCTCGAACATCAGCACGGCCTGGCGCTGGCCGTTGGCGTCGTCGACGGTGCTCCCCTGCGCCACCTGGAGCGCACCGGCACCGAGATTGACCGCCGTCGGCGCGTCGTACGCCTTCATGACGACGTCCTGGACGTCGAACGGTCGCCGCCACGGGGCGTCTTCCTGCCGTTGGAGAGCCATGATTCGGTCGCGCTCGTGGTAGCTTGAGCCAGCGGCTCGCCGCCGTTCACCGCGATGTCGAAGCGCCCGTCCTCGCGCGTCACGGTCTGGCCGAGCTCGGGGTGGTCGACGACGGTGACCCGAACCGCAGGGAGCCCAGAGCAGGCCGCCCGACTGAACACCCGCCGCGAACACGGCCACTCGCGCGGGATCGATCGTGCCGGGCATGCTGCCCCGCCCGGCATCGGCGTCGGGGCCGGGTAGAGGAACTCGGTCGAGTTGCCGATCGCCGTCGGCTCGG
Source organism: uncultured Actinomycetes bacterium (assembly GCA_963769645.1). GTDB lineage: Bacteria > Actinomycetota > Thermoleophilia > Gaiellales > Gaiellaceae > DATFQE01. Next base: position 18,610 of record CAVYMH010000001.1, on the reverse strand, counting down.
AGGGCGAGATGGGCGTGGCGACGCTCCGGGTCTTCGGCGGCGTCGGCGCCACCTGGTTCCATGCCCGGGCGGCGGGCGTCGGGTCGAGGTTGCCGTCGACGTCCTTGGCGGTTAACCCCGGAAAGCGGTGGGGACCGTCCTCGAGGCCGGCATAGGTCGTCGGTGACTTACATGGTCGACGAGAAGCCATTCCAGCCGAACACTGAACGCGCCCGCCTCCGTCGACGTGAACCTGGAAGGCGACCGTCGAGCTGTCCGTGGCGGAGCCCTCGGCCGGGCCCTGTGATCGCCGTGTCCGGGGGGCGCCGGAGGCGGAAGGCGGGAGGAGGGGGCGGGGGCGGAGGCGGAGGCGGCGGCGGCGGGGGTGGGCGGCGGCCCAGGCGGAGGCGGCGCGGGAGGCCCAGGCGGGGCCGGGCGCGGGCGGCGGAGGTGTGGGCGGAGGTGGCGGAGGGCGGTGAGGACCCCTCGGCCGCCTGGCCGTGCAGGCGGCGAGCTTCTGGAGCGCCTTCAGCCTCGCCGCCTCCCGCTTCACGAACGCCTTGCGGTCCTTCGCCTTCCTGTGCGTCTTGAAATAGGCCTTCTTCCAGCGGCCATGCCGCGTCTGAACTTCTGTACGGCCTGCTGGCGCTTCTTCTTCACCGCCGCGGTGCAGGTGGCGTCGGGAGCAGCCGCGACCGCGGGGCTCGCGAGGCGAGCTGCTCGACCGAAGCTGAACGGGTTCGAGCCCGGAGCTGCGTCGACCGACGCCTGCGCGAGCAGCGCGACCGCCGTCGCCAGCAGAATCATCGAGCGTCTCAGCGTCGTGGCCGTCCTTCCTGCTCCCGGCTTCACTGCTGTTGAGCATGGCCTATCGTCCATGTTCGTACCCGTCTTTGCGGCGTTTCATGTTGTGGGTGCTCGACCAGCGTGTCGATGCCGACGTGATTGAATCGAGGTCGTGACGGCGCTGACACGGTATCGCCCGCAGAACTTCGATGAGGTCGTGGGCCAGGAGGCGGTTGTCCGGACGCTGCGGAACGCGATCGAGGCCGACCAGGTTCGCCAGGCCTACCTGTTCGCAGGCCCGCGAGGAACCGGCAAGACGTCGCTCGCGCGGATCCTGGCCAAGGCGCTCAACTGCCAGCACGGCCCCACTCCGACCCCGGACAAGACGCGTCCACGCCTGCGTCGCGATCGCGCAAGTGCTCGCTCGACGTGGTCGAGATGGACGCCGCCTCGCAACGCGGGATCGACGACATCCGCGAGATCCGCGAGCGCGTCGTGCTCCAGCCCGTCAGGGCCGCGACAAGGTCTACATCCTCGACGAGGCGCACCAGCTGACGGACGCCGCCTTCAACGCGCTGCTGAAGCTGATCGAGGAGCCGCCGCCGCACCTCGTCTTCGGTCTTTTGCACCACCCAGCTCGGAAAGATGCTCGCTACTGTCCGCTCGCGCTGCCAGACGTTCGTGCTTCCTGCTGCGGCTGCCTGATCCTCGCCAGGCGCCGCGGCGGGTCGCCGACGGCGAGGGGATCGAGGCGCCCGACGCCGCCCTCTCGCTGATCGCCCGCGGCGCCGCGGTAGCTACCGCGACGCGGGTGTCTACCTTCGACGAGCCCTCCTCTCGCCACGGAGGGAAACGTGAGCGTGCAGGCTCGTCCTGCAGCTGCTCGAGCGGTCGAGGAGGAGGCTCTTCGGCTGCGCGACCTCGCGCTGACCGCGAACATGCCGGCGCGCTCGGCGTCATCGAGGAGCTGGCCGAGCAGGGCAGGACCTCGGACGCCTCGCTACCGACCTGCTCAAGCACCTGCGCCGCCTGATGCTCGTCGAGCACGTGGGCGAGGTGCCCGACTCGCTGCCCGTCACAAGGTAGACGCGCGAGCGGCTGCGCGAGCAGGCGCTCAGCTCGGCGAGGGTGCCGTGCTGCGGCTCTGCGACGGCTCGCCGTCGCGGTCGACGACATGCGCCAGGGCGGCGACCCCAGACTGCCGCTCGAGCGCGGTGTTCGTGAAGGTCACACGCCCGTCCGCCGACCTCGAAGCGGGAATCGCTCGCCTTCAGGATCGAGCAGCTCAGAGCCGCGGTCACGCTCCGTCGCCTGCCGCCGCGCCGGCTAGCGCGCCCCGCACGGAGGAAGCGCCCACGGCCGCCGTCGTGCCCGAGCCGCCGGCCGAGGCGCCGCCGCTCGACTTGAGCAGCTCCAGGACGCCTGGCAGCGCACCGTTCTGCCGGCCGTGGAGCAGAAGGGCGGCATTCCTATCTGCGTCGCTCCTCCGCGAGGCGCAGCCGACCGGGATCGCCGGCGAACACGCTCACGGTCGAGTTCCCAGCGGCAGAATATTCACCGCAAGCTCGCCGAGGAGCCCAAGAACGCGACACTGCTCGCCGACGCGCTCAGCCAGGTCACCGGCCGCCGCTTCGCGCTCGCCTTCGCGCTGGGTGAGAACGGCGGCGAGCTGGAGGACGATCCAGGCCCGGCGGGAGAAGATCGGATCATGGAACTGATGAAGGAAACCTTTGACGCCCAGCTACGACCCAGGAGGGCAACTCGAAGGCATGGACGTCAGCAAGATGGGCCTCCAGCAGGTCCAGCAGATGCAGGCTGAGATGGCGAAGGCTCAGGAGGAGTCCGCCAACGAGACGGTCGAAGCCTCGGCCGGCGGCGGGATGGCTACCAAAATATGCTGACGTGTGTGCAGAAACAGGCGGGTTACGTATTGCTATTCGTGTTGGGCCGCGCAGAAGTCTTCATTTGCCCACAACAGTTGGCGAAGGCGCGCGCGACCACACTCTGGTCGTTCAACTGGATCACGGTGCCTCCGGCGTCAGGTTCGGACCGCCTGCCCGTAACGGCCTGGACTTCGACCTGAGGACTTGGAGCCCTGCGGATGCGTGGGCGGTGGGTGTGGTCACGGTCGATCTCCTGGTGAACCGGGGGCGTGTGGCGGCCCAGTGGGGCGGGGCGGGGGTCACCGCTCCTCCGGGCTGGTTCGCTGACCATTACCTGGCAGCCACCAACAACGGCTGCGCAAGGCGGCCCTTCGGGGCCAGATGGGCACGTTGGACGGGACCGGAGCCCGATCAGCCCGCTTGGGCCGGTCCTTCGCAGCGCACGTGGGGGGCGGGGGTGGTGGTACCACCGCTCCCCCCCCGGGCCAGTAGGCCGACTCAGTTCCCCGCTGGTGGTAGGACGATCGAGACGGGCAAGGCCTGGCTGCCGGGCTTGTGGTCTCGGGCTCGTGCATCTCGAAGAGAAACGCGCGCGCGGCCGTGAGGTCGTTCGCGCCGACCGGGGTGATATCGATGTTCTCGCTGACCTTGTCGAAGTCGTCGGGGGCAACGATGAACTTCCGCAATCCGGCTTCCTGGGCAACGCGGACCGTGTCAGTGACGTCTCGCGGACACCAGAGGACCCGGCCGTCAAGGCCGAGTTGGCCGATCATGGCCACGCCGTTCAGCGTGGCCGGGTCGATGATGCCGACCGCCGCGAGCGCGGTGCAGGCGAGCGCCAAGTCCGAGCTGGAGCCGGTGCGGACGACCGTCCAGTGGGCGACGAGCTGCACGAGCCCCGGCTCCCACTCGAGGCCGCTGTTGACGGCCGCGCGGATCCGGTCGCGGGTTTCGCGGGCGACCTTGGAGTTCGGGCCGGTGATCTGGAATGCCGGGGTGGCGCGGGGCGTGTACTCGGCGATGATCGTGGCCATGCCCTCCGGCGTGGGGAAGGTAGGCTGGCTGCCGTGCTGCGCCGGGCGATGCCTGCGACGGTGGAGGGTATCGACCGGTACGGCCCACCCTCGGCCGCCGTCTGCCATCCGGCCTCGTCCAGGCCGCCGAAGTGGAAAGTCGCTTGAGCAGGCCGGTGACGTGGTCGGCCTTGCTGTCGTCGAGTGGGCTGGCCGGGGTGAAGGGGGCCTGGTAGCGGGCCCTGCCGTCCGCGTCGCGGACTTCTACAGCTCACCGCTGCTGGTGTCGGCGGTGATGGCCGCTGCGTCGGGGAGAGCCTCCCGGAGGAGGCGGCCGGCGTATTGGAGGGTGTTAACGTCGGTGGAGGACCTGGCGAGCGCGGGTAGCCGCGTGCAGTGCGTCGCTGGTGGCGTGGGCCAAGTGGTCGGCAGCCAGGACCGGCGGGCGGGCAGGGAGGTTGGTGAGCGACTCGCTCCGCATGTGCTGTGGCGGGCGGAAGTCGGTCGGTCGGTGGCTCATAAGTCATGCTCATGGCCTTCGGTGGTAGTAGTGGTGGAGTGCCGGGGTGGCGGTTCCGGAGCGATGGTCACCGGGCCGGTGGGTCAAGGGGCTACAGGCGCCTGAGGGCGCGAAGCGGGGTGCCAGACCGCCCCCAGGAGTGAGGCGGTCGGCGGCGGGTCGACCGGCACGTCGGGGAGCAGTGCGGCGGAACGTCCTTCCGGCAGCACCGACACTGCCGCGGGCTAGAGCAAGGTCCGCAACTCCTGGTCGAGGATGCCGGGCGCGCAGCTCCGGGTCGAGACGGCGGACGGCGGACGGCGGACGGGAAAGACCCCCGGGGGGGCTCGCGCGGGCGGTCGATCAGGCGCCGAGCGTCGGATCTGCCACCAGGCGGTAGCTGTCCGGTCGGGCAGCATCAGGAGGAGGCGCAGCGGGGCGTTCCTGTGCCGAGGGACGAGTCCAGTACGGCGGTCATGGCTGGTCTCGATACCAGGTGGAGAAAGGCTTCGGCGCGCGTTTGGTCAAAGCGCATCGTCAGCCTGCCGTCGTCGTCCAGGTCCTTGGTGACGCACTGTCCGTCCGTCAGCGGTGGCAGAGCCTGGCCATCGGGCGGTCAAGGTGAGCAAGGTTCCTGCGGCTGGACCTGTTGCGGTCAGCTGGAGGCCGACGGTCAGCGTCTCGTCATCCATGACAAGGCGGACAACGTCGCAGGGACGGGCGCGACACGCAGCCGGTCGAAGAGGCTTTGCTGGTCGGGCACGGTTGCGCTGAAGGCATGGACGTTCGCCTGGGCTTGTGCGGTGCGCTCGTAGAAAGTGTCGATCAGTTTCTGTGCGCTGGCGCGCAGTTCGAGCCCGGTGATCTCCTCCAAGGCACCCACGGTGCGGTCCACGGTGCCAGGCCGGGTGAGGGGGTGGAATCCATTTCGCGCTCGGCTCCGTCAGTGTCGTGGAGAGTGAGTATGGTCAGGTTGGCGACCGGGTGGAGGTTGATCGTCCACTGGTCCGGCAACGGCCTGGGCGACGTGGTCATGGGTCTCCGAGGGGTGGTGCGTGGGCGGGTGACGGGTGGTCGTCGGCTTGCCAGCGGGCCAGTGGCTCGCTGGAGGGTGCAAGCGGTGAGGCGGCGTCATGGTCGGGGCGTGGCCGGCTAGGGCGCGGCAACTCGACCGTGGGAAGCGGGCGTTGCTCCTGCGCCGTGTGGCAGTGCGGGAGGCGGGGGCAGGTGGGGCGGGTGTGCGGACGGCCCCGCCTACGGGTGCAGGACGGGGCCGGGGCGCGGCGGCGCGGTGGCAGGGTGCGGGGCGCGGGGTACCATCAGGTCGACAGGGTGGTGGGTGGAACACGAAGCTGTCGACGGGGTCGACCAGGTGGACGATCCAGTGATCGGGGCCGGTGATCTGACGACGTCGCCGATCGACCGGCGATGGGGTCGTCGGGCAGGTCTGGCCGCGTCGCGGCGCGCTGTGGCTTGCCCACGCGAAGGCGGCTCGTCAGCGGCCTCGTCGGTGGATCGTCGCCGGCGTGGAGACCAACCGCACCACTGCCGTGAGCTGGCGGGGGAAGGCCAGGCGCAAGTCCGGCGGCCGCCCTGAACGGTGACCGGTGTAGCGGTCGGGGCGGGGGCTGTCGGGGGTGTCGATGCGGGCTGTGACGGTGTAGGGGCGGGTCACGGCAGTAGTCACGGTGAAATCTCCCATCGAGGGGCGCGGCTGGTTGATGGGATGGACGGTGCGCAGGCGGAGGCTAGCCGAGCAACACACCACGGCCCGCCCGACGGGCGGCCGGCGAGGCGGGGACGCGGACGGCCCGCACCCTGGGACGGGTTTCCGGGGTGCGGGGCCAACTGGTGCGGGGTGGCGGGCGAGGCGTGTGGGAAGGCGGTCGGCTAGGAGGGCTGTCCGTTGGCGATGGTGGGTGGGCGCTGACCACCTGCCAGTGATCGCCTTCCGGCGTGCACCAGCCACTTCCCGCCCGGCCGTGCCAGCAAAGAGCCGTCGGGGATGCGCAGGCGCAGAGTCGTGGCGTGGCGGCGCCCGTACCCGACGGATGGTCGAAGACGGCGCCCTGCGCCATGAGGAAGCCGATGAGCTTGCCTGCGGGCTACGAGGTCGCCGGGCTGCCAGGGGAAGGCGCGGCGGGAGGTCGCGCCAGTCGCGGCGAGACGCATGTGCTCGGTCGGCGGCGCGACGGTGAGGAAGCCCGATGAGGCGATGGCTAGGTGGTGGGTGGAGCCGTCGGGTGCGGTGATGCGCAGGACATCGCCCTTGGACAGGGAGTAGCGGACGTCGGCGGGCCAGTACTGGCCGCTGTCGTCGCGACCCTGGCGGTTACCGACGATGAACGAGGCATCGGCCGCTTCGTGGACGCTGCTCGACCTGCCGGTGGTGAAGGCCAGACGCAGGGGGCTGCCGTCGGGGCGAGTTGCCTCGGCGACCGTCTGCCCCTCGCGGTAGCCGTTGAAGTGGTCCGGGGCGCGGCGTTCATGTAGGCGGTGACGGTGTAAGTGTCGCTCGGGCCCGTCGACGTCCCACGGGCGGGAGGCGGTGTGATGGGCCGGCCGGGCAAGGTGGACCGAACGGACGGGATGAGCGGAACGGGTGCGGTGGGTGTGGTGCCGGTCCGGGTGATGCCGATACCGGTGATGACGGTGTGGAGGCGGGGCACGGCAGACGTCACGAGGGAACTCCCATCAAGAGCGCAGGCTGGTTGACGGGGTGACCGTGCGGCAATAAGCGGCTAGCCAGGCAACACGCCACCAGAGCTGGCGGGGCAGGATGCGGAGCGCCCTGGTTCTCGCGATGCCGGGCGGCCCCGTGCCGGGACGGGTGTCCGGGCACGGGGCCGTGAGGGGCCTCCGGTCAGCTGTCGTTCTCGGCGTGGGCGCGGCGGCGGATGAGGATGCCGGGACCGGCGCCCCGGGGCCGGGGGTTCAGCCGACTCGTGGGTCCACCGTTTACCTTGCGATTTCGAGTTCGTACCCTGGGCCGACCGGTTGTTGGCTCAGGGTTGCGTCGTCGAGCTGGTCTCCTTCGGCTTCGGGACGCGGCAGGGGCCAGGGCCTTCACAGCAGGCGGCCTCTCCGGGGTTGCCCCACTGACAGGTCGGGCAGCGCAGAGAATGCCCGGCCGCAATCGCCGCCTCGCGGATTGCCTGCTCCTGGTGGTCATCGGCGGCATTGAGCAGCTTGGCCAGCAGATCCTGCTTGGGGGTGCTCTCTGCACTGTTGTCCAGCACCACGGTGTGTTCGACCTCCACGCGCAGTGGCACGGTGCCGTCCGGACGGACGAGCCGGTCTTCTGCGGAGTCGTAGAGCACAGAGACCCGGACGGCCCTGGCCTCGTGGTCGAGGTGGGCAAACACCAGGACGCCGTCGACTTCGACGCACGGGAGGTCGTTGTCGTCGGTCTGCGGGTGAAAGGTGGCGTCCCGATTCGCCTGCTCGCTCGCATCCTCATCGGGGAAGCGGTAGTCGAGCGGCACGATCCTGGTCCGGCCGCGTCTGGTGAGCTCCTCGGCGTAGAGGTTGTATCCCTCGGCCGGGCGGCCGTCGCGCTCGCTGCCGTAGTAGAGGCGCACGGCCTCTCGGTCGTCCGTGGGCGGCTCGTCGGGGACGCCTTCATTGCCAACGAGGTTGTCCCAAACTCCGCGTACGTGTGCGGCGAGATCAGCCAGAGCGGAATCCTCATCTGCATAGAGTTTCATCGGGTCGTCGACGTCGGGGTCCAAAGGACCGTCCCAACGGTGCAGGACCCAGACCTGGCCCACCGGTCGCGGGCTGATGAAAGTCACCACTTCGGGCATCGAGGGATGCTGATCGGCACGCTCGGCGAGCATGGCATCGCGTGCGCGGTTGAGCGTGTCCTGCTGGTGCTCGGAAAGATCACTGGGGTCGATATCCTCCCACAGCTCCACAGCCGTCTTCACGAGGCATTCGATGTCCAGCGGGTCAAAAAGTGCAGCAATCACAGAGCTCTCCTGAAGGTGGGGATGGTCTGGTTGGCCACCGGATGGGTGAGCCGTGCCCGCCCCCGGCCCGGTTGGGCACGTAGAACCGAGGGCGGGCGGGTTCAGTCCGTCTGGGGGGCGTAGGTGTGGGGAGCGAGGACGGCAAGGGCGTCGGCGAGCGGACCGGACAAGGTGGGCGGTAGGGACACCTGCTGGAGGACGGTGAGGGCGTCACGGGGGCTCATGTCCGGGAGCTGGACCATGGGCGTCGTCGGGGGCACCGGATGCTGTCTCCCGGGCGATGTCGAGGACGGCGTGGAACAGGGCGTCGGCGGCCGCGGCGGCCCGCGGCGCAGCGGGCGCAGCCAGCGGGGTGGTGTTGGCGATGTTCTCGGCGGTGGTGGCGGCCGTGTTCTCGGCGGCCATCTGCTCGGCCAGTGTGAGCAGCTGAGCGCGCTGCTTGGGGGTCAGGTGATATCTGCTGGTCTCTCTGGTGGTAGCCGGACCGATGGCGTCCACTGAGGTGATGCTCACGGATTCCAGGCCCGCAAGGCGCTCGCGTTCAGCTGCCCTGGCCTTGTGCTTCTCCAGTACATCCCACAAGAACGCGGCGACCTCGGCGGTCTCGCCCAGCTTCCAGCCATCGGCGCGGCGGACCTCATGGCCGTCCGGGTCCGTGATGACGATGGCGCCAACGTTGTTACCCCACATGCCGGTGAGGAGAACGGTGTAGCCGTGTTCCTTGTGACTGTCTGGGCTCTCTCAGAGCCTTTGTGCTTCCTGGCAAGGCGGGCGAGCTCGGCAGCGAATGCGCTCGCCGCGCTGGTCGGGGGCCATGTGTGTCCTCCTTCATTGGTGTTCGCCGACTGTCCGGCGACCACCCCCGGTCGTCCGGGTCGCCCGGTGGGGGCGGGAGTGCGGGGGCAGGCGGGGTTCGGGGAGGGTTGTGGGTCACTCCCCATCAGGGCCAAGGCCAGGCCAGGCCCAGTTGACGGGGGCGCGGCGGCTAGGCCTTCAACGGCTCGTCGGCTGGGGGCGGGTCGCGTGGGTCCCTGGCAGCACCGACACTCCCCCGGGCAAGGGCTAGTGCCACAACGTCGCCGCCTCCGTGGCGGGCACCCGCCGCACCAGCCCGTTACAGGCAGCGCCGGATGGCGTGTCGGCGCGGGCAGCGGCCGCGTGGAGGCTGGCGGCGATGCGGGCCACGCGGCAGAGTCGGGGTGGGGCACGGGTCGTCGGGCTGCGGTGGGTACGGCAGCAGGCCCGCCCCGGCGTGCGGGGTGGGCCGTGCGGGGCGGGGCGGTCAGTTGGCCGGTTGGCTGTTCGGGTCGTGCGGCGGTCGCCTCGGTAGATGTCTCCCTCGACGTAGGTGATCACTGACCCGTCGGGGGCGCCTTGACGTAGAGAGCGACAGCTCCGCCCAGATAGTGGTCCAGCCCGGCGGTGTGCAGGGCGGCGTTGACGGTCCTGTCGCCTCCGGAACCTGCGAAGTAGGCGTCGCCTGCGGCGCCGTCCCAGTTGGGGCCGGCGGGTTGCGGTCGTGGCTGAGGATGCGGATGACGTCGTCGGCGGGCGGCCGACTGAAGTTCCGTGTGCTGTTGGGCGATCGCCGTCCAGAAGGGGTCGGCATGTCGCTGCTCCTCGTTGCACGTGGTGGTAGGTATAGGGCTGGTGCACTGCGGCCGTCTGCTCGCGGCCGGAAGGGGCAGCGGGGGCGTGGCCGCGGTCGGTGCCCGGCCCGGCAGGTGGTGTGCCTCTTCGGCCGTGCCGACGATGTGGGCGGGCGGGCAAGGCCCGCAACCCTCTGTCTGGTGCGCCGGGGGGAACGGCCGGAGGAGCCCGCCCAGCCTCAGCAGGCCAGGGCGGAGTGGGGCGTCCGGGGAGCCGTTCGGTCAGTCGAGAGCACAGGAACGAGCCAAGCAAGAAAAAACAACCCCGACTAATTGCTACGCGACCAGGCCCCGGGCCTCGTCCAGGCGGGCTGGTAGTTGTCGCGGTTCTCGGCCGCGGGGCGCTCCACGTCCGCGATCCAGGTGCCCCACGCGCCGGAGCTGCCCGCCGGGTCGGCGCGCCCCGGCCACGCGGCGCTGCCTCACGATTCCCGCGGCGTCGAGGAACCAGCGCAGCTGGAGCTCCGGGTTCCTCGGGAAGCCGCGGTACTCGCCGCGGTTCAGCGACGCGTGCATCCCGAAGCTGTGGTATGAGCCGCCCCGGATGTTCCGCAGGCCGCTCTTGCGCGTGATGCCGGCCATCACCGGGAGCTCGTGGGGGAGGCCGCGGTCGGCCGCGCGCGCGCCATCCAGCGGGCGATGCGCTCCCTGCCCGCCTCGTCGCCCGGGTAGAGCGCCGGGCAGGGCTCGCTGAAGTCAGGCGCGGCGGGCGCCGCCCTGGGCCTGCGCGGCCGGGGCGAGAGCGAGCAGAACGAGGACGGCGACGGCGAGACCGGGCGGGCGGATCCGCACAGTCTTAGCCGACCACCAGCCGGAACGCCTCCTTCTCGGCCGTGACGCGACGTCGCCCGCGGTCACGACCTCGCCGTCGACGTTGAACTTGGTCGTGTCGGGCACCTGCGCCACCTTGGCCGCTGAGCAGTGGCGATGGAATGCGTGCGGGTGGTCCGTGAGCGTCTCCGCTGCGCAGCCGGTACGCGAGCGTGACGAGCGACCAGCCTGGAGGAAAGGTTCTTCGATGGCCACCACCTCGAGCGCGCCGTCGCCCGGGTCGGCCTCCGGCACGGACGCGCCGGCGCCGAAGGCGCCCGACGCGGCCACGGTGACCTGCCACGCCTCGCCGGCCAGGAGCTCGCGGCCGTCGCACTCCACGAGGCAGGTGAGCGGCTTCGCCGTCGCCCCGGCCCCACACCGCCCCCGCCGCGTAGGCGAGCGGCCCCAGCCGGCCCTTCCAAGACCTGGCCTTCTCGGCGGCCGGCGCGGCAAGCCCGGCGCTGGCCACGTTCACGAACGTGTGCTTGCCGTTCATCCACCCGAGCTCCAGCGCGCGTGTGCGCGTGCCGCGCACGGCGAGCCGGCAGGCGGCCGAGAGCTCATCGGGGAGCCCCAGCCTGCGCGCGAAGTCGTTCGCCGTCCCGGCGGGCACCACCGCCCAGCGGCAGACCCGGCCTGGCCCGCGGCCGCCGCCACCGGCGCGATGCTGCCGTCGCCGCCGGCAACGACCAACGCGCTCGGCGCCCCGACTCGACGGCGGCCGCCCACCCCCTCGATAGCCGAACCGCCTCACCTCGGCGCCGAACGACGCGAGTCCCTCCTGACAGCGCAGGGTCACTCGCGCCGGAGCGCTCGTTTGCCACGAGCGCTACCCGCGTCGCCAGCCGCGCAGACCCCGCCTGCGTCTTCCTGAACGCTTTCGATCCTGCCAGTGCTCCTCGCCCCCAATGGGTGCCCAGGCACGCGTGTTCGTAACCCGCAAGCTGCCGGGGGACGCGCTCGACCGGCTTCGCGCCGAGCACGACGTGGAGGTCCTGGCCCGAGGCCGCCTGCCGCCTCCCCGCGAGGAGCTGATGGCGCGCGCCCCGGAGGTCGAGGGGCTCCTGTCGCTGCTCACCGACCCGGTCGACGCCGAGCTGATCCAGGCCGCACCGCGCCTGCGCGCGATCTCGAACTACGCCGTGGGCGTGGACAACGTGGAACGTGGAGGCCGCCGCGGCCCGCGGGATCCCCGGTGGGGAACACGCCGGGATGTGCTGACCGAGTCCACGGCCGATCTCGCGCTGGCGCTGATGCTCGGCATCGCCCCCGGCGCCTGGCCGAGGGCGAGGCGTTCGTGAAGGCGGGGGAGTGGGCCACCTGGGAGCCGGATCTGATGCTCGGCCGCGACCTGCACGGGGCGACGGTGGGGATCGTCGGCCACGGCCGGATCGGCCGGGCCAGGCCGTCGGCCGCAGGCTCAGGGCTTCGGCTGCGAGGTCCTCACGAACAAGCAATACGACGGTTCGAAGCGGAGCGACGCCTGGAAGAAGAAGATCGCCGACATCTACTACGACCCGTACGACTTCGACATCGACGCCGATCCGTACCCGGTGTGGAAGCGGATGCGCGACGAGCAGCCGCTGTACTACAACGACAAGCACGACTTCTATGCGTCACCCGGTGGGACGACGTCGAGCGCGGGCTCAAGGATCATGGCCGCCTGATCTCGAGCCGCGGCACGATCCTCGAGCTGATCAAGGCGAACATCGAGATGCCCCCGGCATGGTGATCTTCGACGACCCGCCCAGCCACACCGCGTATCGGGGGTTGATGTCGCGGGTGTTCACGCCGCGCAAGATGAACGCCATCGAGCCCGAGGTCCGTCGCTACTGCCAGGTCGAGCTCGACGCCCTCGACGGGGCCGACCGAGTTCGACGTCATCGAGGTGCTCGCCGCCAAGATGCCGATGCGTGTCATCGGCATGCTGCTCGGCATCCCCGAGGCGGACCAGCAAGCGATCCGCGACCAGTCCGACAGCGGTCTCCACCTCGACTCGGCCGACGACTACAGCTCGGCGTTCACGGACTTCGACAATTCGCGCCGAGGGCAACTTCGGCGACTACCTCGACTGGCGGATCGAGAATCCCTCCGACGACGTGATGACCCAGCTGCGTGCTGGCCGAGTTCGAGGACCACACCGGCGTCACGCGTCGGCTGACCCGCGAAGAGGTGCTCGGCTACATCAGCCTGCTCGCGGCGCCGGCAACGAGACCACGACCAAGCTGATCGGCCATACCGTTCGCACCCTCGCCGAACGGCCCGACCAGCGGCGCGAGCTGCGCGCCGAACATCGACCTGATCCCCAACGCCATCGAGGAGACTGCTGCGCTTCGAGGCGCCGTCGCCCGATCCAGGCGCGGTACGTCGCCGAGGACGTCGAGTTCCACGGCCAGACGGTCCCGGCAGGGAGCGCGATCCTGCTCGTCAACGGCGCGGCGAACCACGACGACCGCAAGTGGGGCGACACCGCCGAGGAGTACGACATCCACCGCAAGATCGACCATCACCTGTCGTTCGGGTACGGGCTGCACTTCTGCCTCGGTGCCGCGCTCGCTCGGCTCGAAGGTCGCGTCGCGCTCGACGAGATCCTGAAGCGGTTCCCCGACTGGTCGATCGACTACGACCGGTCCGAGCGCTCGCACACCTCGACCGTTCGCGGCTGGGACAAGCTGACCGTCGTGCTGACGACGCGCCGGCCGCCGCACCTCGCGATCACGCCACCCGTCCACGTCACTTCTCACTCAAGGAGTTCCACCATGTCCCTGTTCGATCTGTTCCGCTACGACGGCAAGCGCGTCGTGGTCGTCGGTGCCGCCACCGGCATGGGCAATGCCGCGGCCCGCCTGCTGGTCGATGCCGGCGCCGAGGTCGTCGCCATGGACTTCGCCCCGATGGACATCGACGGGATCGCCGGAGCGATCACCGTCAACCTCGCCGACAAGGCCTCGATCGACGCCGCGGTCGACGAGTGCGGCGGCCGCGTCGACGCGTTGTTCTCGTGCGCCGGCGTGGCCGATGGAACGCCGGGCATCGAGAAGATCAACTTCCTCGGTCACCGCCACATGATCAACCAGATGCTCGATGCCGGCGATGCTCGGTCGCGGCAGCGCCATCGGGTTCATCTCCTCGGCCGCCGGTGCCGGCTGGGCGCGCGACGACAACATGGAGTGGCTCGGCGAGTACCTGGCCATCGACGACATGGACGAGGCGTCGCAGTGGGCGATCGACAACGGCAAGGCCGACTACTTCCAGAGCAAGCTCGCGGTCTGCTTGTACGTGGCCCGCAAGCGTCTCTCGCTGCTGAAGAAGGGCGTGCGGATCAACGCGATCATGCCCGGGCCCGACCGACACGCCCCTCGCCCAGGCGAACAAGGAGATGTGGCTCGGCTTCGGTTCCGACTACCGCGAGGACACCGGTGTCGAGGCGTCGACGCCGGAGGACCAGGCGTACCCGCTCGTGTTCCTGTGCAGCGACGCCGCCAAAGCGATCACCGGGATCACGCTGACGAGCGATCAGGGGTACTTCAGCAGCGGGATCACCAACTCGTACCCGGCGGCGAAGGGCACCGCCAGACTTCCTCACCGGCCGGTACTGATGAGCGGCGACGCGGCCGCTGCCGAAGCTGCTGCCGTGGAACGGCTGGTTCTGGACATCGGGTGCCGACGGTCAGCTCCGCATCCAGGGCTGCGACGACTGCGACACGCTCGTCCATCCGCCGTCGCCGGTGTGCCCGGCGTGTCGGAGTGTCGGCATCGTCGCCGCGGGCGATGTCCGGGCGGGCCACCGTGATCGGCGTCACCGTCAACCATCAGCAGTGGCTGCCCGACTTCGCGCCGCCGTACGTGATCGCCAACGTCGCCCTCGCCGACGACCCGTCGATCCACCTGACGACGAACATCGTCGGCGGCGATCCCGACGACGTCCACATCGGCATGGAGGTGCAGGTCCGCTTCGAGCAGAACGACGGACGTCTGGATCCCGCTGTTCGAGCCGACCGGTGCGACCGATCCGGTCGACCGGGTCGCCGAGCCGCTGCGTCCGACCGTGCGTGCACCGCTGACCGACGAGCGGTACGAGCACCGGTCGGTGATCTCCGGCATCGGCCGTTCCGACCTCGGCCGGCGGCTGATGCGCGACCCGCTGTCGCTCGCCGTCGATGCCAGCCTCGCGGCGATCGCCGATGCCGGGCTGACGCCCGCCGACATCGACGGCATCGCCACCTATCCCGGCGGGGTGGCTACGAGATCGGCTTCAGCGAAGGTGGCATCACGGCCGTCGAGGAGGCGCTGCGGCTGAAGCCGACGTGGATCTGCGGCGGTCCCGACGTGCCGGGCCCCGGCGGGTCGATCCTCAACGCGATGATGGCGATCGCCAACGGTCTGTGCCGTCACGTGCTGTGCTTCCGCACGGTGTGGCAGACCACCGCCGGGCAGTTGCAGCTCGGCGGAATGCCCGGTCGGCCGCTCGGCGACATGCAGTGGCGGATGCCGTTCGGGGCGACGAGCGCCGCCAACTGGATCGGTATGAACGCGTCGCAGTACCTGCACCGGTACGGAGCGACGCGTGAGCTGTTCGGCCACGTCGCCGTCAACGCCCGGCGCAACGCCGGCCTGAACCCGAACGCGATCTACCGCGACCCGTTGACGCTCGACGACTACTTCGACGCCCGGATGGTCACCACACCGTTCGGTCTGTACGACTGCGACGTTCCGTGCGACGGAGCGATGGCCGTGATCGTCAGCGCCGTCGACGTCGCCGACGATCTGCCGCATCCGGCGATCCGGATCGAAGCCGCCGGCACGCAGATCACCGAGCGGCTGTCGTGGGATCAGGACACGCGTCACGCACGAGCCGCAGGTCATCGGACCGTCGACGCACCTGTGGACGCGCACGTCGCTGACGCCCGACGACGTCGACGTCGCCCTGCTCTACGACGGCTTCACGTTCAACTGCATCACGTGGATCGAGGCGCTCGGCTTCTGCGGGTTCGGTGAGGCGCAGGACTGGATCGACGGTGGCCGCACGATCGCCCTCGACGGTGCGCTGCCGCTGAACCCGCACGGCGGCCAGCTGTCCGAGGGCCGCACCCACGGCATGGGCTTCTTCTACGAAGCCGTGACGCAGCTCCGCCACCATGCCGGCGAGCGCCAGGTCGCGGCGGCCAAGACCGCAGTCGTCGCCACCGGTGGCGGCACGCCGTCGAGCGCCGTCATCCTCCAGCGCGCCGACGCCTGACCTCGTCGCCGGACCGTCCCGCGCGAACCGGGTCCGCGCGAGGGTCGCGCTCAGCCGAGCTGTTGCTCCATCTCGCTGAAGTCGGTCGGCGCGACGCCTCCGGCGTCCGGTACCGGCGGCCGCGGGATGATCACCATCGACGGAACCTGCAGCGACAAACCCACGGTGACCAGCGCATGGAACTGGTCGATGAGGTGCTCGATGTCGATGAACGCGCCGCTCATCAGCTTGCGGTCGAACCAGTCGCCGGCGATCTCGCCCACCAGCTCCATGTCCCAGTCGACGTTGAACTGCGTCTGGCGATCCCCTGACCCCCGCCGCACTCGCCGATCGTCACCACGGTGAAGTTGATACCGGGCTGCTCGACCCGCCAATGATCGACGAGGCGGTTCAGCGCCGCCTTGGTGACCTGGTAGACGCCGAGGCCGACCCACGGCGCGGTGTACGACGCGCCGGTCGTCGACATGTAGATCACGTTGCCGACCGACTTGCTTAGGTGGGGGAGCGACGCCTGGGTGACGTTGTTGGCACCGATCACGTTGGTCGAGAACGTCGACAGCCACTGCTCCGGGCGTCGCGTCGGACACCCGGACGATCGGGCCGACCGCGGCCGTGTAGATGACGGTGTCGATGCCGCCCATCTGCTCGGCCGGCATCGTCGAGCGCGGCCTTGCTCGCCTGCCGATCGACCGCGTCGCACTCGAAGGCGATGGCGTCGTGGCCGGCTTCCTTCGCCGCTTCCTCGAGCTTGTCGAGGCGGCGAGCGATCAGCGCGACCGCTCGCCCCGCGCTGCGAAGCCGATGCTGATGCAGCGTCCGAGCCCCGTCGAGGCGCCGACCACGACGACCCTCTTGCTTCCCCGCGCGTCATGTCCTGATCCGCCGCTCTCGCCAGTCCGCCATCTCGTCGTCGGCCCGACGTGGCCGTCGTCCCCACTCAGCTCGTGCCTGACGACAGATTGCCATATCCGGCTGGGAGAACCATATTTCCGTGCACGCCTGGTGGCAGCGGTACTGTTCGGCATGTTCTTCGGACTCCGCTTCGACTTCCGCAATCCCGAGCTCGGCGGCGTGTCGATGGCCGACCGCTACTCGGCGGCGCTCGACATGGTCGAGTGGGCCGACAGCGCTCGGCTGCGTGACGATCGCCGTGTCGGAGCACCACGGATCCGACGACGGCTACCTGCCGAGCCCGCTGATGATGCTGTCGGCGATGGCGGCCCGCACGACGAACGTCCGGTTCATGGTCGCCGCGCTGATCACGTCGTTCTACGACCCGATCCGGCTGGCCGAAGACCTGGTCGTGCTCGACAACATCAGCCGGGGCCGCGTCGATCTCGTCCTCGGTTCGGGGTACGTGCCGAGCGAGTTCGAGATGTACGGCGTGCAGTCGTCCGAGCGGGCCGCTCGGCTGACCGAGACGATGGCGACGCTGCGAGCGGCGTTCACCGGCGAGCCGTTCGAGTTCCGTGGCCGCGAGGTGCCGGTCACGCCCGCCCCGCACCGCCCGGGCGGCCCCGGGCTGATGCTCGGTGGCAGCAGCGAGGTGGCGGCCCGCCGCGCTGCTCGGATCGGAGCCGGCTTCATCCCGGTGTCAGCCGAGGTGTGGGAGTTCTACCGCGACGAGGTGCAGCGTGCTCGGCGGCGCCGATCCCGGCGCGTCGATCGTCGGCGCGAACTACATCCTCGCCCTGCACGACGACGTCGAGCGCGGCTGGGACGAGCTCGGGCCGTACTTCCTCCACGAGACGAACGCCTACGGCGCATGGCACGAGCAATCCGGTGTCGATGCGCCGTTCCACGTCGCCGCAGACATCGACGAGCTCCGGCAGCGGGGCACGCACCGGATCGTGACGCCCGAACGAGTTCGTCGTCGAGATGAGGGCTGCACCGTTCGCCGTTCCAGATCTTCCACCCGATGTGCGGCGGCATCCCGCCCGAGCTCGCCTGGCAGAGTCTGAAGCTGTTCGAACACGAGGTGCTCCCGGCCTTCGCCACCTGACCGCCGACTCGTGCCAGCACCAGTTGCCCGGCTTCGCTCGCCTGGCGATCTGACGAGGCACCAGGTTGCGCGTCAGGGTTCGCGTTCGGCGACGAGGGCGCCGCGGTTGACCTTGGTGGCGGCGCTGCGGGGGATGACGTCGACGATCTCGACCGACTTCGGGCACCTTGTACGCGGCGAGGCGCGACTTGGCGAACGCCACCACGTCGTCGAACGACGGCGGCGCCAGCACCCTCCTTCGGCTCGATGATCGCGTGCACCCGTTGGCCCCACTCCGGGTCGCGCAACCCGATGACGACGACATCGGCGACCGCCGGATGGTCGATCAAGGCCGCCTCGACCTCGGCCGGGAACACGTTGGCCCCGCCGCTGAGGATCAGGTCGACCCGTCGGTCGGCGAGGTACAGGTAGCCGTCCTCGTCGAGGTGGCCCATGTCGCCGACGGTCGCCAGCCCGTCGGTGTTGACGTCGAGCGCACCGGCGCCGAGGTAGGTCGATCCGCCGTACGCCGGTGCCTGCATGAAGATGTCGCCGGTCTCACCGATCGGGAGCTCCGCGCCGTCGGGTCCGAGGATGCGCACCACGGTGCCGCGTTGCGGGAGGCCCACGCTGCCCCGATGCCGCCAGCCACTCGTCGCCGCGCAGCGCGGTGATCCCGAGGGCCTCGGTCATGCCGTAGGCCATCAGGATCCGTTCGGCACCGATCAGCTCGATCCAGCGCTCGACGAGGCTCGGTGGCATCGGCGCCGCACCCTGCAGGATCCACTCGATGCTCG